>NZ_JNZS01000088.1 GCF_000718515.1 Micromonospora parva | reverse complement strand
GCGCTGGAGGGCTTAGCTTCCGGGTTCGGAATGTAACCGGGCGTTTCCCCTCCGCCATGACCGCCGTAACTCTATGAACATATCAAACAACCCCGGCACGATTTCACGGGTGTTCGCTTGTTCAGAGTTGCACAGTGGACGCGTAGCAGCTTAGTAGTCAAGTCCTCGGCCTATTAGTACCGGTCAACTGAACCCGTTACCG
>NZ_JNZS01000087.1 GCF_000718515.1 Micromonospora parva | reverse complement strand
AGTCGTCGTACTGCACGATGTTTCCGCCGTCGGCGGTCGAGGCGCCCTGCACCTCCATCACCTTGTTGCTGTTCCGATTGATCAACCGGACGTAACCGCCGTCGGAGTCGGCCAACCGGAACTGCTGGTTGGTGCTGTTGTTGTCGCTCCACTGCACGATTGCGCCGCCGTTGGCGGTCGAGAAGCCCGAGACGTCCAACACC
>NZ_JNZS01000086.1 GCF_000718515.1 Micromonospora parva | reverse complement strand
AGTCGTCGTACTGCACGATGTTTCCGCCGTCGGCGGTCGAGGCGCCCTGCACCTCCATCACCTTGTTGCTGTTCCGATTGATCAACCGGACGTAACCGCTGTCCGAGTCGGCCAACCGGAACTGCTGGTTGGTGCTGTTGTTGTCGCTCCACTGCACGATTGCGCCGCCGTTGGCGGTCGAGAAGCCCGAGACGTCCAACACC
>NZ_JNZS01000085.1 GCF_000718515.1 Micromonospora parva | reverse complement strand
GGTCTCGCCTTCACCGGCGGCGCCATCGCCGGCCCCGTCACCACCGCCTTCGCCGCCCCGAACACCAGCAAGCCGGCGTCGCAGACCCAGACCGACCGCCAGCCCGCCGGTGAGCGTCAGCTCGGCGTGCGCTACGAGGCCCAGCCGAACTTCTACTACTGCGGCCCCGCCGCCGCCCGTAACGCCCTGTCCGTGCAGGGCAAGGACATC
>NZ_JNZS01000084.1 GCF_000718515.1 Micromonospora parva | reverse complement strand
GCGATGATCGCCTTGACGTTGGCCGTCTGCTCGTCGTTGAGGGTGATGTGCGACTGGTCGCCCTGCGGCTTCGGCGCCTGCACCGCCACCGCGGCGGGCTTGGCGTCCACGGCCGGGTTGGCGTGGGCGGCGATCGGGCCGGCGAAGACACCACCGGCGAACGCGAGACCAGCAACGGACAGCATGCTCTTACGGAAGATCGTGTTCATGG
>NZ_JNZS01000083.1 GCF_000718515.1 Micromonospora parva | reverse complement strand
AACGACGGCGCGCGGATCACGCAGTGGACCCGCAACAACGGTAACCAGCAGCAGTGGCAGTTCGTCGACTCCGGTGGAGGCTACTACCGGGTGAAGTCGCGGCTGTCCAACAAGGTGTTGGACGTCTCGGGCTTCTCGACCGCCAACGGCGGCGCAATCGTGCAGTGGAGCGACAACAACAGCACCAACCAGCAGTTCCGGTTGGCCGACTC
>NZ_JNZS01000082.1 GCF_000718515.1 Micromonospora parva | reverse complement strand
GTCGTCGACGGTCTTCACAACGTCGGCGCGCAGCTTGTCGGTCTGCTTGTCATCCGCGTCCGGGCTGGAGATCTCGACACTGTGGTAGGCGTCGTTCTTGCCGGTCTCCTTGTTCAGGACGGGGGTGATGTCGTTGATGGAGTTGGTGCCGGCTTCGGTGGTGCCCATTTCCTTGGCCATGGCGTCGACGCTGATGTCCTTGCCCTGCACGGACAGG
>NZ_JNZS01000081.1 GCF_000718515.1 Micromonospora parva | reverse complement strand
GTCGTCGACGGTCTTCACAACGTCGGCGCGCAGCTTGTCGGTCTGCTTGTCATCCGCGTCCGGGCTGGAGATCTCGACACTGTGGTAGGCGTCGTTCTTACCGGTCTCCTTGTTCAGCACGGGGGTGATGTCGTTGATGGAGTTGGTGCCGGCTTCGGTGGTGCCCATTTCCTTGGCCATGGCGTCGACGCTGATGTCCTTGCCCTGCACGGACAGG
>NZ_JNZS01000080.1 GCF_000718515.1 Micromonospora parva | reverse complement strand
CCATGAACACGATCTTCCGTAAGAGCATGCTGTCCGTTGCTGGTCTCGCGTTCGCCGGTGGTGTCTTCGCCGGCCCGATCGCCGCCCACGCCAACCCGGTAGTGGACGCCAAGCCCGCAGCGGTGGCGGTGCAGGCGCCGAAGCCGCAGGGCGACCAGTCGCACATCACCCTCAACGACGAGCAGACGGCCAACGTCAAGGCGATCATCGCGGCCACG
>NZ_JNZS01000079.1 GCF_000718515.1 Micromonospora parva | reverse complement strand
CCGGAGCAGATCACCGACCCCGAGTACTCGACGACCGCGTTCCTGAAGGGTCTGAAGCAGGTTGACGGGTGGCAGGACATGCCGCTGACCGTGGCCGCGCAGACCGTGCAGGTCTCGGCCTACCCGGACGCCTACGCCCAGTGGGAGCAGCAGGCCACCGACCTCGTCGCCCAGCACTGGAACAGCTGACCACCAGCACACCCGCACCACCGCACGGTA
>NZ_JNZS01000078.1 GCF_000718515.1 Micromonospora parva | reverse complement strand
CGTCGTTGAGGGTGATGTGCGACTGCTCGCCCTGCGGCTTCGCCGCCTGCACCGCCACCGCTGCGGCGGCGGGCTTGGCGTCCACTACCGGGTTGGCGTGGGCGGCGATCGGGCCGGCGAACACACCACCGGCGAACGCGAGACCAGCAACGGACAGCATGCTCTTACGGAAGATCGTGTTCATGGGGGTAGCTCCTTCGGGGGTAGGAACACCCGAACCG
>NZ_JNZS01000077.1 GCF_000718515.1 Micromonospora parva | reverse complement strand
GAACTCAACAGGGTGCTTGTAAAGCCAGTGCCAATTATGATTTATACCCCGGACTGGTCAGGCCTTTTGGTTTGGCTGGTTGGGATTCCTTTGGCAACAATTTGTTTGTTGTCAGGATTGTTTTCCAATTTTTTGTTGGAGAGTTTGATCCTGGCTCAGGACGAACGCTGGCGGCGTGCTTAACACATGCAAGTCGAGCGGAAAGGCCCTTCGGGGTACTCGAGC
>NZ_JNZS01000076.1 GCF_000718515.1 Micromonospora parva | reverse complement strand
GGCGAGTATGCCGATCGGGAACTTCCCGGGCAGTTTCGGGTCGAACTACACGACGATCATGAGTGACACGACGAACAACCTGTTCGAGGCGGTGCAGGTGTACAAGCTGCAGGGCCTGAACAAGTACTTGATGATCGTGGAGGCGATCGGGTCGCAGGGTCGCTACTTCCGGTCGTTCACCGCCACCAGCCTGGGTGGTTCGTGGACGCCGCAGGCCACCAGTGAGA
>NZ_JNZS01000075.1 GCF_000718515.1 Micromonospora parva | reverse complement strand
TCTCACTGGTGGCCTGCGGCGTCCACGAACCACCCAGGCTGGTGGCGGTGAACGACCGGAAGTAGCGACCCTGCGACCCGATCGCCTCCACGATCATCAGGTACTTGTTCAGGCCCTGCAGCTTGTAGACCTGCACCGCCTCGAACAGGTTGTTCGTCGTGTCACTCATGATCGTCGTGTAGTTCGACCCGAAACTGCCCGGGAAGTTCCCGATCGGCATACTCGCC
>NZ_JNZS01000074.1 GCF_000718515.1 Micromonospora parva | reverse complement strand
AGGTGTCGGTGGTGGTGGCCGCAGAGCAGGACGGCGTTGTCGAGATTGGTGGTGCCGCCGTTGGCCCAGTGGTGGATGTGGTGGGCGTCGCACCAGCGCGGTGGTCGGTCGCAGCCGGGGAAGGCGCAGCCGCGGTCGCGCAGCACCAGGGCGCGTCGGAGGGGCCCGGTGATGAGGCGGCGTTGTCGGCCGAGGTCGAGTGGTTGGCCGGCGCCGTTGAGGACGGCGGGGAGGAT
>NZ_JNZS01000073.1 GCF_000718515.1 Micromonospora parva | reverse complement strand
ACCCGGTAGTGGACGCCAAGCCCGCCGCCGCAGCGGTGGCGGTGCAGGCGGCGAAGCCGCAGGGCGAGCAGTCGCACATCACCCTCAACGACGAGCAGAGCGCCAACGTCAAGGCGATCATCGCCGCGACGAAGAAGGCCGGCCTGCCCGAACGGGCCGCGGTGATCTCGATCGCGACGAGCCTGCAGGAGTCGAAGCTGGAGAACCTGGGTCACCTGGGTGATATGAACGATCATGACTCGCTGGGCCTGTTCCAGCAGCGCCCGTCCAGTGGTTGGGGTACGCCGGAGCAGATCACCGACCCCGAGTACTCGACGACC
>NZ_JNZS01000072.1 GCF_000718515.1 Micromonospora parva | reverse complement strand
CATATATTGGCAGCCAGGCGATGATCGCGCCGTTTAGAAAACTGATGACGGCGCCCCATGACATGTAAAACCGAATGCCCTTCCGGAAGGCGTTCAGGAAGCCTCGAATCCCTGTCCGTGGTGCTCTCGGTGCTTCGCCGGGAGGCCTGCTGAATGTCTTGATCTTGCGTAGGACGAGCATCAAGGTGATTGAGAGAAGATAAGTCACCGCATCGATGATCAGGATGAGGGGAAGGGCGAGGAACTGGACAAGGATGCCAAGCGCCCCTGGACCTATTATCGTGGAAAGCTGAGAAGCTCCGGATATCGCCCCGTTGGCCTTGGTGAGC
>NZ_JNZS01000071.1 GCF_000718515.1 Micromonospora parva | reverse complement strand
ATCTTCGACTGACCGGTGGGCCCGCCCTGCCACCTGCGCGTTCGACCAGGGTGGGACTGGTGTGCGCGGCGTGCGGGGGATCCGGCGGGACCGTCCTCCGCACGCCGTCGCACGGCCGGGATTCCCGCCGGGCATGACCTCTCCTCGTTTATCCGGATATTACGAGTTTTTAAGTATCTCGGTAATTCGCCGTTTATGAGCGCGCTTCGCCGTACCCTCCTCGTAGAGGACGGCCGAGTGCCCGCCGCAGCGAGGACGGCATGCGGCTAAATTGCGATCTTCATGCGTTTGGGCAGGCATCCCGTGACCTGCCGGGCTCTCGCCTTATGAC
>NZ_JNZS01000070.1 GCF_000718515.1 Micromonospora parva | reverse complement strand
CGGATTGTGCGGAAAACAGCCGACTGGCGGTAGGGCCTGCTGTGATCGACCGATAGCCGGTATCAGCGCCGAATGGTCACCGAGATGGAGTGGGAATGGCGCATCCTGTTTACTCGAAGAACGCGTCGATGTTGTAAAGGTCCTGCGGGTAGCTCCAGCGCTCGCTGATCTTTCCGTCGGTGATGCGGAACACGTGGACACCGCGGTCGTCCAACTGCCGGCCGGCGCGCTCCCCTTGGACGCGGACCGTCACCACGGTGCGGTCTTCGCGGGGGATGATGGAATCGGGCTCGAAGGGGACCGAACCGTCGGTCATTTCGGTGAACTTCGCGAGATAGCCCAGCAC
>NZ_JNZS01000069.1 GCF_000718515.1 Micromonospora parva | reverse complement strand
CTACCCCCATGAACACGATCTTCCGTAAGAGCATGCTGTCCGTTGCACCCGGTAGTGGACGCCAAGCCCGCCGCCGCAGCGGTGGCGGTGCAGGCGGCGAAGCCGCAGGGCGAGCAGTCGCACATCACCCTCAACGACGAGCAGACGGCCAACGTCAAGGCGATCATCGCCGCGACGAAGAAGGCCGGCCTGCCTGAGCGCGCCGCGGTCATCTCGATCGCGACGAGCCTGCAGGAGTCCAAGCTGGAAAACCTGGGCCACCTGGGCGATATGAACGATCACGACTCGCTGGGCCTGTTCCAGCAGCGCCCGAGCTCGGGTTGGGGTACCCCGGAGCAGATCACCGACCCCGAGTACTCCACGACCGCGTTCCTCAAGGGC
>NZ_JNZS01000068.1 GCF_000718515.1 Micromonospora parva | reverse complement strand
ACCTGCACCGCCTCGAACAGGTTGTTCGTCGTGTCACTCATGATCGTCGTGTAGTTCGACCCGAAACTGCCCGGGAAGTTCCCGATCGGCATACTCGCCCGGTAGATCTTCCCGTTGTCACCGGCGAAGAACAGGTACATGTTCTGGCTGTCACCGATCACCGCCTGATCAATCGGACCCGTACCCGAACCAGTGATGCTCCCACTGAACAACGTCTGCGGCGACGACCACCCATTCGGGTTCGTCGGATCCGACGACGTCCGGTACGAGAACGCCGGCCCACCCCACTGATACGCCAACACCCAGATGTTGCGCGGCGCGAAGTAGAACAACGACGGCGCCACCGTC
>NZ_JNZS01000067.1 GCF_000718515.1 Micromonospora parva | reverse complement strand
AGATCTTGGACAGTTTCCGTTCTGTGCTAACGGAAACTGTCCAAGATCTGGAAAACGCACGCCGCTTGATGACGCCATCCGCCTCCGCCGAGGAGCCCTTCAGCGCGGCATCTCCCGTTGCGGCCCGCTGCGGCGGTCGGTGGTCGGCGTCCCAGGGGCGGGCGTCCCGGCGGGCCGGCGGCAACGCAAACGCCGCTGGCCGGCACCCCGGGTTGCGGGTGCCGGCCAGCGGTCGGTGTTCTCACGGTTCTACCGTGCGGTGGCGCGGTGGTGCGGGTCAGCTGTTCCAGTGCTGGGCGACGAGGTCGGTGGCCTGCTGCTCCCACTGGGCGTAGGCGTCCGGGTACGCCGAGACCTGCACGGTCTGCGCGGCGTCGGTCAGGGGCATGTCCTGCCACCCGTCGACCTGCTTGAGGCCCTTGAGGAACGCGGTCGTGGAGTACTCGGGGTCGGTGATCTGCTCCGGGGTACCCCAACCCGAGCTCGGGCGCTGCTGGAACAGGCCCAGCGAGTC
>NZ_JNZS01000066.1 GCF_000718515.1 Micromonospora parva | reverse complement strand
CCGGCGGCGGTCAGGGCGGTCTTACGGATCAGATCGGTACGCATGATGGCGTGCTCCTCTGCATCGGGGGTGTTTCCGCACGAGCACTGAACGCGGGGGTGCGTGGCGGTGCGGGGAGGTTCGTGGGGGCCCGGCGACCCGCTGGGTCGGCGTCGGGACAGGGTGTAACGGTTCGCGGTGGCGGGTCATTCCGCCGGCCCGTCGGCCCTGTTGTGGTGCTCGGGGACTGGCTGGTTCGGCGTGCCCGGAGCTGGCCGGTGGTGCTTGGCCGTGCGGGGGGTGTAACCGGGGCGGCCGGGCGGGTGTTCCCGGCGGCTGCCCTCCACCGGTCCGGGGGGGTGCGGTGGTCTGCCAGGTATAACGACCC
>NZ_JNZS01000065.1 GCF_000718515.1 Micromonospora parva | reverse complement strand
TCCGACGAAAGTCGGTAAGGAGCCCGCGACCTACGAATGTTGGGTCGGGGTGCTCGAATGGCGGAGACACTGGCAAGTTTTCCCTCGGCAACGGCCGGGTTCCTTCTAGTACAGCCACTCTTGGGTGGTGGGAACGAAGTCCCTGGTGCGGCTGAGGAAGAATGTAAGCACCCTGTTGGGTCCTGAAAGAACAACCGGTGGTTGTTTCTTTCGGAGCCGTAGCGAGCCTGTGGGTTCGTGAGGTTGCCAGGCATGGCCTGGCCCCGCATACCGCTGGTCCTGAGGATCGGGTTTGGTGTGGGGCGGATCGGGTTGTGGGTTGGTCGTTTGTTGAGAATTGCACAGTGGACGCGAGCATCTTTGTGGTCAAGTTGTCAAGGGCGAACG
>NZ_JNZS01000064.1 GCF_000718515.1 Micromonospora parva | reverse complement strand
CGTTCGCCCTTGACAACTTGACCACAAAGATGCTCGCGTCCACTGTGCAATTCTCAACAAACGACCAACCCACAACCCGATCCGCCCCACACCAAACCCAACAATCCGTTGGCGGTATGCGGGGCCAGGCCATGCCTGGCAGACTGCCAGCCCCCACACAGGAGGCCGGCCACGTCTCTGAAACAACAACCAACGGTTGTTCTTTCAGGACCCAACAGGGTGCTTACATTCTTCCTCAGCCGCACCAGAACCGATCCGTTCCCACCACACCCGAAAGCGTGGCTGTACTAGGTGATCCCGGCCGTTGCCGAGGGAAAACTTGCCAGTGTCTCCGCCATTCGAGCACCCCGACCCAACATTCGTAGGTCGCGGGCTCCTTACCGACTTTCGTCGGA
>NZ_JNZS01000063.1 GCF_000718515.1 Micromonospora parva | reverse complement strand
TGGGGGTAGCTCCTTCGGGGGTAGGAACACCCGAACCGCCAAAGGGGGGAACGGCGGCGGGGTGTGAGCACCTCGTCCGGCGCTGCACAAACAAACGGGGAAAGTCTGGGGGGTGACGCCTTTAGGGGCGTCGGTCGGCGACTTCACGGGCGCGGGGCTCGTGGCGCCGGGGTCCAGGTGTAACGACCGGGGGGCCGGGGTCATTCCGGGGGTGGCCCATCCCGTCGGCACCCACGGGGAGGCGATGCCTGCGGTCGATCGTGGGGACCATAACGACCGGGGGGCCGGGGTCATTCCCCGGTGGCCCAACCTGTCGGCACCCCCATCACGGCGGTGCCTGCGGTCGATCGTGGGGACCATAACGACCGGGTGGCGGCGGGCATTCCACCCTGCCGGACCTCGGATCCCGC
>NZ_JNZS01000062.1 GCF_000718515.1 Micromonospora parva | reverse complement strand
TCCGACGACGTCCGGTACGAGAACGCCGGCCCACCCCACTGATACGCCAACACCCAGATGTTGCGCGGCGCGAAGTAGAACAACGACGGCGCCACCGTCCCCGAGTTCATCGCGTTCTGACTCGCCGAACCCATCTGCGAGTAATTCGAGAACAGGCCGAAGTTCATCGAACCCCAGCTGCTCCCGAAATCGTGGGTGGTGGCGTAGACCAGCTGCTGACCGTTGTACGGCGCGACGGTGAAGTCCTTCAACGACACCCAACCCGACCTCGGCTGCGCCAACGCACCCGTCGACGACCACCGGTACGACGAGGGCAGGTCACAGGTGCCGGTCGGCGGCGGCGTGGTGGGGTCGGTCCCACCGCCGACGCGGACGAACTGCCACTGCTGGTTGGTGCCGTTCCAGTCGTCGTACTGCACGATGTTTCCGCCGTCGGCGGTCGAGGCGCCCTGCACCTCCATCA
>NZ_JNZS01000061.1 GCF_000718515.1 Micromonospora parva | reverse complement strand
CGCGGGCTGCGGTTCATGATCCCGCTGGTGGATCGGATGCGGAAGGTGAGTCTGCGCACCGTGACCATGCCCGTCCCGTCGCAGCAGATCATCACCCGGGACAACGTGTCCATCGGCGTCGCCGCGGTGGCCTACTTCCGCCGGGTCGACCCGGTGAAGTCGATCGTGGAGATCGAGGACGTGCAGACCGCGATCAGTCAGATCGCCCAGACGACGGTCCGTAACGTCGTCGGACGTTCCCTGCTGGACCAGGTGCTCACCGACACCGAGACGATCAACGAGTCGATCAAGCAGATACTCGACCGCACCACCCAGCAATGGGGAGTCCTCGTACTGCTCGTAGAACTCAAGGACATCGAGTTGCCGCAGACGATGCAGCGGGCGATGGCCCGTCAGGCCGAGGCCGAGCGCGAGCAGCCGGGACAGGAGGTCGCGGCGCTGCTCGACTGCCTGGGGGGCCCCCCCCACCGAGC
>NZ_JNZS01000060.1 GCF_000718515.1 Micromonospora parva | reverse complement strand
AAGGCGAGACCGGCAGCGGTCAGGGCGGTCTTACGGATCAGATCGGTACGCATGATGGCGTGCTCCTCTGCATCGGGGGAAACCGCACAGGCACTGAACGCGGGGGTGCGTGGCGGTGCGGGGAGGTTCGTGGGGGCCCGGCGACCCGCTGGGGTCGGCGTCGGGACAGGGTGTAACGGTTCGCGGTGGCGGGTCATTCCGCCTGCCCATCGGCCCTGTTGTGATGCTCGGGGGCTGGCTGGTTCGGCGTGCCCGGAGCTGGCCGGTGGTGCTTGGCCGTGCGGGGGATGTAACCGGGGCGGCCGGGCGGGTGTTCCCGGCGGCTGCTCTCCACCGGGCCGGGGGCGCGGTGGTCTGCCAGGTATAACGACCCGGCCCGGCCCCCGATTCCGCCGTCGGGGTGGCCCCGACCACCCGACACCCCCACCCAAACCGGACACCGGTGCTCGCCGGGATGCCCCGACATGACGGAC
>NZ_JNZS01000059.1 GCF_000718515.1 Micromonospora parva | reverse complement strand
CACGTTCCCGCCATCGCGGTAGCCGACGACGCTGATGTAGTGCCCGCCCTCGAAGGAGTGGATACCACCGTCGGTGTCGGTGGTGGTGCCGGCGATGTTCGCGACCACGGCCCGGCCGTCGTCGACGGTCTTCACAACGTCGGCGCGCAGCTTGTCGGTCTGCTTGTCATCCGCGGCCGGCGTGCTGATCTCCACCGACCGGTAGGCGTCGTTCTTACCGGTCTCCTTGTTCAACACCGGGGTGATGTCGTTGATGGAGTTGGTGCCGGCCTCGGTGGTGCGATGTCCTTGCCCTGCACGGACAGGGCGTTACGGGCGGCGGCGGGGCCGCAGTAGTAGAAGTTCGGCTGGGCCTCGTAGCGCACGCCGAGCTGACGCTCGCCGTGGCCCTTGCGGTCGGTCTGGGTCTGCGACGCGGGCTTGCTGGTGTTCGGGGCGGCGAAGGCGGTGGTGACGGGGCCGGCGATGGCGCCGCCGGTGAAGGCGAGGCCGGCGGCGGTCAGGGCGGTCTTACGGATCAGATCGGTACGCATGATGGCGTGCTCCTCTGCATCGGGGGTGTTTCCGCACGAGCACTGAACGCGGGGG
>NZ_JNZS01000058.1 GCF_000718515.1 Micromonospora parva | reverse complement strand
CGTCCAGTTGTCGGTGTTGTAGTCGTTGTAGCACAACTTCGCGTTCGGATCCGCCGCGTCCGCCGCCCGGAACGCCGCCTCGATCCAGTCATTGCCCGTCCGCTGCAAATTCGAGTCACGACGCGCACCCGAACTACCATCCGCGAACGCCTCGTTCACCACATCCCACGCCACCACCTGACCCCGGAAGTGCGTGGCCACCTGCGTCACATGATTGAGCATCGCCTGCCGCAGGGCACTACCACTCATGCTCTGCATCCAACCCGGCTGCTGCGAATGCCACGCCAACGTGTGACCCCGCACGCTCATACCCCGAGACCGTCACCGAATTGAACTCACGGTTCAAAATCGTCGTGTACGCACTATCAGACAACTTGTTCGCCGCCACCGCCGTACCGAAATACCGCCCCTTCTCCGCAGCCGACGCGCCCAGCGTCGTACCGGCGGCTGCCGGCGCGGTCATGAACAGCGCCATACCGGCGGCGAGGGCCCCCGCGCTGGTCAGCGCGATGGCGGCTCTCGATGCCGCCTTCCATCTCGCATTTCTCATCGTGTGACTCCTTCTCGGGTGGTGGGGTGGAAGGGGAAATCAGGACACCGAACAGGCGGCACCGTTGAGTGCGAACGAAGCGGGCTTGCCGGTGCCGCCCTCATGCGTGGCCTGGAAGCCGATCTCGACCGACGCGTTCGGGGCGATGGTGCCGTTGTAGGAGACGTTGCGGGCGGTCACCGCACCGCTCGTCGGCGCGTACTGGGCGTTCCAGCCGCCGGTGATGCGCTGCCCGCTGGGCAGGGTGAAGGTCAGCGCCCAGCCGTTCACGGCGGTGGTGCCGGTGTTGGTGATGGCCACACTCGCGGTGAGGCCGTTGTTCCAGGCGTTGACCGTGTAGCCGACCCGGCAGGCACCCTCGCTCGGCGGCGGGGTCGTCGGCGGCGGAGTGGTCGGGGGTGGGGTGGTCGGGGGT
>NZ_JNZS01000057.1 GCF_000718515.1 Micromonospora parva | reverse complement strand
GCCCCGTAACGCCCCACCCACCCCACCCCCACCCCACCCCCACCCCTCGCCGATCTTGCATTTTGTGTTGCCGAAATGTCCTCGATGGCCAATATGTCGGGACAGGAAGTGCAAGATCGGCGAGCGGGGGGTGGGGTGGGGCCGGGGGTTAGGAGAGGGCGGTTTGGATTGTGGCTTTTATGTGTTGGGGGCGGCGGTAGATGTCACGGTCGGTGAAATAGCGCATCCGCCAACCCGCCGCGTCCAGCCAGTTGATCCGCTCCCTGTCGTACCTGAGTCGGTCACGGCCCAGGTGCGACAGCCCGTCGTACTCGATGCCGATTCGGCGTTCGCGGTAACCCAGATCGAGCCGGTACAGAGGAATGCCATAGCCGTCGGCCACCCATATCTGCGGCTCCGGCGGAGGCAGCCCTCCATCGATCAGGATCAGCCGCAACTGGCTTTCCTGGCGGCACTCCGACCTGCCGTCCGCCAGCGGTATGAGTTGGCGGGCTTGTCGAACACCACGCAGCGCATTGTGGGCTGCCACCTCGGCCAGCAGTTCATCCTGGGTGACCAAGCCCGACCGGAGCGCAGCATCGAGCACCGGGAGTGCGTCGAGCCGCCGAACGGCGCGAGCCAGGTCGACTGCGCAGCGAGCCGCCGGCACACAGGGCAGACCATCGACGAAGACCGGTTGAGCGGGTAGGACCGTTCGGTGAACGACCACTCCGGGCAGTCGGGGCTTCGGCATATCGGCGGGCAGCTGTATGTGGATCAGATCATCACGCAGCACCCCGAAGCCGTGTCGGCGGGCGGCACTCTGTCTCGCCAACATCGCCCCATCGGGCAGCCGGAGCATCAGTGCGCGCAGTTCGTCATCGTCGCTGCAGGGCCGGTCGGCATAGACCCCTCTGCGCACGCGATGGAGTTCCTCCCGGTCGAGCCGACTGCGGATCCGCCCAACGGTGAGTTGTCGCATCAGTGCGTCGGTACGCCACAACTGAGTAACCATGGGAGCAGGCTGACCAACCCCGGACCCACTGAGATCCCGCAACGACCGCCTGTGGACAACCCTCCCCCCTGTGGAAAACCCCCACCCCCTAGCCCCACCGTGCTAGCGCGCCCCACCCCCACCCCACC
>NZ_JNZS01000055.1 GCF_000718515.1 Micromonospora parva | reverse complement strand
GGGTTTGGTGTGGGGCGGATCGGGTTGTGGGTTGGTCGTTTGTTGAGAATTGCACAGTGGACGCGAGCATCTTTGTGGTCAAGTTGTCAAGGGCGAACGGTGAATGCCTTGGCACCAGGAGCCGATGAAGGACGTGGGAGGCCGCGATAGGCCTGGGGGAGCTGTCAACCAAGCTGTGATCCCAGGGTGTCCGAATGGGGAAACCTGGCACCAGTCATGTGGTGTCACCCACACCTGAACACATAGGGTGTGTGGAGGGAACGCGGGGAAGTGAAACATCTCAGTACCCGTAGGAAGAGAAAACAATTTAGTGATTCCGTGAGTAGTGGCGAGCGAAAGCGGATCGAGGCTAAACCGGCTGCGTGTGATACCTGTCAGGGGTTGCGTGGTCGGGGTTGTGGGACCCTGCTGAACAAGCTGACACTTGTTCGAGAAGTTACAAAGTTAGTGGCTAGTCGAACAGTCTGGAATGGCTGACCGTAGACGGTGAGAGTCCGGTAGGTGAAAGTTGCTGACCTTCTGTGGGTGTTCCCGAGTAGCGGCGGACCCCTGAAATCTGCCGTGAATCTGCCAGGACCACCTGGTAAGCCTAAATACTTCCTGGTGACCGATAGCGGACAAGTACCGTGAGGGAATGGTGAAAAGTACCCCGGGAGGGGAGTGAAATAGTACCTGAAACCGTTCGCCTACAATCCGTCGGAGCCTTGCGGGGTGACGGCGTGCCTTTTGAAGAATGAGCCTGCGAGTTAGTGGCATGTGGCGAGGTTAACCCGTGTGGGGGAGCCGTAGCGAAAGCGAGTCTGAATAGGGCGATTCAGTCGCGTGTCCTAGACCCGAAGCGGAGTGATCTAGCCATGGGCAGGCTGAAGCGCGGGTAAGACCGCGTGGAGGGCCGAACCCACCAATGTTGAAAAATTGGGGGATGACCTGTGGTTAGGGGTGAAAGGCCAATCAAACTCCGTGATAGCTGGTTCTCCCCGAAATGCATTTAGGTGCAGCGTCGCGTGTTTCTTGCCGGAGGTAGAGCACTGGATGGTCTAGGGGGCCCACAAGCTTACCGAAATCAGCCAAACTCCGAATGCCGGTAAGTGAGAGCGCGGCAGTGAGACTGCGGGGGATAAGCTTCGTAGTCGAGAGGGAAACAGCCCAGATCACCAGCTAAGGCCCCTAAGCGTGTGCTAAGTGGAAAAGGATGTGGGGTCGCATAGACAACCAGGAGGTTGGCTTAGAAGCAGCCACCCTTTAAAGAGTGCGTAATAGCTCACTGGTCAAGTGGTTCCGCGCCGACAATGTAGCGGGGCTCAAGCACACCGCCGAAGCTGTGGCATTCACATTTTAACCTCGCTTGGACTTGATTCCTTGTGCAGGTGTGTGGATGGGTAGGGGAGCGTCGTGCCGCGAGTGAAGCAGCGGGGTGACCCAGTTGTGGACGCGGCACGAGTGAGAATGCAGGCATGAGTAGCGAAAGAAGGGTGAGAAACCCTTCCGCCGGATGACCAAGGGTTCCAGGGCCAGGCTAATCCGCCCTGGGTGAGTCGGGACCTAAGGCGAGGCCGAGAGGCGTAGTCGATGGACAACGGGTTGATATTCCCGTACCCGCGAAAGAGCGTCCCTGATGAACCTCGTTGTGCTAACCACCCAAACCATCCAAGACCTTCGGGTTGAGGGTGGGGAGCGTGGGAACCTGATGGGTAGTAGTCAAGCGATGGGGTGACGCAGGAAGGTAGCTGAGCCCGGCCGGTGGTTGTGCCGGGGTAAGCGTGTAGGCCGTGGTGTAGGCAAATCCGCACCACATGAAGGCTGAGACGTGATGCCGAGCCGATTCAGGTGAAGTCAGTGATCCTATGCTGCCGAGAAAAGCCTCTAGCGAGTTCTTAGCGGCCCGTACCCCAAACCGACACAGGTGGTCAGGTAGAGAATACCGAGGCGATCGGGCGAACTGTGGTTAAGGAACTCGGCAAATTGCCCCCGTAACTTAGGGAGAAGGGGGGCCGGAGACGTGAAGCCCCGCGCGGGTGGAGCGTTGTATGGCCGCAGAGAGCAGGGGGAAGCGACTGTTTACTAAAAACACAGGTCCATGCGAAGAAGTAATTCGATGTATATGGACTGACGCCTGCCCGGTGCTGGAACGTTAAGGGGACCTGTTAGCTCCTTTGGGGCGAAGCGGAGAACTTAAGCGCCAGTAAACGGCGGTGGTAACTATAACCATCCTAAGGTAGCGAAATTCCTTGTCGGGTAAGTTCCGACCTGCACGAATGGCGTAACGACTTCCCCACTGTCTCAACCACAGGCCCGGCGAAATTGCAGTACGAGTAAAGATGCTCGTTACGCGCGGCAGGACGGAAAGACCCCGGGACCTTTACTATAGCTTGACATTGGTACTCGAATTAGCTTGTGTAGGATAGGTGGGAGCCGGTGAAGTCCATACGCCAGTATGGGTGGAGGCAATCTTGAAATACCACTCTGGTTGATTTGGGTATCTAACTTCGGACCGTTATCCGGTTCAGGGACAGTGTCTGGTGGGTAGTTTAACTGGGGCGGTTGCCTCCTAAAAGGTAACGGAGGCGCCCAAAGGTTCCCTCAGCCTGGTTGGCAATCAGGTGTTGAGTGCAAGTACACAAGGGAGCTTGACTGTGAGACTGACAGGTCGAGCAGGGACGAAAGTCGGGACTAGTGATCCGGCACTTGCGAGTGGAAGCGGTGTCGCTCAACGGATAAAAGGTACCCCGGGGATAACAGGCTGATCTTCCCCAAGAGTCCATATCGACGGGATGGTTTGGCACCTCGATGTCGGCTCGTCGCATCCTGGGGCTGTAGCAGGTCCCAAGGGTTGGGCTGTTCGCCCATTAAAGCGGTACGCGAGCTGGGTTTAGAACGTCGTGAGACAGTTCGGTCCCTATCCGCCGTGCGCGTAGGATACTTGAGAAGGGCTGTCCCTAGTACGAGAGGACCGGGACGGACGAACCTCTGGTGTGCCAGTTGTCCTGCCAAGGGCACGGCTGGTTAGCTACGTTCGGAAGGGATAACCGCTGAAAGCATCTAAGCGGGAAGCCTGCTTCAAGATGAGGTATCCCACCCACTTTGTGGGGTAAGGCCCCCAGCTAGACGACTGGGTTGATAGGCCGGAAATGTAAGCCCGGTAACGGGTTCAGTTGACCGGTACTAATAGGCCGAGGACTTGACTACTAAGCTGCTACGCGTCCACTGTGCAACTCTGAACAAGCGAACACCCGTGA
>NZ_JNZS01000054.1 GCF_000718515.1 Micromonospora parva | reverse complement strand
GGCGGGGGTGGGGTGGGGTGGGGTGGGACGGGACGGGACGGGACGGGACGGGGAAAGGGCGCGTCGGCTCTGCCGGCGCGCCCTTTCGGTGGTTCGGGGAACTACATGCTGGAGATGTCAGCCTGCTTGGCACGGACGGCCTCGGCGGCCTCCTTGAGGCTGGCCAGCTCGTCGGCGTCCAGGTCGGTCTCGACGACCCGCTTGACGCCCTGAGCGCCGATCTCGGCCTCGACACCCAGGTAGACACCGGAGATGCCGTACTCGCCGTCGACCCAGGCGCAGACCGGCATGACGTCGCCGGAGTCCTCGGCGACGGCCTTCGCCATCCGGGCCGCGGCGGCGGACGGGGCGTAGTACGCCGAACCGGTCTTGAGCAGGGCGACCACCTCGGCGCCACCGTTGCGGGTCTTGACGACCAGCTCCTCGATTTGCTCGGCCGGCATCACGTCACGCAACGGCTTGCCGTTGACGGTGCTCTTCGAGGGCACCGGGACCATCGTGTCGCCGTGCGAGCCCAGGGTCAGCGTGCGTACCGACGCCACCGGCACGTTCAGCGCCTCGGCGACGAAGTTGCTGAACCGGGCGGTGTCCAGCATGCCGGCCTGGCCGAGCACCCGGTTCTTCGGGAACTGGGTGGCGAGCTGGGCCAGCGCGGTCATCTCGTCCAGCGGGTTGGAGACCACGATGACGACGGCGTTCGGGGCGTACTTGGCGACGTTCTCGGCGACCTGGCGGACGATCTTGGCGTTGGTCTCCAGCAGGTCCATCCGGCTCATGCCGGGCTTGCGCGGCAGACCAGCGGTGATCACGACGACGTCGGAGCCCTCGATCTGCTCGTAGCCCTCACCGTTGGGGCCGGTCGTCACGCCGACGACCTTGGTCTCGAAGCCCTCGATGGCCCGCGACTGGTTGAGGTCGAGTGCCAGGCCCGCGGGCTTGCCCTCCACGATGTCGGTGATCACTACGGTGTCGAAGACGTCGTACTCGGCCAGGCGCTGTGCGGTGGTGGAGCCGTAGAAGCCAGCCCCGACGACAGTGACCTTCTTACCCATGGTCGTCCCACTCCCTGATACCAGTCGGTTTTCCGGACCGTATCAGTCATCCTGGCACCGATCCGGCCAGGGGCGGCGGGCATCGCCGGGATGGGGCGAACGTCACCGCCGTCCTGGTTCGGTGCGCCGACGTGCGGGTCAGCCGCGCTCGGCGCGCTCCACGACATTGGTGAGCAGCATGGCCCGGGTCATCGGGCCCACGCCGCCGGGCATGGGGACGAGCGCGCCGGCCGTCTGGACCACCTCCGGGTCCACGTCGCCGGTGTAGCGGCCCTTGCCGTCCGCGCCGATCACGCGGGTGATGCCGACATCCACCACCACCGCGCCAGGGTTGATCATGTCGGCGGTGAGCAGACCCGGTACGCCGGCCGCGACGATGACGATGTCGGCGGCGCGGGTGTGCGAGGCGAGGTCGAGGGTGCCGGTGTGGCACAGGGTGACTGTGGCGTTTTCACTGCGCCGGGTGAGCAGCAGGCCGAGTGGGCGCCCGACGGTGTTGCCCCGGCCGACCACCGCGACGGTGGCACCGCGCAGCGCCACGTCGTGTCGGCGGAGCAGCTCGACGATGCCGCGCGGGGTGCACGGCAGCGGCCCGTCGTAGCCGAGCACGAGCCGACCCAGGTTGACCGGGTGCAGGCCGTCGGCGTCCTTGTCCGGGTCGATCAACTCCAGCACCCGCTGGGTGTCGAGGTGGGCCGGCAGCGGCAACTGGACGATGTAGCCGTGGCACGCCGGGTCGGCGTTCAGCTCGGCCAGCACGTCGTCGACCTGCTGCTGGGTGGCGTCGGCCGGCAGTTCGCGGCGGATCGAGGCGATGCCCACCTCGGCGCAGTCGCGGTGCTTGCCGTTGACGTACGCCTGGCTGCCCGGGTCCGCCCCGACCAGGACCGTGCCGAGCCCCGGGGTGATGCCGCGTTCCGCGAGGGCCTTCACCCGAATGCGCAGCTCGTCCTTGATCTCCGCTGCGGTTGCCTTGCCGTCCAGAAGCGTCGCCGTCACGACCAGATCGTCTCACGACCGGCACCCGCGGTTCAGACGACCTCAGCTCGGGGCGGTCCGCCGCCACTGCCAGGTGCTGGTTGCCCAACGTTCGGGCCGAGCCGAACTGACTACCGTCTGCGTGACGGTGTGTGACGTGTCGCTAGTCACTCTCGGTCACAATTTGTGGGTTCGATCACTGTCGAACCAGACAGACCAGGCCGGCGAAACGGAGACCGGACC
The DNA here is from genome assembly GCF_000718515.1 of Micromonospora parva. Taxonomy (GTDB): domain Bacteria; phylum Actinomycetota; class Actinomycetes; order Mycobacteriales; family Micromonosporaceae; genus Micromonospora; species Micromonospora parva. The sequence continues at coordinate 6,034 of NZ_JNZS01000054.1, read as the reverse complement.
TTCGTCCCAGCAGGTGTCGAGCCAACCCAACCGAGCCCAATCAGCTCGCCAGCCGCCCGAATATCCGCAGGATATTGCCAGTAAACCCGGTTTCGGCTAGCAGATTCACCCGCCTTCGACAAGGAGGGAGAGCCCGGACCGTTACCCACCCGCAACCGCGTCGTTGCCGAAGGCTCGCCGCCGACCTACCGTTACCGCTTGTTGCGCAGCGTAACCCAGCGTCGGGCTTGACTGCGCAGCGTGAGGAGATGAGGAGGCTCAATGCGAGTTCGTAGACTCGCCGCCTGGACCGCCCTCCCGCTCGCGGTGACGCTGGGCCTCGCGGCCTGCGGCAGCGGCGGAGACGGTGGATCCGGTGGCAGCGACAGTTCGGTGGTCAGCATCCAGATCGCCGAGCCGAAGCACCTGGTTCCCACCAACACCACCGAGACGTCGGGTTCGCAGGTCATCGCCGGCCTGTTCAGCCCGCTCGTCGACTACGACGCCCAGAACAAGCCGTACGAGGTCGCGGCCGACTCGGTCACCTCGACCGACAACAAGGTCTGGACGATCAAGCTCAAGGACGGCTACACCTTCCACAACGGCGAGAAGGTCACCGCCCAGAGCTACATCAACGCCTGGAACTACGGCGCGTACGGCCCCAACGGTCAGGACACCAACCCGTTCTTCGAGAAGATCGCTGGTTACGCGGACCTGCAGGGCAAGGAGCCGAAGGCCAAGGAGATGTCCGGGCTGAAGAAGGTCGACGACCTCACCTTCACCGTGACGCTCAACGAGCCGTACATCGACTTCAAGACCACGCTGGGCTACAACGCGTTCTTCCCGATGCCGGACGCCGCGTTCTCGGCCCCGGGCGTGCTCAAGGACTCCTACGAGCAGGCGCCGATCGGGCAGGGCCCCTTCAAGATGAAGGGCACCTGGCAGCACGACAGCAAGATCGAGGTCGAGCGCTACGACGCCTTCCCGGGTGAGAAGCCCAAGGTGAAGAACGTCGAGTTCCGGATCTACCAGCAGCTCACCGCGGCCTACGCGGACGTCCTGGCGGACAACCTGGACGTGCTGCCCACGATCCCGACCGAGAGCCTGAGCACCGCGCCGAGCGACCTGGGTGACCGGTACAAGACCAGCCCGATGTCGTCGTTCCAGTTCCTGGCGTTCCCGACGTTCGACAAGGACTACAGCAACCCGGACGTCCGCAAGGCCATCTCGATGGCGATCGACCGTGACGAGATCACCAAGTCGGTCTTCAAGGGCTCGCAGACGCCGGCGCGCTCCTTCGTCTCGCCGGTCCTGCCGGGCTACCGGGACGACACCACGGGTAAGTCGGGCGAGTTCAACCCGACCGAGGCCAAGAAGCTCTACCAGGCCGCCGGTGGTCCGTCGAAGATCGTCATCTCGTACAACGGCGACGGCGGGCACAAGGACTGGGTCGACGCCACCGTCAACCAGCTCAAGACCAACCTGGGCGTGGACGCGGTGGGTTCGGCCGAGCCGAAGTTCGCCGACCTGCTCACCAAGGTCGAGAACAAGACGCCGGTGGGTGCGTTCCGGATGGGTTGGGTCATGGACTACCCCACCATGGAGGACTACCTCGGCCCGCTGTACAGCACCAACGGTTCGTCGAACTACTACGGCTACAGCAACCCGGAGTTCGACAAGCTGGTCAAGGAGGGTGCCGCCGCCAAGACGCAGGACGAGGCGATCGCCAAGTACCAGCAGGCGGAGGACATCCTGGCCAAGGACATGCCGGTGATCCCGCTCCGCTTCGGCGAGAACGTGTTCGGCCACTCGTCCAAGGTCAAGAACGTCGAGATGGACCTGTTCCAGCGGGTCAACCTCGTCAAGATCGAAGCAGCCAGCTGAGCTGAGCATGGTGCGGGCCACCCGGGCGACGAAGCCCGGGTGGCCCAATCCGCGCCACCGGGGCCGGGCCGCAGCAGCGGACCCGGCGTCGGTGGTGCCGGCTCCCCCGGGCCGGACGGCACGTCTCCGACATTTCGGGTACGACCAGAGATGCCGTCCTGCGACCCTTTCGCACATTTCCGGAGAGACTGCTAAGCATGTTCCGCTACATCCTGCGGCGCCTACTGCAGATGGTCCTGGCCTTCTTCGGGACCACCCTGATCGTCTACGCGCTGACATTCGCCGGGCAGGGCGACCCGATCCAGGCGCTCGCCGGCGAACGCCCGGTGACGCCGGCGCAACGGGCGTACCTGACCGAGAAGTACCACCTGGACGCCACCGGCGTCGGCGGCTTCTTCTACCGCTACTTCGACTACGTGAAGAACCTGCTCCAGGGCAATCTGGGCGAGTCACTCACCGGTCGGAACATCGGCGACATCCTCCAGCAGGCCTGGCCGGTCACCGTGCGGCTCGCGCTCATCGCGCTCGCAGTGGCGATCATCTTCGGCGTCACCGCCGGTGTGCTCGCCGGCATCCGCCGGGCCAGCATCTTCGACAACTCGACGCTCGTGCTGACCCTGCTGGTGCTGGGCATCCCGACCATCGTGCTGGCCCCGCTGGCGCAGTACCTCCTGGGCGTCAAGTGGCAACTCTTCCCACCCACCGCCGGCTCCGACCCGACGTTCTACGCGCTCCTGCTGCCGGGCATCGTGCTCGGCTCCCTGTCGCTGGCCACCGCCCTGCGACTCACCCGGGCCTCGGTGGCGGAGAACCTGCGCGCCGACTACGTCCGGACCGCCCGGTCCAAGGGCCTGGTCAAGCGGCGCATCGTCATCGTCCACGTGCTGCGCAACTCGCTGATCCCGGTGGTCACCTTCCTCGGTGTGGAACTGGGCAACCTGATGAGCGGCGCGATCATCACCGAGGGCGTCTTCAACATCCCCGGCGTGGGCTTCAACCTCTTCCGCGGCATCCGCACCGAGGACGGCCCCCTGGTGGTGGGCATCGTCAGCGTGCTCGTCGTGGTCTACCTGGTCTCGAACCTGGTGGTGGACGTCCTGTACGCCGTACTCGACCCGAGGATCCGCTATGAGTGACCGCAGCGAGGTGCCGGCATGAGCGACTTTGAGACCGTGGCGGCCACCGAGAACCAGGCCGCGCGACGGGGCCCCTCGGGTGAGCCGGGAACCCCCAACCAGGTCGGCGCCGCGAACAAGCCCCGCAGCCTGGCCGGGGACGCCTGGCGCGACCTGCGCCGCAACCCGATCTTCTGGATCTCGCTGGCGCTGGTGGTCATCTTCACCCTGATGGCGCTGCTCCCCGGCGTGTTCACCGCCAACAGCCCGAACGACTGCCTGCTCTCCCGGCAGCACGCCGGGCCGTCCGGCGGGGCCATCTTCGGGTACGACTTCCAGGGCTGCGACACGTACTCCCGGGCGGTCTACGGCACCCGGGCGTCGCTGCTGGTCGGCGCCCTGGCCGCGCTCGGCACCGGGATCATCGCGCTGGTGGTCGGCATGCTGGCCGGCTACTTCGGCCGCTGGGTCGACGCGGTGCTCTCCCGGGTGATCGACGTGGTGCTCGGCATCCCGCTGCTGCTGGCCGCGATCGTGCTGCTCAAGCGGGTCTCCAGTGACAGCCAGTGGGCGCGCATCGGCGCTGTCGTCTTCGTGTTGGCCCTCCTCGGCTGGACCACCGCCGCCCGCGTGGTCCGGTCGTCGGTGATCACCGCGAAGGAGCAGGACTACGTCGCGGCGGCCCGGATGCTCGGCGCCGGCAACAGCCGGATCATGTGGCGACACATCCTGCCGAACTCGCTGGCCCCGGCGATCGTGGTACTGACCATCGCGCTCGGCTCGTTCATCGCGGCCGAGGCGACGCTCTCCTTCCTGGGCATCGGCCTCAAGGCGCCCACCATCTCGTGGGGGCAGGACATCGACACCGGCCGGATCCACATGCGGGAGGCGGCCACCCCGTTGATCGTCCCGTCGACCTTCCTGGCGTTGACAGTGCTGGCGTTCATCATGCTCGGCGACGCGATCCGTGACGCCTTCGATCCGAAGCTGCGGTGATCCCTCATGACCATCAATCCCACGCCCGCCTCCGCCACGCCCGAGGGCGGCCACCTGTTGGAGTTGCGGGACCTGCACGTCGAGTTCCGCACCAACGAGGGTGTCGCCCGGGTGATCAACGGCGTGTCGTACCACCTGGACGCCGGCGAGACCCTCGCGGTGCTCGGCGAGTCCGGCTCGGGCAAGTCGGTCACCGCCCAGGCGATCATGGGCATCCTGGACACCCCGCCCGCGTTCGTCCGCTCCGGCCAGATCCTCTACCAGGGCGAGGACCTGCTCACCCGCTCCGAGGAGCAGCGCCGGCAGGTACGCGGCAAGGAGATCGCGATGATCTTCCAGGACGCGCTCTCCGCCCTCAACCCGGTCTTCCCGGTCGGTTGGCAGATCGGTGAGACGCTTCGTCAGCGCGCCGGCATGTCCCGGGCCGACGCTCGACGTCGTGCCATCGAGCTGATGGATCTGGTCAAGATTCCGGGTGCCGCCAAGCGGATCGGGGACTACCCGCACCAGTTCTCGGGCGGTATGCGGCAGCGCGTCATGATCGCCATGGCGTTGGCGCTGGACCCGAAGGTGCTGATCGCCGACGAGCCCACCACGGCGCTCGACGTGACGGTGCAGGCCCAGATCATGGACCTGCTCGCCGACCTGCGCCGCGAACTCAACATGGCGATGATCCTGATTACCCATGACCTGGGTGTGGTCGCCGGTGTCGCGGACCGGATCGCGGTCATGTACGCCGGCCGGATCGTCGAGCACGCCGACGTCCGCTCGCTCTACAAGGCGCCCGCCCACCCGTACACCAAGGGGTTGTTGGAGTCGATCCCGCGCCTGGACGTCCGCGGCCAGGAACTGTCGACGATCAAGGGGTTGCCGCCGAACCTGATGCGCATCCCGTCCGGCTGCCCGTTCCACCCCCGGTGCCCGTACGTGCAGCAGGTCTGCGTGGACGAGGTGCCGCACGACCTGGTCCTCGGCGACGGCCGGACCAGCGCTTGCCACTTCGCGCAGGAGGTCCGTGATGACAGCGTCGCCCGCTAACCCCACCAAGGTCCGCGGCGAGACCATCCTCTCCGTCGACAACCTGGTGAAGCACTTCCCGATCACTCAGGGCGTGCTGTTCCAGCGGCAGATCGGGGCGGTGAAGGCCGTTGACGGGGTGAGCTTCGAGCTGCGTCGGGGCGAGACGCTCGGCGTGGTCGGCGAGTCCGGCTGCGGCAAGTCCACCCTCGCCCGGCTGCTGATGCGGCTGGAGACGCCCACCTCGGGGCGCGCCACCCTGGAGGGCAGGGACCTGTTCAAGGCCTCCGGGGGCGAACTGCGCCGGTTGCGCCGCAACATGCAGATGGTCATGCAGGACCCGTACACCTCGCTGAACCCGCGGATGACGGTCGGCGACATCATCGGCGAGCCGTTCGAGATCCACCCGGATGCGGCGCCGAAGGGCAGCAAGGCCAAGCGGGTCCAGGAGCTGTTGGACCTGGTCGGGCTCAACCCGGAGCACATCAACCGGTACCCGCACCAGTTCTCCGGCGGTCAGCGTCAGCGCATCGGCATCGCTCGTGCGCTCGCGCTGAAGCCCGAGGTGATCGTCTGCGACGAGCCGGTGTCGGCGCTGGACGTCTCCATCCAGGCGCAGGTGATCAACCTGCTCAAGCAGCTGCAGGGCGAGCTCGGGCTCTCGTACATCTTCATCGCGCACGACCTGTCAGTGGTGCGGCACATCGCCGACCGCGTCGCCGTGATGTACCTCGGTCGGATCGTCGAGATCGGCACCGAGGACGAGATCTACGAGCGGGCCACACACCCGTACACCCAGGCTCTGCTCTCTGCCGTGCCGGTGCCGGACCCGGAGGCCCGGGACCAGCGCACCATGATCCGGCTGGTCGGCGACGTGCCCAGCCCGGCCGACCCGCCGAGCGGATGCCACTTCCGGACCCGCTGCTGGAAGGCCCAGGAGATCTGCGCCGTGGAAGCCCCGGCAACGGCCCCCCGGGCGGCCCCCCCGCCCCCCCCCCCCTGCCACTTCGCCGAACTACGCCCCACCCCGGCCTGACCCACCC
>NZ_JNZS01000053.1 GCF_000718515.1 Micromonospora parva | reverse complement strand
GGGCACGGCGGGCCCCCGCCCCCTTCGTGGTTCCGGTTGGTGCGGGGGGTGCCGCCTACGACGGTGGGGTGTTGATCTTTAGGGTCCCTGGTGACGTTGGGTCTTGGGTTGGGGGTGGGGTTACCAGCCTCGGGCTTTCCACTGGGGGAGGGCGGGGCGTTCGGCGCCCAACGTGCTGTCCTTGCCGTGGCCCGGGTAGAACCAGGTGTCGTCCGGCAGCTTGTCGAACAGCTTCTGCTCGACGTCGCCGATCAGCGCCGCGAACCGCTCCGGGTCCTTGTCGGTGTTGCCGACGCCACCAGGGAAGAGACTGTCGCCGGTGAACAGGTGCGGGGTGCCGGCCGGGTCGCGGTAGAGAAGCGCGATCGAACCCGGGGTGTGGCCCTTGACGTGGATGACCTCCAGCGCGCAGTCGCCGACCGCCACGGTGTCGCCGTCGGCCAGCCGCTCCGCCTCGATCGGCAGGCCCGCCGCGTCGTCGGCGTGCACCAGCGCCCGGGCGCCGGTCTTGGCGACGACCTCCTCCAGCGCCACCCAGTGATCCATGTGCTGGTGGGTCGTCACCACGGCGGTGAGCCCACCGTCGCCGATCAGGTCGAGCAGCCGGGGTGCCTCGTTGGCGGCGTCGATCAGCACCTGGTCACCGGTGGCCGTGCAGCGCAGCAGGTAGGCGTTGTTGTCCATCGGGCCCACCGACAGCTTGCTGATGGTCAGCCCGGCCAAGTCCCGAACCGCGGGTGCGCCGCCGTTCGTGACGTCTCCGTTGTATGTCATGACGTTTCTATATCCATTCCGGTGGAGTAGGCAGGGGACCGTCAGGGATGACGGAGAGCGGGGCGCCGTCGGCGCGGCCGATCAGCCAGGCGGCGAGGTCGGGGGCGGGACCGGCGACGACCGGGGCGCCGACCCGCTCCCCGATCACCACCTCGTGCTCGCTGCCGTCGAGACGGAGCACCATCGACGGGGGCGTCGGACCGGTGCCGTGATGGCTGGCCGCCTCGCGCAGCAGTCGGTGGGCGAACGCCTCCGACCAGTCCGTGGCCCGGTAGTCGGCGGCCAGATCGAGGTGGTGCACCTCGATCTCCCGGAGCCGACCCCAGACCAGCAGCGCGGCCGGCCACGGGCCCTTACGCGCCTGCACCGTCGCCGCCCACGCCTCGGTCGGCATCGCCGCGACCGCCTCGGCGAACAGGTCCGCGGTGCGGCGCAGGTCGTCCAGGTGCGCGGCCGGTGGTCGGCCCGAACCGGCTTCGATGTCCGCCGTGCGGGCCTCCAACGAGGCGTACATCGGCAGGGCCTCCCCGGTGCGGGCCGAGGTGAGCAGGTTGACGAAGCCGTCGGCGTTGCGCGCCACGTGCGCCAGCACGTGGCCGCGCGTCCAGCCCGGCAGCAGCGACGCGGCAGCCAGGTCCGCGGCGTCGAAAGACGCGGCGGTACGGAGTAGTCGGCTGGTGGCCGCGTCCACCTCGCCCATCAGCAGCAGCGGATCCGTGGTCACCCGTCGACAGTAGCGGTCCGCCGCCCGCGGCGTCGCCGGGGAAATCGCTTTCGGCGCGTCGGCGCACGACCTACCGTCAGCGGCAGACGCGGCACCGGGACATCGGACGGAGGTGGTTGATCATGCCGGACGTGGCACGCGTGTTCCGCCATCACCAGCTTCGACACCGATGAGGATGCTATGACGATCGATCTGACCGCCCTCGGCTGGGACGCCGAGCGAGCGGCGTACGCCGCGCGCCGCGGCGAGCACCAGCCGGGTCGGGTGGCCCGGGTGGACCGGGGGGTCTGCACGGTGCTGACCACCGTCGGCCCGGTCCGGGCCAGCCTGGGCGGGGCGGTGCTGACCGTCGCCGCGTGGGACCCGTCCGCGCTGCCCTGCGCCGGGGACTGGGTGCTGCTCACCCACTGGCCGGACCGCCGGGTCACCGTGGAGACGGTGCTGCCGCGGCGCGGCGCGCTGATCCGGCGTACCGCCGGCAAGGACGCCAGCGGCCAGGTGCTGGCCGCCAACCTCGACGCCGCCGCCGTGGTCGAGCCGGTGCACCCCGAGCCGGACGTGGGCCGGATCGAGCGACTGCTCTCCCTGGCCCACGAGTCCGGCGCCCGACCCCTGGTCGTACTGACCAAGGCGGACCTGGCGGCCGACCCGGGCGCGCTGGCCCGCCAGTTGGCCGCTGTCGCCCCCGGGGTGCCGGTGCTGCCGGTCAGCGCCGAACGTGGCCTCGGGCTGGACCCGCTGCGCGCCGAGGTGGCCCCCGGTCGCACGCTCGGCCTGCTCGGCCCGTCCGGTGCCGGCAAGTCGAGCCTGGTCAACGCCCTCGTCGGGGCGGTGATGATGCCCACCCAGGCGATCCGGCGGGTGGACGGCAAGGGTCGGCACACCACCACCTGGCGGGCTCTCGTACCCGTCCCCGGCGGCGGCGCGGTGATCGACACGCCCGGCGTGCGGGCGGTCGGTCTGCTGGACGGCGCGGCCGGGCTCGACCGGGCGTTCGCCGACATCGCCGGGCTGGCCGAGGGCTGCCGGTACGCCGACTGCGGCCACGACGGCGAGCCGGCCTGCGCGGTCCGGGAGGCGCTGCACACCGGCGAGCTCTCCACCCGTCGGTGGGAGAGTTGGCGGCGGCTGCAGGGTGAGGTGGCCCACGAGAGTCGACGGCGGGAGGCGCGGGTGGCGGCGGAGCGGCGCGGCGGGTGGCGTTCGGCCCGACGTCGCGCGGCGCGTCCGCCGACGCCCGGGGGCTACTGACCGTGGTTCGCGGCCGACCGGCCGGGGCTCCCGGCCGGCTGCGGGCCGGGCGGCCGACCGGGCTGAGCTGGGGGAATGTGCGGGCGAGGGAAACTGTCGTACCTCGGGGCTAGAGTTGCCGAGGCGTGTTTTCCGCGCCCGCACGACCGCTCAAGAGCACCCAGAGCGGGACACATCCTTCGCTTCATCTTCTCCCGGGAGTACACGCACTGTGGCCGACCGACTGATCATCCGTGGCGCGCGCGAGCACAACCTGCGTGACGTCAGTCTCGACCTGCCCCGGGACGCACTCATCGTGTTCACCGGGCTGTCCGGGTCGGGCAAGTCGAGCCTGGCCTTCGATACGATCTTCGCCGAGGGGCAGCGCCGCTACGTCGAGTCGCTCTCCTCGTACGCCCGGCAGTTCCTCGGCCAGATGGACAAGCCGGACGTCGACTTCATCGAGGGCCTGAGCCCGGCCGTCTCGATCGACCAGAAGTCCACCTCGCGTAATCCGCGTTCGACGGTCGGCACCATCACCGAGGTCTACGACTACCTCCGCCTGCTCTACGCCCGCATCGGTGAGCCGCACTGCCCGGTCTGCGGCGAGCGCATCTCCCGGCAGAGCCCGCAGCAGATCGTCGACCGGGTCCTCGCCATGGCCGAGGGCACCAAGTTCATGGTGCTCGCCCCGGTGATCCGGGGCCGCAAGGGCGAATACGTCGACCTCTTCGCCGAGCTGCAGGCCAAGGGCTACGCCCGGGCCCGGGTCGACGGCGTGGTGCACCCGCTGACCGAGCCGCCGAAGCTCAAGAAGCAGGAGAAGCACACCATCGAGGTGGTGATCGACCGGCTCACCGTCAAGCCGAGCGCCAAGCAGCGGCTCACCGACTCGGTCGAGGCCGCGCTGGGGCTGTCCAGCGGTCTGGTCCTGCTCGACTTCGTCGACCTGCCGGAAGACGACCCGGACCGCGAGCGCCGCTACTCCGAGCACCTGGCCTGCCCCAACGACCACCCGCTGGCCATCGAGGATCTCGAGCCCCGGGTCTTCTCCTTCAACGCGCCGTACGGCGCCTGCCCGGAGTGCACCGGCCTGGGCACCAAGAAGGAGGTCGACCCGGAGCTGCTGGTCCCCGACCCGGAGCGCAGCCTGCGCGAGGGCGCCATCCAGCCCTGGTCCACCGGGCACAACCTGGAATACTTCCTGCGCCTGCTGGAGGCGCTCGGCGAGGCTCAGCACTTCGACATCGACACCCCGTGGCGGGCGTTGCCGGCGCGGGCCCAGAAGACGATCCTGCACGGCTCCGACGACCAGGTGCACGTGCGGTACCGCAACAAGTACGGCCGTGAGCGCTCCTACTACACCGGCTTCGAGGGCGTGGTGCAGTGGATCGAGCGCCGGCACTCCGACACCGAGTCCGAGTGGTCCCGCGACAAGTACGAGGGCTACATGCGCGACGTGCCGTGCGCGGCGTGCGGCGGTGCCCGACTCAAGCCCGAGGTGCTCGCGGTCACGTTGGCCGGCAAGAGCATCGCCGAGGTCTGCAACCTGTCCGTGGGGGAGTGCGCCGACCTGCTCGCCGGCATCGAGCTGACCGACCGGCAGAAGATGATCGCGGAGCGGGTCCTCAAGGAGATCAACGCCCGGTTGCGGTTCCTGCTCGACGTCGGCCTGGACTACCTCTCCCTGGACCGCCCGGCCGGCACGCTCTCCGGCGGTGAGGCACAGCGCATCCGGCTGGCCACCCAGATCGGCTCCGGTCTGGTGGGCGTGCTCTACGTGCTCGACGAGCCGTCGATCGGGCTGCACCAGCGCGACAACCACCGGCTGATCGAGACCCTGATCCGGTTGCGCGGGCTGGGCAACACGCTGATCGTGGTGGAGCACGACGAGGACACCATCCGCACCGCCGACTGGATCGTCGACATCGGGCCGGGCGCGGGTGAGCACGGCGGCAAGATCGTGCACAGCGGCTCGGTGCCGGCGCTGCTGAAGAACAAGGAGTCGATCACCGGGGCGTACCTGTCCGGTCGGCGGTCGATCCCGACGCCGACGGGCCGCCGCCCGCAGGATCCGGCCCGTGAGCTGGTGGTGCACGGCGCACGGGAGCACAACCTGCGCAACCTGACCGTCTCGTTCCCACTGGGCCAGCTGATCGCCGTCACCGGGGTCAGCGGCTCGGGCAAGTCGACGCTGGTCAACGACATCCTCTACGCGGTGCTGGCGAACCAGATCAACGGCGCCCGGCTGGTGCCCGGCCGGCACACCCGGGTCTCCGGTCTGGAGCACGTGGACAAGGTCGTCGGCGTGGACCAGTCACCGATCGGTCGGACGCCGCGTTCCAACCCGGCCACCTACACCGGCGTCTGGGACCACGTCCGCAAGCTCTTCGCCGAGACGACCGAGGCGAAGGTGCGCGGGTACGGCCCTGGGCGGTTCTCCTTCAACGTCAAGGGCGGTCGCTGCGAGGCGTGCTCGGGTGACGGCACCATCAAGATCGAGATGAACTTCCTCCCCGACGTGTACGTCCCCTGCGAGGTCTGCAAGGGCGCCCGGTACAACCGGGAGACCCTGGAGGTGCACTACAAGGGCAAGACCGTCTCGGACGTGCTGGAGATGCCGATCGAGGAGGCCGCCGAGTTCTTCTCCGCCATCCCGGCCATCCACCGGCACCTGAAGACGCTCGTCGACGTCGGCCTGGGCTACGTCCGCCTCGGTCAGCCCGCGCCGACCCTCTCCGGTGGTGAGGCGCAGCGGGTCAAGCTCGCCTCCGAGCTGCAGAAGCGCTCCACCGGGCGGACGGTCTACGTGCTCGACGAGCCGACCACCGGTCTGCACTTCGAGGACATCCGCAAGCTGCTGATGGTGCTGGAAGGGCTGGTCGACAAGGGCAACACGGTGATCACCATCGAGCACAACCTCGACGTGATCAAGACCGCCGACTGGCTGATCGACATGGGCCCCGAGGGCGGCCACCGGGGCGGCACCGTGCTCGCCACCGGCACCCCAGAGGAGGTCGCCGAGGTGGCGGAGAGCCACACCGGCCAGTTCCTGCGCCAGGTGCTCAAGCTCGACGGCGAGGCCAAGGGTGCGGCCGCCGCCACCACCCGGGCCGCCAAGGCCAACGGCGCCACCAAGGCACGGGCCAGCCGCAAGGTGCCGGCCGGCGCGCGCTGACCTCGCTGTGCGTGTTCGTCGGGCGGGGCGGGTCGGATGACGACCCGCCCCGCCCCATTTGCCGGGTCGGCCGGATGCCGCCATGAACCATCCGGCACAGTTGCGCGTGTGGAGAAGTGTGGCCGGCTTCCGACCGGCGCAGCGGGCCAGAGAGAGGCGAGGCATGAGTGACGATCAGGCGCTGACCGGTTCGGGTACCCAGACACGCCGTACCCTGCTCACCGGCGTCGGGGCGGTCGGCGCGGCCGTCGTCCTGGCTGCCTGCGGCAGCGACGACGGCGGCAGCGGCAGTGACGCACCCACCAGTGGGGGCCCCGCAGTGCCCAGCACCGGCGACGCCGGCGGCGGCGACCGGCAGAACGCCCAGTCGTTGGCCACCACCACCGACATCCCGGTCGGGGGTGGCAAGGTCCTCGCCGCCGAGGGCGTGGTCATCACCCAGCCCACGGCGGGTCAGTTCAAGGGATTCAGCCCGATCTGTACGCACCAGAACTGCCCGGTGACGAACGTCGACGGCGGCACCATCAACTGCACCTGCCACAACAGCAAGTTCTCGATCGAGGACGGCTCGGTGAAGGCCGGCCCGGCCACGAAGCCGCTGCCGCCGAAGAACATCAAGGTCACCGGCGACCAGATCTCGCTGGCCTGATCGCCGCCGGGCTGGTCTGGCGGCTGGGCTGGTCTGGCGGCTGGGCTGGTCTGATCGCGGGGCCGCCGGGCTGGTCTGACGGCCGGGCTGGCGTGACCGCCGGGCCGGCGGGCTGATCTGGTGGTTGGGCCGGCGCCCCTTGATCGACTCGCGGTCCCGGAGATCGGGGTGTCCGTGGCGTGCCGACACCCCGACCTCCGGGACGCCGAGTGGATCACGCGCCTGCCGGGGGCTGTCGGTGCCGCGGACTAGGCTTGCTGGCGTGGCTGACCCCTCTACCTACCGCCCCGCACCCGGCACCATCCCGGAGCTACCGGGGGTCTACCGCTTCCGCGACGGCACCGGCCGGGTGATCTACGTCGGCAAGGCGCGCAATCTGCGCAGCCGGCTCAACTCCTACTTCGGCGACGTCTGGAACCTGCACGAGCGCACCCGTCAGATGGTCACCACCGCCGAGTCGGTGGACTGGATCACCGTCGGCACCGAGGTCGAGGCACTCCAGCAGGAGTTCACCTGGATCAAGCAGTACGACCCGCGGTTCAACGTCCGCTACCGCGACGACAAGTCGTACCCCTATCTCGCCGTCACCCTCGACGAGGAGTACCCGCGGCTGCAGGTGATGCGCGGCGCCAAGCGCAAGGGCGTGCGTTACTTTGGCCCGTATTCGCACGCCTGGGCGATCCGGGAGACCCTCGACCTGCTGCTGCGGGTGTTCCCCGCCCGGACGTGCTCCGCCGGGGTCTTCAAGCGGGCCGGTCAGGTCGGTCGTCCCTGCCTGCTCGGCTACATCGGCAAGTGCTCGGCCCCGTGCGTCGGCACCGTCTCCGCCGACGAGCACCGGGCCATCGTCGACGGGTTCTGCGATTTCATGGCCGGGCGCACCGACACCATGGTCCGCAAGATCGAACGCGAGATGACCGAGGCGAGTGAGCAGCTCGAGTTCGAGCGGGCCGCCCGGCTGCGCGACGACGTGGCAGCGCTGCGTCGGGCCATGGAGAAGCAGACAGTGGTGCTGGGCGACGGCACCGACGCGGACGTGGTCGCGTTCGCCGACGACCCGCTCGAGGCGGCCGTGCAGGTCTTCCACGTCCGCGACGGCCGGGTCCGCGGCCAGCGCGGCTGGGTGGTGGAGAAGACCGAGGACCTGACCACCGGAGACCTGGTGCACCACTTCTGCACCCAGGTGTACGGCGGCGAGCACGGCGAGGCCGACGTGCCCCGCGAGCTGCTCGTGCCCGAGCTGCCAGCGGACGCCGACGCGCTTGCCGACTGGCTCTCCAGCCACCGGGGCAGTCGGGTGTCGCTACGGGTGCCGCAGCGTGGCGACAAGCGTTCCCTGATGGAGACGGTGGAGCGCAACGCCAAGGACGCGCTGGCCCGGCACAAGCTGAAGCGCTCCGGTGACCTGACCACCCGGGGCAAGGCACTGGACGAGATCAGCGAGGCGCTGGGCATGAGCACGTCGCCGCTGCGCATCGAGTGTTTCGACATCTCCCAGATCCAGGGCACCGACGTGGTCGCCAGCATGGTGGTCTTCGAGGACGGGCTGCCCCGCAAGAGCGAATACCGGCGGTTCATCGTCCGGGGCGCCACCGACGACCTCTCCGCGATGTCCGAGGTGCTGCGCCGCCGCTTCGCCCGCTACCTGGACGCCAGGGCCGAGACGGGCGAGGTGGGCGTGGAGTCGGCCGACGACCAGGCCGCCCCGCAGGATGCGGTCGAGCCGCAGGTCGGCGTCCTGATCGATCCGACGACCGGCCGGCCGCGCAAATTCGCGTACCCGCCGCAGCTGGTGGTCGTCGACGGCGGTGCCCCACAGGTCGCAGCCGCCGCGCAGGCCCTGGCCGACCTGGGCATCGACGACGTGGCACTGTGCGGGCTGGCCAAGCGGCTGGAGGAGGTGTGGCTGCCGGACGACGAGTTCCCGGTCATCCTTCCGCGCACCTCGGAGGGGCTCTACCTGCTGCAACGGGTGCGTGACGAGGCCCACCGGTTCGCCATCACCTTCCACCGGCAACGCCGCTCGAAGCGGATGACCGAGTCGGCACTCGACCACGTGCCCGGCCTGGGGGAGGTCCGGCGCAAAGCGCTGTTGCGGCACTTCGGTTCGCTCAAGCGACTCTCGGCCGCAACTGTCGAAGAGATCACGGAGGTGCCGGGGGTCGGTCGGCGCACCGCCGAGGCGATCCTGGCCGCCCTCGACAAGGACCCGAAGGCCGTCGACGGCGCGGAGGCGAAACCCAACGCCTGATCCTGTGATGCCGGGGTGTCCCGGGTGCGAAGCAGGCGTGATCGACTCGGGTTTCATGAAGTCGCGGTGTCCCAGGCGCGCGGATGCCGCGTCTTCCTGAAACCCGAGTCGATCACGCCGCGGTGTCCGCTGTGTCCGCGGTGCCCGGGTCGCCAGCCATCGAGGCAGGCGTCGGGTCGGCGGTTTGTCGGGTTTGGGTGGGGGTGTCGGGTGGTCGGGGCCACCCCGACGGCGGAATCGGGGGCCGGGCCGGGTCGTTATACCTGGCAGACCACCGCGCCCCCGCCGGCCGGTGGAGGGCAGCCGCCGGGAACACCCGCCCGGCTGCCACGGTTACATCCCGCACGGCCGAGCACCACCGGCCGGCCCCAGGTAGGCGAAACCAGCCAGGCCCGAGCACCACCGGCCAGCCCTGGTAGGCGGAACCAGCCAGGCCCGGCATCACACAGGGCCGATGGGCAGGCGGAATGACCCGCCACCGCGAACCGTTACACCTTGTCCCGACGCCGACCCCTCAGCGGGTCGCCGGGCACCCCGCGAACGTCCCCGCACGGCCACACCCCCCACGGGCACACCCCCCGGTTCAGTGCCTGTGCGGTTTCCCCCGATGCAGAGGAGCACGCCATCATGCGTACCGATCTGATCCGTAAGACCGCCCTGACCGCTGCCGGTCTCGCCTT
>NZ_JNZS01000052.1 GCF_000718515.1 Micromonospora parva | reverse complement strand
GGGGCGGGGCGGCGGGGTGGGGGGGTTAGCGCTGGATGGACTTTGTTTCCAGGAACTCTTCGAGGCCCATTTGGCCGAACTCGCGGCCGTTGCCGGAGTGCTTGTAGCCGCCGAACGGGGCGAGCGGGTTCCAGTGGCCGGCGTTCACGTCGACCTGGCCCACGCGCAGCCGCCGGGCGACGGCGAGAGCGTGCTCCGGCTCACCGAAGACGCCGCTGGTGAGGCCGTACACCGTGCCGTTGGCGATGGCCACGGCCTCCTCCTCGTCCGCGTAGGGGATGATCGTCAGCACCGGGCCGAAGATCTCCTCCTGAGCGATCGCGGAGGCCGGGTCGACGTCGGCGAAGATCGTCGGCTGGACGTAGGCCCCGACGGTCAGCCCCTCGGGCCGCTGCGGGCCGCCGAACACCAGCCGGGCACCGTCGGCGATGCCCCGCTCGATGTACCCGACCACCTTCTGCCGGTGCGCCTCGGACGCCATCGGGCCGATCCGGGTGGCCTCGTCGCCCGGGTCGCCGACTGTGTACTGCTTCGCGGCCTCGACGGCCAACGCCACGACCTCGTCCTGCCGGGAGGCGGGCACCAGCATCCGGGGCCACGCGCCGCAGACCTGACCGCCGTTGCTGAACGCCATCATCAGGCCCCGCTCGACAGCGTCGGGCAGGTCGGCGTCGTCCAGGATGATGTTCGCCCCCTTGCC
Source organism: Micromonospora parva (assembly GCF_000718515.1). GTDB lineage: Bacteria > Actinomycetota > Actinomycetes > Mycobacteriales > Micromonosporaceae > Micromonospora > Micromonospora parva. The sequence continues at coordinate 9,507 of NZ_JNZS01000052.1, read as the reverse complement.
GCCCAGCTCCAGCGCGACCCGCTTGACGCTCGCCGCGGCCACCGCGGAGATGCGCTGCCCGGCGCGGGTGGAGCCGGTGAACGAGATCATGTCGATGTCCGGGTGGGCGGAGATCGCCTCGCCGACCGTCGCGCCGGTGCCGTAGACGACGTTGAAGACGCCCGCCGGTACGCCGGCCTCGGCGGCGGTCTCGGCGAGGATGCGCGCGGTCAGCGGGGCGTTCTCGGACGGCTTGAAGACCATCGTGTTGCCGGCGAGCAGGGCCGGGGCCAGCTTGGAGACGATCTGCTGGAGCGGGAAATTCCACGGCGTGATCGCGCCGACCACGCCGATCGGCTCGCGGACGATCAGCGAGTTGCCGACCTCCTCGGTCCAGGCGAAGTCGTCGGCCAGGCCGGCGATGGATTCGAGCACCGCAGCCGGGAAGGCGACCTGGGCGGTGCGGGACATGCCGATCGGCGAGCCCATCTCGGCGGTGATCGCCTGGGCGATCTCCTCGGTACGGGCGGCGAGGCCGACGCCGAGGCGGCGCAGCACGTCCGCCCGGTGCTGCGGGGTGGTCGCCGACCAGGCCGGGAAGGCGGCCCGGGCGGCGGCGACGGCGCGATCGACGTCGGCGGCGGTGCCGGCCGGGGTCTCGGCGACGACCTCGCCGGTGGCCGGGTTCACGACGGGAAGGGTGCCGGCGGAGCCGGTGACGGTCTCGCCACCGATCCAGTGGCCGGCGACGGTGTGGGTGGAAGGTGTCATGGACCGACCGTCGCACCGTGCCGGAACCCCAACCAGGTGCGGTTTATCCAGGGTTTCGCGATCCCTGGCTGGGGTCCGGCCCTCCTCAGAGCGCGAGGACGATCCGGCCGGCGGCGGTGCCGGCGTCCTGCCGGGCCCAGGCATCCGCGACGGCATCGAAGGGCACGATCTCATGATCGACGGTGAGCCGGCCGGTCGCCGCGTGCCCGGCCACCACTGTCAGCGCCGCTGCCCGCGCGGCGGTCGACAACCCGTTGTTGGTGTAACCGACGATCCGCAGTGCCCCGCTGCGCAGCACGGCGGACTCGATGGGTGCGGTCGCACCCGCCGCGCTGCCCAGGTTGACCAGTCGCCCACCGGGGCGCAGCACCCGCAGCGCCGCCGCGGCCGGGACACCGAAGACCGGGTCCAGGACGAGGTCGAGCGGCCCGTCGGCGGCGTGGCGCAGCCGGTCGGCCAACGACGCGACGTCGTCGTCGGGGAGCAGCGGGAGGGCGACGGCGGCGCCGAGCTCCTCGGCCCGGGCGCGGGCCGCCGCCGAGCGGGCCACGGCGATGACGCGGCGGGCGCCGCCGAGCAGTGCGAGCTGGATGGCGGCCTGGCCCACCACACCCCCGGCCCCCAGCACGACGACCTGGTCACCGACCGACAGGCCGCCGGCGTCGGTCAGCGCCGCCTGCGCGGCGACCGCGGAGAGGCCCAGGGCCGCGAGCAGGCTCAGCGGTACGCCGTCGGGCAGCGCCACCACGTCGGCGGTGGGCACCGTGACCGTGCCCGCCATGCTGCCGTCCACACCAGGGCGCATCCCGGCCGACGTGCCGAACCACACGGGAGTGCCGTCGGCCAGCCGACCGACCCCCTGCACCCCCGGCACGTACGGGGTGGTCGGCGGGCCGAAGTAGCTGGTGCCGCTGGCGCACAGCACGTCCAGCGGGGTGATCGGCACCGCCTCGACGGTGACCGCCACCTCGCCGTCGGCTGGCACGGGTGTCGGCCGCTCGGCGAGCGTCGGCGCGGCACCGCAGCGGGTGAGCACTGCCGCGCGGATCACGTCGCGATGTCCGGGTAGGGCATCGAGAAGTGGGCCAGCCGCGCGCCGTAGGACTTCTGGTATTCCAGCGGCTCGGTGTTGTCCCGCTCGAAGAGGGCGATGAAGAGGGTCAGGGTGAGGAACGGGTGCGCGCCCAGCTCGAAGAGCTTCACGTGGTCGTGGGTGGCCAACGCCTCGCGCTCCACGTCGTCGAAGCGCAGCCAGGTGCTGGCCTCGCCGGTGTGGCAGTTCAGCACCGTGTTGGCGCACTCGGCCTCCCACCAGGCGACCAGCTCGCGCGGCTCGCTGCGGTAGCGCTCGACCAGCTCCGGGTCCCGGTCGACGGTGAAGAGGAACTTGTTCAGCAGGTATCTGCTCATGCCGTCGGCGCTCCGTTCGGGTACCAGGTGAAGTACGCCTCCATGGTGTGGAACAGATCGAGGGTGTCGACGTAGTCGGCCTTCACGCCGGCACCGGCCACGCCCATCATGAGCATGAAGTCCATGAAGCCGTGGGTGGCGTTGCCCGGTGAGTGCAGGCTGTCCAGGGTGACCTCGCGCAGGCACTCGTCCAGGTCGCCGTTGGCGATCCACTCGACGGCCCGCTGATCGAACTCCGGGTCCGGGCCGTGCGGGCCGAACTGCCGGGGGCCGCCCAGCTCCAGCGAGAGGTGACCGGTGCCGATGACGGCCACCCGCAGGTGCGACGGCCACGACTCGACGATGTCGCGGATGCTCTGGCCGAGTTGGACGAAGCGTTTCGGCTGCGGCAGCGGCGGCGCGAAGATGTTCGTGTAGATCGGCACGATCGGCAGGTCGGCCTCGGGCCGCAGCGTGATGATCGGGCAGGTGATGCTGTGGTCGATGCGCAGCTCGTTGCTGAACGCGAGGTCGAACCCGGCGTCGAGCCCGGCCCGCAGGATGTGCGCGGACAGGTCCTCCTGGCCGGTGAGCAGCATCCGGGGCAGCCCGAACTCGCGCTCCTCGTTGTACCAGTTGGCGTCGTAGCGGGGCGCCTTGCCGACCAGGAACTGCGGCATGTTGTCCAGCCAGAGCTGGTGGAAGTGGTCGGAGCCGACCATCACCAGCACGTCGGGTCGGGCCCGGGTCAACGTCTCCCGGAACGCCAGGATCTTGCGGGTCCACTCGTCGGCGAACGGTGGTCGATCCTCGCCGGTGGCGGTGCTGGCCCGGTAGTAGAAGGGGTGGTGGGTGGAGGCGATGACCGCGACGATGGAGGCCATTCCCGCTCCTTTCGGGGGCGCGAGAGGGGGTCAGGGTTCGTAGACGGCGTTGCTGTCGACGGTGCGGTAGATGTCCATGCCGAGCGGTCGTCGTCGCTCCTCGGCGAGGTGCCCGAGCAGCCCCGCCGCGCGGGCCAGCAGGGCGAAGCCGCGCAGCATCTCGACGGGGAGCCCCAGGTCGGCCAGGGCCGCGCCGCAGACCCCGGCGCCGTTGAGCGGCAGGGTGCGGCCGAGCACCTGCGGGTGGACGCGTCCGATCGCCTCGAACAGCCGCAGGTGCGGGCCGTGCAGACCCTCCTCGGTGGCGATCCGGATCAGCACGGGGGTGCGCGGGTCCTGCTCCTTGTGCACGGGGTGCCCCAGCCCGGGGACCAGCCGGCGTTCCTGCTTGGCCCGGGTGACCGCGTCCAGCGCCACCGCGTCGTAGTCGGTCACCTCACCGGCCTGGGCGAGCGTGTCGGCGAGGAAACGTCCACAGTCCTCGGTGACGCCGAGGAAGCGCGAGCCGCCGCCGAGCAGACCGGCGGCGAGCGCGCCCTGCAACGACTCGGGCGCGGACAGGTAGGTCAGCCGGGCCGCGATCGCCGTCGGGGTGAAGCCGTGGTCGGCGAGGGCCACCAGCACCGCCTCGAAGACCCGTACCTCACCGGAGGTGGGCCGGCGGCCGGCGACCAGCCAGTACGCCAGCTCGCCGAAGCCCACGGTGCCCATCAGGTCGGCGGCCAGGTCGTGCCCCAGCAGGGAGATGGTGGTCGGGTCGGAGGTGCCGATCCCGGTCGGGAAGCTCAGTTCTTCAGCCACGCGCGGATCTCCTCGCCGTGTTCGTCGAGCCCGGGCGGCGGCAGTTCGTAACGCGCCGGGGTGTCGGAGAAGGTGATGGGGTTACGCACGCCGGGTACGTCCCCGACGGTGACGACCGGGTCGAGCCCCAGTTCCTCGGCGAGCGCCACCCCGCCGTCGATGGTGTTGATCGGCGCGCACGGGACGCCGGCGGCGAGCAAATCACGGAACCACTCGTCCTTCGGTCGGGTGGCGAGCCGTTCGACGAGCAGGGGACGCAGCTCCTCGCGGTTGGCGGTGCGGTCCTGGTTGCGGCCGAAGCGCGGGTCGTCCGGCAGGTCGGGCAGGTCGAGCACCTGGCAGAGCTTGCGGAACTGCCCGTCGTTGCCGGCGATGACGATCAGCTCGCCGTCGGCGGTGGGCAGCGGCTCGTACGGGAAGAGACTGGGGTGCGCGTTGCCCATCCGGAACGGGACGGTCCCGCCGGCGACGTAGCCGCTGGAGTGGTTGACCAGGCCGGACAGCGCCGAGCTGAGCAGGTTGACCTCGACGTGCTGGCCGCGTCCGGTCGCGCCACGGTGGTGCAGCGCGGCGAGGATGCCGATGCTCGCGTGCAACCCGGCCATCACGTCGAAGACCGAGATCCCGGCCCGGTACGGCGAGCCGTCCGGGTCGCCGGTGAGGCTCATCAGGCCCGAGATGGCCTGCACCATCAGGTCGTAGCCGGGGAAGTCCCGGCCGGCGCCGGTGCCGAAGCCGCTGATGCTCGCGTACACGACCTTCTCGTTGGTCGCGGTGACCGTGTCGTAGTCGAGGCCGAACCGGGCGAGGCCACCGGGCCGGAAGTTCTCGATGAGCACGTCGGCGCGGCGGGCCAGCTCCTGCGCGGCGGCCAGGTCGTCGGGATTCTTGAGGTCCAGGGCGATCGACCGCTTGTTGCGGTTGATGCCGAGGTAGTACGTCGAGACACCGTCGCGGGTGGGCGGCATCCAGGTGCGGGTGTCGTCGCCACCGGGGCTCTCCACTTTGACCACCTGTGCGCCGAGGTCGGCCAGGAGCATCGTCGCGTACGGCCCGGCGAGGATCCGGGAGAAGTCCGCGACGAGCAGCCCGGCCAACGGCCCTGTCGAATGCTGCACCATTTTTCCGCCCGTTCTACGGACACCTGTCCGTCGTGACAGCTTCCGACACCGGAAGGGGAGTGTCAACGGAGGAATTGGCCAGCGGGGCCAGACCTTGACACGAATGGTGACCCGGACCACACTTGCGCCACCCGGGCTGGCCGTACAGCGGACAAGAGTTCGGATTCCCCTCGTACCCCGGAAAGGAATGGGTGGCGATGAGCGCAACCGACCGGCCGGTGGTCTTCCGCAACGGCCTGGTTCTCACCATGGACGACGCGCACACGGTGCTCCCCGGCGCCGACGTGCTGGTCGTCGGCGACCGGATCGCGCAGGTCGGCGTCGGCCTCACCGCGCCCGACGACGCCCTGGAGATCGACGCCACCGGCGGCATCCTCATGCCCGGCATGGTCGACACCCACCGGCACCTGTGGCAGACCGCGATGCGCGGGTACGGCGCCGACTGGACCCTGACCCAGTACTTCGTCTGGTACTACCTCGAGTCCGGCAAGCTGTTCCGGCCCGAGGACATCCACGCCGGCAACCTGCTCGGGGCGATCGAGGCGATCGACGCGGGCGTCACCACCACTGTCGACTGGTCGCACGGGTTGCAGACGCCCGAGCACGCCGACGCCGCAGTGGACGCCCTGGAGGCGGTCGACGGGCGATTCGTGCTCGCCTACGGCAACATCCAGCAGGGGCCCTGGGAATGGGCCACCTCCCCGGAGTTCCGCGACTTCCACCGCCGTCGCGTCGACGGGGGCAAGCTGGCCGGCTTCCAGATGGCCTTCGACGTCACCGGCGACCCCGCCTTCCCGGAACGAGCCGCGTTCGAGGTGGCCCGGGAGTTGGGCGCCGCGGTGACCACCCACGCCGGCGTGTGGGGCGCCACGAACGACGACGGCATCCGACTGATGCACGAGAACGGGTTCATGACCCCGTCGACCGTCTACGTGCACGCGGCGACGCTCACCCACGACTCGTACAACCGGATCGCCGCGACCGGCGGCTCGGTCTCCGTCTCGACCGAGAGCGAGCAGAGCGCCGGCCAGGGTTACCCACCCACCTGGCAGCTGCGCCACCACGACATCCCGGTGTCACTGTCGATGGACACCAGCGTGTGGTGGAGCGGCGACCTCTTCTCCGCGATGCGCAGCACGCTCGGCGCGGACCGCTCCCGGGAGCACCTGGAGGCGCACGCCAAGCAGGAGACCGTCACCCACTGCCACCTGCGCGCCGAGCAGGTCGTCGAGTGGGCCACCCGGGGCGGCGCCCGCGCCCTCGGCATGGATGCCACCATCGGCGCGCTCACCGCCGGCCGGCAGGCCGACGTCGTCCTGATCAAGAACGACGCCTCGCCGGTGATGTTCCCGATCCTGAACCCGCACGGTCACGTCGTCTTCCAGGCCCAGCGTGCCGACGTGCACACAGTGCTCGTCGGTGGGCGCGTCGTGAAGCGCGACGGCCGCCTCGTCGGCGTCGACCTCGCCGCCGCGCGGGCGCGGGTCGCGGCGACCATCGACCACCTGCGCGAGACGATGGGGGAGCAGGCGTGGCAGCGGGGCATGAACCCGGACATCCCCGAGACCGCGATCCTGGAGAACCCGTACCAGTACACCGAGTGGGACGCCGGGTCGGCGCAATGGAAGCATTAGGACATGGGTGACAACGGAAGGGGCGCCGGGCCCGACTTCATCGAGGCTCTCGCTCGGGGCCTCGACGTCCTGCGCTCCTTCCGTCCCGCCAGCCCCTCGATGACCCTCAGCGAGATCGCCGCCGCCACCGGCCTGGCCCGCCCCACCGTCCGGCGCATCCTCATCACGCTCGAATCGCTGGGCTACGTCCGCGCGGCGGGCCGCGGCCACACCCTCACCCCGCGTGTCCTCGAACTGGGGATGGCGTACGTCAACGCGCTGAACATGTGGGACGTGGCCCGCCCGCACATGGAGAAGCTGGTCGCGCAGACCAACGAGTCGACCTCGATGGCCCAGCTCGACGGCAGTGACATCGTCTACGTCGCCCGGGTGGCCGTCCCCAAGATCGTGACGCTGGGCGTCACCATCGGCACCCGCTTTCCGGCGCCCGCGACGTCGATGGGCAAGGTGCTGCTCGCCGCGCTACCGCCGGACACACTGGCCGCCGTCCTCGCCGAGCCCAGCCGCTCCGGCATCACCCCGCGCTGGCAGCCCTCGCCCGGCGACCTCGACGCCGTGCTGCGCGAGGTCCGGGCGAAGGGCTGGGCGCTCGCCGACCAGGACCTGGCCCCGGGGATCCGATCCGTCGCCACCGGCGTCCGCGACGGCGACGGGCGGGTCGTCGCCGCCATCAACGTGACGGTGCACGCCGCCGAGACCTCGGTGGAGACCCTGCGCGAGGAGCACCTGCCGAGGTTGCTGCGCGCCGCCGCCGACATCGGGCACGACTGGGCGCTGACCGCCGCCGTGCCGGTGGTCACCGTCTAGGTTCCACCGATCACGAACTTCTTTGATTGTCCGGGGCGGCGCCGACACCAGATCGGATGCCATAGTGCCGCGATGAAGGCAGACCTGCACAGTTACCTGAAGGGCGGCCGTGACACGCTGCTGTGGAAGCTCGACGGGCTCAGCGAATACGATGTTCGGCGTCCGTTGACCCGGACCGCGACCAACCTGCTGGGTCTGGTGAAGCACGTGGCGGCCATGGAGGTCCTCTACTTCGGCGTCGTGTTCGGCCGGCCGTTCGAGGAGGAACTGCCGTACGTCGGCGACGGGGCGGAGCCCAACGCCGACATGTGGGCGAGCGCGGATGAGACCCGCGAGGAAATCATCGCACTGTACCGTCGCGCGATCGCCCACGCCGACACCACCATCGAAGCCCTCACCCTGGATGAGGTCGGCCGGGTGCCGTGGTGGGGCGATGCTGCTGTCACGCTGCACCACGTCCTGGTCCACGTCGTCGCGGAAACACAACGGCACGCAGGCCACGCCGACATCGTGCGCGAACTCATCGACGGCGCGGTCGGGCTGCTGTCGGAAAACGACAACCTGCCCCCGGGCGACGAGTCATGGTGGCGGGAACACCGTCAGCGAGTGGAGCAGGCTGCCCTCGACGCCAGCAAGCGCAGCAACTAGTGCCCGGACCACTAACGTTCACCTGCTTGGGACCGGTGGCTGCACGGGGCGCGAGTAGCCACGGCTCGTGGAGGATCGCGAACAGTACCTGCGATATCAGCGGGACCGGACCGTGCTGCTGGCGATCGGTGCTCGTCTCGGTTCCCAGGTCGGCCGGATCAGCGTGCGGTCGCCTCGGTCTCTGGCCGAGTCAGCCGTCGCCGCCTGGAATCGCGACGAGTTGGGCGGCATCGGCGAGGAGAGTCGCGAAGAGTACGAACTGCGTGACGATGCCTCCGAACTGGCCTTGATCGGTCTGGCGATCGGTGAGCGCGGCATGCGGGATGGTGAGGACGTCGTCGTCGACCTGGACGTGGTCCAGGTCGCGGCGGCGTTGCGGGCCGCGCGATAAATCAGGCGCCCGCCGCCTTGGCGCCGACCTGCTGCGAATCGATCACGGTGACTGAAAGTGTCGTACAGGTGTTCTAGATTCGGATCGTGGTCGAGGAGTTGACGCAGGCAGAGGACGCGATCGCGGCCTCCGCCGATACGGCCGTCTGGGCGCAGCCCGAGGCCGACCTGATCGCCGCGCTCGACGCCGCGCACCGCTTGGAGCAGCGTCTCGCCGCGGTGAAGCTGGCAGTGATCCGTGAGCTCGACGGCCGACGCACCGCTACCACGCAGGGCGCCTCCTCCACCGCGGTCTGGCTGCGCGAACGGTTACGCCTCACCATCCCGGCCGCTCGCCGCCTCGTCGACCTCGCCGCCATCCTGGACACCGGCAACCCTGGCGTACGCCACGCGTTGGCCGACGGCCACATCACCGTGGACCAGGCCCGGGTCATCGCCGACACGATCGACACCGTGCACACCGCCGCCGGTTCCGAGGCCGCTGACAAAGCTCTCGGAGTGCTCGTCGAGTGGGCCGGCCAGTTCGATCCCACCCTGTTGCGCAAACTCAGCACCCGCATCCTCGACCACGTCGCCCCCGACCTCGCCGACGCCGCAGCCGAAGCCGCCCTCGACGCCGAAGCCCGCTGCGCCGCCCGCGACCGCCACCTCACCCTCTCCGCCCTCGCCGACGGCCGCCTGCGACTCACCGGCATCCTCGACTCCGAGACCGCCGGGCTGCTCCGTGCCGCCATCGACCCCGTCAGCGCGCCCTCGGGCCCTGACGACGAGCGCTCTCCCGGGCAGCGCCGGCACGACGCTCTCCGCGACGTGTGCCGCCTCGCCCTGCGCACCGGCGAGCTGCCCGAGCACGGCGGTGATCCGGCCCAGGTCGTCGTCACCACCAGCTACGACGGGTTGACCGGGCAACTGGGCGGCGGAACCCTCGACACCGGCCTGCGCTTGACCCCTGAGGTCGTGCGTCGCCTCGCCTGCGACGCCGCTATCCTCCCCGCCGTCCTCAACGGCGCCGGCCAACCACTCGACCTCGGCCGACAACGCCGCCTCATCACCGGGCCCCTCCGACGCGCCCTGGTGCTGCGC
>NZ_JNZS01000051.1 GCF_000718515.1 Micromonospora parva | reverse complement strand
GCCCGGCCCCCGCCGTTCCCGGCGTTGATCAAGAGGTTTCGGTCATGGTCTGGCGCGTTCTTGACGCAAACCTCTTGATCAACACGGTCTGGGGTGGGTGGGTGGGGTTAGAGCTTGGTCCAGGCTTGGGTTAGGACTGTGCGGAGGATCTGTTCGATCTCGTCGAAGTGCTGCTGCTCGGCGATCAGGGGCGGGGCCAACTGGATGACGGGGTCGCCCCGGTCGTCGGCCCGGCAGTAGAGGCCCGCCTGGAACAGGGCGGTGGAGAGGAAGCCGCGCAGCAGGCGCTCCGACTCGGCCTCGTTGAAGGTCTCCCGGGTGGTCTTGTCCTTGACCAGTTCGATGCCGTAGAAGTAGCCGTCGCCGCGGACGTCGCCGACGATCGGCAGGTCGTACAGCTTCTCCAGGGTGGCCCGGAAGGCGGCCTCGTTGGCGCGTACGTGCCCGACCAGGTCTTCGCGGGCGAAGACCTCCAGGTTGGCCAGGGCCACCGCGCAGGAGACCGGGTGTCCACCGAAGGTCACCCCGTGGGCGAACATGCCGGTCTCGGTAAGGAACGGCTCCATCAGCCGGTCGCTGGCGATCATCGCGCCGAGCGGGGCGTAGCCGGAGGTGATGCCCTTGGCGGTGGTGATGATGTCCGGCTGGTAGCCGTAGCGCACCGCGCCGAAGTATTCACCCAACCGGCCCCACGAGCAGATCACCTCGTCCGAGACGAGCAGCACGTCGTACGCGTCGCAGATCTCCCGTACCCGGTCGAAGTAGCCGGGAGGGGGTGGGAAGCACCCGCCGGAGTTCTGCACGGGCTCGAGGAAGACCGCGGCGACAGTGTCCGGCCCCTCCCGCTCGATGGCCCGACCGATCTCGTCGGCGGCCCAACGGCCGAACGCCTCGGGGTCGTCGCCGTGCTCGGGCGCCCGGTAGTAGTTCGTGTTCGGCACCTTGATCGCGCCCGGCACCAGTGGCTCGAAGTCGCTCTTGATGCCGGGCAGGCCGGTGATCGACAGGGCGCCCATGGAGGTGCCGTGGTAGGCGATGTAGCGGCTGATCACCTTGTACTTGTTGGGCTTGCCGGTGCGCTTGAAGTAGGCGCGGGCCAGCTTCCACGCCGCCTCGACGGCCTCGGAGCCCCCGGTGGTGAAGAAGATCCGGTTGAGGTCGCCGGGGGTGAGCGCGGCGATCCGCTCCGCCAGCTCGACGGCCTTCGGGTGGGCGTACGACCAGAGCGGGAAGTAGGCCAGCTCGCCGGCCTGCTTGGCGGCAGCCTCCGCCAACTCGGTGCGGCCGTGGCCGGCGTTGACCACGAAGAGCCCGGCGAGCCCGTCGAGGTAGCGGCGGCCCTGCGCGTCCCACACGTACGCACCCTCGCCGCGCACGATGGTCGGCACCTCACCGGCGGAGTAGCTCGCCATCCGGGTGAAGTGCATCCAGAGGTGGTCGGTGGCGTTGGCCATGTCAGCCCCATCGGTCATCGGGCCGGTCAACGGGGTGAGGCCGGCCGCTCTGCCAACGGTTATCGCACAGTCTCACGCTACGAAGCAAGTGTTATCGGCGGTATCACCGTCCGTTGGCGACGGATTCAGCGCGCTGACGTCATGGATGCAACGGAATTCGTACTGCTGCTGGCCGGTTCGTCGGCGGTCGGCGGGAGTCTGGGCGGGGGCCGGAGGTGTGCTGGTGGCTGCCTTTGGAGCTGAATCGTTTGCGACATCAGGACGAGTCGGTCGGGTGCCGCTCGGCCGTCCAGGTCGCCCGCCGGCCGCCGAATCGGTTGCGGCATCACGGCTGTCGTCGGGTGCCGCTCGGCTGTCCAGGTCGCGTCCGCCGGCCGCTGAATCGTTTGCGACATCAGCTCCAAAGGGCCTGACCGGTGGTAGCTCCCCCCGCGGCCGCCGGCTCGATCCACTCGGGTTGCCGGAAACCGGGGCATCAGGGCGGCCCGGACACCCCGACTTCCGGAAAGCCGAGTTGATCAAAGGAAAGCTCAGGCCGTGCCCCAGGTGTAGGTCTGCTTGCGCAGCTTGAGATAGACGAACGCCTCGGTGGAGAGCACCCCGGGCACGGCGCGCAGCCGTTGCAGGATCTCCAGCAGGTGGTCGTCGTTGCGGCAGACCACCTCGGTGAGCAGGTCGAACGACCCCGCGGTGATCACCACGTAGTCGACCTCCTCCAGCTCGGCCAGCCGGTCCGCGACCGCCTCCAGGTCACCGTCGGTACGCAGGCCGATCATCGCCTGCCGGGGGAAGCCGAGCTGGAGCGGATCGGTCACCGCCACGATCTGCATCACGCCGGAGTCGAGCAGCCGCTGCACCCGCTGGCGGACCGCCGCCTCGGACAGCCCCACCGCCTTGCCGATCGTCGCGTAGGGGCGGCGGCCGTCCTCCTGGAGCTGCTCGATGATCTGCTTGGCCACGTCATCCAGCAGAGCGTGATTGGCACCGTCACGGACAGCGACGCGTCGACCGCCGTTGCTGTTCTCGTGCTGCCGGTTTGTCATTGCCCGCTCCCCATATCCCGAATCGTGATGTCGCGCGTGTATCCCCGCGTAGTCTGGCGTATTTCGTCGTACATCGCTATTCCCGCAACGGAATCCCTTGTAAGGGAGGTCACCTCATGTCAGGATCAGTCGTCCATGGCACTTCATCCTCCCGACATTCCCGCCGGCGCGCCTCCCCGTCCCGCCCGCCGACGATGACCCCCTAGGAGTCGTCATGCGTACTCCCCTCCGGCCCCTCTCCCGGCGTGGACTGCTCACCGGCACTCTCGGTTCGGCCGCCCTGCTCACCATGGGCGGCAGCCTCGCGGGCTGCGGCACCAACGGTGCGCAGCAGACCGAAGCCGGCTGCGTCAGCGAGGACCTCTCCGGCACCGAGAAGAAGCTCGCCTTCGCCAACTGGCCGCAGTACATGGACGTGGACGAGAAGGACGAGTCCAAGCGGCCGAGCCTCGACGAGTTCATCACGAAGACCGGCATCCAGGTGACCTACACCGAGGACATCAACGACAACAACGAGTTCTTCGGCAAGGTCCAGAACCAGCTCGCCGCCTGCCAGAGCACCGACCGGGACATCATCGTGCTGACCGACTGGATGGCGGCCCGGATGATCCGGCTCGGCTGGATCCAGAAGCTGGACCCGGCGAACATCCCGAACGTGCAGGCCAACCTGCTTCCGTCGCTGCTCAACCGCCCCTTCGACACCGAGAACCGGATCTCCATCCCGTGGCAGTCCGGCCTCGCCGGTCTGGCGTACAACGGCAACGTCACGAAGGAACTGCGCACAGTGGACGAGTTGCTCACCCGCCCCGACCTCAAGGGCAAGGTGACAGCGCTCAGCGAGATGCGCGACACGATGGGTCTGCTGCTCGGGTCGAACGGGCACGACCCGGCGAACTTCACCGCCGCCCAGTTCGACGACGCCCTCAACAAGCTCAAGAAGGCCGTCGACTCCGGCCAGATCCGCAAGTTCACCGGCAACGACTACGCGCCCGACCTGGCCAAGGGTGACATCGCCGCGTGCATCGGCTGGTCCGGGGACGTGATCCAACTCTCCGGTGAGGACGAGAAGGTGCGGTTCGTCGCGCCGGACTCCGGCGTGATGCTCTACAGCGACAACATGATGGTCCCCAACAAGGCCACCCACAAGAGCAACGCCGAAGCGCTGATCAACTACTACTACGAGCCGGCGGTCGCGGCGAAGCTCGCCGCCTACGTCAACTACATCTGCCCGGTCAAGGGCGCGCAGGCCGAGATGGAGAAGATCGACCCCGAGTTGGCAGCGAACCCGCTGATCTTCCCCGACGAGGCGCTGCTGTCGAAGTCCAAGGTGTTCATGGCCCTGGACGAGAAGCAGGAACGGGAGTACGAGGGCAAGTTCCAGCAGGTCATCGGGGCGTGACGGGGATGGCGCGCGAGACACCCGCCGGCGACCTGCGCCTGGCCAACCTCACCAAACGCTTCGGCGTCTTCACCGCTGTCGACGACCTCAGCCTGACCATCGAACAGGGCTCGTTCTTCGCGCTGCTCGGCGCGTCCGGCTGCGGCAAGACCACCACGTTGCGGATGATCGCCGGCCTGGAGGAACCGACAACCGGCCAGGTGCTCCTCGGTGACCGGGACATCGCCCGGCTGCGGCCGTACAAGCGGCCGGTCAACACCGTCTTCCAGAGCTACGCGCTCTTCCCCCACCTCAGCATCTTCGAGAACGTCGCCTTCGGGCTGCGCCGACGCGGCATCCGCTCGGTCGACGACGAGGTCACCCGGATGCTGTCCCTGGTGCAGCTCGACGGTTACGGCAACCGCCGCCCCGCCCAGCTCTCCGGTGGTCAGCAGCAGCGGGTCGCGCTGGCCCGCGCCCTGATCAACCGGCCGCAGGTGCTGCTGCTCGACGAACCGTTGGGCGCACTCGACCTGAAACTGCGCCGACAGATGCAGATCGAGCTGAAGCGCATCCAGATCGAGGTCGGCATCACCTTCGTGCACGTCACCCACGACCAGGAGGAGGCCATGACCATGGCCGACACCGTCGCGGTGATGAACGCCGGCCGGATCGAGCAGTTGGGTGCCCCGGCCGACATCTACGAGTTCCCCGCCACCGCGTTCGTGGCGAACTTCCTCGGCCAGTCCAACCTGCTCGCCGGGGAGGCCACCGGCGCCGGCGGCGGCGACGTCGCGGTGACGGCGCACGGCACGCGGTTCTCGGTGCCCGCCGGCCGGTCGCGGGCCGATCACGGTCCGGTTCACCTTGGGGTACGCCCCGAGAAGCTGATTCTGGTCGGCTCCGCCGACCAGGTGCCCCAAGGACATCAGCACGTCACCGGGGTGGTCACCGACGCCTCCTACGTGGGAGTCAGCACGCAGTACCTGCTGCGCACCGGCTGGGGCACCGAGGTGTCGGTCTTCGCCGCCAACAGCGGCGCGTCGGAGCGGGTGCCGGTCGGCAGCGAAGCCGTGGCGTACTGGGATCCCCGGCACGCGTTTCTGCTGCCCCGCGACGCCGCCGACACCGACCGGACGTCGCCGGTGCTCGACGAGCCGGTCGGCGCGCCGTCATGACCCTCCTGGCCCGCACCGGATCGGGGGAGCCACCGCCCTCGGCACCTCGACCCGGGCGGCACCGGCTCCTGCCGTACCTGTTGCTGCTGCCCGGCGCTGCCTGGCTGCTCATCTTCTTCGGCGTGCCGCTGGCGCAGTTGGCGGCGGCCAGCCTGTACGACCCCAGCGGTTCGCTCTCCACCGGGTACGCGATGACCTGGGCGTTCGGCAACTACCCGGATGTGGTGCAGGCGTACTGGCCGCAGTTCCTGCGTTCGTTCGGCTACGCCGGGCTGGCCCTGGTGCTGGCGCTGCTGCTCGGCTACCCGCTGGCGTACGCGATCGCGCAGAAGGCCGGCCGGTGGAAGAACCTGCTGCTGGTGTGCGTGGTCGCGCCGATGTTCACCAGCTTCCTGGTCCGCACGCTGGCCTGGAAGACGATCCTGTCGGACAACGGCGCGCTGGTCGGCCTGCTGCGGGACGTGCACCTGCTCGCACCGGACGGCAGGCTGCTGGCCACGCCGTTCGCTGTGGTGCTCGGCCTGACGTACAACTTCCTGCCGTTCCTGGTGCTGCCGCTGTACGCGAGCCTGGAGCGGCTGGACCCCCGGCTGCTCGAGGCGGCCACCGACCTGTACGCGAGCCCGGCGCAGGCGTTCCGGCGGGTGACGCTGCCGCTGTCCATGCCCGGTCTGGTCGCCGGCACGCTGCTGTTCTTCATCCCCGCCAGCGGCGACTACATCAACGCCGAACTGCTCGGCACCCCGAACGAATACATGATCGGGAACGTCATCGACTCGGCGTTCCTGGTCCGGCTGGACTATCCGCAGGGCGCCGCACTGTCGTTCCTGCTGATGGCGGCGATCCTCGCGGTGGTCTTCGGCTATCTGCGCAGGGCCGGCACGGAGGAGGTCCTCTAATGCGACTCTCGCGCTGGTTGGCGGACCGCTGGGTGATGATCGTGGCGTTGCTGGTGCTCGGTTACCTGGCGCTGCCGATCCTGGTGGTGGCCGCACTGTCGTTCAACAGGCCGTCGAGCCGACTGTCGTACGACTTCAACGAGTTCACACTGGACAACTGGCGGCAGCCGTGTGCCACCTCGGACATGTGTGACGCCGTGGTCCGCAGCGTGCAGATCGGCTTCCTCGCCACAGTGGTCGCCACCGTGCTCGGCACCCTGATGGCGTTCGCGCTGGTCCGGCACCGCTTCCGGGGTCGGTCCGGGATCAACGTGCTGATCTTCCTGCCGATGGCCACCCCGGAGTTGGTGATGGGCACGTCGTTGCTGGCCCTGTTCGTGTCGGCGGGCGTGCCGCAGGGCTTCTGGACCATCCTGATCGCGCACGTGATGTTCTGCGTGTCGTTCGTGGTGGTCACCGTGAAGGCGCGGCTCGCCGGGATGGACCGGCGGCTGGAGGAGGCCGCCATGGACCTCTACGCCAACGAGTGGCAGACCTTCCGGCGGATCACCCTGCCGCTGGTGCTGCCCGGCATCGTGGCCGCCGCGTTGCTGGCCTTCTCGCTGAGCTTCGACGACTTCATCATCACGAACTTCAACGCCGGCACCACCGTCACGTTCCCGATGTACGTGTGGGGCGCTGCCCAGCGTGGCATCCCACCGCAGGTCAACGTGATCGGCACCGCGATGTTCGCGGTCGCGCTGCTGCTGGTGGGGCTCAGCTCGCTGCGCGGTCGACGGGCCCGCCGCGCCAACCTGCTGGCCGGGCCGCCGGGTCACCTGCGTCGGTCGTCATGACCCTCCCGGATGCGGGTCTTCCGACCGGTGCTCCGTCATGACGATTCCGCACACCGGCCGGGCGTTGGCCGACGCGGCACCCGTGCCGTACTGGCTCGACCGTCCGGACCGCCCCGACCCGCTGCCGGCACTGGTCGGCCCGCACTCCGCCGACCTGCTGGTGATCGGCGGCGGGTACAGCGGGCTGTGGGCCGCGCGGTTGGCGAAGCAGGCCGACCCGGACCGGGACGTGCTGCTCGTCGACGCCGGGACCTGCGGTTGGGCCGCGTCCGGGCGCAACGGCGGGTTCTGCGCCGCCTCGCTGACCCACGGCCTCGCCAACGGCGTCGACCGGTTCCCCGACGAGGTCGGCGAGTTGGAACGTCTCGGCCGGGACAACCTGGACGCCATTGCCGCCACCGTCGTGACGTTCGACATCGACTGCGACTTCGAGCGCACCGGTGAGCTGGCCGTCGCCGTCGAGCCGTACCAACTCGACGGGCTGGCCGCCGACGCGGACCTGGCCCGCCGGTACGGCCACCGGGTGCGGTTGCTCGACCGGGACGAGGTGCGCGCCGAGGTGCACTCACCGACCTACCTGGGTGGGATGTTCGACGCCGACCGGGTGGCCATGGTGGACCCGGCGAAGCTGGCCTGGGGGCTTCGCCGCGCCTGCCTCGACCTCGGCGTACGCGTGCACGAACACACAAGGGTCACCGGGCTGCGCGCCGACGGTGCCGCGCTGCACGCCAGCACCCTGGGCGCCGAGCCCACCGCCCACCCGGTCGACGCCCGGGCCGACGGCCGACCCGGCTCGGTGCGGGCGCGTCGGGTGGTGCTGGCCACCAACGCGTTCCCGCCGCTGCTGCGCCGGCTGCGGGCCTACCTGGTGCCGGTCTACGACCACGTGCTGATGACCGAGCCGCTCACCCCGGCCCAGCGCGACGCCATCGGTTGGCGCAACCGGCAGGGGCTCGCCGACACCGCCAACCAGTTCCACTACTACCGGATCACCGCCGACGGGCGGATCCTCTTCGGCGGCTACGACGCCGTCTACCACTACGGCAACCGGGTCGCACCCAAGCTGGAGCAACGACCGGCCACCTTCACCACCCTCGCCCGCCACTTCTTCACCACGTTCCCACAGCTCGCGGACGTGCGGTTCAGCCACCGCTGGGGCGGCGTCATCGACACCTGCACCCGGTTCTGCCCGTTCTTCGGCACCGCCTACGGCGGCCGGTTGGCGTACGCGGCCGGCTACACCGGTCTCGGCGTCGGGGCCACCCGCTTCGGCGCCCGGGTGCTGCTCGACCTGCTCGACGGCGGGAACACCCCGCTGACAGGGCTCGACCTGGTTCGCCGCAAGCCACTGCCGTTCCCGCCGGAACCCGTCCGCGCGGTTGGCATCAATCTCACCCGCTGGTCACTGGCCCGCGCCGACGCGCGCGAGGGCCGGCGCGACCTCTGGCTCCGTACTCTCGATCGTTTCGGTTTGGGGTTTGATTCCTGATGCGTGTCCTCCTCGTCGGCGCCGGTGGTGTCGGCTCCGCCGCCGTAGCCATCGCCGCCCGACGGACCTTCTTCGAGACCATGGTGGTTGCCGACCACGACCCCGCTCGCGCCCAGCGGGCGGTCGTCGGGCACGGTGACCGCTTCGTCGCCGCCCAGGTGGACGCTGCCTCGGCCGACGCGGTCACCGCGCTGTGCCGGGAGCACCGGATCACGCACGTGCTCAACGCCGTCGACCCGCGCTTCGTCATGCCGATCTTCGACGGCGCGTTCGCGGCCGGCGCGGACTACCTGGACATGGCGATGTCGTTGTCGCACGCCGAGACCGGCGTGAAGCTCGGTGACGAACAGTTCGCACTGGCCGACACCTGGTCGACTGCCGGTCGGCTCGCGCTCTGCGGCATCGGGGTCGAGCCCGGCCTGTCGGACGTGTTCGCCCGGTACGCCGCCGACGAGCTGTTCAGCGAGATCGACGAGATCGGTGTGCGGGACGGGGCGAACCTCACCGTCGACGGGTACGACTTCGCGCCCTCGTTCTCCATCTGGACCACCATCGAGGAGTGCCTCAACCCGCCAGTCGTCTGGGAGCGGGACCGGGGCTGGTTCACCACCGAACCGTTCTCCGAGCCGGAGGTCTTCCACTTCCCGGAGGGCATCGGGCCGGTCGAGTGCGTCAACGTCGAACACGAGGAGGTGCTGCTCATCCCGCGCTGGGTCAACGCCCGGCGGGTCACCTTCAAGTACGGCCTCGGCGACGAGTTCATCGAGGTGCTCAAGACACTGCACAAGCTCGGCCTGGACGCGGTCTCCCCGGTGCGGGTCCGCGGGGTCGAGGTCTCCCCGCGTGACGTGGTGGCCGCGAGTCTGCCCGACCCGGCCACGCTCGGCGCCCGGATGCGCGGCAAGACCTGCGCCGGCACCTGGGTACGCGGCCTCGGCCCGGACGGGCGACCCCGCGAGGTCTACCTGTACCACGTGGTCGACAACGAGTGGTCGATGCGGGAGTACGGGCACCAGGCGGTGGTCTGGCAGACCGCCGTCAACCCGGTCGTCGCGTTGGAGTTGCTCGCCACCGGCGCGTGGGCCGGTGTCGGGGTGCTCGGGCCGGAGGCGCTGCCCCCGATGCCCTTCCTCGATCTGCTGAACGGATACGGCTCCCCCTGGGGCCTGCAGGAACGGTGACCGGCCACCCCGGACGGCATTGACAGCGGCCGTACTCATAGTGATCATATTGATGCGCTGCGGCCACACGGGGGCCTGCAGACCAATCTCTGGAGGGCCACCATGGGTCGTGCCATGTCCGCACTCGCTCTGGGCGTCACCGCTCTCGCCTCCGCAGTCCTGGTTGACACCGCACCCGCGTACGCCGCCACCGAGGAATTGCGCCTCGACTTCGACGCCACTCCCACCGGGCAGATCGAGCCCGGTCCGTGGACGACCGGGTGCTTTGCCGACGTCGCCACCCCCGGCGACTCCGGCTGCATCGCGGTCGGTGCCCCGGGCGCCATCTCGCGTACGACCCGCCCCAGTGGTGGGGGCGCCAGCCCGGCGATCGCCTTCCCGGCCTCCGGTAGCGCCGTCGTCCAGGTCCCGGATGCCGCCAACCTCAACCCGGGCAGCCAGGACTTCACCATCAGCACACTGGTGAAGGTTTCAGCCGGTCAGGTGACCAGCGGCGCCAACCTCATGCAGAAAGGCGTCTTCGCCGACCCGGCGCAGTGGAAGCTCCAGCTCGACGACGGCAAGCCGGGCTGCCGGATCGCCGGCACCGGCCCCAACGGGGCGGCGTCGCTGCTCATCACCGCCGACGCCTCCATCGCCGACCAGGGCTGGAAGTTCGTCCAGTGCAAGCGGCGCGGTGACGTCCTCAGCCTGATCGTCGGCAGTGAGACGGTGGCGTCCTCGACCGGTGCCACGATGACCATCACCAACACGGCGAAGGTCAACATCGGCGCCAAGGGACCGGGTCTGTCCAACAACGACCAGTTCCGCGGCGCAATGGACAACGCCCTCGTCAGCATCGGCTGATCCCGCCCGTCCCGTACTCTCGTCGTCCACTCGTTGTCGACGCGGGAGTACGGGCACCAGGCGGTGGTCTGGCATACCTCCCTCAACCCGGTCATCGCGTTGGAGTTGCCCGCCACCGGCGCGTGGGCCGGTGTCGGGGTGCGCGGCCGAGGGCGCTGGCCCCGACGCCTCGCTGGGGGTTGCAGGAGCGATGAACGCGTCCGAGTGACGGCATCGCGACAGTTTCGTCGCCGCGACGGGCGTCCGATCGCTCATCGAACCGGTGCATGGTGATTTGCGGTTTTTGGTGGTGCTGACACCCGCACGATCGGCCCTGCCCCGCCGGCCTGGTGGGTTGCCGCGCCTATCGACTCGTCCCCCACAGGCGCGCCCACCGACCCGTCCCGGGAAGCGAAAGGCGCAGGTGACGAACGCGACGGTGGATATTGCACACGGTGTTTGCGACGACACTCATCGCCGTGACGATGCAACCACCACAGAACCCGGGTCCGTCGTACCCGCCGCCGCCCGGCCAGCAGCCCCGGCCCAACTGGTTCCGTCGGACCACTCCCGCCGGTCGGGCCGCCGTGATCCTCGGCTCGGTGACCCTGTCGATCCTGCTGCTCTGCTGCACCGGCACCGCCATCGTCAGCGCGCTGACCGGCGAGCCGAAGCCGACCCAGGCCGGCACCGCTGCCGAGCAGCCGCAGCAGCCCATCCTGGCCACACCCGGCGAGCCGACCGAGGAGGCGTCGTCGTCGGCTGCCGCACCCTCCACTGTGCCTTCGTCGGCACCCCCGTCGGTGGCACCCAGCGCGTCCAGCGCGGCGGCCGCGCCCGTGGTGCAGGTGACGACGGTGACGGAGCGGGCCACCATCCGGTACGGCGAGCGGACCGTCATGGACTCGTCGCTGGCCCAGGGCAAGCGGGTCGTCCGCACCAAGGGCGTGAACGGGGTACGGACCCTGACCTACGAGGTGACCACCACCGACGGGGTGACGACGGGCAGGAAGCTCGTCAAGTCCGCCGTGACGAAGCAGCCGGTGACCCAGGTCGTCGCCGTCGGCACCAAGAAGCCGCAGGCGTCGAAGTGCGACCCGAACTACAGCGGCTGCGTCCCGATCGCCAGCGACGTCGACTGCGCCGGTGGCAGTGGCAACGGTCCCGCCTACGTCAGCGGACCAATCAAAGTGATCGGCGACGACATCTACGACCTGGACCGAGACGGCGACGGCACCGCCTGCGACTAACCCCCGCCACCCCACCCCCGTCCCCACCC
>NZ_JNZS01000050.1 GCF_000718515.1 Micromonospora parva | reverse complement strand
CCCCCACCCTGCCCACCCACCCCGTCGATCTTGCACTTTCTGCTCCGACATAAGGGGCATTCAATGCATATCGACAACAGAAACTGCAAGATCGCGGTGGGGTGGGGTGGGGTGGGGTGGGGTTGGGAGGTTAGCTGGGGAGGGAGTGGGTGACTTTTTCCGCCGTGAGCCTGGGGGCCAGGCGGGTCGGGTCCGGGTTGGCGCAGAGGACAACGGTGGCGGCCCGGGTCAGGGGGGCCAGCAGCCAGTCGACCGGATCGGGGTGGCGGGTGGCCTCCACGAGGATCCGTGCGCCGGGCTCGATGCCCAACTCGGTGGCACGGGCCTCGGCCCGGCTCAGCAGGTGCGCGTCGGTGGGGCCCGGACCGGACTGCGGCGTGAAGTCGTCGCCGTGTCCGCGCACCTCGACGACGTAGTCGGCGAACCCGGGCGGCACCTGCCGCAGCGGGGCGGCGAGCGGGGCCAGCCCGAGGGCGTACCGCTCGTCGGCCGACCACGACTGCGCCTCGTCGAACTGGTCCACGGCGGCGAAGAGCACGCCCACGTCACCCGGTGTGTCGACCACGCTCAGCTTGGCCGACCAGCAGCCCAGCAGCACCGCAGCGGTCTGCCAGTGTGGCGGCAACAGCACACCGGCCGGGGTGCCCGGCGCGAGGCCCACCTCGTCGACGAGAAGGTTGGCGGTCTTCGCCACCCAGTTCGCCAGGGTGACGCCGGAGAGTTCGGTGCGGTCGCCGGTGGCGTCGTCGTACCAGGTGAGCAGCGGTCGGGTCGGGTCGGTCGCGATCGCGTCGGCGAACACCCGGGCAATGTTGTCGGCCATCGGCGCGAACGATACGCCAGTGCGGGCCGTACCCAATGACGATGACAAGTCGGCGTACCGTCGGGTCGCAGTCAGCGTCGGCCCCGCGCCCCGGCGTAGGCTTGACCCCCGGAGTGTTGTTCCCCACAGACCCGCCAGTACAAGGAGTCGCCCCGTGACCGCCGGTCGCCCGCCCCGCGTGCTCATCGACGCCACGAGTGTCCCCGCCGACCGTGGTGGTGTCGGTCGATACGTCGACGGTCTGCTCGGTGCCCTCGGCAAGGTGTGTGGGTCGGGGGTGGAACTGGCGGTGGTCAGTCTCCGCACCGACCTGGAGCGTTACACCCGCATGCTGCCCGGCGCGGAGATCATCCCCGCTCCGGCCGCCGTGGCGCACCGCCCGGCCCGGCTGGCCTGGGAGCAGACCGGCCTGCCGCTGCTCGCCCAGCAGGTGGGCGCACACGTGCTGCACTCGCCCTTCTACACCTGCCCGCTGCGGGCCGGGTGTCCGGTCACGGTCACCGTGCACGACGCGACGTTCTTCACCGAGCCGGAGCATTACGACAAGTCGCGCCGCACGTTCTTCCGCAGCGCCATCAAGACCTCGCTGCGCCGCGCCGACCGGGTGATCGTGCCCAGCAAGGCCACCCGCGACGAGCTGATCCGGCTGCTCGACGCCGACCCGACGCGGATCGACGTGGCCTACCACGGTGTCGACCAGGCGGCCTTCCACGCTCCCACCGAGGAGGAGAAGGCCCGCGTACGCGCCCGTCTGGGGTTGGGCAACAGCAGCTACGTCGCGTTCCTCGGTGCCAAGGAGCCACGGAAGAACGTGCCCAACCTGATCCGTGGGTGGGCGCGGGCGGTGGCTGACCGGGTCGACCCGCCGGCCCTGGTGATCGCCGGTGGGCAGGGGCACGACGACGACATCGATCGGGCGGTGGCCGAGGTGCCGTCGCACCTGCGTCTGCTGCGTCCCGGCTACCTGCGCTACGCCGACCTGCCGGGTTTCCTCGGTGGCGCGCTGGTCGCCGCGTACCCGTCCTACGGCGAAGGGTTCGGGCTGCCGATCCTGGAGGCGATGGCGTGCGCCGCCCCGGTGCTGACCACGCCCCGGCTCTCACTGCCCGAGGTGGGTGGCGACGCGGTCGCGTACACCTCGGAGGATCCCGAGCAGATCGGCATCGACCTGGCCGCTCTGCTCGACGACGAGCAGCGGCGGTTGTCGCTGGCGAAGGCGGGGGTCGACCGGGCCAAGGAATTCACCTGGGAGTCCAGCGCCGAGGTGCACATCGCCGCGTGGAGCCGCGCCCGCTCCTGACCCGCCGCGCCACTGCTGGTGACCCGGGCCACTTTGGGTAGGTACGTCGGGCATGATGTGCGGATGCTCTATGCGGTCATTCCGGCAGGTGGCAGCGGCACAAGGTTGTGGCCGTTGTCCCGTGCTGGCCATCCCAAGTTCCTCCACCCGCTCACTGGCACCAGCGCCTCGCTGCTCCAGGCGACAGTGGAACGGCTCGCGCCGCTGACCACACCGGATCGGACCCTTGTGGTCACCGGCGCCGCGCACGTCACGGCGGTGGCACGGCAGCTGACCGTTCTGCCGGAGGAGAACATCCTGGTCGAGCCCTCGCCCCGGGATTCCTGCGCGGCGATCGCGTTGGCCGCCGCGGTGATCGCGACGCGCGACCCGAACGCGGTGATGGGCAGCTTCGCCGCCGACCACCTGATCCGCGACCCGGACAGCTGGGTCTGCACAGTCCAGGAGGCGGTCCACGGGGCCGAGCAGGGCATGCTGATGACCGTCGGGATCACCCCGACCCGCGCGGAGACCGGCTACGGCTACCTGGAGACCGGTGACCCGACCGACGGTGTGCCGTGGCGGCCGGTGACCGAGTTCAAGGAGAAGCCGGCCGCCGAGGTCGCCGAGGCGTACGTCCGTTCGGGCCGGCACCTGTGGAACGCGAGCATGTTCGTGTGGCGGGTGGACGTCTTCCTCGCCGAGCTGGCCCGCCAGCAGCCGGCGCTGCACGCCGGCGTCGCCGCGATCGCCGCCGCCTGGGGCACACCGGAGCAGGACGACGTCCTGGGCGCGATCTGGCCGACGTTGCCGAAGATCTCCGTCGACTACGCGGTGATGGAGGGCGCGGCCACTGCCGGTCGGGTCGCGACGGTGCCGGGTGACTTCGGCTGGAACGACGTCGGTGACTTCCACACCCTGGGCGAGGTGTTGCCGGCCGACGAGGCGAACAACGTGGTGCTCGGCACGGAAGCCAAGCCGGGCGTGCTCCTGCGGGACAGCACCAACCTCGTGGTCGTGCCGCAGTCGGGCCGGCTGGTGGCCGTCCTCGGACTGCACGACCTGATCGTGGTGGACACCCCCGACGCGGTGCTCGTCTGCCCGCGCGACCGGGCGCAGGACGTCAAGGCCCTGGTCGACGAGCTCAAGGAGCGAGGCGAAGAGGGCTACGTCTGAGGGCTGCGAGGGCCGGCGCGACCATTTGCACGGTCCCGCCGGCCAGCGGCTCGGGCAGCTGGTCCGCCGGGAACCAGCCCAGCTCCTCGGCCTCGTCGCTGACCTGCTCCACCGCGTCGGGCGGGGCCAGCACGGCGAACCGGACGTCGTGGTGCGCCGAGCCGCCCTGACACTGCACCTGGTGCACGTCCACGTCGATCGGCACCGGGTCGATGCGCAGGCCGGCGATTCCGGACTCCTCGGTGGCCTCGCGCAGGGCCGCGGCGACGAGGGTCTCGTCGGTCGGCTCGCAGTGCCCGCCGAGCTGCACCCACCGCCCGAACTTGCCGTGCAGGCAGAGCAGCACCCGGGAGCCGGTGGAGTCCAGCACCAGCGTACTGGCGGTGATGTGCCCCGGACGGTGCTGCCGGCTCATGGCGACCGGACCGGCGGCGAGCAGGGCGAGGGTCCGGTCCCGCGCGCCGGCCGCGTCCGGGCTGGTCGGCTGCCAGCCCTCCAGCAACGCGGTGGCGTCGGCGTGCAGCGCCGCGTACGCCTCGGGGTTGGTCGGTTGAGCGGTCGGGCCGGTGATCACGGTGTCGGGCACCATGCCACTGTACGAGCGTCCACCCGATGGGCCGCTTCAGTGACCCCGCGACGCGTCGAATTCCTGGTGGCCGGCTGATCTCACGGCGCGGACGAGGACCATCGGTCGCGCGCTGTGGCGGCTGAGACGGCGTGGGGGCGGGATGACCGGACGGCACCTCTGCGGAGCAAGGGCCGCAGACCCTCGTGGTGCCGTCCGATCACCGGGGCCTCCCCGGTCCCGGTGCCTCGGCGGCGCGGGCGTCCAGGACGCGCGGCGCCATGTTCGGGCAGTGGAAGCATGCCGAACCGGCCCCGGGGGCGTCGAGGTTTTTCATTCCAGGCTTAAAGATGGAGATTACTGCCGTGCAGGTAGAGTCGAACGGTCACCCGGCATCCCCCTGCCGGCGACACGGGAGCGCTCCATGCTGAAGATCCACTTTTCTGGGGAGGACATCCTCCGGACCCGGGTGGCGCCGGCGGCGGACCCGGTCTGGGAACTGGTCCTCAGCCTGCACGTGCTGCGCGGCCGCACCCGCGATCCGCTGACGGCCAACTGGCGGCGCAGCGTGTCGTGGGCGCTGCGTCAGGACGCCGCCTCCGAGCAGCTCAGCCTGCTCTTCGCGCTGAACCCGCCGCGCGGTTACTTCCCCGACTTCCTCACCCCGTACGCCAGCGTCGAGGGCTTCGAGGCCGGGCTGGACGCGCTGCGCCGTACGCCCGTCGAGATGCTGCACCGGGACCTGAGTGTGCTGGCCACCGAGAATCAGCTGCCCTCCTCGGCGACCGCGCTGGCCCGGGGTGAGGTGTCGGCGCTGCACCACCTGGCCGATTCGATGCAGCAGTACCGGTCACTGGCGATCAGCCCGTACTGGGGTCGGATCCAGGCCGCTGTGGCGGCGGACCGCGCGCGACGGGCCCGGGCACTGCTCGACGGCGGAGTCGAGGGCCTGCTCACCAGTTTCCGCCCGGCGATGCGCTGGGACAGTGGCGTGCTGGAGATCCGCAGCTACCCGCACAGCCGGGAACTGCACCTGGACGGCCGCGGGCTGCTGCTCGTGCCCTCGTTCTTCTGCGCGGCCATCCCGGTAGCACTGCTCGACCCGGCACTGCCACCGGTGCTGGTCTACCAGGTGGACCGGCTGGGCGGGCTGGTGACGACCGACGCCAACGGTGCGTTCGCGCCCGGTGCCGGCCGTGAATCGCTCGCCGCGCTGCTGGGTCGCACCAGGGCGGCGGTGTTGCAGGCCAGCGACGAAGGCTGCACCACCGGCGAGGTCGCCCGCCAGCTCAACATCTCACCGGCCGCGGCGAGCCAGCACGCCACTGTGCTGCGCAACGCTGGCCTGCTGGTCAGCCACCGGGAACGCAACAGTGTGCTGCACACGCTGACCCCGCTGGGCCGGGCCATGCTGGACGCGTGACCCGGCCGTCTCCAGCCGGCTGAGGCATTCGCCGGCACCGCAGCGCGCAGACGGCGCTCGCTGAGCTACCGGGCGGGGGGCAGCGCTCGCCGGGCTACCGGGCGCAGACGGCGCTGGCCGGGCTGCCGGACGAGGGCCGCGCCCGCCCTGCTACAGGGCGAGGGCGGCGCTCGCCGAGCTGCCGGGAGGTGGCGGCAACATCGTCGACCCGACGCCCTCGGCGGCCAGGGCGACGCGCAGTCGGTGCAGGTCGGCGCCGAAGCGGACCAGACCCATCGGCTCGACGGGGGTCGGGGCCGAGCCGAGCAGCAGGGCCGCGCCCTCCGGCCACCCGGGCATCTCGGCGACCAGACCGGCGCGTACCTCGGCCTCCTCGACCACTGTGAAGACCGTGCCGGGGGCGACCACCCCGGCGACCGCGTCGATGGCCCGTCGCACCGCGGTCAGGTCGGCTGGCATCGGACCGGGACCATCGGCGAGGGTGGCGGCGTCGGACAGCCCGGCGGCGCGGGCCTCGGCGGTGCCGAGCGAGAACAGGTCCTGTGCCGCGTCGCGGATCAGCGCCCGCGCGCCACCGGCGTCGTCCGGCTCGGTGGCGGGCAGGTAGCCCCGCACCACCGCGACCGGGACCTGATCACACTTACCCTTGATCAGCTCGCCGGCACCCGCCAACTCGTCCACCACAGCCATCTGGGTCAACTGCAACTCGTTGCCGTACGGGTCGACCTCGCCCCGGTGATCACGGATGGCCGGCATCCCGGCCACCCCGAGCGCCACGTCGGTGAGCCCATTGCGCCAGGGCCGACCCATCGTGTCGCTGATGATCACCGCCAGGTCCAGGTCGTAGCGCTCCCGCAGCGCGTCCCGCAAGGCCCGCGCCGAGGCGTCCGGGTCGACCGGCAACAGCACCAGCCGGGTCTTGTCCACGTTCGACGCGTCGATCCCCGCCGAGGCCATCACGAAGCCGTGATGGGTCTGCACGATCCGGGTCGCCCCCCGACTGGCCACCACCCGGGCGGTCTCACCGGCCAGCACCTCGTCCCGGGCGGCCAGCCGTTCCGGTCCGTCCGCCGGCACGTCGACCAGTCGCCCCTCCGCCTTGGAAACGATCTTGCTGGTCACCACCAGCACGTCGCCGTTGCGCAGCCACGGCGCGGCGGTCGCGATCACCGCGGCCAGGTCGTCGCCCTCGGTCACGTGGCCGATGCCGAGCACCGGCAGAATCTCCAACCTCACGTCAACTCCACCGCGGCGCGGACCATGGCCGCCGTCGCCGCCTCGTCGGTCATCCGCAGCGGCACCGCGCGGACCGTCACCTCGGGCACCACAGTGCCCGCGTCCTCCTCGGCCACCAGCCAACCGTCGAGCAGACCGCCGCTGGCCCGGCCGCCGTAGAGGCGACCCACCCCCGCCGCGCTGCACTCGACACCGAGCACTGCCAGACAACGGTCGGCCATCCCCCGCACCGGCGCGCCGCCGATGATCGGGGAGACGCCCACCACCGGCGCCGGGCCGCCCGCCACGGCCTCCCGCAGCCCCGGTACGGCCAGCACCGGCGCGACACTCACCACCGGGTTGCTGGGTGCGATCAACACCACATCGGCCGAGGCGATCGCGTCCAGCACCCCGGGTGCCGGCTTCGCCGTCTCCGCGCCGACGAACACGAAACGGTGGGTGGGGATGTCGGCCCGGTACCGCACCCACCACTCCTGGAAGTGGATCGCCCGCTGCCCCTGGTCGTCCTCCACCACGGCGTGGGTCTCCAGCCGGTCGTCCGTCGCCGGCACCAGGCGCACGCCCGGCTCCCAGCGGCTGGCCAGCGCCTCGGTGACCGCGCTCAACGGGTAACCGCCGTTGAGCATCGTGCTGCGGACCAGGTGGGTGGCGATGTCCTTGTCGCCGAGGCCGAACCAGGTCGGCTGTGCCCCGTACGCGGCCAGCTCCTGCTTGACCGTCCAACTCTCGCCGACCCGACCCCAACCCCGCTCCGGGTCGGCACCCCCGCCGAGCGTGTACATGACGCTGTCCAGGTCGGGGCAGATCTTCAACCCGTGTAACCACAGGTCGTCGCCGACGTTGACCACGGCGGTCACCTCCGCGCCGACGTCACGGGCGTACGCCCGGACCCCGAGCAGGAACCGGGCGCCGCCGATGCCGCCGGCCAGAACCACGATGCGCATGTCGACCATCCTCGCGCACGTGACGCCTGCGATCCGTCGGTGGCCCGCGAGACTAGGCTCACGTGCGCCCTGTCCGTTCCTGCCCCGAGGGGGAGCTCGTGACCAGCCCCACCGAGCCCGCGTCCGCTGACGCGACACAGGCCCGTCAGCTGACCAAGCCACTGCGTGAGCTCGCCGCGCTCGCGCTGCTCGGCGCCAACGCCGTGTTCCTCTTCGTGGGCCTGCTCCGGCTGGTCGCCCCGAACGACTACAGCTCCTTCACCGACCGGGCGGGCAGCGCCTTCTACGCGTTCCTCGGGGTGGAGGGGGTGGCTCTGCCAGTGCTGGCGGTGCTGCTGGCCACGCACATCTCGCCGGTGCTGGCGAAGGCGAAGCTGATCACCCAGGCAGCCCTGATCGAGTACGCGGTCAGCGCCCTGTTCGGCACGCTGACCATGCTGATCTGGACGGTGGGTCGGCTGGCCGAGGCCGAGGTGCTCGACGCGCTGCTCGGTGTGCTCACCCGGTTCGCCTGGATGGTGATCTTCGCGATCGCCGCCTGGGTGGTCTACACGATCTGGCGCGCCCACTACTACGTGCCGCGACCCAAGCCGCAGCCGGGCGTCTACGGCCAGCCGCAGCCGGGCTGGCCGCAGCAGCAGGGCGGGTGGCCGGCTCCCGGTCAGCCCGGTGGCCAGCCGCAGGGCGGTTGGCCCGCTCCCGGTCAGTCGGGTGGTTACCCGCAGGCCGGTCAGTCGGCCGGTTACCCGCAGGCCGGCCCGTTCGGCCAGCCGTCGCCGCCGTTCCCGGCCCCGCAGCACCCGCAGTCGGCACCGCCGTTCCCGGCCGCGCCGCAGTCAGCGCCGCCGGCCAGCCCGGCCCCGCAGTCGCCGTCCCCGGCCGCGCCCCCGTTCGGGCAGCCGCCGTCGGCCGACCCCACGCAGGCCATCCCGCGCCAGTCCGCCGACCCCACGCAGGCCATCCCGCGCAAGTCGGCCGACCCTACCGAGGTCATTTCCCACCCCGCCGACCCGGACACCGACCGCACGCAGCACATCAAGCCCAACGACCACCCGGATCAACCCCGCTGACTTCACCCGACCAGCAGCCCTCGGACGGTTGGTAACGGGGCTCGCGGTCAGTCATCTCCGCCCCGTCGACCTTCGGTATCGCGCCCGTCCGACCGCCCGCCCGTCCGACCGCCCGACCGCCCGACCGCGCGGCCCCGCTCGGCCGACCGGGGCCGCGCGGGGCGGGG
Organism: Micromonospora parva; assembly: GCF_000718515.1. GTDB lineage: Bacteria > Actinomycetota > Actinomycetes > Mycobacteriales > Micromonosporaceae > Micromonospora > Micromonospora parva. The sequence goes on along the minus strand of NZ_JNZS01000050.1, from coordinate 5,194 downwards.
GAGCGGGCAGGCAACGTAGATCTTGGACACTTTCCGTTCCGAGCTGACGGAAACTGTCCAAGATTGCCAGCTGTGGGAAGCGAAGCGGCCTGGGGTGCGGTGACCGCCGGGTGCGGTGACCGCCCTGATCGACGAGGTCGGGTGGTTGACGGACGGCCGCCAGCGCGTTCAGCGACCTCCGGTCGCGGCAGGCGTGCCATGATCGTCCAGTGCCGTTTCCCACGGTGCGGGCCGGGACTGGTTGGGTGGCGCAGCGCTGCGCATAGGGTGAGTGGATGGTTGATCGCACCCAGTCCGTTCCCAGCGATGCGAGCGTTCGGCGGGCCCTGGGCCGGGCCGCGAACGGGCGGGCGCTGGACGTCGACGAGGCGACCGCGCTGCTGTCCGCCCGTGGTGCCGCGCTCGACGAGCTGCTCCGGTTGGCCGGTGGGATCCGCGACGCCGGGCTGCGCGACGCCGGGCGGCCGGGTGTGGTCACGTACTCCAAAAAGGTCTTCATTCCGCTGACCCGGCTGTGCCGGGACCGCTGCCACTACTGCACGTTCGCGACGGTGCCGCACCGCTTGCCGGCGCCGTTCCTGGACCGGGACGAGGTGCTGGCCATCGCCCGGGCCGGTGCCGAGCAGGGCTGCAAGGAGGCGCTGTTCACCCTGGGTGACCGGCCGGAGGAACGGTGGCCGGCGGCCCGGACCTGGTTGGACGAACGCGGTTACGACTCGACCCTGGACTATCTGCGCGCCTGCGCTGTGGCGGTGCTGGAGGAAACCGGCCTGCTGCCGCACCTCAACCCGGGGGTGCTGTCCTGGTCGGAGTTGCAGCGGCTCAAGCCGGTCGCGCCGAGCATGGGCATGATGTTGGAGACGACGGCGACCCGGCTCTGGTCCGAGCCGGGTGGTCCGCACTTCGGCTCACCGGACAAGGAACCGGCGGTCCGGTTGCGGGTGCTCGAGGACGCCGGCCGGGTGGGGGTGCCGTTCACCACCGGCATCCTGATCGGCATCGGGGAGACCCCGGCGGAGCGGGTGGACGCGCTCTTCGCGATCCGTCGCGCCCACCGGGAGTACGGCCACCTCCAGGAGGTGATCGTGCAGAACTTCCGCGCCAAGCCGGACACGGCGATGCGTGGCATGCCCGACGCGGAGCTGCACGATCTGGCCGCCACGGTGGCGGTGGCGCGGTTGCTGCTCGGCCCGAAGGCCCGCATCCAGGCCCCGCCGAACCTCATCGCCGGCGAGTACGACCTGCTGCTGCGTGCCGGCATCGACGACTGGGGCGGCGTCTCGCCGCTCACCCCGGACCACGTCAACCCGGAGCGTCCGTGGCCGCAGATCGAGGAGTTGGCCCGGCACAGCGAGCTGGCCGGGTTCACGTTGCGGGAGCGGTTGACCATCTACCCCGAGTACGTGCGCGCGGGCGACCCGTGGCTCGACCCGCGCCTGCTGCCGCACGTGAGCGCGCTGGCCGACCCGGCCACCGGCATGGCCGTCGAGTCGGCGATGCCGCAGGGCCGGCCCTGGCAGGAGCCGGAGGAGACGTTCGGCGGCCGGACCGACCTGCACGCCACCATCGACACCACGGGCCGCACCGATGACCGGCGGGGTGACTTCGACAGCGTCTACGGCGACTGGGCCGAGGTGGCCGACAAGGTCACCCCGGAGGCGGCGGCGCGTCGGGCGGGCGTACCCCCGGTGGCGGCCGGCGGTGGTGCGGACCGTGACCTGGCGGCGGGGCTCCGGCTCGCGGTTGACGACCCGGCGGCGCTGCTCGAACCCGCCAACACCGACGCGGCGCTGGCGTTGTTCGCGGCGGACGGGCCAGCGCTCGACGAGTTGTGCCGCCTCGCCGACGACGTGCGCCGCGACGCGGTCGGCGACGACGTGACCTACGTGGTCAACCGCAACATCAACTTCAGCAACGTCTGCTACGTGGGCTGCCGCTTCTGCGCCTTCGCCCAGCGCGAGCGGGACGCCGACGCGTACCGGCTCTCCGTCGAGCAGGTCGCGGACCGGGCCGAGCAGGCGTGGGCGGCCGGTGCCAGCGAGGTGTGCCTGCAGGGCGGCATCGACCCGAAGATGCCGGTGACCGGGTACGCCGACATCGTGCGCGCCATCAAGGCCCGGGTGCCGGAGATGCACGTGCACGCGTTCTCCCCGATGGAGATCGTCACCGCCGCCGCGAAGGCCGGCGTGCCGGTTCGCGAGTGGCTGCTCCAGCTCCGCGAGGCCGGGCTGGACACCATCCCCGGCACCGCCGCCGAGATCCTCGACGACGACGTGCGCTGGGTGCTCACCAAGGGCAAACTCCCGGCCGCCGCCTGGGTCGAGGTGGTGAGCACCGCACACGAGCTGGGCATCCGGTCCAGCTCCACGATGATGTACGGCCACGTCGACCACCCCGGGCAGTGGCTGGCGCACTTCCGGGTGCTGGCCGGGGTGCAGGACCGTACCGGCGGGTTCACCGAGTTCGTGGCGCTGCCGTTCGTGCACACCAATGCTCCGATCTATCTGGCGGGTATCGCCCGACCGGGGCCGACCTGGCGGGAGAACCGGGTGGTGCACGCCATGTCCCGGTTGCTGCTGCACGGCCGGATCGACAACATCCAGTGCTCCTGGGTGAAGCTGGGTGACGAGGGCACTGTCGCGATGCTCCAGGGTGGCTGCAACGACCTCGGCGGCACGCTGATGGAGGAGACGATCTCCCGGATGGCCGGCTCCGACAACGGGTCGGCGCGTACCGAGGAGCAGTTGCGGGCCATCGCGAAGGCCGCCGGTCGCCCGGCGCGCAAGCGGTCGACCGCGTACGGTCACGCCCGGCCCTGACGTCGAACCTTTCCCCGCCGCCGGCCGTACCACGCGGTGCCGGTGGCGGTCACGGCGAGGACCGCCACCGGTGTCCCCTCAGGGGCCCGGCGGTGTCGCGAGGCGGCGTCGGACCCGTCCGTCTCCGCGGGCGCGTTCGCGCCACGCCGGAGAGGTTGCCCATGACCAGTGATCAGCGGAAGCGGGAGTGGCCGCGACTGACCCGCCGGCAGACGTTGACCGCCGACTGGTTCAACAACCCGTCGGCGGCGTCCTGACCGCGCAGGGGGCGGGCGGATGCACGAGCACGCGTACGGGCCGTCGGAGACCGGGAGTGTCGTCCTGGATATGGGCGGCGACACCGGTGCCCTGATCATCTACACGGGTCGGGATCTGCGGGGGCGGGAGATCGAGATCAGTCGCGACGACGACCGGCGGGTCCACTCGGCGGTGCGCGAGCGCAAGGTGCGGGACGGCTCGTTCCACAGTGCGGTCTATCCCGGTCTGCCGAGCGGGATCTATACCGTCTGGTGGGACGACCGTACGTCCGCCGGCACGATTTCTGTCCATGGTGGAGAGATAGCTGAATTCGCCTGGCCGAGCAGCGGTTTTGGTGCAACTGACTGATCTCGACGAATCGGTTCTACCGCCGCGCCCCGTCCACATCATGGACGGGGCGCGAGTGCTGTCTGCGGCTCGACAGGCAGTCTGTGCCGCGTCGCGTTAACCTGTCTCCCACCAAGATCAGCTTAGCGTTGGAGGTCTCCGGTGCCGTCCGGGCGGCGACTCGTCGGGGAAGCGCCACGGGAGAAAAGTCGGGCAACTCGCCGGAGAGGGCGTTACTCGGCCGGGGTCTGAATCGATAGGGCAGGTTGCGAGGCTGGACGGCCCGAGTGGGTCGGCCGAGGGTGTCGGGAGGGCGACTCCATTATCAAGTTTGGCTTGACGGCGCACGCATTACACGCGTGTAATTTGAATGGGGTTGTTCGCACGGAACGCAACAAAACGGGACCGGACGGACAAGCACGCCTTTCGCGTGGGGGGTTGCAGCGGCGATGACGCCGGTGCGCGACAAGGAGGCATTTGATGGACGGCCAGCTTGAGGTGGCCGACCTGCTCGGAAACGCGCCGGAGTGGCAGGAGCGGGCGTTGTGCTCGCAGACCGACCCCGAGGCGTTCTTTCCCGAGAAGGGCGGCTCGACCCGCGAGGCGAAGCGGATCTGTTCGCGTTGCGAGGTCAAGACCGAGTGCCTTGAATACGCTCTGGGTCACGACGAGCGGTTCGGAATCTGGGGTGGGCTCTCCGAGCGGGAGCGGCGCAAGTTGAAGCGGCGGGCCGCCTGACCGGTCTCAGGTCGGGGCGGTGTGGGGTCGAGGCGGTGGGGGCCGCCCGACTCTCCGCTCGGAGGTCGGCTCAGGCGAGCTCGTCCGGGTCCACCCCGAGCAGGTTCGCCACCTGTTCGATGATCACGTCATGGACGAGATCGGCGAGGTCCTCGCGGTCCATCGCCCGGAACTCCAGGGGCCGTCGGTACAGCACGATCCGCGGCGGCATCTCCTGCCGGCCCGGGCGACCGGGCAGCAGCCGGGCCAGCGGGACCTCGCCGTCCTCCAGCACATCCGAGTCGTAGACGTTCAGGTCCGGAGGGACGTCCTCGACCGCGAACTCAACACCCGCCAGCTCCTTGGCGAACCGACGCTCCAACGTCTCGACGGTGTCCAGAACCAGGTCGTCGAAGACCTCGGCCTTGGTCCGTGCCAGCGGCACGGTGGCCGGGACCAGCCGCCCGCGCAGGCCGCGCCCGTGCCGGTCCCGATGCGCACGCCGGCCCGAGCCGGGGCGGCGGTGTTCCGGGCTCGTCATGAGGCAAAGGGTAGCGCCCGTGTCGGGCTGGCCAGCGGCAGCGCCGATCCTGTGGCGCGGCGCGCCCAGGGCGGTCGACTGTGATCACCATGACGGGCGTGTCGCAACGCGAACCGATGCGCCGGACCCGGTAATGGAGATACCCTGCCGCACGTGAGGTCACCACGGCGCTGCTCCCGTAACGGCTGCCCCCGGCAAGCGGTCGCCACATTGACCTATGTCTACAACGAGTCGACAGCGGTGGTGGGGCCACTGGCGGCGTTCGCCGAGCCACACACGTACGACCTGTGTGAGCCGCACGCCCGCAGCCTCACCGCCCCGCGGGGCTGGGACGTCGTCCGGCACGAGGGCGAGTTCGAGCCGCCGCCGCCCACCACTGACGACCTGGTCGCGTTGGCCGAAGCGGTCCGCGAAGCCGCCCGCCCGGCCCCCCGCCCCCCGGAGCCGGACCAGCACCACTCGGAGAACCCCCACCAGACCGGCCGCCGAGGCCACCTCCGAGTAATCCCCCCCAACCACTAACCCCCGGCCC
>NZ_JNZS01000049.1 GCF_000718515.1 Micromonospora parva | reverse complement strand
GGGGTGGGGTGGTCGGGGGTGGGGTGGTCGGGGGTGGGGTGGTCGGGGGCGGGGTGGTCGGCGGTGCGGTCCCGTCCAGCCCGAAGAAGCGGATCACCTGCGCGGCGTCGACCGGAAGGTTGTGCGTGACACCCTGCATGCTGATCGCCTCGACCGGCGCCATCGGGCCGCTGCTGCCGTACCGGGTGCGGGTGTAGCCGGACTGCGGGGAGTCGGTGTACGTCGGGGTCTGGCTCAGCCCGTGCACGTTGGTCCACTGCTTGACCTGCTCACCGAAGTTCGGGTAGCGCAGCGTCTCATCGTTGGTGCCGTGCCAGATCTGCATCCGGGGTCGCTGTCCGGTGTAGCCGGGGTACGCCTCCCGGACGAGGTCACCCCACTGCTGCGCGGTCCGGATGAGTTGCCCGTTCGCGCACTGGCTGTTCCACTCCGAGGTGCCGCCGGTGGCGAAACAGGCGAACGGAACCCCGGCGAACGAGGCGCCCGCCGCGAAGACGTCCGGGTAGTCACCCAGCATGACGTTGGTCATCATCGCGCCGGACGAGGTGCCGGTGGCGAAGATCCGCGCGGGGTCGGCGGAGTAGCGCTGCTTCACGTAGTCGACCATGGACATCAGCCCGACCGGGTCGCTGCCGCCGCCACGGCGCAACGCCTGCGGCGAGTAGACGTCCCAGCACTTACTGCTGCGGGTTGCCGACGGGTAGATCACGATGAACCCGTACCGGTCCGCCAGGGATGCGTACTGCGTGCCCGAGTGGAACGCGGGGCCCGTCCCGGTGCAGTAGTGCATCGCCAGGAGAATCGCCGGTCGGGTCGCCACCCGGTCCGGGACGTACAGGTGCATCTGCAGGTTGGTGGGGTTGGTGCCGAAGTTGGTCACCTGCGTGAGCGTCGCCGCCGACGCGGGGGTGGCGAACGTCAGCGCGGCGGCGGCCAACGTCACGGCAGCCATGACGACGCCGAGCGTTTTCGTCTTGAGTGTCATCGTCGCGATCCCTTGCGAAAAAAGGCGCGTGGAAGGGGACTTGAGTCGAGGACTGCCCTTCGCCCGACCTTGACCGCGGCTCGCGTGACCATGCCAGCTTCAATCGAGCACGTTCGATTGTCAAGACTTCCGGAAACCTTTCGCCGCAGCGGTTCCGGCGGCCACCTGCGCTACCACCGACATCGACCGGCATGATCAGCGACTACAGGTCGCGAGAAATTACCGGGACATTATCGGTACGCGCAGACCCCGGTGAGCGCGAGGTGACCGACGGCCCGACCGGGTGGTCGGGCCCTCGGTCGCCGCTCAGTAGATGTCCCGCCCTCGCTCGTCCGGCACCCCGGACTTGCGGAAGAAGTACGTGTTGATCTGGTCGCGCCACTCGGTGGCACACCGCACCTGCTCCTCCAGGCGTTCGGCGACCCGCTCGTACACGCTCGGGTCGATCATGCCGTTGAGCCGCTGCCACCGTCGCCGCATCGCCGTCACCTCCTCCACCCCCGCGAAGTGGGTGTCGTAGATGTGCTGGATGACCGTCGAGCCGCTGTGCAGCACATGCCCGTACGGCACGTGGTGGAAGAAGAGCAACAGCTCGTCGGGGCAGCTCTCGGGTGACTCGTACACCTGCGCCCAGTACGGCGGGTACTGGCCGGTGAAACCGGTGCCCGACGCGCGGCTGCGGTCCACGCCGACGCCGTCGCGGTCGGCGAAGTGGTAGGTGCCCCACCGCGTGTACTCGTACCCGTCGACGCCGGGGCCGTAGTGGTCGCCGGGGTTGACCATGAAGCCGACGCCCAGCGGGGCGGTGTAGCGCTCGTAGGTGCGCCACGAGTCGTCCATGATCTCGTGCAGGGTACGCCGCACCAGCTCCGCGTCGGCGGTCGCCGACGGCGGGAAGGTCAGCGTGATCCACTCGTCGAGGACCGCCGTCGGGTCCCGCCGCGGGTCCCAGGCCAGCCGGCCGAACGAGTACAGGTTGGCCTGCGCCAACGGATGCCCGGTCCAGAACGGGTCGTCGCCGACGTTGGCGACGGCGACCATCCCGCCGCCCGCCCCCGCCTCCCCGGTGACCACGTCGGCGATCGTCCGCCCGCCGGGCCCCCAGGGGGCGAAGCTGAGCACCTCACTCCACCACGGACCGAGGTGGCAGACGTGCCGCTGCTGGCCCGTGTACTCCTGGGTGACCTGCAACTCCACCGCCAACCGGGTCGCCGGCATCGCGGCGAGCACCGGTGAGATCGGCTCCCGCGTCTGGAAGTCCACCGGACCGAACTTCACCTGGACGACCACGTTGGTGCGGAAGCGCCCGTCGAGCGGGGCGAAGTGATCGTAGGCGGCCCGCGCCCGGTCGGTGGACCGGTCCCGCCAGTCCTGGTGGTGGTTGTAGACGAACGCCCGCCAGTGCACCACTCCCCCGTGCGGGGCGAGCGCCTCGGCCAGCAGGTTCGCGCCGTCGGCGTGGTCACGGCCGTACGTGAACGGGCCCGGCTGCCCCTCCGAGTCGGCCTTCACCAGGTAACCGCCGAAGTCCGGGATGCGCTCGTACACCCGCCGGGTGGTCGCGGCCCACCAGACCCGCACGTTCTCGTCGAGGGGGTCGGCGGTCGACAGGCCACCGAGGAGCACCGGCGCGGCGAAGCTGACCGACAGGTGCACCCGGATGCCGTAGCGGCGCAGCACGTCCGCGATCTCGGCCACGTCACCGAGCCGTTCGGTGAGCAGCAGCGCCTCGGTGCGGACCACGTTGACGTTGTTCACCGAGATCGCGTTGACCCCGCAGGACGCCAACAGCCGCGCGTACTCCCGCACCCGGTCCAGGTCGCCGCGCGAACGGCCGTCCCGCCAGAAGATCGAACCGCCGGCGTACCCCCGTTCGACCTGGCCCATCACCGGGTGCACAGCGACGTTGTCCCAGTGGTTCAGCATCCGCCGGCGCAGCGCCGGCCGGTGCCACTCCGGCGGGCGGGCCGGGTCGAAGGCCGCCGCGCAGAGCCGGACCACGTGGAAGAGCCCGTACAGCAGGCCGGCCGGCGCGTCGGCCAGCACGACCGTCACGTCACCGGCCCGCGCCAACACGAAACCCTCGTCGCCGAGCGTCTCGCCGTCGCCCAGCTCGACCAGCGCCGCCTCACCGGCGGCACGGGCCGCCTCAACCGACGGGTTGGGCAGCTCAGCGGCGTCGCGCAGGGCGAGCACCAGGTCGACGTCGACATCCCAGGACGGGGAGTGCCACACCAGCCCGCCGTAGCGCGCGCAGGCCCGTGAGACCTCGTCGAGGACAGTGTCGACGAGCAACCCCTCGCCGTGCAGGAGGACGCGGCGCGCACCGAGCGACCGGAACGCCTCCGGGGGCAACCAGGCCGGGTGGACCCGCGGCCCGTCACCATCCATCGGCTCGTCGACGAACATCAACTGCTCCAGGTCCACTGACTCTTCGGCGTTCACCGGTCTCCCTCCAGCACGACGACCCGGTACGCCGGCAGTCGCGGGGTGGCGAGCGCCGACGGCGGTTCGGTCTCCTGTCGCGGGTTGTGGTCGCCCCCGAAGGGCACCGTGGCGCTCAGGGGCAGGCTCATGTCGTGAACTCCTTCCGAATCAGGTGGATCATCGGCTCGCTGACGCGCAGGAACGCCAGGGCGGCGATCGACGCGAGCAGCGTCAGCACCGCCTCGGAGAGGACCGCGGTGACCCCGGCCGCCGCGGCCAGCAGCAGGACGTTCCCGACGGTGACCGCCGGGGTACGCACGAGGAAGTGCACCGCCAGTCGGAGCACGTCCCGGGTGCGGAAGTCGAACAGCGAGGTGATCACCAGGGCGTTGGCCGCGCCGAGTGTCACCGCCACCGCGATCAGCACCAACGGCACCGTCCACCAGGTCGCCAGGCCGATCGCGTCCCGGTAGGCGAGGTTCAGGGCGAGCACGGCCAACCACAGCAGCGTCGGCACCCAGATGCGCAGCACCCCGAACGCGTTCGCCCGGTAGCCGCGCCAGAACACCGCGGCCGGGCGCAGGTCGGTCAGGTCGGTTCGCTGGTGGCGCAGGACGTACAGGGCGGCGGAGAGGGCCGGACCGACAGGTACCAGGAGGAGCGCGACCAGCGGCAGGTTGCTGGGGTCGCGGTCCAGCAGCAGCAACGGGAGCAGGCCGGGCACTGTGGTGAGCAGCAGGAGCAGTTCGACCACGAGCAGGATGTAGACGCGTGAGGTGATCCGCGACAGTGGTCCGTCGCCGAACTGTCGCCAGGTCTGGGCCGCGCCACTCACTGTCGTTTCCTCTGATCGTCCGACCGGTGCTCACGACGAGGTCCGGTCGGGCCGCGACTGGCCGCCCGACCGGACCTCGCTGATCAGCCGTTGTTCTTCTGGAACCGCTCGTACGCCTTGTTGACCAGCTCGATGTACTGGTCGGAGTTCTTGGCCTTCAGCTCCGCCACGTACGCGTCCCACTCGGCGAGCGGCCGCTGGCCGAGGGCGAACTTCAGCGTGTTCTGGGTGACGAAGTCCTTCAGCGGCGTCTCCCAGAGCGACACCTGCTCGCGCTCCTCGTCGGTCAACGGGGCCGGCGGAGGCACCATCCGCGGGGCACGCGCGTCCATCACCTTCTGGAACTCCAGCTCCTCCGGGGAGAAGAACCCGCGGACCAGGTCGGGGCTGCCGCCGTAGGCGAAGACGCCGTTCTGGAAGCCGAAGTCCTTCTGCAGGTGCTTGGGCGCCTTCGGGTTGAGGCCGAGGAAGTCGACGCCAGGGTTGAGCGTGCGCTTCCCGGAGGCGTCCTTGGTGAAGGTGGTGCCCTCGACGCCCCAGCGGGCGAACTCCAGGCCGGCGTCCGAGTACCACAACCAGTCGATGAACTGCATCATGGCCACGAAGTTCTTGCTCTCCCGGGCCTTCGTGGAGATCATGATGCCGTTCTCCAGCCGGGGGAACGGGTTGACCTCGCCGGCCGGGCCGACCGGCAGCGGGATCTTGGCCATCTTCGCGTTCGGCAGGGTCTTGGCCAGGTCGGGCCGGTGGTTGTTGACCAGCGTCTGCGCGTTTCCGGTGACCACGAAAGACTTGCCGTTGGCGAGCTTCTGCCGGGCCTGGTCGTCGGTCTGGGTGAAGCTCTCCGGGTCGAGCAGGCCCTCGGCGACGAGCTTGTGCAGGAAGGTGACCATCTGCTTGTACTGCTCGGACGCTCCGGTGTAGGTGAACTTCTTCGCCGCCGGGTCCCAGGTGGCGTGCTGGTAGTCCCAGCCCGCCTGGGTGCCGTGGGCCGAGCCGAGGATGTTCAGCAACGCGCCGGTCGGGTTCGGCTTGCTGAAGAGGTCGGAGTACGGGTAGACGTTCGGGTACTTCGCTTTCATCGCCTTGAGTACGGCGTACAGGTCGTCCCAGGTCTTCGGCGTCGGCAGGTTGAGTTCCTGCATGATGTCGGTGCGCACCAGCACCGTGTAGTCCTGCGTGGGCTTCTCGTGCAGCCCGGGCAGCAGGTAGAACTTACCGTCGGCCTGCCGCAGGTTGTCGATCTCCGGCTTGAGGTTCCACTTGGCGATCTTGTCCTTGAGGTTGGGCATCAGGTCCAGGTAGTCGCTCACCGGAAGGATCGCCCCGGAGGCCACGAACGCGTTCTCCTGCGGGTGGTACGTCTTCGGGATGATCAGCGGCGCGTCCCCGGCGCCGATCAGCAGGCTGCGCTTCTGCTCGTAGTCGCTCAGCGGCACGGCCACCGGTTCGATGGTGACGTTGGTCCGCTTCGTCAACTCGGACCAGAACAGCCAGTCCTCCTTGAGCGGGTAGAACGTGTGGTTGTTGTAGAGGGTGGAGAACGAGAGCGTCTCGCTGGCCCTGAACTGGTCGCCGACGCCGTAGTCGGCCATCGCGCCGACCCGGTTCCCGGAGAGGTCCGTCGACTCACCGGGGTCCTCGGAACAGGCGGTGGTAAGGGAGAGCGCGAGCAGACCCGCGGTGGCTACCGCCACGCGGCGCCACGTCTTGTGGAGCATGGCTCGTCCTTTCGATGGTGGGTTCGGAGGTGCCGCGGTGCGGCATTCGGCGTCATCCCTTGACCGCGCCGAGCATCACGCCGCGGACGAAGTACCGCTGGACGAAGGGGTAGACCGCCAGGATCGGCACTGTGGTGAGCACGATCGTCACGGCCTGGAGGGTGGCCGCGGCCTGCACAACGTCGGCGTCGGCAGCGCCGGACTGCTGTGCGTCGGTGGCGCCCGCGATGAGGTTGCGCAGGTAGACGGTGACCGGCAGCAGATCCTGCTGGTCCATGTAGAGGAACGCGGTGAACCACGAGTTCCAGAAGGAGACCGCGTAGAAGAGCACCATCGTCGCGATGATCGCCTTCGACAGCGGCAGCACGATCCGCAGCAGGATGCCGTACGTGTTCAGCCCGTCGACCGCCGCGGCCTCCTCCAACTCGGTCGGCAGACTCTCGAAGAACGCCTTCATCACCAGCAGGTTGAACACGCTGATGGCGTTGGGGACCACCACGGCCCAGATGGTGTTCTTCATCCCCAGGCTGGTGACCAGCACGTAGTTGGGAATCAGACCACCGGAGAAGAACATGGTGAACAGCGCGACCCCGACGAGCACTCCGCGCCCCTTGAGCTGCGGCTTCGACAGCACGTACGCGTAACAGGTGGTCAGCACGATGGAGATGAGCGTGGCGACCACCGTGTACACCACCGTGTTGCGGTAGTTCGTCCAGAACAGCGAGTCCGACATCACCAGCTTGTACGCGGTCAGGTCGAACCCACGCGGGACGACGCTCACCTTGCCGGCGATGATGTACGCCTCTTCGCTGAGCGAGCGGGCCACGATGTTGAGGAACGGGTACAGCGTCACGACCACGACGCCGAGCAGGACCACCGTGTTGACGACGCGGAAGATCCGGTAACCCCGGCTGTCGTCCGGCCCGCGGGTCTTCGGGGCGTCGATCTTCGTACCGAAGGTCACCACAGGCTCGTCCCCACCGTGCGACGGGAGATGACGTTCGCCGACAGGACGAGGATCAGCCCGATCACCGCCTCGAAGAGACCGATGGCCGCCGCGTAGCTGAAGTTGCTCGACTGGAAGCCCATCCGGAACAGATAGGTGGAGACCACGTCGGCGGTCGGGTACGTCAACGGGTTGTAGAGCAGCAGGATCTTCTCGAACCCGACGGCCAGGAAGCTGCCGATGTTGAGGATCAGCAGGGTCATCATCGTCGGGCGGATGCCGGGCAACGTGATGTGCCAGGTTTGGCGCAGCCGGCCCGCGCCGTCGATCCGGGCGGCCTCGTACAGGTCCTCGTCGATGGTGGTGAGGGCGGCGAGGTAGAGGATCGTGCCCCAGCCGACCGTCTGCCAGACCTCGGACGAGACGTAGATGGTGCGGAACCACTCCGGTTTCTGCAGGAATGCCACCGGGTCGCCGCCGAACAGACTGACGAGTTGGTTGGCCGTGCCCTCGATCGAGGTCAGCTGCATGACCATCGCGGCCACGATCACGATCGACAGGAAGTGCGGCAGGTAGGAGACGGACTGGACGAACCGCTTGAAACGGCGGGCCCGGACCTCGTTGAGCAGCAGCGCCAGCACGATGGGCAGCGGAAAGCAGAACAGCAGGGTCAGTGCCCCGAGCACCAGGGTGTTGGTGAACACCTCCCAGAACGTCGGGTCGGTGAGGAACATCCGGAAGTAGCGCAGCCCGACCCAGTACTCACCGAAGATGCTGCCGCCCGGCTTGAACCGGCGGAAGGCGATTATGTTGCCGAGCATCGGCAGATACCGAAAGACCAGGAAGAACAGCAGCGGCAGAATGGCGAGGGAGTAGAGCTGCCAGTCCCGGCGCAGTGCCTGCCGCCAGCTTCGGCCACGTCGCGGTGGGCGCGGAGCAGGACTGCGCGCCTCCTGCGGTGAGCGCGGCGGCGCCGGCGGCGGTGGCCGCAGGGTGGATGTCATCCACGACCTCCTATGCCGACTGGGGAACAGCCCCGATCCGAAACTTCACGATCCGAAACTTTCCGGAAACCTGCGCAACCTTTTCGGCAACCTAAGTGCCCCATCGATGCCTGTCAAGAGTCTCAATCGGACCACCAGGCATTGTTTCCTGCACACGGTGACCCTGAGATCGGCGTTCCGTCGTCGACGGGCCGCGCGACGACCCACCAATGGGCACGCCGACGGCGAGACCGACTGGCGTGAATGTCGCATCATGTTAAGGTCGGCCGAAACTTTCGGATGTTGTATGGGGCTGCGATGACAGAGCACCGCCCGCTCGGCCCACCCGCCTCCACCACCATCGCGACCATCGCCAACGATGTCGGCGTCTCGGTCGCGACCGTTTCCAAGGTCCTCAACGGACGCGGCGACGTCGCCCCCGGCACCAGAGCCCGGGTGGAGGCGAGCCTCGACCGCCACCAGTACCAGCGCCGCGCCCGGCGACACGCGACCAGCGGCGGTCGGGTGGGCCTCGTCTTCCACGAGTTCGACACGGGCTGGGCGATGGAGATCCTGCGGGGCGTCGAGGCGGTGACCTCCGCCGCCGGCATCGGGCTGTCGGTCGCCCAACTCGACGGCGCGCACCGACCGCCGGCACGCTGGCTGGAGGCGTTGCTCGCCGACCGCCCGCTGGGTGTGGTGTTCGTCCTCTCCCACCTGGCCGAGGCGCAACAGCAGCACCTGCGTCGGCAGGGCATACCGTTCGTCGTCGTCGACACCGACAGCGCGACCTCGGCCTCCGTGCCCACCGTCGGGTCGAACAACTGGAACGGCGGCCTGCTCGCCGCTCGGCACCTGCTGGATCTGGGGCACCGCCGGATCGCCGTCATCTCCGGCCCACCCGAGGTGCTGTGCAGCCGCGCCCGCGCCGCCGGCTTCCAGTCGGCCCACGAGGAAGCCGGGCTGGTGCTCGACCGCGAGCTGATCCGCTACGGCAGTTTCTCCGCCGGAGCCGGGCACGCGCACGGGCTGCAACTGCTCCAGCGGCCGGACCGGCCCACGGCGATCTTCGCCGGGTCGGACATCCAGGCCATGGGGGTGCTCCGGGCCGCCCGCCAGTGCGGCCTGCGGGTGCCCGAGGACCTTTCGGTGATCGGCTACGACAACCTGCCGCTCTCCGCCTGGACCGACCCGGCCCTCACCACGATCAACCAGCCGTTGCGCGACATGGCCGGCATCGCCACCCAGATGCTGCTCGACCTGACGAGAGGGAACGAGCCGGCGACCAGCCGGATCGACCTGGTGACCGAGCTGGTCGTCCGGGAGAGCACCGCGCCACCGACACACCCGCACTGACCCCGGCCCCTGCGAGGACCCGTGCCCCACTGCGCCAACACCGTCGACGAGCTTCAGCGCTACGCGCCCGAGGTCGCCGAGCCCGACGACTTCGACGAGTTCTGGCGGGACACGCTCGCCGAGGCGGCCGCCGCGCCGGTGCTCGTCGACGTCCGTCCCGAGCCCACCGACCTGCCGCTGCTCGACTCCTGGGACGTCACGTTCGCCGGTTTCGGCGGTGACCCCGTACGCGCCTGGTACACCCGCCCGGCGGGGGTGCGGGAGCCGCTGCCGGCCGTGGTCGAGTACGCCGGCTACGGTCGCGGTCGCGGCCTTCCCCACGAACGGCTGACCTGGCCGGTGGCCGGGTACGCGCACCTGCTGATGGACAACCGGGGCCAGGCGGGCCAGTACGGCGCCGGGGACACCCCCGACCCGCACGGCGCGCCCGGCGGGCCCGCGCCGGTCACCTGGGGGGTCCTCGATCCGCGGACCTACCACTACCGCCGCCTGATCACCGACGCGGTCCGGGCGGTCGCGGCGGTCCGGGCGCTGCCCGGGGTCGACGGCGACCAGGTCAGCGTGGTCGGCAACAGCCAGGGTGGCGGCCTCGCCCTGGCGGTGGCCGGTCTCGTCGACGACCTCAGCGCGGTGCTGACCACCGCCCCGTTCCTGTGCGACATGCGTCGCAGCGTCGCGCTCACCGATCTCGCGCCGTACGGCGAGATCGCCCGGTACCTGGCCGTGCACCGGGAGGCCGAGGAGGCGGTCTGGCGCACGCTGTCCTACGTCGACGGCGTGAGCTTCGCCCGCCGAGCGACGGCCCCGGCGCATTTCGGGGTCGGCCGGCGCGACACCGTCTGCCCACCGCGAACGGCCTTCGCCGCCTACAACCACTACGGCGCCGCGAACGGCAGGCCGGTCCCACCCGAACGCGAGATGCACGTCTACCCGTTCAACGGTCACGAGGGCGGCGAGGCCGTACACGTCCGGCGTCAGCTGCGCTGGCTGGGCTCGGTGTTGCGCCCAGCCCGGTACCGCCGGGCACATCCGCTCGTCGACCGGACGCCACGGCGCGCACCGACACCGTGAGTGTGCTGCTCACGGCTCCAGCAGGCGCTGGACCGGAGCACACGCACGGCAGGGCCAGACGCGTACGGTGCCGTCGTCGTGGGTCGAGACGAGCCGCTCGCCGTCCGGGCTGAAGTCCACGGTCTCCACGGACGCCCCGAACCCGTCGAAGGTCACCGACTGCGCGGTCTCCGACGCGCGCCACAGGCGGGCGGTGCCGTCCTTGCCGGCGCTGAGCACCCACCGCCCGTCCGGGCTGAACGACACGTGCCAGACGGGGCCCTCGTGGCCTCGCAACACCATCGGCGCGACGCCGCTGGTGATGGAGTGGATCTGCACTGTGCCGTCGAAGCCGGCGCTGACGACCCGTTCTCCGTCCGGGCTGAAGGCCACGGCCCAGACCAGCCCTTCGTGACCGGGAAGGAGCAGCGGGTCGGCCGCGCCGAGGGCGTCCCAGATCCGCAGGGTGCCCTCCGCGCCGGCGGTGGCGACCTTCGTGCCGTCGGGGCTGAAGGCGGCGTACCGGATCTCCTCGGCGACCCGATGGACCACCGGGCCGCGCTGGCCGGTCAGGTCCCAGATGCGCAGGCTCCGGTCGTTGCTGACACTGGCCAGGCGACGGCCGTCAGGGCTGAAGTCGGCGGTCCACGCCTGTTTCTCGTGCCCGCGCAGCACCACCGGATCGTCTCTGCCGGCAAGGTCCCACACCCGTACCGTCCCGTCGCTGCCGCCGGTTGCCACCCGCGTGCCGTCCGGGCTGACCGTGAGGCCGTAGACGTCGCCGTCGTGGCGGCCGAGCAGCCGAGGCTCGTCGGGCGCGGCCAGGTTCCAGACCCGCACCGTGCCGTCCTCGCCGCCGCTGACCACCCGCTGCCCGTCCGGGGTGAACGCGGCGGACCAGGAGGCCTTGTCGTGGCCGCGCAGGATCACCCGTTCGCTGCCCGGGTCCCAGACCCGCACCGTGCCGTCGTCGGCGGCGGTCACCAGCCGCGATCCGTCCGGACTGAACGCCACCGCCCAGACCCGGTTGGTGTGACCGCGCAGCACCAGCGGGTCGCCAGCGCCGTCGGCGTTCCAGATCCGCACGGTCAGGTCGTCGCTGGTGGTCGCGATCCACTGTTCGTCCGGGCTCAGCGCGAGCCCTTCCACTGTGCCCTCATGCCCCCGCAACACCACCGGAGCGGTCGACCCGGTCAGCGACCACACCCACGCCGTACCATCGCTGCTGGAGCAGGCCAGGCGGCTGCCGTCGCGGCTGAACACCAGTGTCCTGGTGGCCGTGCGCGGCCCGGTCAGCGTCGTTGCGGCGGATCGGTCGGCCAGATCCCAGAGCCGCACCGTCGCGTCGTGGCCGCTGCTGGCCAACTGCCGCCCGTCCGGGCTGAACGCCACACCCACAGCGACCTTGGTGTGCCCCCGCAGCACCACCGGTCGAGCGCCGCCGCGGGCATCCCAGACCCGGACGGTGGTGTCCTCGCCGGCACTGGCAACCAGCCGTCCATCGGGGCTGAACGCCACGCCCCACACCGGGCCCTCGTGCCCGCGCAGGACGATCGGCCCAGCGGTCGCGTCGACCTGCCAGATCCGGACCGTACCGTCCGAGCCGGCGGTGACCAGCCGCTTCCCGTCCGGGCTGAACACCGGGCTCCAGAGCTGCCCGTCGGGTCCGCCGGGGAGAGCCAGGCCCGGCCCGGAGACGCCGCGCCCGGTCCAGGTCCACACCCGCACCTCGCCGTCCGTCCCGGTGGCAGCCACCCGCTGCCCGTCCGGACTGAACGCCACGCCCAGGGCCTTCTTGCTGCTCATCGGCACGATCGCCTGGAGCCGGTCGTTGACGGCCGCCTGGCGGAGCACCATCTCCGCGTCGAGAGTCGGGCGTACGGTCAGCGCGCGCTTGGCGAGCCGTTGGGCCTGTCGCGGATCGATCTGCAGTTGGTTGCCGGCCTCGACCGTCAGCTGCCGAGCAACAGCGAGGTCCCGTTCGGCCGCCGCCCGGTTCGCCTGCACCAGAGCCACCGCCGCGAGGACGCTCACCACCACAACGATTGCCGCGAGCCCGGTCAGTGCCACCCGGGTCCGCCGCCGTCGGGCCGAACGGCGCCGGGCCTCCCGGGCCCGGCTGGCCTCCAGAAAGTCCCGTTCCAGGTCACTGAGGTCCAGCACCCGGTGGGCTCCCCAGAGCGCCAACTGAACCCCCCGGTACAGGAACCCGTCGGCGCGGTGATGCCGATGCCACTCGGCGGCGGCCTCCGTCAGCCTGCGGTGGGACCGCAACAGCTCCCGATCTTCGGTCAGCCAGCGGCGCAGCCGGGGCCACTCCTGGATCAGGGCCTCGTGGGCCACCATGACGCCCTTCTCGTCCGCGGTGACCAGGCGCGCGGCCGTCAACCGACCCAGCACCCCGGCCGCGGCCAACGGGTCGGCGCCGCCCACCAGCTCGGCGAGGGGGGCCCGACGTCGGGTGTCCTCGGTGCCGTCACCGAGGGCGGTCAGCCGCAGGAAGATGTCCCGGGCCAGCCCGCGCTGCCCCTCGTCGAACTGCGCGTACACCCCTTCGGCGGTCCGGGTGATGGCACCGTTCACGCCGCCCGACTCGCGATAGTGGGCCAGCGTGATCCGCTTGCCCTGGCGCAGGCGTGACGTTTCCAGCAGCGCGTGGGACAGCAGCGGCAGTGCCCCCGTCTGACCGCCGACGTCGGCCACGGCCATCTCCACCAGCGCCGGATCCACCTGCAACCCGGCCCGCTCGGCCGGGCCGGTGATCGTCCGGCGCAGATCCTCGTCGTCCATCGGGCCGACCAACAGTTGGTGCTCGTGCAGGGCCGCCACCAGGGCCGGGTAGGCCGCGCACCGACCATAGAAGTCGGCCCGCACCCCCAGCACCACACGCGCCCTGGGAAGATCCGCCGCGGCGAGCAGCGCCGCGATGAAGCCCGATCGCTCCTCCTCGTCGCGGCAGAGCGTGAAGAGCTCCTCGAACTGGTCCACCACGATGAGCAGGTGTGCGACCGACGGACGGGAGTCGAGAATCCGCTCGATCGTCGCGCGGATGTTCGCCGGATCCTCGATCAGCTCGCTCTGGACCGTGCCGCGCGCCAGGTCCTGTCCATTCACGAGCTGAGTCGCGAGTTCCTCGACCGGGTGTTCGCCGGGGGTCATCAGCACAGTGGCCCAGGCGGGCTGGCCCTTCCCGGGATTCTCCGCCACTGCCGCCAGCAGGCCGGCGCGGAGCAGTGATGATTTGCCCGCACCAGACGGGGCGAAAACAGCGACGAACCGCAGACGGGTGAGCATTTCACACAGTTGAGCCACCATGCGCTCGCGTCCGAAGAACCATTCTGAGTCCTCCGGCTGAAAGGCCGCCATTCCCCAGTACGGCCCCCGGCTGACCTCCGTCGTCTCGGCGGACGCCACGCTGGCGATCAAACTGTGCCACCGCTCGGTCCACTCGGCCAGATCGCCGTCGCACGCGGCCACGTACGCGAGTGTCACCTGAAGGCTCGGCACGGTCTCGCCGCTGGCCGCCTTCGCCAGGGTGGTCACCGAGAAGTGGGCCCGTCTGGCCAGTTGGCGGTACGTCGGCGTCCCCGCCTTCGCCCGCAGTTTCCGCAGGTCGAGCGCGAATCGCTCCAGCTCACCCGCCTCCGGGTCGAGCGGCCGCTCAGGTCTACCCACGTTGTCCCCCGTCGAAGAGTTGTTTGTCAGTCTCACGACATGATTGGCAAACAATCCATGGGGGACTATATCTAGTTTCGTGATCGCCGATCGGTGACTGTCAGATAGCAGCCATCGTACGACGAGGTGTGCGGGCGCCTTCGACAGGCAACGCGATCGGCGGCACGGAGGAGAACGGGGAGGGCGGTGTGACGCGCGCCAGAAACGGCATCGGCGTTGTTACCGACAACACTGGTGACCGTCCTGGGATCGGGGGGCGTCACACGGTCCTGAATAGACGGGGGGGTCTTTGTTCAGCGACGCACATGATCGTTTTCTCGGATTCGTCGACGCTGTCAGCGCGTACCCCGAACGACCGGATCGACAAAGTCTGGGCCTGCGCCTCCTGATCGCGGCGACGCCGGGCGGCTGCTCGGCCAGCGGTCGGAAAGTGATCGGACCGGCTGATGGGGCGGCGACGGATTCCGTCGCCGCCCCATCAGGGTGCGCCGCTGGTCAGGAGGCGGTGCAGGACTGGACCACCGGGCGGTTCCAGTTGCCGTTGGCCATTGTGGTGAAGCCGAAGGAGTTGCCGCTGCCGTTCGACCGCATGGTCATGACGTTCCCGCTGCTGTCCCAGGTCGGGCTGCCGTTCCAGGTGCTGGAGATCTTCTGGGGCGAGGTGACGGCGACCACGACGGTCCAGCTGCTCGCGCCGCTGACGGTGACCGTGCTGTTGAACCGGTCGCCCCACCGGGTGCCGTCCTGCAGGGTCGCGGTGCAGCTGCCGCCGGGCGGGTTGGTCGGCGGGAGGACCGCGTCGTACGCCGGCTTCTTCGAGCCGTTGCTGTTGAACAGCAACGGGGTCTGGGAGGCCCGCCACGAGTCACTGTCCCGGATGCCCCACACCGTGACGCCGTTGCACCGGGCCACGGCCAGGCAGTCCTCCACCACAGCGCGGTAGGTGTTCGCCGGTGCGCCCTGGATGTCCAGCTCGGTCACCTGCACGTCGACACCGAGAGCCGCGAAGCTCGACAGCGTGGTGCGGTAGTTGCTGTTGTAGGGCGAGTCGTTGTTGAAGTGCGACTGGAACCCGACACAGTCGATCGGCACACCACGCGTCCAGTTGTCGGTGTTGTAGTCGTTGTAGCACAACTTCGCGTTCGGATCCGCCGCGTCCGCCGCCCGGAACGCCGCCTCGATCCAGTCATTGCCCGTACGCTGCAAATTCGAATCACGACGCGCACCCGAACTACCATCGGCGAACGCCTCGTTCACCACATCCCACGCCACCACCTGACCCCGGAAGTGCGTCGCCACCTGCGTCACATGATTGAGCATCGCCTGCCGCAACGCACTACCACTCATGCTCTGCATCCAACCCGGCTGCTGCGAATGCCACGCCAACGTGTGACCCCGCACGCTCATACCCCGAGACCGCGCATGGCTCACAATCTGATCCGCGGCACCGTAACTGAACCGACCCTGCTGCGGCTCCGTCGCGTCGATCTTCATCTCATTCTCAGGCGTCACCGAATTGAACTCACGG
>NZ_JNZS01000048.1 GCF_000718515.1 Micromonospora parva | reverse complement strand
GTGCGGGGGCGGGGCGGGGGCGGGGAGCGCGCCGGGTGAGGGGTCCGTTCGGGGAGGTTTGGTCGGGCTTGGGTGGGGGATGTGCTGCCGGACGTCTCTGGCGTGATCGCGGCGGCTGTGGCCGCGTATCGGCGGCGCGGCGTGCGGACAACACCGACGGTGCGCCACTTGGCGCGCTTTAGGATTGACGAGCGGCGACTCCGGGCATACAGCGCGGTGATGAGGAAAGGAGGACAGCATGGCTGACGTGGCGAAAGCCCGCACATCCCAGAATGGGAGCGAGCCCTCCACCGCCGAGTTGGTGCAACGAGCCACCGAGCAGATCTCCCGCCTCGTGCGGGACGAACTGACGCTGGCCCGAGCGGAGTTGACCCAGAAGGGTAAGCACGCGGGCATCGGGATCGGCCTGTTCGGCGGCGGCGGCGCGCTCGCGTTCTTCGGCCTGGGTGCGCTGGTCGCCACGGCGATCCTGCTGCTCGACCTGGTGTTGCCCGCCTGGGCCGCGGCGCTGATCGTGGCGGTGGCCTGCTTCCTGGTGGCCGGCATCCTCGCCCTGGTGGGCAAGAAGCAGGTCAGTCGTGCCGTCCCGCCGGTCCCGGCGGCCACGGTCCGCAGCCTCCGGGCAGACATGGACACCGTCACCGCCGCGGTGAAGGACAGGGGGCGGCAATGACCGGCAACGGGACCGGCGACACGGAGGCGCTGCGCGAGGAGATTCGTCGCACCAGGGTCGAGCTGGGCGAGACGATGGAGGCGTTGGCCGCCAAGGCCGACGTCAAGGCGCGTCTCAGGGAGTCCGCCGAGCAGGCCAAGGAGCGGATGCGTGAGCAGGCGGCACAGACCGTCGCCCGGGTCCGCGGGCAGGCCGTGCGGGGCGCGGGGATGGCGCGGGCGCGGGCCCACGAGAAAAGCGAGTTGGTACGCGCACAGGCGTACGACAAGGGCGAGTTGGTGCGCCGCAACCCGATGCCGTGGGCGGCCATCGCGGCCGGTGCGGTGGCCACCGTTGTGGTGTTGATGATCGTGCGGGGGAGGCGTAGGTGAGTAAGAGCATCGGCAGGGTCGCGTACCGGCCGGTCGGCGTGTTGATGGGCATCGCCGCGGGGGCGGTGGCCGGGGCGATCTTCCGGCAGGTCTGGAAGGTCACCGCGGGCGACGGTGAGGCGCCCAACGCGACCGACGAGGATCGCGGCTGGGGCGAGATCCTGGCGGCCGCGGCATTGCAGGGCGCCATCTTCGCGGTCGTCCGGGCCGCCGTGGACCGGGGCGGCGCGGTCGGCGTACGCCGGATGACCGGCAGCTGGCCGGACTGACCAGACAGCGACGTCAGCCCCCTTCCCGCATCGATGGGAAGGGGGCTTTCGCATGGCATCACCCGCCACCCGGCACGCCTGAGGCATCCGTCAGGTCACATGTCGGAGAAATTCGTCGGAGAGGTCGTGACAGACTTTTTGCGTCCGTGATTTGCTGGTCCCCGCTGTTGCGAGATGGCGTGGGTTGAGAGAAGTCTCCTTCGTGGGGCCGCCTCAGGCACCGCTGCTCAAAAACGGCCAATCGGCCGGACGGCGTGCACGGCCGCCAGTTTTTAGAGGGAGATACACATGGCTCAGGGAACCGTGAAGTGGTTCAACGCTGACAAGGGCTTCGGCTTCATCACCGTCGATGGTGGGGGTGCTGACGTGTTCGTCCACTTCTCGGCCATCCAGACCAGCGGCTACCGCTCGCTGGAGGAGAACCAGCGGGTGGAGTTCGAGATCGCGCAGGGTCAGAAGGGCCCGCAGGCCGAGCAGGTCCGTCCCATCTGAGTAGGATGGCCGGCCCCGCCGGCCAGTGGGACGATCCGGCCCAAGGGTAACTGTGCAGCCCCGCATCCCATCGGGATGCGGGGCTGCACACGTGTTCGGGCTCCCCAGTGGAGCGGGCGCTCAGCGTCGACGCGAGCGCAGACCGAGCCAGAGCACCACCAGCCCGGCCAACGCCACGAGCGGACCGACCACCGCCCAGATCTTCTGGTCGGTCATCACGCTGCCGTCGACGTAGCCGAGGCCCTGGACCGTCCACACCGCGCCGATCACCACGGCCAGCAGGCCGAGGGTGAGCGGAAGCCAGCCCCTCATCGCGTCCCCTCTCCGCCGCCCGGGGCGGCACGCCGCCGTCCAGCATCGCCGGCCGGACGGTGCGACGCGAGCATCCCGGGCGCGCGGGTCACCACCGGTCGTGCACCTGCGGGCGGATCAGCTCGTCGTAGGTCTCGCGGACGGCTGTCAACTGCTCGTCGGTGAGCGGGGACAGGGCGGCCGCCGCGGCGTTGCGTCGGGCCTGGTCGGCGTCGCGGGCACCGGGGATGACCACTGTGACGCCCGCCTGGTCCAGCACCCAGCGCAGTGCGAACTGCGCCATCGTGCGGTCCGCGTCGACCAGCGGGGCCAGCCGGCGTACGGCGGCCAGACCCCGGTCGAAGTCGACTCCGGAGAACGTCTCCCCGACGTCGAAGGCCGCGCCGTGCCGGTTGAAGTTGCGGTGGTCGTCGGCGGGGAACTCGGTGTGCTCGTCGTAGCGGCCGGAGAGCAGGCCGCTGGCGAGCGGCACGCGGGCGATGATGCCGACGCCGGCTGCCGCCGCGGCGGGCAGCACCCGCTCCAGGGGCTTGTGGCGGACCGCGTTGAGGATGATCTGGACGCTCGCCACCCCCGGTCGGGCGATCGCGGTGAGGGCCTGGTCGCAGGTCTCGACGCTGACCCCGTACCCGGCGATGGCCTTCTCGGCGACCAGGGTGTCCAGGCCGTCGAAGACCTCGTCGGAGGAGAAGACCGCGGTGGGCGGGCAGTGCAACTGGACCAGGTCGAGGGTGTCCATGCCCAGGTTGGCCCGGGAGCGGTCGGTCCACTGCCGGAAGTTGGCCAGGGTGTACGCCTCGGGCCGCTGCTCGACGCGGCGGCCCATCTTGGTGGCGACGGTCAGCCCGGCGTCGGGTCGGGTGCGCAGGAAGCGGCCGATCAGCTGCTCGCTGCGGCCGTCGCCGTACACGTCGGCGGTGTCGAGGAAGGTGACCCCGGCGTCCACGGCGGCGGCGAGCACCGCCATCGCGTCGTCCTCGCTGACGGTGCCCCAGTCGGCCCCGAGTTGCCACGCGCCCAGGCCGACCGCGCCAACGGTCCGGCCGAGCCGGTTGAAGCTGCGCTGTTCCATGCCCCGAGCCTAGTGATCGGGTTGCCACGGTGCCAGGCGAGCCGTACCGTAAACAGTACGAACGTACGGTTTAGGAGGCGATCATGTGGGATCCGACGGCCTACCTGCGCTTCGGCGACGAGCGGTCGCGGCCGTTTCACGACCTCGTCGCCCGGATCCCGGCCGGGCGACCCCGGGCGGTGGTCGACCTCGGCTGCGGCCCCGGCCAGCTCACCGCCACCCTCGCCGAGCGCTGGCCGACGAGCCGCGTGCTCGGCCTGGACTCCTCACCCGACATGATCGAACGGGCCGCGGCCCTCGGCGCGCCGGTCGACTTCGCGGTGGCCGACCTGCGCGACTGGCGTCCGGCCGGCGACGAGGACGTGGTGGTCAGCAACGCGGCGCTGCAGTGGGTCCCCGGCCACCAGGAGCTGCTGCGCCGGTGGGCCGCCGAGCTGCCCGCCGGGGCGTGGCTCGCCATGCAGGTCCCCGGCAACTTCGACGCCGACTCGCATCGCGCCCTGCGGGAGGTCGCCGACCGGCCGACCTGGCGGGCCGTCGTCGCCCCGCTGCTGCGCGCCGACCCGGTCGACGATCCGGCCGACTACGCGGCGCTGCTGACCGCCGCCGGCTGCGCCGTGGACGCCTGGGAGACTACCTACGTGCACCTGCTACCGGCCCGACCCGCGGCCGAGCACCCGGTGCTGGTCTGGATGGAGGGCACCGCGCTGCGCCCGGTCCGGGCCGCGCTGGACGCCGCCGGCTGGTCCGCCTTCCGGGCCGAGCTGGGGGTACGGCTCGCCGCGGCGTACCCGGTGCGGCAGGGTCAGGTGTACTTCCCGTTCCGCCGCGTCTTCGTCGTCGCCCGCACCGGCGACCATGTTCAGGAGAACTCGTGACCGACCTGCCCACCTTCATCGCCGGCCTGCCCAAGGCGGAGCTGCACGTGCACCACGTCGGCTCCGCCTCGCCCCGGATCGTCGCCGAGCTGGCCGCCCGCCACGAGGGACGCACCCCCGTGCCGACCGACCCGGACGCGCTGGCCGCCTACTTCGAGTTCCGCGACTTCGCGCACTTCATCGAGGTGTACCTGAGCGTCGTGGACCTCATCCGGGACCCGGAGGACGTCTGGATCCTCACCCACGAGGTGGCCCGGGAGCTGGCCCGCCAACAGGTCCGGTACGCGGAGCTGACCATCACCCCGTACTCGCACGTCCGGCGGGGCATTCCCGCCCCGGCGTTCTGCGAGGCCATCGAGGACGCCCGCAAGCGCGCCCAGGCCGACTTCGGCATCGAGCTGCAGTGGTGCTTCGACATCCCCGGCGAGGCCGGCCTGCCGGCAGCCGAGGAGACGCTGCGCATCGCGCTGGACGAGCGCCCGGACGGGCTGGTCAGTTTCGGCCTGGGCGGCCCGGAGATCGGCGTGCCCCGACCGCAGTTCCGGCCGTACTTCGACCAGGCCCGCGCCGCCGGGTTGCGCTCGGTGCCGCACGCCGGGGAGACCACCGGACCGCAGACCGTCTGGGACGCGCTGAACGAGCTGGGCGCCGAGCGCATCGGGCACGGCATCTCCGCCGCCCAGGACCCACAGCTGCTGGCGTACCTGGCCGAACGGCAGATCGGCATGGAGGTCTGCCCGACGTCCAACGTCCGTACCCGGGCGGTGGCCACCCTCGACGAGCACCCGCTGCCCCAACTGGTCGAGGCCGGGCTGCTGGTCACCATCAACTCCGACGACCCGCCGATGTTCGGCACCACCCTCAACGACGAGTACGCGGTGGCGGCCCGGCTGCTCGGGATCGGCGCCGAGGGCCTGGCCGGGCTGGCCCGCAACGCGGTCACCGCGTCCTTCCTCGACCCCGCCGGCAAGCAGCGGATCCTCGACGAGATCGACGCCTACCTCACCACCGCCGGCTGACCCGGTCGCCACTCGGTGGCCGGCCGGGCCGGCGGTGGCGAGCAGGGCGCGCGGCGGGAGCGTGGGTGTGGGGGGACCTGTGGCTCCCGCCGCGCGCGCGGCTCCACCGGCAGTGGGTGCGTGCTGCGCTCGGCCGGTGGAACTGGTGGGTTCGTGCTGTGATCCTGTCAGCCCGCGACCGACGTGAGGCCGTCGTTAACCGCGATCTAAGGAAGACTTGCACCGGCGCACAGCCCGGGTGCCGCCCGGGTCAGTCGTCGGTAGGGCGCTGGCGGGGCCACCGGCGTCCGCTGGCCTTCGTGTCCCGCGCGTCGCGGGCCATCCGGCCGACCAGACCGAAGCGGCTGACCTGCCGGGGTGTCGCCTCCGGGTCGGCGAGCAGCATCACCACGCTGGCCCCGCCCAGCCGGGCGCGGTCGATGCTCACCGAGCCGTTGGCCTGCAACGCCACCCGCTTGGCGATGTCCAGGCCGAGCCCGGTCGAGCCCTGGTCACTGGCGCCCCGGCGCAGTGCCCGGTCCGGGTTGGCGATGCCGGGGCCGGCGTCGTCGATCCGGATCGCCACGTAACCGTCGCGCCGGGACACCGCCACCTCGAACGCGGTGCCCTGCGGCGTGTAACGGAAGACGTTGCCGATGACCGCGTCCAGCGCCGCGGCCAGCTCGGCGCGCGGCACCGGCGCCGGGATGCGCAGCTGCGCGCCGGTGACCCGGTGCGGCCGGTTCTGGTCACCGGCCAACGCCGCCCAGAACACCATCCGGTCCCGGACCACCTCGCTGACGTCGCACATCGCCGGCCCGGCCTCGTGCGCCACCGCCTTGCGGGTCGTCTTGATCAATACGTCGATCTCACCCTCCAGGGTGACGATCGCCTGCCGGATCCGCCGGATCCCGCGCAGCCGGTCCAACTCGGCCTGGCTGAACGAACCCACGCTGGTGTCGTCGGACTCCAACGCCTCCGCGTCCAACCGCAGCACCGTCAACGGGGTACGCAGCCGGTGCGACAGGTCGGCCACCAGCTCCCGCTCGTCGGTGCGGGCGGCGTCCAGCCGGTCCGCCATCCGGTTGAAGGCGTACCCGGCCTCGGCCAGCTCGCGCGGACCGGTCGGCTCGACGCGGACGCCGAGGTCGCCGTCGCCGATGGAGAGTGCCGCCTTGACCAGGCCGCGGGTCGAGTCCACCGCGCGGGCGGCGACCCGGTCGACCACCAGCACCGCCGCGCCGACCATCGCCGCACCGACGGCGAACAGCAGCAGCCAGGTGCCACCGGCGCCCTCGCCCAGCGCGGACTCCGGAAGGAACACCTCGACCACTGCCGTCCGGTCACCGAGGACCACCGGGTCGAGCCGGGCCACCCCGCCGTCGACGTCGACGACCACCGACTGGCGCTCGGAGCGGGCCCGCTCCAGGTCACCGCCGCTGGCCCGGCCGGCGGACTCGTCCAGCCCCAGCCCGTGCACCACGGGTCGGGTGGGTGCGCCCTCGGCGCTGGCCACGACGGCACGCTCGACGACCACCGGGTCGGTGCTCACCGCCAGCGCGCCGGTCACCAGCGCGCTGCGCCGCGCCGCGTCGGCGATCGCCTCGTCCCGACTCTGTTCCCGCAGACTGAGCCCGAGCGGAATCAGGAACGCGAGCGCCACCAGGCTGCACATGCCGGCGGTGAGCACCGCCAGCGCCGTCCTCAGTCCGGTGCCACCAGCCGGAATCCGACCCCCCGCACGGTGCGCAGGTAGCGCGGCTTCGCCGCGGACTCGCCCATCTTTCTGCGGAGCCAGTACAGGTGAACGTCGATGGTCTGATCCTCGCCGACCGATGGCTGCCGCCATACCTCCTCCAAGAGTTCCCGGCGGGACACTACCCGCCCAGGTCGTGCGGCGAGATACGCCAACAGGTCGAATTCCTTACGGGTCAGCGCCAGCGGCTCCCCGTCGAGCTGGGCGCTGCGCTCGCCCACGTCCACCCGCAGCCCGCCGACGCTGTGCACCGCCGGCTGCACGGACCGACTGGCCCGGCCGGCCCGGCGCAGCACCGTGGTGATCCGCGCGTCCAGGTGCGCCCCGGTGAACGGCTTGACCATGTAGTCGTCGGCGCCGGCGCGCAGCAGCTTCACCACCGACTGCTCGTCGTCACGGGCGGTGGCGATGATGATCGGAATGTCGGTGATGCCGCGCAGCATCCGCAGCGCGTCCGAGCCGTCCAGGTCGGGCAGGCCGAGGTCGAGCACCACCAGGTCGGGTGTCTCCGCGGCGACCCGACGCAGCGCGTCCAACGCCGTACCCACGGCGTGCACGGCATGCCCCCGGTCGGTGAGGGACCGCAGCATCGCGCCGCGTACGACGTGATCGTCTTCGACCAGGAGCACGGAGGCCACGACAAGACCGTACTTGGCCTGGCAAGTTGATCGCGTTGCGACGTGCCTGGCGACCGGGCAAGCTGGTACGACGATGTCGTTCACCCTGTTCGCCGATGCCCGCCTGGCCCTCGCCCGGGACAGCCTCGCCGGTCTCTCCACCGGCGACGCCCTCGGCGCGCAGTACTTCCTGCCGGGGTCGGCGCCGGTGGATGTCGCCGCCGCCGCCCTGCCGCCGGCGCCCTGGGAATGGACCGACGACACCGAGATGGCCTGCTCGGTCCTCGCCCAGTTGGCCGACTCCGGCGGCATCGACCGGGACCGGCTGGCGCTCTCCTTCGCCGAGCGGTGCACCCCGCGCCGAGGCTACGGTGCTGGCGCGATGCTGATCCTGGAGCTGATCCGCACCGGCACCCCGTGGCCGCTCGCCGCCGCCTCGGCCTTCGACGGGCAGGGCTCCTGCGGCAACGGTGCGGCGATGCGGGTCGGCCCGCTCGGCGCGTACTTCGCCGATTCGACCGCCCGCGCCGCGGCGCAGGCCCGCGCCGGTGCGGAGGTGACGCACGCCCACCCGGAGGGGATCGCCGGCGCGGTCGCCGTCGCCGTGGCCGCCGCGCTGGCCGCCCGGGCCCGCCTCGACGGGCACCGGCCGGCCCCGGAGCGGCTGCTCGCCGGGATCGGTGCCGTGCTCGACCCGGGCACCGCCGTGCATCGGGGCGTACACCGGGCGGCCGAGCTGCTCGGCCGGCCGCTGTCCCGGGTGGTGGCGGCGCTCGGCAACGGCTCCCGGGTGACCGCCCAGGACACCGTCGGGTTCACCCTCTGGGTGGCCGCCACCCACCTCGACGACTATCCGGCGGCCATCGAGACGTGCATCCGGGCCGGTGGGGACATGGACACCACGGCCGCCATCGCGGGGTCGGTGGTGGCGGCGTACACCGGCGTCGGCACCCCGGGCGGGGTGCCGGAGTCGTGGCTGGCCGCCCGCGAGCCATTACCCACCTGGCTCCCCTGACCCGAGGCCGCCTTGCCCGCGCGGACCGCCCTGCAACTGCTCTGACGACGCGGGCTGCCCTGCGCACCGGGGCTGCCTTGCCCGCGCGGGCCGCTCTGACGACGCGGGCTGCCTGCCCACCGGGGTTGCCCTGACGAGGCGGGCTGCCTCTGTGCGCCGGGGCTGCCCTGACGAGGGCGGTGCCCCCTGCTTACCGGGGCTGCGTGCCCGCGCGGGCTGCCCTGCGCAAGATCAACTCGGCTTCCTGTATATCGGGGTGTCCGCGCGGCCCGATTGCCGCGGTTTTCGGAAAGCCGAGTGGATCACCGCCAAATCGGGCTGTCCGGGCGGTCGGGACGCCGCGGTTTCCGGGAACCCGAGTGGATCACCGCGATGCCGCGGAGACGGCGGGCTGCGGGTCGGCGGGCTGGGGGTCGGCGGGCTGCGGGTTGGTCCGCGTCGGGTCGGCGGGCTCTGCGGGCTCGGCTGCGTTACCGATTGTCTCGGCGGGCGTCGTGGCGTCGCTCGCGCTGCCACGTGTCGCGGTGGGTTCGGCGCTGCCACGTGTCGCGGTGGGTTCGGCGCTGCCACGTGTCGCGGTGGGTTCGGCGCTGCCGCGCGTCGCGGTGGGTTCGGCGCTGCCACGTGTCGCGGTGGGTTCGGCGCTGCCACGTGTCGCGGTGGGCTCCGCGCGGCCGGTTATCTCGGCCAGGGTCGCGGCCTCGTCGCGCTTCGTGCCCTGGTCCGGGTCGCCGGTCACCTCGGCGAGCGCGGTGGCCTCGTCCGGCCCGCGTCGGCGCCACCGGCTGACCAGCCAGCCGATCGCCGCGCCGCCGCCCAACCCGGCCAGCAGGCCGGCGGCCAGCATCCCGTCGGCGTTGCCGGACTCCTCGCCGGCACCACCCGCGCGGGTGGCCGGGTCGCCGTCGCCGCCCGGTTCGCCGTCGGCACCGTTGCCCCCAGCGGCTGGCGCGCCGGCCGGCGGCGCGCCGTGACCGCCACCGTGTGCGGCCGGTCCGGCGGCGCCCGGGGCCGCCGGGAGCAGGGTGAGCGCCGGGGCCCGCTGCGCGCCTGCGGCGTCCGCCCACCGGACCACGGTCCCGTCGGCGTACGTCTGGACGACCTCGAAGGTGAGCCGCTCGGCCTGCGGCATCGGCCCCATGGAGAGCGCCAACCGGGCCGAGCCGGCGTCGCCCGCACCGACCCGGACCCAGGTCACCGCCGTCGTCACAGTGCTCACCCCGGAGGAGTGGATGCCGGCCAGCGGCTTGTCCAGGGTGCGGGAGCTGATCCGGGGCGCCCAGCCGTCCACCGACATGGGGTAGACCTCGGCGACCGGCGCGTCGGCCGGCAGTCGGACCTCGATCTGCTTGGTGGTGGTGCCGGCCCGCTCCGCCGGGACGGTGAACTCCAGCCGTACCGCGTCGCCCTGCCGGGCCTCGGTCGGGGTGATCGTCACGTCCGCCGCGTACGCCGTGCCAGGCCAGAGCAGCAGCCCGGCGGCGGTCACCGCGGTCGCCGCCACGATCCGCCGCCGACGGCCGTCGCCGTGCGTGCTCCCCATCTCGTGCCCCCATCCGTGTCGACGCAGCCGGCACCGGTTCCGGCCACACCTTCTAGTTCGGCTGCGAGGCGCGAAAGGTTCAACGGCGGCGGTAAGGAAGGTGCCGTTCCCGGTCGGGGACACGGCGACCGATAGCATCGGCAGGAGCCGAGGATCGGCACCGTTTCGTACCGCTTGGAGGAGTCACCGTGTCCGCACCCCGTACCCCCGCCGTGGCCGACCCCGTCGTCGTCGCCGCCGGGACCACGGCGGCCGACGCGGTGGCCGCGGCCGGACTGCCCGCGAACGGCCCCAAGGCGATCGTCGTGGTCCGCGACCCGCAGGGCCAGTTGCGCGACCTGGACTGGTCGCCGGCCGAGGAGACCGTCGTCGAGCCGGTCAGCCTGGACTCGCCGGACGGGCTCAACGTGCTGCGCCACTCCACCGCGCACGTGCTCGCCCAGGCCGTGCAGGACGTCTTCCCCGAGGCGAAGCTGGGCATCGGCCCGCCCATCGAGAACGGCTTCTACTACGACTTCGACGTCGACAAGCCGTTCCAGCCCGATGACCTCAGCAAGCTCGAGAAGCGCATGCAGGAGATCATCAAGTCCGGGCAGCGGTTCCGTCGCCGCCGCTTCGGCAGCCTGGACGAGGCCCGCTCCGAGTTGGCCGACGAGCCGTTCAAGCTGGAGTTGATCGAGGTCAAGGGCGAGGGCCTGGACACCGACGAGGTGATGGAGGTGGGCGGCGGCGAGCTGACCATCTACGACAACCTCGACGCCAAGGAGGACAAGGTCTGCTGGTCGGACCTGTGTCGTGGCCCGCACCTGCCGACGACCCGGCTGATCGGCGCGTTCAAGCTGATGCGCTCCGCCGCCGCGTACTGGCGGGGGTCGGAGAAAAACCCCCAACTGCAGCGGGTGTACGGCACCGCGTGGCCGACCCGCGACGAGCTCAAGGCGTACCTGAAGCTGTTGGAGGAGGCCGCCCGGCGCGACCACCGCAAGCTCGGCGCGGACCTCGACCTGTTCAGCTTCCCCGACGAGATCGGTTCCGGCCTGGCGGTCTTCCACCCCAAGGGCGGCATCATCCGCCGGGAGATGGAGAACTACTCCCGGCAGCGGCACGAGGCCGCCGGGTACGAGTTCGTCAACACCCCGCACATCACCAAGGCGCAGCTGTTCCAGACCTCCGGTCACCTGCCGTACTACGCGGACACCATGTTCCCGCCCATGCAGCTCGAGGGCGCGGACTACTACCTCAAGGCGATGAACTGCCCGATGCACAACCTGATCTTCAGGTCGCGCGGGCGGTCGTACCGTGAGCTGCCGCTGCGGATGTTCGAGTTCGGCACCGTCTACCGGTACGAGAAGTCCGGCGTGGTGCACGGCCTGACCCGGGTCCGGGGCCTGACCCAGGACGACTCGCACATCTACTGCACCCGCGAGCAGATGGCCGGCGAGCTGTCCACGCTGCTCAGCTTCGTGCTCGACCTGCTGCGCGACTACGGCCTCGACGACTTCTACCTGGAGTTGTCGACCCGCGACGACTCGCCGAAGTTCATCGGCGCGGACGAGGACTGGGCGGAGGCGACCGAGGCGCTGCGTACCGCCGCCGCGACCTCCGGCCTGGAACTGGTGCCCGACCCGGGCGGCGCGGCGTTCTACGGGCCGAAGATCTCCGTGCAGGCCCGCGACGCGATCGGCCGGACCTGGCAGATGTCCACCATCCAGGTCGACTTCAACCAGCCGGAGCGGTTCGGGCTGGAGTACCAGGCCGCCGACGGCAGCCGGCAGCGGCCCGTGATGATCCACCGGGCGCTGTTCGGGTCGATCGAGCGGTTCTTCGGGGTGCTCACCGAGCACTACGCGGGTGCCTTCCCGGCCTGGCTGGCGCCGGTGCAGGTGGTGGGCATCCCGATCCGCGAGGACCACACGGACTACCTGCACGGCTTCGTCGCCGCGCTGCGCGCGGAGGGCATCCGGGCCCAGGTGGACGCGGGTGACGACCGGATGCAGAAGAAGATCCGGACGGCCCAGCAGCAGAAGGTCCCGTTCATGGTGATCGCCGGCGACGACGACGTGGCCGCCGGCACGGTCTCCTTCCGCTACCGCGACGGCTCACAGCGCAACGGGGTACCGGTCGCCGAGGCGGTGACCCACGTGCTGGACGTGGTCAGCTCGCGGACCAACATCGGCCCCTCCGCCGCCGCGGAGTAGCGCAACCGCCGCGCGGCCGGTGTGCCGCCGGTGTGCGCCGCGCCTGCCCGCTCGCCGCGCTCGTGGTGCCCGCTCGCGGGTGCTGGCTCGCCGCGCTTGTGGTGCTGGCTCGTCGCATGATCGTGCTCGATCCAGGAAGTAGTGGCCTCCCCGGTGCGGGAGGCCACTACTTCACTGTTCGAGCGCGATCATGGGATGGCGGCCGGGGCCGGCGAGCATGGGCCCGGAGGCCGGGGGCCGCCGATGATGGGTCGGAGGCCGGGGCCGGGGGCCGGGGGCGGTTTCGGGTGTCAGATGCCGCAGTTCGGCGCTGACCAGCCGCCGACCGCCGCCACGTGGGTGTGGTCGTTGTGGTCCGGGTAGCCGGGGCCGAGGATCTGCCCGAAGCCGTGGTAGCGGGCCTGCTGGGCCAGTCGGCAGAACGACGGGGACCCGACCAGGTCCACCCCGTCGCCGTACAGGTGTCGGCTGTTCGACGCGCCCCCGACCGCGCTGTTGCAGGCGTAGCTGCGGAAGCTGCTGCTGATCGCGATGGACACGTCGCCGAGGGCGTGCCGCATGGCCTGGAGTTTCCACATCGACACGAGCGCGTTGAACCGGGCGGTGCTCGCCGACACCGCGCCGCCGGACCAGTCGCTGTTGCACTTGTTCAGCTCGGCGTAGCTGAAGTTGGCCGGGGTGCAGTCGTCGTCCTGGAGGGCGTAGAGCCGGTTGAAGGTCTGTGGGCCGGCGATCCCGTCCGCGGGCAGCCCGTACGCCTGCTGGAAGCGGATCACCGCCGATCGGGTGGCTGGGCCGTACGCGCCGTCCAGGGTGAGCACCGCGCCGTAGCCGGGGTAGCCGGCGACCCGGATCTGGAGTTGCCGGACGTCCTCGCCGGACGCACCCTGGGCCAGGGTGCGGCCCCAGGTGTAGCAGCCGTCCGCCTGGGCCGCGCCGGCGGTGAGGGTGACGCCGACCACTGTGGTGGTGGCGGTCAGCGCAAGTGCCGCGAGGAACCTGCCGAGCCGTCGGAACATGAAGCCCTCCATCAATACATGGAAGTATCTGAGTGCATGGAAGTTTCATGCCTTGCCGTTGATCCGTCAAGAACTTGCAATGCCCGGTTTCCCGACGGCGGTGTCGCGGCGTGTCCACCGGGCTCCGTAGGATCGGCTCGTGACAGGGGCGGAACGGCACACGGACACCGACGGCATGGCGGACGGCCTGGAACGGCTCTGGACGCCGCACCGGATGACCTACATCTCCGGCGAGGACCGCCCGGCCGAGGGCTACGAGAAGCCCACTGGCTGTCCGTTCTGCCGAGGGCCGCAACTCCCCCCGGAGCAGAGCCTGGTGGTGGCCCGTGGCGAGCACGTGTTCGTGGTGCTCAACCTCTACCCGTACAACCCGGGGCACCTGCTGGTCTGCCCCTACCGGCACGTCGCCGACTACACCGACCTGGACGTGCCGGAGACCGCCGAGCTGGCCTCGTACACCCAGACCGCCATGCGGGTGATCCGCAAGGTCAGCAACGCCCACGGCTTCAACCTGGGTATGAACCAGGGCGGGGTGGCCGGCGCCGGCATCGCCGCGCACCTGCACCAGCACGTGGTGCCGCGCTGGGGTGGCGACGCGAACTTCATGCCGGTGATCGGCCGCACCAAGGTGCTGCCGCAGCTGCTCGGCGACACCCGCGACCTGCTCGCCCGCGCCTGGCCGTCCTGACCGTCGCCGGCCGCGTCGGGCTGGCTCGGTGGCGTCCGCGTCGGGTTGGCTCGGTGGCGTCCGCGTCGGGTTGGCTCGGTGGCGTCCGCGTCGGCCCAACTGGTCGGCGCGCAGCAGCGAGGTCAGCTCCGGCCAGCCCGTCGCGTGCGGGCGATCATGCCGCACGGTGACCGTCTCCCTGCGCCCGCGTGTCCGCCCGCCGGATCTGCTACGCCCCGACCCGGCGAAGGTGGCACGATCGGCCGATGGCAGTCACGACACGGATGTTGGGGCGCAGCGGCATCGAGGTCAGCGCCCTCGGCATGGGGTGCTGGGCGATCGGCGGACCCTGGGCGGAGGGCAGTCAGCCGTTGGGCTGGGGCGCGGTCGACGACGACGAGTCGGTGCGGGCCGTTCGTCGGGCACTCGACCTCGGCGTCACCCTGTTCGACACCGCCGACGCGTACGGGGCCGGGCACGGCGAACGGGTGCTCGGCCGGGCACTCGCCGGCCGTCGCGACGAGGCCGTGATCGCCACCAAGTGGGGTTACACGTTCGACGAGGCGAGTCGGCAGGCCACCGGTGAGGACGCGTCGCCCGCGTACCTGCGCGGCGCGGTGACCGCCTCGCTGCGCCGGTTGGGCACCGACCGGATCGACCTGTATCAGCTGCACCTGGCCGACCTGTCGGTGCCGAGGGCGCAGGCGCTGATCGGGACCTGCGAGGACCTGGTGGCCGATGGCCTGATCCGGGCGTACGGGTGGAGCACCGACCGCCCCGACCGGGCCGCCGCGTTCGGGCAGGCCGCCGCCGGTGCCACCGCTGTGCAGCACGCCCTGTCGGTGCTGCGCGACGCCCCCGAGTTGCTGGCCGTGTGCGACAAGTACGACCTGGCCAGCATCAACCAGGGGCCGCTCGGGATGGGGCTCCTCACCGGCAAGTACACGGCTTCGTCGACGCTGCCCCGCGACGACGTGCGAGGGTTGGCGCCGGGCTGGTTGGGATGGTTCCGGGGTGGCCGGCCGGCGCCCGAGTGGCTGCGCCGGGTCGGCGCGGTCCGCGCCGCGCTCACCGCTGACGGGCGCACCCTCGCCCAGGGTGCGCTGGGGTGGATCTGGGCGCGCAGCGGTCGCACCATCCCGATCCCGGGCTGCCGTACTGTCGCCCAGGTCGAGGAGAACGCCGCCGCCCTGCACCGGGGCCCGCTGCCGGGCGACCAGTTCGCCGAGGTGGAGCGCCAGTTGGCGGCCCTGCGCACGGCCGCCCTACGCGACGCCGACCGCCCCCACTGGCCCCGCCCGGCCTACCCCACAGTCCACCCCTAACCCCACCCCACCCACCCTCACCC
>NZ_JNZS01000047.1 GCF_000718515.1 Micromonospora parva | reverse complement strand
GGGCCCGGCCCTTCAGCATGTCCAGGCCGCGCCCCGCGCCCCGCGCCCCGCGCCCCGCGCCCCGCGCCCAAGATCCTCACAACTTCCAGGATGTTGCTGCCTCAGACACGCAGGAGACACCAACATCCTGGAAGTTGCGCGCATCATGGCAACGAGCGCCCGGGGCGAGCCCCTTGGTTGGGGTCACGGATCCTTTGGAGCTGATGTCGTAGACGAATCAGCGTCGCGACGGCATCCAGGGCATTGCGGTGGCAGCACTTGGTCCTGCTGCAAGGGCCGCGCGAGGGCAACACCGCGCGAGGGCAACTTGCCGGGGCAACGCCGAGCGGGGTAACGCCGCACGCAGGCAACGCGACGCGCAGGCAACGCGACGCGCAGGCAACCCCGCACCCAGGCGACGCCTTGCCGGGGCAACGCCGAGCGGGGTAACGCCGCACGCAGGCAACGCGACGCGCAGGCAACGCGACGCGCAGGCAACCCCGCACCCAGGCAACGCCTTGCCGGGGCAACGCCTTGCCGGGGCAACGCGACGCGACGCGCAGGCAACCCCGCCCGCAGGCAACGACGGGGTATTGGTGGCCGTAGAAGTTCGGCGGCAGCGCCGAGCAGCGCACTCCGAGCTGAGGTCATGACGAGCTGAGGTCATGACTCGTTTACGACATCAGCTCTACAGCCTGCCGTACACCTATGTCCGACCCCCTGCGCCCGGCGCGACCTGGTTGCGCGCCCCGGCAGAGACGCGCCCCCTGCGCCCGGCGCGACCTGGTCGCGCGCCCCGGCAGAGACGCGCCCCCTGCGCCCGGCGCGACCTGGTCGCGCGCCCCGGCAGAGACGCGCCCGCCGACGGCGACCCGTCGCGGACCGAGGGTTCAGCCGCCGGAGTCGTCCATCTCGGCGCCCTCGGGGACGGTGTCGTCGTCCCGGCTGGCCAGCCAACCGTCTGGCAGGGCGACCTTGCCCGGCGAGTTGGTGCGCCCGCGCGGCTGCCCGAGGGCGGTCACCGGGAACGGCTCCGCCGGGTCGAGCTTGCCGAGCAGGTCGTCGAGCTGGGCCAGGCTTTCGATCATCGCCAGGGAGCGGCGCAGCTCGCCGCCGACCGGAAAGCCCTTGAGATACCAGGCGACGTGCTTGCGGAAGTCGGTGCAGCCGTCGCGTTCGCCTCGGGCCGGGTTGCGCGCGCCGGCGCTGAACTGGTCAACCAGCAGTTCGGCGTGCCGCCGCATGGTCACCGCCACCTCGCCGAGGGTGGGCAGCCGCCGCTCCGGCCGACCGTTGAAGGCGGCTTCCAGGTCGGCGAAGAGCCACGGCCGGCCCAGGCAGCCGCGCCCGACGACCACGCCGTCGACGCCGGTGTGGGCCACCATCCGCAGCGCGTCGTCGGCCTCCCAGATGTCGCCGTTGCCGAGCACCGGCACGTCGAGGGCCTGCTTGAGGGTGGCGATCGCGTCCCAGTCGGCGGTGCCGGAGTAGCGCTGCGAGGCCGTTCGCCCGTGCAGGGCCACCGCGGCCACGCCGGCGTCCTGGGCGGCGAGCCCGGCTTCGACGTACGTCAGGTGGTCGTCGTCGATGCCCTTGCGCATCTTGACCGTGACGGGCACCCCGGACGGCGCCGCGGCAGCCACCGCGGCCCGCACCAGCCGCGCGAAAAGCCGGCGCCGCCACGGCAGCGCCGCGCCGCCGCCACGCCGGGTGACCTTGGGTACGGGGCAGCCGAAGTTGAGGTCGATGTGATCGGCCAGGTTGCGCTCGACGACGATCCGCACGGCGGCGGCGGTGATCTCCGGGTCGGTGCCGTAGAGCTGGAGGCTGCGGGGCTTCTCGTCGTCGCCGAACGCGATCATGCGCAGCGTCTTCGGGTTGCGCTCGACCAGCGCCCGAGTGGTGATCATCTCGCAGACGTAGATGCCGCCGCCCTGCTCACGGCAGAGCTGGCGGAACCCGACGTTGGTGATCCCGGCCATCGGCGCGAGCACGACAGGCGGCCACACCTGGTGCTGGCCGAGAGTCAGCGGGCGCAGCGCCGGCACGGTCGAGGCAGTCACCGCACAAGTGTACGGGGCCCCGACCGGCGCTGATCGCGTCGGCCGAGGCCCCGTGGGCGGAGTCTCAGCAGCCCGGGAGTCGCTCGATCAGGTAGCGCTCGACCTGGTCCAGGGAGACCCGCTCCTGGGCCATGGTGTCCCGGTTGCGCACCGTCACGGCGTTGTCGTCCAGGGTGTCGAAGTCGACGGTGACGCAGAACGGGGTGCCGATCTCGTCCTGCCGGCGGTAGCGGCGGCCGATCGCCTGCGAGTCGTCGAACTCCACCACCCAGCGCTTGCGCAGCAGCGTGGCGAGGTCCTTCGCCTTGGGCGACAGCGCCTCGTTGCGGGACAGCGGCAGCACCGCCACCTTGACCGGGGCGAGCCTCGGGTCGAACCGCATCACGGTGCGCTTGTCCACGCCGCCCTTGGTGTTCGGCGCCTCGTCCTCGTCGTACGCCTCCAGCAGGAAGGCGAGCACCGCCCGGGTCAGACCGGCGGCCGGCTCGATGACGTACGGCATCCACCGCTCGCTCTTGCTCTGGTCGAAGTACGACAGGTCGACGCCGGAGTGCTTGCTGTGCGTGGAGAGGTCGAAGTCGGTGCGGTTGGCGACACCCTCCAGCTCGGCGAACTCGGTGCCGCCGAACTGGAAGCGGTACTCAATATCCACAGTCCGCTTCGAGTAGTGCGACAGCTTCTCCTTGGGGTGCTCGTACAGGCGCAGGTTGTCCGCCGAGAGGCCCAGGTCGAGGTACCAGTTCCAGCGCTCCTGGAGCCAGTACTCGTGCCACTGCTCGTCGGTGCCCGGCTCGACGAAGAATTCCATCTCCATCTGCTCGAACTCGCGGGTCCGGAAGATGAAGTTGCCCGGGGTGATCTCGTTGCGGAACGACTTGCCGGTCTGCGCGATGCCGAACGGCGGCTTCTTGCGGGCGACCGTCTCGACGTTCTTGTAGTTGACGAAGATGCCCTGTGCGGTCTCCGGGCGCAGGTAGTGCAGCCCTTCGTCGCTCTCCACCGGGCCCAGGTAGGTCTTCATCAGGCCGTTGAACATCTTCGGCTCGGTGAAGGTGCCCTTGTTGCCGCAGTTGGGGCAGTTCAGCTCCGACAGGGAGGTGAGCGGCTTGCCGTGCTTCTCGGCGTACGCCTCCTCAAGGTGGTCCGCGCGGAACCGCTTGTGACAGAACTGGCACTCGGTGAGCGGGTCGACGAACTCGGCGATGTGGCCGGACGCCTCCCACACCTTCCGGGCCAGGATCACGGCGGAGTCCAGGCCGACGACGTCGTCGCGCTGCTGGACCATGGTCTTCCACCACTGCCGGCGGACGTTCTCCTTGAGCTCCACGCCGAGCGGACCGTAGTCCCACGCCGATCGGGTGCCCCCGTAGATCTCACTGGAGGGGAAGACGAAGCCTCGGCGCTTGGCGAGGCTGACGACGGCGTCGATACGGTCGGCTGGCATGTTTCCTCCTACGCCGGCTGGCGGTCGGCGGGGGCGAGATGTGGATGGAACGGTCGGTTCGGGGACCACGGTACGACGATCGACCCCCCGAGCCCCAGCAGAATACCGGGGACGGGTCAGCTGACCTCGCAGACCTCCACGCCGCCGGTCTGCCCGTCCTGGCCGAGGCTGACCTGTTGCCGCTCCCGATCGCCGCCGGCAAGGGTCACGTCGACCGGCACGGTCAGGTAGGTGGTGTCGACCTCACCCACCCGGAACGCGGTC
Organism: Micromonospora parva; assembly: GCF_000718515.1. Taxonomy (GTDB): domain Bacteria; phylum Actinomycetota; class Actinomycetes; order Mycobacteriales; family Micromonosporaceae; genus Micromonospora; species Micromonospora parva. The sequence continues at coordinate 13,143 of NZ_JNZS01000047.1, read as the reverse complement.
ACCTGCGGCTCGGCGGCGGCGCGCCGCTCGAACTCCGGCCGGGACTCACGCCGCTGCGCGTCGTCGCAGAGCTGGTCGTACGCCCGCCCATAGTCCCGCTCGACCAGCGCCTGGTAGTAGTCGCCGGTCACGGTGCGGCCCTGTTCCCGGATCGCCTGGACTCCGCTGACGGCCAGGCCGACGACGGCGGTGCCACCCCCGCCGCAGCAGAGCGCCACGGCGAGCGCGCCGACGCCGAGGCCGATCCAGAGCCGGGTCCGGCGGCCCTCGGTGGGGGGCGCGGCGAACGGCGGAGCCACGCCGGGACCGGGTGGCGGGGCGGGTGCGGTCATAGGAGCAGCGTAGTGTCCGGCGGCTCAGCGGTAAGGACCCGCGGCCCGATCACTCTCGGCGACGACCACGGCCCCGCCGGGGGCGGCGGTGGCCAGTGCCTCGTAGGCGGAGGGTTCGTCGATCGACTCCGCGAGCAGCGGTACGGCGCTGACCTTGACCTCGAAGGCGCCCAGGGCCCGCCGGTAGGTGCCGACCGACTCCCATTCGGTGACCAGTGACCAGTGCCGGGGGTCGTCGAGTGCCCGGACCAGTTGACCGCGCAGGTAGCCGGGGCGGGCGGCCAGCGCGGTGAGGGCGGCGTGCGCCCGTTCGGTGAAGTCGTCGGCGGTATCGACGTCGACCACGAACCGGTTGGTCACCAGCACCGGGGGTTCCTCCTCGTAGAGTCTGTGGGATGCAGCGTACGCAGCGCCCTCTGCTCGCCCGGTTGGCCGGGGCGAACCCGACGTCGGTGTTCCTGCTCACCCTGGTGGTGGTGCTGGTGGCGTTCTTCACGCCCGGGGTGATCGGCGGGCTGCTGACGCTCGCGCTCGCCGGGGTCCTGATCGCCCTGTTGGCGACGACCTGGGCGGTTCAGGCGCCGCAGACCCGGCTGATCCGGCTGGTGATGCTCACCCTGCTGGTGACGGTGGGTCTCGCGAAGCTCCTCTGACATGCAATCATGCGTTTTTGACAATCATTATCGTTGCCACGGACAGTTGACGACATGACCAACCGCACCACGTACCGTGTCCTGGCCGCCGCGACCGCCCTGCTCACCCTGGCCGCAGGGGCCGGCTGTTCCTCCAGCGGCGCCGGCGCCGACCCGCAACGAGTCGACGTGGTGGCCGCGTTCTACCCCCTCCAGTTCCTGGCCGAGCGGATCGGCGGCGACGCGGTCCGGGTCACCAACCTGGCCAAGCCCGGCGCCGAGCCGCACGACCTGGAACTCAACCCGAGCCAGGTCGGTGAGGTCAGCGACGCCGAGCTGATCGTCTACCTCAAGGGGTTCCAGCCGGCGGTGGACGACGCCGTGGCCCAGAACGGCGGCGACCGGGCGTTCGACGTGACAAGCGTGCAGCCGCTGCTGGACGCGTCCGCCGGCGGCCACGACCACGAGGGCGAGGAGGGGCACACCGAGGAGAGCGGCGGCAAGGATCCGCACGTCTGGCTCGACCCGACCCGGTTGGCCGGCATCGGCGACCAGCTCGCCCAGCGACTCGGCACTGCCGACCCGGACCACGCCGCCGACTACACCGCCCGGGCGGCGGCCCTGCGCGCCGATCTGACGACGCTTGACGACGAGTTCAAGCACGGTCTGGCGACCTGCCAGCGGCGGGAGATCGTGACCAGCCACGCCGCGTTCGGCTACCTCGCCGACCGGTACCAGCTCGACCAGGTCGGCATCACCGGGCTGAGCCCCGACGTCGAGCCCTCGCCGCAGCGCCTCGCGCACGTGATCGAGGAGGCGAAGGAGCACCAGGCCACCACGATCTTCTTCGAGACCCTGGTCAGCCCGAAGGTGGCCGAGACCATCGCCGGTCAGGTCGGCGCGAAGACCGCCGTGCTCGACCCGATCGAAGGGCTCGCCGCCGGCAGCGACGGGGACTACCTTTCGGTGATGCGCACCAACCTGCGGACCCTGCAGACCGCCCTGGGCTGCTCGTGACCTCACCTGTCATCACCGTCGAGCACGGGGTGGTCGGCTACGACGGCCGCCCCGTGCTCCGGGACATCTCGCTCACCGTGGGCGCGGGCGAGGTGGTCGCGATTCTCGGCGCCAACGGCTCCGGCAAGTCCACCCTGATCCGCGCCGTGCTCGGCCTGGTGCCGATCAGCGCCGGCTCGGTCACCCTCTTCGACCGGCCGTTGCGCCGTTTCCGACAGTGGGCGCGCATCGGGTACGTCCCGCAGCGCCTGGGCGCCGGCGGCGGCGTGCCGGCCACCGTCCGCGAGGTGGTGGCCTCCGGCCGGCTGGCCCGTCGAGGGGTGCTGCGTCCGCCGGGTCGGGCCGACCGGGCCGCCGTCGACGCGGCGCTGCGCGCGGTCGGGCTCGCCGACCGGGCCGGCGACCCGGTGTCCACGCTCTCCGGCGGCCAGCAGCAGCGCACCCTGATCGCCCGCGCCCTGGCCGGCGAGCCGGAGCTGCTGGTCCTCGACGAGCCGACCGCCGGGGTGGACGCGGCCAGTCAGGAGGCGTTCGCCGGCGCGCTGCGCGACTTCGTCGCCCGTGGCGGGACCGTGCTGCTCGTCGCCCACGAGCTGGGCCCGCTGCGCCCGGTGATCAGCCGGGCCGTGGTCGTCCACGAGGGTCGCATCGCCCATGACGGCGCGGTGCCGGACCCGGCCGGCCACCACGCGGAGCCCGACCACGACCACGTGCACCCGCACTGCTACGACGAGCCCGCCGGGCTGTGGAGCAACTGACCCATGGAACTCTTCCAGTACCCCTACATGCAGCGCGCCCTGATCGGCGCGCTGGTGATCGGCCTGGCCGCGCCGGCGCTCGGCATCTACCTGGTGCAGCGCCGGCTGGCGTTGATCGGCGACGGGGTGGGGCACGTGGCGCTGACCGGGGTTGGGGCGGGGCTGCTGCTCAACCGCTCACCGGTGCTGGTGGCGGTGATCGCCGCCACCATCGGCGCGATCGCCATCGAGATCGTCCGCGCTCGCGGGCGTACCTCCGGTGATCTTGCCCTGGCCCTGCTCTTCTACGGCGGTATCGCGGGCGGCGTACTCCTGGTCGGTCTTTCCGACGCGACGAGCGCGAACCTGAACGCGTACCTGTTCGGGTCGCTGACCACCATCTCGCCCGCCGACCTGACCACCATCGCGGTGCTCGGCGCGGCGATCCTGGTCACGATGATCGCGCTGCGCCCGGCGCTGTTCGCGGTGAGCCACGACGAGGAGTACGCCCGGGTCTCCGGCCTCCCGGTCCGCACGCTGAACCTGCTGATCGCGGTCGCCACGGCGGTCACCGTGACCATCGCCATGCGGGCCGTCGGGGTGCTGCTGATCAGCGCGCTGATGGTGGTGCCGGTCGCCACCGCTCAGCAGGTCACCCGGGGTTTCCGCAGCACGATGGCGGCCGCGATGGCGCTCGGGTTGTTCGCCGCCGGCTCGGGTGTCTGGGTGGCGGCCACCGCGGACACCGCGCCGGGCGCGTCGGTGGTGCTGGTGGCGATCGCCTCGTTCCTGGTGGTGGCCGTGGCGGGCGGTGTCTGGCGGGTGGTGCGCCGCCGCACGACGCCGACCGCCGCACCGGCACCGGAGCCGCACGAGGTCGTGCTGAGCTGAGCCTGCGCGGTGGACGTCGGTGGTATTGGTTACCGTTGCAGGATGACCAGCGCGACGGGCTACGACGGATTCGACGGGGCCAGCGAGTTGCTCCGCGCCCTGTCCGCGCCCATTCGGCTGGCCATCGTCAGTGAGCTGGCCGGCGGCGAGCGGTGCGTGCACGAGCTGGTCGAGAAGCTCGGGGCCGCGCAACCGCTGGTCTCGCAGCACCTGCGGGTGTTGCGCGGAGCGGGCGTGGTGCGCGGCTCCCGCCGAGGTCGGGAGATCGCCTACAGCCTGGTCGACGAACATGTCGCGCACATCGTGGCGGACGCGGTCAGCCACGCCGGGGAGGGATCATGAGCGAGAGCGGCGCCGCGGTGCGCAACACCCGGCAACGCTCGGCGGTGAGCGCGCTGCTGGGCGAGATGGAAGGCTTCCACAGCGCTCAGGACCTGCACGCGATGCTGCGCCAGCGCGGCGAGCGGGTCGGCCTGACCACCGTCTACCGCACCCTGCAGGGGTTGGCCGACGCGGGTGAGATCGACGTGATGCGCCCGCCGGGCGGCGAGCACCTCTACCGCCGGTGCAGCGAGGGGCACCACCACCACCTGGTCTGCCGGGTCTGCGGTCGTACCGTCGAGGTGGCCGGCCCGGCCGTGGAGAGCTGGGCCGACCGGGTCGCCGCGCAGCACGGCTACGCCGACGTCAGCCACACCCTGGAGATCTTCGGCACCTGCCCGACCTGCCCCCGCTGACCAGCGGCACCGCCGCTGGCGCAACGCTCCGGTGCCGTCGCCGGCCGGTCGCGTGCCGCGCTCACATCACTGCTGCACGGAGCGGGACGTTCGTGGCACGCTGACCGGCGTGAAAATCTATGCCGATCGGTTTCCGACCGCCGTCCGTCAGGTGCTCACCGACCTGCTCGTCGTCGCCTGGGTGTACGCGGCGATCCGCGGCGCGCTGTGGCTGCACGACCTGGTGCAGAAGCTCGCCGTACCGGGGCAGAAGCTGGAGGGCGCCGGTAGTGGCCTCGCCGACAACCTGGGTGACGCCGGCAGCAAGGTCGGCCGGGTGCCGTTGGTCGGCGACGAGCTCACCGCCCCGTTCCAACGCGCCGCCGACGCCGCCCGGTCGCTCGCCGACGCCGGCCGCGACCAGCAGCATCTGGTCGACCAGTTGGCCCTCGCCCTGGCCATCGCGGTGCTGATCTTCCCGCTCGGCATCGTTCTCCTCGGTTGGCTGCCGTTGCGGGTCCGCTGGATGCGCCGGGCCGGGTCGGCGGCGAAGCTGGCCGCCGGGCCGGCCGGTCGGGACCTGCTCGCCCTGCGCGCGCTGGCCACCCAGCCGCTGGGCCAGCTGACCCGGATCGGCCCGGACGTCGCCGAGGCGTGGCGTCGCGGCGACGACGCGACTGTCGACGCCCTGGCCGCCTTGGAGCTGCGCCAACTCGGCCTGCGCGGTCGGGGCCGCTAAGGTCGTCGGGTGTTCTACTTCCTCGTCGTCATCGCCGTCCTGCTGCTCGGCTACGCCGCCGTCCTGGTCTCCTTCGTCCGCCGGGGCAAGAAGATCCCGCCTGCGGCGTACCTGGCGCTGGCCGGGCTCAACGGTCTGATCCTGGCGGGGGTGCTGGCCTGGGCGGTCTCCCGCTGACCAACACCGCCGGCTCGACCGGTCGACGACCCGCACCGCCGGCCGGCACGGCGGCCAGTCCGCGCGGCGCGGCGCTCACGGCTTCGGGGGGATGCGGCGGCGGACGTCCTCGGCGGTGGACGGACCGGGCGACCAGCGGGCCACCCAGGGCAGCTCCTCGGACGGGGTGAGCACACCCTCCTCCAGGCCCGCGTAGCGGCCGGCGAGGATGCGCTTCGCGGCGGCGGTGTCGACCGAGTCGGTGTTGTCCCAGAGTGCGGCGAACAGGGCGTCGACCCGCACCCGCGCCTGCCGGCAGAACAGGTCGGCCAGTTCGACGTTCTCCGGGCGGCTGTCACGTTCGGCGGTGGCCCGGACGCAGACCGCCGACATCGCGAACAACTCGGCGCCGATGTCCACCACCCGGCCGAGGAACGCCTGCTTACGTTCCATCTTTCCCTGCCAGCGGGACATCGCGTAGAACGTCGACCGGGCCAGCTTGCGCGAGGAACGCTCCACCTGGCGCAGGTGCGCGGCGAGCGGGGCGAACTCGGCGTACGCCGAGGGGGTCTGCCCCCGGCCCACGGCGAGGGTGGGTAGCCACTTCGCGTAGAAGGCGCCCGCTCGCGCGCCGGCGCGGGCCTTGCGGCCCAGCCCCGCGTCCGGATCGATGATGTCGCCGGCCACCGACAGGTGGGCGTCGACCGCCTCCCGCGCGATCAGCAGGTGCATGATCTCGGTGGAGCCCTCGAAGATCCGGTTGATCCGCAGGTCGCGCAGCATCTGCTCGACGGCGGCCGGGCGTTCGCCACGGGCCGCCAGCGAGTCGGCCGTCTCGTAGCCGCGCCCGCCCCGGATCTGGACCAGCTCGTCGGCGATCTTCCAGGCCATCTCGCTGGCGTACAGCTTGACCAGCGCCGCTTCGATCCGAATGTCGTTGCGGTCGTCGTCGGCGAGCAGGCAGCAGAGGTCGAGCATGGTCTCCATGCCGTACGTGGTGGCGGCGATGAAGGACAGCTTCTGCGCGACCGCTTCGTGCTCGCCCACCGGTCGACCCCACTGGACCCGGTCGGCGGCCCAGCCACGGGCCACGTTCAACGCCCACTTGCCGGCGCCCACGCACATCGCCGGCAGTGAGAGCCGGCCGGTGTTCAGGGTGGTCAGGGCGATCTTCAGCCCCTTGCCCTCGCCGCCGATGACGTTCTCGGCGGGGACGAACACGTCGTGGAACCGGGTCAGGCTGTTCTCCAGGCCGCGCAGGCCGATGAACTCGTTGCGCCGTTCGACGGTGATGCCCTCGCTGTCGCCGTCCACCACGAACGCGGTGATCCCGCCCCGGCGGCCCTCAGTGGCCGGCACCCGGGCCATCACCACCAGCAGGGTCGCCACGATGCCGTTGGTGGCCCAGAGCTTCACCCCGTTGAGCCGGTAACCGGTGCCGTCCTCGGTCGGCTCGGCGACGGTGGCCAGCCGGGCCGGGTCGGAGCCGACGTCGGGCTCGGTGAGCAGGAACGCCGACACCTCACCGGCCGCGAGCCGGGGCAGGAAGCGCTGCTTCTGCTCGGCGGTGCCGAACATCTTCAGTGGCTGTGGCACACCGATCGACTGGTGGGCCGAGAGCAGCGCGCCGATGGCCGGGCTGACCGAGCCGGCCAGCATGAGCGCCCGGCAGTAGTGCAGGTTGCTCAGCCCGAGCCCGCCGTACTTCCGGTCGATCTTCATGCCGAACGCGCCGAGGTCAGCCAGGCCGTGGAACACCGAGTCGGGTATGGAGCCGTCCCGTTCGATGGCGGCGCCGTCCACCTCGGAGGCCAGGAAGGCGCGGAACCGACCAAGGAACTCCTCCGCCCGGGCCACGTCGTCCGGGTCGGATCGGGGCCACGGGTCGATCAGGTCGAGCCGGAAGCGGCCGAGGAACAACTCCTTGCCGAAGCTGGGTCGGTCCCAGGTGGACTCTCGGGCGGCTTCGGCGACCTGCCGGGCCTCCTTCTCGGAGACCTGTCCGGCTTCCGCGGGCAGTGGCGCCGCGGCCTGGGCGGTGGCTTCGGAGTCGGGGCCGTCCGGTGCCGGTCGGCCGTTCTGCGTCGTGGTCACGGCTGCCCCCTCGAAGTTCGGTGCGGCTGCGTCGACGTGTGCGACTACCGTCACGCTACCCCCGGTTGTTACCCGGGGGTAGCGCTGCGTGCGGATCGGTGGGGTCAGCGGCCGTCGATCGTGTCCGGGTCGTCGTCATCGTCGTCGATGTCGTCCTCACCCCAGTTGCGCCGGGCGAACGGCAGGATCATCCAGAACGTGAGGAACCACAGCCCGGTCAGGGCGCTGAGCAGGAAGGCGATCGGCCGGTCCAACACGAAGTCGGTGATCAGCAGGACGGCGCTGACCATCGCGATCAGCATGAAGGCGAGACCGCCGGTGGCCATGCGGTGGGCGAACCGCACCAGTTCGGGCTTACGCCCCTGCCGGAAGAGCGCCCGGTGGAACGCCACCGGCGAGATGATCATCGCGGTGGCGGCGGCCGCCGCGAGCAACGCCACGATGTACACGTCGCGTTGGAACTCGCTGGTCCTGGTGAACCCGTTACTGAACGGCAGGGTGAGCAGGAAGGCGAAGAGGATCTGAACGCCAGTCTGAGCGACCCGCAACTCCTGCAGCAGGTCGGCGAAGTTGCGCTGCCAACGCTGCTTCTCGGTCTCCTTGGACACGCGCTACCTCCGGTGAGACGCTACTGCCGGCGGTCCCGGCCGCCGGCAGCAACGCCAATGCCCCACCCGGCCGAGCGCGAAACAGGTTCACGACATCGGCCGTTCATCGTGTGGCAACGTCAGGACCCGCGTCGGATGCGGCCCGCGTACCGGGCTTCCAGCTCGTTGTTGTGCGCGTCGCCGTCGGGGATGTTCGCCGACAGGTAGACCGGGGGCCGCTGCCCCGCCGCCAGCAACCGCGCCACGACCTCCACCGTCACCTGCTGGGCCAGCAACGCCGCGGTGATCGAGGAGACGGCGCCGACCGCGCCACCGCCGGGCAGGGGCAGCGTCGCGTCGCCGTACGGGGCACCGTTGTCGAGCACCACGTCGGCGAGGTCGCTCAGCTTGCGCCCCGACGGGTGCCGGGACGTCATCCGGCCGGAGTGCTGCGCCGAGGTGATCGCCACCAGCCCGTGACCGTGCTCCTTCACCAGCGTGGCGAACTCCACCATCGCGCCGTTGACCCCGGAGTTCGAGGCGAGCACGAAGACGTCGGTGGGGCGAACCGGGGCCAGCTCGTAGAGGCGGTGCGCGACGGCCGGGTCCCGCTCCAGCAGCGGGCCGAGCCGGTCGGCCGGCTCGCCGCCGATCAGCACCAGGTCGCGCAGCGCGATCCGGTTGGTCGGCACCAGACCACCCGCCCGCCCGGCGATCTCCATCGCGAGGGCCTCCGAGTGCCCGGTGCCGAACGCGTGCACCACGCCGTCGGCCCGGACCGCCTCGGCGATCAGGTCGGCGGCCCGCCCCACCGCCTCCCGCTGGCTGGCGGCCACCCGGCCGATCGTCTCGGTCACCACGGCCAGGTAGTCCTCGGCACTCACCGTCATACGTCCTCCGTCGTTCGATTGCCTGCCACTTAGCTGGCCCGGGCCAGGATCGCCTCGGCGAGTGGGGCCGGCGCCTCGTCCGGGATCCAGTGACTCACCCCGGACAGCCGCACGAAGCGGTAGTCCCCGGTGACGTTCGGCGCGCACGCCTCGGCGGCGGTCCGGCCGATGGCGACGTCCCGGTCGCTCCAGACGTACGTGGTGGGCACCGTGACCGGGCCGACGCCGGCCAGGTCGGCGCGGGACATCGCCCGGTACCAGTTCAGGGCCGCCGTGAGCGCCCCCGGCTCGCGCATCGGGTCGGCGTACCTGTTCACCCGGGACGCGTCGCCCACCCCGCCGAGCAGCTTGCGCAGCGCGGCGGCGTGCCACGCCAGCAGCACCTTCTCCGCCTTGTCCGGCTTGCGGAACAACGCCATGTACGACGAGCGGGCCTTCTGTCCGCTGTCGGTGCTCAGGGCGTGCGCCATGGCCGCCGGATGCGGCACGGACACCGCGGTCAGTGTGTGGACCCGGTCGGGGTGCCGGGCGGCGACCGCCCACGCCACCACCGCGCCCCAGTCGTGGCCGACCAGGTGCACGGCGTCCAGCTCCAGCGCGTCGAGCACCGCCACCACGTCGGCGACGAGTTCGGGGATGCGGTAGTCGGCCACCGCCGTGGGCCGGGCGCCGGGCGAGTAGCCGCGCTGGTCCAGCGCGTACGTGCGCAGCCCACCCGTGTGCAGCCGCGGCACCACGTCGTCCCACTCACCGCTGTGCTGAGGGAAACCGTGCAGCAGCAGGACGGGTACGCCGTCCGGTGGACCGTCGACTGTCACGTCGAACGTGAGGCCTCGTGCATCAACCCGCATGATCGGAAGCGTACCCAGAAGACGGTGGGCCGGCCGCTCCCGCAGGTCAGGCGCATGCCCTGCTGGGCCCACGACCCGGGTCGGTGTTAGCGTCACCGAGACAACTTCATATCCGACAGGGGAGCGCACAGCGCTGAGAGTGCGGGTACGCCCGCAGACCCTCGAACCTGATCTGGGTAATGCCAGCGCAGGGAGTTCGGTCGACCTCCAGCCGCGCCGCAGTCCGGTGCCACCGGACGCGGCGTGCGTCTTCTCCTGGTTCTCTTCGTTGAACTGGGAGCAATCATGGACAACACCACCAACCGTTGGCGCACCATCGACATCGTGGTCGCCTCGGTGATCGCGGTCGCCTTCGGCGTCATCTTCTGGGCCTGGGGCCTGGTCTGGAGCGCCACCGAGGGCGCGTTCGCCTTCTTCCCGCCGGCGCAGACGCTGCTCTACGGCGTCTGGTTGATGCCGGCGGTGATCGGTGGGCTGGTCATCCGCAAGCCCGGTGCCGCGCTCTACTGCGAGACCGTGGCCGCGGTCCTGTCCGCGCTGCTGGGCAGCCAGTGGGCCGGCACGGTGATCCCGCAGGGGATCGTGCAGGGCATCGGCGCCGAGCTGGCCTTCGCCGCCTTCCGGTACCGGTCGTTCCGGCTGCCGACAGCCGTGCTCGCCGGCGCGCTGACCGGTCTCAGCGCCGCGTTGTTCGACTTCTTCGTCTGGAACGTCGACTACGCGCTGGCCGACTACCGCATCCCGTACGCGCTGCTCACCGTCGTCAGCGCCACCGTGATCGCCGGCGCGGGCGGCTGGCTGCTGACCAGGGCCCTGGCCAACACCGGCGTCCTGGACCGCTTCCCGGTAGGCCGAGACCGCGCCCTGGTCTAACCCCCACCCGATGGCGTTGATCAAGAGGTTTGCGTCAACAGAAGCCGGTTTTCTGACGCAAACCTCTTGATCAACGTGGATGAGGCGGGGCTGGACAGGTTGGGAGGGGGTTCGGTGGGCGCTGTGGTGTTGCGGGGGTTCGGGTGGCGGCACGCCGGGCGGCGGGCCTGGGCGCTGCGCGGGGTCGACCTGCGCATCGAGGTCGGGGAACGGGTGCTGCTGCTCGGGCCCTCGGGGGCCGGCAAGAGCACCCTGCTCAGCGCGCTGGCCGGGCTGCTTCCCGACGACTCCGGCGAGCAGGAGGGCACCGTCGAGATCGACGGGCTCGACCCGCGCAAGGGGCGGGAACGGGTCGGCGTCGTCTTCCAGGACCCGGAGACCCAACTGGTGATGGCCCGCTGCGGCGACGACGTCGCGTTCGGGCTGGAGAACCGGGGGGTACCTGCCGACGAGATCTGGCCCCGGGTCGACGAGGCCCTGCACCGGGTCGGCTTCCCGTACCCTCGGGACCGCCGCACGGCGGCGCTCTCCGGCGGCGAGCAGCAACGCCTCGCCCTGGCCGGCGCGCTGGCCCTGCGCCCCGCCCTGCTGCTGCTCGACGAGCCGACCGCCAACCTCGACCCGGCCGGGGCCGACCTGGTCCGGCACGCGGTGGCCGGCGCGCTGGACGTCGACACCACGCTGATCCTGGTTGAGCACCGGGTCGCCGAGGCGTTGCCACTGGTGGACCGGGTGGTCGTCCTGGAACCGGGAGGCGGCGTCCGCGCGGACGGCACCCCCGAGGCGGTCTTCGCCGCCCACGGCGCCGCCCTGGCCGCCGAGGGCGTCTGGGTGCCCGGTCACCCCATCACGCCCCGGGCCGCCACCGCCGGGCCCGGGGAGCTGTTGCTCACCGCCGACCAGGTCGGCCTGCCACCCCGGCTGGGCGACACCAACCTGTCGGTACGCGCCGGTGAGGCACTCGCCGTACGCGGACCCAACGGTGCCGGCAAGTCCACCCTGGCGTTGCTGCTCGGCGGTCTGCTCCGGCCGGGCAGTGGGCGGGTCACCGCGTCCGCCGAACTGGCCGGCCCGGACCACCGCACTCCCCCGCATCGCTGGCGGGCGCCCGCGCTGGCCCGGCGGATCGGGTCGGTCTTCCAGGATCCGGAACACCAGTTCGTCACCAGCACCGTCTTCGACGAGCTGGCGCTCGGCCCACGCCGCACCGGTCAACCGGAGGCGGTGGTCAACGAGACGGTGGCCGGGCTGCTGGAACGGCTGCGGCTGGCCCGACTCGCCGCCGCCAACCCGTACACCCTCTCCGGTGGTGAGGCGCGGCGGCTGAGCGTGGCGACCGCCCTGGCCACCGCGCCCCGCCTGTTGATCTGCGACGAACCCACCTTCGGCCAGGACCGGCGGACCTGGCGGGAGTTGGTCGACCTCTTCGCCGACCTGCGCGACGCCGGGCACGGGGTGGTCACCGTCACCCACGACGCGGACTTCGTCGCCGCGCTCGCCGACCGCACCGTCACCCTGCACCGCGCCCCGGACGACCATCGATGATCAGCATCGAGCCGGTCGCCGCGCCGGACGCGCCGTTGGCCCGCCGCAACCCGGTGGCGAAGGTCGCCGCCGCACTCGCCTTCTCGTTCATCCTGCTGGCCACCCTGGACCCGGTCGCCCCGGCGATCGCCATCGCCCTCGAACTGGCCGTGCTGCCGCTGTTCGGCATCCGCTACCGGGTACTGGCCCGACGGGCCTGGCCCCTGCTGCTCAGCGCCGCCGGCATCCTGGTCACCCTGGTGCTGTTCGCCGCCGACCGGTCCGGTCGGGTCCTGCTGGACGCGGGGCCGGTGCTGGTGAGCACCGGCGTGCTGCTCACCGCGCTCGGCCTGGTGCTGCGGGTGTTCGCGGTGGCGCTGCCCGGCGTGATCGTGTTCGCGACCACCGACCCCACCGACCTGGCCGACGCGTTGATCCAGAACGCGAAGGCGCCGGCCCGGTTCGCCATCGGGGCGCTGGCCGCGTTCCGGCTGGTGCCGCTGCTCGGCCAGGAGTGGCAGATGATCAGCATGGCTCGGCGTGCGCGCGGCGTCGACGCGGGACGCAATCCGGTGGCGAAGCTGCGGCTCTTCACCTCCACCGCGTTCGCCCTGCTGGTAGGGGCGATCCGTCGAGGCACCCGGCTGGCCGTGGCGATGGACGCGCGTGGCTTCGACGCCGGCACCCCCCGTACCGTCGCCCGCCGGCAGCACTTCACCCGCGCCGACGCGCTCCTCATCGCCGGGGCCGTCATGCTCGCCGCAGCAGCCCTGACCACCAGCATCCTCCTAGGCACCTTCCGCCCCCTGATCAGCTGACCCCACCCGCCGCGCGCCGCGCACTCACCGCGCGGCGCCGCCCGGCTCTGGCGCCTGCCGGCGGCAAGATCCGCACAACATCAGGGATGTAGTGGCCTCGCTGCCGACGGAGACCACTACATCCCTGATGTTGTCGTCACCACCCACCACCCACCGTCCACGCCGCAACCCCCGCCCGGCCCGGCCCCGCCGCACCCCATCGATCTTGCGATTCCTGTCGTTGTTTCATCCCGGTATGCCGGTTGTGCGAGGACAGAAAGTGCAAGATCGGCGGGCGGGGCGGGGC
>NZ_JNZS01000046.1 GCF_000718515.1 Micromonospora parva | reverse complement strand
GTGGGGTGGGGCGGGGCGGAGGGAACACGGGGTTGGGGGTGTGCTGTTGCGCTCGATGTGCCGGGTCGTTTCCCGGCACCTGCCGATCGGAGTCATCGTGGACCGCGCCCAACTCGCGAGCTTCCTGCGCACCCGCCGCGAGGCCCTCCAGCCCGAGGACGTCGGGCTGCCCCGGGGCCCACGCCGACGCACCGGAGGGCTCCGGCGCGAGGAGGTCGCCGCGTTGAGCGGGATGTCCACCGACTACTACAGCCGGTTGGAGCAGCAGCGTGGGCCGCACCCCTCGGAGCAGATGCTCGCCGCGCTCGCTCGTGGCCTGCGACTCTCCCTCGCCGAACGGGACCACCTGTTCCAGCTCGCCGGGCACGCGGTTCCGCGTCGGGCGCTGCGCGCCGATCACGTGAACCCGGGCATGATGCGGATCCTCGACCGGATGCACGACACCCCGGCCCAGGTGGTGAACCACCTGGGCGAGACCCTGGCGCAGACCGCGCCGGCCGTCGCGCTGCTCGGTGACGAGACCCGGTACACCGGCCTGGCGCGCAGCGCCCACCACCGCTGGTTCACCGACCCGGCGGCACGGCAGCTGCACCCGGCGCAGGACCACCAGACGCAGAGCCGCCTGCTCGTGGCGCACCTGCACGCCGCGTACACCCGTGACGGGCGCGGGTCACGGGCCGCCGCGCTCGTCGACGACCTGCTGGCCCGGAGCGCCGAGTTCGCGCGGCTGTGGCGCGAACACCCGGTGCCGGCCGGCTACTGCCCGCCCAAGCACTTCGCGCACCCGGAGGTCGGGGCGTTGGAGCTGCACTGCCAGACACTCGTCGACCCGGACCAGTCGCAGACGCTGTTGGTCTTCACCGCCGTGCCCGGGTCGCCCAGCGACGAGAAGCTGCGCTTGCTCTCCGTCATCGGCGGCCAGCTCGTCTGACCCGTCCGATCAGCCCCGGGCGGGGTAGCGGGCCGGGCTGACGCCCAGGTAGCGCCGGAAGTGGCGGGCCAGGTGCGCCTGGTCGTAGAACCCGGCCGCGACGGCCGTCTCGACGGGCCGCTGCCCGGCGAGGAGCAGGCGCCGGGCCAGCTCGATCCGACGACCGGTCAGGTACGAGTGCGGTGGCACGCCGTACACCTGGGTGAAGGTCCGGACCAGGTGGGTCGGGTGGGCGTGCAGCAGCTGCGCGGCCTCCCCCAGCGTGACGCCGTCGACGGTCCGGGCGTCCAGCAGCTCGCGTAGTCGGACCGCGAGGCCGCGTCCGGCCGGCTGGCCATCGACCGGAGGGCGCTGGCGCAGCTGGCGGCGTAGCCGGTCCAGGATGAACGCGAGGCGACTCTCGGCCTCGAACTCGTCGCCGGGCGCGGCCAGCGCTTGGTGCAGGTGGTGGATCCGGTCGCGCAGCTGCGGATCGGCCAGGTCCGGCTCGTCCACAGCCCGGCCGATCAGCTCGGCGTCGAGCGCGGAGGCGTCCAGGTACAGGACCCGCTTGCGGAAGCCGTCCGGGGTGGCGGAGCTGCCGTCGTGCGGGACGTGCGGTGGCAGCAGGGTGACCGACGTGCGCAGCGCGCCGTGCCGGTGCCGGTCCAGGTCGAAGCGGACCGCGCCGTCGTCGACGATCAACAGGGTCCACACCTCGTGGATGTGCCGGGGGTAGGCGTGGTCCACGAAATGGGCGTGGAAGACCTCGGCGACCCCGGCTACCGCGGGTCGCCATGCGCTGACGTGCGAGCCAGCCGGGCTGGTGGCCACGCTAAGAACGTACAAGACCGGGCGACGTCGGGGCGGGCAGGCTCGACGCCATGACCGAACCGATCCGTTTTCCCACCAAGATCGCCGTACTGCTCCGTGACGACCTGGCGAGCTGGCAACGACTGAACGTCACCGCCTTCCTGGTCAGCGGCATCGCGAGCACCCTGCCCGAGTTGCTCGGCGAGGAGTACCGGGACGCCGACGACACCCGCTACCTGCCGATGTTCGGCCAGCCGGTGCTGGTCTTCGCCGGGGATCGGGCGACGGTGGTCGGCGCGCACTCACGCGCCCTCGCCCCGGGCCTACGGTTGGCGATCTTCACGGCCGAACTGTTCGCCACCGGCAACGACCGGGACAACCGGGCCGCCGTCCGTGCGGTCGGACGGGAGAAGCTCGACCTGGTGGGCCTGGCGCTGCACGCGCCCCGCAACGTGGTGGACAAGGTGCTCAAGGGCGCGTCGATGCACCCGTAACGGCATCCGTGGCGACGAAGACATTGATATCGGTGTGTATGGCTGTAATGATTAACACACTTTACAGTTATTTCGCCGCCCCGGAAGGACCCGACATGGCGCGACGACTGGCCGGGCTCGTGCCCCGCCACCCCCGCATCAGACTGACCTCCGCGCTCGCCGCGGCCCTGCTCGCCGTACCGGCCGCGATGGTCGTCGGCGCGGCACCCGCCACGGCGGCCGCGACCGGCGCCATCACCGGGTACGGCGGCAAGTGCGTCGACGTGGCCGCCGCGAACCCGGCCAACAACACCCAGGTCCAGCTCTTCACCTGCAACGGCTCCACCGCGCAACAGTGGACGGTGGCCGACGACGGCACCATCCGGGCGCTGGGCAAGTGCCTGGACATCGCCGCCGCCAGCACGGCAAACGGTGCCCGGGTGCAGATCTACGACTGCAACGGCACCGGGGCGCAGCAGTGGTCGGCCAACGCCGGCCAACTGGTCAACCCGGTCTCCGGCAAGTGCCTCGACGCCACCGGTCCCAGCTCGGCCGACGGCACCCCGCTGCAGATCTGGAGCTGCACCGGCACCGCCAACCAGACCTGGACACTGCCCAGCGGCGGCGGCACGACACCACCGCCCTCTGCCGGTTTCACCCACCCCGGCGTGCTGGTCAGCCGAGGCCAGCTCGACTTCGTCCGGGGTCGGGTCCAGGCCGGCGCGCAGCCGTGGGCGGCGGCCTACAACCAGATGATGAGCAGCCGGTACGCCTCCCTGTCGCGTACCCCGGCGCCCCGTTCGGTGGTCGAGTGCGGTTCCTACTCCAACCCGAACAACGGCTGCACCGACGAGCGTGAGGACGCGATCGCCGCGTACACCGACGCGCTGGCCTGGTATGTCACCGGGGACGCCCGGTACGCGCAGAAGTCCATCCAGATCATGGACGCGTGGTCGGCCACGATCACCGCCCACACCGGCAGCAACGCCCCGCTGCAGACCGGCTGGGCCGCCTCGGTCTGGCCCCGGGCCGCCGAGATCATCAAGTACACGTACCAGAGTTGGCCCAACGCCAGCCGTTTCGCCACCATGCTGCGCACCGTCTACCTGCCGATGGTGCGCAACGGCTCGAACAGCAACGGCAACTGGGAACTGACCATGATGGAGGCCGCCGTCGGCATCGCGGTGTTCCTGGACGACCGCAGCGCCTACGACGCGGCGGTCACCCGCTTCCTCAACCGCACCCGGGCCTTCGTGTACCTGCCCAGCGACGGCGCGTTGCCGTACACCACGCCCGGCAGCGGTCTGGACACCAGCGCGGAGATCATCGGCTACTGGCAGGGCCAGTCCACCTTCGTCGCCGGCCTGGCCCAGGAGACCTGCCGCGACTTCGTCCACACCGGGTACGGGATCTCCGCCATCTCACACGTCGCGGAGACCTCCCGGATCCAGGGCCGCGACCTGTACCCGCAGGTCGGCGAGCGGCTGCGTCAGGCGCTCGGCTTCCACTCGCGCTACCAGCTCGGCGAGGCGCCGCCCTCCTGGCTCTGCGGCGGCAGCCTCACCCGGGGCCTCGGCCCGATCACCGAGGTCGGCTTCAACGCGATGAGCAACCGGTTGGGCAACGTCATGACCAACACCCAGACCCTCACGCTGCAACAACGTCCGGCCGGAACCAACAATCTCTTCGTCGCCTGGGAGACGTTGACCCACGCCAACAACCCCAACTGACCGGGCCGCCGGGGGCGGCGCCGACAACCGACGCCACCCCACGGCGGTGCTCAGCCGTCAGTCCCCAGCGCCACCACCGGGCTGACCCGCGACGCCCGACGGGCCGGCAGCACCCCGGCCAGCGCGGTCAGCCCGACCAGCACCACGAACAGCCCGGCCAGCGGCAGCAGCGGCGCGGTCAGCGGTGCCGCGATCCCGAGGGCCTGCACCGCCAACCAGGCGTACGGGACGCCCAGCACCAGGCCGATGCTCGCGCCGATCAACCCGTACAGGCCGGACTCGACAGTCAACATGGTGCGCAGACCCGTCCGGGACAGCCCGATCGCCCGGAGCAGCCCGGATTCGCGTACCCGCTCGACCACCGACAGCGCGGTCGTGGAGCCCACCCCGACGACCGCGATCAGCACCGTCAGGCTGACCAGACCGACCGCGATCCAGACCAGGGTGCGCACCAACGCGTCGTTGCGGTCCCGTTCGTCGGCGAGCACCGTGAGGCCCACCCCGTCGCTGCCCGCGATCGCCTGCCGCAGCGCCCGCACGCCGGCGGTGCGACCGTCCTCGCCGGCACCGGCCGCGTCCGCCAACAGACCGGTGTACGCCGACGGCACGCCGAGCCGGTCCAGGTCGGCCGGGTCGGCGAGGATGCCCGCGTGCAGCGGCCCGTCACCGGGCAGCACCGCGACCACCCGGACGTCGACCCGGCGGGTGGCGACGGCGAGCGTCGCGGTGTCGCCGGCCCGCAGGCCCGCGTCCCGCGCGACCCAGCTGTTGAGCACGATCCGGCCGGGGCCGCGATCGTCCAGGCTGCCCTGGGCCACGTCCAGGTCACCGGTGCTCGGCAACACCGCCACGTCCAGGTCGCTCATCGGGTAGCCGGACTCGACGGCGCCGAGCCTGTCGGCACCGCGCAGCAGCGTGGCGTCGTCAACCTTCCGGTACGGCACCACCCGGGCCAGCGCGCCGTGCGCCGCCTCGGCCCGACTCACCACAGCCGGCGGCAGCGTCGCACCGTTGCCGGTGACCTCGAAGTCGGTGGGGGCCGCGAGCGCCATCTCGCGGTCGGCGAGGACCTGCAACGACGTGCCGCCGATGACCACCCCGGAGATCAGCGTCGTGCCCAGCGCGACCACGACGGAGACCGCGGCCGCCCGGCGCGGCGCCCCGCCGATGCCACCGACCGACATCCGTCCGAGCGGCCCGAGCTGGCGCAGCGGCCAACCGACCACTGCCAGCACCGGGCGTACCAGCAGCGGACCGAGAGCGACCAGCGCGAAGAACGCCAGCGCGCCGGACCCGACCAGCAGAAGCAGCGGCATCGCGGGGTCGTAGCTCGACTGGTCCGGCTTCGGCAACTGACTGATCGTCGCGACCGCCGCCAGTACCGCACCGATGGCCAGGATCAGCCCGCCGACCAGACGCAGGACCCCGATGCCGCGCCGGCCGGCGGTGGTGCTCGCCGTCCGCAGTGCCTCCAGCGGGGAGACCCGGGCGGCCGAGAGCGCCGGTGCCAGCACGGCCAGCACGGTGAGCACGACAGCACCGATCACCACCAGGACCGCCGTCGCCAGTGGCAGGCCCGGCGCGGAGACCGCGCGGCCGGTGGCGCGCAGCACCGCCGGCAGCGCGTACCCGAGGGCGAGGGCACTGACGACCCCGACGACGCCGGCGACCAGCCCGGTCAGGGCTCCCTCGGCGGTCAGGGCCCGCACCAGGGTGCCCCGACTCGCGCCGACCGCCCGCAGCAGCGCGAGCTGCCGCATCCGCTGGGCGAAGACGATGCGGAAGGTCGAGGTGACCACCAGCGCCGCGGCGACGACGGCGATGGAGACGAACATGCCGACCAGGATGAAGAGTCGCCCGACCTCCTCGGCCGCCGCGTTGGCCTCGGCCTCGCGCACCTCGGCGCCGGAGCGGATCGGCTGGCCGGCGACCGCCGCGCTCACCCGTTGGCGGACGACCTCCGTCGAGGCGTCGGCGGAAACTCGCAGGTCGACGCGCTCCACGCCGGTGAGGCGCGCCCAGGCGATCACCGCGCTGTCCGGGGCGTACGCGTCGTAGCCGGCGTCGGCGGCGGTCTCCACCACGCCGGTCACGGTGAGTGCGGCGGGGGCGGTGAGCTCACCGCCGGTACCGCTGGTGGTGGTGCCGACCGAGAGCCCGAGCCGCTCGGCGGTGCGCGGCGTGACCGCGATCTCGCCGGGCTGGTCCGGGTAGCTGCCCTCGATCAGCCGGACCGTGCTCAGCGGGCCGGTGCCCGGATCGGCCTGGAGGTTGAGGTAACCCTCGCCGACGGAGATCCCGGCCGACGCCCGGGCCACCGCCTCGGCCACCCCGGGCACGGCCCGGATCTGCCGCACGTCCGCCACGGTGGGTGGCGGCTCGCCGGGGCTGCCGATCACGAGGTCGGTGACGGCCGGGGTGCCGCTGAGGTTGTCCCGCACGGTCCGCTCGGTGATCTGCTGCACCAGCACGGTGCCGAAGACGACGAACGACGCGACCAGGATCGCCAGGCCGGTCAGGATCAGCCGGCCGGGCCGCCGGGCCGCGGCGGCCGTCTGGGTACGCAACACCGTCGCCCTCATGCCCGGGCCGCCAGCTCACGCAGGGCGTCGGTGACCGACACCTGGTCCGGCTTGTCGATCTCGCCGGCCAGCCGCCCGTCGGCGAGCAGCACCACCCGGTCGGCGTACGCGGCGGCGATCGGGTCGTGGGTGACCATGACGACGGTCTGGCCGAGGTCGCGTACCGAGTCGCGCAGGATGGTGAGCACCTCCGCGCCGGAGCGGGAGTCGAGGTTGCCGGTCGGCTCGTCGGCGAAGACGACCTCGGGCCGGGCCACCAGCGCCCGGGCCAGCGCGACCCGCTGCTGCTGGCCACCGGACAGCTCGCTGGGCCGGTGGTTCAGGCGGTCGCCGAGGCCCAGCACCCGCACCAGGTGCGCGAGGAGGTCGGCGTCGGGCCGCCGACCGGCGAGGTCCAGCGGCAGGGTGATGTTCTGCGCGGCGGTGAGCTGCGGCAGCAGGTTGAAGGACTGGAAGACGAAGCCGATCCGCTCCCGGCGTACCCGGGTCAGGGTCCGGTCCGACCGGCCGGTCAGCTCCGTACCGCCGAGCAGGACGCGTCCGGAGGTGGCCGTGTCGAGTCCGGCGAGGCAGTGCATCAGCGTCGACTTGCCGGACCCGGACGAGCCCATGATCGCGGTGAACTCGGCCCGGCCGAAGCCGACCGAGACCCCGTCCAGGGCACGGACGGCGGTCTCGCCGCTGCCGTACACCTTCACCAGGTCGACCGCGGCGACCGCGGCGTGGCTGGTCTGCGGCGGGGCGTGGGTTGTCATCGTTCCTCCAGTGGCTGCGTGGTGACCGGGGAAGCGTCGCCGCCGCGGTGGGGTTGGCGCATCGGCCCGGGGCCGGGTATAGCCGTCACCGGGTCTGCCTTTTGGCCGATCCGGCAGCTCCGCCCGGCTGGCTACGCTGGGTCACCATGAGCGCTCCGGATCTTCGCCGTCTGTGGGTACGCCTGGCCCAGGCGGCCGGGCTGGTGGCCTTTGGCCTCCTCGCTCTGTTCGACTTCACGGCCAGCACGGCGGACGACCGCGGGATGTCGGCTCTTCTGCTCCTGCTGGTGCCGGTGGGGTTGGCGGTGGCGACGGTGCCGCTCTGGCTGCCGGTGCACCAACCGGGTTCGCGCCGGCTGCCGGTGGCCGCGCTGGCCCTCGCCGCCGCCTCACTGGCGGTGACCGCGGGGGTGGTGCTCCTCTCCGCAGGCGGCGGCATCCTGATCGCCCGCACCTGGGGGCTCGCCGAGTCGGCCGGGCTGATCGGCGTGGTCTTCGTGGTGAGCCGCTGGGGTGCGCCCCGGCTCGCCCCGTGGGCGGCGGTGGCCGCCGGGCTCGCCGTGGCCGCGATGCCGCTGCGCGTCGGCACCGACAACCTGCTGGTGATCTTCGGACTGCTCCAGGCGCTCGCGGCGGCCGGCGCCGCCGGGGTGGGGCTCTACCTGCGGGTGATCGCCGCCGGCCGGGCGCGGGCGATCGCGCTGGTCCGGGCGGAGCAGCGCGCGGAGTTCGCCCGTGACCTGCACGACTTCATCGCCCACCACGTGACCGGGATCGTGGTGCAGGCGCAGGGCGCCCGGTTCGTCGCCGAACAGGACCCGCAGCGGGTGATCGTCGCCCTGGAGCAGATCGAGCGGGCCGGCGCGGAGACGATGGCCTCGATGCGGCGGATGGTCGGGATCCTGCGCAACCCGGACGCCCCACCGGACGCGCCGCTGGCCCCGCTGGCCGGGGTGACCGAGTTGGAGCCGCTGCTGACCGGGTTCAACGGCGCGGCGAACGCGCCGGCCAGGCTGCACGTGGACGGCGACCTGACGGGACTGCCGGTGGAGGTCTCGACGTCGGCGTACCGGGTGGTGATGGAAGGGCTGACCAACACCCGTCAGCACGCGCCGGACGCCCGATCCGTGGATGTGGTCGTGCGGCGTACCCCGGACTGGTTGCTGGTCCGGGTCGCCGACGACGGTGCCTCGCCGCGCACCGCGCCGGCCCGGGGGCACGGTTTCGGTCTGATCGGCCTCACCGAGCGGGTCCGTGCGCTCGGCGGCACGATCACCGCCGGGCCCGGCGTCGTCGGTGGTTGGGTGCTCGACGCCGCGTTCCCGCTGCCCGCGGCGGTGGCCCGGTGATCCGGGTGTTGATCGCCGATGACCAGGCGATGGTCCGGACCGGCTTCGGCATGATCATCGGCGCCCAGTCGGACATGGAGGTGGTCGGCGAGGCCGCCGACGGGGTGCAGGCCGTCGAACTGGCCCGACGACTGCGCCCGGACGTGGTGCTGCTGGACATCCGGATGCCCCGCCTCGACGGTCTCGAGGCGCTGCGGCTGCTCGCCGGAGCGGGTGTCACCGACCCGGTCCGGGTGGTCGTGGTGACGACCTTCGACCTCGACGAGTACGTGCACACCGCGCTCGCCAACGGCGCCTGCGGCTTCCTGCTCAAGGACTCGGGCCCGGCCCTGCTGGTCGAGGCGGTCCGCGCGGCGGTGTCCGGCGACGCGCTGATCAGCCCCTCGATCACGGTACGACTGTTGGAGCACCTCAGCTCACCGGCCCCGGCGCGCGACGACGGCGGGCTGTCGCCACGGGAACTCGACGTCGTGAAGCTCGTCGCCCGCGGCCTGACCAACGCCGAGATCGCCACCCAGCTCTTCATCGCCGTGGGCACTGTCAAGACCCATCTGGCGAGCGTGCAGATGAAGCTCAAGGCCCGCAACCGGGTCGAGATCGCCGCCTGGGCCTGGGAACGCCGCCTCGTCGGCTGACGGGGCAACGGTGCGACCAGCAGTGGCCTAACATCGTCGGCAGTCGATGACTGGTCCGCTGCGGTCACCCGGAAGCGAGGCAAGCATCATGCGCGATCATCAGGTGCGCGGCGTCCGATCCAGGGCCGCCGCGCTGGCCGCCTGCGTGCTCACGACGACAGTGCTGGCGGCGGGCGCGACCCCGGCGTACGCCGCCGCGGACACCGAACGACCCACCGCCCCCGGCCCGATCACCGTCGTCGCCGTCGACACCACCTGGATCGAGCTGACCTGGGCGCCCGCGACCGACAACGTCGGCGTGGTCAGCTACCCGGTCGGCGTCCGGTTCGAGGATTCCGGCGCCCAGTACTCGACCGACACCACCAGCATCCGGATCACCGGCCTGCGGCCGTCGCGCACGTACGTCTTCTCCGTCGCGGCGGTGGACGCGGCCGGCAACCGGTCGCTGTCCGACCCGACAGTGCGGGTGACCATGCCACCGGGAGACGACCAACCGCCCGGCGCACCCGGCCAACCGGTCGCCTACGACGTCGCCGCCACGCTGGTCTGGCTGCGCTGGGCGCACTCGGTCGAGAACGTCGCCCTCGACCGGTACGAGGTGTTCCGGGTCGACGCCGGCGGCGTCCTCACCCGGGTCAGCGAGGTGTACCAGTACCCGCCCGGGCGCAACAGCACCCAGATCAGCGGGCTGACGCCGAGCACAACGTACACCTTCGTGGTGCAGGCCCGCGACGAGGCCGGCCACCTGTCACCGATGTCCGCACCGGTCACCGTGACCACGCTGCCGCCACCGCCGAGCTGCACGGTCCGCTCGAGGGTGGGGCAGTGGCCCGACGGTCTGGTGGCACGCCTTCTGGTCACCAACACCGGCGCGACGGCGATCGACGGTTGGACGATGCGGTGGCGGTTCTACGCCGCCCAGCAGCTGCGCAGCCTGTGGGGCGCGGAGGTCGTCGACCGCGACAGCAGCTACCTGCGGGTGCGCAACGTCCGCCACAACGCGCTGATCCCACCCGGCGGCACGGTGTCGCTGGGGTTCGTCGCCACCGGATCACAGCCACCGGAGGAGGTCACGCTCAACGGCGGCATGTGCACGGTGGCGGCTGAGTAACACTCGGGTACGAAGTCTGGCGCGCGTCAGGACATCTTGCGACGCTAACGCCTGTGTATGACTACGACCTGTTGGTGCTGGGTTCCGGACCCAGCGGTCAGAAGGCCGCGATCGCCGCCGCCAAGCTCGGCCGGCGGGTCGGCATCGTGGACCGCCGCGACATGATCGGTGGGGTGTGCATCAACACCGGCACCGTCCCCTCCAAGACCCTGCGCGAGGCCGTGCTCTACCTGACCGGCCTGAGCCAGCGGGACCTGTACGGCAGCAGCTACCGGGTCAAGGAGGAGATCACGGTCAGCGACCTGGCCGCCCGGACCCAGCACGTCATCACCCGGCAGACCGACGTCATCCGCAACCAGCTGGCCCGCAACCGGGTCGCGATGATCACCGGCACCGGACGGTTCGCCGACGCGCACTCGATCTGGGTCGACGGTGGCTCCGGCCGCGAGTCCAAGGTGACCTTCGACAAGATCGTCATCGCCGCTGGCACCCGCCCGGCCCGCCCGGACAGCGTCGACTTCGACGACCGGACCATCGTGGACTCCGACGGCGTCATCAATCTCCAGGCCGTACCCCGCAGCATGGTCGTGGTCGGCGCGGGCGTGATCGGCATGGAGTACGCCTCGATGTTCGCCGCGCTCGGCACGAAGGTGACGGTGGTGGAGCGCCGCGACCGGATGCTGGAGTTCTGCGACGACGAGATCGTCGAGTCACTCAAGTACCACCTGCGCGACCTGTCCGTGGCGTTCCGCTTCGGCGAGGAGGTGGCCGCCGTGGAGAAACACCAGACGGCCGCGCTGTGCGTCCTCAAGAGCGGCAAGAAGATCGTCGCCGACACGGTGATGTACTCGGCCGGCCGGCAGGGCCAGACCGACGACCTGGCGCTGGAGGCGGCCGGGCTGGCGGCCGACCGACGCGGCCGGATCGCCGTCGACGGCAACTACCGCACCTCGGTGGAGCACATCTACGCGGTCGGCGACGTGATCGGCTTCCCCGCGCTCGCGTCCACCTCGATGGAGCAGGGCCGGCTGGCCGCGCAACACGCCTGCGGCGAGCCGATCCGGGAGATGCACGGCCTGCAACCGATCGGCATCTACACGATCCCGGAGATCAGCTTCGTCGGGCAGACCGAGGCGCAGCTCACCGAGAGTTCCACCCCGTTCGAGGTGGGCGTCGCCCGCTACCGCGAGTTGGCCCGGGGTCAGATCGTGGGCGACTCGTACGGCATGTTGAAGCTGCTCGTCTCCCCCGACGACGGCCGACTGCTCGGGGTGCACGTGTTCGGCACCGCCGCCACCGAGATCGTCCACATCGGTCAGGCCGTGATGGGCTGCGGCGGCACCATCGACTACCTGATCGACGCGGTGTTCAACTACCCGACGCTGGCCGAGGCGTACAAGGTGGCCGCCCTGGACGCGTCCAACAAGATCCGCAACATCACCCGCATCGACGGCTGACTCCTCGGGGCGGCCGGGCCATCCCCGATCACCCGTTGGCGGGATGCCCCGGCGACCGTCGCCGATGCCAGAATTTCCCCATGCGACGCGCCATCGTCGGGCGGGACGAGGTGTTCGACCGGGCCTGGCAGCAGCTGGGCCGATCCGGGCCGGTACTGGTGGAGGGGCCGGCCGGCATCGGCAAATCCGAACTCTGGCGGGCACTGGTCGCGCACGCCACCCAGGCGGGGTGGCTGGTCCTCAGCTGCGCGCCCACCGAGGCCGAGGCGGAGCTTCCCTACGCCGCCCTGGCCGACCTGTTGCGTCCGCTCGCCGACCAGGTCGCCGCGCTGCCCGGCCCGCAGCGGGCCGCGGCTGAGGTCGTGCTCCTCTCCGGCACCGTCCGGGAGGCCGTCGACACCCGGGTGGTCGGGGCGGCGACCCGGTCCCTGCTGGAAGCCGCCACGACCGACCCCCACTTGAGGACGCTGGTGGCAGTGGACGACGCGCCGTGGCTGGACCGGCCGAGCGAGCGCGCGTTGCGGTACGCGCTACGCCGGGTGGCGGGCCTGAGCGTGCTGGTGAGTCGCCGACGCGGCCAAGGCGACAGCGAGGACGTGCCGCTCGGGCTCGACGACGGCCGCCACGGCAACCGGCTCGACCGGGTGGAGCTGCCGCCACTCGACGTCGGCGCGCTGCACCACGTCGTGCGCGACCAGCTCGGCGTCACGCTCACCCGACCGATGCTGGTCCGGGTGGCCCGGGAGGCCGGGGGCAATCCGCTGCTGACCATCGAGGTGGTCCGCGCCATGCAGCGGCTGCCACGCCACCCCTCGCCCGGCGACGATCTGCCGGTGGCCGCGTCCATGCACCACCTGCTCGCCGACGTCGTCGCCGGGCTGCCCCCGCCCAGCCGCGACGCGCTCCGACTGGCCGCCCTGCTGACCGTGCCCACGCTCGTCGACCTGTCCGCGGCCGGGGTGCCCGCCGCCGCGCTGGACGCCCCCGAGGAGGCCGGGCTGATCGTGGTGACACCGACGGGCGTGCGGTTCACCCACCCGGTGCATGCCGCCGCCGTGCGGGCCGGCATCCCGCCCGGAGTCCGCCGCCGCCTGCACCGCAAACTGGCCGATCTGGTGGCCGACCCGGACGAGCGGGCCCGGCACCTGGCGCTGTGCACGACAGCACCCGACCCGGTGGTCGCGGAGACCCTCGCCGCCGCGGCCGAACGCTGGCACAGCCGGGGGGCGCCCGACCTCGCCGCCGATCTGCACGAGCGCGCCAGCCAGCTCACCCCGGTCGAGGACCGGGCACTGCTGGGCCGGCGGCGGCTGGCGGCGGCGCGCTGCCGGCTGGACAGCGGTGACCTCCCGGCGGCCCGGCAGGCGGCCGAGGCGGTCGCCGCCGATTTCACCGGCGACCTACGGGCCGAGTCGTTGCTGCTGCGCGCCGTCGTCGCCTGGTCCAGCGGCGAGGCCGGCCAGGCGGCGGTGGAGATCGGCACCCGGGCCCTGACGGCGGCCCGACCGGGCTCCGCAGTGGCCGGCCGCGTCCACGCCCACCTGGCCGTCTTCGACGACCACACGGAGGCCGCGCGGGCGCACGCCG
Organism: Micromonospora parva; assembly: GCF_000718515.1. Lineage (GTDB taxonomy): Bacteria > Actinomycetota > Actinomycetes > Mycobacteriales > Micromonosporaceae > Micromonospora > Micromonospora parva. The sequence goes on along the minus strand of NZ_JNZS01000046.1, from coordinate 5,102 downwards.
AGGCCGCCGCCGCGCTGTTGGACGGTCGCGACGGCGAGCACGACCTGCTCGCGGCCGCCCTGCTCCTGCTCTTCTTCCAGGAGGTACGCCTCGGCCGGGCGCCGCGTACCGACCTGCTGGAGCGGGCACTGTGCCTGGAGGGCGACGAGCCCGCGTGGCTGGCGAGCACGGTGCCCGCGATCTGGTGGAAGTCGATCGACGACGCGCAGCGGGCCCGCGATCGGCTGCACCGGATGCTCGCTCGGGCGGAGGCCCGCGGCGACGAGCCCCTACAGCACGAGTTGCTCTCGCACCTGGGTGAGGCCGAGTTGCTGGCCGGCCGGTGGGACACTGCCGAGCGGCACATCGCCGCCGCCCGGGACCTCGGCGACCAGCTCGGCAGCGGCCTGGTCGCGGAGACCTGGCTGGCCGCCCTGCTCGACGCCCACCGGGGTCGGCTGGCCGAGGCGACCCGGGTGGCCGAGTCCGGCCTGCGGCTCGCCGAGGAGCTGGACGACGACTGGTGCCGACGCATCCACCAGCAGTTGGCCGGGTTCGTGGCCCTGTCGGCCGGCCGGATGGCGGAGGCCGCCGCCGCCTACACGACCCTGGCCGCGACGATCGATGCCAGGGGTCTGGTGGAGCCCTTGGCGATGCGCTTCGAGCCGGACTGGATCGAGGCGTGCGTCGGGGCCGGCGACCTCGACCGGGCCGCCGCCGCGCTGCAACGTCTGAATGACCGGCATCGCCGCCTGCCCCGGCCCTGGACGATCCTGGGCACCGCGCGGGCCCGCGTGCTGTTGGACAGCGCCACCGGCCGGGACCCGGGGCCGGCGCTCGACGCGTTGACGGCGGCGCGGGACGCCGTACCGCCGGATGTGCTGCCGCTGGATCGCGCACGCTGCCTGTTCGTGGCGGGGATGGCGCACCGGCGTTCCCGCCGCAAGTTGCCGGCCCGGCAGGCGCTGGAGGCGGCGGTGGCGGAGTTCACAGCGATCGGCGCTGCCGCGTTCGCCGAGCGCGCCCGGGCCGAGCTGGCTCGCGTCGGCGGCCGGGCACCGACACCCCGGCATCTCACCCCCACCGAGGATCGGGTGGCGCGGCTGGCGGCGCGCGGCCGGACCAACCGGGCCATCGCCGACGAACTGTTCGTCAGCCCGAAGACCGTCGAGGCCAACCTCGCCCGGGTCTACCGCAAGCTCGGCATCTCCACCCGTGCGGAGCTGGGCGCGGCGATGACCAGGGCAGAAGCGCAAACATAGGGAAACGCCCGATTCCTCGCCGCCGGCCACGTCCTAGCGTCGGGTCATGGCCAACCACCTGTTCGTCCTGGAGCAGTACTACTGCTCCGCCGACGCGGGCGCGGTGGCACCGCTGATCGCCACGGTGGGCTGCCGGCTGGTCGCCACCATCCGGTTGCCCACCGACGATGTCGTCATCGCGCTGGTCGAAGGCCCCGACGCGGAGGCGGTGGCCGCTGCCGCCGCCGTCAGCGCGTGGCGGGTGGACCGGCTGATCCCGGCCTGGTGGATCCATCCGCCGCAGGCCAACCCCACCATTTCGGACGTTCCACGACAGGTGAAGGAAGCATGACTGTGCGCCGACTGATCGCACCCCTGTGGTGCTCGCTGCTGCTGATCCCGCTCGTCGCCTGCGGCCCCGACGACACCGGGGGCAGCGACCCCGTCGTCGGCGTCGGGGTCGACGCCGACGCGGACACCGACGCCGGCGGTGACCTGCCCGATGTGCCCCGACCCGCGTGCCCGTTCAGCGCTGCCCAGGTCTCCGACCTCGTCGGTCAGTCGATGCAGGACCAGGGCAACTGCCTGTTCGGCGACGGCAAAGGCGTCGCCTCGCTGACCATCACCACCGCATCGCCGCTCGCCGGCGAAAGCACCTACGCCTACCAGCGTGATCAGGCCACCCAGGTCTACCGGGAGGTGCGGGACGTCGACAAGGGCCGCAAGGCGTACCTGGCCGTCAAGGACATCGCGGGTGAGGCCGTCGTGGTCAGCGACAAGGGCAGCTACACCGTGATCCTGAGCAGATTCGAGCGGCTGGGCGCTACCTCGGGCGGATACGAGTCGACGTTGCGCTCGGTGCTCGACGCCCTCCCGCTGTGAGCCCGAGGCCGGAACCGGCCGAGTCCGAGACACGGAGAGGAGCCACGATGACCCACCTCGCACCGGTGTGGCAACGCGCCGGAGGAGCCGTGGCCGCAGCGGTCCTGGCGCTCGCCGGGCTCGGCGGCTGCGCCCTGTTCGGCGGCACGGGCGGCGACGGGGACGACCCCGCCGCCGGCGTCCAGCCGACAGTGGCGGCCACCTCCGACGGCGAACCGTCGGTGCCGCCGGAGCAGGTGGCCCCGGCGACCACGGCCGTCGACGCCTGCACGCTGTTGACCAGGCAGGAGGCCGAGAAGCTGGCCGGCACCCGGCTGGCGGAGCCAGCGGAGCCGCCCGCGCCGGATCGGAGCAGCTGCACCTACACCGGACCGTCGACCGGCCCGACCGCGCAGGTCGAGGTGTATGTCGGTGACGGCGCGAAGAAGTTCCTGGACATCGATCGCGAACTCGGGCACAAGCTGACCCCGATCAGTGGAGTGGGCGACGAGTCGTACGCCGAGGACGGCACGGTCTTCGTCAGCAAGGACGGGCTGTGGGCCTGCGTCCGGTTGGTTCGCACCGAGGACCCGGCCGTCTATCGCAAGGCCCTGGAATCCGCGGCCGCCACGGTCGCCGGTCGACTGTGACCGTGCGGGGCGGCGACGTGGTGCCCGCCGGGCCGGGGCGTCGTCGTCCGGTGATCGCGTTGCTCACCGCGACAGTGCTCCTGCTCACCGCCTGCGGGCGGGGTGACACCGCACCGAGGCCGCCCGAGCCGCCGACCGCCGACCCGGCGGTGGAGCATCGGTACGGGGCCGCGCCGACGTCCGACCCCGGGGTGACCTACCAACCCGACGTGGTGTTCGTCGGTGGCGGCGGCGCGTCGGTGCGCGGGCTCTCCGCGGACGCGCTCACCTGGCGCATCGATCCCGGCGCCAGCGGCGCGAACACGCTCGCCCGGGGAAAGGTCATGTTCCTCACCGGGCGGGCGGTCGGGCGGGTGCTCGACCTCCGCCGTGACACCGGCGACCTGGCGGTGACCCTGGGGCCGGTGGACATCACCGACGTGATCCGCGACGGCACCTTCGCCAGTGACGGCCCGGTCGCGTTGGAGAACCCGACCCGGCACGACGCGGGCACGCCCTTCTGGGCGGAGTACGACGCCGACGGTGAGGGTGCCGGGGGCGTGGCCTCGACCGCCCCGGTCGCCCGGCAACGGCCTGACTCGACCTCGGGTGGGCGGCTCGGGGTGGCCCGCGCGGTGCGACCGGGAACCTTCGCCGCTCAGCGGCGGGTGGCCGGGTTCGCCGTCACCCCGATCTGTTGTGCCGGCGGTGTGGGCGCGCGGTTCAGTTACGACGGCGGTGGGATCCGCGTGGCGGGCACCGCGACGTTGCTGATGAAGCGGCCCACCGCCCGGTTCCACCTGGAGATTCGCGGCGCCACGGTCCGCCGGGCGGAGTTGCGGATCGGCGGGATGGCCGGGCTGCGGATCGAGATCGCCGGGGCCACCGACAGCCACCAGAACATCAACAAGCGCATCCCCATCCCCCTGGACTTCAGCGTGCCGGTGGGCGAGATCCTCGGCGTACCGTTCTCGGTCACCGCCAACCAGCTCATCGGCGTGCAGACGGCCTTCAGCGCCAAGGACGGCAACATCAAGGCGGCCGGCGAGTGGTCGCTGGGCGGCTCCATGGGGTTCGGTTACGCCAACGGCGCGTTCGGCGCTACCGAGCCCTGGCGCCTCAGCGTCCGCAACAGCATCACGGACTCGATCAGCGGCCCGTCGGTCGGCGTGAACGGGATCATCGTGCACTACCAGGCCGCGTTCCGGGCTGGTCTGGGTGCGCTCGGCTTCACCGCCGGGTTGTACGCGACAGTCACCGCCTCGGTGGGGCTGACCGTCGGCTCCGCGCTGGGGGCACCGCTCGTGCTGTGCCGCAGCACCCAGCTCGGCCTGTACCTGGACTACGGCGTCGGTTACACGATTCCCGCTGGCCTGACGAGGGCGATCAACGCGTTCCTCGATCTGGTGAACGCCGGACCGATCGCGGCGAAGGCGGGCATCGGCAGAGTCGACAACGTCTTCACCAAACTGGACATCCAACCGCCCAAGAAGATCTGCACCTCCTAACGTCCCCAATCGGGCTCACCCCCACCTCGACTCGGTGATCAAGAGATTTCGGTCAGCGTCCACGGCGTGTCGTGACGCAAACCTCTTGATCACCCGCTCGGGGGGTGGGGTGGTCCGGCCGGTGCGGAGGTCCTGCCTCCGCACCGGCCGGTGAGGGTTTAGCGGGCTGAGCAGGTGGGGCTGAGAGTGCCGGCGGTGCCGTTGGCCTGGAAGCCGTACTCGGTGGACTGTCCGGCGCCGATCTGGCCGTTGTACGACACGTTCGTCCAGGTTGTCGTGCCGCTGTTACCGCTGCGGTCGGCGCTCCACGCGTTGGTGACCGTCGCGCCCGACGGCAGCGCGATCGTCACCGTCCAGCCGTTGAGGGCCGACGATCCGGCCGTCACCCGAACGTTCGCCACGAAGCCACCCGTCCACTGGTTCACCGTCACCGTGGCCGTGCAGCCACCCGTCCCCGGCGGCGGAGGACCGCGTCGTACGCCGGCTTCTTCGAGCCGTTGCTGTTGAACAGCAACGGGGTCTGGGAGGCCCGCCACGAGTCACTGTCCCGGATGCCCCACACGGTGATGCCGTTGCAGCGCGAAACGGCGAGGCAGTCCTCCACCACGCTGCGGTAGGTGTTGGCCGACGCGCCCTGGATGTCCAGCTCGGTGATCTGGACGTCCACACCGAGAGCCGCAAAGCTCGACAGCGTGGTGCGGTAGTTGCTCACATAGGGCGAGTCGTTGTTGAAGTGCGACTGGAACCCGACGCAGTCGATCGGCACACCACGCGACTTGAAGTCACGCACCATGTTGTACACGGCCTGCGTCTTCGCGTGCGTCCAGTTGTCGGTGTTGTAGTCGTTGTAGCACAACTTCGCGTTCGGATCCGCCGCGTCCGCC
>NZ_JNZS01000045.1 GCF_000718515.1 Micromonospora parva | reverse complement strand
TCATGATCGACGAGCAGGAGGTGGGGTTAGCGGGGGGAGATTGAGCGGTAGTGGGTTTTGTCGTTGTTGGCGAGGCTGTAGGTCTGGGAGCGCGACGGGGTCGGGATGACCGCCAGGCCGGGGCGGTCGACCAGCAGGGGAGTGCCCGGCGGGACGGACAGCGAGCTGTCCCGGGTGGGCCGCCAGCTCAACACCACCAGCGGCTGGCCGGGCACCGGCAGTTGGTAGGCCTGCAACGGGGTGGCCCGGTCGGCGGGTGAGACGACCGCTGCGCTCCCGTCGGCCGGTCGGTAGATCACCGCCGTCATCGCGCCGGCGTCAGTGTCCCAGCTGAGCTGCTGCAACTCGGCCGCCTCGCCGCCGCCGAGTGCGATTTCGCCGAGCGAGCGCACGGTGAGCTTCGCCATCGGCCAGGAGGTCGGCACCGAGCGTGGGGCGTCCCGGTCGCCGACCCGGCGCGGGATGCTGCCAAACGGGCCCCGGTCGCCGGCCAGCGCGCAGGTGTCCAGACCGGTGAGCGCCCGCCGGCCGGTGCCGGACTCGTCGCGGACCAGCGGGTAACGGGGATCGACGGTGCCGGTGCCCAGGTCGAGCAGTCGGTCGGCGGCCCGCCCACGGGGCAGCGACTCCGTGGTGCGCAGGGTCGCGGTCACGCCGACGGCAGTGCAGGACGGCACGTCGACCGGTGCGCTGAGGCCGTCCGCGATGGTCAACGCCCGGTCCTGCGGCCCGAGGAGGGTCTGCACCCGCGCCGACACCAGGTAGCGCCGGCCGCCGGTCGTCTGCACGGGCAGCACGTCGGAGTAGACGAGGTAACCGGGGTCGGTGTACTCGGTGGCCCGGGTGACCTCGTACCGGTCGCCTTCGCCAGTCAGTTGCAGCAGCCAGGAGGCGCTTTCGCCGGGCACATCGGCGGCCACCAGCGCCACCGGGGCGCCGTCGACGCGACCCGAGAAGAGGATGCCGGACGAGGGCAGGTGCGCGCGGTCGTCGGCCGGCGAGCGCCAGTCCCGCACGGCGGCGGTGACCGCCGCGGTCGCCGCGGCGTCGCCGGAGAGGTCGCCGCGGGGCGGCCACACCGTCAGCGCGCCGTCCAGGCTGTCGTACCCGACCCGCAGGTCCTGCGGCTTCCGCTCGGCCACCGGACCACAGGCCGTGCTTGCCAGCAGCGCGCTCAGCAGGACGGGAAGCGTCCTGCCGTACCGACGGCCTGGAGTCACCTGGCCCGCCCCCGATCGCCTCGCCGTCGCTGTCGGAAAGCGCCATAGTACGAGATGTCCGGTGCGGTTCCTCAGGTGGCCGTCACCCGATCCGCCACAATGGACACCACCGGGGCTTTAGGGCGTTTTGGTTGCTCCGGTAGACTCCGCCGACTGTGACGCCTGCCGAGTCCCGCGCCCTGCCCGCGCCGCACACGGAGGCGGCAGCCGACTCCGCCGACCTGGTGAGTTACCGCACACCTGTCGGCCGCTTGACCGGCCCGCCCGCACTGACCGCCCCCACCACGGACCCGGCGCAGACCCCGGCATCGCCCGAAACACCGGCAAAGCCCGACGCGCCGGCAGCGCTCGAAGCGCCGGCACAGTCCGAGGCGCCGGCAGAGCCTGGAACACCGGCAGCGCCCGAAGTTCCGGCCGAGCCCGAAGCGCCGGCCGGTGGCGCGGTGTCGACCCGGGTGCGGTGGACCCGGCGGCGGCAGCACCTGGCGGTGGGCGGGCTGTTTCTGCTGGCCGCGCTCTGGGTGACCAGCCGGATCTGGCTGGACCCGTCCGGCCGGGTGGCCTCGCTCTACACCGGTGACCCGGCTCAGGTGCAGTTCTTCCTCGCCCACTCGGTACGCGTGGTGCTGCACGGCGAGTACCCGTTCTACACCGAGCAGTTCAACTACCCCGACGGCGTCAACCTGATGGCCAACACGGCGGTACTGGCGCTGGGCATCCCGATGGTCCCGGTGACGCTGCTCTTCGGACCGGCGGTCTCTTTCGTGGTGCTGGTCACGCTCGGCCTCGCCGGCACCGCCATGGCCTGGTACCTCATGCTCTCCCGCCACCTGGTGCGCACCCCGCTGGCGGCGGCGGTCGGCGGCTGGTTCTGCGGGTTCTCGCCGGCGATGCTCTCGCACGCCAGCTGGCACCCGAACATCATCAGTCAGTTCCTGCTGCCGTTCATCGTGTGGCGGGTGCTGGTGCTCACCCGCTCCGGTAGGCCGGTTCGGGACGGGGCGCTGCTCGCCGTGCTGGTCACCGTCCAGGCGTTCATCAACGAGGAGATCCTGCTCTTCACGGCTCTGGCCTGCGGTGTCTTCCTGCTGGCGGTGCTCGCCCAGGAGCCGGCCCGGTGGCGGGCGGCGTGGCGGCCGCTGGGCGCCGGCGTGCTGACCTGCGCGCTGCTGGCCGGGGCGCTGCTGGCGTACCCGCTCTACGTGCAGTTCGCCGGGCCGATGGCCTACCACGGGCTCAGCGACGCGGTGCAGGACTACGGCAACGACATCGCCGCCTTCTTCGCCCCCGGTTCTCCTACCCTCGGCGGCAACCAGCGAGCCAACGCCAACCTGGCGCCGAACTACTCCGAGGAGAACGCCTTCTTCGGCTGGAGCCTGTCGATGCTCGCCATCGGCATCGTGGTCTGGCTGCGCCGGGAGCTGATCGTCAGGGCGCTCGCGGTGACCGGCCTGTTCTTCGCCGTGCTCTCCCTCGGCGAGCGGGTCTCCTGGTGGGACCGGGAGCTGATCACCGGGCCGTGGGAGTGGTTGGTCCATCTGCCGCTGCTCGACGCGGTGGTGCCGACCCGGTTCGGTCTGATCACCAGCGTGGTGATCGGTCTGCTGCTCGCTCTCGCCGTCGAGCGGGCCTGGGCGCTGCGCCCGGCCGACCGCCGTACCGTCCGCGTGCTCACCGCCGCGGGCCTGGCCTTCGCGCTGCTGCCGATCGCACCGATGCCGCTGCGGATGGTCTCCCGGCCCCCGGTGCCGGACTTCATCACCGCCGATCGTTGGCGGGCGTACGTCGGGCCGGATCAGACGCTGGTGCCGATCCCGGTGCCCAGCATGGGCAACACGCACGGCATGCGCTGGGCGGCGGCCACCAACCTCGACTTCAAGATCCCCGGCGGTTACTTCCTCGCGCCCCGCAACGGCAACACCGGTGACCCGGGCCGGTTCGGCGGTCGCCCCAGCGGGGTGGGCCAGATGCTGGAGGAGGTGGCGACCACCGGGCGTACGCCCAAACTCGACGACCGGCAGCGTCGGCGCTTCACCGACGAGTTGCGGCACTGGCGGGCGGCGATCCTGGTGCTGCCGGTGCGGCAGCAGAACGCCGAGCCGCTGCGGCGGACGGTCGAGGAGCTGGTCGGCCCGGGCCGCCAGGAGCTGGATGTCTGGGTCTGGGACGTCCGGGCGCTCAGCGACCGTTCGGTCTGATGACCGCCGGGACGACGTCCCCGAACCCCCTGTCGCCGGCGACGGTCGGCACGTCCCGTCCGGCCTGGCTTCGGGACGCGCTGGTGGTGGCCGGCTATCTGGGCCTCGCGGTGGTGGTGACCAGCGGGCAGTGGGGTCACCCGTGGCGGTTGTTCCACCAGGCGGGTGACCAGATCCTCTTCGAGTGGATGTTGACCCACGCGGCCCATGCGGTGGTCGCGGGGGAGAACCCGCTGTTCAGTACGGGGTTGAACGCGCCCGACGGGGTGAACCTGATGGCGAACACCTCGGTGCTCGGCCTGGGCGTCCCGCTCACCCCGGTCACACTGCTCCTCGGCTCGCAGGTGGCGTTCTGCGTGGCGGTCGTCTGCTGCCTCGCGGGGACGGCCGTCGCCTGGTACGTGCTGCTGCGCCGTCGGCTGGTCGGCACCCGGGCCGCGGCTGCGGTGGGTGGGCTGATCTGCGGCTTCGCCCCGGGCATGGTCGCTCAGGCGGGCGCCCACCTGCACATCGCCGCGCAGTTCCTGGTGCCGGCGATCCTCGCCCTGGTGTTCCGGCCCGCCTCGGGAGTCGCACGGGACGACCTGTGGCGGCCCGGCGTCGGCCTCGGGTTGCTGCTCGTCTGGCAGGTCTTCATCGGCGAGGAGGTGCTGGTCTTCCTGGTGCTCGCGGCCGGGGTCTTCGCGCTGGCGTACGCGCTCGCCGACCGGGTTGCCGCGCGGCGGCACGCGCCGGCCCTCTTCGGTCGGCTCGCGGTGGCGGCCGGCGTGGCGGCGGTTCCGCTGGCGTACCCGTTGTGGTTCCAGTTCCACGGTCCGCAGCACTACACCGGGATGGCGTTCGCCACGCAGGGCTTCCAGCTGGACGTCGCCTCGTTCACCGCGTCGGCCCGGCAGACCGTGCTGGGCGACGACTGGCTGCCGGGGCTGCTCTCGCCGAACCCGACCGAGGAGAACTCGTTCTTCGGCCCGGGTCTGCTGGTGCTCGCCGTGGTGATCGTGATCTGGTTGTGGCGACGGGCACTGGTCCGGGCGTTGGCCGGCTGCGCCGTGGTCTTCGCCCTGCTCTCGCTCGGGACGACGGTGCGATTGAACGGCAACGCCACCGGCCTTCCGGGGCCGTACCGACTGGTCGCGGAGCTGCCTTTGCTCGACCTCGCGGTGCCGGCCCGGTTCGCGCTGGTCTGCGTACCGGTGCTGGGTGTGCTGGTGGCGCTCTCGGTGGACCGGGTCCGCGCCGCGCACCCGGCGACCGCGCCGGGGTTGCCGGTACGGCTGCTGTGGGCCGGGGCGGTGGCCGCCGCGCTGCTGCCCCTGGCGCCGACGCCGATCCGGGTGGTGCCGGTCGCGCCGGTGCCGGCGTTCGTCGCCGACGGCGACTGGCGTGCGCTGGTGCCGCCCGGCCGGACGGTGGTCGCGGTGCCACCGGTCACCGGTGCCGGGCGCAGCCCGGTGATGCTCTGGTCGGCCCGTACCGGTCTGGCGTTCCCCGCGCCTGGTGGCTACTTCATCGGCCCCAGTGGCCCGGACGACCCGACGGCCCGCTGGGGCGCGCCGGACCGGCCCACCTCGGTGCTGCTGCGCCGGGTGGCCGAGACCGGCGCGGTGCCACCGCTCAGCGACGCCGACCGTCGACAGGCCATCGAGGACCTGCGGCACTGGCGGGCGGCAGTGGTCGTCCTCGGTCAGCTGGAGCACGGCGACCCGGTCCGCCGGACTGTCGACGACCTGCTCGGCCCGGGTCGGCCGGTCGACGGCGGGTGGGTGTGGGACGTGCGGGAGCGCGTTTAACCCACCAGCGGGCGGACGTCCCAGACCCAGACGTCGTCGACCCGCTGCGGCGGCCCGATCAGACCGGTGACCAGCTCGCGGAGCACTGTCTCGCGCGGGTGTGCCCCGAGCACCACCACCGACGCCCGCCAGAACCGCAGGTCCTCGATGGCCTGGCGGCGGTTCTCGTCGGTCAGCGCCGGAACCGCGCCCTTGTCCATGGTGGAGTAGATGAGCGAGCTGGTCGGTCGGTTCGGCGCGCCGAAGACCCCCTCGCCCAGCTCGTTCGGGCCGATGAAGTAGCCGCCCGGGACAGGGAACTCCTGCCCGGTCAGCGCGCTCCAGCGCAGCGTCGGCAGGCCGTGCACGTTGCTGGGGATCGGCACCGGTACCAGGGTCCGGCCCGCCGGCACGTACGGCCGCCAGCCGCCCGCGCTGATGAAGTGCGGCGGCGGGTCGATCTGCTGGGCGGGCAGCGGCCGGGGGAAGAGCGGCAGCACGGCGAGGGCGACCGCCGCGTACCCCACCGGGCGCAGCCACCGACGGCGCGCGGCGACCGGCGCGGCCGGCTCGTCGGCGGACGCCGCCGGGGCCGCGTCGCCCGCGCGCTGGGCCGGCACCCTCGGCCGGTCGGCCACCGGGCGTCCCTGCCGGTACGCGGCGTCCCAGGTCAACGCGAGCAGGACGCCCACCGCGGCGGCGACCACCAGCGTCAACCGGGTCGGCATCATCATCTCGACCAGCGGCAGGTCGTCCGACACGTACGACCACGGGCCGCGAATGTCGGTCTCCACACCGTTGAAACGCACCCACGGCCCGATCGCGGCCACGCTGAACACCACGATGAGCACCGCGACGATCCGCGCGGCCAGCGACCGGCGCACCAGCAGCACCAGAGCCACCAGCGAGAGCAGCACCAGCGGCCAACCGAACCAGGTGTTCTGCTCGGTCAGGCCGATGGTCTTCTCCACCTCCGGGTTACCGGCCCAGGTGTCCCGGGCGAAGGTGACGAAGGCGACCAGGTCCTCGCCCCAGTTGTGGAACACGCCGCCCTGCAGGCCCCGGTAGGACTGCGGGCCGTTGAACTGGAACCAGATCGGATACGCGGTGAGCACCAGGGCCAGCCCACCGGCGACACCGAGCCCGGCCAGGAACGTGCCGGCGGCGGCCCGGGTGGCCCGCGGCCGCTGCACGGCGTACGCGAGCACGATGACCAGGCAGGCCAGCGCGGTGAGCAGCAACATCTCCTCGTTGATGAAGATCTGGTACGCCACCAGCGCCCCGAGCACCAGCCCGTTGCGCCGCCACCGGCCCGGCTCGGCCAGGGTTAGCACCCGCACCACGATCAGCGGGAGCAGGAAATTGGACACGAAGTTCGGTTGGCCGTTGGCGTGGTGGATGATGCCCGGCGCGAAGCCGAGGAACGCGCCGCCGACGAACGCCGCCGCCCGGGAGCGCACCAGGTGGCGGGAGAGCATCCAGTACCCGGTGCCGGCGGTGGCCGCCAGCGCCGCACCCAGATAGAGCGCGTACATCACCTGGGGGCCGAGCAGCATGGTCAGCGGGGCCAGCGGCAGTGTCACCCCGAGCAGCGAGGTGTTGGCCATCATGTTCACCCCGTCCGGGGCGTTCTGCCGGGCCGTGAAGAGCGGGTTCTCCAGGTGGCGCACCGAGTACGCGCCGTGCGCGAACAACCACTCGAACCAGCTGTGATCGGTGGGCAGGTGCGAGGAGACCCGGCCGTTGACGTCACCCCAGTAGTTGAGGCAGACGAAGACGCCCAGCAGCACATAGGCTCCGAGGGCCAACAGGTCGGTTCGGGCCGGACGGCGCCGAGGCCGCCGTGTCGGCTCCACCTCGGCCGGGTCGGCGTCGGTCAGGGGATTCAGCGAAGGGTCTACCACCGGCACAGCCACGACGCGCCATCGTACAGGCGGGGTTCCGTCGCTTTTGCCGGGCCGGTGCGCTGACGGTCGGTTTGCCGGACGGTGACCCGTCGGCCAGCCTTACCTGGTGACGGAAGGACGGTCGTTGTCGATCATCGAGCTGGGCGAGATTCGGGACGAGCCCCCGTCGGCACCGTCGGTCCGCCGCCCGCGCGCCGCCGCTCGCCCGCTGCACGGCGCGGCGGTGCTGCTGCTCAGCCTGGTGGTGCTGGCCGCCGCCGCCCCGTGGGCGCAGCGCACGGTGAGTGTGGTGCCGGCGTCCCGGACGGCCACGGCGTACCTGGCCGCGGAGAGCGTCTTCGTGGTCGATCCGCCGATACCCGACGGTGACCGGTACCTGAGCGCGTACGCCCAGCCGGCACCGGCCGGCGCCGCCGTGCGACGGCGGTGGCAGGCGCCGCTGGCCCGCACCGGTGACTACCTTGACGTCCGCATCGAGCGGGGGTTGGTGTTGGCCACGGCGGTCAGCGCCCCGAACCGGGTGTTCCAGACCACCGCCTTCGACGCCGTGACCGGCCGGCAACGCTGGCAGCATCCGGGGTCGCTGCAACCGACAGCGGACGGTGGGCTGCTGCTGACCGACGGTCGGGAGGACGGGTCGGGCGCGGTGAGCGGGGTCGCGCCCGACACCGGCCGGGTGCTCTGGTCGGTGCCGATTCCGCCGGCCGCCAACCCCACCTACCACCACGACCCGGCGGGCCAGGTCGACCGCTTCGTGCTCCTGCAACCGACCGGCGAGGTGCAGGTGCACGACGCCGGCAGCGGCCACCTGCTGCGCAGCATCGACACGCTGCCCGGTGACCGTTCGGCGTACCAGCGGGTGCAGGTCGTCAACGAGCTGCTGCTGCTCGTCCCGCCCGGCAGCACCCGGCTGGTGAGCTTCGCGCTGGCCGACCTGGCGCCATTGTGGACGGCCGAGGTGACGTTGGTGTCGCACGTGCTCGACTGCGGCGGTCTGCTCTGCGCGGTCCCGCAGACCGGCGGCCTCCAGGTGCTCGATCCGGCCACCGGCGCGGTGCGCTGGTCGGAACCGGGCCAGGACGTGCTGGCCGACGTCCGGTCCGGCCGGCTGCTGATGGCAGTGCCCGGCCGGGGGTACGCGGTGCGGGACGCGGCGACCGGGCAGGTACGGACCGAGCTGGGCGGGTGGAGCCTGATGCCCGTGCTCGACGCCGACGACCCGCTGGTCGGCGTACGGCGGGGCGACGACGGTCGGATGGTCGTCGCCGAACTCGACCTGGTGGCCGGCCGAGCGCGGATCGTCGACGTGCTGCCCGGCATCGCCGGCAGCTGCCAGGCGTCCCTGCCGGTGCTGCTCTGCCAGCGCCTGGACGGCACAACCGCCCTGTGGAGGTTGACGCGGTGAGCGACTCGGTGATCGACCTCGGCGAGCTGCGGCACGGCCCGGACCCGGACCCGCTGCCCCGCCCGCCCCGCGCCCACGGTCGCACGTTGCGCTGCGCGCTGGTCGTGCTGCTCGCCCTGGTCACGCTCGCCGCCGGCGCGGTGACGCCGTCGCGCCCGGCCCCGGTGACGCTGCCGGCCAGGCCCGGATCCGACGTCATGATCGATGGAGACCTTCTGCTGGTGATGGAGCCGACGAGCCCGAGGCGGCAGGGGCGGCTGGCCGCGTACCGGCTGCCCGACGGCGAGCCGGTCTGGCAGGTGCCGCTGTCGGCGGAGGCCCGGTACTGGGGTATGACGTCGCTGAACGGGATGCTGCTGACCACCGGGTACGAGATCGGCCCGGAGGGTCGGGAGACCCGCACCATCGCCCTGGACCGGGCGACCGGGGCGTACCGCTGGCAGCAGCCGGGTACCGTCACCAAGCTGACCGACGGCAACCTGCTGCTGCGCAGCGGCGGCGAGACCGAACCGTCCAGTGTGCGCGCGATCGATCCGTGCTGCGGCACGGTGCGCTGGCAGCTGTCGGGCGTCACCGCCGACGTGACAGTGCGGGGCGACGAGCGCGGAGTGGACCGGGTGGTGCTCAACCAGTTGGACGGGCCGGTCGAGGTACGCGACGCGATCACCGGGGCGGTGCTGGCCCGTGCCGACCTGCGCCCGCCCGACCGTGGTCCGATCGGACTGGACCTGATAGACGACCTGCTGCTGGCCGTCGACAGGGGCTCGGGCGCGGTCACCGCGTACGGACTGGACCGGCTCGACCGACGCTGGACCCGCACCCGGGTCAACGTCGACTTCACGCTGGACTGTGGCCCCGTCCTGTGCCTGCGCACCGGCAACAACGAGCTGCAGGCGCTCGACCCGGCGACCGGCGAGGTGCGCTGGCGCAGCAGCCGGTGGGGGTGGGCCTGGCCGACCGACGGCCGGCTGATGGCCAACATCAGCGGCATCGGGCCGCTGGAGCAGTACATCGTGCTCGACGCGCTGACCGGCCGGCAGCTGGCCGACCTGGGCCGGTGGGAGCTGTACCAACTCGGTGTCGGCCGGCTGGTCGGCATCCGCCGGCATCCCGACGGTGGGGTGCTCGTCGGCGAGTTGGACGTCGGCGCCGCGAAGACGCGGGTCGTTGACGTGCTGCCCCGTGCCACCGGGGACTGTCAGGCGGTCACCGGTTACCTGGTGTGCAGTGTCGCCGCGCCCGGCTCGTACCAGCTCTGGAAACTGACCGACTGATCACCAGTTGGCCTGGGCCGGCGACGGGGGCAGGGGCACCGACGCGGGTCGCACCACGTACGCCACCCCGCCGCTGCCGCGTTGCCAGACCGCCTCGAACCCCTGCCGAGGCACCGTGCGGCGGACCGCGTCGTCGTCCGGGGCGTACGGGTCGTTGAGCACCGGATCACCGTCGGCGGTGAAGCCGACCAGCACCATCAGGTGCCCTCCGGTGTCGTACCCGAGCCCCGGCACCTCGCCGGCCCGGAACGCGGCGGAGACGATCAGGGGGATGCCGGCGGCGATGAACGCCTCCGCCTCGACCAGCGACCGCAGCCGGGTGACGAACGCGTCCACCCCGTGCAGGCCGGCGTACGCGGTGTTGAACGGCCAGTTCCCGGCCCCGGCGTACGCGTGGTCGTAGCAGTGTCGGGCGGCGTGCACCACCACCGGTCGGGGATCGGACGGCCGCACCCAGGCGTAGTGGTCCGGTGTCGGCTCCGCGCCCCAGTAGGCGAGCACCATCGAGGTGCAGGTGGGGCTGCACCAGGAGTCGCCGCCGCCACCCCACTGCGGGTACTGGCCGGCGTGCAGCCGCTGCGAGTAGCGGGGCACGTCCAGCACGATCCCACGCGCGGCGGTCGAGGCGGGTTCCCGCTCGTGCCGCTGGTCGGTCGAGGTCGGCCCGGTGGCGACCGCGCCGACGCTGCGCAGCACCGGGCCGGTCGGGCTGCCGGCGGGCCGGCACAAGGTCACCCGCGCCTGCCAACCGGTGACCGTCGCCCCGGTGACGATCAGGGTGTCGGTGTCGACCCGGGCGACGCTGTCACGCTGGCCGGGCACCGACGTGCGCCGTACCGTGTGGTCGCCGGCGGCCCAGCGGGCCAGCCGGTACCAGTCGGTGCTGGGCGCGTCGTCGTGCCAACCGCGCAGGTCGACCTCGATCCAACAGCCGTCCGGGGTGTCCGCCGTCCAGGACGGCACCACCTCGGCGACGGCGAAGCCGACCGGCACCGGCGGCGACGTCCAGGTGCCCCGCTGGTCACCGCCGTCGAGGGTGAGGCCCCGATCACCGGCGCGCAGGCCGTCGCCGCTGCCGGTGGCCGTGTCGGCCGGCAGGTGGAAACCCCGGTAGGCGATGTCCCGCCGGATGGTCGGTGCCGCAGTGGTCATGCCAGGTCCGTCCGTCGCTCGGTGCCGCCGGCCAGCATCGCGTACGCGGCGGAGGCCCGCAACGCCGACCGGTGCCCGCGGCGGGGGACGATTGTTGCCGGGCGGCACTAGGTTGTCGGTGGTCAGCAGCGAGGAGGCCGGGATGCGGGTACTGGTGGTCGAGGACGAGCGCAACCTCGCCGACGCGATCGCGCGCGGGTTGCGCAAGCGGGGGATGGCCGTCGACGTGGCGTACGACGGCGACGCCGGCCATGAGGCCGCTTTCGTCACCCGGTACGACGTGGTGGTGCTCGACCGCGACCTGCCCGGCGTGCACGGCGATCAGATTTGCGCGGACCTGGCGGCCTCCGGTGCGCTGACCCGGGTGTTGATGCTCACCGCGAGCGGCACGGTGGCCGACCGGGTGGAGGGGTTGCAGCTCGGCGCGGACGACTACCTGCCCAAGCCGTTCGCCTTCGACGAGTTGGTCGCCCGGGTGCAGGCGCTGGGCCGGCGGGCGACCCCGGCGGCGCCGCCGGTGCTCGAACTGGCCGACCTGGTGCTCGACCCGGCCCGCCGGGTGGCCACCCGCGCCGGAGTGCCGGTGGACCTCACCAACAAGGAGTTCGGGGTGCTCAGTGAGCTGCTCAAGGCCCGCGGCGCGGTGGTCTCCAGTGAGGAGTTGCTGGAACGGGTCTGGGACGCCAACACCGACCCGTTCACCACCATCGTCCGGGTCACCGTGATGACCCTGCGCAAGAAGCTCGGCGACCCGCCGCTGATCGAGACGGTGGTCGGCGCCGGCTACCGCACCGCCGAGGTGAATCTGTGAGCGCGAGGAGTGAGCCGGGTGTGCGAGCCCCGCAGTCGCGAACCGAGGTGGCACGGTGAGTCGCCGGTTGCGGCCCACCCTGCGGTTGCGGTTGACAGTGCTCAACGGGGTGCTGCTGATCGGCGCCGGAGCGATCCTGGTGCTGTTGGCGTGGCTGCTGGTCCGCGACGCGCTGCGCCCCACCGACGAGTTGGTGCCCGGCACGACAGTGCTGCTCTCCGACGGCCGGGAGTTGGACGCCGGCGAGTGGCAGCGGCAGTTGGTCGACGCCGCCTCGGGGGAGCTGCTGGCCAAGGGCCTGGTGGCGCTGTTGGCGATCAGCGTGGTCGGGGTGGCCGGGGCGTACGCGGTGGCGGGTCGGGCGCTGCGCCCCCTGCACCAGGTCACCGCGACCGCCCAGCGGCTCGGTGAGGCGACCCTGGACCAGCGGATCGGCTACTCGGGCGCCGACGACGAGGTGGCCGAGCTGGCGAAGACGTTCGACGACATGCTGGACCGGATCGCGTCCGCGTTCGAGGCGCAGAAACGTTTCGTGGCGAACGCCTCGCACGAGCTGCGTACCCCGCTCGCCGTGATGCGCACCGAGATCGACGTGACGCTCAGTGACGACGAGGCGGACGCCGCCGAGTACCGGCGGATGGCGACTGTGGTCCGGGACGCCTCCGAGCGGGCCAACAGCCTGGTGGACGCGCTGCTGGTGCTGGCGCGCAGCGAGGCACAGGCCGGTCGGCGGCTGGGTCGGCGGACCGAGTGCGACCTCGCCGCCGGCACCGCCAACGCCCTGTCGGCGATGCGCCGCGAGGTGGAACGGATCGGCCTGCGGGTGCAGACGTCGCTGAAGCCGGCGCCGGTCGTCGGCGACCCCGGCCTGCTGGACCGGTTGGCCGGCAACCTCATCGAGAACGCGGTCCGCTACAACCACCTGCACGGCCGGCTGTGGGTGCGCACCGGCACCGACGGCGAACGGTCCTGGCTGGTGGTGGGCAACACCGGCTTCGAGGTGGACCAGGCGGACGTTCCGGGGCTGTTCGAGCCGTTCCGGCGCGGTGGCCGGGAACGCACCGGCGCTCGCGGGTCCGGTCTGGGGCTGTCCATCGTCCGGGCGGTCTGCGACGCGCACGGCGGCACCGTACGGGTGGTCGCGCAGCCCGGCGGTGGTCTGGAGGTGACGGTGACGTTGCCGTCGGCGGACACCCCGGCGGTGCCCGCCGCCGGCTGAACGGGGTTGCGCGCGACGCTCACCCGCTGGCAAGATCACCGAGTCAGCTCAGAGAGTGAAGGGGGGTGCGTCGATGTCCACCAGTCAAGGCTCCGCACCTCTGGTCTTCGCAGGCTGACCCCGGGCGGCGGAGCGTCCTCATCCGACCATGGAGGACCACCCGTGTATCCACGGATCCGCAACATCAGTTTCGATTGTCACGACACGTACGCCCTGGCCGGCTTCTGGTCGGCGGTGCTCGGTTACGCCCGGCACGACGAGGACGCCCCCGGTGATCCGGAGGCGGCAGTGGTGCCGCCGGGCGGCACCACCCCCCACCTGTTCTTCCAGGAGGTGCCGGAGGAGAAGGTGACCAAGAACCGGGTCCACATCTGCCTGGAACCGGTCGACCGGACCCGGGACGAGGAAGTCGAGCGGGTGCTCGGCCTCGGGGCCACGATGGTCGCCGACCGACGGCTTGCCGACGGAACGGGCTGGGCGGTGCTCGCCGACCCGGAGGGGAACGAGTTCTGCGTGCTCCGCAGCTCCGGCGAACGTGTCGCCACCACCACCGTGGAGGACCACCAGTGAGCTCGACGATCCACAACATCAGCATCGACTGTTCCGACACGTACGCGCTGGCCGGCTTCTGGGCGCAGGTGTTCGACTGCCCCCGGCAGCCCGACGACTTCCCCGGTGACCCGGAGGCGATGCTCCTGCCGCCGGGCGGCCCGGAGGTGCTGTTCATCGCCGTGCCCGAGGGCAAGACGGTGAAGAACCGGCTGCACCTTGACCTGCAACCCGCCGACCGGACCCGCGCCGAGGAGGTCGAGCGACTGCTCGGCATCGGCGCGACGCTCGTCGCCGACCGGGTCAGCCCGACCGGCGGTGGCTGGGTGGTGCTCGCCGACCCGGAGGGCAACGAGTTCTGTGTGCTCGGCAACGCGGCCGAGCGGGCGGCGGCGGCAGCGGCGCGGGCCGCGGCGGCAGCGCTGGCCGCGTCGGAGGTCGCCGAACCGGCCTGACAGTCGACGTACGGCGTGGGCCCCGGTCACCACAGGGGTGGCCGGGGCCCACTGTCTCGTACGGCTCAGGACTGTTGCTCGACCTGGCCCCGGATCGCGGTGAACTCGGCCTTGGCCTGGTCGGCGGACTTGACGTACATCACCACCATGCCCAGGCTGCCCCGGTCGGCCCAGACGCAGATGCCCAACGGCACGCTCTCGGTGTTCCCGTCGCCGCAGCGCGCCTCACCGCCGAGCGGGCCAGGCTCGGCTCTCTAGTGTCCTGAGTCGTTAATTCGGCCGCGGTATGTGGCTACCGACAGCCTGCTATCTTCCGCTGAATTAACGACTCACGACACTAGCCAACTTTGGGGAGCGGCGGCGCCGGTAGTTACGGCCTGAGCGCTTGCCCGCTTAGGGGAGAAGCGAATGGTCGACACCCGATTGATCAGGCCGGGTTATGCCCCTGGGGTAACGAGTTCAGAGTTGCCTGCAATGGAAGACCGGCGTTGGCAGAATCGACCACAGCTCGACCAGGGGGCCGGGATTGCTGTGTAGGCCGTCGGGCATGCACTATGAGGGATCCCACCACCTCGTGCGCGACACTAAACTGCTATGCCGGCGAAGAATAACGTTAGCGCTAGCGTAAGATCCAAACACTTGCAACCCTCGCGGTCAGGGAAAATGCATCACGAACCGAGCGGACAGTATTGTTGCGGCGAGCCCTGTCAGGTCGAATGCTACCGCAGCCGTGGGTCATCCCGCTGCCCCGTCCCTTGATGGCGCTGTGACGTGCTCCGATGTGTCAGGTAACCACCATCGCCTATCGCACGCTTGACCGCCCCGAGGGACCGTGATAAAAATTCATCACCGTTAACACGTTGCAGGCAATTGACGTCCTTCGAATACTTTTGGTTGGCGTTGATTGCTCTTGAGGAATCGGGGACTGGTATGAAGAGGACTGTTGTCCGGACCGCAATCACTTCCGTGGCCTTGACTGCCGCACTGGTGGCCGTCGCCTCGCCTGCTCAGGCGGCCTGGGTCTTTGTGTCGAGCTACCCTCACACGCCTGTCGGGCTGGTCACCTGTTCCACTCAGGCCGCAATGTCAGGGGTCAACAACGACACCAACTACCGGTGCACCGATGTTGGATATGCCTACCACGTGCAGCGGGAGATCTAAACCTCAGCAGGTCGCACGCGACCCGCGCGACGAATCGCGGTGGTCGGACTGTCCTTCGTGGACGTCCGACCACCGCGACGGTGTTTCTGCGATCGGTCAGGCCGGCAGGCTCGCCGCGCCGCGCGGCAGGAACCGCTGCCCGGTGACCCGCTCGGAGGTGCCGGTCCGGTCCAGGTACGGCGTGACGCCGCCCAGGTGGAACGGCCAACCGGCGCCCAGGATCATGCACAGGTCGATGTCCTGCGCCTCGGCGACCACACCCTCGTCCAGCATCAGCCGGATCTCCTGCGCGAGCGCGTCGAGCGCGTTCTGCCGTACCTGCTCTGCGGTCAGCGGCTGGTCACCGACCACGAGCAGCTTGGCGACGTCCTCGTTGACCTGGTCGTCGACGACGATCGGCTGACCCGAGTCGGCGATCCGCTTGAGGTTCTCGCTGACCCCGAACCGGTCCGGGTACGCGGCGTGCAGGGTGCCGCCCACGTGGTACGCGACGGCCGGCCCGACCAGCTGGAGCAGGGCGAGCGGGCGCATCGGCAGGCCCAGCGGGTCCAGTGCGCTGTTCGCCACGTCCAGCGGGGTGCCGGCGTCCACGGCGGCGAAGACGGTGCCCAGGAAGCGGGTGAGCAGCCGGTTGACCACGAACGCCGGGGCGTCCTTGACCAGCACGCTGGACTTCTTCAGCTGCTTGCCGACCGCGAACGCGGTGGCGAGGGTGGCGTCGTCGGTGCGCTCGCCCCGGACGATCTCCAGCAGCGGCAGCACCGCCACCGGGTTGAAGAAGTGGAAGCCGACCACCCGTTCCGGGTGCTCCAGCTCGGCGGCCATCTCGGTGATCGACAGCGAGCTGGTGTTGGTGGCGAGCACCGCCTCCGGAGAGACGATCTTCTCCAGCTCGGCCCAGACCTGCTTCTTGACGCCCAGATCCTCGAAGACCGCCTCGATGACAAAGTCGGCGTCCGCGAAGGCGCTCTTGTCGACTGTGCCGCTGACCAGGCCGTACAGCTTGGCGGCGGTGTTCTTGTCCATCCGGCCCTTGGTGACGGCCTTCTCGATCTGGGTGTGCACGTAGCCGACGCCCTTGTCCACCCGGGACTGGTCGAGGTCGGTCATCACCACCGGCACCTGAAGGCGACGGGCGAACAGCAGCGCCAGCTGGCTGGCCATCAGGCCGGCGCCGACGATGCCGACCTTGGTGATCGTGCGGGCCAGACCCTTGTCCGGTGCGCCGGCCGGCCGCTTGGCCCGCCGCTGCACCAGGTCGAAGGCGTACAGGCCGCTGCGCAGCTCCTCGGAGAAGACCAGGTCCGCGAGGGCCTCGTCCTCGGCGGCGGTGCCGGTCGCGAAGTCGGCGTCCTTCGCCGTCTCCAGCAGGTCCAGCGCCTTGTACGCGGCCGGGACCGCACCGTGCAGCCGCTGGTTCAGCGTCTCCCGGGCGAAGTAGAGCACGCCCGCCCACATGTCCTTGTCGACATCGGGCCGGGTCACGGTGACCTGACCCCGGACCACCCCGGCCGCCCACTCCAGGGACCGCTCCAGGAAGTCCGCCGGCTCCAACAGGATGTCCGCGATGCCCAGCTCGGCGGCCTGCTTCGGCTTGAGCATCTTGTTCTGCATCAGCGGGTTCTGGATGATCACCTGGGTGGCCGCCGGGATGCCGATCAGGTTCGGCAGCAGCTGGGTGCCGCCCCAGCCGGGCACCAGACCGAGGGAGACCTCGGGCAGCGCGAGGGCCGCCGCACCACCGGAGAGCGTCCGGTAGTGGCAGTGCAACGCCAGCTCCAGGCCGCCGCCCATCGCCGCGCCGTTGACGAACGCGAACGTGGGAACGGTGCTGTCCTTGAGCCGGGCGAAGACCCGGTGGCCGAGCCGGCCGATCTCCAGCGCCTGCGCGCGGTCGGCGAGCTGCGGCAGGCCGACGATGTCCGCGCCCACGCAGAAGATGTACGGCTTGCCGGTGACCGCGATGAACGCCGGATCGGCGGCGAGCGCGGCGGTGATCGCCTCGTCCAGGCTGGCCAGCCCACCCGGCCCGAACGTGTTCGGCTTGGTGTGGTCGAAGCCGTTGTCGAGCGTGATCAGGGCGGCCGGCCGGTCCAGCCCCGGTACGTTCACCTGGCGCAGCAGCGCCCGGGTGACGACCTCGTTCGGTGCGGCGAGCGTGCTCACTTGTTGCCCTCCGTCCAGTGCGGGTTCTCCCAGATGACAGTGCCGCCCATGCCGATGCCGATGCACATCGCGGTGAGGCCGTAGCGGACCTCGGGGTGCTCGGCGAACTGGCGGGCCAGCTGCGTCATCAGCCGCACGCCGGAGGAGGCGAGGGGGTGGCCGATGGCGATCGCGCCGCCCCACTGGTTGACCCGCGCGTCGTCGTCGGCGATGCCGAAGTGGTCGAGGAAGGCGAGCACCTGCACGGCGAACGCCTCGTTCAGCTCGAACAGGCCGATGTCGTCGATGCTGAGCCCGGCCAGGCGCAGCGCCTTCTCCGTCGACGGGATCGGGCCGACACCCATCACCTCGGGCTCGACGCCGACGAACCCGAACGACACCAGCCGCATGGCGACCGGCAGCCCCAGCTCGCGGGCGGTGGCCTCGTCGGCCAGCAGACTCGCGGTGGCGCCGTCGTTGAGGCCGGCCGCGTTGCCCGCGGTGACCTTGCCGTGCGGGCGGAACGGGGTCTTCAGGGTGCCCAGCTTCTCCAGCGAGGTGTCCCGGGGCGCCTCGTCAACGGTGGCCAGACCCCAGCCGCCCTCGGCGTCGCGGATCGACATCGGCACCAGGTCGTCCTGGAGCTTGCCGTTGGCGTACGCCTTGGCGGTCTTCTGCTGCGAGGCGAGCGCGAACGCGTCGGTGCGTGCCTTGGTGATGTGCGGGACCAGGTCGTGCAGGTTCTCCGCGGTGGCACCCATGACGAGCGCGGACGGGTCGACGAGCTTCTCCGCGACGATGCGCGGGTTGGGGTCGACGCCCTCACCCATCGGGTGGCGGCCCATGTGCTCCACGCCACCGGCGATGGCGACGTCGTACGCGCCCATGGCGATGCCGCTGGCCACGGTCGTGACGGCGGTCATCGCGCCGGCGCACATCCGGTCGATGGCGAAGCCGGGGACGGTCTTGGGCAGCCCGGCCAGCAGGGCGGCGGTGCGGCCGATGGTGAGGCCCTGGTCGCCGATCTGGGTGGTGGCCGCGATGGCGACCTCCTCGACCCGCTCCGGGGGCAGCTGCGGGTTGCGACGCAGCAGTTCCCGGATGCAGCGGATCACCAGGTCGTCGGCGCGGGTGTTGGCGTACATGCCACCCGCCTTGCCGAACGGGGTACGGACGCCGTCGACGAAGACGACGTCGCGAACTTCACGGGGCACTTGAGCCTCCTAATCGACCATGATCCGGCCGTCGCGCCGGGAGGGCGCGCCGGACCGAACAAGGGTCGCCGACACGGGCACGTTTCCCTCGAATGCTACTCGCCAGTAACCAACCCGTCGCCACCCCCACCTGTGGCCCACCCCACATCCCTAACCCCTGAACCCCCCAACCCCCACCCCCGC
>NZ_JNZS01000044.1 GCF_000718515.1 Micromonospora parva | reverse complement strand
CACCAGCCTGGGTGGTTCGTGGACGCCGCAGGCCACCAGTGAGAGCAACCCGTTCGCGGGTAAGGCGAACAGTGGTGCGACCTGGACCAACGACATCAGTCACGGTGAGTTGCTGCGGACCAGCGCTGACCAGACGATGACTGTCAACGCCTGCAACCTGCAACTGCTCTACCAGGGTCGTTCCCCCAGCTCCAACGGCGTCGACTACGGTCTGCTGCCGTACCGGCCGGGTCTGCTGACGCTGCAGCGCTGACACGATGTGATCACACTCGACTGACAGGGAACGGGCGGGCTCGGCAGGACGCCGAGCCCGCCCGGCTCACGTTGGGAAGGCGGTCACGCCCCAGCTCATTCGACAGGCGTGCCGATGACGCAGGTCAGCACCCGGCCCTGACCACGGGTGACGCTCGATGTGGTCGTCGCGAACCCCTGGGCTGCGAGCAGTAGTTCGGTGGCGGCGAGGTTCGCGGTGGCGTGCGCGGCGCTGGGTCGTTCGCCGAAGACGTACAGCCGTCCCCCCGGCGCCAGCAGGCTTCGCATCCGAGCGATCAGCTGCGCCGCGTCGCCCAACCAGAAGAGGCTGACGTTCACCGCGAAGATCTTGGTGAAGTGTTCGGTCGGGAGGTCCGCGGACTCGAACCCGGCACACCGGATCTCGGCTCGGCCGGCGTCGATGTGGCCGAGGTTCCGCCGGGTAGCGAGCCGTACCATCGTCGCGGCGCGGTCGATGGCGACGATCCGGCCGGTGGTGAGTTGACCGGCGACCAGGGACACTGCCGCTCCCCGGCCGCACCCGATCTCCAGCACCTGGTCGTCGGGCGCCACGGCCATGGTCTCCACCGCCCAGCGCTGGCGGTGCCCGGCAGTTACCCGGACCGATTCGCTCGCCACTGGCGTCGGGTCAGGACGGGACGGACCCCGATCGTGGGCCGAAAGAGCGGGCCTCACCACGTCACTCGCCGGTGCCTTCTCTGCTCACAGCTCTGATTCCACTCTCTCGACGGAGTCAGTGCACCGTGTCCTCGGTCACCGCGCCCCATCTGACAGGTACGACAGCGATCAGTGCACGGGCGCGACGTCCCCGAGGGCGTCCGGCGGGGCCGGGACGTGCTTCGGAGCGCCGGCGTTCACCATGGTCGCGGAGACGAGGGCCGCCGTGACCACAAATCCGACGGCGACCCAGTACGCGACCGAGTAGCCGTGCATCAGCGCCTCGTTCCGTACCTGGGTCTGGGCCGCCGGGCCGCCGTGCGAGAGCAGATAGGTGGCGGCGGAGCTGGTCGCGATGGTGTTGAGCAGCGCGGTGCCGATCGATCCGCCGACCTGTTGCGACGAGCTGATCATCGCGGAGGCGACACCGGCGTCAGTGGGCTCGACGCCGTGGGTGGAGATGCTCATCGCGGGCATGAAGGCGGTGCCGATGCCGAGCCCGATCACGGCTTCGGCGAGCGCGATCTCCGGGAAGCCGCTGTCCGCGTCGAGCAGCGCGAGCAGTACCAGACCGACAGCGGTGACGAGGTATCCACCGACCATGATCGGTCGGGGGGCGATCCGGTGCGCGAGTCGGGCGCCGATCTGCGTGGCCCCGATGGCCTGCGGCACGGCCATCGGCATGAACGCCAGCCCGGCCATCACCGGCGACCATCCCTTGACCTGCTGGAAGTAGTAACTGAGCAGCAGGAACATCCCGAACATGCTGACGATCGCGAGGCCGACCGAGAGGTACGCGGCGGCCCGGTTGCGCTCGGTCAGGACGCGCAGGGGCAGCAACGGGGACGGGACCCGCGCCTGCACCACGACGAAGGTCGCCAACAGCAGCACCCCGGCGGTGAAGGATCCGATGGTGACGCCTGCCGACCATCCGTGGCTCTCGGCGACGCCGAACCCGTAGACCAGGCCGACGAGCCCGGAGCTGGCCAGCAGGACGCCGGGGAGGTCGAGTCGGGCGCGGTGCCGCTCGCCGTCGTCGTGCACGGTGCGGCTGGCGCCGAGGATCCCGACGACCGCGATCGGCACCAGGACGAACATCGCGAAGCGCCAGTTCAGGTACTGGGTGAGCAGCCCTCCCACGATCAGGCCGACAGCACCGCCGGCGATTGACACCGCGCTGAACACGCCGAACGCCTTGGCGCGTTCCCTGGGCTGGGTGAAGGACAGGGAGAGCAACGACAGCGCGGCCGGCGCGAGCAGGGCCGCGAACACACCCTGTAGCGCCCGTGCGAGCAGCAGCATCGCGGCGTTGGCGGCCAGGCCGCCGATCGCCGAGGCGACAGCGAAGCCGGCCAGCGCGACCAGGAAGGTGCGCTTGCGCCCGACCATGTCACCGATGCGGCCACCGACGAGCAGCAGGCCGCCGAAGGCCAGACCGTACGCGGTCACCACCCACTGCCTGCTGCCGTCGGTGAAGTGCAGCGCCTGCTGCGCCGAGGGGAGAGCGATATTCATGACTGCCCCGTCGAGCACCACCATCAGTTGCGCGATGGAGATGAACAGCAGGGCCTTCCACCGGTGGGACTCCGGGGCGGCGTGAGCTGTGGGCATGACTGTTCCTTAAGGGTGATTTGCTGGGATTTTGCGACCCGCCCCACGTTAGTGATGTTGTGGAACGACCGCCACAGAATGTGCGTGCGGTTACAGGATCCGCATCGCCAGGTAATACCGTTCGGGCGACCGCTTTGACGCCAAAAGCCGGGTTATGGCGAGCAGCCTCACTACGCAGCGTCAAATTGTGAGGGCGATTACTTTGTCGAACGTTCCAGATAAGGCTAGCGTTCCGTCTCGCGAAGCCCCGCGCTCTGCGGCGGCTCATCACTCGAATGGATGTGCGGCGAGATGTCTGGACGGTTGGAATCGAAGGTGCTGGTCGTGACCGGTGGCACGCAGGGCATGGGCCTGGCGTTCGCCAGGCGGGCGGCCACGGAAGGTGCTCGGGTCGTCATCGGCGCCCGGGACAAGGACCGCGGCGAGGAGGTCGCGGCGCAGATCCGGACGGCGGGCGGTGCCGCCCTCTTCGTGCCCACCGACGTCACGGTGGAGGAAGAGATGGCGAGGCTCGTCGACGCCGCGGTGACGGAGTACGGGCGGCTGGACGGTGCGTTCAACAACGCCGGCGGTGGCCCGATGGCCAGCGTGCGCGAGACCGACAGTGACAACTGGCAGCGGTCGCTCGCCCTCAACCTGACGAGCGTCTTCTACGGACTCAAGTACGAGCTTCCGGCGATCATCGCCTCCGGTGGGGGCGCGATCGTCAACAACGCCTCCGTCTCCGGCGTGAAGGGTGACCCGACGCAGGCCGCCTACAACGCGGCGAAGCACGGGGTCATCGGTCTGACGCGCTCGGCCGCCCTCGACGTGGCGCGCTCCAATGTGCGGGTCAATGCCCTGGTCACCGGCCTGATCGACACCCCGCTCTGGCAGAACGTGGTCAGCCAGGCCCCGGAGGCCGCGCAGCGCTACCTGTCCACGCAGCCGACCGGCCGCGCCGGCACCTCCGACGAGGTCGCCGCACTCACCACGTTCCTGCTCAGTGACGAGGCCACCTTCATCAGCGGCGCGTCCATCGCCATCGACGGCGCCTTCACCGCCTGAGGCAAACGGCGTCCGCCGCGCCCGAGGCCTCGACGGCGTCCGCCGGGCCCGAGGCTTCGACGGTGCCTTCCGCGTCCGGCGCATCGCGGCACCTCAGTGACCGTCCTGCCCGGGGTGGCGGCTCCAGCAGCCGCCACCCCGGACGCTGCAACGCGTCAGGAGATCCGGTAGGCCCGCTGGATCGTCTGGGTGACGGTGTTGCCGGCGGTGTCGGTAGCGGCCAGTCGCAGCGAGACGAACCCGGCCCGTCGCGGATGACTGATCACAGCGACGTTCCGGAGCACCGGCAAGCCGACCCAGGTGCGGCCGTCGTCGAAGGACGCGGACACGCTGAGCGTGCGGTTGGGCTTGGCAGTCGAACCGGCCTGCCGGTCCAGCGTCACCGGGATCGCCATGACCCGGCCGATCCGTGCCGTGTTGGTGTCGTCGAGCACGGGGGTCGGTCGAGCCGTACTGAGGGGCAACCGCTCCGGTGACGTGGTGTGCGCCGAGGTGAAGGTCCAGGCCACCGACACCGACGTCGACAGGGTGTCCGGGGCGCCGCGTGTGA
Organism: Micromonospora parva; assembly: GCF_000718515.1. Classification (GTDB taxonomy): domain Bacteria; phylum Actinomycetota; class Actinomycetes; order Mycobacteriales; family Micromonosporaceae; genus Micromonospora; species Micromonospora parva. The sequence continues at coordinate 19,124 of NZ_JNZS01000044.1, read as the reverse complement.
CGGCCGCCTCCAGTCGGTAGGTGGCCCTGCCGGAGGGCACCGCGAACTCGGCCCACGGGCTGTCCGAGCTGCCGACCTCCTTACCGTCGCGGAACAGCCGGATCCGCACCGGCTGGTCGTCGCGGCTGGCGGGGCGACCTGACGCGTCGCCGAACAGGGGCAGCGACGCGATCGAGATGGTGTCGCCGTCGCGGCCCGCGTACCCCAGTGGCGACAGGGCCGGCGCCTGGGTCACTGTCGGCCCGAACGGTGCCGCGTTCCAGGTCTGGGTGTACGTCCGGCCGGCTACGAAGGTCGAGTCCTGGGCGGTGAGGTTGTCCCCTTCGAGGAAGGTGGACGTCCAGACGACGCCCCCGTCGGTGTTGTAGTACTCGACACCCTTGAACGGCAGGTCGACGGGCGTGTTCGACCCGACCGGACCGGAGCCTCCGGGACCCGACGCGCGGTGGAACCGGGTGGCCGTCGTCGTGCTGGACTGGCTGCGGTAGGTCGCCCGGACGGTGGCCAGGTTCTTCGGCGACAGTTTCCTGGTCAGGCCGGTGAACATGTCGCCCTGCCGGACGTACGCCAGGTCGTAGGTGTAGGGGCTGTTCCGGAAGGTGCCGTCCCTGCCCGGTCGCGCGAGCCCGACGCCAAGCGTCGCGGTGAACTCGGGTGCGGTGACGGCGGGTCCGATCCGGCCGAAGAAGAGGTCCGCGAAGGACAGCCCGCTGAGTTGGACGCCCGGGTAGCGCAGGCCGTCGTCCCAGTTGGCGCTCACGTTGATCGAGGTCGGCGCGGCGTCGTGCTGCGGCACCGTCAACGCGACAGGCTTGGCGGCACGGGCGTCGACCGCCTCGGTGACCGGGCCGCGTACGTCCAGGACCGGCTGTGCGAGCAGGGTCGACACGGAACCCTCGTGGATGGTGCTGTACAACGCGTAACGACCCTTGGGCAGCCGCAGGACGCCGCCGCCCGGTGCCACGGCGAGGGTGCTGAACTCGCCGGTGGTCAGGTTCGCCGCCACTGTCGTGTACTCGGTGGCCGGCCTGCCGTCGCGTCCGGTGTGGTCGAGCCGTACGTCGTAGCTCTCGATCTCGCGGTTCAGCGCGAACGGCGTGCGTACCCGCAGGTCATCGGCGCCGGTGGCGGTCAGCGCTCCCTGGTAGACGCCGTCCGGGGCGTCCACCCGGGTGTCCACGGTGATGGTCGCCTCGGCGTGGCCACCGGCCGGAACCACCAGCGTGGCCGGGCTGACGGTGAGCATGCCGGCCGGGGCCGGAGCGATGGCCAGCGTCAGGGTGACCGCTGTGGTGCCGGTGTTGCGGTAGCCGACGACCTGGGTGATCGGGCTGTCGTCGGCGTGTGGCCAGCGCTGCACCGGGAAGTCGATGGCGGCGATGTCGGCGGCCACCGGCTGGGCGACGGCGCGGGCGATGTCCACCCGGCCGGCGCCCTGCTCGTAGAGGGTGTCCTCGCCGGTCGGCTTGGCCGAGTCCATCAGGGCGGCCTTGAGCTGCGGGCCGGTCCAGTCCGGGTGCTGCCCGGCGAGAATCGCTGCGGTGCCGGCCACGTGTGGGGTCGCCATCGACGTACCCGACATGGCGGCGTAGTCGCCGCCGGGGGCCGCGGCCACGATGTCGACGCCCGGTGCGCTGATCTCGGGTTTGATGTGGTTGTCGCCGATCCGGGGACCCCGGCTGGAGAAGTAGGCCCGCTGGTCGTCGGCGTCCACAGCGGCGACGGCGAGAGCGTCGTCGGCGGAGGCCGGCGAGGAGACCGACTTCGGCTTGCCCTCGTTGCCGGCCGCGACCACGAAGAGGGTGCCGTACTGGTGGCTCAACTCCTGGACCGCGGTTTCCAGCGGGTCGAGGCCGGGCGTGTCGTCGCCGCCCACGCTCAGGTTGACCACCCGGGTCCGCGGGGCGAGCCACTGCATGCCGGTGATGATGTCCGAGTCCTGGCATTCGGTGGTGGCGCAGACCTTGCCGACCAGCAGTTTCGCCCCCGGCGCCACGCCACGGTACCTGCCGCCGGAGGCGGCGCCACTGCCGACGATCGTCGACGCCACGTGGGTGCCGTGGCCGACCGAGTCGCTGGGGTCGCCACCGCCGGTGAAGTCCCGGACCTCGGTGAGGTGGCCGGCGAAGTCGGGGTGGTTGGCGTCGATCCCGGTGTCCAGCACTCCGACGGTGACGCCGGTGCCGTCGAACCCGGCCTGCCACGCCGCCGGGGCACCGATCTGCGGCACGCTGCGATCGAGGGAGACCGTGCGCTTGCCGTCCAGCCAGATGTGGGTGACGCCGGCGGTGAGGGTGCGCGCGGATGGCGTACCCCGGGTCAGCGACGCCCAGAGCGTCACCCGGTCGTCCCGGTCCGCCCGGACCGCGAGCGCGTGGGCGGCGGGGAGGTCGGCCCGCACGCGCCCGGCACCCCCGGTGGTCGCGGTCCGCGCCCGCGCCGCCGTGTTCTCGGGGTACGCGACCAGCAGCGGCAACTCGGCGGCCCGGTCGTCGTAGCCGAACTCGGCGAGCGTGGTGAGGTCGAACAGGCGGCGGTCGAGTCGCCCGTCCCGCACCAGCGGCATCGCGTCCACCGGGATGACGTACTGGTGACCGTCCTCCCGGTTGCTGACGAACCGCATGGCGGCCCGACCCGGGCCGCGCTGGATCTGCGGGCGACCCGCCGCGTCCAGCGACACCCGGTCCCCGGTGATCAGGGTGAAGGTCCCGGCGGTGCCGGGAGTCGGGGGCGTCGGCTGCGCGCTCGCCGGTTGGGCGGTCAGCCCCGCGGTAACCAGCGCGGTCGCGAGTACGCCGGCTGTCAGGGCGCGTCGTTGCCGTCGTCGCACATCGTCCTCTCCGCCACGGGCGTCTCCCGGGTCGGCACGATGACGCCTGGCCAGGTCGTCGGGTTGATCACTCCGGTGTGACGCGGGCCACAATCTCGCCCCGCGCCGACGCGACCGGTCCAGCCAGCCGAGTTCCATGCGGCGGTGACCAGGGGACGAAGCGTGGGAGGGCACCGGTCGGATGCGTGACGCCGAGGAGTTCGACGCCCTCTACGCGGCCTGCGCCGGTCGGGTCGTGGGTCACGTGTACGCGCTCACCGGCAACCGCGCCGAGGCGGAGGACGCCGTCGCTGAGGCGTTCATGCGGGCCTGGCAGCGGTGGCGGACGGTGCGGGAGACGGACAGCCCGGAGGCGTGGGTCCGGCGGGTGGCCTCCCGGATCGCGGTGAGCAGCTGGCGCAAGGCGTTCAACCGGGTACGCGCACACCGCCGGGCCGCGGTCGACCAGAGTGTGCCCGGCCTGAACGAGGACCACGTCGCGCTGTTGCAGGCGCTGCAACGGCTGAGCCCCAACGAGCGGCGCGCCGTCGTGCTGCACCACCTCAACGATCTCAGCGTCGCGGAGGTGGCAGCCGAGATGCGGGCCCCCGTCGGGACCGTGAAGACGTACCTCGCCCGTGGCCGGCGAGCGATGGCCGGGTTGCTGACCGATGCGCACCAGGAGGAGACCTCCCATGGCTGATCCGCGCGACGATCTCACCGCGATCGTGGACGAGGTCCGGCGAGTCGCCACGCTGCCGGGGGCGCAGGCGTTGCGGCAGCGCAGCGACCGGCGTCGGCGGCGTCGGGCTGCAGTGGGCGCGGCGGGGCTGGCCGTGGTGGCCGTCGCCGCTGGCACCGCCCTGTCACAGATCCGGAACGACGTCGAGACGCCGGACGCCGGCCCGGCGACCCAGGTCGCGCCGCCCGTGACCCCGCCCGTGGTGCCGTCCGCGACCGCCTCGGCGGGACCGCAGGAGATCCTCGGCGGCCGGCGGCAGGTCCAGATCACCCTGCCCGGCATGCGCGGCGCGACGTTGGCGATCGACAGCGACGGCGACCAGGTGCGGGCCACCACCGACCAGGGCATCGACGATCGGGCGCTGTGGGTGCTGCGCCCCGAGGGCGACAGGTATCGGATCCTGCTGGCGGCCGGTGCCACCGAGGTCTGCATGACCGTCGTGCACGACGCCGCGCCGGGCAGCGTACGCGGCCGGGCCTGTGATGCCGCCGCGTCGACGCAGCTCTTCCGGATCGATCAGGTTCCCGACGGCAGCTACTCGATCTTCCAGGGCAGGCGCTACGTCCAGGTGGTCGACGGCACCAACGCCCTGGTCCCCGACCTGCCCGAGGGCCTGACCACCACGTACGAGTTCGAGGATCGTGGGCCTACCCCGCGCTGACCGTCGAAACTTTCGATATCTGCCGCGCGCAGGATCCGTGATCTCACCCGCGTGGCTGCCCCGGCGGCCGGTCCCAGCGTCGTCTGAGGCGGTGGGAAGGCTCGAAAGTTTCGGCAAAATATTGACACTTCCCGATCGAAGCGCTCAAGCTTTACCTGGCTGGCATTCGTGATCATCGATCACGTTTCGTTCCTTCCTTTTCCATCACCACTCGGAAGGAGAGCCCCGTGGTCATCAGCTCGGGCCGCTCTACCACCCGATCGGTGGTCGTCGCGCTGGCGGTAGCAGCGCTCACGGTCGCCGGATCGGCATCGGTAGCAACACGAACCATGGGCGCGTACGCCGCCGTGGCCCCACTGGCCGCCGCAGTCGAGGACGAGGGCGCCGACTGCGCGGTGTCCGGCCTGCCGGACCTGGGTTCGCTGCCCACCAACGCCAAGCTTCCCGACCCCTTCAAGAAGCTGAACGGCCAGACCATCACCTCGAAGTCCGACTGGCGCTGCCGTCGGGCGGAGATCAAGGAACTGGCGGAGAAGTTCGTCTTCGGCGAGAAGCCCGCCAAACCCGCGACGGTCACCGGGACGGTGTCCAACAGCACCATCACCGTCAACGTGTCACACAACGGCAGGAGCACCAGCTTCTCGGCACGGGTCGAGCTGCCCAGCGGCACCGGTCCCTTCCCGGCCGTCGTGGTCGTCGGCGGGTTCGGCGCGGACACGGCCACCATCAAGGCCGCCGGCGCTGCCGTGATCAGCTACGACCCGTTGGCGGTTGGCCGCGAGGGCACCCCCCGGAACAACAAGCAGGGCGCGTTCTACAGCATCTACGGCTCATCGAGCAGCACCGGACTGCTCGCCGCCTGGGGCTGGGGCGTCAGCCGGATCATCGACGTCATCGAGCAGTCCGACGGCCGGATCCTCAAGGCGGACGCGATGGGTGTGACCGGCTGTTCCCGGTACGGCAAGGGCGCCTTCGCGATCGGGGTGTTCGACCAACGCATCGCCCTGACCATGCCGATCGAATCGGGCAGCGCGGGCGTGCCCATCTTCCGGGGCATCCCCGGTGAGGGCGCGCAGAGCCTCAGCAGCGCGTACGGGGAGCAACCCTGGCTGGGCGACGCGTTCGGCTCCTTCACCGGCAGCCCGAACCGGCTCCCGGTGGACACGCACGAGATGGTCGCCATGGTGGCACCGCGCGGACTGTTCATCATGGACAACCCGCACATCGCCAACCTCGGCCCGCGGTCGGCGAGCGTGGCGGCCCTGGGCGGCGCGGAGGTCTACCGGGCGCTCGGCGCCGGCGACAACATCACCTACTGGTCCGACGTGCAGGACGGCACCCACTGCGCCAACCGCCCCGAGTGGCGTACCCCGTTGCAGAACAGCATCCGCAGGTTCCTGCTGAAGACGGGCAACGAGCCGGGCGTGATCCGGATTTCCAGCAGGGCGCTCGGTCGGTTGGCCGACTGGCGGGACTGGTCGACCCCGGTCCTGGCTGACGGCCCGACCACCCCGCCGCCGACCACCCCGCCGCCGACCACGCCCCCGCCGACCACCCCGCCGCCAACCACGCCTCCCCCGACCACCCCGCCGCCGGCCGGTGCGGGTTGTGTGGCGTCGGTGTCGGTCAACCAGTGGACGGGCGGCTTCGTCGCCACGGTGCGGGTGACCGCCGGCGCCGCGCCGATCAACGGCTGGACGGTAGCCATGACCCTGCCCTCGGGGGCCAGCATCACCAGCGTCTGGAGCGCCAACCGCAGCGGCACCACCGGCACCGTCCAGTTCACGAATGTCGCCTACAACGGCTCGGTCGCCGCAGGGCAGTCGACCGAGTTCGGTTACCAGGGCACCGGCACCGGTACGGGAATGACGGCCACCTGCTCGACCGGGTGACCCGCCGGCCCGGTGCGGAGGTTCACCGGCCTCCGCACCGGGCCGGGCGGCCCCGAGGGCGAGCCCTCGTCGTCAGAGCCAGACCACGATCCCGGTCAGGTCGTTGAGGACGGCGGCCACGCCCGCCCGGATGGCCGCCGCGCAACGTTCCGCGGTGAACGAGTTCGGGTCGTACGTCGAGGACATGCCGAGCCCTTCACCACGGAACGACGCGCCCTCCCAGTCGACGGCGGTGACGTTGTGGGTGGGCTCGGCCAGCTCCGCGCCGACCACCAGGAACTTCTCGTCCAGGTGGTTCGGGGTGACCAGTGCGAGCCCGTCGATGAGATCGTTTCCCGCGCTGACGATGAGGTCCGGACCCATCTCCATCGCCTTGGCGATGCTGGGAACGGCCTCGTGCGCGTTGCCGACGACGATCGTCCTGAGGTCGACATGCTCGTCGTCGGCCCACTCCTTGACCGCTGTCACCAGGGCCTTGGTCGGGTTGTCGGTACCGCTGGTCAGCAGGACGACCCGGTAGTCCTTCGGCGGGTGGACACCGGCCCACGAGCCGGGCTGCGGGGTGATGGTCGCCTCCGGCGCGGGCTTCGTGGAGGGGTCGACGAACCCGGGGCCGAGGGTGCCGATGGCGCTGGGCGCCGGACGTGGTTCGGACCAGTCGTCGCTGGAGTTGCAGGCGGTGACCAGCGCGGCGGTCGCGGCCAGCATGGCGACGGCCCGAAGCGGGGGGCGCAAGGTGATCGTCCTCCGGGTGGTGGCGGAATGTGCGCGTACTTCTTCGTATTCCTATCTCAATTCCGGTCACCGGCAATCGGTGGGCGGCGGTTCGGGGATGTTGTTCTCCGGCGGTTCGTCGGTACGCGGGTTGGTGTTCACCAACGACATGCAACGTGCACTGGCCAACCGAGGGAGTCGAATGTCAGGCCGGATCCGCCGTACCGTTATCGTCGCCGCTGTCGGTTTCGCCGCAGCGGTGGTTCCGTTTCTGGCCGCCGAACCGGCGTCCGCGCACGGTTTTTCGTCGACTGTGTACGCGGAAATAACGGCGGGAGATGAGGGTCACATTCGAACGGCGGTGGAGCTCGAATACGACCTCCTCGTCGTCTCCGCCGCGGACGCCGGCCACGACGACCCGCTCTTCCAGGCCGGAACCGCGGCGTTCGAGGCGGGTGACACCGCTGCGCAGGCCGCCGCCCTGAAGGGCCACGCGTCGACGGTCCTCGGCTACGTCTCCGACCGGTTCTCGGTGAGCTCCCGGGGTGCGGCCTGCCGGCCGACGCAGGTGGGTGACGCGACGATCGGCGCCCGCGAGGGCGTGCCGTACGCGGACCTGCTGCTCGACTGGACCTGCCCCGAGCGGGTCGACGAGCACGTGGTGCGCAGTGGCCTCTTCCCGGACGGCGAGGGCTACGTCAAGGGCACGAAGACGATCGTCACCTACGAGATCGACGGCCGGTCGGGCAGTGCGGCGCTCGACGCCGCCCACCCGTCCTTCTCGACCGCGCAGGCCTGGTACGAGCGGTTCGGGGAGTTCTTCGTCCTGGGCGCCGAGCACCTGCTGAGCGGTATCGACCACATTCTGTTCCTGCTGGCGCTCATCGCCGGGTCGCGGCGGCTCCGGGAGATCGTGCTCGCGGCCACCAGCTTCACGGTGGCGCACTCGGTGACGTTCATGCTCGCCGCGCTCGGCCTGGTCGAGGTGCCGGGGGCGATCGTGGAGCCGATCATCGCGTTGTCGATCGCCGTCGTCGCCGGCTGGCACCTGTGGGGAATCTGGCGGCGCGGTGAGCACGCGACCGACCTGGAGACGGCCGGGCGCGGTCACTTCAACCTGGACCGGGCCGGTTGGATCCGCCTTGGCGTGGTGTTCTGCTTCGGTCTCGTGCACGGCCTGGGCTTCGCTGGCGCGTTGGGCATCGACGAGGCGTGGTCGTGGACCCTGCTGTGGTCCCTGCTGGTGTTCAACATCGGCATCGAAGTCGTTCAGTTGACGATTATCGCGGTCGTCTTCCCGTTGCTGTTCGTGCTGCGGCGTCGTGCGCCCAAAGCCGGCCTCTGGGCGACCGGGGCCGTTTCTGCGGGCGTGTCCCTTATGGGGTTGATCTGGTTTGTGCAGCGCATTTCTGGATCATGAGTAAGGCTAAGTAGTTCGTGAAGTGCAGTCTTTCGCAAGATCACGTTCACGGTCGGTTCATCGGGCAGCGAAAGCGTGGATTTGCTTCCCCAGCGTCGGGTGAAGGCACATCCATTTCTCTATTTGAAAAGGGAACAATGTCGATGACATTGAGCACCTCGTCACGGGCTTCCGCGCTCGTACGGCGTCGCCTGGTCGCCGGGGTCGCAGCCGGCTTCCTGGGCATGGGCGCGGCTCTCGGCAGTGGCCTGATGGCCACCGCGAGCGCGGCCGAGTCCACCACGATCACCGGTGTGGTCCTCGGCGTCGGCGCCAACGAGACCCAGCGCATCGTGAGCTGGTACTCCTCCGCCGACACCGCGCAGAAGATCCAGCTCGCCCCGACCGCCGAGATCGTCAACGGCGAGTTCCCGGCCGGCGCCGTCAGCTTCGACGCCGTCGGTGCGGCGAACACCTCCACCACCGGGTTCAACCGGCACGCCACGATCAGCAACCTGCGCGAGAACACGGCGTACTCGTACCGGGTCGGCGCCGAGGGCAGTTGGTCCCCGGCGTACTCCTTCAAGACGCGGGACTTCGAGGGCGACTACGACTTCCTGTTCTTCGGCGACCCGCAGATCGGCTCCTCCGGTGACCGGCTGAAGGACCAGGCCGGCTGGGAGGACACCCTGAAGGTCGCGACGGCGGCCAACCCGAACGCCGAGCTGCTGGTGTCCGCCGGCGACCACGTCGAGAGCGCCAACGACGAGGGCCAGTGGACCTCGTTCCTCGCCCCCGACCAGCTGCGCCAGGTCCCCCTCGTCGCCACCATCGGTAACCACGACGTCGGCGGCAAGTCCTACGAGCAGCACCACTTCACCCCGAACACCGACCGCTCGTCGCAGTACTACAACGGCGACCAGGCGACCCGGTCCGGCGGCGACTACTGGTTCATCCACAAGGACGTGCTGTTCATCGACCTGAACAGCAACAGCTACGTCAACCCGGCGGACGGCTCCGCCGGCGGCGACGCGGCGCACGTCGCGTACGTCACCGACGTCATCAACAAGCACGGCTCCGAGGCCAAGTGGAAGGTGCTGGTCTACCACCACTCCATCTACTCGCCGGCCAGCCACGCGACCGACAGTGACAACAAGCAGCGGCGGGAGGACTTCACCACCGCGTTCTCCAACCTCGGCGTCGACATGGTGCTGCAGGGTCACGACCACAGCTACACCCGCAGCTACTCCATCAAGAACGGCCAGAAGGAGAACCCGGACGAGAAGCCGGGCGCTGCCGACGTCTACCCCGGCCCGGGTGGCGTCATCTACGTGACGGCCAACTCGGCCTCCGGCTCGAAGTACTACGACATCAAGAAGCCGGACAGCTCCGGCACGGGCATCCGCGGCAACGGGCCGGACCCGCTGGACCCGAACAAGTACTGGTACAACTCCGTGCAGAACCAGGAGCACGTCCGCAGCTACGTCAAGGTGCAGGTGCGCAACGACAAGCTGGTTCTCGCGAACGTCCGCAGCGGCACCTGCGCGGCCCCGAACGCGGCGGTCGAGAAGGGCCTCTCCTGCGTCAACACCCCGGAGGGGCAGCCGGTCGGCTCGATCGTCGACAACGTGACGGTGCACCCGTACCACGGTGACGGCCAGGCCATCCAGGTCAACGTGCCGAACCCGGCTCCGGGTGAGTTCGGCTGGACGATCGACGGCTACAACGGTCTGGTCGACCTGGGCACCGCGCAGGAGCGCGACGGCACCTACTTCCAGGCCAACGGCAAGATCAACCCGATCCTCGTGTCGGACAGCCGCCGTTCGCTCGCCCCGTGGTCGATCTCGGCCAACGTCGGCGACTTCTCCGACGCCGACAAGAAGTTCTCCGGCTCCTACCTCGGTTGGAGCCCGTACGTGCTCGACGCCGGAGCGGGCGCCGAGGCCGGTGCCCCGGTCCTGTCGTCCTACGACGACCAGGGCAAGGGCCTCTCGGTCTCCAGCGCCCTCGCCGCCGCCGCGCAGGGTCACCCGCGTGGTGGCGCGAAGCTCGGCGCCGACCTGGATCTGAAGATCCCGGACAGCATCGCGAAGGGTAGCTACCGCACCACCCTCACGATCACCGCGCTGAGCAGCTGACCGAACAGTTCCATGGGCGGGGTAGGCACCTTCGGGTGTCTACCCCGCCACCCATTTGCCATCCGTCCAAGATCACCTCAAGGAACCGACATGTACCCGTCCGTCACGCGCTGGAAGACCAGGCCCACCGCACTCCTCCGTACGACAGCACTGTCCCTGCTCGCCGTCGTCGCGGCAGTCGGCGTCGGTGCCGGCCCCGCCCGGGCGGCGGACGGCAACGTCGCCTGGACGGTCCGGACGGCGTCCAACGGTTACGGCGAGGCCCGGTCCAGCTACAGCTACAACGTCAACCCGGGTGGGGCCGTCGAGGACGCCATGGTCGTGGCCAACCGTGGCGCGGCCCCGCTGACCCTCTCCGTGTACGCGGCCGACGGCTTCACCACCGACGCCGGCCAACTCGACCTGCTCACCAAGGACCAGAAGTCCACAGCGATCGGCGCCTGGGTGAAGCCGAACGCCGGCAGCGTCGTGATCCAGCCCGGAAAGACCGCCCAGGTCCCGTTCACGGTCAGCGTTCCGGAGAACGCCACGCCCGGGGACTACGTCGGCGGCATCCTCACCACCCTGACCCAGGCCGACCAGGCTGAGGGGATCAACGTCGACCGGCGCCTCGGTATCCGGATCAAGCTGCGGGTCGGCGGCGAGCTGAAGCCGAACCTCGCGATCGAGGACCTGCACGTGACGTACGCCGGACCGACCAACCCGTTCAGCAAGGGTGACGCCACCATCACCTACAAGGTCCACAACGTCGGCAACGCGGCCCTGTCGGGAAACCAGGCGGTGACCGTCTCCGGCCCGTTCGGCCTGCTGCGGGTCCGGGCCGATGACGTCGCCGCGCCGCCGGAGCTGCTCCCGGGTGAGAGCTGGAACGTGACGGTGCCCGTACACGGGGTGGCTCCGGTCATCTCGCTGGCCGCTACCGCGACCCTGACGCCGCTGCTCACCGATGCCTCGGGCTCCACCACCCCGCTCAAGCCGGTGCAGGCCACCGCGCACGGCTGGGCCCTGCCCTGGACGTTGGTGCTGGCCCTCGTCGTGCTGATCGCCGTGCTCGTCGGGGCGTACCTGTACCGGCGCCGCAACCGGGCGCTGAGCAAGGCGCGCGAGGACGCCCGCGTCCGCGACGCCGTCGAGCAGGCGCTTCGTGGCCCGGAGCCGCAGGCCTCCTGATCGCCGCAGCCGCCCCAAAAGGTTCGGCGAGCCTGCACGTTAGTCCTTGTGGGTGAACGGCCCTCAGCTCCGGAGCGCGCCCGTTCCCGAGCCGGCATGCTGCGACGGTGACGCCGGCACGGAGGGGGAATCCACATGGTTGACGGGGGTGTGCCAGAGCGGATGCAGGCCGCGGCCTTCGACGAGTTCGGCGGGCCGGAGGTGATCACCCTGCGCAAGCTGCCGATCCCGCAGGTCGCCGACGACGAAGTGCTGATCAAGGTGTGGAGCGCCGGCGTCGGGGTGTGGGACGCGTACGAGCGGGAGGGGGTGCTGGTGCCGGAGGGCTCGGCACTGCCGATCGTGCCCGGCTCCGACGGTGCCGGAACCGTCATCGCGGCCGGCGGCACGGTGACCAGCCTGGCCGTGGGCGACCTGGTCTACGTCTCCGCCACCACCCGGCCCAAGGGCGGCCTCTACGCCGAGTACGCGTCGGTCAAGGCGGAGTACGCGGCGAAGGTGCCCGACGGTGTGCCGGCCGAGCACGCCGGTGCCATGCCCACCGACGCGCTGACCGCACTGGCCGGCCTCGACACCGTCAGCCTGTCGGCCGGCGACTGGTTGCTGATCTTCGGAGCGAGCGGCGGTCAGGGCCACCTGGCCGTGCAGTTGGCGAAGCGGCAGGGCCTCAACGTGATCGCCGTGGCGTCCGGGGCGGACGGCGTCGCGCTGGTGACCCGGCTCGGCTCCGACGTGTCGGTGGACGGTCACGGCGACATGACCGAGGTGCTGGCCCGGATCCGGGACGCGGCACCGGGCGGGGTCAACGCCATCCTGGCGATGGCCGGCGGGCCGACGCTGGACCGGCTCACCGAGGCGCTGGCCGACGGCGGGGTGGTCGCGTACGCCCACGGGGTGCGGCCGGAGCCACAGGAACGTCCGGGCGTCACGGTCCGCGCGTACGACGGCGAATCGAACCCCCGACAGTTGCAGCGCCTCAACGAACTCATCGAAGCGGGGCCGTTCGTGGTGCACGTCGCCGAGACGTTCCCCCTGGGCAAGGTGCGGGACGCGCACCAGCGCCTCCAGACCTCCTACGCCGGCAAGCTCCTGCTGACGGTGGCCTGAGAGGTCAGGGCGTGCGCTGTTGCGGCACGCGTACCGATGCCATGCCGGCCGCCGTCGCGGCCTGGATGCCCAGGTCGGTGTCCTCGAAGACCAGGCAAGCCTCCGGGGGTACGCCGAGCTGCCGCGCCGCGAGCAGGAACGCCTCCGGGTCGGGCTTGGCCCGGGTGTAGTCGTCGGCGCAGACCAGCACGTCGAACCGGTCCAGCAGGCCCAGCGCGTCCAGGGAGGCCGTGACCGACGCGCGGGTGCTGCCGGAGACCACGGCGAACGGAACCCGCCGGTGCGCGTCGTGGATGTGCGCCAGCACCTCCGGCACCGCGGCGAGCTGCGGCAACAACTCCTGGTAGTAGCTCTCCCGGCGCTCGACCACGGCAGCCACCGGCATGGCCAGACCCTGCTGCTCGTTCAGCTCGACGATGATGTCGGCGGTGGGCCGCCCACCCCACGCGTAGAAGAGGTCCTCCGGGAACTCGCAGCCCCACTCCGCGAGGGCCCGCTGCCAGGCCACGTAGTGCAGCGGCATCGAGTCGACGATGGTGCCGTCGCAGTCGAACAGGTACGCGGCGAACGGCCCGGGAGGCAGCGGCAGACTCACCCGGGGAAGGGTACAGCTCACCCGCTCGTGACAGCCTTCAGCTGGCTGAGCAGGTACGCGCGCTCCGGTTCGGTGCCGACCAACGTCAACGCGCTGCGGTACGCGGCCGCGGCCTCGTCGTACCGGCCGAGCCGGCGCAGCAGATCGGCCCGAGCCGCCGGATAGGGATGGTGGCCGCGCAGGCGCGGATCGTCGGCCAACTCGTCGAGCAGCGCCAGCCCCGCCTCCGGTCCGTCCCGCATGGCCACCGCGGCGGCCCGGTTCAGCGCGACGACCGGCGAGGGCACCAGGCCGAGCAGCACGTCGTAGAGCGCCACCACCTGCGGCCAGTCGGTGCTGGCCACGTCGGGAGCCTCGTCGTGCAGCGCGGCGATGGCGGCCTGCACCGCGTACGGCCCGGGAGCCCGGCCGGTCAGCGCGACCACCACCAGGCCGCGCCCCTCCTCGATCATCTGACGGTCCCAGCGCCCCCGATCCTGGTCGTCGAGCAGGATCATCGCCCCGTCCGGCCCGGTACGCGCGTCGCGCCGGGCATGGACGAGCAGCATCAGGCCGAGCAGCCCGGCGGCCTCCCGCTCGGCGGGCAGCAGCCGGCGCAGAATCCGGCCCAGCCGGATGGCCTCCTCGGCCAGGTCGATCCGTTGCAGATCCGGGCCGGAACTGGCCGCGTACCCCTCGGTGAAGATCGAGTAGACGGCCTGGAGCACGGTGGGCAGACGGCCGGGCAGCTCGTCGTCGCCCGGCACCCGGAACGGGATGCGTGCGTCACGGATCTTCCGTTTGGCGCGGACGAGTCGCTGGGCCATGGTGGCGGGCGGCACCAGGAAGGCCCGCGCGACCTCGGCGGTGGTGAGGCCGGCCAGGAACCGCACTGTGAGCGCGGCACGGTCCGGCGCGGCCAGGGCCGGGTGCGCGCAGGTGAAGAAGAGCGCCAGCCGGTCGTCGGGCAGGTCACGGTCCGCGTCGGCGGGCGGGGCGTGATCGGCCCGCTCGGCCTCCGCCCGGAGCACGGCGAGCCGGGTGGCCAGCACCCGGTCACGACGCAACCGGTCCACGGCCCGACGCCGGGCAGTGGTGAGCAGCCAGGCGCCCGGCCGGCTCGGGACGCCGTCGGTCGGCCAGTGCGTCAGCGCCGCCTCGATGGCCTCGGAGGCGACCTCCTCGGCCAGGTCGAGGTCGCCGAAGCGGCGCACGAGCGAAGCGAGCAGTCGGCCGCGCTCCTCCCGGAACACGGCCTCCACCGACGACCCGACGGCTGCCCTCTCATCCGGCACGCTCAGACCTGCACGTCGATCTCGGCGATCGGACGGACCTGGACCGATCCGGGACCGGCGGCCCCGGGGCTGCGGGCGGCCCACTCCAGCGCGGCGTCGAGGTCCGGCACGTCGATGACGTCGTACCCACCGAGCAGCTCACGGGTCTCGGCGAACGGCCCGTCGGTGATCGTGCGCTCGCCACCGGCGCTCACCTGCACTGTCGTACAGGTGGTCAGGTCCTGTAGCGGGTGCCCGGAGACCCAGACTCCGGCGTCCTTCATCTCCCGGTCGTAGCGGATCCAGTCCTCGAAGCTGCACCCTTTGTCGACGACCTCTCCGTCGACCATGGGACTCATGAACAGCAGCATGTACTTCACGTTTTGGCTCCTCTCGGTGCGGCGGTGTCGCCGTACAGCATGACGACGAACGGTGACCGCGGATATCGACACGGCCCGGCAACCTTTTCTGCCCGGCACCGCTCACCGCAGGCGTGGCCGCGCCGGGTCGGATCGTTCGTCGCGTCGGTCCATCCGTCGCTCGAACCAGGTCACGCCGATCAGGAAGGCGGTCAGCACTGTGAGCGCCGCCAGTGGCGGCAGGGACCGGCCGATCGGCAGCAGGGGCAGCGGCAGCAGCGCGGCGACGACCTGCGTCGGGACCACCGTGCCGACGGTCAGCCGTCGGAAGACCAGTCTGCTGAGCAGGTAGAGGGCGGTGCCGCCGTAGAGCGCTGTCGCTGCCTCCCACCCGAGGCGACCCGGATGCGCCGACTCCGCGGTGAGGTGGGCGATCACCTCCTCGATGCCGAGCGCCACGTAGATCGCGCCGATGATCAGCGTGGAGTGCGCGAGGCCGTACGCGTCGCCGGCCACGCTGGCCCGTCGCTCACCCGGCACGCTGCTGACGGCCTCGCTGGCGGTGGACGCCAGCCGATCGAAGTAGAGCCACCACAGGCAGACCGTGCTGGTGAGGCCGAGCAGTGCGGCCAGTAGCGCGGGGCCGACCGGGGCCATCGCCCTGGGGCCCGCGCCGGCGGAGATCAGGGACTCACCCAGCGCGATGATCAGCACCAGGCCGTACCGCTCGGTGAAGTGGTCCACGCTGCGCAGTTGCCACGGCCGGAAGGCGGACGCGATCCGGGCACCGCCGATGTTCAGCAGAAACGCCACCGTCCAGAGCGCCGTCTGGGCCGCACCGCCGAGCAGGGCCCCGATGATCAGGGGAACCCAGCCCAGCACGACCGGCACCGTGAAGAACCTCAGCGTCGAGCGCAGCGCGGGGTTCGTCGCGCTCGCCCAGAACAGAATCACAAGCTGCACGGCCCGGCCCACCACGTAGGCCAGCGCGAGAGTCAGCGGCGCGTCGAACAGCTCCGGGCTCTGCTGCCACGCGTCCGGCATCACCAGCGCGGCCACGAAGATCGCCGCCATCGCGACCAGGGTGGCGGCGCGGACCGGGCCGACGTCCGCCCGGACCAGGTTTCCCACCCAGATGTACGGCGACCAGGAGTAGAGCAGCAGGAGCAGCAGGAGCAGCCCCTGGGCCAGGGTGAGCGCGCCCGGCGACCCCGCCATGAACGTGATGACCCGGGTGAGTGCGAAGACGAAGACCAGGTCGAAGAAGATCTCGAACATCGTGGTCCGGTGCGTCACCCCCGTAGGCACCGGACGAATATCCGAGATCCTCCTCATCCTGGCATTCTGCGCCATTTCGCTCGGCGCTTCGTCCGGTCTCCTCGCTCAGCGCCGCCCGGCGTCAGGTTGCCGCTTCTGTCCGGCGTCGGCTGCGCTCAGCCCGCCGCCGCACCTGCTGGTACGCGCCGGTCAGCCCCATCGCCCGGCGCACCTCGAGCACTGTCTGGCGTACCTCCTGGCGGGTCCGTTCCGTGCCCTCGACGATCAGCCGGTCGACCAGACCCCGGTCAGCTTCGATCTCGGCCCGACGCTGTCGGATCGGCGCCAGGAACCCCTCCAGCGCGACGACCAGCCGTTCCTTGACCTCCACGTCACCCACCCGCCCGGCCCGGTAACGCCGGGCCAGGTCGGCGACCTCGTCGCGGTCCGGATTGAAAACCTCGTGGTACGCGAACACCGGGTTGCCCTCCACAGTGCCCGGCACGTCGGCCCGTACCCGGTTCGGGTCGGTGTACATGCCCAGCACCTTGCGACGCACCGTCGCCGCGTCGTCGGAGAGCGCGATGGTGTTGCCCCTGCTCTTGCTCATCTTGGCCGCGCCGTCGGTGCCCACCAGGCTCGGCGTGTCCGCCGGGATCAGCTCGGGCACCGGGAAGACCGGTCCGTACAGGTGGTTGAACCGCCGGGCGATCTCCCTGGTCACCTCGACGTGAGCGGCGTTGTCCCGGCCGACCGGGACCACCTCCCCCTTGACGCAGAGGATGTCCGCCGCCTGGAGTACCGGGTAACCCAGCAGCCCGTACGGCATCTCCTCCTTGCCGGCGTCGCGGGCCATGTCCTTGAGCGAGGGCACCCGTTCCAACCGGGGAACTGTCACCAGGTTCTGCAGGAGGGTGTTGAGATCGCCGACCTCGGGGATCGCCGACTGGAGGTAGAAGGTTGCCCGGTCCGGGTCGACCCCGGCGGCGAGGATGTCGGTCACCATCTCGCGGGCGTTGCCGGAGACCTGGTCGATGTCCTCGCGGCGGTTGCGAGTGGTGAGCATGTGCAGGTCGGCGATGATGAAGAAGCTCTCGTAACGCTGGTGCAGCCGTACCCGGTTGGCGATGCTGCCGACGTAGTGGCCGAGGTGCAGGCGGCCGGTGGGTCGGTCACCGGTGAGCATTCGTGCGACGGACATGGTGGTGCCTCTCGTTATCCGAAGGTGGGTCACGCACGGGCGCGCGCCGACCAGGGCTGGCTCAGCCCAGGTCGGTCAGCGGAATCGACTCAGCGAGTCGTCCGCCATCGCGCGCCGGCGCGGAACCGCAGACCACCGGCACGGAGGACGTTCAGAAGTTGCTCACGGCCGTCGCCGGAGTTGGTCGGGGTCTGGGGCACGGCACCGAGGTCGAGGCCGTCGACCGGGTCGACAGCCTCGGATGCGCAGTTGCCCGTCCGGACCACGGCCTCAGATTACCCGTGGGATGGCGCCGGGAGGGGGAAGGTAGCTGTCGGCGTAGTAGGCGCCGACGCGGTCCCGGTACTCCGGGTCTGCCGAATCCGGATCGAACGGTGGTGCGTCCTTGATCTGCTGTCGGGTCCGGTCGACGTGCACGACACGTTCCTGGTGATCCACGCGCGTCACCGTCCCGGCTGGCAGCAGCACCTTCTGCCCGAAGATCCACGGCCCGGTGTCCACCACCAGGTGCGCGGCGTCCGCCGCGTCGCTCGCCTCGTCGATGGTGCCGATGCGCCCATCGCTCGCCTGCACCTGATAGCCCACCAGGTCGACCGGGGTGCCCGGGCCGGGCGCGTCCGGGCCGTCGTGCCCGCCCTGATCCTGCCCAGGGGTGACCGAGGGTGTGGTCTGCGTGTAGCCGCCGGCCAGGGCGGACGGGTCACGCCAGGCCCAGGGGTTGAAGGTCGAGGGTTGCATGGGGCACCTCCAGGGGACGGTCCTCAGCTGTCCCCCTTCGCAGTGCCCATCCCGCCGCGGCCGGAAACAGTCAGCGCCCTGCGCCGGCCGCGCCCGCCGGGGCGGGTCAGCGCGTTCGCGTTGCCGGCGGCGGGCCGCTGAGCAGGTGCGCTGGCATACTCGGCTGCCATGGTGCTGTCGCGAGGGTGGAGCCTCTTCCTGGTCGGAGTCGGCGTCTGGACCTGGGTGATCTGGCCGAGGTTCGCGGTGGCCATCTGGCAGGACCCGCGGTCCTGGGCGTCCGGAACGGTGGCCGACGGCCCGGCCACCAGCTTCCTGTGGGTGCACGCGTTGCTGATCGCCGCGTCGCTGGCGATCGGCACCACCGCCGGCGTTCTCGGCGTCCGGGCCTGGCTGGCCACCCGGCGGCGGCAGACGTCCTGATTCCCCTCGCCGCTCGCGCCGATCAGGCGCCACCGGTGGCCGGGTGACCGCCGTAGACCGGGAGGCACTCACGCCACGGCCGGCGTCGGCGGTCCTGACCTGGGGAAACGGCTCGGACGTGCGAATGTGACGCGCGCCGCTACCCGTGGATTTGACGATCAAACCCGCAGACGCGTAACTTTCTCTCTGCCAGCGCGGAACGGGGCAAACGGGACGAAGGTCCTGAAGCGCCGGAACGAGATGGCAACCGGGTCAGGCAGGGGTTCACTCCTGCGGGACACGGTCCGGGCGGGGCTCGCCGGATCGGCCGTGAGGCGGATTTGGTGCGGCGAAGCCGACCGGGTAAGGTTCACGACCGGCAGGGAACCGGGCGAGACTGCGGGACACCGCAGCGGCCGGTCTGCTGAATCCGACGACCTGACGCAGCGGTTCGCTGCTGCGTGAGTGCGCCGGCGCTGACCCGTACGAAGCATGACAGACCGGGACACACGGTTTGACACGGCAGAGACGGTGAGGTAACGTAGTAAAAGTGCCCGGCGCGAGAGCGGCGGGGATGCGGAACGAAAAGCCCCGGTTGGGGTTCCACTTGGGTGGGGCTTGCGGCTGGTGTGTGGTTGTTCTTTGAGAACTCAACAGGGTGCTTGTAAAGCCAGTGCCAATTATGAT
>NZ_JNZS01000043.1 GCF_000718515.1 Micromonospora parva | reverse complement strand
GGAGGGGGGGGGGGGGGGGGGGGGGGGGGGTGATTCGTTGGCGACATCAGCTCCAAAGGGGGCACCACCATGGGATGGCCCCCGGCGAGGGCGGGTGGGTGGTGTGTGGTCCGTTCGGGGGCGAATAGGAGGAATGTTCGGTCGCTTCCGGTGCTGATGATTACGGTGTGTTTCAGGGCGAACCACCCAGTGCCGTGACCGGAGAAAGGGACCCCGTCATGCGAGTGCCCAGCCGTAGTCCGGGACAGCAGCCCGGTTCGCCTCCGTCGCCCACCGCCCCGGCCCGCCGTCGACCCTCCGGCGCGGCCCCCCGCCGCCTTCCCGCCGCCGCGCCCGACCTGTCCGCTTACCGGGCCGCCGTCGCCGAGCTGCTGGTCGAGGTCGGCGCCCTGGCGGACGCGGCGAGCACCCGGGCCCGGCAGGTGCTCATCGACGAGCGGCTGCGGGAGCCGGCGCTCGCCGCGGTCCTCGACGGCACCCCGCAGGGGCTGATCGGCGCGCGCGAGACCCTGCTGCTGGAGATGGCCCGCTATCAGCCGAACGACCGCACCTCGGCCGGTGACCTCAGCGCCCTGGTCCGGATCTACCTGCTCTCCCGCATCGACGTGCTGTGGTGGCAGGACGCGCCGACCTTCGTCACCGACGACCAGGTCAACGGCAGCGCCGAACTGGTCGACCTGGAGTGGCTGCGCCGCCGTGACCTGCTGCGCTTCCGCTACCAGGAACAGCCCGCCACGATGCTGGGTCGGGCCGCGCGCGGGCTGCGGCGCCGACTGCTACCCGACGCCACCCCGCACACCGCGGGGCTGCTGTTCCGCCGCGCCCGCCGCGAGGTGGTGGCGCTGCTCAACGACATCGCCCGGGAGTTCGCCGCCGTCGCGCCGCCGGCCACCCCGCCGCTCTGGGTGACCAGCCTGGTCCGCAGCGCCGAGCACCAGTACCGGTTGCGCCGCCTGGGCTACGCGGCGATGTTGCCCAGCGGGCACTGCCTCGGCTACTCGGTCGACGTCGAGCTCGCCTGGTTCGAGCGTTTCGGCGCGCGGGACACCCTGGCGCAGCTGCTGCTGAGCCGACAGGAGGCCGGTGAGCTGAACGTGATCGACGAGGGGCAGGCCTGGCACCTGTGTCTCGCGCCCACCGCCCGGCGTCGGCTACGCCGGGCGTACGAGGCCGAGATGGGGGTCTGAGCCGGTGTGCGGCATCGCGTTGAGCATTGGCCCCGAAGCCGACCCGGCGACCTTCCGGCGGATGCTCGCCGCCCTGGCCCCACGCGGTGAGGTCACCGAGACCCGGTCGGAGAACGGTCTGCTCGCCGGCACCCGTCGACTGCGGGTCGTCGACCGGGACCGGGCGGTGCAACCGTGGACCTCGACCGACGAACGATGGCTGCTCTGCTTCAACGGCGAGATCTTCAACTACCGGGAGTTACGGGCGCAGCTGACCCGCCTGGGGCAGGCCTTCCGCACCGAGAGCGACACCGAGGTGCTGCTCGCCGCGTTCCAGCAGTGGGGCGAGGCGGCGGTGACCCGGCTGCGCGGCGAGTACGCCTTCGCGGTCGTCGAACGGGCCACCGGTCGGGCGTACCTGGCCCGCGACCCGCTCGGCGTCAAGCCGCTGTACTGGTCCCGTCGGCCCGGCTGCCTGCACATCGCCTCCGAGGTCAAGGCGCTCGTCGGGCACGGCGCCCCGATCGCCGAGGTGCCGCCCGGGCACCACGGCTGGGCCGAGGCGGACGGGCACGTGCGCCTGAGCCCGTACGTCGACCTGCTCACCATCGGCGACGGCCTGCCGATCATCGACGACCCGGACGAGGCCGCGCTGCTGGTCCGCGCTGCGCTGAGCGACGCGATCCGGATGCGGGTGGAGACCGACCTGACCGTCGGGGTGGTGCTCTCCGGTGGCCTGGACAGCTCGTTGACCCTGCGGCAGGTGCGGGACATCCACCCGGACTGTGTCGCGGTGACCGTCGGCGTGGCGGACAGCCCCGACGTGGCGTACGCCCGGCGGCTCGCCGCCGACCTCGACGTGCCGCACGTGGTGGTCGAGCTGCGCCCGCGCGACATCCGGCTCGCCGACGTCCGCGAGGCCATCCGGATCTCCGAACTGACCGAGTACGGCGACATCATCAACGCGGTCGTCTCGGTGCCGATCTTCCGGCGGCTGCGCGACCTGGGCATCAAGGTGGTGCTGACCGGTGACGGCTCCGACGAGCTGTTCGGCGGGTACCCGATGTACCACCAGGTCGCCCCGGCGGCGGCCCGCAGGCTGTTCCTGCACCGCATCCGTAACCTGTGCCGCACCGAGTTGCAGCGGGTCGACCGGGCCGCCATGGGACACGGCGTGGAGGCACGGGTGCCGTTCCTCGACCTCAGCGTGGTGGAGCTGGCGATGCGGTTGCCGGTGGATCTGAAGCTGCGCCACGGGCAGGAGAAGTGGATTGTCCGGCGGGCGTTCGGCGACGTGCTGCCCGACTACATCCTCCGCCGTCCGAAGAACCCGATGTCGTACTCGTCCGGGTTGCACGAGCGGGTCCGGCTGTACAAGCCGCTCTTCGCCCGGCTGCACCGCTCGTTCGGCTACGACCTGCAGGAGCCGGTCCGGCGGGACTTCGACACCGTGCTGAGCCGCTGCGGCAACGACCTGGACCGGGCCATCGCCGACGGTCTCAGCCGACCCGACTACACGGTCCTGGAGCACGCCCGCGACCTGGTCGGCGCGGCCAAGTGGAACGCCGCGCCGATGGTCCGCCGGCTGGTCGGCCCGCGCCCGGCCCGCCCCTGACGGTCGCCCCGCACGCCACGCTTGACTCTGACACGGTGTCAGGGACGAGTGTGAGGGGGCCATGTTCACCATCGGAGACTTCGCCAGATTCGGCCGGGTGTCGGTGCGGATGCTGCGCCACTACGACAGCATCGGCCTGCTGCGCCCGGCCAGCGTCGACCCGCACAGCGGTTACCGCTTCTACCGGGCCGACCAGCTGCGTCGGCTCAACCGGGTGATCGCCCTCAAGGAGCTGGGCCTCACCCTGGAACAGGTGCGCGCGATCGTCGACGACGCCGTCGACGTGGCCGAGCTGCGGGGCATGCTGCGGCTGCGCCGGAGCCAGCTGGCGGAGCAGTTGGCCGCCGACACGGCCCGGTTGGCGGCCGTGGAGGCGAGGCTCCGAATGATCGAGTCGGAGGGTCGGATGACCACCCAGGACGTCGTACTCAAGGAGATCGCACCGGTCCGCGTCGCGGAGCTGACCGCCGTCGCGGCCAGTTACCAGGGCGAGGACATCGGACCGGTGATCCAACCGCTCTACCCCGAGCTGTTCCGGCGGTTGTCGGCGGCCGGCGTCAACCCGAGCGGGCCCGCCGTCGCCTGGTACGAGCCCGCCGATGCGGGCGGCGACGCCGTCGTCGTGCACGCCGGGGTGCTCGTCGACGCCGAGCCGGCCGCGGCTCCCGACGTCACGGTGCGCGACCTGCCGGCGCTGCGCAGCGCGGCGACCATCATCCACCACGGTGCGATGGCCGACGTCGAGCCGAGCATGCAGGCGCTCGCCCGGTGGATCGAGGAGAACGGCTACCGCACCGACGGTTTCGCCCGGGAGGTCTACCTGGACTACTGCGCGGACACCCCGGAGAAGGGCGTCACCGAGCTTCAGCTCGCCGTGTACCGCGACTGAGCCGGCCGCCGCGCACCGGATCGCCCCGCCGACCGGGCGCTCAGCTCACCAGC
Source organism: Micromonospora parva (assembly GCF_000718515.1). Classification (GTDB taxonomy): domain Bacteria; phylum Actinomycetota; class Actinomycetes; order Mycobacteriales; family Micromonosporaceae; genus Micromonospora; species Micromonospora parva. Next base: position 36,673 of record NZ_JNZS01000043.1, on the reverse strand, counting down.
AGCAGCGCGCCGACCGCGCCGAGCGTGCCGGTGACCGCGAGCAGCGTGCTGGTCAGCACGAACCGGGTCACCGGCACCGTGACCCGGGCCGCCCGGCACCGCTCGAACCACAGCAGGGTCGCCAGCGACGCCCAGGGTGCGGCCAGCGGGCCGACGTTGGTGCCGATCAGCAGGGCCAGCAGCCGGGTCGCGTCGCCGCCCGGCAGCACCGACTCGCCGGCCAGGTAGGCCGGCAGGTTGTTCAGCGCGTTGGCGAGCAGCGCTCCGGTGCCGCCGGCGCGCAGCGCGCCGAGCGCACCACCGTCGGCCCCGAGCAGGGTGCCCACCAGGTCGTCCAGCCCGTGCCGGCCGAGGGTCTGCACCACCAGGAACAGGCCGGTGACGAAGAGCAGGAGGCGCACCGGCACCAGCCCCGGGCGCAGCGTGGCGGGGGAGCGGATGACGAACCCGACCAGCACCAGCGCCAGCGCGACGGTGGAGGCGAGACCGATCTCCACGCCGGCGAGGATCCCGCCGATGAAGAGCAGACAACCGGCGAGGGCGGTGCGGTGCAGCACCGGGTCCGCCGGCACGTGCGCGGCCGGCGGGACGAAGCGCCCCCCGGTCGGTTGGTCCCGCCGCCACCAGGTGAACCAGAGCAGCGCCATCGTGACCGCCACCGCCACCAGCTGAGGCAGCGCCATGCGGGTCGCGTACGTCAGGGGCGCCAGCCCGACCCGGTCGGCGGCCAGCAGGTTGGTCAGGTTGGACACCGGCAACAGCAGACTGGCGGTGTTCGCCAGCCAGACCGTGGTGACCGCGAGCGGGCCGGCGGGCACGCGCAGGGTGCGCGCCAGCGCGAGCAGGACCGGGGTGAGCAGCACGGCGGTGGTGTCGAGGTTGAGCACGAGGGTGGTCAGTGTCGCCAGGCCGCCGCAGAGCAGGAACAGCGCCGCCCACCTCCCCCGGGAGGCGATGGCCAGTCGGCTGGCCAGCACGTTGAACACACCGGCTACGGCGGTCAGCTCGGCGAGCACGATGACGGTGCCGAGGAAGAGCAGCAGCGGCAGGATCCGGTGCAGCGTGGCGGTGGTCTCCGCGCGGGGCAGCAGCCCGCTCAGCGCGCAGGTCGCGCCGACCACGGCGAGGACGACCGCCACCAGGTCCAGCGGGTGGGGTCGCCAGCGGGTGGTCGGCTCGGGTGTGGCGGGCGGTGCGACGGCGGCAAGCTTCACGTCTGACCACGTTGACACGGTGGCGGGTCTGCCGCCCGCGCTGGAACTGTCAGGGTGACCAGGCCCACCAGCGCGTGACCGGCGACCGGAGCAGCGCGGTCGACCAGTCGCGGCGCTGCGGCGCGGGGAACCCGACAGACCGGCCCGGGATGGGAGACAACCGACGATCGGCCCCGCCGCGTCCGATAGGTAGCGTGACCGGCGAATTCCGCCCGAACAGGGCCGGGCCCGGCCCCCGGAGATCGGGGGCCGGGCCCGGCTGCGGGCTCGGTGCCTACCAGCCCAGGTAGCTGGGCTGGGTCTGCACGTTGAGCTCCTGGTAGCGGGTCAGCTTGGCCGTCCAGGTGCGCCAGTCGTTCAGCTCCAGGACGTCCAGGCCCTTCACCATGTCGTTGGAGTAGATGTGGCCGTTGTAGTAGTACGCGGACCAGGTGCCACCGCCGACAGGCCGGTCTGCCGAGAGCGGGCCGCGCTCCCAGAAGGCGATCTCCTTCGGGTTGGCCGAGTCGGTGAAGTCCCAGACCGAGATGCCGCCCTGGTACCACGCCTGGACCATGATGTCCTTACCGAGCACCGGGATCAGCGAGCCGTTGTGCGCCACGCAGTTCTCGGTGTCGGCGTTCGCCCGGGGGATCTTGTAGTAGCTGCGGAAGGTCATCTTCCGGGCGTTGCCGCGGCCGCTGATGTCGTAGATGGCGTCCGCGCCCCGGTTCGGGCCGACAGCCTCGTTGCAGGTCGCCGCGCCGCCGCCACCCAGCTCGTCGGTGAAGATCACCTTGGTGCCGGCGTTGTTGAAGGTGGCCGAGTGCCAGAACGCGAAGTTGACCTCGTCCCGCACCCGGTTGATGACCCGGGGCGCTTCCCGGTTCTTGATGTCGAGCAGGATGCCGTCACCCATGCACGCGCCGGCGGCCAGGTCCTTGGCCGGGTAGACGGTGATGTCGTGGCAGCCGGTGGTCGCCGAGCCGGTCTCACTGCCCGGGAAACCGCCGTCCGGGAAGAGGTTCGGGGCCGCGATCACCGCGGCGTCCGTCGGCTTCTTCAGCGGCACCTTGATGATGGAGATGGAGTCGTGCGGGGGCTGGCAGTCCGGGAACTCGGCCCGCGGGCTGTACGACGAGACGTACAGGTAGACCGTCTTGTTGTTCTTGCCCGGCACCAGGGTGTGGGTGTGTGAGCCGCAGGCCGTCTCGACGGACTTGATGTAGCGCGGGTTGGCCTTGTCCTTGATGTCGAAGACCTTGATGCCCTCCCACGAGCCCTTCACGTCCGCCCCCTGCGCGGTGCTGTTGCAGGAGTCGTCGCTGCGGGACGAGTCGGTGGAGAGGAAGAGCAGGTCACCGTGGACGGAGATGTCGTTCTGCGACCCCGGGCAGAGCACCCGGGCCTTGACCGTCGGGGCGCTGGGCCGCGAGATGTCGTAGATGACGAAGCCGTTGTAGTTGCCGGCGAACGCGTACTTGCCCTGGAAGGCGATGTCGCTGTTGGTCGCGTCCAGTGGGGCGACCTTGGGCACGTTGGCGATCTGGCGCAGGTTGGGGCTGCTCACGATCTCGTCGACGCCGGGGATCGTGTTGGTGAGCGCGGGGGCTGGGGCCGCCTGCGGCACCGTCTGGGCGTTGCTCGCCGGGGCGACGAGAGCGCTGGCGACGAGGAGGCCGGTCGTGGCGAGCGCCACGATGCGCAGTTGTCGTAACCGTGGCTTGTGGAGTCTGATCATCGGCGGGGCCCTTCGCAAGGGGGAGACGATGGCTGACACGTTACCGCTCGACGAAGAACGTCGATGTGAGCTGGATCACATGAAAGTGGGTTCTTCAATGGATAGCATCGCGGTGACCTCGACTGCAGGGAGTGGCCCATGACCAACCGGCGCGCACGCACCCTGGCGATCGTCACACTCGCTGTCGCGTTGCCGCTGGTGGCGTTCATGATGATCCGCCTCGACGGCGACACCGGCACGCGGGCCGCGCAGCCGGTCTCCGCGCCCGCCCCCGCAACCGCGTCGCCGACGGTCAGCCCGGTCCCCACCGACCTGACCGTCATCGCGCCCGGCCGCCCGGGCGAGACGGCGGCCACCCGGCCGGCGCACGAGGTCCGCGACGTCGGCCCCGCCCCGCACAACTCGCTGGACGTCTGGTTCGTCCGGATGATGATCCCGCACCACGCGCAGGCCCTGGCGATGGCGGAGCTCGCCCCCGACCGGGCCGCCGACCCCGACGTGCGGGCCATCGCCGAGCGCATCCGGGCCAGCCAGGGCCCGGAGATGGGCATGATGCGCGGCTGGTTGCAGACCCGCGGCCTCCCCGCGGAGGTCCAGGGGCACGACCACGGCACCATGCGCGGCATGCAGTCACCCGAGGCGATGGCGCAGCTCGCCGCGACCCGTGGCCCGGACTTCGACGAGCTCTTCGTCCAGATGATGACCGAGCACCACCAGGGCGCCATCGAGATGGCCACCAACCTGCTCACCGTCGGCTCCGACCTGACGCTCAACGAGTTCGCCAACGCCGTCGCCACCGAGCAGACCGTCGAGATCGACCGCATGCGCGAGATCCTCGGCTCCTGAGCCGGGGCGCGAGGGGCCCGGGCGCGCGGGGGGCGAGGGCCGCCCGTCCCGGCACGTACGCTGGGTGACCGTGAGACGCACAGTGCTCGGCCGCCCGCTGCGCGGCGTCGCCTTCGACGTGGCCGTCGCCGCCCTGGTGGTGCTCGTCTCGCTGGCCGCGGCGGTGAACCAGCCGGGAGGTTGGGCGGCCACGGCGGTCGGCGTGGGCATGGCGGTGGCGCTGCTGTTCCGCCGCACCCACCCGGGCGTGGTGACGGTGGCCGTCGCGGCGCTCGCCCTCATCCAGGTGGTCGCCCGGTGGGGTCCGCTCATCTACGACGTGGCCGTCCTGATCGCGCTCTACAGCGTGGTGAAGTACGGGCGGCGGCTACGCGACGGCGTGCTGGCCGGCGCGGTCGCGGCCGTCGGGGTGCTGCTGGCCGCCGCACAGACCCCCAACGTCATCCAGTGGTGGGTGACCGCGCTGTGGTACGCGCTGGTCACCGGCGCGGTGTGGTTGGTAGCGCTGAACGTGCGGACCCGCCGGCTCTACGTGCTCAGCCTGGAGGAGCGGGCCGCGACCCTGGAACGCGAACGGGAGGCCGAGTCCCGGGCGGCGGTCGCCGAGGAGCGCACCCGGATCGCCCGTGAGCTGCACGACGTGGTCGCACACAGCATGGCCGTGATGATCGTCCAGGCGGACGGCGCCCGGTTCATGCTCGACAGCGACCCCGCCCAGGCGCGTACCGCGGTGAAGGTGGTGGCGGACACCGGCCGGCAGGCCCTCGAGGAGATGCGCCGGCTCGTCGGGGTCCTGCGCGACGCCGGCCCGACCGGCGGGGAGGCCGACGCGGCCGGGCTGGCGGTGGCGGCCGACCCGGAGCACCGGCGTCTCGCCCTGGCGGAGCTGCCCGACCTGCTGGCCCGGTTCGTCGACGCCGGCCTGCACGTCCGCAGCACCGCCACCGGTACGCCACCGACCCTGCCGCCGGGCCTGGAGCTGACCGTCTACCGGGTGGTGCAGGAGGCGCTGACCAACGCGCTCAAGCACGCCGGGGTCGGCGCCAGCGTCGAGGTCGTCCTGTCGTACACCGTCGAAGCCGTCGTGGTCCGGGTGGTCGACGACGGTCGCGGCCGCCCGCTGGTCAGCCCGGCGCCGCCCGGCGGTCACGGCCTGCTCGGCATGCGGGAGCGGGTGACGGTGTACGACGGCAGCCTCACCGCCGGCCCCCGACCGACCGGGGGCTGGCAGGTCGAGGTTCGGCTGCCGCTACCGTCGGAGCCGGCAACGGAGGTGATCGCGGCATGACGGTCCGGGTAGTGATCGTGGACGACCAGGCGCTGGTCCGCGCCGGGTTCCGGATGGTGCTGGACTCCCAGCCCGACCTTGAGGTCGTCGGGGAGGCGATCGACGGCGCGGACGCCCTGCGGGTGCTCGCCCGCACCGAGGCCGACGTCGTCGTGATGGACATCCGGATGCCCACCATGGACGGGGTGGAGGCGACCCGGCGACTCTGCGCCGAGCGGCCCACGGGCGGGCCCCGGGTGCTGGTGCTGACCACCTTCGACACCGAGGCGGACGCGTTCGCCGCCCTACAGGCCGGGGCGAGCGGATTCCTGCTCAAGAACGTCCCGCCGGAGGAGCTGCTGGCGGCCATCCGGGTGGTGGCCCAGGGCGACTCGGTGGTGGCTCCGTCGATCACCCGGCGTCTGCTGGACCGGTTCGCCGGGCAACTCGGCGCCGCCCCGAGCGGCGACCCTCGGCTCGCCCAGCTCACCGAACGGGAACGGGAGGTGCTGCTGCTGGTCGCCCAGGGGCTGTCCAACGCGGAGATCGCCGCCCGGGTGCACGTCGCCGAGGCGACGGTGAAGACCCACGTCGGGCGGATCCTGGCCAAGCTCCAGCTGCGCGACCGGGTCCAGGCGGTGGTCCTGGCGTACGAGAGTGGGCTGGTCACGCCCGGCGGATGACACCGCGTACGACCTGGGTCGTAGCGGGCGGCGGGCGCACCGCGACCCCTGGCGCAGGCAGGTCGAGCGCGCAGGTGGAGATCGATCCAGCGGTGCCGGCCATAGCGTCGGAGGGGTCCGATCCGCCACCCGCACCGGGAGCCCCGCATGATCCGCCTGACCCTGCGCTCGTTGCGTGCCGAGGCGCTGCGCATGCTGCTCTCGGCGCTCGCCGTCGTGCTCGGCGTCGCGTTCGTCGCCGGCACGATGATCTTCGTCGACGGGATGCGGACCGGCGCGTACGAGCGGGCCGGCACCTTCGACCGCCACACCGACCTGGGTGCCTACTCGACCGGCCGGGAGGTGTTGCCCCCGACCCTGGTCGACCGGGTGCGGGCGGTCGACGGGGTGGCCGCCGCAGCCGGTGAGCTGACCAACACCGCCGGGATCGTCGGCGCCGACGGTCGGCCGGTGCTCGGCTTCACCATGCTCGTCGCCGTCCCCACCGAGGACGCGCTGCGCTCGTACGACGTGGTGGCCGGCCGGTTGCCCGACCGGGCCGGTGAGGTGGTGCTCGACGCGCCCACGGCGGCCGAGCAGGGCTTCGGGCTCGGCGCGACGGTCCGGATCGGTGCCACCGGCGGAGCGGCCCGCCCGTACACGTTGGTCGGCACCGTCGACGTGGCCGGCACCTCCCGCGACGTCGGCGGTCCGTTCGTCGGCCTGGTCGGGCCGGACGCGCTGGCCCTCACCGGCGAGCGGGGCTACGGCCGCGTCATGGTGGCGGCCCGCCCGGGCGCCGACGTCGCGGCGCTGACCGAGCGGGTACGCGCCGTGGTCGGCGCCGAAGCCACTGTGAAGAGTCGCCAGCAGATCCTCGACGAGGCGGTGCAGGAGGCGGTCCGCAACGTGGACCAGTTCCGCATGCTGCTGTTGATCTTCGTGGGGGTCGCGATCGTGGTGGCCGGCTTCGTGATCGCCAACACCTTCGCGATCGTGCTGGCACAGCGCACCCGGCGCACCGCGCTGCTGCGCCTGATCGGCGCCACCCGGGGGCAGGTCTTCCGGTCCACAGTGCTGGAGTCGGCAGTGCTGGGGTTGGTCGCCTCCACGCTCGGAGTGCTGATCGGGGTGGCCCTCGCCGGTGCGATGCGGCTTCTGCTGTCCCGACTGGACGTACCGGTCACCGGCGGCCTGACCGTGACCGGTTCGACGGTGCTGACCGGCCTGCTGCTGGGCACCGGCCTCACCGTGTGCGCCGCCCTGCTCCCGGCCTGGCGGGGAACGCGGATCGCCCCGGTGGCCGCGCTCACCGACGCCGCGGTGCAGCCCAGCCGGGGTGCCGGTCGGCTCCGGCTGACCGCCGGCGCGGTGGTGCTCGCCGCCGGGGTCGCCGCGCTGACCGGTGCCGCCAGCGCCGGGCAGCTGCTGCTGGTGGCGGCCGGCGGGGTGCTCAGCTTCTTCGGGATCGTGCTGTTCGGGCCGGTGCTCGTCCCGGCGCTGGCCCGGGTGTTCGGCTGGCCGGTACGACGGGTGCTCGGCACCGCCGGTGAGCTGGCGGTCGCCAACACGGTGCGCAATCCACGGCGGGTCGCCGCGACGGCCACGGCACTGGTAATCGGGATCGGACTGGTCTCGGCGTTCATGGTGGGCGCGCGCAGCACCAAGGACGGCATCGAACGCAGCGTCGACGCTCAGATCGGCACCGACTTCGTGGTCAGCGGAATCGGACAGGACCTGCCGGCCGCGCTCGTCGGTGAGCTCATCGCCCGCCCCGAGTTGGGGGTCGTGCACGAGCAGCGCAGCGTCGTCGTCGACGACGTCGAGATCCGCGCGGCCCACCCGGCGCTGGTCTCTCGGACGCTGAGCGGAGTGCTGGCGGGCGACGCCGACCGTGTCGGTCCGGGGCAGGTGCTGGTGCACAGCGAGTTGGCGCGTTCCCGTGGTTGGCAGGTCGGTTCGCCGGTGACCGTCGCGGGCCGGTCGATGCGGGTGGCCGCCGTGGTCACCGACGACACCCCGGGCGGTGCGGTGCCGGCGGGTCACGTCATCGACCTGTCCGACCAGGACTTCGCCGCGCTCTTCCCCGCCCAGCGGGGCTACCTGGCCGAGATCGACCCCGCCGCCGGGGTGAGCGCCGATCGGGCTCGTGCGGCGATCACGGCCGTGCTCGGCCGGTACCCGACGGTGAACCTGATGGACCAGGGCGCGTACAAGAAGATGCTCACCGGCACTGTGGACATGCTGCTCGCCTTCGTCACCGCGCTGCTCGGCCTGGCCGTGGTGATCGCCCTGGTCGGCGTCGCGAACACGCTGAGCCTGTCGGTGCTCGAACGGACCAGGGAGAACGCCGTGCTGCGGGCGGTCGGGCTCACCCGGGGGCGGATGCGGGCCGTGCTCGCCGTCGAGGCGGTGCTGATGGCGGTGGTCGGCGCGGTGCTCGGTGTCGGGCTCGGCACCGGAGTCAGCGCGTCCACGATGGCCCTGCTGGACCGCCTCGGCGGCGACTTCCACGTGGTGCTGCCGTTCGGTCAGCTCGGGCTGATCGTCGGCGTCGCGGTGCTGGCCGCCCTGCTCGCCTCGGTGCTGCCGGCCCGCCGGGCGCTGTCCCGCCCGGTCGTCGAGGCGCTCGCCGACCAGTGACCGGCCGGGTTGTCGGCAGTGGCACCGGACGGACATCGCCGGCCGGCCCCGCCCTCTTCCCCGGCGGCGGGACCGGCCAGCGGTGCCGGGTCTACAGGCGCTCGACCATCGGGCCGACGCACCGGTTGCGGGTGTCGAAGACGTAGCGGGCGTGCGTGACCACGAGGTCGTAGTCGAAGATGTCATGGTCGGTGACCACCACCACCGCGTCGGCGGCGCGCACCTCCCGCTCGGTGAGCCCGACCATGGTGACCCCGGCGGGGAGCTGGTGCGCCTCCGCGTACGGCTCGACGGCGTGCACCTCGGCGCCGAGGGCCTGCAACCGTCGCGCCACATCGACGGCGGGGGAGTCCCGCATGTCGCCGGTGTTCTTCTTGTAGGCCAGACCGAGCAGCAGCAGCCGGGCGCCTCTGGCGGCCCGACCGTCCCGGTTCAGCCCCGCCATGATCCGCTGCGCGACGTGCTCGGGCATCTCGTGGTTGACGTCGTTGGCCAGCTCGATGAACCGGAACTGCCGCCCGAGGCGGCGCTTGACCTGCCAGGACAGGTAGCACGGGTCGATCGGCAGGCAGTGCCCGCCGACGCCGGGGCCGGGCCGGAACGGCAGGAAACCGAACGGCTTGGTCGAGGCCGCGTCGATCGCCTCCCAGACGTCGATGTCGAGGTGGTGCGAGAGCATGGTCAGCTCGTTGATCAGCGCGATGTTGACCTGGCGGAAGGTGTTCTCGATCAGCTTGGTCAGCTCGGCGACGCGGGTGGAGTCCACCGGCACGGTGCGTTCCACGAGGCGCCGGTAGAACTCGTCCACCCGGGCCAGCGACGCCCGGTCCACACCGGAGACCACCTTCGGGGTGTTCTCCAGGCGCCAGGTCGGGTTGCCCGGGTCGATCCGCTCCGGGCTGTAGCCCAGGTGGAAGTCGCCGGGGCTGGTCAGCCCGCTGGCCGACTCCAGCAGCGGGCGCAGCAGCTCCTCGGTGGTGCCGGGGTACGTGGTCGATTCCAGGATCACCGTGCAGCCCGGGCGTACGTACGGGCCGATGCCGATGCCGGCCTGCTCGACGAAGCTCAGGTCGGGGGTGCCGTCGCGCAGCGGGGTCGGCACCGTGATGACGCAGATGTCGAACCCGTCGGCGTCGGTGTACTCGGTGCTGGGGTGGTAGCGACCGCTGCCCAACGCCCGGCCCAGCCGGTCGGCCGGGATGTCCTCGACGAACGACTCGCCGGAGGCGAGGCGCTTGACCCGGTCGGCGTCGACGTCCAGCCCGACCACGTCGAGCCCCGCCTCGACGGCCCGCATGGCCAGTGGCAGTCCCACATACCCCTGACCGATGACGACCAGCTTTTCAGCGCTCACCCAGGCTCCCGCAGCAGATGGTGTAAATGGCCTGCTGAGAGCCTAGAGGCGTCTTCGGTGACGTAAGTCCGTTTTGGGGATATGGGTGCCGGTGGGACTGTGGGGACGTCGACGGCGCGTGGCTCAACCGCCGGCCGGCACCTCCGGATCGGCCGGCGCGCTCGTGGTCGTGGGCGGCGTGGTCGGCGGCGTCGGATCGGTCGGTGGCAGGCTGGTCGGTGGTGCGCTGGTCGGTGGTGCGCTGGTGACGACCGCCGTCGGCGTCGGCGAAGTGGCGGTCTGGCTCGGCTCCAGGCTCGGCGTGGCCGAGACCGAAACCGACGGCGGGTTGTTGGGTGCCCGCGTGCGGTCGGGCCGGCCAGGGTCGACGCTGGTGATCTGTTCGTTGGCCGCGGGCAGGTCCACGGGACCGCTCGGCGCGACCGTCGGCGCGGTGGTCGGCAGATGGACCGCCGGATCCTCGCCCGCGTGGCGCTGCGCGGCCAGTGCCGCGCCGAGCCCGACCAGCGCGACGAGCATGGCCGCGGCCGCACCGACCAGCGGGCCCCGCCGGCGCGCCGCCCGTGACCCGTTCGCCACCGCCGCGCCCACCGGCACGTCGGTGCGGGTGCCCGGCCCGGCGTTGCGCAGCGCGACAGGGGTGGCCATCGCCGTCGGTGGCTCGCCGTCGGTGACCGCCGTCCGAGCGGCCTCGGCCATCGCCGCGCCGCTGGTGAACCGCTCCAGCGGATCCTTGGCCAGGGCCCGCGACACCAGGGCGCGGACCGCCTCCGGGATGTCGTGCGGCAGCTCCGGCGGCTCGTCGTCCAGGTGTCGGACGGCGACCTGCAGGGGGTTGTCGCCGGTGAACGGCGGACTGCCGGTGAGGCAGCAGTAGGTGACCGCGCCCAGGGCGTAGATGTCGGTGGCGCCGCTGACCGGCCGCCCGGCCGCCTGCTCGGGAGCCATGTAGAGGGCGGTGCCCGGCACCGCGTTGGTGCTGGTGATGCTGGTGATGTCGGTGGAGCGGGCCACGCCGAAGTCGACCAGGACGACGGTGCCGTCCTCCTGCACCAGCAGATTGCTGGGCTTGACGTCGCGGTGCACGATGCCGCCGCGATGGGCCGCGTTGAGCGCTGCCGCCGCCTGGGCCACGATCGACATCGTCTCGGCCACGTCGAGCCGCCCGGCCGCCTCGATCCGCTTGGACAGGGGCTCACCGGCGACGAACTCCATGACGAGGTAGTCCGCCCGGCCGCCGTCGGGCAGGTCGTCCGCGCCGCAGTCGAAGACCTGCACGATGCCGGGGTGCCGCAGCGCCGCCATGATCCGGGCCTCGGCGCGGAACCGGGCGATGAAGTCCGGGTCGGAGACCAGCGCGGGGAGCAGAACCTTGACCGCGACCTGTCGGCCGAGGATCAGGTCGGAGGCACGCCAAACGTCGCCCATGCCGCCCGTGGCGACACGTTCGTCCAAGCGGTAGCGACCGCTGAGCACGACCTCCGATGACAACACCGCCTTACCGTACCTAGCGCGGCTCGGGCCGGCGCGCCGTGGCAGGGCCGCCGTGCGGCTGGTTCGGGTTGGCTGATTCGCTGTGACCTGTGTGGACGCTCACCCTTGGTGACGCAGCGGATATGCGGTGTCACGAAAAGCGACAAATTCCGTCGTTCAAGCCCTCAGCGGTGGCAAGAAACCGCCTCCGAACGCGGTTCGTGTTCCCTGCTCACCGGCCGTTACCGCGACGCGCCGCCCGGCAGGGCTGAGAATTGTCACTCTTCCGTGACACGACGCCGACTTGTCGCGTCGTGAGCCCCCTCCTAGCGTTAGCCCCGGCTCGGGCCCTCCCGGCTACCTCGGCGGGCAGCGCGCCGATCGACCCCCCTGGCGTCGGCCCCAAACACGCCGCCCCGACAATCGTGGTCGCGGGCACAACGAGAGCGGCGGAGGGCGGTGCGGGCGTGGTGCTGAACGGGCGGACGACTCGTACCCCGTGCCGTGCCCCGGTGCCGTTGGTCGGGCGGGGCCGCCCCGGGCGATACGTGGGCCGCGGATGACCGACGATCTGTCGGAGGTGGTGAGCGCCGCGCAGGCCGGAGACGAAGAGGCGTTCCGCTTCCTCTACCGCAGCCTCCAGCCCGGGCTGCTGCGGTACCTGACCGCCATCGTCGGGGCCGACGCCGAGGACGTCGCCTCCGAGACGTGGCTGCAGGTCTCCCGTGACCTGCCCGGCTTCACCGGGGGTGAGTTCCGGGCCTGGACGGTCACCATCGCCCGTAACCGCGCCATGGATCATCTCCGCCGGATGCGCCGCCGCCCCTCGCTCCCGGTCCCGGTGCAGGCGCTCGTCGATCTGGCCAGCGACGCGGACACCGCCGAGCGAGCCAGCGAGACGATCGGTACCGAGACCGCGCTCGCGCTGATCGCCACCCTGCCGCCCCGGGAGGCCGAAGCGGTCCTGTTGCGGGCCGTGATCGGCCTGGACGCGGGATCCGCCGGCCGGGTGCTGGGCCGCCGCGCCGGTGCCGTACGCACCGCCGCTCACCGGGGTCTACGACGGCTGGCGGTGCTGTTGGAGCGGCAGAGCCCGACCGGGTCGCCGGTCGCGAGCGAGGGGACGCAGCCGCGTGCGGGCAGCGGCCCCGCCCGGCGGGCACCGCAGGCCGAACCGGCGGACGGCTGACGTGAGGGGACTCCCGATGAACCCGTTCCGGCGGGCCGACCACGCCGACGCCGAGCGGCTGCTCGACGCGGCCCGCGCCCGGCTGGACACCGCGCCGGCCCAGCGTCACGCCGCCACGCCCGCGGACGCGACCGCGCCGGAGGCGTACGCCACCGGCCCGAACGTGCCCCCGGCCGAGCCGGTGGCCGCGTTGCTCGCCGCTGCTGCCGGGCCGGTCCGTGCGGGCGAGCTGGCCGGGGAGGAGGCCGCGCTGGCCGCGTTCCGGGCCGCCCGGGCCAACCCGGCCTCAGTCGCGCCGCAGCCGACCCGTCGTCGTCGGATCCGGACCGGCGTGGTGGCCTGGATCGGCGCGGTGGCCGCCACCGCAACCGCGGGGGCCGCCTTCGCCGCGGTCACCCGGGACCGGGCACCGGACCCCGTCGCGCCGGCCCCGTCGGGCTCGTCACCGTCGCCGCAGCCGGGCACGTCCCGGTCGGACGAGTCCGGTCGGTCGGTGGCCCCGGGTGTCCCGTCGCCGGGCACGTCGTCGTCCGTCACCGCCACGCCATCGGCCAGTCCCGCCCTCACCAACCAGCTGCCCGGACTGTGCCGTGCGTGGCGGGCCAAGAAGCCCGACCAGCGGGAGAGGGCACTGCGCTCGCCGGCCTTCCACCCGTTGGTGACCGCCGCGGGCGGCCCCGCCGACGTCGAGGCGTACTGCCAGCGCCTGGTGCCGGAGACGAAGCCGTCCGAGTCGGCGAAGGTCACCCCGTCCGAGTCGGCGAAGAGCAAGCCGTCCCCGGCGGCGAAAGCCCCACCGTCACCACCGCGGCCAGGCCATCCCACCGACGGCTGAACGGTAGGCGGCCGAGACGGTTTGGTTCCGCCCTGCGCCGGAAATTCGTCTGTTAGACAGAGATTGGCGGCACGCACACCCACCGACGGTGTCGGTGGGTGGGTTTACGGTGGCGCGAAGTGCCGAAACCGGCACACGGAGAGGGGGTCCGACCCGTGGTGACGTCACCCGACCTGGACCGCAGCATCATCCTGCGCGATTCCGCAGCCGCGGTCCGACACCTCGTCCGGATCTGTTTCAAGACCGGGCCGCCCACCCACACCGGCGTCGAACTGGAATGGACCGTGCACGACGCCGCCGATCCCGCCCGCCCCGTCGACGCGACGCGGCTGCGGACGGCGTTGGGGCGGCACACCCCCACCGCGCTGGATGCCGGCAGCCCGGCCGAGCCGCTGCGAAACGGCGGCACCGTCACCCTGGAGCCGGGTGGCCAGTTGGAGATCTCCACCCCGCCCCGCCCCTCGGTCGCCGCGCTGATCAGCGCCACCGAGGCCGATATCGCCCAGGTCACCGACCTGCTGGCCGCCGCCGGGCTGATCCTGGGCCGCAGCGGCATCGATCCCCACCGACGGCCCCGCCCGGTGGTGGAAACCCCCCGCTACCGCGCGATGCGCGACACCTTCGACCGTCGTGGCCCGGCCGGCCGCACGATGATGTACAGCACCGCCGGCCTGCAGGTCTGCCTCGACGCCGGTGAGGCGGACCAGGTCGGTGACCGCTGGGCAGCGGCCCACGCGGTCGGGCCGCCACTGCTCGCGGCGTTCGCCTCCGCCGCCCGACACGCCGGGCGTCGCACCGGTTGGGCCTCCGCCCGGATGGCCGCCTGGCTGGCCATCGACCCGGCCCGGACCCGCCCGGTCTGGTCACCCGCCGGCGCCGCTGACGATCCGATCGACGCCTGGGTCAGCTATGTGCTCGCCGCACCGCTGCTGTGCCTGCGTCGGCGTGACGCCGACTGGGCCGCGCCGCCCGGCGTGACGTTCGCCGACTGGCTCGACGGCGCGTTGCCGCAGTCGCCCACCACCGATGACCTCGACTACCACGTCAGCACGCTCTTCCCGCCGGTGCGGCCGCGCGGCTACCTGGAGTTGCGCTACCTGGACGCCCAGCCCGACCGGGACTGGCGGCTGCCGTTGGCGGTGCTGACCGCCCTGTTCGACGACCCGGGCACCGTGCGCGAGGCGTCCGCGATCGCCATGCCGGTGGCGCACCGCTGGTCGGCGGCCGCCCGGCACGGTCTGGCCGACCCGGCGCTGGCCGCCGTCGCGGCGGCCCTGCTCGACCTGGCCCTGACCGCCCTACCCCGACTGGAGCTGCCGGCCAGCACCCACGACGAGATCCAACAAGGGGTACGCCGACGGCTGGCTGCCGCAGAGAGGAGAGACCAGTGAGCGCGAGGAGTGAGCCGGGGTTGCGAGCCTCGCAGTCGCGAACGGAGGGCGGCTCGGTGAGCGCGAGGAGTGAGCCGGGGTTGCGAGCCTCGCAGTCGCGAACGGAGGGCGGTGTTCACGGGGAGCGGTTGCGCGACCGCATCGCGGCGGAGTTGGCGCGGGCGCGTGCCCGTACCACCTTGTTGACCGAGGTGGTCGACGAGCGCGACCTGATGCACCAGCACTCACCGCTGATGTCACCGCTGGTCTGGGACCTGGCCCACGTGGGCAACCAGGAGGAGCTCTGGTTGGTCCGGGACGTCGGGGGCCGGGAGCCGGTCCGGTGTGACATCGACGAGTTGTACGACGCGTTCAAGCAGCCACGTCGGGACCGCCCCGCGTTGCCCCTGTTGCCGCCCGCGGAGGCGCGCGCCTATCTGGCCACCGTTCGGGACAAGGTGCACGACCTGCTCGACGCGGTGGCCTTCACCGAGCGGCCGCTGGTCGCCGACGGGTTCGCGTTCGGCATGATCGTGCAGCACGAGCAGCAGCACGACGAGACCATGCTCGCCACCCACCAGCTGCGTTCGGGGCCGGCGGTGCTGCACGCTCCGCCGCCGCCGGAGCCGTCGGCGCGGGTCGGCGGGGAGGTGCTGGTGCCGGCGGGTGAGTTCATCATGGGCACCGACACTGATCCGTGGGCGTTGGACAACGAGCGCCCGGCGCACCGGGTGGACCTCCCGGCGTACGCCATCGACGCCGCGCCGGTGACCAACGGCCAGTACGCGGCCTTCATCGCCGACGGCGGCTACACCGAGCGGCGTTGGTGGAGCCCGGCGGGTTGGGAGCATCGGGTTCGCGAGCAGCTCAGCGCGCCGATGCACTGGCGCCGCGACGGCGACGACTGGTCGTACCGGCGCTTTGGTCGGTGGGATCGGGTTCGCGCCGACGAGCCGGTGGTGCATGTGTGCTGGTACGAGGCGCAGGCGTACGCGGCGTGGGCCGGCAAGCGGTTGCCGACCGAGGCGGAGTGGGAGAAGGCCGCCCGGTGGGATCCGGCGACCGGGCGGTCCCGTCGTTACCCCTGGGGGGACGACGACCCGACCCAGGTGCACGCCAACCTCGACCAGCGTCATCTGTGGCCGGCGCCGGTGGGCGCGTACCCGGCGGGTGCGTCGCCGTTGGGTGTGCACCAACTCATCGGCGATGTGTGGGAGTGGACCTCGACGACGTTCGACGGGCACCCGGGGTTCGCGGCGTTTCCGTACCGCGAGTACTCGGAGGTCTTCTTCGGCGGCGACTACCGGGTGCTGCGCGGTGGCTCGTTCGGCACCGACCGCTCTGCCTGTCGGGGCACCTTCCGTAACTGGGACTATCCGATCCGCCGGCAGATCTTCAGCGGTTTCCGCTGCGCCCGGGACGTGCGACCGGACGAGTCGTACCGGTGAGTGGCCGCACGACCGGTGGCCCGGCGGCGGGCCGTGGGCGCTGATGTGCCGCCACCTGGCCTACCTGGGGCCGCCGGTGACCCTCGCCGAACTGTTGTTCGAGCCGCCGTACTCGTTGGTGCGGCAGTCCTGGGCGCCGCGCGACATGCGCGGCGGCGGCACGATCAATGCCGACGGGTTCGGTGTCGGCTGGTATCCGGGTGAGGGTGAGCCGGTGCGGTACCGGCGGGCGCAGCCGATCTGGAGCGACCCGACCATCGCGCAGTTGGCCGCGGTGACGCGCAGCGGCGCGGTGCTGGCGGCGGTGCGCTCGGCCACGGTGGGGATGGCGGTGCTCGACGGCGCGGCGGCGCCGTTCGCCGAGGGGCGCTGGCTGTTCAGCCACAACGGTGTGGTCCGCGGCTGGCCGGACGCCGTGGTGCCGCTCGCCACCGGTCTGCCGGTGCGTGACCTGCTCACCCTGGACGCGGCCACCGACTCGGCGCTGCTCTGGGCGTTGGTGCGGCATCGGTTGCGCGCCGGCGTCGACCCGGTGGAGGCGGTCGGGCGGACGGTGACCGACGTCGCCGCCGCCGCTGCCGGGTCGCGGCTCAACCTGCTGCTCACCGACGGGCACCGGGTGGTGGCCAGCGTGGCGGGGCACGCGTTGTCGGTCCGCGAGTCGCCGGGTTCGGTGCTGCTCGCCTCGGAGCCGCATGACGACGATCCCGGGTGGCGGCCGGTGCCGGAGGGGCACCTCGTCGTCGCCACCGCGGGCGAGGTGCGGGTACGTCCACTGCCGGCTGCGGTGCGCCGCGCCGGGCACACACGCAACGGTTGATCGAGCAGAGGAGCGAACCGATGACAGCCGAACCCCTGGAGATCTACCTCGAAGAGGGTGACCTGGAGCGGGGCCTGCGTGACGACGTTCGGGCCGGGCTGAGCGCCGGGAGGAAGTGGCTGCCGCCGAAGTGGTTCTACGACGCGCGGGGGAGCGAGCTGTTCGAGGAGATCACCCGACTTCCGGAGTACTACCCGACCCGGGCCGAGCGGGCGGTGCTGGCCGCGCACGCTGCCGACATCGCGGCGCTGACCGGGGCGAAGACGCTCATCGAGTTGGGTTCCGGTTCGTCGGAGAAGACCCGGCTGCTGTTGGACGCGTTCACCCGCCAGGGTGGGCTGGGCACGTTCGTTCCGCTGGACGTGTCGGTCAGTGCCCTGCGCGGGTCCACCGCCGAGATCGCCGCCGACTATCCCCGCCTGCGGGTCCGGGGCATCGTCGGGGACTTCACCCGGCAACTGGACCGGCTGCCCACCGGCGGTCGGCGGTTGGTGGTGTTCCTCGGCGGCACCATCGGCAACCTGTTGCCCGCCGAGCGGGCCGAGTTCCTCACGGCGATGCGCGCGGCGCTGGAGGTCGGCGACTGGCTGTTGCTCGGTACGGACCTGGTGAAGGACCCGTCGGTGATCGTGCCGGCGTACGACGACGCCGCCGGGGTCACCGCCGAGTTCAACCGCAACGTGCTGCACGTGATCAACCGCGAGTTGGGCGCCGACTTCGACCCGGGCGCGTTCGAGCACGTCGCGGTCTGGGATTCCGACAATGAGTGGATCGAGATGCGGTTGCGGGCGACCCGGCCGATGAACGTGCGGGTGCTGGGGCTGACCGTCGACTTCGCGGCGGGGGAGGAGCTGCGGACCGAGGTCTCGGCGAAGTTCCGCCGGGAGGGGATCGCCGCCGAGTTGACCGCGGCCGGCTTCGGCACGGCGGAGTTCTGGACCGACCCGGACGCGCTCTTCGGCGTCACGCTGGCGCGGGCGCGGTGAGCCTGTTCACCCGACCCGGTCGGGCCGGAGGGTGATCCGCTAGGCTGACCACGCGAAGGGGAGTAGCCCCCAATGTCGTGGTCGACATACTGGTGCGTTCCGCATCCGGCCACGCGGCCCCGGTTCTCCCGGGGCGGGCGAGACCTTCGACTCAGGCTGTTGCAGCCGGGTCGAGGGCGCCCCTGTACCTCCTCCCGGCGTGAACGGGAAGGACGTCATGGAGGGATTCTTCGCCGCGCTGGTCGTCAGCTTCGGCGTCATCTTCGTCGCCGAGCTGGGGGACAAGTCCCAGCTGATGGCGCTGACCTTCGCCACGCGGTTCAAACCGATCCCGGTGCTGATCGGCATCACGGTGGCGACAGCTGTGGTGCACCTGGCGTCGGTCGCCATCGGCGCGGGTCTCGGGGCGGTGCTGCCCACCGAGTGGATCTCCCTGGTGGCCGGCGTGGCGTTCCTCGGGTTCGGTGCGTGGACGCTACGCGGGGACAAGCTCACCGAGGAGGAGAAGCGCAAGGCCGAGAAGACCAACAAGACCGCGCTGGTGGCGGTGTCGGTGGCGTTCTTCCTCGCCGAGCTGGGCGACAAGACGATGCTGGCCACGATCACGCTCGCCACCAAGTACGGCTGGTTCGGTGTCTGGCTCGGCTCGACGATCGGCATGGTGGCCGCGGACGCGCTGGCCATCCTGGTCGGCCGGATGCTCGGTCGGCGGCTGCCGGAGAAGACCATCAAGTACGGCGCCGCGATCCTCTTCGCCATCTCCGGTCTCTGGCTGATCCTGGAGGCGGTGAACGAGCTGACCTGAGCGCCGACTAGCTGCCCCGTGGGCGGGTAACGGCCCGGGGTGGACCCGGCCGAGTTGTTGCGCCAGGGCGACCAGGTGCTGGTTGCGGTGGTGGAGGTGGCCGGCGCGCTGGTGATCTTCGTTGGCGCGGTGTGGGCGGCGGTGCGGTTCGTGGTCGAGGGGCTGCGACACCGCACCGCCGCCCGCTTCACGCCGATCCGACTCTCGCTGGGTCGGTTTCTGACCCTCGGCCTGGAGTTCCAGCTGGCGGCCGACGTGCTGCGCACGGCGGTGTCCCCGTCGTTCGCGCAGATCGGCCAACTGGCCGCGATCGCGACGATCCGAACGGCGTTGAACTACTTCCTGGGCCGGGAGATCCGCCAGGAGCAGCGTCAGGTGGCTGAGGGCGAGCAGCGGCGGTGACGGGCGTCCTGGTCACAGCGGTCACCGCGCTGGCGCTGGTCGCTGGCGTGGTCACCGCGCTCAGCGCCCGCGCGCTGCGCAGCGGCGTGCGCGTCCTGCTGGACCTGCTCACCGCGGCCGGCCTGCTGCGGCTCGCCGGTGATCCGGGTTGGAACGGGCTGGCCGGCGCGGTGGCGATCATCGCCCTGCGTCAGCTGCTCGGGGCGGCGCTGAGCAGGCCAGCACCGTGGTCCGGCCGACAATCCCCGGCCCGCTGCGCCGACGACGATCACCACCTACCGTTGGCGTCGACAGGTGAAATCGGTAAATCGGGAGGATGACCAGATGGGTCGGCACGACGAACCGAACGAGTACGGCTTCGCCGGCGGTGCCACCGCTCCGGAGCCGCAGCCCGGCGGGAAGCCCGACGAGCAGGACCGCGCCGAGGCGGTGGCGGTGCCGGGCGACGACCTCACCGGGCCGACCGCCGAAGCGTTGGCCGAGGAGACCGAGGACCTGCCCCCCGCCGACCGTCGCCACTGAGCGCCGGCCCCGGGCCGCCGGCGCGGCGACGAGCCCATGCTCGTCAGGCCGCGCCGTGCGCACCCCGGGGCGGGCGGTTCAGTGGGCGTCGGGGTGCTGGTAGACGTCGGGTACGCCATCCCCGTCGGCGTCCATCCGCTCGCGTTGCGCCACCCTCCGGTACGTCGCGTTGCGGCGGCTGAGCACCGTGGCGGCCAGCCCGGCGGAGATCACCGAGCCGAGCAGTACGGCGACCTTGACCCGATCGTCGGCGGTGCTGCCCGCCCCGAAGGCCAGGTCGCCGATGAGCAGCGAGACGGTGAACCCGACGCCGGCCAGCAGGGCGATCCCGAGCAGGTCGGTCCAGGTGATGTCCTCGTCGAGTTCGGCGCGGGTGAACCGCGCCAGCAGGTACGTCGACCCGAAGATGCCGATGCTCTTGCCGAACACCAGCCCGGCGACGATGGCGATCACGATCGGGTCGCGCAACAGGGCACCCAGGTCGGTGCCGCGCACTGTGACCCCGGCGGCGAACAGGGCGAAGATCGGCACCGCGAGGCCGGCCGACACCGGCCGCCAGCGATGCTCCAGGCGCGCGGCGAGGCCACCCTGGTCCGCTCCCGCGTCGGCGGTGGCCGGCTGGCCGCCGCCGCGCGGTCGGCGGGCGAGCACCGGGACGGTGAAGCCGAGCAGGACGCCGGCCACCGTGGCGTGCACGCCCGAGGCGTGCATCAGGGTCCAGGCGGCGACCGCGAGGGGGATCAGTGCCCACCACCAGGTACGCCCCCGCTGCACCAGCACCGCGAAGAGCGCGATCGGCGCCAACGCGGCGAGCAGCGCGAGAGGTTGGAAGTCGGCGGTGTAGAAGATCGCGATGATGGTGATCGCGAACAGGTCGTCGACCACCGCGAGGGTGAGCAGGAATGCGCGCAGGCCCTGCGGCAGATGTGAGCTGACCACGGCGAGCACGGCGAGCGCGAAAGCGATGTCGGTGGCGGTCGGAATGGCCCATCCGCGCAGGCCGTCGCCGCCCGCGCTCAGCACCACCGCCACGTAGATCAGCGCCGGCAGCAGCATTCCGCCGAGTGCGGCCGCCACCGGCAGCGCGGCCCGGCGCGGGTCGCGCAGTTCCCCGGCGACGAACTCCCGTTTGAGTTCCAGGCCCACCACGAAGAAGAAGATGGCCAGCAGGCCGTCCGCCGCCCAGGTGGCCACGTCCAGGTCGAGGTGCCAGGGGGCGCCCGGCCAGGGCACGGCATGGCTGAGCCGGGTGTACGAGTCGGACCACGGGGAGTTGGCCCAGATCAGCGCGAGCACGGCGCCGGCCAGCAGCAGCGCGCCACCGACGGTTTCGGTGCGGAGCACGTCGGCCAGGTGCCGGGCCTCCGGCCAGGACGACCGGGAGAACAGCCGGGTCTTCGGCGGGCGTGGCCCCGATGGCGGGGTGTGGGAGGTCATCTGCGGGCTCACCTAGGGGAGTCGGGACGGCAAAAATCCACTCGCCGACCAGACTTCCCGGCACACCGTTGTCAACCCTATCCGGCGCCTCGGGCGGGGCGACGGCCGGGCCGATCGGCTGCCGTCCGATCGGCCGGCGACTTTTTCCCGGTTGTCGCCGCTGCCGAATGGGTGTTTGTCGGGTTGGTCAAGCGGGCGCGCATCACGTCACCGGAAAATGCATAACTCCGGACATAAGCCGTATGAGCCGCTTTAATGGTTTCACGAGTTTAGAGACGACCTTGGGGGTTTTCGTGAAGTTCTTTGGCGTAACCGGACCGACACGGAGGCGCTCCTGATGGACCTGCTCCGCCAATTGCGCCACGTGCGTCGGCACTGGTGGGTCGCACTGGTCACGGTCATGGTGGCCCTCGGCGTCTCGGCGTTCGTGACCGTACGGGCCCAACCCCGGTACGTCGCCTCGGTGACCTTCTTCGTCACCACCCCCAACTCGGGCGTCACCGACGCCTACCAGGGCGGGCTCTTCCTGCAACAGCGCGTCAAGTCGTACGCCGACCTGCTCAGCAGCGACCGGCTGGCGCAGAGCGTGGTGGCCGAAACTCCGGTCGGCCTCACCGCCGACGAGGTGCAGCGCCGGGTGAGCACCTCCACCGAGACCGGCACCGTCCTGCTGCGGGCATCGGTCACCGACACCGACCAGACCCGCGCGTTGCGGGTGACGGAGAGCCTCGCCAGCAAGTTCGTCGAACTCGTCCAGAAGGTCGAGACGACGCCGGAGGGCAAGGCACCCATCAAGATCGAGGTGGTGAGTGGCCCGCGGGTCAGCGCCAACCCCGTCTCGCCGCAACCGGTGCGCAACCTCACCCTCGGTGGTCTGATCGGCCTGATCCTCGGCATCGGCCTGGCGATCCTGCGCGGCGTCGCCGACGTCCGACTGCGCGACGCCGCCGGACTGCAACGCGCCACCGGCAGCCCGCTGCTCGGTGAGATCCCGTTCGAGGCCAACGCCCGCAGCGCCCCGCTCATCGTGGGCGACGCCGCGACCTCGGCGCGGGCCGAGGCGGTCCGCAAGCTGCGCACCAACCTGCGTTTCGTGGACGTCCACGAGCCGGCCCGGGTCATCGCGGTGACCAGCGCCCTGCAGGGCGAGGGCAAGACCACGCTCTCCTGCAACCTGGCCATCGCGCTGGCCGAGGCGGGCTGGCGGGTGCTGCTGGTCGATGCGGATCTGCGCCGACCGAAGGTCGACGACTACCTGGGCCTCGACGCCGGCGTCGGCCTCACCGACGTGCTGGTGGGCGACGTGAAGGTGGGCGACGTCGTGCAGCGCTGGGGAGACAAGTCGCTGTTGGTACTGCCCAGCGGGTCCGCCCCGCCGAACCCGAGCGAGCTGCTCGGCTCGAAGGCCATGTCGGACCTGCTGCTGGCGCTGCGCGAGTCGGCGGACATCGTGATCATCGACACCGCGCCGCTGCTCGCCGTGACCGACGGCGTGGTGGTGGCCGTGCAGGCCGATGGCGCGCTGTTGGTGACCCAGCAGGGCCGTACCTCACGCACCCAGGTCGCCGCGGCGGCCCGGTCACTGCACTCGGTCTCGGTCCGGCTGCTCGGCTGTGTGCTGAACATGGCCAAGGTGGCCAAGGCTGAGGCTTACCAGTACGAGGCCTACCGGGTGGTCGCCTCGGCGACCGGAGCCTCGGTGCCGGCCGACCGGGCCGCGTCCGGCCGGCACAGCGAGACCATCACCGGGGTCAACGGCGTCGCCGACCACACCCAGGAACTCACCCGGCTGCCCCGATGAGCGCGGCGAGGGGTCGCAGCGACCGTTCGATCTCCTCGGCGCAGAGTCGGAAGTCGGCGGCGGTGCCGCCGATCGGGTCCCGAAGGTCGTCCGCGTCCGGGGCGGCCGGTTGCAGCCGGCCCCGGGCCTGGGCGGCGGCGGCGATCGCCGCCCGCAGCGGGTCGTCGGCCGACCCGGCGGGCGGCTCGGCCGCGGCGGCCAGCCGTCCGAACTGGCGCAGCGTGAACGTCCGGTGCAGCGCTCCCGGCGCCAACGCGGTGCAGACCGAGCGTTGGCGCCGGGTCGCGGTCAGCACGAGCGTCGCGTCGACCAGGTACTCGGGGCGCAGCACCCGGGTCCGGAACGCCGCCGGGTCCGCGCCGCTCTCGGTCGCGACCTCCATGGCGTACGGGTGCATGGCCAACCCGTCGATCGCGTCGGTGCCGGCGCTGGCCACCTCGACGGGTCGGTCGGTCAGCAGCCGACGGGCCAGGTACTCGGCCATTGGCGACCGGCACAGGTTGGCGTGGCAGACGAACAACACGCGATCAGGCATCGGTGCCCCTCTCATCGGTGCGGACGCGGGCGCGCACACCGCGAGGGCGGTGCGTCGACGTCGGTGGCCGCGCAAGGAGGGGTTGTCGGCATCGTACGCGGGCCGCACGCCCACCGGCTGTGCTGCCGCGCCGGCCGACGTCGATCCGCCGCGGACGGGGGTGAACCGGTGAAGATCGGCATCCTGTCGTACCACTTTCCGCCCGAGCCGGCGTTCATCCCTGGGAGCCTCGCCGAGGAGTTGGCCGCGCGGGGGCACGAGGTACGGGTCCTGACCGGCTTTCCGGACTACCCCGGCGGGCACGTCTATCCGGGCTGGCGGCAGCGGTGGTACCACGAGACGCACAGCCAACGGCTCAGTGTCCGACGGGTGCCCCGCTACCCAGGGGGCGCCGCGTCGGTCGGGGGCCGGATGGCCAGCTACCTCTCCTTCGCCGGCAGCGCGGGCCTGGTCGCCCGCCGGTTCCTCGGCGACATCGACGCGCTCTACGTCTTCCAGCTGCCGGCGACGACGTTCGCCGCCGCCGGGGTGCTCCGGTTGCTGGGCCGGGTGCCGGCGGTGCTGCACGTGCAGGACGTCTGGGCTCGCGACGGCGTCGACGAGCGGGGCGAGGGGCGCTGGGCGGCGCGGCTGGGCGCCACGATGACCCGGGTCTACCGGACCGCGGCGCGCATCGCGGTCGCCGCGCCGTCGATGCGGGACCTGGTGGTCGCCGCCGGCGCCGACCCGGACCGGGTCCGGATGGTGCTGAACTGGACCGACGAGCGGATCTTCCATCCGGCGACGCCCGGCGCGGCGGCCCGCCAACTGGTCCGCCGCGACGGTCGGTGCGTGGTGATGCACGCCGGGACCATCGGGGCACGGCAGGGGTTGGAAACCGCGGTCCGGGCGGCCGCGGCGCTGGACCGGACGATGGATCTGGTCCTGGTCGGTTCGGGTGCGCAGGAGCGGCGGGTGCGGGGGCTCGCCGCCGAGCTGGGCGCGGAGAACGTGCGCTTCCTGGAGCGGCGCTCGCCGGTCGACATGCCCGAGCTGTACGCCGCCGCCGACTACCAACTGGTCATGTTGCGTGACCTTCCGGAGCTGCGGGGCACCGTGCCCGGCAAGCTCCAGGCCGCGCTCTCCTGTGCCGCGCCGGTGATCGCGTCGGCCGGTGGGGACACCGCCGAGCTGGTCGAGCGGGCGCGGGCCGGGTTGTCCTGCCCGCCGGAGGACTGGGCGGCGCTGGCCGACCGGTTCTGGTTGGCCGCCACCATTCCGCCGCCGACCCGTACCGAGATGGGGCGTCGAGGGCGGGCCGCGTACCTGCGGGAGATGGCGCTGCCCGCCGGCGTGGACCAGATCGAACGGCTGTTGCACGAGGCGGCCGGGCGGGTCGCGCCCAGCCAGCCGGTAAGTACGAAGAAGACTCATTAAAAGGGCAACAACCGTGATAAGGGTACGAAATTCCCTAAGGCGTGCTAAGAACGTCAGGGAATCGACCTTCTGTCCGGTTCCGTGAACAGGAGTGTGGTGTGACGGTGAGCGATCGACCGACCCGGCGACGGAGCCGGTCCCGGCGTCGTCGGCGTGCCCGACTGCGCCGGGCCCTTCTCGGCGTCCTGGTAGTCGGCTCGCTGCTGCTGGCGACCGGCGGATGGATCGGCTTCCGCGGTTGGCAGGCGCGCGCCCACCTGCTCAACGCCGCCGGACTGGCCCGGGAGTTGAGCGCCCAGGTGGTCGGTGGGGACAGTGCCCGGGCGCTGCGGACCCTCGCCGCGCTCCAGGAGCAGGCCGGTGCGGCCCGCGCCGCGACCACCGACCCGAGCTGGCAACTCGGCCGCCGTACGCCGATCGCCGGCGACGACCTCGACGCCGTCCGCCGGATCGCCATCGCCATCGACGACCTGGCCCGGCAGGCGTTCCCGACCCTGCTCCGCACGGACCTGACCAGCCTGGTGCCGACCGGCGGCCGGCTGGACCTGGCCCGGCTCACCACCGTCTCCGGCGAGCTGACCCGGGTGAACGAGTCGGTGCAGCGCACCCGCCGGGATCTGGCCGCGGTGCCCGCCGACCGGCTGGTCAGCCAGATTCGGCAGGCGCTGACCGACCTGCGTGACGAGATCGGCCGGCTGGCCAGCCTCACCACGGCCGCCGACCAGGGAGCCCGTCTGTTGCCGCCGCTGCTCGGCGCGAACGGCCCTCGTCGCTACCTGCTCGTCTCGCAGAACCTCGCCGAACTCCGCGCGACCGGCGGCATGTTCGGCGCGTACGCGATGATCGAGGCCGAGAACGGCGCAGTGAAGATGGGCAAGCAGGGCAGCAGCGCCTCGCTCGGTCGGTTCGTCCCGGCGTTGAAGGTGCCCACCGAAACCCGCGCCCTCTGGACCGACCTGCCCGGCATCTACCCCGCCGACGTCAACCTGTCTCCGCACTTCCCGACCGCCGCCACGCTGTACCGCGAGATGTTCCGCCGCAAGACCGGCACCACAGTCGACGGCGTGCTCGCCGTCGACCCGGTGGTGCTGTCCTATCTGCTCAAGGCGACCGGCCCGGTGCTCGTGCCCGGTGGTGTGCCGCTCGCCAGCGAGAAGGTCGTGCAGACGCTGCTCAACGACAGCTACCAGCGGCTGGACCTGAAACAGCAGGACGAGTTCTTCGCGGCGTCGGCGGCAGCGGTCTTCGACGCCTTTTTCAAGAAGAATGTCAACCCGAAGGTGTTGTTGTCCGCATTTGACCGTGCTATCACGGAACGCCGGATATTGTTCTGGAGTGCCCGACCTGAGGAGCAGCGGACATTCGGCGACAGCCGGATGGCCGGAACGCTCCCGGAGCAGGACACCGTGCCAACTGTCGGCGTGTTCCTCAACGACGGCAGCGGCGCGAAGCTCGGCTACTACCTGCGGCCGACGGCGAACCTGACGGTCGGCGAATGCCGGCCCGACGGCCGCCGCGAGCTCCGGCTGCGGGTGACCCTCCGCTCGACGGCGCCGAAGTCCGGACTCACCGAGTCGGTCCTCGGCCTCGGCCTGGCAGGCGATCCGTACACCGCACGCACGTTGGTGTCGATCTTCAGCCCGGCCGGTGGAGCGGTGCTCGAGGCCCGGCTCGACGGGGTCGAGACGGCACTTGGCAGCGGCACCGAACGCCGCCGCCAGGTGGCGACGGCCAGCGTGGACGTCGGCCCCGGTGCCGAACGGGCGCTGGAGGTCACCGTGCTGACCGCCAAGACCGGCGTCGGGCAGGCCGAGCTGTGGCTGACCCCCACCGCCAGCCCCTGGACCACCCAAGTTCATTCCGCACCAAGCTGTGACCAGTAGGAGGGAACCAATCATGCGGCTATCCCGCATCATCATGGCGCTCACGGTCGGCCTGGCCGTGGTGGCCGTGCCGACGGCAGCGGGGGCGGCACAGCCGCAGCCGACGCCCAGCGCGACCACTGACCCGCCCCAGCCGCCGCCGTACCCGCCGGCAGCCGCTTCGCTGACCGTCAACCGGCCGACGATCTTCCTCGGCGAGACGGTGTTGTTGACCGGCACCGGCTTCGGCCCGAACGAGACGGTCGACATCTCCGTGACGGTGACCCCGCTGGCCGCACCGGCCGGCGGTCAGGCTCCGGCTCGCCGGAGCGACGGCAGCACCGTGGCCATGACCCCGGTGGCGTACCAGGCGAGCGCGCCCCTGAACTTCACGGCGTTCACCAACGCCCAGGGTCGCTTCACCAAGAGCTACAAGCCGTCGGTGACAGGTCTGCTGACCTTCACCGCCACCGGTCGGGAGTCCGGCCGGACCGCCAGCACCGAGCTGCGGGTGTTGCACAAGAAGCAGCCGCTGCCCGTCACGGGTGACAGCCTCGGCACACCCATGAAGCTCGGCGGCGGCCTGGTCGGCGCCGGAGCGGTCATGCTCCTGCTGACCCTGGCCTGGCGTCGCCGCCAGCGCTTCGGTGGTGCGGCGCACTGATCAACCCCACCGGGCTGCGCCCGGATCGCACGGAAGCTGGCGCCCGTCGGAACACTCCGACGGGCGCCAGCCCGTCCAGAAAAACCCCGCCACCTGGTACGGCTCCCGACCTCCGCGTTGTCCGGCGCGACTCCCGACCTCGGCCTCGTCTGGTGCGGGTCGTGCCCTCGGCCGGGTCTGGCACGGGTCGTGCCCTCGGCTGGGTCTGGCACGGGTCGTGCCCTCGGCTGGGTCTGGCGCGGGTCGTGATCTCGGCCTGGTCTGGTGCGGGTTGTGATCTCGGCCTGGTCTGGTGCGGGTTGTGACCTCTGCGCCGCCAGGTACGGCTCCCGGCGAGACGGGAGGCGGTCCGCCGGGGAGGCGCTGATGATGGCGTTCTGCCCCAAGGGTCGGCGTGTCCGCTTTGCACCAGCCCGACCGTGCCGCCCGGCTCGCCGGCGGGTCGTTCCCGATGGGGGTGGTGTGTCGGGTTGTGGGTGTTTGTGGGTGGTGGCCGGGCGCACGCGCAGGCGGGAATCGTGGCCGGGCCGGGGTCGTTACACATCCTGACGATCACAGCACCACCTCCCGCCGCCCGGTTTCACGGGCGCGGGATCCGAGGTCCGGCAGGGTGGAATGCCCGCCGGCACCCGGTCGTTATGACCCCCACGATCGACCGCAGGCACCGCCGTGATGGGGGTGCCGACAGGTTGGGCCACCCGGAATGACCCCGGCCCCCCGGTCGTTATGGTCCCCGCGATCGACCGCAGGCACCGCCTCCCCGTGGCTGCCGACGGGCTGGGCCACCCCGGAATGACCCCGGCCGCCCGGTCGTTGTGACCCCCACGATCGACCGCAGGCATCGCCTCCCCGTGGGTGCCGACGGGTCGGGCCACCCCCGGAATGACCCCGGCCCCCCGCTCGCAGGCCGCCGGCCCGCCGCGGTGGCGGTGCAGGCGCCGAAGCCGCAGGGCGACCAGTCGCACATCACCCTCAACGACGAGCAGACGGCCAACGTCAAGGCGATCATCGCCGCGACGAAGAAGGCCGGCCTGCCCGAGCGCGCCGCGGTGATCTCGATCGCGACGAGCCTGCAGGAGTCCAAGCTGGAAAACCTGGGCCACCTCGGCGACAAGAACGACCATGACTCGCTGGGCCTGTTCCAGCAGCGCCCGTCCAGTGGTTGGGGTACCCCGGAGCAGATCACCGACCCCGAGTACTCCACGACCGCGTTCCTCAAGGGCCTCAAGCAGGTCGACGGGTGGCAGGACATGCCACTGACCGTGGCCGCGCAGACCGTGCAGGTCTCGGCGTACCCGGACGCCTACGCCCAGTGGGAGCAGCAGGCCACCGACCTCGTCGCCCAGCACTGGAACAGCTGACCACCAGCACACCCGCACCACCGGGCCAGCGGCGTACCCCGGTCAGTTCTTGTGGTTGTGGTTGCGCCAGATGTCGATCAGCGCGGCGATCAGCGCGAGCACGATGATGCCGGTAGCCAGCATGAGGGACTGTTCGAAGGCGGTGGTCCAGTCGCCGCGGCTGTCGGCCAACGACGAGAAGAACAGTGAGCCGACGGCGGCGATGCCGGCCGCCGCGCCGATCCGCTGACCGGTCTGGAGCATGCCCGCGCCGCTGCCCGCCTGATCTACCGGCACTTCGGAGAGGGTGATCGTCTGGTTGGGGGCGATCACGAGTCCGCTGCCGATGCCGGCGACGAGCAGCGGGCCGGCGGTGACCCACGGTGCCGGGGCGTGCGGTGCGAGGTGCAGCGCGATGACCGTCGCGGCCAGCCCGACCACCACGGTGAGCAGGCCGATGGCGACCAGTGGTCGGCCGAAGCGGTTGACGATGCGGCCACCGAGTACGGCGGCGGCGGCCGAACCCAGGGCGAAGGGGGTGATGGCCAGGCCGGCGACGAGGGCGCTGTAGCCGAGACCCATCTGCAGGAACAGGGTGAAGATGAAGAAGATCGCGGTGAACCCGCCGAAGTAGACGAGCGCCAGGATCGAGCCCAGGGTGTACGACTGGAGGTTGAACAGTCGAAGGTCGAACAGGGGTTGGTTGCGGCGCGCGTACCGTCGTTCCCAGAGCCCGAAGGCGACCAGCACCGCCAGGCCGGCCGGGATGAGCGCCCACTTCCAGGGGGTGCGCCACTGCTGTTCCTGCACCAGTGGCAGCAGGACCAGCACCACGCCGATGCCGAGCAGCAGGACGCCGACGGGGTCGAGTCGACGCCAGCCGGGTTGACCGGTGGGCCGACCGGGCAGCAACCGCCAGCCGAGGATCACCGCGAGAACACCGACGGGCACGTTGACGAAGAAGACCCAGCGCCAGCCGTGCTCCTCGCCGCCGACGGCGATGAGCAACCCGCCGAGTAGCGGCCCGACGGCGGTGGAGATGCCGATGGTGGCGCCGAGCAGCCCGAACGGGCGGGCGCGTTCGGGCCCCCGGAACAGCTGCTGGATCAGCCCGATGACCTGCGGGTTGACGACGCCGGCCGCGGCGCCCTGCAGCAGTCGGGTGATGACCAGCCAGGTGGGGGAGGTGGCGAGGCCGGCGAGCGCGCTGGTGATGGTGAACAGCGCGATGCCGAAGACGAACGCGTTGCGCCGCCCGCGGGCGTCGCCGAAGCGGCCGGCGGGCACCAGCGCCAGGCCGAAGGTGAGCGCGTACCCGGAGAGAACCCACTGCAGGTCGCTCGGTGAGGCGTGCAACGCCCGGTCGATGGACGGCACCGCGACGTTGACGATGCTCACGTCGAGCAGGGTCATGAACGCGGCGACGAGTCCGACGCCGACGGCCTGCCAGCGTCGTCGGTTCTCGGCCGGGGTGACCGGCTGCGGCGGCTGCGCCGCGTTCATCGTGCCCCCCGTCGGCCCTTGGTCACGCATGGTTGACCGCTACCCGGGTCGGCGGGGGGCGAACCGTGCCGGCTGGTTCCGTGGGTCACGCCATCTGGCGGGCGCAGAACCGGGGGCCGAAGTCGAGGCCGGCCATCGGTGAGTCCTCGCGGTGCAGCAGGCCCTTCTCGGTGAGCAGGTGCAGGGGGCTGCTCACCTGTTCCTCGGTGAGTCCGGATTCCTCGGCGATCAGGTCCGGGTAGGGCACCTGCCCGCGTGCCTCAAGGGTGGTGACCGCCTGGTACACCCGTTGCTCGGCCTCCGACAGTGGCACCTGCTGCATGGTTCCTCCTTCGCTCGGCCGCCACTGCGGTGGCGGTTGCCGTGCGCCGGTTACCCCCTCGGTGACCGAAGATGCGCACCCGATCGGGCGGTCGCGACGGCGGGCGGGTCGGCCGGTCGCGCGTCGGTGGTGCCCTAGGCTGCTTCCGTGATCGTTTGGGACCTCGTCGTTGTCGGCGCTGGCCCCGCCGGGCTGTCCGCGGCGCACGCCGCCGCCCGTGCGGGCGTTTCCACACTTGTTGTCGAGCGGGCCGCGCACCCGCGGTACAAGACCTGCGGTGGTGGTCTGATCGGCACCTCGCTGGCGGCCGTCGAGGGTCGGATCGAGGTGCCCGCGCACGACCGGGTGGACCGGGTGACGTTCACCCGCGACGGCGGACGGGAGTTCACTCGCCGCAACGACAGTCCGGTGGTGACGATGGTGCGCCGCGAGGAGTTCGACGACCGGCTGCGGGCCGCGGCGGTCGCCGCCGGGGCCGAGATGCGGGAGCGGGTCGCGGTCCGCGCTATCGAGCAGGACCCTGATGGGGTACGCCTGCGGCTGGCCGACGGTACGACGATCGCGGCTCGTGCCGTGATCGGGGCGGACGGCTCGTCGGGGGTGACCGGCCGGCATGTCGGGGTTCGGTACCAGCAGGTGGATCTGGGTCTGGAGGTGGAGCTTCCAGTGCCGCCCGTCGAGCAGGAGCGGTGGCGGGGTCGGCTGCTGCTGGACTGGGGTGCCATGCCGGGCTCGTACGCCTGGGTCTTTCCCAAGGGTGACCGGCTGACCGTCGGTGTGATCGCCGGTCGCGGCGCGGGGGAGGGGACCCGTGAATACCTGCGGCGGTTCGTCGACCGGTTGGGTCTGACCGGGTTGCCGGCGGAGCACGACTCCGGTCACCTGACCCGGTGCCGTGCGGAGGATTCACCGTTGCGCAACGGCCGGGTGCTGGTCGTGGGGGACGCGGCGGGGCTGTTGGAGCCGTGGAGCCGGGAGGGCATCAGCTTCGCGTTGCGGTCCGGTGCGTTGGCCGGGGCGGCGGTCGCGGGCGGTGATCTGGCGGGGTACGAGCGGGCGGTGGCCGAGCGTCTGCTGCCGGAGATGCGGGCGGGGTTCCGGCTGCTCGACGTGTTCACCCGCCGCCCGGATGTGTTCCACGCCCTGTTGGCGACCCCGCCGGGCTGGCGGATGTTCGTGCAGTTCTGCCAGGGTCGGGCGAGCTTCGACGAGATGCTGCGCCGCCGCCCCATCCGGGCAGCCCTCGCGGTGCTGGATCGGTTACCCGCCCCCCGCCGGGCACCCGCTATTCACCCAGGATCCTAGGATGCCCTATGCGACGTGCGCCCCGCCACTGGTGTCCAACGGGCTGGGCGTCGGACAATCGCAGGGGAGTCAGGAGGTGCCGATGACCGAGCAGCCGTTCACCGACGACGAGTACGCGTTCCTGCGCCACGTACGGTTCGGGCAGTTGCCGCTCGCCGCCCGCCCCGATCAGCGGGTCGAGCTGACCGAAACCGAGTCACGAAGCGATCGGCCCGACGTGTGGGACGACCCGGTCCACTGGGACCTGCGCCACGCCGGCTGACAACGCACAACGGGCCGCGGGTGTCGCCACCCACGGCCCGTCGATGCTGCGCTGAGGTCAGAAGACCGGCACGCCCTCGCGTACCAGCCGCCAGTTGGGCTGGAAGAAGTCGGCCGGGTCGATCGTCCCCTTGGCCTGCGCCCAGTCGATGAGCAGCTGGCGGATCTCCTGCTGCGCGTTGTAGACCTGGGTCTTCACGATGCCGGGGAAGTTGCCGCCGCCGCTGCGCCGGTAGTTGTTCACCGCCACCACGAACTGGGCGTTGTCGGCCACCGGCGTGTCGGTGCCGGCCAGCACCAGGCGGGTGATGCGCTGCCCGACCGGCTTGGAGATGTCGATGTCGTAGTCGACGCCGGAGAAGACGTCGTAGTTGTAGTCCGGCACGGCCGGGTCACTGATCTGCTCCGGGTCGACCGGCGCGCCCGGCGCCAGGGTGCGGAAGTACTTCGCCGAGTACTCCAGGTACGCGCGCACCTCGGCCCCGCTGAGCACCACCGCCTCGAGGGTGTTGTCGTACACGTACAGGCCGGCCACGTCGCGAATCTTGACGTCGCCGGCGGGGAAGACGGCCGTGCGGCTGAACGGCGCCGCGATCGACAGCACCGGCAGGTCCGCGTACGCGGTGCCGGCCAGCGCCGCGCCGACCACCTCGGTCTGCACGTGGTTGATGAAGTCCAGGATGGGCGTGTCCTTGTACCGCGACTCGGCCGCCGACAGCTCCACCGTCGACTGCGCGACCACCTGGTTGACGTACGCGATGGTCTTCTGGTGTTGGGCCCGCACGGCCGCGAGCACCTTCGGGTCCTCGACCACCGTGTTGGTGTTCAGCATGGTGGCGGCCTTCTTGGTGATCGTCCACCGACCACGCTCGCGGGCCAGGGTGAAGTCCATGCGGGTGAGCCGCTGGCCCCACTTCGACGGCTCGGAGAGCAGCACCTGCGCGCCGGTCCGCTCGTTGGTGACGAACCGCTCGACCACCTCGTTGTGCGCGTGGCCGAAGAGGATCGCGTCGATTCCCGGCACCTGCTGGGCGATCAGCGCCACCGGGTTCTCGTTCGGCAGCTCCGGGCCGTAGCTGGAGGTGCCGCTGTCACCGCCGTGCGCGGAGATCAGCACCAGGTCCGCGCCGCGGGCCCGCATGATCGGCACCCACTTCGCGGCGGTCGCGATCATGTCGTCGAAGCGCAGCTTGCCCTCGACGTTGCCCTTGTCCCAGATGGCCACGCCGGGGTTGGTCAGCCCCAGGATGCCGACGCGCAGGGTCGGCGCGGCGAAACCGAGGGAGACCTTCTTGATGACGTACGGCAGGAAGGACGGCTTGCCGGTCTTCGCGTTGACGGCGTTCGCGGCGAGCGCGGGGAAGCCGAGCTGGCGGATCCACAGGTCCAGCAGCGGCAGACCGTAGTTGAACTCGTGGTTGCCCAGGGTCACCGCGTCGTAGTCGATGACGTTCATCGCCCGGGCCATCGGGTGCTTCTCCCCGGTGGCGGTGATCGGCTCCTGCTTGGCGTAGTACGTCGCGAGGGGCGTGCCCTGAATCGTGTCGCCGGCGTCGAGCACGAGCGTCGCCTTGCCGCGCCGCTCCCGACGGATCTGGTTGATCAGGGTCGCCAGCTTCGCAACACCGATGTCGTTCTGCTTGCTGTCGTCGTACTCGGCGTCGCGGTAGTAATCCCAGTTGTAGACGTTGCCGTGCGTGTCCGACGTGCCCAGGAGGGTGAGGTCCCAGGTGCGCGGCCGGGCCGGGCCGGCCGCCTGCGCGGGCGCGGCGGCGATCAGCGGGGTGGTCGCCGCCGCCGCCGCGGCGACGAGCACCTGGCGGCGCGACGGGCCGGATCCAGAGGTCATGACGTGCCTTTCCATGGGGGTGGACGCGCCTCGTGAGCGCCTTGCGCACCATAACCAGCAGCTGACACTCCCGCCACGCCAGCCCCGACAGCTGCAACGGTTTCCGCAGGCCGACGCAGGGTAGGGCCATCACGACGACATTCGCGGGAGAGCCCCACCTCCCGCGCGCGACGAGGAGATGGCAGCAGTGAGCGAGGACCAGCACACCCAGCAGGACCCGACCAGCCAGTACGGCCAGCAGTCCGGCCAACCCGCACAGCAGCAGTCGGCGCCGGGCGCGACCGCGGAGATGACCCCCAAGCCGGACCACGGGGAGGAGTCGTACCGGGGCAGCGGCAAACTCGACGGCAAGCGGGCACTGATCACCGGCGGTGACTCCGGGATCGGCCGGGCGGTCGCGATCGCCTTCGCCCGGGAGGGCGCGGACGTCCTCATCTCCTACCTTGGCGAGGAGGAGGACGCCGACGCCCGGGAGACCGTCCGGCTGATCGAGGCCGCCGGGCGCCGAGGCATCGCGGTACGTGGCGACATCACCGACGAGGCGCACTGCCAGGAACTGGTCGACCGGGCGGTGCGGGACCTGGGTGGCCTCGACATCCTGGTCAACAACGCGGCGTACCAGATGTCGCAGGACAAGGGCATCCTCGGGATCAGCACCGAGCAGTTCGACCGGGTGTTCAAGACCAACCTGTACGCGATGTTCTGGCTCTGCAAGGCCGCCATCCCGCACCTGGCCGAAGGGGCGGCGATCATCAACACGTCGTCGATCCAGGCGTTCGACCCGTCGCCGCAGTTGCTGGACTACGCCACCACGAAGGCGGGGATCGCCGACTTCACCAAGGCCCTCGCCGCCGACCTGGCCGAGCAGGGCATCCGGGTCAACGCTGTCGCTCCCGGTCCGGTGTGGACGCCGCTGATCCCGGCCACCATGCCGAAGGAGAAGGTGGAACAGTTCGGCACCGACACCCCCGAGGGACGCCCCGGGCAGCCGGCCGAGCTGGCACCCGCGTACGTCTTCTTCGCCTCGCAGGAGTCGAGCTACGTCACCGGCGAGATCCTGGGCGTCACCGGCGGTCGACCGACCAAGTGATGACCCACCCGGGTGGGCGTCGTGCGGGCGCCCACCCGGCGCTGTGGTGTGCCGGGGCCACCGGCCGTGCTGGCTCAGTGCCCCGCACGCTCCCGCGAACCGGCTCATCGGGCGTGGTCGGGTGGTGCGCACCGATGGTGCGGTGCGGTCGGGCGTGGGGTTAACGCGGCCAGCTGGCGAAGCGTTGTCGAATCTCGGCGACCTCGGCGGCGCCCAGGCCGTACCGGCCGAAGCGCTGGTCGGAGAGCCGGTCCAGGTAGCGGCCAGCGGCGCGGACGTCGTCCGGGTCCAGCGCGGGATCGACCTGACGGGCCAGCACCAACAGCTCGGTAACGTCATAGTGGTCGAGAGCCGCGGCCACGTCGATGAAGTCGCGAACCTCCCGCCGGTTGACCAACGCCGCGATCTTGTTCGCCACCAGGTCACGGACGTCCATCACCGGGCCGAGGTCCATCACCACCGGGCTCTGCTGGCGGTCCAACCGGGCCAGGCTGAGCCGGATCTGCCGTCCGTCGCGGCTCACCACGAAGTCCTTCATGTCCTGCTCGTACCCGTCGAACAGCTCGGCCAGCTCACTGTCCGGGTCGGCGTCAGTGACGAGGAACCCGGCCCGCTCCAGAGCCACGCGCACCCCGGCGGACGCCGCCGCCGCGGCACCCTCCACGTCCGCGAAGAGGTCGACGTCCTCCGTCGGTCGGGCGACCAGACCGTGCGCCGCCCACGCCACCCCACCACCCAGCACGAACCGGTACGGCCCGGCGGCGGACAGCGCCACCCGGGCCACCTCCCGGTAGAACTCGTGCAGATGCGGTTCGGTCACGCCGTACGCAGGCCGCGGTGCCGGCTCTCCCACGCCTGGCGTACGCCCCGAGGCAGGTTGAGCAGTCGCCACACCCGGCGCAACGTCCGCCCGTTGATCAGGGAGCGCAGATCCTCGGCCCGGGTGGTCTCGCGAAGCACGT
This sequence comes from Micromonospora parva, assembly GCF_000718515.1. Lineage (GTDB taxonomy): Bacteria > Actinomycetota > Actinomycetes > Mycobacteriales > Micromonosporaceae > Micromonospora > Micromonospora parva. The sequence goes on along the minus strand of NZ_JNZS01000043.1, from coordinate 770 downwards.
TCTCGTACATCCAGAGCAGCTGGTCGGGGTCGCCGAGGTCGAAGGTGCGCTCGGCGTTCCACATCAGCCGCACCGGCAGCTCCACCACACCCCGAGTGGGACCGGCCAGCTCGGCGAGCGTCCGCGCCACCACAGCGGGACGACCCGGGCGGGCCAGAAACGCCACGCCGGTCGCGGTGGGGGAGACGGCCTGCATGGTGTCAGGGTAACGCCCACCCGGGCCGGTGTCGCTCAGGCTGATCCCATCGCGCTATCGCAGACGAACCCACCCGACCTTGCTCGCCGCGATGTTTGTCCGGTTATGCGCCAGCCGAGGTCGTCAGACGATGCGTGATCGACTCGGGTTTCATGAAGTCGGGGTGTCCTGGCGTCCCGGATGCCCCGGTTTCCGGGAACCCGAGTGGATCACGGGCGTGCGGGCCGGTTCGGTGCCGTGGGGCCGTGGTTGTGTGGGTGGTGTGTCGGGTTGTGGGTGTTTGTGGGTGGTGGCCGGGCGCACGCGCAGGCGGGAATCGTGGCCGGGCCGGGGACGATCGACCGCAGGCACCGCTGTGATGGGGGTGCCGGCAGGTTGGGCCACCGGGGAATGACCCCGGCCGCCCGGTCGTTACACCTGGACCCCGGCGCCACGAGCCCCCGCGCCCGTGAAGTCGCCGACCCCTGAGACTTTTCCCGTTTGTTTGTGCAGCGCCGGACGAGGTGCTCACACCCCGCCGCCGTTCCCCCCTTTGGCGGTTCGGGTGTTCCTACCCCCGAAGGAGCTACCCCCA
>NZ_JNZS01000042.1 GCF_000718515.1 Micromonospora parva | reverse complement strand
GCGAACAAAGCTCAGCCAACGACGGAGAACAACCGCCGCCGCGCCCCCAGCAACGCGACGGAGGCCAGCACCAGACCGACCCCCATGGTGACCAGCAGCGGGCTGGGGCTGCCCGGCAGCAGCCCGACCACCGACCGCGCCGCGGTGCCCAGGGCCAGGTAGAGACCGGCCCAGGCGGCCGCGCCGAGCGTCGCGCAGCCGAGAAATCGACGGTACGACATCCGCAGCCCTCCGGCGGCCAGTGGCAGCAGCGCGTTGAAGACGGGCAGGAACGGCGCGACGACCATCATCCGACCGCCGCCGCGGCGCAGGATGCCTTCCGCCGCGGTCCAGCGGGGCTCGCCGATCCAACCGCCAAGGCGGCTGTGTCGCAGCCGGTCGGAGTAGCGACGGCCGATCAGGAAGCTCAGCGACCAGCCGGCCAGGCAGCCGACCAGCACCGCGGCGAAGGTGGCCAGCCCGGTGCTCGGGCGGCCGACCCCGACGGCGGCGAGGATCGCGACGTCGCCGGGGATGAGGACACCCAGCAGGGGTACGGCGTCGAAGAGCATGACGAGCCCGAGCGCGCCCATCAGCAGCAGAACCGGTAGTTCTCCGATCTGGGCCACCCATTGCGTCATGCGTCGACGCTATGGCCGCCGCGCCACTTCGGACATCGGGTCGTAGCCCCCAGTGACCCCTGGTATCCCACTCGGGGTCGTCCCTGAGTCCGGGGTTTCCGCCTCAGGCGGGGCGCAGCACCTGCACGTGACGCAGCGACGAGTCGACGGAGGGTTCGGTGGTGGGCACCGGGTAGTCGGCCAGCACGGCCAGGCGGTCCGCCGGTAGGTGTCCGCGGCCGGGGTCGCCGACCAGCACGTCGGCGCCGGCGGCGGCGGTCCGTTGCAGGAAGGGCAGCATCCGGTCGGCCATCGCGCGGTCGTAGAAGACGTCCCCGGCGACCACCAGGTCGGCCTTCGGCTCGGTGCTGTCGAGCAGATCGTCCCCGGTGGCGTCGACGGCGACGTGGTTGGCCCGCGCGTTGAGGGTGACGGCGGCGACGGCGTACGGGTCGATGTCGTTGGCGATGACCTCCGCGGCGCCGGCCAGCGCGGCGGCGATGGCCACCAGCCCGGACCCGGCGGCGAGGTCGAGCACCCGGCGACCGGCGACCAGCTCGGGGTGGTCCAGCAGGTGGCGGGCCAGGGCCTGTCCGCCGGCCCAGGCGGACGCCCAGTACGGCGCCGGCAGCGCGTGCCCGGCGGTGGCCTCCATCCGGGCCCACCAGACGATCGCGTCCTCGGCCAGGTGCAGCCGCACCTCGGGGACGAAGGGGGTGGGCATCAGCCGGAGTCTGTCCAGACCGGAACCGGGCGTGCCGACCTCGCGTTCCAGCTCGGTCAGCGCGTCGGCTTCGGCACTTCTCATCGGCGCAAGCATGCCCCAGCGGCGGTTGGTCGGGGCGACTTTCACATGCCGCCGCGCAGAGTTCACCCGAGTTCGCTCGAAGACCTACGGCACTTCGGCCAGCGGATCGGGGTTTTGCCCGTTACTGTCGAACAGGTACGGGCGATCATCGGCCAGAGGCCGGGGGTCAGCCGCTTTGAACAGGGAGAGATGCATGGCAACCGGCACGGTTAAGTGGTTCAACTCGGAAAAGGGCTTCGGCTTCATCGAGCAGGACGGTGGAGGGCCGGACGTGTTCGTCCACTACTCCGCCATCGCGACGAGCGGCTACCGGGAGCTCAACGAGGGCCAGAAGGTCGAGTTCGAGGTGACCCAGGGGCAGAAGGGTCCGCAGGCGGACAACGTCCGCCCGATGTAGCTCCGTGCCGGTGACGGCGGCCGGTCTCCGGCCGCCGTCGCAGCGCACTCAAGACGACGCCGGGGCGGCGGGCAGGTCCCGCCGCCTCCGGATCGGCCCCACCAACAGAATCAACGGGGTGAGCGCCAACCAGGCGGTCATTCCGACAATTGCCGTCTGGACGCCGTACCGTGCGCCGATGGCACCGGCCAGCACGGCCGCCAGCGGAATCGTGCCGTAGTTGAGCAGGTGCATGCTCACCGTCACCCGGCCCAGCAGGTGGTGCGGCGTGTAGGTCTGCCGGAAGGCGCCCTTGACCACGTTGCCGATGGCCACCCCGAGGCCGATCAGCAGGCCACCGAGTGCCGGCCAGGCCAGCCCGATGCCGGGTGCGGCGAGTGGGATGAGCAGCGCGGGTGGGCCGGTGAGCGCCGCCGCGACCAGCAGCGCCCGCGCGGTGCCGCAGCGGCGGGCCACCGTGGTGGCGAACAGCGCGCCGATGATCCCACCGGCGCTCATCACGGCGATCAGGACGCCCACCAGGCCCGGTTCGAGACGCAACTCACGGACCAGGAAGACCACCAGCACGGCCTGGTAACCGGTCAGCCCGATGTTGCTGGCCGCGCCGAAGACCGTCAGCACCCGCAGGTACGGGTCTCGGGCGACGAAACGCAGCCCCTCAGCGATGTCACGGCGCAGTGACCGGGACTGGTCCACTCGGCGAATGCGCGGTTCGACGGTGCGGATCCGCAGCAGGCACACCGCGGAGACCAGGAAGCTGATCGCATCCAGCAGCAGAGCGGCGACCGCACCGATGAGCTGGGAGATCAGACCTGCGACGCCGGGGCCAACGACATAGCTCGCGGTCTGGGCGGCGTGCAGCTTCGCGTTGCCCTCCGGCAGTTGCTCGGGTCGCAGCAGCACCGGCAGGTACACCTGGTCGGCTGTCTCGAAGAAGACCCGGGCCACGCCGGCGCTGAGTGCCACCAGCAGCAGGTGCCAGACGGTGAGCCGGTCGAGTGCGGCGGCGAGCGGCACGCTGAGGAAGAGCAGCGCGCGGAGCAGGTCGCACGCCACCATCACGGGTCGGCGGGGCAGCCGGTCGACCCACGCGCCGGCCGGCAGGCCGATCAGCAGCCAGGGCAGCCAGGCCGCGGCGGTGAGTACCGCCACCTGGAAGGTGTCGGCGTCCAGGACGGCGACCGCGACCAGCGGAAGCGCGACAGTGGTGACGTTGCTGCCGATGCTGCTGACCGTCTGGCCGGTCCAGAGCAGCCGGAAGTCGCGGTGCCGCAGCAGCCCGCCGGTCTTCCGGACGTCAGTGGGGTCGCTGCGGGTGGCGGCGGTCACGGTCGCGCCGGCACGCCGTGGACGAACACGAAGACCGGTCTGCGGTCGGCGTCGTCGTCGGGCAGGTCCCGGTTGGCCCAGCGCGTGAGGACGGCGATCATCTCGCGGCTCAGCTCGGCCAGTTCCTCGGGCGTGAGGCGCAGCCAGTGGTCGGTGGAGAACGCAGCGTCGTTCCAGGTGGCCTGCTCGGCCTCGTCGGCGGCGTGCCATGCGCGGGCCAGGGCGACGTGCCGGTCGAGGTTGAGCGAGGTGGCGGCGTCGGCGACCGCGCGGGAGGCCGGGTCGGTGTCGAAGTCGGTGTTGGACCAGCGCAGCCCTCGGGTGACCAGGCGCCACCACCGTTCGCGCCGGTCCCGGGCCAACTCGGGCGCCTCGGTGACCAGGTCGGCGGCGGCGAGGACCTTGAGGTGGTGGCTGACATTCGCGGGGGCCTGGTCGGTGCGCTCGGCGAGCAGGCCGACGGTGGAGGGTCCGTGGACCTTGAGCACGTCCATCAACCGGCGGCGCAGCGGGTGGGACATGGCGGCCAGCACCCGGGAGTCGGTGATCTGGCGTACGTCGGAGCGTTCCATGATGCCATCGTCACATCCGCAACACCTGTTGCGCAATGACTATTGCTCAATATTCGTTGCGGAATGTTGCCGGGAGGGGCGGCCCGGCGTCCCGGGCCACCCCCCGCTCAGGCGACCAGCCGGCGGGCCAGCTCGTCGGCGACCTGCTTGGCCATGTTCGGCGGGATGGCCGCGGCGATCTTCTCCGGCGTCAGCGAGGCGAGCACGCCCGCCACGATCGCCGGCTCGTCGGTGAAGTCCCGGTTGGACAGCGCGGTCAGCGCCGTCTGCAACGCGCTGAGCTGGGCGCCGATCGACCGCAGCGTGGGGTGCGCCGAGGTGAAGTTCGGAACCGTGGCATCCTCACCCATCGCCATTCGGGTGTAGATCTGCCCGACCGGGTTGCGGCCGTCCAGCACTGTGAGGTTCTTGTGGACGGTGGCCAGCCAGTTGTGTTCTTCGGGGGTCATGTCGTCCTCCAGGAGTCCGATGGAGCTGAGGTAGCGGCGGAACAGGGGCCGCTGGTCGCGGCCCGCCTTGATGGCGTCGCGGAAGAAGCTGAAGTGGGTGTGCCAGCGGTGCGAGCTGTCGCCGCTGGTGCGCTTGCCGAGGCGGTCCCACCGCTTCACCGTGCTGCCGTCGGGGCTGTAGATGATCTCCCGGATGTCCCGGGTGTCGGCGGCGTTCGCGGCGCACTGCGCGACGCACCAGACCGAGAAGCTGGCCAGGGTGTTCGTCCGACCGCCGGAGCGGACGTCGAACTGGCCGACGTCCAGCGCCGCCGCGTCGAGGGTCAGCCCGGCCCGGTCACGGGGTGACTCGACCACCGAGTAGTCGTTGACGACCACCCGGTCCGATCCGCAGTGGTAGCCGCCCCGGTGGGCCGAGTCGCCGACGATGCCGACCTCACCCGGTTCCAGATCGTCTGGCCCGGGGGCGTTGTCGAGGTGAGTGAGAAGCAGGCTTCGGACGGCCAGAAGGTTAGCCGGGGCCCGAGTCATGAGGTCCCCCTTTCGAGAGGCGAGGACCGGGCACGACGTCACACCGCGTACGCGGTGCTGGGCTTCGAGCGAGCCCGGCCTACTGGTGCACGGCGCCGGGCGTTGACTCCACCATAGCCCGCGTTTTCGGCAAACGACCAGCTCAGAGGTGGTCTGTTCAGATTGGAGGTTGCGGTGGAGCAGAGTGGACGATCGGCAGCAACACCGCCGAGGGGTGATCCGGGTCGTGCAGAATCTGCCGCCAGCCGGCACGCAGCGTCACCGCCGTGCCGAGGGATTCCCCGGTCCCGGGGTTGCGGGCCCACCGTGGATGGGCGCCACCGGAGACCTGCACCCGCAGTCGGTGCCCGGCGGCGAACCGGTACGCGGTCGGCCACAGCGGCACCGGAACCCGCAGCGCCCCGGCGGAATCGGCCGGGAAGCGCCCGGGGGTGACCCGCACCAGACCGTCGCACACGTTCCACGAACGACCCTTGCGGTCCACGTCGCACAGCCGAACGAAGACGTCCAGGTAGGGCAGGTCGCTGCGGACGTGGATCTCGGCGCGGACCGGGCCGATCACCTCGACCGGGTCGGTCAGCGGGGCGCTGGTGTAGGTGAGCACGTCGGGGCGGGCCTCGACGGGCCGGTTGTCCACCGGGCCGGCCCGCTGGGCGACGAGCAGTGGCCCGCCCAGCGACGGGGTGGGGTCGGCCGGGTCGTAGCGGAACCGGTCCGGCGTCGACGCGACCGGTGGGCGCGCCGCCAGCTCGCCGTCGGGTTGCAGGTGCCAGGCGGTCTCGACCGCCGGTGGTGGCCAGTCCGGCAGGTCCCGCCACCCGCCGCCGGCGCCGCTGACGTACAGCCGGACGGGCGCCACCTCGGGCCGCGCCCGTCCGCCCGGTCGAGGCGTTTGCGGCAGGTGCTCGTCGAGCCACGCCAACCCCTCGCGCAGCGCGGCCACGAACAGTCCGGGGCTGCCGTGCGTCCACGGGCCGATCACCAGGCGCGACGGTGTGCCGCCGGCGCGCAGCACGGCGTGGTCGTCGAGCTGGGCGGGCAGGAAGATGTCTTGCCAGCCGGTGACCATCACCACCGGCGCCCGCACCTTCGCGACCTGGTCGGCGAAGACCCGGGTCCGCCAGTACGCGGCCTGCGGGGTGTGGTGGCGCAGCCACTCCTGGAAGAACGGGATTCTCACCCCGGTGGCCACCCGGTCGGCATCGGCCAGGGGGAGGTGCGCCAGCGCGGCGGCCAGCCGGGGCTGCCCGCGTTTGAGCTCCCACTGCCGGGCCAGCCACGGCACGGTCTGCGCGTGCAGCAGCTCCGCCCAGGTCAGCACGGTGTCCAGGGCGAAGGACTCGCCCGCGTACGTCGAGTCCCGGGTGGCCGAGGCGGTCACCACCGCGACCATCGCGCGCAGTTCCTCGCCGGCGTCGGCGGCCAGCGCCCACTGCGCGAAGCCCTGGTAGCTGACCCCGAACATGCCGAGGTGACCGGACCACCAGGGTTGGCGACGCAGCCAGTCCAGGGTGTCCGCGCCGTCGTCGCGCTCGTGCACCAGTGGGGCGAACGTCCCACCGGACCCGCCGGTGCCCCGGCACGACTGGATCACCGCGTGTCGGCCCCGTGCGGCGAGCAGCCGACCGAGCAGCCGCAGCGGTCCGCCCCGCCCGTAGGGGGTGCGGATCAGCACGGTCGGCGCGCCGTGGTGGCCCGGGGCGTAGTGGTCGGTGCGCAGCACCACGCCGTCGCGGGCGCGCACCGGCAGGTCACGGGTGACCCGCACCGGGCCGGGGCGGGTCGGTGGCAGCCGCAGCGCGGCGCTGGCGAGGCGGGTGACGAGCCGGTCCGGCACGGTCAGCCCGTCGGGCGGCGGGGCGACTCGGGCCGGGCGGCGCGCACCGCGTCGCGGTGCGTCCGCAGGGACTCGCTCATCTCCGCCATGAAGCGGTGCACCACCGCCAGCTCGTCCTCGCTGAAGCGGTCCATCACCGTGTCGGTGCGCTCGCCCAGCGGCCGGAAGAACTCCCTGGCCAGGGTCATGCCCTGGTGGGCGTAGTGCAGCAGGACCTTGCGCCGGTCGACGGTGTCGCGGTCCCGGCGGATGTGGCCGGCCCGCTCCAGCCGGTCGATCAGGGCGGTCACCGAGCCGGAGGAGAGGTTGAGCTGCTCACCGAGGCGTCCGGGCGTGATCGGGTCACCCAGCAGCTCCGCGTCCATCACCGCGAGCAGGGCGTTCAGGTCTGTCGGGTTGAGGCCGTGCAGATTGGCGAAGGCGTGGCTCACCTGCTGGGCGTCCACCGCGTACCGCCGCAGGTTGTTGGTGATCTCCGCGACCAGCTGTTCGCGGCGCGTCTCGCGCCGCCGGTACATGCCCTGAGTCGCCACCGCGTGCCGCTTCTCCCCGTCGTCGTCTCTCGAGTTGCAGCATAGAACAGCCGCCGATAATCTCGATAATCAAGATACTTGGCACTCGAAATAATTTGGGGTCAGCTGATGTCCGTCTTCACCAGAGTCGCCCGCGGCCGGTTGGCCGCCTGGCTCACCGTGGCCGCCGCGATCGTCGTCGGCGCGGCCGTCTTCGGGCTACCCCAGCCGGACAACCCGGCGCCGGTATCCGCCAGCGGCCTCTCCGCCCAGTGGCAGTCGACCCAGGTGGAGCGACTGCAGGACCAGCTCCCGTCCAGCGAGGTCCAGCCGGCCATCGTGGTGGTCAGCCGCGACGACGGGGGCGCGCTGACCGAGGCCGACCGGGGCGCCGTCACCGCCCGCGCCGGCGACCTGGGCCGCCTCGCGGTGGGCGGGCAGATCAGCCCACCGCAGGTCTCCCCGGACGGCACCGTGGCGCTGGTCGCCGTGCCGCTCAGCATCGCCGGCGGCCAGGACGAGGTCGTCGAACAGGTCGACCAGGTACGCGCCGCGCTGGCGAACCTGCCCGACGGGCTGACCGTCGAGGTGACCGGTTCACCGGCGTTCACCGCCGACCTGTCCTCGGTGTTCGACGGCGCCGACATCACCCTGCTCGCGGTGACCGCCGCCGTGGTCGCGGTGCTGCTGCTGATCACCTACCGCAGCCCGTTCCTGTGGATCGTGCCGCTGGTCGTGGTCGCCGCGACCGAGCAGCTCACCCTGCGCGCGGTGGACGTCATCGTGCCGGGTGTCGGCATCAACCTCCAGCAGGGTCAGGTCACCGGCATCGCCAGCGTGCTGGTCTTCGGCGCCGCCACCGACTACGCGCTGCTGCTCATCGCCCGCTACCGGGAGGAGTTGCGCCGCGAGGAGGACCGGTTCAGGGCGATGCGCGCCGCGCTGCGCCGCACCGCGGAGCCCATCCTCGCCAGCGGCGGCACCGTCGTGCTCGGCGTCCTCACCCTGCTGCTCAGCGAACAGGAGACCAACCGGGCCTTGGCGGTGGCCTGCGCCACCGGTGTGGTCTTCGCCATGCTCTCGGCCCTGTTCGTGCTCCCCGCCGTGCTGGTGCTCTTCGGTCGCGGGCTGTTCTGGCCGTTCGTCCCCCGCGTCGGCGGCCCGGCGCGCGAGGGTCGGCTCTGGGGTCGGCTCGGCGCGGCCGTGGAGCGCCGCCCGGTGGTGGTCGCCACCCTGGCCACCGTGCTGCTCGGCGCGCTGGCGCTGGGTGGGCTCGGCATCCGTACCGGCCTGTCCGAGACCGAACAGTTCCGGGCCGAACCGGAGGCGGTGACCGGGGCGCAGACCCTGGCGAGGGCGTTCCCCGCCGGCAGCACCCAACCCGTCGCCGTGATCACCACCCCGGCGGCGGTGCGGGCGGTCACCGACGCCGCCAGCGCGGTACCCGGTGTCGCCTCGGCACGCCCCGGCGACGCGGGCGACGCTGTCGCCCAGGTCGACGTGGTCCTCGACGCCGAACCCGGCACCACCGCCTCGGACCGGGCGATCGAGGCGCTGCGCGAGGCCGTCGCCGCCGTTCCCGGCTCCGCGCCGCCGGCCACCGCCGGCGGCGACACCCCGTCCGGGGCGATCGTCGGTGGCTCCGTGGCCGCCACCTACGACTCCGACGAGGCCAACGATCGGGACCTGCGGCTCATCCTGCCGATCATCCTGCTGCTGGTCGGCGGTGTGCTCGTGCTCCTGCTGCGCGGTCTGCTCGCGCCGCTGCTGCTGGTACTCACCGTGATCGCGTCGTTCTTCGCCAGCCTGGGCGCGGCCTGGCTGCTCTTCGACCACGTGCTGGGCTTCCCCGCCCTGGACAGCGGGGTGCTGCTGCTCGCCTTCGTGTTCCTGGTGGCGCTCGGGGTGGACTACAACATCTTCCTGGTCACCCGGGCCCGGGAGGACGCCCGCAGCGCCGGCACCCGCGCCGGGATGCTCTCCGCCCTGCGGGTCACCGGCGGTGTGATCACCAGCGCCGGAGTGCTGCTCGCCGCGGTCTTCGCCGTGCTCGGCGTGCTGCCGCTGATCACCCTGACCCAGATCGGCATCATCGTCTGCATCGGCGTCCTGCTCGACACCCTGCTGGTCCGCACGGTCCTGGTGCCGGCGCTGGCGTTCCTGCTCGGCGACCGCTTCTGGTGGCCGGGTCGGATCACGAAGGACCCGGCGCAGGGCACCGTGCCGTCGCCCGAGCCGGTCGCCGCACACGACTGACCGAAGCGTCGGGGCCGTGCCGGATCCGGCACGGCCCCGACGCCGTCAGTACGTCAGGCAGACACACTCGTTCATCAACGCCCGCACGTTGCGCACGTACGACGAGTTGGGGATGGCCAGTGGCTTGCCCTCCTGCGCCACCGCACCGTGCCCGAAGTTGTAGGCGGCGATGACCGCGTTGAGCAGGCAGGAGTTCAGCTCGCTGGTGCACAGCGCCGGGTCGAGGCGGAAGTCGGACTCGAAGTACATGTCGCCGATGTACTTCGTCGCCCAGGCCAGATAGGTGGCGCCGAGGTAGGCGTTGTCCCGGTAGGCGTCGATCTTGTAGCTCTTCTCGAACCGCTGGTTCATCCAGCTCGCGGTGTCCGGCATCACCTGCATCAGCCCGACCCCACCGTCGCAGGCGTAGATGTTGGACTGCCAGCCGCTCTCCTGCCACGCGGTGGCCTTGAGCAGGGTGAGCGGGATCTTGATGTCCGGCGCCGAGACCGGCCAGTAGGTGCGGTTGGCCGCGTCGGTCAGCGCCGCCTTCACCTCGGACCGCGACGCCTGGGTGCCCTTGTAGGTCGGCTTGCAGGACGTCGGTGCCGGCTTCGGTGGCGCCGGCGGCACCTCGGTCTCGGTGGGCGGCTTCGCCACCGGACGCGGCTTCGGCGCCGTACGGGTCGGCTTCTTCGACGGCTTCGGGGTCGGGGTAGCGCTGCGACTCGGCGCGGCGCCCATCGACTCCACCGCGCTCACCGACGGGCTCGGCTCCGCGCTGACCTCGTCGGACGGGGCGTCGGTCGGCTCGTCGCTGACGGCGACCGGCGCGGCAAGGGACTCGGGGCTCTGCTCGTTGCCGGCACAGCCCACCAACGCGCTCAGCAACAGCCCGGCGAGCGCCGCGCCGACCAGCCGATGTGTCTGTCGAACCATCCCGTTGCCTCCCCCGGTGTGACCGTCGCCGCACCCTAACAAGGCTCGACCGGGCGGCGGTGCCCCTGCGACGGCGACCGGGGCTGGTCAACCGGCGGCGTTCGCTCCCCCACCGCCCGGTCCCGGGTCGCCCAGGCGACCACGAACACCACGGTCCAGAGCACCCCGAGCAGCACCGCCGCCGCGGCCCCGCTCGCCGTGTCCAGGCCGAGGTAGAGCCGCGCGCCGCCGATCCCCAGCACCCCGGCCGCGGCGGCCGTCCAGGCGGCCACGGCCACCGGCCACCGGGCGCTGCGCGACACCAGCCAGGCCAGGGTGCAGAAGCTCGCCGCGACCACGGCGCTCTGGGTCGACAGCGGAGCCACCTCCCCGCCGCCCGGGGCGCCCCCGTCCGGGCCGGTCAGCTCGGCCACCACGGCCAGCACCACCAGCGGCACGAACGCGCCGACAGTGCCGACCACGCTGAGCAGATCCGCCCGCCAGGGCCGGTTGCGCCACGCCAGTCCCGCCGCCACCAGCGCCACCAAGAGGATCAGCACCGACCCGCGCACCACCGACACCACGATCAGCGTGGCCTCGGCGGCGTCCGGGGTACGTCGGGCGGCGAACCACCCGGCGATGGCGCCATCCAGTGCGGCAAGCCCGGAGTTGCGGACTGCCACCGCGAGCAGACCGGCGATGGCGAGCCCGGCGGCGAAGAGCAGCAGCAGGCCGGCAGCCAGATTGAGCAGCAGTGTCCAGGCCGGGCCGATCCGCATCGCCACCAGGAAGAACAGCACCCCGTAGCGGGCGGTGAGCCACCGCACCGGGGGCAACCCGCCCGCCCGGGACAGCAGCGCACGCACCGGATCGGGGTTACGACCCAGCCACCGGCCGACGAGCACCACCCCAAGCAGACCGGCCAGCAGCAGGAACGCCACCCCGGTGGCCCGGCCGAGCAGCCGGGAGACCGTGTCGTACGACTCACCGGCGAGATGGCCGAGCAGCACCGAGCCACCCACCCAGGTCACCACCCCGGCCAGGTTCCACAGGACGAACCGCCGGTACGGCATGCCGGCCGCACCGGCCAGCCGAGGCACCAGGGTGCGGGCGAAAGCCACCCACCGGGCGGCGAACACCCCCCGCCCACCGAGGCGGGCGAGCATGGCGTCGGCGCGGGCCCACCGGCCGGGTCCGACCCGGTGCCCCAGTCCGGCGCGCAGTCGGGGGCCGTACCGCCGTCCGGCGCGAAAGGCCAGCCCATCGCCGAGGACCGCCGCGACGATCATCGCGAGCAACGCCGGCCCGAGCCGCAAGGTACCGTTGTAGGTGAGGAAGCCGACCAGCAGCAGGGTAGCCTCACCCGGCACGAGCAGGCCGAAGATCACCGCGGTCTCGCCCGCCACGATCAGCGCGGCGACCAGGTAGATCCACAGGGTGGGCAGACCCTGCACCCAGGTCAGCAGGTCGTGCACTCAGGCCCCCGGGACACGGGAGTCAGCATGCCAGCCGGGGGAACCACCGGCACAGCGGTTTCACCATAGATCAGGGGCACCTGGGGGTGACCCCGACGCAGCCTGCGCGAGCGCAGGCGGAAGGATAGAGGGTATGCAGCTTCGCACCGACCTCCGCAACGTCGCCATCATCGCTCACGTCGACCACGGCAAGACCACCCTGGTCGATGCCATGTTGCGGCAGGCCGGCGCGTACGGCGCACGCGGCGAGAACACCGAGCGGGTGATGGACTCCGGGGACCTGGAGCGGGAAAAGGGCATCACGATCCTGGCCAAGAACACCGGCGTGCGGTACCTGCCGGCGGACGGCTCCGACCCGGTCACCATCAACATCATCGACACCCCCGGCCACGCCGACTTCGGTGGCGAGGTGGAGCGCGGCCTGACCATGGTCGACGGTGTGGTGCTGCTCGTCGACGCCAGCGAGGGCCCGCTGCCGCAGACCCGTTTCGTGCTGCGCAAGGCCCTGCGGGCCCGGATGCCGATCATCCTCGTGATCAACAAGGTGGACCGTCCGGACGCCCGGATCAAGGAGGTCGTGGACGACACCTACGAGCTCTTCCTCGACCTGGACGCCGACGAGGAGCAGATCGACTTCCCGATCGTCTACGCGTGCGCCCGCGACGGCATCGCCTCGCTGACCCAGCCGGCCGACGGCTCGGTGCCCGACGACAGCGACTCCCTGGAGCCGCTGTTCCGCACCCTGCTGGACACCATCCCGGCTCCCGCGTACGAGGACGGCGCCCCGCTGCAGGCGCACGTCACCAACCTCGACGCGTCGCCCTTCCTCGGCCGACTGGCGCTGTGCCGGGTCCGCCAGGGCACCATCAGCAAGGGCCAGACGGTGGCCTGGTGCCGCACCGACGGCAGCACCCAGCGGGTCCGCATCTCCGAGATGCTGATGACCGAGGGCCTGGAGCGCAAGCCGGCCGAGACCGCCGGGCCGGGTGACATCATCGCCGTCGCCGGCATCCCGGAGATCATGATCGGTGAGACGCTGGCCGACGTCGAGAACCCGGTCGCGCTGCCGCTGATCACCGTCGACGAGCCGGCCATCTCGATGACCATCGGCACCAACACCTCGCCGCTGGTCGGCCGGGTCAAGGGCTCCAAGGTCACCGCCCGGATGGTCAAGGACCGCCTGGACAAGGAACTGATCGGCAACGTGTCGCTGCGGGTCCTGCCCACCGAGCGACCGGACGCCTGGGAGGTGCAGGGCCGCGGCGAGCTGGCGCTGGCCATCCTGGTCGAGCAGATGCGCCGGGAGAGCTACGAGCTGACCGTCGGCAAGCCGCAGGTGGTCACCAAGGAGATCGACGGCAAGACCTGCGAGCCGGTCGAGCGCCTGACCATCGACGCCCCGGAGGAATACCTCGGCGCGATCACCCAGCTCCTCGCCACCCGCAAGGGCCGGATGGAGCAGCTGGTCAACCACGGCACCGGCTGGATCCGGATGGAGTGGCTGGTTCCGGCGCGCGGCCTGATCGGCTTCCGCACCGAGTTCCTCACCGACACCCGGGGCACCGGCATCCTGCACCACGTCTTCGAGTCCTACGAGCCGTGGTTCGGCGAGCTGCGTACCCGCAACAACGGTTCGCTCGTCGCCGACCGGGCCGGCGCCGTCACCGCCTTCGCGATGATCAACCTGCAGGAGCGCGGCCAGCTGTTCGTCGAGCCCACCACCGAGGTGTACGAGGGCATGATCGTCGGGGAGAACTCCCGCTCCGACGACATGGACGTCAACATCACCAAGGAGAAGAAGCTCACCAACATGCGGGCGTCCACCTCCGACGAGACGGAGAAGTTGATCCCGCCGCGCAAGCTCTCCCTGGAGCAGGCCCTGGAGTTCTGCCGCGAGGACGAGTGCGTCGAGGTCACCCCGACCGCCGTGCGCATCCGCAAGGTGGTGCTCGACCAGCAGCAGCGGGGCCGCGCCGCCGCCCGCCGCAAGCACGCCAGCTGACCCACCCGCACCCGACACCGGGCGTGTCGGCCGCTTGCGGCCGGCGCGCCCGGTGTCTTTTTCCCCCGACGGGTACGCGAGTCCGCCCACCCGTGATCCGCTACGGTCACCGGCATGACCTGGGATGATCTCGACGCCCACCTGGACCGGGTGCCCGGCACCGTCTCCGCGTACGTGGGGCGCCTCGACGCCCCGCCGACCTGGACCCGCCACGCGAACGCCGCCCACTACGCCGCGAGCACCATGAAGGTGGCGGTGCTCGCCGCACTGCACCGGGCCGCCGAAGCCGGCACCCTGGACCTGGACGCCCCGGTCCCGGTCGTCAACGACTTCGACTCCGCCCAGCCCGGCGCACCCCGGTTCGCCTGCGCCCAGCCCTACGACAATGACGACGCGGTCTGGGACCGCATCGGCGCCACCGCGTCGCTACGCTGGCTGGCCGACCGGATGATCGTGCGCTCCAGCAACCTCGCCACCAACCTCGTGCTCGGGCACGTCGGGCTGCCTGCGGTCGCCGAGGTCTGGGCGCTCGCCGGCGCCCGCACCAGCGTCACCGGACGGGGCATCGAGGACTTCGCCGCCCGCGACGCCGGCATCACCAACACGGTCACCGCCGCCGACCTGGCCGCCCTGCTCGGCGCGCTGGCCATCGGCGCCACCACCCCCGGCCCACTCGCCTCCCCGGCCGCGTGCGCCACCATGCTGGACGTCCTGCTCGCCCAGGAACACCGCGAGGACCTCGCCGCCGGCCTGCCCGAGGGCACCCGCATCGCGCACAAGAACGGTTGGGTACGCGGCGTCCGCCACGGCGCCGGCGTGGTCCTGCCCGACGACGCACCGCCGTACGTGATCGCCGTCTGCACCACCACCGACCTGGCCGACGGCGACGACCAGGTGGAGGATGACGCCTGCCTGCTGCTCGCCCACATCTCGGCGCAGGTCTGGGCCGCCCGCCACCACCTCTGACCCGGCACCCACCGCGCCGGCACCGACACCCGCCGACTGCGGCTAGGCTGCTCGCACCCCCCACCCCGGAGCCGCCGATGCCCCGCAGTCGCACCGTGCTGATCGCCTTCCTCGTCGTGACGGCAGCGAACCTGCTCGCCAACGCCACCGGCGGCGGCACGGCCCTCCTGCTCACCAAGCCGCTGCTGATGCCATTGCTGGCCGCGTACCTGTGGCGGGCCAGCGCCGAACGCGGAGCCCGACCGGACCGGCTGCTGCTCGCCGCGTTGGCCTTCGCCACCGGCGGCGACATCGCCCTCATGATCGACGGCACCGGCTGGTTCGTCGCCGGCATGGCCTGCTTCCTCGGCACGCACCTCTGCTACCTCGCGGCCTTCACCAGCCACGGTGCCGCGACCGCGCTGCGCCGGCCGCCGCTGGTCGCCGTCCCCCTGGTGTACGCGCTGCTGACCGTCGTCGCCCTGGCCTGGATGTGGGCGGGCCTGACCGACGTCGGGCTGGCCATACCGGTGGCCGGGTACGCGATCGCGCTGGCCGCCATGGCCACCACCGCCACCACCCAGGGTTGGCGGGTCGGTCTCGGCGCCGCGCTCTTCCTCGGCTCCGACCTGCTGATCGCCGCCGGGGTGGCCGAGGTGGCCCAACCACCCGGCGCGCCGGTGCTGATCATGGCGAGCTACGCCGCCGGCCAGGCACTGATCGTCACCGGTTGGGTCGCCCGCGCCAGCACACCGCCCGGCTCAGCTGTCACTCCAGCAGCTGCGCCCGCAGCGCGGTGAGGTCGGAGTCGGTGAGCCCCAACCCGTCACGCAGGTACGCGTCGAACGAGCCGTGCACCCGACGCACCTCGGCGTAACCGGCGTCGAGGTACTCGGCGCGGACCTCCAGCACGGGCAGCACCGCGTCCACGTCCAGCTCGGGGTTCCGCCGCCGCATCGCCTCGACGATCACCGCCCGCAGGCTGTCGGTCAGCTCGTTGTTGCGCAGGTAGTCGGCACGGATCGCCGCCTCGTCCACCCCGAGCGCCGTCAACAGGACGACGGTGAGCCAACCGGTGCGGTCCTTGCCGGCCGAGCAGTGGTAGACCAGCGGCAGGTTCTCCGGTCGCGCCGCCAGGCGTACCGCCTCGGCGAAACCGACCCGCGCCGACTCACCCGTGACGAACCAGCGGTAGATCGCCGCCATCGCCCCGGCCGTGCCCTGCCGGGCCAGCTCCGCGTACGCGTTCAGGTCGTGGCCGAGCAGCACCGCCGAGACGTACGTGAAGACCGGGTGCTCCGCATCGTGCACCGGCAGCCGCACCACCCGTGGCTCACCGGCGAGCCGGTCCGCCGGGGCGACCGAGATCTCCGTGGTGTCGCGCAGATCCAGCACGCACGCCGGCCCCAGCTTCGCCAGCACCGGCAGGTCCTCGTCGGTGAGCCGACCCAGCGCCGGAGTGCGGATCAACTGGCCGACCCGAACCCGCCGCCCGTCCGCGCCGACGAGGCCGCCCAGGTCACGCGCGTTCGGCGCACCCACCAACTCCCAGCCCTGCCCGGTCATCCGGTCTCCCCTCCCGCCGTGAACCTGCATATAGAGTGCCCCACATGACGATCTCGGCGGTACGCACCCACCGGGTTTCCGCCCCCTTACACACCCCGTTCGTCACCGCCCTGCGCCGTACCACCACAGTGGACACGCTGGTCGTCGAACTCGTCGACAGCGACGGCCGGTCCGGCTTCGGCGAGGCGCCCCAGGTCTGGCAGGTCACCGGCGCGTCGGTTGCCGGCGCACAGGCGTGCGTCCGCGAGTTGCTCGGCCCACAGCTGATCGGCAGTGACCCGGACGACCTGGTGACCCGGTGCGCCGAGGTGCAGCGCGCGGTGGTCGGCAACGAGGCGGCGAAGGCCGCTGTCGACGTCGCCCTGCACGACCTCGCCGCGCGGCGGCTGGGCGTACCCCTGGTGCGGTTGCTCGGGGGCACCTCGCTGCGGGTCCCGACGGACGTGACGCTGGCGGCGGGCGACGCGGTGGACCTGGCGGCCGCGGCGCGGCAGCGACAGGGTGACGGCTTCGGTGTGCTCAAGCTGAAGGTCGGCACCGACGCGGCCGGTGACCTGGACCGGGTGCGGGCGGTACGGGCGGCCGTCGGCCCCAGCATCCGGATCCGGTTGGACGCCAACCAGGGCTGGACGCCCCGGGAGGCGGTCCGGGTGATCCGCGGCATCGAGGACGCGGGGCTCGACGTGGAGCTGGTCGAGCAGCCGGTGGTCCGCTGGGACCTGGATGGGCTGGCCTGGGTCAGTGACCGGGTGTCCGTGCCGATCCTGGCCGACGAGGCGGTGTTCGGGGTCCGTGACCTGGTGGAGGTGATCCGCCGCCGCGCCGCCGACCTGGTCAACGTCAAGCTGGCCAAGTGCGGTGGGTTGCACCCGGCGCGCACCCTGCTCGAGCTGGCCACCGCGCACGGTCTCGGCACGGTGGTGGGCTCGATGATGGAGAGCCAGGTCGGCATCGGGGCGGCGGCGAGCCTGGTGGCCGCGTACGGCACCACAGCGGTCGCCGACCTGGACGCCGCCTGGTGGCTGGCCTGGTCACCGGTGCAGGGTGGCATTCGCTACGACGGCGCGAGCGTGGTGCTGCCGGACGCCCCTGGCCTGGGCATCTCCGGCCTGACTGAAGCAAAAGTGCAGCATCGCGGTTGATGGTGGTCGGTTTCTTTCATAGGGTTTCCCCGGGACAGCCGACGCGATCTGGGAGTTGACGTGCAGCTGCAACCGGGCCGCGAGGCCCTCGTCCGGGTCGCCGTGGCGACGCTGTGGACCTCCCCCGAGGCGGTCCGCCCGGTCGACCGCCCCGCGCTGACCGCTGGCGCCGACATCCTGACCTGGGTCTCCGGACTCGACACCGACCAGCAGGTGGGCGACTGCGTGCTGAGCCAACTCCTGCTCGGCGAGCGGGTCCTCGTCAGCGAGCTGCGCCCGGACGGCTGGGCGCGGGTCGTCGCCGTCGAACAACCAGCGGCCAAGCTGGACCCCCGCGGCTACCCGGGCTGGCTCCCCACCGACCAACTGACCACAGTCGACCCAGCCCACACCGGCACCGGTGACCCACTGGTGGTGGACGCCACCGTCACCGGGCTGCACACCGCCCCGAACGGGCCGGTGGCGCTGCCCGGCGTCGTCGTCGGCACCCGCCTCGTCCCGGCCGGCCCCGTGCGCGACGACTGGCGGCCGGTGCACGTCCCCGGCCGGTCCACGCCGCTCTGGCTGCCCGACGAGCACCTGGTCGCGGCGTCGGCCGCGCCGCCGAACGCCGAGCAGGCGCTCGCGGTGGCACAGCGACTGCTGGACGTGGTCTACATCTGGGGCGGCCTGTCCGCGCACGGCATCGACTGCTCAGGGCTGGTGCATCTGGCCTGGCGGCGGTTCGGGGTGCTGCTGCCCCGCGACGCCGACGACCAGGCCGCCGCCACCACCCCGGTGCCGCTGGGCGCGGAACGCCCCGGCGACCTCTACTTCTTCGCCCGACCCGGCCGCAAGATCCACCACATCGGCATCGTCACCGCGACGCCCGGCGACGGCGGGCAACGCCGGATGCTGCACGCCTGCTACCGGCGGCGGCGGGTCATCGAGGAACCCCTACCGGAAGACCGGACCGCGACGCTGGTGGGCGCGCACCGGGTCTAGAGCGTGTTTCGACCGGCCGGGCGCGGACCCGCGCCCGGCCGGTGACCGGTCAGCGTCGGGCGTCGGCCAACTCGCGACGCCGGTCCCGCGAGGACTTGATCAGGCTGGCGGCGGTGGCGACACCCAGGGTGCCGATGATGACCAGCAGTGACAACCAGATCGGGATGTGCGGCGCCCAGCCGACGTGCTCACCACCGTTGATGAACGGCAGGTTGTTGTCGGCCAACGCCTCCAGCACCAGCTTGACCCCGATGAAGCCGAGCACGACGGCCAGGCCGTAGCTCAGGTAGATCAGCCGGTCGAGCAGGCCACCGAGCAGGAAGTAGAGCTGACGAAGGCCCATCAGCGCGAAGACGTTGGCGGTGAAGACCAGGTACGGCTCCTGGGTGATGCCGAAGATCGCCGGGATCGAATCCAGTGCGAAGATCAGGTCGGTGGTGCCGATCGCGATCATCACGATCAGCATCGGGGTGAACAGCCGCCGGCCGTCCACGCGGGTGGTGAGCTTCGCGCTGTCGTAGTCCTTCGAGATCGGCAGCGCCTTACGGCTCCACCGGATCAGCACGTTCTCGGAGAACTCGTCCTCGTCCGGCTCACCCTGCCGGGCCAGGTTCACCGCCGTGTAGATCAGGAACGCGCCGAAGATGTAGAAGACCCAGGAGAACTGCGAGATCAGCGCGGCACCCGCGGCGATGAACCCGCCCCGCATCACCAGCGCCAGCACGATGCCGACGAGCAGCACCTTCTGCTGGTACTGCCGGGGCACCCCGAAGCGGGCCATGATGATCACGAAGACGAAGAGGTTGTCCACCGAGAGGCTGTACTCGGTGAGCCAACCGGTGTAGAACTGGCCGGCCGCGCTGGCACCGGAGGTCAGCCAGAGACCCGCTCCGAAGATCAGGGCGAGCCCCACATAGAAGGCGACCCAGAGGCTCGACTCCCGCACACTCGGCTCGTGCGGGCGCCGACCGATGATCAACAGGTCGACGAGCAGGACCGCAGTCAGTGCGACAAGCGTCCCCGCCCACACCAATCCGGACACGTCCAACGTTCATTCCTCCGGCAGACACGCGGCGTCGGGCACACCGTACGCCCCCACGGGGGCCGGTGTGCCGCTGTCGCTCACTCTGGTGACTGTCGGAGGTCTCTTCCGCCGCCGCCCGGGAAGGGCGGCGACCTACGGGGCCGGGTCGGTCGCCGTGGAACCCGGCGATCGACCGTGCTGACGACTCCGTTGCGGGGGAATACTCCCCTCCTCGGTGACCATTGTTGCCCACCACTGCCCGTGATCACACCCCGGGCAGCCGGTGGCTCCGAACACCCTGTTCGACGCCACACCGTCTATGGCTTCCTAGGAGGCTAGTGCAGGTCGGGTGCGGCGATCGGGTCGGCGAGGGACCAGCCTGCGGCGAGCAGGTCGTCGCAGGCCCGCACCGCCCGGGCCAACCGCTCGGCGGGCGACCCGGTCAGCTCCACCACCGGCACCCCGCACCCCGCCAGCTCGGCCCGGAACCGCTCGGTCATCCACTCCCGCAGGTGCTCGCCGTCGCGCAGCCCGTCATCGGTGAACGGCACCCCCCGGTGATCAGTCAGCAGATACAGCGCCGGCCGACGGGCCGCCGCCCGCACCTGCTCCGACGTGCTGCCCAGGTAACGCTCCTCCCACACCGCCGTCGCCCGCGCGTCGGTGTCGCAGACCAGCAGCGGCCCGCTCGTCCGGGCCGCCGCGTCCTCGGCCGCCTGCTGCGCGCGGACCACGGCGCGGAAGTCGTCCCGGTCCCACGTGACGTCGAAGACCGTCGCCGTCGGCGTCCGCTCCCGCAACCGGGCCAGCTTGTGGGCGGTCAACTCCCTGCCGTACTCCGGCACCCAGGACGTGCCGTAGTGCCCCGCCAGCGCCGCCGCCATCGTCGTGGTGCCGGTCGACTCGGCCCCGACCACCACCACCCGCCGGACGAACCACGCCCGCACCGGCGCGCTCAACCACCGCCAGTGACGCGCCGGATCCGCGCGCACGACCGTCCCGGACACCGGCACGGTCCGCCGGTCCGGATCCACCGACACGGGTACGGCGTCGAACCGGCGCGCCAACTCGGCGCCGTACGCCTCGGAGGAGAAGACCGCGTCCACCGGCCCCGGCCCGACGGCCTCGCGGAACACCGCGCAGTGCGCGTCCCAGACGGCCGGATCGGCGTAGTCCACCGGGTGGTCGTCATACCGGCCGACGAACCGGACCCACGGCGTGTCGGCATGCGCCTCCCGCAGCCAGTCCAGGCGCAGCGGCAACGGGATGGACTCCCGACGCGAGGGTGCCACCACGACGGTGACCTCGGCGCAACGGGCGGCGGCCGCGGCGATCAGCGCGTGGTGCCCGGCGTGCGGTGGATAGAACTTGCCCACCACCATCCCGTGCCCGAACTCCGGGGCGGCCGGGTGCCCCGGCGAGCGTGGCGCTGGTGCCCGGCCGGACGTCTCGGCGCTCACGCGGCGACGGGGGCCGGACCGGGCGGGACCGCGCTCGGCCGGTCGACCCGACGCAGGTCGGCGCGCCAGGCCCGCAACCCGAGCACGCACAGGGCGAGGAAGACCAGGTAGAGGACGGCGGTCAGGTGCAGCCCCTTGTACGCGTACAACGGGATGTAGATCAGGTCGGCGGCGATCCAGAGCCACCAGCTCTCCACCCGCTTGCGGGTCTGCCCGTACGTGGCCAGCAGGGACAGCGCCGTGGTCAACGCGTCCGGCAGCGGCACCGTCGAGTCGGTGGCCCGGTCCACCAGCACCCAGAGCACGCCGGTGAGCAGCACCCCGGCGGCGGCCAGCGCCAACCACTCCCGTCGTCCCGTCCGGCTCACCGTGAGCCGGGTGCGCCGCTCGCCACCGACCAGCCAGTGCCACCAGCCGTAACAGCCGAGCGCGACGTAGACGACCTGGAGCCCCGCGTCGGCGTACAGGCCTGCGGTCCAGAACAACAGCATGAGCAGGAGCACGTTGGCGATGCCGATCGGCCAGTTGGCGATCTTCTGCCGGGCCACCAGCCACACGTTGAGCACACCGGTCGCGAACCCCAGCAGCTCCGCCCAGGTGGTGCCCGCACCGGCCACCCGAAAGGCGGTGCCGGTGAGCCAGTCAATGATCACCAGGCCACCCTAGGGGCGTCGCCGACGCCGGAACAGACCCCGCGACAGCACCGGCAACGACCATCGTGGGAGGCTGTCCGACATGGTGCTTGAGGTCGCGTTGATCGACGTACTGCCCGGACACGAGGACGCGTTCGCCGCCGCGTACGCCGAGGGGCACCCGGTGCTCGCCGGGGCGCCCGGCTGCCGGTCCGTGCGGATGACCCGGGGAATCGAGTCGCCGACCCGCTTCGTGCTGCTCGTCGAATGGGACTCGGTCGAGGCGCACGAGGAGAACTTCCGGGCCACCGAACGGTTCGAGCGGTGGCGGGCGCTGATCGGCCCCCACTTCGCGGGACCGCCGGTGGTCGAGCACTTCCTCGACGTGCCGGCCTGAGCCTGCCTGTCGTACCCCGTGGTTATCGTGCCGGACGCACGCGCCGGCCGCCGGTCCCGACGGGCTCGGGGGCGCCGGGCCCGGTGGCCGCGCGGCGCCGCGCCGTCGGCGGTTACTCGCCGACGCGGCGGGCCAGCACGGTGACGGTCTCCTCCGGCGACAGCGCCGCGGCCAGCAACGCCTCGGTCATCCGCTGGTAGCGGTCGACGTCGAGCGCGGTGGCCAACCGGACGTCGGTGGTCAGCGCCTCGAGCATCACCGTCCGCGGGTCCGCCGGGTCGGGAAAGGCGTAGCAGGAATACGGTGTCAGCGGATGCAGGCCGCCACCGGCGACCCCGCGCGGCAGCAGTCGCACCGTGACGTGGGACAGCCCGGTCACCGCGACCAGATGCCGCAGCTGCTCCCGCCAGACCGCCACCGGCAGGTCACCCTGGTCGCAGACGGCCTCGGCGAGCACCGCCGTGTAGCGCGGCGGATAGGCCCGCCGCAGCACCTCCTGCCGTAGCGCCCGAGCCCGCACCTCGGCGTCCACATCGACCTCCGGCGTGAGCTGGGCGCTGGCCGTGACCAGCACCCGGGCGTACGCGGGCGTCTGCAGCAGCCCCGGCACCACCGACGGCTGGTACTCGACGATGTCGGCGGCACCCGCCTCCAACTCGGCGTAGGTGCGCTGCCGTTCGCTCATCTCGCCCAGCGTCTTCCACCAGCCCCGACTGGTCGCCGCGTCCCGGGCGATGACGATCAGCGCCTCCCGGGCGGGCGTCGGCACCTTGTAGACGTCCAGCAGATCGAGCACGTCGGCAAGGTCCGGGCGACTCTGGCCCAGCTCGATGCGGGACAGCTTTGACGTCGAGGCCCAACCCAACCGGTCACAGACCTGCTCCAGGGTCAGCGACTCGCGCCGACGAAGCTGGCGCAGTTCTGCGCCGAGACGTGCACGTCGAATAACAGGACTTGTTGGCAGCGGCATCCCGGCCTCCCCACCGAGGGAGACTACGCAGGACGATCACCCAGTGCAATAGTTCGCTCGCACACCGCAATCGGCGCATTCGGTGCCGCCCCCGGCCGGGCCCGCTCACCCGCATCGTTTCCACAGGTCAGCGGCGGTTCACGGTCGAGGGGGGTGGGTGCCCTGCGGGCTGCGGGCCGGCTCGGCGGGGGTTCAGGGCCGGTACGTGCCAAACGACCAGACGGTGCCGGCCAGGTCGCGCGCCGCGTAGTCACGGGAGCCGTAGTCGGTGTCGAACGGCTCACGGATGATCTCGGCGCCGGCCGCCCGGGCCCGCGCGCAGTGCGCGTCGACGTCCGGCACCGCCACGTAGACCGACCAGTCGTCGTCCGCCGGGCGGGGCGCGGCGTCGGTCCGCCCACCCAGCATGATCATGCCGGTGTCGAGGATCAGCTCGGCGTGCGCGACGGTGCCATCGGGTGCCTCGTGCACGGCGTGCACCTGGAAACCGAAGGCGGCGCCGAGCCAGTCGATCGCGGCGCGGGGATCGGGGTAACGGAGGATCGGATAGATGGTTCGCATGACCCGATTCTGCGTCCGGCGGCGCGAATCCGGATTGGACGAATGCGACCTCGGCGGGTCGCCGCCGCGAGCAGGGGGTCAGTCGAGCGTCGTCACCGGGCGGCGAGCAGCGCGGCCGGCGTCGCCCCCGCGAACTGGTGGAAGTCCCGGATCAGGTGGGACTGGTCGTAGTAACCGCAGGCCGCCGCCACCGCGGCCCAGTCGACGGCCCGACCGCTCGACGCGATCTCGGTCGACACGGTGTGCGCCTGTTGGAAACGCAGCAGCCGGGCGGCCATCTTGGGTGGCAGCCCGACGTCCTGCCGGAACCGGAACGCGAGGTGCCGCCGACTCCAGCCCAGCTCGTCGGCGAGCTCACCGACGCTCCCCCGCCCACCGCTGGCGACGAGCCACCGCCACGCCCAGGCGAGCCGCGGGTCCACCGGCGGGGACGCCACCAGCCGGGCGGTGAGCACCCGGTCGAGCAGGGCGAACCGCTCCGGCCAGCCCGGGGCCTCGGCGAGCCGGTCGCGCAGCCGATCCAGCCAGTGGCCCGGGAGCTGCTCCACGCCGACGGCCCGGTTGGTCAGCTCGCCCAGCGGCAGGCCGAGGAGCCGCCGGGCGGTCAACGGGGCGAGCAGCAACTCGACACCCTCCCCCACGCCCACCGTGCGCGTGGTGCACCAACCGTCGAAGGTGCCGGCCACGAACGAGTCGACGGTGGTGACGCCGCGCTCGGCGCTGCGCGGGTCGGTCACGTCCAGCGGAGCACCCCAACCCAGGATCAGCACCACGAAGACGCCCGCCGACTCCCGGCGGACCAGTGGCACGTCAGCGCGTTCCCGGTAGCCCACGTACCGGTCGACGAACGGACGCAGCCTCGCCTCGGGCAGCCCGAGGACCATCTCGCCAACCGGCGTCACCGCCGTCAACAGAGCCCGCCCTTCGCGTTGCCCCGGTCGGCCGGGCCCGGGCGTAACGCTGGGCGTGGCCGACCGGGGAGACCGTCACCTCACGCCGGCGGCGTCCATGCCGCGCAGCTCCTTCTTCAGGTCGGAGACCTCGTCGCGGATCCGGGCCGCCAACTCGAACTGCAGCTCGCGGGCGGCGGCCAACATCTGGTCGTTGAGCTCCTGGATGAGCTGGGCGAGGTCGGCGCGGGCCATCCCCTCCCGGGAGGTGGTGGCGGCAGCGGAGCGGCTCCGGCTGCGGGTCTCCTTGACCGGCGCCTTGCCTCGGGAGAGCTGCCGCACCGCACCCCCGACCCGGGAGTTCTCGGTGTCCTCCGCCTCGCGGTAGATGTCGTCCAGGATGTCGTGGATCTTCTTGCGCAGCGGCTCCGGGCTGATGCCGTGCGCCTCGTTGTGCGCGATCTGCTTGGCCCGCCGCCGATCGGTCTCGTCGATCGCCGCCGCCATCGACGGGGTGATCTTGTCGGCGTACATGTGCACCTGACCGGAGACGTTACGGGCGGCTCGACCGATGGTCTGGATCAGCGACCGGCCGCTGCGCAGGAAGCCCTCCTTGTCAGCGTCGAGAATCGCCACCAGCGACACCTCGGGCAGGTCCAGACCCTCGCGGAGCAGGTTGATGCCGACCAGCACGTCGTAGTCGCCCTTGCGCAGCTCACGCAGCAGCTCCACCCGGCGCAGCGTGTCCACCTCCGAGTGCAGGTAGCGCACCCGGATGCCGTTCTCCAGCAGGTAGTCGGACAGGTCCTCGGCCATCTTCTTGGTCAGCGTGGTGACAAGCACCCGCTCGTCCCGGTCGGTCCGCAGCTTGATCTCGTGCATCAGGTCGTCGATCTGGCCCTTGGTCGGCTTGATCACGACCTCCGGGTCGACCAGGCCGGTCGGTCGGATCACCTGCTCGACGAACTCGCCCTGGGCCTGCTCCATCTCCCAGGTGCCGGGGGTCGCGGAGAGGAAGACCATCTGCCCGACCCGCTCCAGGAACTCGTCGAAGCGCAACGGCCGGTTGTCGGCCGCGCTGGGCAGCCGGAAGCCGTGGTCGATGAGCATCCGCTTGCGCGAGGCGTCGCCCTCGTACATGCCGCCGATCTGCGGGATGGTCACGTGCGACTCGTCGACCACGGTGAGGAAGTCGTCGGGGAAGTAGTCGAGCAGGCAGTGCGGCGGACTGCCGGGCAGCCGCCCGTCCATGTGCATCGAGTAGTTCTCGATGCCGGAGCAGAAACCCACCTGCCGCATCATCTCGATGTCGTAGGTGGTGCGCATCCGCAGCCGCTGCGCCTCCAGCAGCTTGCCCTGCCGCTCCAGCTCGGCCAGCCGCTCGGCCAGCTCGACCTCGATGTCGCGGATCGCCCGCTCCATCCGCTCCGGGCCCGCCGCGTAGTGCGTGGCCGGGAAGATCACCAACTGGTCGACCTCGCGGACCACGTCACCGGTCAACGGGTTGAGGTAGTAGAGCTTCTCCACCTCGTCACCGAAGAGCTCGATGCGCACGGCCAGCTCCTCGTACGCCGGGATGATCTCCAGGGTGTCACCGCGGACCCGGAAGGTGCCGCGCTGGAAGGCCATGTCGTTGCGGGTGTACTGGATGTCGACCAGCCGGCGCAGCAACTGGTCGCGGTCGAGATCCTGGCCGACCTGCACCTTCACCGCCCGGTCGAGGTATTCCTCCGGGGTGCCCAGCCCGTAGATCGCCGAGACGGTCGCCACCACGATCACGTCGCGGCGGGTGAGCAGCGACATCGTCGCCGAGTGCCGCAGCCGCTCCACCTCCTCGTTGATCGAGGAGTCCTTCTCGATGTAGGTGTCGGTCTGCGGGATGTAGGCCTCGGGCTGGTAGTAGTCGTAGTACGACACGAAGTATTCGACGGCGTTGTGCGGCAGCAGCTCGCTGAACTCCTTGGCCAACTGCGCACAGAGCGTCTTGTTCGGGGCGAGCACCAGGGTGGGGCGTTGCAGCCGCTCGATCAGCCACGCCGTGGTGGCACTCTTGCCGGTGCCCGTCGCGCCGAGCAGCACGGTGTTGCGGTCGCCGCGCCGAACCCGACGCTCAAGATCGTCGATCGCGGTCGGTTGGTCGCCGGCCGGCTGGAACTCACTGACGACCTGGAAGCGGCTGTCGAGCCGGGGAATGTCGAGCGCCATGCCGTCAACGGTACGCCGCAGGTCCGACATGTTCGGCCGTCACGCCAGGTACGTGATCGGCTTCAATATTCCCATTGTGTGGCCCATGTCACCGGGACTACCCTCTTCCTGTAGGCCGCTCGCGGCGGCCGACCGGGCCGGTGGCCAGGCCAACATCACGGCCGGTCGCCCCCGGCACTGCGGTCGCAGCACCCGGCTCGTCCGGCGTGCGCACCCGTGTGGTCGCGCTCGAGGCGCAGACCGGCCGCCGCGAGCGCCCCTGCTCGTCACCTCGGTGCCACCCCGGCCGTTTCATCTCCGTGGACACCTCCCCGACCCCGGCGCCCGACACCGCCCACGCGACCCCGTCGCGGCCGGGCGACCCGAGCACCGGCAACGCCCCGGGCAGCGGCGACGGCGGCTCAGCCAGCGGCGCGTCCACGACAGCCCGCACCACCGGCGGCGCCCGCCGGGCCACCGCCCGCCGCCCGAGCGCCAGCGGCCGGGCCGCCGCCGCACGGACCCGCGCGGAGGACCACGAGACCACCGGCCCCGACCTCACGGACACCACCGACACCACCGACACCACCGGCCCGGCCACGGCCGGACGTCGTCGGCGTACCGTGCTGCTGTTGCTCGGCCTGACGGCGGTGACGTCCGCGACCGCCCTGGTGCTCGGGTTGTTGAGCTGGGCACCCGACCCGCCCGAGCCAGCCCGGCCGCTGACCGTGTCGGAGAGCGATCGACTGGCCGCCGTACGGGTCACCAACCTGCGGGACCTGCGCGCCGGCGTACGCGTGACGGCCGGCACCGACGCCGCCCGCGTCGAACTGGTGGGCTGGGTGGACTGGTCCCGGTCGCTGCTCTACCTCGACGTGGGCGGCCCGGGTGCCGGCGCCGAACGCGGGCTGCTGCAGAAGAGCGGGCCGGTGCTGGTGATCAGGCCCGACCCGGCGGCGGTGCCCACTCCCGCCGCACCACCACTGATGCCACCGGCGGATCGGTGGCGGCTGCACCGACTGACCCCCGGGGCGCACCTGGCACCGGTGCTCGACCTGCTCCTCGATCTCGCCGCCGATCGCCCCGACCCGACCCGGACGGCACCGTCCAGCGAGGCGCGCTGGATCGCCCGGGACACCGCGCCGGCCGGCCCCCTGGACGTCATACAGGCGCCACTGGCCACCGGCGCGCCGGCCGCCAGCACGGCGCCCGGCACCCCCCGCGCCGCGACACCGACCCCGGACGGACAGACCCGGTACTGGCTCGACCAGGACGCCCGGCTGCACAAGCTGGTGACCCGCCTGCCCGGCACCGGCCCGGTCACTGTGGTGTTCAACCGGGAGGACCGGCCGACACTACGACCGGTGGACGCCCTCGGCGGCCGACCCGGTCTGCCCCGCGTGCTGACCGACGCCGAACAGCGTCGGCTCGACCGGCTGCCCGCCCGGCTCCGCGCCCAGGGCGGTGCCACGCTCACGCTGACCGCGCCGGTCGGCACTGACACGAACCTGCGGGGCGCCGGTTGGGTGAGCTGGACCGCGCGGACCGCGTACCTCGCCGTCGCCGACCTTGGCGTACCGGATCGCCGGACCCTGCTGCGACGCGACGTCGCCGGTCTGGCCCGGGCCGACCTGCCGGCGGTCGCCGCCGGCGGCGGCACCGCGGAGGCGCCGGCCCGGCCGCCGCTGCCGCCCCCGGCCGGGGCCTGGCGGGTCACCCGACCCGGCGGGGACGACCTGAGCGTGCTTGTCGACGCCGCGGTGACCGCCGGGTCGGTCGGGCACCGGGGCGCGGCCGTACGCATACGCGACGATGTCACCGCCGGACGGACCGTGGACGTCATCGAGGCGGGTCCGGCCGGCGCGCGGCTGCGCTACTGGATCGACCGCGGGGACGGGTCGCTGCGCCGACTCGAGTTGCGGACCGACGTCGGCGCGTGGGCACACCTGGACCTCCAACCCGCCGTCGTGCCCCGGCTGGCCGCCAACCCCCGGCCTGCCAACCCCCGACCGGCAGCTCCCCGGTCCTCGGCCCCTCGGCCCGGCACCCGCTGACCGGCGCCCTCAGGCCCGCCAGCCGGTTTGCGTGGCCCACTGCTCGGCCCGCAGGTACTCCTCGTCGAACCACGGGTTCCGGGCCGTGCCGGAATCGCCGGCCTCCGGCGCCGACGCGACCAGGTCCCGCTTGAGCAGCAGGTACGCGGCCCGCTGATCCGGGTCGGCACGCAGGTGGTCGCGCATCAGCAACGCGTACCGCCAGCCCGGTGAATCCGCCACCCGCACGTGCAGACGAACAGGGCGGGCCGGGTCCGCACTGCCGTGCAGCCGCTTCTCCCAACGCCCCCTGCCGGCCGGGCGCGGGTCGTCCCACCACTGCCCCGGCACCCGCGGGAACCCGGCGCTCGCCAGCCGGTCGGCCAACGGCCCGTCGGCGTCGGCGAGACTCGCGACCGCCACCTGCACGTCGATGACGTTCTGCGCGGCGAGGCCGGGCACCGCCGTCGCGCCGATGTGGTCGATGCGCAGGGCGGCCGAGCCGAGCGCGTGCTGGATCCGGGCGGCCAGCCGCTCGTACTGCTCCGACCAGCTCGCGTCGGCTCCGACCGACGCCGCCGGGTCCGGCGGGACCACCCGCCGCTGGCGCAGGTTGTCCTCGTAGGGCACCAGCCGTTGCCGCCAGAGCACGTCGACGGCGTCGTGCAGCGCCGCCAGACTGCCGTCATTGGTCAGCACCACGTCGGCCACCGCCCGGCGGCGGGCGTCGTCGGCCTGGGCGGCGATCCGCCGCTCGGCCTCCGCACGACTCATCCCCCGGTCGCGCGCCAGCCGCTCCAGTCGGGTCGGCACGGCCGTCTGCACCACGACCACCAGGTGGTACGTCGGCGCGAGACCCACCTCGACCAGCAGCGGCACGTCGTTGACGACGATCGCGTCGGGTGCCGCCGCGGCGGTCAGCTCCGCGGTGCGGGCCCGGACCCGGGGGTGGGTGATCGCCTCCAGCCGACGCCGGGCGGCCTCGTCGGCGAACACCACCGCTCCCAGGGCGGCCCGGTCCAGCGCGCCGTCGGTGTCCAGCACCGCGTCGGAGAAGGCGGCGACGATCTCGGCCAGCCCGTCCGTACCCGGCGCCACCACCTCCCGGGCCACCCGGTCGGCGTCAATCAGCACCGCGCCCCGCTCGACGAGCCGCGCGGCCACCGCGCTCTTGCCGGACCCGATCCCGCCGGTCAACCCCACCCTCAGCACCCGAACAGTCAACCGGATCCACAAGCCCGCCGCCAAACCCGCCCGCCACCCGGCGACCCGCCGACCGCTCCGACCGGCGCAGCTCGTGTGCGGCAGGTACGGCGAGGGCCCCGCCCCCAGCGATCCGGAGATCGCGGGAACGGGGCCCGTCGTCGTTCAGCGGGTCACTTACCGCCGGCGAGCTTCTCCCGCAGTGCGGCGAGCGCCTCGTCGGTGGCCAGCGTGCCGGCCGGCTCCTCGGCCTGCCGGCTCGGGGCCGGGCTGGACGAGGAGGTGGTGCCACCGCCGCCACCGGCAGCGGCCGGGACGACCGGAGTCGGGTTGGCAGCGGCCTCGGCGTCGGCGGCCCGAGAGGTCTGCACCTGCTTGGTGTGGGCCTCCCAGCGCAGACGAGCCTCGGCGTACTGGTTCTCCCAGGTCTCGCGCTGCTTGTCGTACCCCTCGAGCCACTCGCCCGTCTCCGGGTCGAAGCCCTCCGGGTAGATGTAGTTGCCCTCGGTGTCGTACGTCGCGGCCATGCCGTAGAGGGTCGGGTCGAAGTGCTCCTCGCCCTCGACGAAGCCCTCGTTGGCCTGCTTGAGCGACAGCGAGATCCGGCGACGCTCCAGGTCGATGTCGATGACCTTGACCATGACCTCGGAGCCGACCTGGACGACCTGCTCCGGGATCTCCACGTGGCGCTCGGCCAGCTCGGAGATGTGGACCAGACCCTCGATGCCGTCGTCCACGCGGACGAACGCACCGAACGGAACCAGCTTGGTGACCTTACCCGGCACGATCTGCTGGATCGCGTGGGTGCGGGCGAACTGCCGCCACGGGTCCTCCTGGGTCGCCTTCAGCGACAGCGAGACCCGCTCGCGGTCCAGGTCGACGTCCAGGACCTCGACCTCGACCTCCTGGCCCACCTCGACGACCTCGGACGGGTGGTCGATGTGCTTCCAGGACAGCTCGGAGACGTGCACCAGACCGTCGACGCCGCCCAGGTCCACGAAGGCGCCGAAGTTGACGATCGAGGACACGACGCCCTTGCGGACCTGGCCCTTCTGCAGCTTGTTGAGGAACTCGGTGCGCACCTCGGACTGCGTCTGCTCCAGCCAGGCCCGGCGGGACAGGACCACGTTGTTGCGGTTCTTGTCCAGCTCGATGATCTTGGCCTCGAGCTCCCGCCCGACGTACGGCTGCAGGTCGCGCACGCGACGCATCTCGACCAGGGACGCGGGCAGGAAGCCGCGCAGCCCGATGTCGAGGATGAGGCCGCCCTTGACCACCTCGATGACCGAACCGCGGACGACGCCGTCCTCGTCCTTGATCTTCTCGATCGTGCCCCAGGCCCGCTCGTACTGCGCCCGCTTCTTGGAGAGGATCAGACGACCCTCCTTGTCCTCCTTCTGGAGGACCAGGGCCTCGATGTGGTCGCCAACCGTCACAACCTCGGCCGGGTCCACGTCGTGCTTGATCGACAACTCCCGAGAGGGGATGACACCCTCGGTCTTGTAGCCGATGTCGAGCAGGACCTCGTCCCGATCGACCTTGACGACGGTGCCTTCGACAATGTCGCCGTCGTTGAAGTACTTGATGGTCTCGTCGATCGCGGCGAGGAAAGCCTCCTCGGAACCGAGATCGTCGTGGGTGACCCGGGTGGCGCTCGAGGGGGCCTCGATGCTGCTCGTCATGTGGGCGGTTGCTCCGGTCGGTGGGTTGTCACAGCAGGCTGGTGTGTCGCAGTGACCTGTTCGCGCCAGCGGATCCGTCGCCGGGCACACCGAACGATCGCCTAGTGAGATCATGATGTGGCTCCGTCGACCGCGCACCTGCTCCCTGCCGAGGCAACGCGATCCGCGAGCGCATCGTCTAGCCTACCGTGCGCATTACCACAGCGTGCAAGCCCTCCCGGGTTCTCTCCACACGATGACCTGCGAAAGCCGAACAATCGCCCGGAAAACACCCCTGCTGTCTCCTGCGTCACAGCAGCCCCGTACGCCTCGTCGCCGCCGCGCCTGATCGACTCGGGTCGCCGGGTCGGCGCGCGCCACCGCCGCCGACGGCGAACCGGTCACCGAGATCTCCGACGCGCCGTCGTACCCAATCGAGCGGGTGGGGCCTAGCGTGGGCGCGTGGATGACGACAGCCGGGTTACCCGGCGCCGGGTGGGTGACGCCGAGGCGCGGCGCGCCAACCGCGG
The DNA here is from genome assembly GCF_000718515.1 of Micromonospora parva. Lineage (GTDB taxonomy): Bacteria > Actinomycetota > Actinomycetes > Mycobacteriales > Micromonosporaceae > Micromonospora > Micromonospora parva. Next base: position 2,338 of record NZ_JNZS01000042.1, on the reverse strand, counting down.
CTGGTGGGACACCGACGCCGACGACTACCAGGCCGAACACGGCGCGTTCCTCGGCGACGTGGACTTCGTCTGGTGTCCCGAGGGCCTGCGCGAGGCCGACGCGCGGCTGCTCGGCGACGTGTCGGGGCGACGGGTGCTGGAGGTGGGCGCCGGCGCCGCGGCCGCCGCCCGCTGGCTCGCCACCCAGGGCGCCCGGCCGGTCGCCTTCGACCTGTCCGCCGGCATGTTGCGGCACGCCGCCACGGCCGCCGACCGCACCGGGGTACGCGTACCGCTGGTGCAGGCCGACGCGCTCGCCCTGCCGTTCGCCGACCAGTCGTTCGACGTCGCCTGCACCGCGTTCGGCGCGATCCCGTTCGTGGACGACTCGGCGGCACTGCTCGCCGAGGTGCACCGGGTGCTGCGCCCGGGCGGCCGGTGGGTGTTCTCGGTGACCCACCCGATGCGGTGGATCTTCCTCGACGACCCCGGCGAGGGCGGGCTGACGGCGGTGCACTCGTACTTCGACCGCTCCCCCTACGTGGAGCAGGACGAGAACGGGGTGGCCACCTACGTCGAGCAGCACCGCACCCTCGGCGACCGGATCCGGGAACTGGTGGGCGCCGGGTTCCGGTTGCTCGACCTGGTGGAGCCGGAGTGGCCCGAGGGACACGAGGAGATCTGGGGGCAGTGGAGCCCGCTGCGCGGACGGCTCTTCCCCGGCACCGCCATCTTCGTCACCGAGAAGCCGGCCGGGTGAGCGGGTCGCACCCGCGGTCCGACCTGCGATCCATCGATCGCCGGTAGGCTCGACTCCATGAGCGCCGAGCCCATCCCGACACCACCTGGCCCCTGGTGTCCGGATCCGATGCGGCAGCAGCGTGCCGACTACACGCTGGAGGACCTGCTCGCCCTGCCGGACGACGCCCCCCGCGTCGAACTCGTCGACGGAGTTATCCAGGTGACACCCTCCCCCACCCTGGGCCATCAGGACATCTGCAGCCTGCTGTGGCTGTGGCTGCGCTCGCACGCCCCGGCGAACCTTCGTGCTGCCCAAGCAGTCGGTGTCGCGTTCAGCCGCAACACGAGCCGGCAGCCGGACGTGCTGCTCTGCCGTGCCGAGATCCCGTCCAACCGGTCCACACTGCGGCCGGCGGACGTCGTGCTCGCCGTGGAGATCGTGTCGCCCGGCACGCGACGGATCGACAGGTTCGCGAAGCCCGGGGAGTATGCCGCCGCCGGCATCCCGTTCTACTGGCGGATCGAGCAGGACCCGGTGCACGTCTACGCGTACCGGATCGGCGACCGGGTGGGGCCGGGCGGTGAGCGGCAGTACGAGCTGGTCGCCGACGGCGCCGACGTGATCGAGCTGGCCGAGCCGTTCGACATCAAGCTGCCGGTCGCCGAGATCACCCCGTAGTCGTTTCGCCCCGACCGGGTCGGGTAGCCGAGGGCCATGGCCGAACAGAGATTCCACCAGGGCGACCGTGTCTCCTGGTCGGCCCATGGCAGCCGCGCGTACGGCGTGGTGCGGGGCACGATCACCGAGCGGACGCGGATTCGCGGGCGGGCGGTGAACGCGGCCCCCGACGACCCGCAGTACCGGGTCCGCAGTGACGGCACGGGCCGCGACGTGGCCCACCGACCGGAGGCGCTGCGCCATGAGCAGAAGTGACGACGGCCGGGACACCTACCGGGAGTTCACCGAAGCGGTGAACATGAAGCCCGGCGAGCTGTCCACGTGGCTGGAGACGGACGAGTCGAAGCAGGTTGGCTGGCACAAGGGCGGTCACGCCGGTGGAGGCGAGTCCGTCGGGCACGAGTCCGGCCGAAAGATCATCAACCTGCTCCGTCGCAAACGTGGCGACCTGTCCGACGGCGACTACAAGCACATGCGCAAGGTGGTCGGTTACGTACGTCGACACATGGCGCAGCGCCCCTCCGGCGACGTCCGCGACACCAGGTGGCGCTGGTCTCTCATGAACTGGGGCCACGACCCGCTGAAGTAGGCGGACCGCTCCCGCGGGCTCACCACACAAGGTCCGCACGACATTGCGGCAGGTGCGGTATCCGCCCGCACGGGCACCACGGTCCCGCCGACCGCCCCGTCGACTGCCAAGATCGCGCTCGATCCATGATGTAGGGGCCTCCCCGCCACCGCACACCACTACATCCTGGTTCGAGCACGATCTTGGCTGTCGTGGGCGTCCCGAACCCCGGCTCCCGGTGTCTCCCGCGGCGGCATTCGTCGTCGGGATCCGAGATGCGGGCGCGGGCGCGGGGCGCGGGCGCGGGCGCGGGGCGCGGGCGCGGGCGCGGGGCGCGGGCGCGGGCGCGGGGCGCGGGCGCGGGGCGCGGG
>NZ_JNZS01000041.1 GCF_000718515.1 Micromonospora parva | reverse complement strand
AACCTCTTGATCAACGCCAATGGTGGTGGGTGGGTGGGTGGGTGGGGGTTAGGGGGTGGGGTTTAGGGCTGCTTTTAGGGCTTGGGGGAGCGTGGGGTGCTGGTAGGGGTAGGCGGCTCGGGCTAGGACGCCGGGCAGGACGCGGGTGCTGGTGAGGGCCTCGTGGGCGAAACCGCCGAGGACCACCTTGAGCGCCAGCGCGGGGATCGGGATGATCGCCGGGCGGTGCAGCTGCCGGGCCAGTTCACGGGTGAACTCGGCGTTCGTCACCGGGTTCGGCCCCACCACGTTCACCGGGCCGGCGATGTCGTCGTGGTCGAGCAGGAAGCGGGTCGCGTCCAGCCAGTCGGCCATCGAGATCCACGGCAGCCACTGCCGACCGCTGCCCAGCCGGCCGGCGATACCCAGCTTGAACGGCAGCAGTTGCGGCTTGAGCAGCCCGCCCTCGCGGTCCAGTGGCAGGCCGGTCCGCAGCCGCACCACGCGTACCCCGGCGTCCTCGGCCGGCCGGGTCGCGGCCTCCCACACCCGGCAGACGTCGGCCAGGAAGCCCTCGCCGGCCGGCGCGTCCTCCTCGACCGCCCGGTCGCCGGTGTTGCCGTACCAGCCCACGGCCGATGAGTTGAGCAGCACCCGGGGCCGGTCCGCGGTGGGCAGCCCGGCGATGGTGGTCGCCAGCGTGGTGGTGCTGTCCACCCGGCTGGTGCGGATCAACCGGCGGTAGTCGTCGTTCCAGCGCTTGTCGCCGACGCCCGCCCCGGCCAGGTTGACGACCGCGTCGGCCTCGGCGACGACTGCCGGGTCGAGCTGCCCGGCGGCGGGGTCCCACTGACGCTGCTGCGAGTCGCGCGGCGACCGACGGACCAGCCGGGTGATCTGGTGCCCGTCGGCGGTGAGCCGGTCGGCCAGCCGGGTGCCGAGGAAGCCGGACGCGCCGGCCAGAAGGATCCGCATACCCCCATCTTCGTCCAGAACGCCGCCGACGGATGCGCGGGGCGGCCGACGTCACCGGCTGTGGGACGGACCGGCGAGGAAATTTGCGGGACCCGCCATACGGCGCGGAGTACGCAGGTCAACGGGCCTCCCAGCGGCCGAAAAAGGCTACCGCGCGTATTCGGTGATTGCCGCGTTTCCGCAGGTCAGAGCAAACGTGAACGTGGTGTTCGCGATTGCTTCCCGCATCGATATGGCTGACCATGAGCCATCCGGTAGCACCCCCGAAAGGCGGGGTCGGCTCACCGTGCCCACCGTCGGGCGATCCCTGAGGAGGAACCATGCCGATCCTGGTGAGCGGAGCGACCGGGACCGTCGGAGGCAGCCTGGTCCGGCAACTGGTGGCCGCCGGCCACGACGTACGCGCACTGACCCGCGACCCGGCGTCACCGGCGGCCGCCGCGCTGCCCAGCGGGGTGGAGGTGGTGGCCGGCGACTTCGCCAGGCCCGACACGCTGGCACCGGCGCTGCGCGGCGTGACGCGTATGCACCTGGTCGCGATGGATGGGTACGGGCCGCTGACCACCGGCGCGGAGATCCTGGAGCTGGCCCGGAAGGCTGGCGTCCGTCGGGTCACCCACCTCGGGCACAACGATCCGAGCCGGGCCGACGACGACCCGCTGGAGGCACCGCACCGGCCGCTGCACCGGGCGGTCGAGACCTCGGGTCTGGAGTGGACACACGTGTTTCCCGGCGAGTTCATGGCGAACACCAGGGAGTGGGCGCACACCATCCGGGCCGAGGGGGTGGTTCGGGCGCCCTTCGGTGACTGGAACAGCGCCCTGGTCCACGAGGCGGACATCGCCGCGGTCATCATGGCCGCGCTCACCGAGGACGGCCACGCCGGCCGGGTGTACCAGCCGACCGGGCCGGAGCCGGTCCGCCGCCGGGACGCGGTCCAGATGATCGGCGAGGCGATCGGCCGTCCGGTGCGGTTCGACGAGCTGACCCCGGAGCAGGCCCGGGACTACTGGAAGGACACCTATCCCGCGGAGGTCATCGAGTGGTTCCTGGAGATGGGCCGGTACGTTGACGGCAACGCCTGGGTCGCCCCGGACGTCGAGCAGGTGACCGGCCGCCCCGGGCGCACGTTCCGGCAGTGGGCCGCCGAGCACGCGGACGACTTCCGGTGACGGCACCCGGGGCGTGGACCGGCCCGGTGGTCAGGCCGCGGGGGCCGGGCGCAGGTCGGCGAGCAGTCGCTCCACCTCGGCGTACGACTCGGAGCTCAGCGGGCCCAGTTCCAGGGTGGCCAGGTTCTCGTCGGCCTGGGCCACCGTGCGTAGGCCGGGGATCGGCACGGTACGGGGGCTGCGCGCCAGCAGCCAACCGAGCGCGCCCTGCGCGAGGGTGCGCCCGTCGGCGGTGAGCGCCGCGCGGACCTCGTCGACCCGGGCCGCCCAGCGCGGCGTCGGCCGGCCGTCGGTGAACCACTCCAGCCATTCCGGTGCCCGTCCGCGCACGTCGTCCGTCCCGACCGCCCGGGTCGATCCGGTGAGCAGCCCCATCGCCAACGGCCCACGGTTGAGGCTGGCCAGGTCGTGTGTGTCGCAGACCGCCAGCACCGCCGCGTTGTCGCGCAGCACCGACTCGTCGTGCTGGATCGCGGCGCAGTGCGGGCCGGCAGCCGCGAACGCCTCCGCCGAGGCGGGGTCGTCGGTGCTCCAGCCGTACGCCCGGATCTTGCCCTGGTCGACCAGGCCCTCCAGGGTGTCGACCAGATCGAGCGCGGCGGGCACCGGCAGGTCGTTGAGGTGCAGTTGGTAGAGGTCCACGTAGTCGGTGCCGAGCCGGCGCAGCGAGTCGTCCAGGCTGCGCACCGCGAAGGCCGGGCTGGCGTCGGTGCCGAGCGCCCGCCGGGTGCTCTCCTCGCTGACGTTGCCGAACTTGGTGGCGATCACCACGCTGTCCCGTCGCCCGGCCACCGCTTGACCGAGGATCCGTTCGCTGTGTCCGGCGCCGTAGTTGCTGGCGGTGTCGAACAGGGTCACCCCGAGTTCGAGCGCCCGGTGGATGGTGCGGATCGACTCGGCGTCGTCCACTTCACCCCAGCCGAACGGCTGCCCGTCGTCACCCCAGAGCGGGCCGCCGATGGCCCAGCATCCCATTCCGATAGCGCTCACCGTGATGCCGCTGCGTCCCAGCGTCCGTGTCGTCGTCATGGCACCAGCCTCCAACCTGGAGCGCGCTCCAGGTCAAGCACTAGCATCTCGCGACATGAGCGGTTACGCCCCCTCGGAGGCCGCCCGCCGCAGCGGCTTCAGCCTGGACACCCTGCGGTACTACGAGAAGATCGGCCTGCTCGCCGACGTGGAGCGGACGGCGGGCGGGCAGCGGGTCTTCACCGACGACGATCTCGGCTGGTTGGAGCTGTTCCGGTGCCTGCGCGACACCGGGATGCCGATCGCGCAGATGCGCCGATACGCGCAACTGGCCCGCGACGGTGACCACACCGTCGACGAGCGCTGTGCACTGCTGCGAACCCACGCGGTGCGGGTCGAGGAGCAGATGGGCCTGCTCCAGCGCCAGTACGAGCATCTTCGGGAGAAGATCCGCTACTACGAGCGGCTGCCCGGCCCGCCGCCGACGTGACGGTGGCAGGGCCCGGCAGTCGCGCCGGTGTGGCGGCGTCCCGGGGTCGGTGACACCGCCACATCGGCGCTCCGGAGTCGATCACGGCTCAGCTGGGCGGCGCGGTCAGGCCGAGGAGTTCCTCGGCTGTCCCGGCTCGACCGGTGAGCGCGTTCAGGGCGGTGACCAGCCGCTTCTCCTCGTAGCGGAAGTGCGATTCGAGCAGGGCGGCCAACCCGTCCAGCTCACCGCGCACCTGCTCGACAGGCACCGCGTCGCCGCCGGCCAGTAACGCCTCGACCCGCTCCAGGATCCCGGCCACCACCTCGTGGTCGGTGATCAGGTTGTCGATGACCGGGCGCAGTTCGGGGACCTGCTCGGCCAGCAGCCGGAACGCGCCCGCGTCCTCGCCGGTGTGGTGTCGCCCGAGCGCGGCGCAGAAGGTCAGGCAGTGCGCCCGCAGGTGCCGTGACGGGGTGCCGAGGTCGGCCCTGAGCCGGGCCAGTTCCGCGCTGAGCCAGAGGTGGATCTCGATCATTTGATTGCCGACGGCGGCGAGCCGGTCGGCCGGTGAACCGTTTGGGTGCACGTGAGTCCCATGCTGTCCCCGCGCCTCCATGCCCACGGCGGCCTTCGTGCCGGGTGCACCGCGACGCTGCGCCGGAGTCTATCCCGATCGGACCGGCCGGCGGCGGCCCGCGCCGGGGAGCGGCAGTGGTCACGGAGTGGTCGGCTCGTCGGTCTCCCGGACGTCGTGCCAGCGCGCCCGCCAGCCGGCCTCGTGGGCCTCGTGACTGGTCCGTTCCTCGAAGACGGCGGCCCGCAACGCGTGCCGGGATTGGGACATGACCATCACCTCCACGGCCACCAGCGCCACGCAGATCACTGTCGCGAGGGTGAGCGCGCCCAGCGCTGGCAGGTGCTGGCCGACCGGGAGGGCCGCGCTGAGCACGAGGATGACGCCGATGCGGGTCCACGTGACGGTGTGCAGGGTGCGCAACTGAAAGAGCAGGTTGACGGCGAAGTAGCAGATCAGCCCGCCGAACAGCATCGGCACCGCCGGCCCCTCGACCTTCTCCGCGATCCCGCCGGCCGGGTCGGTGATCTTGTGGAGGATCTCCTCGTTGCCGATCGAGAAGAGGATCACCCCGGCGATCATCGGCAGGTAGAGGTACGCGTACGCGTCGCGGGCCATCGCCACCCGGGGGGCACCCTCCGCCGCGTGCAGGGCGATCCGGGCGGCCGGCCCGATGAAGTCGAAGTGCGCCCACCAGAGGCCGGCGGTGACCACGATGCCGAGCGCGGCGGCGGCCACCGCCGGCCAGGTGACCGGCTTGCCGAGCAGGTTGCCGCCCACCCCCGTAGAGATGATCGACTCGCCCAGCGCGATGATCAGGATGAGGTCGTAGCGTTCCGTCCAGTGCTCGGCGCTGGTCACCCCCCAGCCCCAGGTCCCGACGATGAAGCCGGTCGCGTACTGCACCACCACCACGGTGATCCACAGCCCGTCGCGGACCATGGCGGCCTGGTCGGGGTCGGTGATCTGCGGTGGGATGAGGGCGGCAGCCAGCAACAGCACGATGCTCACCGTCAGCTCCGGTGCGAACCGCCGCAGTTGCCGCCGCTCCTGTGGGCTGTCCCGCACCACATGCTGATAGAGGATCATGTGCACGGCCCGGACCACGACGTAGCTGATGGCCACCAGCATCGGGCCGGCGGCGCTTCCCTTCGGGTCGCTGAACGCCTGCGGAAGCGCCAGGGCGAACGCGAACAGGGCGACCATCGCGATCACCATGAGCACCGGGACGTAGCCCTCGCCGAGCCGGACCCGGGTGGCGACCAGGCTGTGCACCACCCAGATCCACCAGAGCACGGCGAGCACCAGGGCGGCGTGCAGCAGTTGCCGTCCGGAGATGTTCGCCGCGGTCGCCCGGGTGATGATGAAGAACGAGAAGACGAAGACCAGATCGAAGAAGACCTCGAACTTGTCCACCCGGGCCCCGGGAGCGATCGGCACGGCCGGTCCCAGCTGTCCACCCCGCCGGTAGCCGCCCACGTCCCAACTCTGGCAGCGTTCGGGCTGGTCGGAGGGTCGAACGGCGATGGCGACGGGTCCCGCGTTACCTCCGGCCCGGGTCGGGGAAACACCGGGACCGCGGCCTCCCGCAGCGGGCCGGCCGGTCCGCCCCACCCGGACAAGGATGGACAATGACGACGAACAATCCGATCAGCACTCCGTTCGCTCATCACTCCACGGCGATGGACGTGATCAAGGGCGTGGACCTCGTCGGGCGGCGGGCGGTCGTCACCGGCGGGTCCTCCGGCATCGGCGTGGAGACCGCCCGCGCCCTGGCCAGCGCCGGCGCCGAGGTCACCCTCGCGGTCCGCAACCCCGACGCCGGGCAGAAGGCCGCCGACGACATCACCGGCACCACCGGCAACGACCGGGTCCTGGTCGCCCCCCTCGACCTCGCCGACCAGGATTCGATCGCCGATTTCGTGGCCAACTGGGACGGCCCGCTGCACATCCTGGTCAACAACGCCGGCATCATGGCCGCACCCCTGTCCCGGACCCCGCAGGGCTGGGAGATGCAGTTCGCCACCAACCACCTGGGGCACTTCGCGCTCGCCACCGGGCTGCACCGGACCCTCGCGGCCGCCGACGGGGCCAGGATCGTCTCGGTCAGCTCCGCCGCCCACCTGCGCTCACCGGTGGTCTTCGACGACATCCAGTACGACAACCGGGAGTACGAGCCGTGGCAGGCGTACGGGCAGTCCAAGACGGCCAACGTGCTCTTCGCCGTGGAGGCGACCCGGCGCTGGTCCGACGACGGCATCTACACCAACTCGCTGATGCCCGGCGCGATCCAGACCAACCTGCAGCGCTACGTCAGCAAGGAGGAACTGGACCGGATGCGGGCGGGCAACGCGGCGGCCTGGAAAACCGTCGAACAGGGTGCCGCCACCTCGGTGCTGGTCGCCGCGTCACCGCTGCTCGACGAGGTGGGTGGGCGCTACTTCGAGGACTGTCAGCAGGCTGCCCCCGCCCAGCCCGGTGGGCGAACGGGCGTCGCCGAGTACGCGCTGGACCCGGAGGCCGCCGAGCGACTCTGGCAGGTCTCGACCGCCCTGCTCAAGGGCTGAGCAGCCCAACGCAAAGGGCGCCCCGGTCGACGACCGGGGCGCCCTTTCGGCGTTCAGGCGGATCAGGCCAGGCCCAGCTCCGACTCGAAGTTGCCGCCCTCCAGCCGCTCCTTGACCGCGGTCAGGAAGCGGGCCGCGTCGGCGCCGTCGATCAGGCGGTGGTCGTACGACATGGCCAGGTAGACCATCGACCGGACCGCGATGACCTCGCCCAGCTCCGGGTCGTTGACCACGACCGGACGCTTCACCACGGCGCCCGTGCCGAGCATCGCCGACTGCGGCGACGGCACGATCGGCGTGTCGAAGAGCGCGCCCCGGCTGCCCGTGTTGGTCAGCGTGAAGGTCGCCCCGGCCATCTCGTCTGGGGTGATCTTGTTGTTCCGGGTGCGCTCGGCCAGGTCGGCGATCCGCTTGGCGATGCCGCCCATGTTGAGGTCACCGGCGTTGTGGATGACCGGCACGAGCAGCCCGCGCTCGGTGTCCACGGCGATGCCGAGGTGCTCCGCGGCCGGGTAGGTGATCGTGCCACCGTCCAGGTCCATGCTGGCCTGGATGATCGGGTGGGTCTGCAGCGCCTCGATGGCGGCGAGGGCGAAGAACGGCAGGAAGGACAGCTTCACGCCGTGCTTGGCCAGGAACGAGTCCTTGGCCTGGGCCCGCAGCTTGGCGACCTTGGTGACGTCGACCTCGACGACAGTGGTGAGCTGCGCCGTCTCGTGCAGCGACTGCTGCATGCGCTTGGCGATGGTCGCCCGGATCCGCGGGAGCTTCTCCGTGGTGCCCCGCTTCGCGCTGGGCTGCGGCTTGGCGGCCGGCTTCGGTGCGGGCGCCGACGGCGCGGCGGCCGGCTGTGCCGCCGGAGCCGGCGCGGCCTTGGCGGCCTTGGCCTTCTCGGCCGCGTCGAGGACGTCCTGCTTGCGGATCCGGCCACCCACGCCGGTGCCGTTCAGTGCGGCCAGGTCGACGCCGTGCTCGCTGGCGAGCTTGCGCACCAGCGGAGTCACGTACCCGGCGGCCTCCTCGCCGCCACCCGGCGCCGGGGCGGACGGACGCGGCGGCGTCGAGGTGGCAGCGGCCGGCTGCGCGGCCTGCTCGGTCTTGGCCGGCTGCGCCGAGCTCTCGGTCTCCGCGGCGGGCTCGTTGTACGACATGCCGGGGGTCGGCTCCTCGACCTTCGGCTCCGGCTTCGGCTCGGCCTTCGGCGCCGGCTTGGCCTCCGCCTTCGGCTCGGGCTTCGGCTCCGGCTTGGCCTGGGCGGGGGCTCCGCCGGCGGCACCGATGATCGCCAGGTCGGCGCCGACCGCTGCGGTCTCGTCCTCGGCGACCTTGATCTCCAGCACCGTGCCGGCGACCGGCGACGGGATCTCGGTGTCCACCTTGTCGGTGGAGACCTCCAGCAGCGGCTCGTCGACCTCGATGGTCTCGCCGACCTGCTTGAGCCAGCGGGTGACAGTACCCTCGGTGACGCTCTCACCCAGGGCCGGCATCTTCACCGGGGTGCCCTCGCCCGACGAGGCGGCGGCCGGAGCCGGCTCCTCGGCCGGGGCCTCGTCCTGGGCGACCTCGTCGGCGGTGCCCTCGGCGGCGGCCGTCGGCTCGGCGGCCGGCTCGACCGCCTCGGCCGGGGCCTGCTCCTGCCCGGCGGTCTCGCCACCGCCGGTCGACTCGCCCTCACCGGCGATGACGGCCAGCTCGCTGCCGACCTCGGCGGTCTCGTCCTCGCCGACCACGATCCGGCTCAGCACGCCCGCAGCGGGCGACGGGATCTCGGTGTCGACCTTGTCGGTCGAGACCTCGAGCAGGGGCTCGTCAACCTCGACCGTGTCGCCCTCCTGCTTGAGCCAGCGAGTGACGGTGCCCTCGGTGACGCTCTCGCCGAGCCGGGGCATGGTGACCGATACCGGCATTTTCTGAGACTCCTTCATTCCCCTGGTGGGATCTTCGCCCGTCGCCGGACGCCGCGGTTTGGATGATCAGGCGTGCGAGTGCAGCGGCTTGCCGGCGAGGGCCAGGTGCGCCTCGCCCAACGCCTCGTTCTGGGTCGGGTGGGCGTGCACGAGCTGGGCGACCTCCGCCGGGTACGCCTCCCAGTTGTAGATGAGCTGCGCCTCACCGATCAGCTCACCCACCCGGGCGCCAACCATGTGGACGCCGACCACCGGGCCGTCGTTGACCCGGACCAGCTTCACGAAACCGGTGGTCTTGAGGATCTGGCTCTTGCCGTTGCCGCCCAGGTTGAAGTTGAGGGCGGTGACCTTGTCGGCGCCGTACTGCTCCTTGGCCTTCGCCTCGGTCAGGCCGACCGACGCCAGCTCCGGGTCGCAGTAGGTGACGCGCGGGATGCCGGCCTCGTCGATCACGGCCGGGGTCTGCCCGGCGATCTCCTCGGCCACGAAGATGCCCTGCTGGAAGCCGCGGTGGGCGAGCTGGAGGCCGGGCACGATGTCGCCGACCGCGTAGACGTTCGGCACGCTGGTACGCAGCCGCTCGTCGGTCAGCACGTAGCCGCGGTCCATCTTGACGCCCTGCTCCTCGTACCCGAGGTTGGCGGTGTTCGGGCCGCGACCGACGGCGACCAGCAGCAGCTCGGCCTCGACGGTCTCGCCGCCCTGGATGGTCAGCTTGACGCCGTTGTCGGTCTTCTCGACCTTCTCGAACGGCTTGCCGACCTTGAAGTTGATCTTACGCTTGCGGAACGCCCGCTCCAGCGCCTTCGACGACTCCTCGTCCTCGGCGGCGACCAGCCGGGGCAGCGCCTCGACGATCGTCACGTCCACACCGAAGGACTTCCACACGCTGGCGAACTCGACGCCGATCACGCCGCCACCGAGCACGATCACCGACGACGGCACCCGGTCCATCGTGAGCGCGTGGTCGCTGGTGATGATCCGCTCGCCGTCGACCTCCAGGCCGGGCAGGCTCTTGGCGTACGAGCCGGAGGCCAGGACGATGTTGCGGCCGGTGTAGCGCTTGCCGTCCACCTCGACCACGTTCTTGCCGACCAGCTTGCCCTCGCCGGCGACGAAGGTGATGTTCTTCGAGCCGCCCACCAGGCCCTGCAGGCCCTTGTAGAGGCGGGAGATCACGCCGTCCTTGTACGAGTTCACGCCGGCCATGTCGATGCCGATCAGCTCGGCCTTCACGCCGAACTGCTCCGACTCGCGGGCCTGGTCGGCGATCTCCGCCGCGTGCAGCAGGGCCTTCGTCGGGATGCAGCCGTTGTGCAGGCAGGTCCCGCCGAGCTTGCCCTTCTCGATCAGGGCGACGGAGAGGTCAAGCTGGGCGGCGCGCAGGGCCGTCGCGTAGCCGCCGCTGCCACCTCCGAGAATGACGATGTCGAAGGTCGCTTCGTTCGGCTCGCTCACGTCCAACTCCCAGGTCGCGTCGCTGCATCGGGGGTCACAGGGGTGTAACACGGACACACCCCACCTCGGTCATCTTGTCACCACTGAGCACAGGGTGCGTACTGAGGTGCCCAACGACACGTCATCGACACGTACCCTTGGCACCGTTGTCGATGACGCACGGTGGGGGAGAGATCCGTTGGGGTTGTTCCGGCGCCGCAAACAGGCGGCTGTGCCGAGCCGTGACCGTGCCGCCGATCGTGGCGATCTGGACCATCTGGAGAACTTCATCCGGAGTCGGCGCGGCGTCGAGGCGTTCATCGAGCCGCGGACGACGGTGACGGAGACCACCGTCATCCTGATCGCCGACGACGGGGAGTGGACCCGCCGCCGGATCGACGGGCCGGACGGGGCGCGACGCTTCGCGTACCGGATGGGCATCCCGGTGTACGACGTCCGGCTGATGGGCTACCCGCAGCGGATGCGCGACTTCAACGAGCGCCGCAAACGCCGCCCCGAGCGGTACTGAGAAGGGCCCCCGGCGTCGACCGGAGGCCCCCTCGATGTCCGTCGCGTCAGCCGTTGGCGGCGACGTCCTCGACGAGCTGCACCAGGGTGCGGACCGGAACGCCGGTGCCGCCCTTGGTCCAGTAGCCGGTCGGCTCGCCCGAGTGGTAGCCCGGCCCGGCGATGTCGATGTGCGCCCAGGCCACGTCGTCGGCCACGAACTCACGCAGGAACACGCCGCCCTGCAGCATGTGACCGGCCCGGTCCATGCCGGCGTTGACCTGCGAGATGTCCGCCACGTCCGACTCCATGCCCTTACGGACGTCGTCGGGCAGCGGCATCGGCCAGGCCGGCTCGCCGACGGCGTCGCCGGCCACCTTCACCCGGTCGCACAGCTCCGGGGTGCCCATCACGCCGGCCACCCGCTTGCCCAGCGCGATGACCTGGCCGCCGGTCAGGGTGGACGTCTCGAACAGGTAGTCGGTGCCGTCGGCGCAGGCGCGGGCGATGGCGTCGCCCAGGATCATCCGGCCCTCGGCGTCGGTGTTGAGCACCTCGACCCGCTTGCCGTTGAACATGGTGATCACGTCACCCGGGCGGTAGCTGGTGCCCGAGGGCATGTTCTCGGCCATCGGCAGGTACGCGCTGACCGCCACCGACGGCTTCAGCGCGGCGATCGCCAGCATGGTCGCGCCCACCGCGGCGGCGCCCGCCATGTCGGACTTCATCTCCCACATGCCCTGCGCCGGCTTGATCGAGATGCCGCCGGTGTCGAAGGTGATGCCCTTGCCGACCAGCGCGACCCGCTTGCCGTTGCCGCCGCCCTGCGGGGTGTAGGTCAGCTTCACCAGCCGCGGCGGGGCCTCCGAGCCCTGCCCGACCGCCACGATGCCGCCGTACCCGCCGGCGGCCAGCGCCGCCTCGTCCAGCACCTCGACGTCGAGACCCGCCTCGCGCGCCGCGCTCGCCACCGCGTCGGCGAACGACGGCGGACGCAGCTGGTTCGGCGCGGTGTTCACCCAGTCCCGGCTGAGCCGGACCGCGCCCGCCACCGCCTGCGCTCGGGCGACCTCCGCCTGGGCGTTCGCGTCGCCGGCGTCCGGCACCGCGATGAGCACCTCGGCCACCGGCTCCCGCCGGGTCGGCTGGGGCCGGGTCTTGTACCCGGCGAACCGGTACCCACCCAGCAGCGCCCCCTCGGCGACCGCCCGCAGCTCGGCCGACGCGTCCGCGTCATCCGGCAGCGGCAGCGCGAGCGCGACAGTGCGCGCGCCGGCCAGGGCCCGGATCGCGGCACCGGCGGCCCGGCGCAGCGTCTCCGGGGCCGGTGCGGCGCCCGACGGCTCCGGGCCGAGCCCGACCGCGGTGACCAGCGGGGCGGTCACGGTGCCCAGGGTGGCCAGCTTGATGACCTCACCCGGCCCGCCGGTCGCGCCGAGCAGCGCGAGCGTCTCGGTCAGCTTGCCGTCGAACGCGGCCGCGATGCTCTCCGCGCCGCTGGCGAGCAGCAGGGTGCCGGCGAGGCCGCTGGTGGCGCCCTGCTCTCCGGTCTGGCTGTGCACGCCGATCACGATCGCGTCGACGGCGAGCTCGGCCGGGTCGGTGTCGACCAGGCTCAGGTTGGTGGTGCGGGGTGAAGTCACTGAAGCTACTCCGGGCGGGCCGGGCCGGTCGCGGCGTCGCGTACCAGCGGTGAAGGTCTCCGGCGGAACCTACCTGCCGGACGTCATGGCTGTCCCGCCGACGGCGCCAGCGGGCTCCCGCCGATGCTAACCAGCGGCGTTGCCCCCGGTAAGTTGCCACCCATGACCGACGTGACCTCCGACGCCGCCGCGACCCGGCTGCGCCGTTCCCCGCTGCACGAGCGGCACACCGCCGCCGGAGCCAAGTTCGCCCCCTTCGGGGGCTGGGAGATGCCGCTGGAGTACGCCGGCGGGGGAGTGCTCAAGGAGCACACCGCTGTGCGTACGGCGGTCGGGGTCTTCGACGTGTCGCACCTGGGCAAGGCCCGGGTGAGCGGCCCCGGCGCGGCCGACTTCGTCAACTCCTGCCTCAGCAACGACCTGGGCCGGATCGGCCCGGGCCGGGCGCAGTACACACTCTGCTGCGACGACGCCACCGGCGGCGTGGTGGACGACATCATCGCCTACCTCTACGCCGACGACCACGTCTTCCTCATCCCGAACGCGGCGAACACCGCCGAGGTGGTACGCCGGTTGCGCGCCGCCGCGCCCGCGCAGGTGACAGTCACCGACGAGCACGAGGCGTACGCGGTGCTGGCCGTGCAGGGCCCCCGCTCGGCCGAGTTGCTGGCCGCCCTGGACCTGCCCACCGAGCACGGGTACATGAGCTTCTCCGCCGCGAGCCTGGCCGGGGTGGAGCTGACCGTCTGCCGTACCGGCTACACGGGCGAGTTGGGCTACGAGCTGGTGGTGCCGGCAGAGCACGCGGTAGCGGTCTGGGACGCGCTCTTCGCCGTCGGCGCGACGTTCGGGCTGCGCGCCTGCGGGCTGGCCGCCCGGGACACGCTGCGCACCGAGATGGGTTACCCGCTGCACGGGCAGGACCTCTCCCTGGACATCAGCCCGGTGCAGGCCCGCTCCGGCTGGGCGGTCGGTTGGGACAAGCCGGCCTTCTGGGGCCGCGACGCGCTGCTCGCCGAGCGGGCCGCCGGCCCCCGGCGGACGCTGCGCGGCCTGGTGGCCGTGGACCGGGCCATCCCGCGCCCCGGCATGACCCTGCACGTGGGTGACGTCCAGGTCGGCACCGTGACCAGCGGCACCTTCAGCCCGACGAGGAAGCAGGGCATCGCCCTGGCCCTGCTCGACACCGACGCCAACCTCGCGGACGGTGCCGAAGTCGAGATCGACATCCGAGGCCGCCGAGCCCCCCTGACCCTCACCAAACCCCCCTTCGTAACCCCCTCGGTGAAGTAGCCCCACCCGCCTTCAGCGTTGATCATGAGGTTGACGGGCCATTTGGAGATCAACGGCCCCGTCAACCTCATGATCAACGCCAATTCGGCGGGGGTGGGAGGGGGCGGGGGTTAGGGGGTTTGGGGTTTGGGGGGTTCGCCGGAGTCCAGGACTGCCTGGGTCCAGCCGCCTTCGATGACGCCTGTCGCGTCCAGGACGGCCCAGTCGACCACGTCGGAGGTCTCCACCACCACCGGGGCTCCGATGCGGACGCTCTGGTCGGTGTTGGCGTCGCTGGCGCTCACGCCCACGATCCGCTCCGGGACCTCCCACGAGGTGACGCCCGCCCAGACGTACTCCGGGCCGTCGTCCCCGGGCAGGCCGTACTTCACCACCAGCTGCGACTCGGTGGGGAACCGACCGGCGACGAACCGGGCCCGCGCGTCACCGAGCGCGGCCCGGGCGGTGGCGACCGCACGGCTCATCGCGTCACCGGAGCGTGCGTAGCGCACGTCCGGCTGGATGCCGGAGAACAGCGTGGCGCAGGCGGCGGCGTAGTACCGCCCGTCCGGGCCGGGATGCCCGGCCGGCGGGCGCAGGCTGAGGAACGAGTCGGCCTCCGGGTCGGTCGCCGGGTCCAGTTCGAGGCGGAGCAGCACCGGGGCGGTGGCACCGTGCTGCTCCGGATTGCCGTACGCCACGGCGATGTCGTGCCCGGTGACCGTCGCCAGCACCGGCAGCTGCACGAACGCCGGCACCTCCTCGCCGGTGAGCCCGTCGGTCCAGTCCCGCAGCAGCCGGCGGGCCGCCCCGGTCATCACCGCACCCCAGGCGCGGGTGAGGTGGTCGGGCACCCCCTGGGTCTGCAACTCCAGCAGGCCGAATCGGCGCAACCCCTTCGTGGTGAACCACAGGCCCTCGGTGTCCGAGGAGTACGGCACCAGCACCCAGTCGACGAGCCGGATGCGGCCCTGCTCGTCCGGGAGGGACCGCAGCGCGGTCGCCGGGTCGAGGAATTGCAGACCGAAGACGTCCACCACGTCGCTGTCGACGGATTCGGCCACGGCCGCCGCGACCGCCCGGGCGGCCCACTCGTGTGCCGGCGGCCAGCCGGGCCGGTACTCGGCCTGGACGACCACCAGGTGCGTCGCCGCCGCCAGCCGGGCCAACTGCTCCTCGGTGGCGCCGAACGCGGTGAGCAGGTCCGGCGGCAGCTCCGGGAACTCGCTGATCGGCCGGGTGTCGACGCTCATCAGCGGACTGTCGAGCATCTGCCGGGCCAGCCCGTGCACCGGCTCGGCGAGCCGGCCGGTCAGGGCCGCCACCGCGGTCTTCGCACTGACCTTCGGCAGCCCCGTCATCGGCACCAGGTAGGTCGCGCTGAGCGACTCCGGCACCGGTACGGGCAGGAAGTCGTCAGTGATGAGCATGGTGGGATCCCCCGGTGGCCGTGCCGGTGTTGTCGAGGCGAACGCTACCCGGCTCGCCGTGCCCGGTTCAGCCGGACAGCACCAGACCCAGGTAGACCAGCGTGGTGACCACCTCGACGGTCGCGCCGAGGACGTCGCCGGTGATGCCGCCGAGCCGGCGTACCACGTGGGTGAGCAGCGCCAGCGCGACGGCGATCGCGGCGACGACGGCCAGCGGCCCCTGCCACGGACGGCCCGGCACCGCGGGCACCGCCAGCAGCACGACGGCGACCGCGCCGGCGGCCACTGCCACCGGGCCGACAGTGCCGGCGACCAGCGCGCCCAGCCCGTCGGGCCGGGCCGCCGGAACCCCTCGCCGGCAGGCCACCGTGACACCGAACCGCCCGGCCGCGGTCGCCGCGACCACCGCCGCGAGCGCAGCCGGCCAGGACCGGCCCGCCAGGTCGGCGAGCGCCGCCGCCTGCACCAGGAGTACGACCACCAGGGCGACCACCCCGAACGGGCCGACGTCCGGCTTCTTCATGATCTCCAGGGCGGCCGCGCCGCGCCGGTACGAGCCGAGCGCGTCCACGGTGTCGGCCAGCCCGTCCAGGTGCAGCCCTCGGGTGAGCAGCGCGGCGACGCCGACGGTGACACCTGCCGCCACCAGCGGGGGAGCGAGCGCGCCGGCCAGCAGCAGCACACCGGCCAGCAGGACGCCGAGCAGCGCGCCGACCACCGGGGCGAGGGTCATCGCGGTGCCGGCGACCGGGCGATCGATGCGCCCGGCCCGCACCGGCAGCGTGGTGAACGTGGTGACTGCCAGCCGGGCTCCCGCGAGCAGTCGCGGCTCAGCCGGCACGCAGGCCCGACGCTGGCTGCTCGTCCGTCCCGGTGCTGGCCGGGCCCGGCCCGGCCGGCACCGGCTCGGCGAAGTCGGGCTCGGTGACGTCCGGCTCGGTGAGGTCCGGGTCGGCGTAGCTCGGGTCGGTGGACTCCGGCTCGTCCCCGGCCGGGTCGGTGTCGTCACCGCCAGCCAGCGACGGGTGCACCGGCAGCGCGGCGGCCAGCGCCAGCACCGAGCGCAACAGCGGCAGCGCGACCAGCGCGTTCGCGCCCTCGCCGAGATCCAGCCGCAGGTCGAGCAGCGGGGTGAGGCCCAGCACGTCGGCGGCGAGCCGCACGGCCGGGTGCCCGCCGTGGTCGGCCAGCAGGCACCAGTGCCGGGCCTGCCCGGCCAGGTCCCGGCTCACCATGCCGGCGGCCAACCCGACCGGCCCGTCGAGCAGCACCGGCACCCGGCGGGCGGTGGCGCCGAGCAGCACGCCGGTGGCCACCGCCACGTCGCCGCCGCCCAGCTCGGCGAGGATGTCCTTGGCGCCACGTGACGAGCGGCGGGTGCGGTGCAGCGCGTCGCGGACCGCCGCGCAGCGGGTCATCCACGCCGCGTCGTCGATCTCGCCGGAGTCGGTGATCACCCGGCCCAGCACGGCGGGCGGCTCCGCGCCCGCGGTCGCCGCGAGCACCGCCGCGGCCGCCGCCTCGGTGCCGGCGCCGCACGCCCCGAGCACCAGCAGCTGTACGCCGGCGTCGGCGGCCTGTTCGGCCAACCGCCAGCCGTAGCGCAGCGCGGACTCCACCTGCTCCGGCGTGAGGGCCGGCTGGTCCTCGATCGGCGCGGCAGCCGGGGTGTCCACCACCTGCAGACTGGCGCCGCTCTCGGCGGCCAGCCGGGCCAACGCGCCCTGGCCGGCGCGGGCCTGCGCGGCGCGGCGCGCCGACTCACCGGCGACGGTGCCGGCCGACGCCCCACCGGCGTGGTCGCCGTGCAGCAGCAGCACCCGCACCGAGCCCCAGGCGGCTGGCGTGGAGGTGCCCTGGGTGGCGGCGGCGAAGCCCACCACCCGGTCCAGCACGCCCAGCCCGGCGCCCGGTACGTCCAGGGTGGCCAGCCGGTCCACCGCCTGCGGGCCCGCGTACTCGTCGGGCATCGGCAGTTCCATGCCGGGCTGGATGACCAGCCCGGTGGCCACCATCGGCAGCGCCATTGTCGGTGCGGCCCACGCGTCGCCCGGTTCCGGCGTCGGGGTGGCCGGCGGCGTGTGGGTCAGCACGTCGGGCAGCTGCACCTCGGGGGTCGGCTCGGTGTCGGCCAGGCTCGCCGCGACCGGCGCGGTGCCGGCGGCCGTCGCCGTGGTCACGGTGGCGGCCGGTTCGGTGGCGGGGGCGGCCGGTTCGGTGGCGGGGGCGGCCGGTTCGGTCGCGGCGGCCACCGACTTGAGCCAGACCGGCTGGCCGGCGACGACGAGCACGACCGCGTCGCAGGCATCGGCGACCGCGCGGTTGGCCGCGCCCAACGCGTCGGTGAACGCCCGGCCCAGCGGGGTGGTCGGCACCAGCGACAGCCCCACCTCGGGGCTCACCAGCACCACCCGGGCGGCGCACCCACGGATCGCCTCGGCCAGCTCGGCGATCGTCGCCACGTCGTCGGCGGGTTGGTGGTCGGGGTCGAGCAGCACCGTCACCCAGCCGCCGAGGTCGTCGACGAGCACCGTCTCGTTGGTCTCGGCGGACGCCAGCACGTCGGCCAGCCGGCGCGGGTCCTCGGTGGTCTCCTCGGTGGTCCAGCTGCCCGGCCGACGGGCGCGGTGCGCCGCCAGCCGGGTCGCCCACTCGGTGTCCTCCGGGTCGCCCTCGGGCGCGGTGGCGACGTAGCGGACCACCGGCGCGTCGGTGA
This sequence comes from Micromonospora parva, assembly GCF_000718515.1. Classification (GTDB taxonomy): domain Bacteria; phylum Actinomycetota; class Actinomycetes; order Mycobacteriales; family Micromonosporaceae; genus Micromonospora; species Micromonospora parva. The sequence goes on along the minus strand of NZ_JNZS01000041.1, from coordinate 16,865 downwards.
CCAGGGACTCGGCGAACTCGGACTTGCCGGACCGGATACCGCCGAGCACCAGGACCGTGTTCCACCCGTCTACGGACATGCCCGTACCTTAAGGCCGCCCGGGCTCGCGGTGCCTGCCGGCCCGGTGCTCGCCGTCGTTCAGTCGCAGTGTTCGAACCCGCTGCCGTAGCTGACCCCGCCGGTGGAGCCGCCCCACTTGACGCACGTCCCGGCGGCGCTGGCCCGCACCGGCCCGGCGTAGTAGTCGAAGGACCCGCTGTCGGTGCTGCGGGCCCGACCCTGCACCTCCAGGTACGCCGAGGCCGCCGACTTCGCGCCGACCGCGGTGTCCTTGAGGGTGACCACGCAGTTGGTGCCGGTGCCCGCGTGGTACAGCAGGAAGACCCGACCCTTGCGCTGCCCGTCGCCGCCGGTCAGCGTCGCCGAGTCGATCACCTGGTAGCCGCTGCCGCACGCCTGGGCGGCGGTGTACGGGTTGGGTCGGCTGGACGGAGTGCGGCTGGGCGTGGGTCGGCTGCTGGCGGTGGCGGTCGGCGGGTCGCCCGGCATCGGGGTGCGGGCGGGGTTGCCGCTGGTCGACGCGTCGACGGGGGAGCCGGACGGGCCGGCCGTCGCGGTGCGGCTGGCGCTCGGCGTCGTGCTGGGCCGAGGCCCGCTGGTCGTCGCGTCTCCGGGCGGCAGCGGAGCGTCGGCGACCGTCGCCGATTCGCCGGCCAGCGCGGGTGGCTGATCCGTTGAACCCGACTTCGCTTCGGGTCGAAGCGCCACCACGGCCACCGCGACGACGAGCGCGACGAGAGCGACAGCACCTGCCCCGACCAGCAGCGGACGACGGCGGCCCGATGGCCCGCTCCCGAGCGCGTCCTCCCGGGTCGGCTTCGGCTCGGTCGTCGCTTCGCTCGCCGGTGGGCGTAGAGCGGCGGGCCCTGCCGACACCGACCCGGCGGGCGGCGTCGCCGCGACCGACGGTGCGGAAGCCAGGCCGGCTGGCGGAAGGGGAGTCGGGCCGGCCGGCGGAACGGAAGTCGGGACGGCGGAGGCCGCGACGCCCGGGGTCGGAGCGGCCAGCGCCCACGGTGGGCGGGCAGAGACCGGGATGCTCGCCAGGGTGGCGTCGCGGGCATCGGCGGCGGCAGCGGCCAACTCAGCGGCGCTGCCGAACCGGTCCTCCGGACGCTTGGCCAGCGCGCGGGCCACCACGGCGGCGACCGCCGGCGGAGTGTCCGCCGGTAGCGCCGCCGGGTCCTCCTGGGCGTGCCGCAGCGCCACCGCGAGGGGATTGTCACCGTGGAAGGGCGGCTGCCCGGCAAGGCAGAAGTACGCCACAGCGCCGAGCGCGTAGACGTCGGTGGCGGCCGAGACGGGCTGCCCGGTGGCCTGCTCGGGGGACATGTACGAGGCGGTGCCGAGCACCATGTTCGCGGCGGTGAGCCCGGCCATGTGCCGGGACCGGGCGATGCCGAAGTCGACGAGCACCACGGTGCCGTCGGCCTTGACCAGCAGGTTGCCCGGCTTCACATCCCGGTGCACGATGCCGGCGAGGTGGGCGGTGTGCAGCGCGTCCGCGGCCTGGGCCAGCACCGACATGGTGGTGGCCGGATCCAGCCGCCCCACCGCGCGCACCCGGGCGGACAACGGCTCGCCCTCGACGTACTCCATCACCAGGTAGTCGACCTGGCTGCCGTCGTCGAGCACCGCCTGCCCCACGTCGTGCACCGGGACCACGCCCGGGTGCCGCAGCGCGGCGAGCATCCGCGCCTCGGCCCGGAACCGGGTGGTGAACTCCGGATCGGCGACCAGCGACGGCAGCAGCACCTTCACCGCGACCTCGCGTTCCAGCAACACGTCCGTGCCGCGCCAGACCGCGCCCATCCCACCTGTCGCCACCCGCTCGCCCAGCCGGTACCGGTCGCCGAGCAGCACTCCCCGCGTCAACACCGAGCCACCGTACCGGCCGGCGTCAATCGGATTGATCCACCCCGTGGGTTCCCTGCCGGGGCGAGCGAGCGGCCGTTGCGCGCCGGGCCGACTACGCTGGCGGGGGTTCGTCCCACGGGGACTTCAGCGGCGAGGGGAGACGCGGCATGGCGTGGAGCTGGCGGTACGAGGGCACTGACGGTCAGACGGTCGAGGGGCCGGCGGAGTCGTTCGGCAGCCAGGCCGACGCCGAATCCTGGATCGGTCAGACCTGGCGGGAGCTCGCGGCGTCCGGCGTCACCTCGGTCGCGCTCGTGGAGGACGACCGGGTGGAGTACCGGATGAGCCTGCTGCCCACGGCCGAGTGATGGCCTACGACCGCCCGGGCGGCGACGGGCTGGTCCTCGGCGTGCCCCGGGCGGCGTTCCGGCCCAGCCCGGTCTTCCTCGGCCTGGTCGCCCTCTTCGCGGTCAGCGGGGTGCTGACCTGGAACGGGTACGGCAACGTCCGGTTCAACGTGTTCCTCTTCGTGGTGTCCGGCTGGCTGGTGTCGCTCTGCCTGCACGAGTACGCCCACGCGGTGGTGGCCTACCGGGCCGGCGACCGGGACATCGCCCATCGCGGCTACCTGACGCTCAACCCGTTCAAGTACACCCACCCGTTGCTGTCGATCGTGTTGCCGGTGGTGGTCGTGCTGCTCGGCGGCATCGGCCTGCCGGGTGGCGCGGTCTGGGTGGACCGGCACGCCATCCCGGGCCGACTGCGGCACACCCTGGTCAGCCTCGCCGGCCCGGCGACGAACGTGCTGTTCACGCTGGTGTTGGTGGTGGCGGTGCAACTCGGCACCCGGTCGGGTGGCCCGGTGGAGTTCTGGGCCGGGGTGGCGCTGCTCGCCTTCCTCCAGCTCACCGCCAGTGTGCTGAACCTGCTGCCGGTGCCCGGCCTGGACGGCGGCAACATGCTCCAGCCGTGGCTCAACCCGCAGTGGCGCAAGATGTACGACCTGTTCGCGCCGTACGGCTTCATCCTGCTCTTCGCGCTGCTGTGGAACCCGCGCATCGGCGGGTGGTTCTTCGACGCGGTCTTCGCGGTCGGTGACCTGCTCGGTCTGCCCTCGTGGCTCTACGCCACCGGCCTGGAGCTGATCCGCTTCTGGCAGAGCTGAGCGGGCCCGGTGACGGGCGGAGCTGAGCGGGCCCGGTGACGGGCGGAGCGCAGCGGGCCCGGCCCGGTCGGCGTGGAGGTTCGCGCCGGCCGGGCCGGAACGGCGTCAGGGACGCTTCGCGGGGGACTCGGTCTTCGCCGGGTTCCGCTCGACGATCGGAGCGATAGCGTCGTCGATCGCCGTGAGCAGGTCGGCGTCGAGCTTCACCCCGGCCGCCTTCACGTTGTCGTGCACCTGGTCGGGGCGAGACGCGCCGATGATCGCCGACGAGACGTTCGGGTTCTGCAGCACCCACGCCACGGCGAGCTGGGCCATGCTGAGCCCGGCCTGCTCGGCGAGCGGCTTGAGCTGCTGGACCCGGGTCAGCACGTCGTCGTTCATGAACCGGGAGATGAACCCCGCACCCGACTTCTCGTCGGTGGCGCGGGAACCGGCCGGCGGCGGCTGGCCCGGCAGGTACTTGCCGGAGAGCACGCCCTGCGCGATCGGCGACCAGACGATCTGCCCGATGCCCAGTTCCTCGCTGGCCGGCACGACCTCGGCCTCGATGACCCGCCAGAGCATCGAATACTGGGGCTGGTTGGAGACCAGCGGGATGTGCAGCTCCCGGGCGAGCGGGTGGGCGGCGCGCAGCTGGTCGGCGCTCCACTCGGAGACGCCGATGTAGTGCGCCTTGCCGGAGTGGACGACGTCCGCGAACGCCTCCATCGTCTCTTCCAACGGGGTGCTGTAGTCGTAGCGGTGGGCCTGGTAGAGGTCCACGTAGTCGGTGCGCAGTCGGCGCAGCGAGCCGTTGATCGACTCGATGATGTGCTTGCGGGACAGTCCACGGTTGTTGCGGCTGGGCCCGGTCGGCCAGTAGACCTTGGTGAAGATCTCCAGGCTTTCCCGGCGCTCGTTCTGCAACGCCCGGCCGAGCACGTCCTCGGCCCGCCCCCCGGCGTACCCGTCGGCGGTGTCGAACGTGGTGATCCCCGAGTCGAGGGCGGCCCGGACGCACGCGAACGCCGCGTCCTCCTCGACCTGCGAACCGTGGGTGATCCAGTTGCCGTACGAGATCTCGCTGACCATCAGGCCGGAACGGCCCAGGTGTCGGAATTCCATGTACCGACCCTAGCCCTAGTGGATCATCATTGGCGACCGATGACTCAGAGCACCGGATTGGCGTCGGTGAGTAGTCGGTCGATCTCCTCCAGCACCTCGGCGCGATCGCCGTACACCGGGTCGATGAGCGGCACGCCGCGCCGGTCCAGCGCACCCCACCGCCCGTTGCCACTCTCGATCAGGAACGCCACCGGGTGGATGACCAGCATCGGGTGCGCCGGCGGGACCAGCACCGTGCCGGTGCGGTCCACCACACCCCGCCGGCCCGCCACGTCGACCACGGCCAGCCCCTCATCGGTGAAACCGTCGACCTGCCGGCCGTCGGCCAACTCCGTGACGAAGCCGTGGTAACGGGTGGGCACGACGATCCGGCCGGTCCGGTCGACCGCCCCCCACCCCTCGCGCCGCACCGCGGCCAGCCCACGCCGGAATGGTCTTACCTCGGCGAAGTTGGGTGCGACCTGCACCGCCCCGGTCGCGTCGATCGCCGTCCAACCGCCCTCGCCGACCACCCAGGCCAGGCCGTCGCTGAACGGATGCGCGGCCCGGAAGGACGGCGGGATCACCGTCGTACCGAGCAGGTTGATCAACGACCAGCGGTCGCTGTCCGGTCGGCGGACCCAGGCCAACCCGTCGTGGAAGGGCTGCGCCTCGGCGTACCGGGCGGGAATGACCACCTCGCCGTCCTGGCTGGTGTAACCCCACAGCTGCCCGTCCCGGTCCGGCAACGGGGGCCGGTCCCGGTCGAGGACCTCGTCCCGACCCCGGGGGTACGGCCCGAAGCCATCAGCCTCGGCCCGGACGGTGACCGCGTCGAGGGCCACCCGGACCCGCTCCAGCAGTTCGGCGTCGCCGGCCCCACGCAGGTCCAGCGCCTTCTCGAAGTGCTCGCACGCCTCCATGAGCCGCCCCTGGTCGTAACACGACCGCCCGGCGTGCTCGTGCAGCGCGGCCCGCAACCGGTCAGGCAACTCGACCGAGTTGGCCTGGGCGAAGAGCTGGTCCGCCTCGGGGAAGTCGCCGCGCCAGCGCAACACGTGGGCCAGCCGGGCCTGGGCCAGCGCGGTCCGGCGCAGCTCGCCGGTGGCCTCGGCGTAGGTGAGGGCGAGCCGGCCGTCGGCCAGCGCGTCGTCCAGCTCGCCGAGAATCCGCGAGGCCACCGCCCGCAGGCTGAGCAGCCGGGCCCGGGCGCGGTTGTCGACCGCCGAGCCCAACTTCTCGGTCAGCCGTCGCCGAATGGCCCGCAGGTCGTCCGGCTCGGTCAGTTCCTCGCGCAGGGTCACCGGATCCAGCCGCCAGCGGTACGCGGCCAGCACCTGCTCCGGGTCGCCCGGGTCGGCCAGCGACGGGCGGGTCACCACCGGCGGTGCCTCGGCAGGCGGCGCGGACACCGGCACGTTCTCCCCGTCCGCGCCGCTCCTCGGGCCGGGTACGGCCGGGGCCGGTGGCCCGGACGTCGGCTCCACCGACGCGGGTGGTCCGGACGTCGGCTCCACCGACGCGGGTGGTCCGGACGTCGGCTCCACCGACGCTGGTGGCTCGGAGACCGGTGCCGTGGCGGACGGTGTCGCCGAGGCCGGTGGCGCGGAAACGGGCGTTGTGGCTGGTGGCGCAGAGACGGGTGCCGCCGAGACGGGCACCGGCGGTGCGGACACGGACGCCGCCGGGGCGGGTGGTGCGGACACGGGTGTTGGTGGTGCGGATACCGGCGCTGCGGAGTGGGGCTCTGGCGGCGTGGGTGGTGCGGAGACGGGCGCTGTGCCGAGAGGCGGCGCGGAGACGGGCGTTGTGCCGAGGGGTGGCGCGGAAACGGGTTCCTGTGGCGCGGCGGACGCTGGGGGCGCGGAGACGGGTGCTGCCGGCGCTGCCGATACCGGCGGTGCCGGGGGAGCGGACACCGGCGTGATCGAGACGGGCGGTGCCGAGACGGGTGGTGCCGAGAACGGCGGTGCCGAGACGGGCGGGTTCGGGTCGTTCGCAGCCGTCACGGGCGGCGCGGCTTCCGCCGGCCACTCGTCGACGTACGGGCCTCCCTCCGGGCTCGCGCTCGGAGCGTCGACAGCGTCGGTCGGCTCGTCGGGTGGCGCGAGTTCGTCCGTCGGGTGGTACTCGACCGGGTTGGCGTCCTCATTGGGTGAAGCGGTGTAGGCCTGCTTGTCGACGTCGGGTTCGGCTGCGAGGTCGCGTTCGTCCTGCTGGTGGGGGATCGCGAGCAGCGGTGCGCCGGAGACGGGTTGGTCGTCGTCCACAGGTGCCGTGTCGAACGCGGGCTGCGGGTCGTCGTCCAGCCAGCGCCGGGGAGCACCGGAGACCGGGGCAGCGGGCGGCGCGGAGACGGGGGCAGCGGGCGGCGCGGAGACCGGGGCGAAGGCGTCGTCTGGTGTCGACCCGCTGGCGTCGGTCACGTCCAGGTGGGTGTCAGCCGTCGGCGTCGACGCCTCCGTGTCCGACGCGGCCGCTGTCGTGAAGAGGTCGGGGCTGCCGGCCGTCGACTCATCGTCGGTCGGGTCGTACTGCCGCTCGTCGGTCGTCGACGCACCCGGCGAGGAATCGGCGGGCTGAGCCGGGCTGAACCACGCGTCCGGCCCACGGACGCTCGCGACGTCGTCCGGTTCGCGAACGGGCGTGACCGGTTCTTCCGAGGGTGGCGGGGGTACGTAGCGGCGCGGCGTACCGGGGGCCGGCGGAAGCACCGGCGCGACGTCCATCGCCGGCGGCTGCGGGACAGTGCCGTCCGGGGACGCTGCCGGACCAGGAGCAGGCGCCACCGGCGTGGGGTCGTCCGGGCGCGGGGTGGGTCGGGTCGCTGGTGACGCCGGTGCCTGCCAGGTGGGCGGCGGGGCGACCGACGGGCGTGCGTCCGCCACCGGAGCCACCCGCTCCGGCGGGTACGAGCGCTGCGGAGCGTCCGGCCGCTGCGGCGGGTACGGGTGTTGCGGCGCGGCTGGGTGTTGCGGCGCGGCCGGTCGATCGGCGGAGTGCTGCCGCTCCGTGGACGGCGAACGGTCCGGCGTGACCGGGCGGCGGTCGGTTGGCGGGTTGCCGAACAGCGGGTCGCCGACCCGACGGTGATCCGGTCCCGGCTCCTCGCCGCGCCGCTGGTCCACCGGGCGGTCCCCGGTGTCCGGGCCGGGGTAACGCGGCGGCGGGGTGTGACGCGCCCCGGCCGTCGACGGCGGTTCGGTCAGCGGTCGGCGTGTGGGTGCTGGCGGGCCATCGGACCGCTCGTCTGCGCCGGGCGGCTCCACCGGCGCGGACAGGTACTCCAGCCGCAGGCGGGCGGCGGGCGGTCCCGAGACGGGCAGGTCGGCGGCGGGCGACACCGGAGCTGCGGACACCGGGCCCGGCGACACCGGGGCTGCGGACACCGGTCGCTCCGGGCCGGGGGGCGCGGGGGCGACGGGTACCGGCGACACCGGCCGGTCCGGGAAGACGGGGGAGACCGGGGCGGCCGACACCGGCCGGTTCCAACCCGAGGGCGCGGGGGAGACGGGTGCCGGCGAGACCGGCCGGTCCGATCCGGGGGACACGGGTGCCTGCGATGCCGGCCGGTCCCAGCCGGGCGAGACAGGTGCCGGCGAGACCGGCCGGTCCCAACCGGGGGACACGGGTGCCGGCGAGACCGGTCGCTCCGGCGAGGCCGGTGGGACCGGCGTGGCGCGGCCGGCCGTGGGCGGCGCAGTCGCGGCCGGACGTACCCCTCGCTCGTCGGGCCGCGCCGGGGCGGCCGCCGGTCGCTCGTCGGGCCGTACCGGTCGGTCGTCGGGTCGGGACGGCGTGGCCGGCGGCCGTTCGGGCCGGGCGGTCGGCCGCGACGCGACGCCCGGGTCGGCGCCACGGTACGGGTCCGTGGTGCGGTACGGCTCCGGGCCACGGTGCGGCTCGGTGCGGTGCGGGTCTGACGTGCGGTGCGGGTCTGCGGTGCGGGGCGGCTCGGGGCGGTGGCCCGGCTCGCGGGCCCGGTCCGGGCTGCGGTCCTGGCGCACCGGACCCGGCGGTGGCCAGGGCAGACTGTCGCCCGACCGTTGGCCCGGCTGCGGCCGGGGCTCGCGGTACGCGTCCTCACGAGGCGCGTTCTCGCGGTACCCGTTCTCGGGGTACGCGTCCGGGCGGGCCTGTTCGCGGGGTCGCCGGTCCGGGTACGCCTCGGCGCGTGCTGCCGCCTCACGGGGCTGCTGCCAGTGCGGGTCGGTGTCGGGGCGACGCCGGTCGTCGTCGAGGCGGGACTGGCCGGGCAGGTCCGCCTCGGGTCGACGCCGTCGTCCACCGTTGGCTGCGGGAGCTGCGCCCATCCCCTCGTCCGCGCGGTAGCGCGAGTCTGGGCGGCGCAGGTCGTCGGCGGCCCGGTCCGGGTACCCGTCGGCGCGGTAGCGGGGGCGGCCGTCCACGGGTGCCCACGGGTCGACAGCGTCGGCGCTGCGGCCGTCGTGGTCACGGGTGGGTCGGACGCCGTACCCGTCGCCGGGGTGTCGTTCGTAGCCGGCCGCCGGTCGCTCCGGTGTGCCGCGTCGACGTGGCGCGTCGTCCGGCTCGGGCACCCAGCCGGGTTCGGGCCGGGGCGCCGGGGAGACCGGCGGTGTGCCCCGGTAGCCACGGTCCCGCTCGGTGGGCTCCTGCCGGGGGCGGCGGCTGTCGTACCGCTCCGGGGTGGGCTGGTCGCGGTGCCAGGCGGCTTCCCGCGCGGGTCCCCGTTCGTCGGCGGGGCGTCGATCGGACCAGGCGGTGCGCCGGTCCGACTCGGGGGAGCGGCGTTCCTCGCGGCGGGGTGGCTCGGGCAGCGGTCGACGGTACGGCTCGTGGTCGTAGTGCCGGGAGTCGGTGCTGTCGGGCCGCCCGTACGCCGAGCGCTCGTCGTCGCGGAGTCGGCCGTAGGCCGGTGCCCCGTCCGGCTCGTCGTCCACCCAGGACCGGCCGTGGGGTGGCTGTTCCGCCGGTGGTTCGTCGGACCACGACCGGCCGAGGTAGGTGCCGTCCGGGCGGGTGGGCGCGAGCGGCGGCACCTCGGCGCGGCCGGACACCGTCGCCCGCCCACGGGGTGGCGGCTGGTGCGGCATGCCGATGTCGCCGGGGTAGCGCTGGCCGGGAAACTGGGGGTGCCACTCGGTGGTCGGTTCGATCACCCAGGCCGGTTCGTTCGGGTCTGGCCACCGGTCGGTGTAGCGGCCGTTCATCCGGCGAGCCCGTCGCCACACCCGGCCGCCGGGCCGATCCTCGCCGGGAGTGAGCTGTCCGCAGCCGCCGCCGGGTGACCGCTGGGCGTCCGGTCGCCGCCTGCCACGCCCCGGTGGCCGGCTCGCGTCCGCTCGCTCACGCGTTGTCACCTCGTTGCAAATTGTCGCGCTGGGGCCGCACGAGCCGGTCAGGTCGCCGCTCCGGCAGGCCGTGGCTGCGGATGGAGGGTAACGGCGTGGGCTCGCTCACCGCCACTGTGGCGCCGCCCACCGGCGCAAACGTTATCCCATTGGTTTCGGACATTTGGGCCTATAACCGAATCTGGTCTCCGACCCTACCGCACTCGACGACCACCCGGCTCCGGCGGGAGTCACCGCAGCGGGTCAGGGATGTTCCATGATGAGGACGGCGAACGTGCCGGCGGCGAGCGCCTCGTAGTGGTGCGGGGCGTCGCCGGGGAACGTGGCGTAGTCGCCGGGGTCGAGTTCGACCGAGGCGCCCTCGGGCCCCACCCGCAGTCGACCGGCGGCGACCACCACGTGCTCGATGCTGCGCGGGGTGTGTCCCTGGCCGGTTCGGATCGCCCCTGGTTCCAGCCGGATCAGGTAGACGTCTCGGCGCAGGTGCGCCGTACCGGCACTGAGCAGCGTTCCGCTGAAGTCGGCCTGCTCGGAGCGGACGTGCGACCCGTCTCCCGCCCGGATGACCCGTACGACGTCGTCCACCGGCTCCACCAGCCGGCTGAACGGCACGCCGAGGGCGACGCCCAGGGACCAGAGTGTCTCCACGCTCGGGTTGCCGCTGCCCGACTCCAGTTGGGAGAGGGTGGACTTGGCCACCCCCGCCCGGCGGGCCAGTTCGGTGAGCGAGATGCCGACCCGTTCCCGTTCCCGGCGCAGGGCGGCGGCGATGGTGGCCAGCGGGGCAGCCGGTTCCGGAGGCATGCCTTCGCTCCATGGGTTCGAACGTTCGCTCTGGCGAACAACGGCAACCCGTTCAGCATGATGAACGCACCGCAGGATCCGCGCAGATACGGCGAAACTGCCGCCTCGAAGATGTCTGAGGCGGCAGTTTCGCCGATATCGCGCGGAGCTGGGGCGGCGGGGTCAGACCTTGTCGCCCAGCTTGACCTGGGGCGCCGGAGCGCGCATCCGGCGGAAGGTGATCGACCGCATGACCGCGTAGAGGTAGAGCGAGCCCATCCGCTGGTCGGACTTCGGGAAGCGCTCCCGGATCAGCTTGCTGATCTTGCGGCAGATCAGCACCGAGTCGATGACCACGCCCAGCGCCAGCGCGCCCCAGAGCAGGTTGGAGATCAACCGGACCGGCGCCGGCATGGCCGCGTTCGACCCGATCAGCACGATCAGCGCGCCGCCGAAGAACCAGGTGCCGACGGTACGCCGGGAGTCGACCACGTTGCGGGCCAGCAGCCGTTCCGGGCCACGGTCGCGGGGGCCACCCTCACGGCGGAACTCCGCTGCGGCCTCAGCGCGCAGTTGGCGGCGACGCTCCCGCTCCTCCTCCTTGGTGAGGGGGCGGCTCGGACCGGCCGGGCGGCGGCCGACGGTTGGCCGCTTGGGCGTCTCCCGACCCTTGGCCGGGGTGTAACCCCGGGGACGCTCGGCGGTCTCCTCGGGGGTCACCGAGGTGACGGCCTCGTCGACGAGGTCGGTGGACTTGCGGCGAAAGAGCGACGGCACGCGGCAAGGGTAGCCAACGGTCCACGCCCGGTGCACATCGCGGTGCACCGGGCGTGAAGAGTGTGTCGGTACTTACGGACGCTCGGCGTGCGCGCCGAGGTCGGCGAGCTTCGCCTCGAAGTCCTCGTAGCCTCGGTTGATCAGGTCGACGCCGTACACCCGGGAGGTGCCCTCGGCCGCGAGCGCCGCGATCAGGTGGCTGAACCCGGCCCGCAGGTCCGGGATGACCAGGTCGGCGGCGTGCAGCTTGCTCGGCCCGGCGATCACCGCGGAGTGCTTGAAGTTGCGCCGGCCGAAGCGGCACGGGGTGCCGCCGAGGCAGTCCCGGTAGACCTGGATGTTGGCACCCATCGAGTTCAGGGCCTCGGTGTAGCCGAGCCGCTGCTCGTAGACCGTCTCGTGGACGATCGACAGGCCGCGGGCCTGGGTCAGCGCCACGACCAGCGGCTGCTGCCAGTCGGTCATGAAGCCGGGGTGCACGTCGGTCTCCAACGCCACCGCGTTCAGCTCACCGCCGGGGTGCCAGAAGCGGATGCCGCCCTCCTGGCCGGGGTCGCCCAGCTTCGGCGCGCGGGCGTCGGTGACCTCGTACTCGCCGCCGACCGAACGGAAGATGTTCAGGAAGGTCATCATGTCGGCCTGCTGTGCGCCCAGCACCTCGACGTGACCACGGGTCGCCAGGGCGGCGGCCGCCCAGCTCGCCGCCTCGATCCGGTCCGGGATCGGCCGGTGGGTGTAGCCGTGCAGCTTGGGCACGCCCTGAATCTCGATCACCCGGTCGGTGTGGACCTTGATGATCGCGCCCATCTTCTGCAGGATGCAGATCAGGTCGATGATCTCCGGCTCCACCGCGGCGTTACGCAGCTCGGTGACGCCCTCGGCCATCACGGCGGTCAGCAGCACCTGCTCGGTGGCGCCGACGCTCGGGTACGGCAGGGCGAACTTGGTGCCGTGCAGCCCGTTCGGCGCGGACAGGTGCAAGCCCTCCGGCCGCTTGTCGACGGTGGCGCCGAACTCCCGCAGCGCCTGGAGGTGGAAGTCGATCGGGCGCGGGCCGATGTGGCAGCCGCCGAGATCCGGGATGAACGCGTGTCCGAGACGGTGCAGCAGCGGGCCGCAGAACAGGATCGGAATCCGGCTGGAACCGGCGTGCACGTTGATCTGGTCGGTGCTCGCGCTCTCCACGTTCGCCGGGTCGAAGACCAGCTCGCCGTCCTCGGTGCCGTCGGTGACCTTGACGCCGTGCAGGCCGAGCAGACCTCGCACCACCTCGACATCGCGGATCTTGGGCACGTCGAACAGCCGACTCGGGCTGTCGCCGAGCAACGCGGCGACCATCGCCTTCGATACCAGGTTCTTCGCGCCGCGCACGCGGATCCGCCCCTCGAGCGGAGTGCCTCCGTGCACAACCAGGACGTCGTCGGTCAACGCAACCTCCAGCGCGTCGGTGCTGCCGTGTTGATGGTGGGGCGCCTGAACGTTGTCGCTACCCCGGATGCGGCCATATCCAAACGGCCCGCGTGTGTCGTCGCTTGGGCAGCATAGCCCTCGGTGACGAAAAAGGACTCGGTCACATCGGCGTGTGTGGCATTAATCGGTGATCCGGCACTTTTGCGTACCAAGAACGCTACGGATCGTGATCAGGGCACCGCCGGCGGAGGAGTGTCCGCGCCAGGCAGGGCGAGCATCTGATCCAGCGCGACCCGGGCGTGGTGCGCGGTGTCGGCGTCCACCGTGATCTGGTTGACGACCCGGCCCGCGACCAGCTCCTCCAGGGCCCAGACCAGGTGCGGCAGGTCGATCCGGTTCATCGTCGAGCAGTAGCAGACGGCCTTGTCCAGGAACATGATCTGCTTGTCCGGGTGCGCCAATGCGAGCCGGCGGACCAGGTTCAGCTCGGTGCCGAGCGCCCACGCCGAGCCGGCCGGAGCCGCCTCGATCGTCTTGATGATGTATTCGGTGGAGCCGACGTAGTCAGCGGCAGTGACCACCTCGTGCCGGCACTCCGGGTGGACCAGGACGTTGACCCCGGGCACCCGCTCCCGCACGTCGTTGACGCTGTCCAGCGTGAACCGGCCGTGCACCGAGCAGTGCCCCCGCCAGAGGATCATCTTGGCGTCGCGCAGCTGCTCCGGGGTGAGCCCACCACCGGGCTTGTGCGGGTCGTAGAGCACGCAGTCGTCCAGCGACAGGCCCATCTCCAGCACCGCCGTGTTACGGCCCAGGTGCTGATCCGGCAGGAAGAGCACCTTCGACCCCTGCTCGAAGGCCCAGTCCAGGGCGCGCTTGGCATTGGACGAGGTGCAGACCACCCCGCCGTTGCGGCCCACGAAACCCTTGATGTCGGCCGACGAGTTCATGTACGTCACCGGCACGGTGTCACCCGCGATGCCCAGCTCGGTCAGCGTGTCCCAGGCGGCCTCCACCTGACCCAGGACCGCCATGTCCGCCATCGAGCAACCCGCCGCCAGGTCGGGCAGGATCACCCGCTGGCTGTCGGTGGTGAGGATGTCGGCGCTCTCGGCCATGAAGTGCACGCCGCAGAAGACGATGTACTCGGCGTCCGGGCGGGCCGCGGCCTCCCGCGCCAGCTTGAACGAGTCACCGGTCACGTCGGCGAACTGGATCACCTCGTCGCGCTGGTAGTGGTGCCCCAGCACGAAGACCTTGCTGCCCAGCTTCGCCTTCGCGGCGGTGGCCCGGGCCACCAGATCCGGATCGCTGGGCGCCGGCAGGTCGCCCGGACACTCGACGCCGCGCTCGGTGTCGGGGTCGCTGCCCCGGCCGAGCAGCAGCAGAGCCGTCGCCGTGTTGGAGGGTTCCACCCAGGTCGAAGTCACGTCATCCATGCTCCCACAGCGCGGGCGCGACGCAGCTTCGCTCGGTGTGGGCTGCCACACTGCTCGGCATGCGCGTGCTGCTCTGCCCGGACAAGTTCGCCGGCACCCTGTCCGCACCGGAGGTGGCCGCCGCCGTCGCCGACGGTTGGCGCACCGTCACCGACGGAGACGATCTGCTGATCCGGCCGCTCGCCGACGGCGGGCCGGGCTTCGTGGAGGTGCTCGCCGAAGCCCTCGGCGGTCGGCGGGTGCCGGTGTCGACGGTCGACCCGCTGGGCCGGCCGGCGGCCGGTGAGATCCTGCTCACCGCCGACGGCGCGACCGCCTATCTGGAGAGCGCGCAGGCGTGCGGGCTGCACCTGCTCTCGGCAGCCGAACGCGACCCGAAGACCACCACCTCGTACGGGCTGGGTCTGTTGGTGGCCGCAGCGGTGGAGAGTGGTGCCCGCACCGTGGTGATCGGGCTGGGCGGCTCCGGCACCAACGACGCCGGTGCCGGAATGCTCGCCGCGCTGGGCGTGACACCGCTCGACCCGGGCGGTGCCGCGCTGCCGTACGGCGGGGCGGCGCTCGCCGCCGTCGACGCGCTGGACGGCGCGCCCCGGCTGCGCGGCGTCCGACTGGTCGCCGCCACCGACGTGGACAACCCCCTGCTCGGCCTGCACGGGGCCAGCAACGTGTTCGGCCCGCAGAAGGGCGCCGACCGCGGTGACGTGCTGCTGCTCGACGCGGCACTGGAGCGTTTCGCGGCGGTGCTGGAACGCGACCTGGCCGGTTGCCCGACGGGGCTCGGCACGCTGCCCGGAGGCGGGGCCGCCGGCGGGATCGGCGCGGCGCTGCTCGCCCTGGGCGGCACCTGCGAGTCGGGGATCGGCCTGGTCACCCGGGCCACCCGGCTCGACGCCGCACTGGACACCGTCGACCTGGTGGTCACCGGTGAGGGGTCGTTCGACCACCAGTCGCTGCGCGGCAAGGTCGTCGCCGGGGTGGCCGGCGCCGCCCGCGACCGGGGAGTGCCCTGCGTGGTGGTGGCCGGGCAGGTGAGCACCGGCCGGCGGGAGGCCGCCTCGGCCGGGGTGACCGACGCGTACAGCCTGGTCGAGCACTTCGGTGGCGAGGAGGGCGGCGGGCTCGACGCCGCGCTCAGCCGACCCGCGGACGGGCTGCGCGAACTGGGCGCCCGGCTGGCCCGGCAGTGGAGCCGCTGAGCGCCCCGGCCGCCTGACGAGTGGGTCCACCTGCGGTGGGCGTCACGCCACGCGGGTGCACCCGGCCGAGGCGGCGTACGATCGGCGGAGGACCACAACCGGGAATCACTGGACGGCGCGCGACGTTGGCCAGTGCGTCCGGACCCAAACCGCGCAGGGAGACTTCCACGTGACCACGCCAGCGCAGACCGAGTCGACCGAGGCCCAGGCCCCTACTTCCGTCGTCCTCACCGACGTCGCGGCGCAGAAGGTCAAGGCCCTGATCGAGCAGGAGGGCCGCGACGACCTGCGGCTCCGCGTCGCCGTGCAGCCGGGCGGCTGCTCCGGCCTGCGGTACCAGCTTTTCTTCGACGAGCGTTCGCTCGACGGTGATGTCGTGACCGACTTCGGTGGTGTCGAGGTCGTCGTCGACCGGATGAGCGCCCCGTACCTTTCCGGCGCGACGATCGACTTCGCCGACCGGATCGACGCCCAGGGCTTCACCATCGACAACCCCAACGCGGGCAGCTCCTGCGCCTGCGGTGACTCGTTCAACTGAGTCACACCCCACACACCAGCGACGATGGGGCCGTTCTCCGGAACGGCCCCATCGTCGTACCGGTCGGGGGTCGCACCGGTCTGGGAGCGGTCCCGAAGGGGACCGTGGCGGGCTGGTTGCCGTTGTCCGACCGAGCGGTGACCATCGGGTTGCCGTGCCGGTAGGCTGACCGCGCCCTGCTCCCGACCCCGAGGGTTGACATGAAGATCGCCGTCACCGGCTCGATCGCCACCGATCACCTGATGAGCTTCCCCGGTCGCTTCGCCGACCAGCTCATCGCCGATCAGCTGCACAAGGTGTCCCTCTCCTTCCTGGTGGACGACCTGGTGCTCCGCCGCGGTGGCGTGGCGGCGAACATCTCCTTCGGGATGGGTCAGCTCGGCCTGCGCCCGGTGCTGCTCGGCGCGGTCGGCGCCGACTTCGCCGACTACCGCTCCTGGCTGGAGCGCCACGGCGTGGACTGCGACTCGGTGCACGTCAGCGAGGTGGCGCACACCGCCCGTTTCGTCTGCACCACCGACACCGACATGTGCCAGATCGCGTCGTTCTACGCCGGTGCGATGAGCGAGGCCCGCAACATCGAGCTGGCGCCGGTCGCGGAACGGCTCAACGGTCTGGATCTGGTGCTGGTCGGCGCCAACGACCCGGAGGCGATGCTGCGGCACTCGGCCGAGTGCCGCACCCGCGGGTACGCCTTCGCCGCCGACCCGTCGCAGCAGCTCGCCCGGATGGGCGGCGAGGACGTGGTGGCGCTGATCGAGGGCGCCGAGTACCTGATGACCAACGACTACGAGAAGTCGCTGCTGCAGAGCAAGGCGCAGCTGAGCGACGACCAACTGCTGGACCTGGTCAAGGTACGGGTCACCACGCTCGGCAAGCACGGTGTGGAGATCGCCGGGCGGGGCATCGACCCGATCCACGTACCGATCGCGCGGGAGATCCGGGCGGTCGACCCGACCGGCGTCGGCGACGGCTTCCGGGCCGGCTTCTTCACCGCGCTCTCCTGGGGCGTTGGCCTGGAACGCGCCGCCCAGGTCGGCTCGCTGCTGGCCACGCTGGTCCTGGAAACCGTCGGCACCCAGGAGTACGACGTCCGGCGCGACCTGTTCGTCAAGCGCCTCGCCGAGTCCTACGGCGACACCGCAGCCGACGAGATCCGCCCCCACCTCCTCCCGTAACCCCCCGCCGCCCCGCCCTACCCCGCCCTACCCCGCCCTACCC
>NZ_JNZS01000040.1 GCF_000718515.1 Micromonospora parva | reverse complement strand
GGGTGGGGGCGGGGCGGGGCGGGGTGGGGGGGGGGGGGGGGGTGGGGCAGGCTTTGGGGCGGCGTTGGGCCAGGGCGGCGAAGGCGGTCAACGACTCGGGGTTGACCAGGGCGCCCTTGGCCGCCGCCTGGTCGACCGGGGTGCCGGTGAGGATCTTCTTGACCGGCACCTCCAGCTTCTTCGCCGAGAGCGTCCGGGGCACCGACCGCACCTGGTGGATCTCATCGGGCACGTGTCGGGGTGAGAGCGCCGTCCGCAGTTCACGGCAGATCTTCGTGCGCATCGGGTCGTCCAACTCCAGACCGTCGGCCAGCACCACGAAGAGCAGCAGCTCACCGGCGCCGCCCTCATCGTCCTCCAGGTGCACGACGACCGAGTCGAGCACCTCGTCGAGCCCCTCGACCACGGAGTAGAACTCGGCGGTGCCGAGCCGGACCCCACCACGGTTGAGGGTGGCGTCGGAACGCCCGGTGATCACACACCCACCCCGCTCGTTGATGGTGATCCAGTCGCCGTGCCGCCAGACGCCCGGGTAGACGTCGAAGTACGCCTCCGCGTAGCGGGTGCCGTCAGTGTCGTTCCAGAAGCCCACCGGCATGCTCGGCATCGGTTCGGTGATCACCAGCTCGCCGAGTTCGCCGATCACCGGCGTGCCGTCGGCGGAACGGGCCTCCACCTTGGCGCCCAACGCCCGGCAGGCGATCTCACCGGCGTACACCGGCAGCAGCGGCACCCCGCCGACGAAACCCGTGCACACGTCGGTGCCGCCGGAGAGCGACTGGAGCTGGAGGTGGTCGCCGACGGTCTCGTACACCCAGCGGAAGCCCTCGGCGGGCAGCGGCGCACCAGTGGAACCCACGCCGCGTACCGCCGACAGGTCGGCGACGTCCCGGGGGACCAACCCGGCCTTGCGGCAGGCCAGCAGGTACGGCGCGGACGTGCCGAAGTACGTGGTGCCGGTCTCCGCCGCCATCCGCCACAACCCGCCGAGGTCGGGCTCAGCCGGCCGGCCGGGCTCCGCGCGGACCGCCGGGTTGCCGTCGAAGAGCACGATGCTCGCGCCCACCGCCGGCCCGGAGACCAGGAAGTTCCACATCATCCACCCGGTGGTGGTGAACCAGAAGAACCGGTCGGCCGGGCCCAGGTCGTGGTGCAGGGCCAGCATCTTCAGGTGCTCCAGCAGGATGCCGCCGTGGCCGTGCACGATCGGCTTCGGCAACCCGGTGGTGCCCGAGGAGTAGAGCACGTAGAGCGGGTGGTCGAACGGCACCGGCGTGAACGTCAACGGCTCGTCCACGGGCGCGGCCAGCTCGGCCCAGCTCAGCGCGCCGTCGGGCGCGGGGCCCGCCGGGTCGAGGTAGCCGATGCTGACGGTGTGCCGCAGTGACGGCAGGGCGGCCCGGATCGCGGCCACCTCGGCGCGGCGGTCCACCGGCTTGTCGCCGTACCGGTACCCGTCCACGGCGACCAGCACCGACGGTTCGATCTGCTGCCAGCGGTCGGTGACGCTGCGGGTGCCGAACTCGGGGGCGCAGGACGAGAAGATGGCGCCCAGGCTGGCGGTGGCCAGCAGCAGGACGTACGTCTCGCCGATGTTCGGGGCGTACGCCGCCACCCGGTCACCGGCGGTGACGCCGAGCCGGCGCAGCCCGGCCGACACCCGGCGGACCTGCTCGCGCAGCTCCCCGGCGGTCAGCGTGACCGGCGGGCGCGTCTGCCCGTGGGAGATCACCATCGGGTCGTCGTCGCCCCGACCCGGCATCCGCAGCACGTTCTCGGCGTAGTTGAGCGTGGCGCCGGGGAACCAACGGGCGCCCGGCATCACCCGCTGCGCCAGGGTCGCGGTGGGCGGGGTGTGTGCGATCACCTCGAAGTGGTCCCAGATCGAGCGCCAGAACCCGTCCAGATCGGTGGTGGACCAGCGCCACAACGCGTCGTAGTCGGCGAAGTCCAACCCGCGGTGCTCCCGCAGCCAGCGCAGGTAGGCGCCGATCCGGGACCGCTCGCGTACGTCCGCCGGCGGCGCCCACAGCATGTCACCCACTGGTCCACCCTCCCCCTGGCCCGACACGACACTGTGACTGGGCCGTGGCGCCATCTTGCCCTACCTCGAAGCGCCATTCTGCGCACCGGGTAGGCCGACCGACGCGTGCCCGTCCCACACTCCAACCCGCCACCTCATGTGGGTCAGCCCGCGCGGTGGGCCTGGATGGCTCGACGGCGGGCGAGGCGGTGCGCCCGGCGGATCTCCGCCTCCTTGTACCGCCGCTCGTCCTCCGCGGTCTCCGGCAGCACCGGGCGGACCGCGCGCGGCGCCCCACCGACGTCCACGCCGACGAACACCAGGTACGCGGTGGCCACCCGGACCGGCGCGTCCTCGGCCGAGTCCCACCGCTCGGCGACCACCCGTACGCCCACCTCCATCGAGGTCTGGCCGGTCCAGTTCACCTGGGCGTGGGCGTGCACGAGGTCGCCGACCCGGACCGCCTCCGAGAAGACGATCTCGTCGATCGCCGCGGTCACCGCCGTTCCGCCGCTGTGCCGGGCGGCAGCGGCCCCGGCCACGTCGTCGACGAACTTCATCAGAACCCCACCGTGCACGGTGCCGTAGAGGTTGACGTCCACCGCCGTCATGATCTTGCTGAGAGTGACGCGCGAGTACGACGTCGGCTTGCCGTTCGGAGCGGCGGAGAGGTGCTCAGTCATGTCGAAAACGGTACGGTGCGCGGATGCGACATCTCTGGAGCTTCCTCGCCGGGCTGGTGGTGGCACCCATCACCTGGGTGCTGGTCACACTCGGGCAGGACGGGTCGAGCCGGACGGTCGACCGCTGGGTGGAGATCGGCACGTTCAACACCGCCAACCTGATCGAGCCGGCCGTGTACCTCGGTGTCGGCGGTGTCCTGCTGGGCCTGCTCGGCACGCTGCGCTTCTCACCGCTGGGCCCGTTGGTGGCGGGGGCGCTGCTGGTCACCCCGTACATCGGGATGTTCGTGGCGCCCTTCTCGGTGCGGGACGCGATCCCGCACGAGTGGAAGGTGTTCGGCGACCCGCTGCCGCTGCGCCTGCCCGTGGAGAACGGCACGCTCTTCCTGATCGGCATGCTGCTGCTGATGGCCACCTTCAGCCAACAGCGGTGGCGGCAGTGGCCGAGCCCGGCGGCCGTTCCGGCCACGGCACCCGCCCCCGCGTCGGACGGAGGCCCCCGCAACGACGACTTCACGTTGACCGACTGGCCGCCCCCCGCGGCGGCGGAGCGGGACACCGCGCCGGTCACTCTGGGTTACCCGGCCGACTCGACACCGACCGAACCGCTGCCCCGCCGGGTGGGTGGCGAATCACCCTGGTCCGCCCCACCGCGCGGTCAGCCGCGCCCCGAGGACACCACCGAGATCCGCTGATCGTCGGGGCGGGCCGGTGAAACCGGCCCGCCCTCCGTCTCTCCCGCGCGACGACGGGGCCCGCTGCGGCGCGACCGCCGGGCGTTGTCAGTGCAGCGCGACAGCCAGGTCCGGGTCGACAGTGCCGAGGCTGGCGCGCGGAACGACAACGAGCATGACGATCAGCGCGGCGGCCATGCCGCCAGCGATGACGATCGCCATCGGTACGCTCCCCGTGCCGAACAGACCGGCCAGTGGCGCCGTCACCGCCCCGATGCCGAACTGCACCGCGCCGAGCAGCGCCGCGGCGGTGCCAGCGGCCTCGCTGTGCCGGCTCATGGCCAGCGCCGGCGCGTTCGGCAGGGCCAGCCCGGCGGCGGCCAGGACCAGCCACAACGACGCGAGCAGGGTACCCAGGCCACCGAATCCGGTCGCCGCGAACATCACCAGCAGCAGGCCGGCAGCCGTTCCGGCGATCAGGGCGCTGACCAGGATCTGCTGCGGGGTGTAGCGGCGCAGCAGCCGCACGTTGAACTGGGTGGCTCCGATCAGCCCCACCGCGCCGGCCCCGAAGGCGATGCCGAACTGCTGCTCGTCGAGGCCGTACTCCTGCTGCAGCACGAACGACGAACCCGAGACGTACGCGAACAGGGCCGCCATCGCCAGCCCGGCGACCAGCACCAGGCCGACGAACGCCCGGTCGTTGAGCAACCCCCGGTAGTCGCGCAGGGTGGCGCTCACCCCGCCGTGGCGCCGACGCGCCACCGGAAGGGTCTCCGGGAGCCGGAACGCGGCCACGACGATCAGCAGCGCGCCCAGCACCGCCAACGCCGCGAAGACACCCCGCCAGTCGGTCCAGCTCAGCAGGCCACTGCCCAGCGTCGGAGCGAGGATGGGCGCCAGGCCCATGACGAGCATCAGCCGGGAGAAGATCCGGGCGAACGAGGCCCCGCTGAACAGGTCGCGGACCACTGCCGTCGCGACCACCGTGGCGGCCGCGACACCGAGCCCCTGGAGTACGCGCAGCCCGCCGAGCACCGTGATGTTGGGTGCGAAGACGCACAGCACGGATGCCACGATGTGCGCGGCCAGACCGACCAGCAGCGGCACCCGCCGCCCGACCACGTCGGAGAGCGGCCCGATCAGCAACTGGCCCAGCGCGAGGCCGACGAGCGTGCCGGTCAGCGTCAACTGCACGGCGGTCTCGGTGGTCTGCAGGCCCGCCGTGATGGCGGGCAGGGCCGGCAGGTACATGTCGATGGTCAGCGGCCCGATCGCGATCAACGCGCCCAGCACGAGGACGAGTTGTGCCCGCTGACGATTGGTCATCAGGTCGCCGGGCAGTACCTCGGGCGCGACGGCGGCATCGCGTCCGGTCTTCTCCACCAACTGCTTCATCATCTCGATCTCTCTGCGGAAGCTGGTGCGTCGTCACGAGCGGCGGCGCGGGGCGTCGACCGGGCCGCGTGGACGCGGCGGCACGGTGTGGGGCGCTCGACGGTGGGCTGCGTGGACGTGACGAGGCAGGGGTCGTGGCGGGGGTGGCCGGGTGGGGCGATCATCCGAGGGTGATTCTGTCGGTCGGCAACACCTCGGCGGTGTGTGACGTTCCCGGTGTGTGGGGAGTCACCCCACCCCGTTCGGCCGAGCGAGCTGTGACCACTGTCACAGCACGATCAGAACCGGGGATGGGGTACGCGTCGTCTTGCCTGGTGTGAAGCGAAGTCTGGACGGTCTCGACGAGGGTGAACTCCTCCGCCGCGTCGCCCGGGGCGACCGGCGCGCGTTCGACGCGCTGTACCGGCGTACCGCCCCGTGGTTGACCGTGCGGCTGCGTCGACGCTGCGCCGACGAGGACATCGTGGCCGAGGTGCTCCAGGAGACGTACCTGGCGGTCTGGCGGTCGGCCGGCAGCCAGGCGCAGTCCACCTCCGGCAGCGCGGTGGGCTGGTTGTGGACGATCGCCGCGCACCGGCTGATCGACGCGTTCCGCCACCGGGCCCGACGCGAGCGGATCCCGACGGTACGCACCTTCGAACCCGTCGCCCCGGCGGCCGAGGACGAGGCGTTGGCCGGCGGGATGGACGCCAACCTGGAGAACGCCCTGCACGCGCTCCCCCCGGAACTGCGGCAGGTGCTGCGCTCGATGGTCCTCGACGGGCTGACCGCCCGGGAGACGTCGCTGCTGCTCGGTATGCCGGAGGGGACCGTGAAGACCCGCGCGAGACGCGCCCGAATCGCACTGCGGGAGGCGCTGTCATGACCGCTCACCCCACGCCCGCTCTCCTCTCCCACTACGCCTCGGGCGGGGTGGGCGTCGACGACGCGACCATCTGGGCGGTGGAGGCGCACCTGGAGACCTGCGCCGACTGCCGGGCACTGCTGACCCATACCGTCGACCCGGGCACGCGTGGCCTGCTGGACCGGGTGGCCGGCGCCGTGGCCGCCGGGATCGCCACCGGCCCCGCACCGGTGCGTCGTCGGCGGCTACCGCGTACCGGGGTCGCCGCCCGGATCCTGCCCTGGCTCGCCACCGCCGCCGGGCTGATGCTGGCCGCGGTCCTGTTCGAGAAGACCTTCGCCAGCCTGCCGTCGCTGGTGCTGCTGGTCGCTCCGGTCGCGCCGCTGCTGCCGGTGGCCGCCGTCTGGAGTCGGCGGGGCGACCCGGTGTGGGAGTTGGCGGCCACCACACCCCGTACCGGCCTGCCGCTGTTGATGCGCCGTTCGTTGGGGGCGCTGGTAGCGGTCCTGCCGGTGCTCGCGGTGGCCGGCTGGGGCACCGGGCACTCCCCCGGCCTCTGGTTGCTGCCGGCGCTGGGCTTCACCGCCGGGGCGTTGGCGCTCGGCACCGTGGTGGGGATCGACCGGGCCGCACTGGGGTTGGCGCTCGCCTGGTCCCTGGGTGTCGTGGCGCCGAGCCTGGTCGGCGGGCGACTCCCGGCCGTCCTCGCCGGCAGCAGCCTGACCGGTTGGGCGCTCGCCACAACGCTGCTGCTGGCCGTGGTCTTCGTCCAGGCCCGATGGCGGTCGCAGCTGCCCACCAGCACGTTCCGATGACGAGATCCAGCCAGCACCGAATGGAGACACGATGATGCGTACGGTCAGCGTGGCGGAGACCGCGCCGTCCACCTACGCGTGGGCGGTGCACGCCGAGACGTTGCGGGTCCGGGCCGGCCGACACCTGGCGGTCAACGGTCTGGACCTGAGGTTGGGCACCGGCGTGCACGGGCTGCTCGGCCCCAACGGCGCCGGGAAGACCACGTTGATGCGAGCCCTGGCCACCGTGGTGAAGCCGGCCGGTGGGCGGCTGACACTGCTCGGTGAGGAGGTCACCGCCGGTGCCGACCTGCGCCAGGTCCGCCGCGGCCTGGGGTACCTGCCGCAGCACTTCGGCTTCTACCCGCGCTTCACCGTCCGCGAGTTCGTCGAGTACATCGCCTGGCTCAAGGAGATGCCGAAGGCGGTCATCCCTGGCGCTGTGCAACGGGCCGTCGAACGGGTCGGCCTGGCGGACCGTGCCGACTCCCGCATGAAGACGCTGTCCGGCGGGATGCTGCGCCGCGCCGGCATCGCCCAGGCGATCGTCAACGATCCGACGGTGCTGCTGCTCGACGAGCCGACGGTCGGCCTGGACCCGGAGCAACGCCTCGACTTCCGTGAGCTGCTGCGGGAGATCGGCCTGGACAGTTGCGTACTCGTCTCCACCCACCTGGTGGAGGACGTCGCGGTGGCCTGCACCGACGTGGTGCTGGTCAGCGAGGGTCGGTTGGTGTGGCAGGGCAGCACGGGAGAGCTGGCCGCGCAGGGCGGCGACGCCGACGCCGGCGACAGCGCCACCGAACGCGGCTACTCGTCGTTGCTGCGCGCCCACCGGGAGCGGGTGTCGGCGTGACCGGACGAATCCTCCGCATCGAGCTACGCCGGTCGGCGGCTCTGGGCGTCGGCCTGTTGTTGCTGGTGACCGGCGCGGCGTTGCTCCTGTCGTCCACCCAGTTCTTCGCGGGGCGGTGGATGCAACTGGCGGTGCTCGCCCGGTCGACGCTGATCATGCTGCTGCCACTCGCGCTGGCCGGTGGGGCGTGGCTGGGGCGGCGCGACGCGCGCTGCCGCGTCAACGAGTTGTTCGCCAGCACCGTCCGGCCACGGTGGCAGCGGGTCGTGCCGACCGCCAGCGCTCTCGCGGTCACTGTGGTCGCCGCGTACGTCGTGGTCTTCCTGGTGGCCGCCGGGTGGGTGGTGCCGACGGCGGGATATTTCCCGAGCGCGACGATCGTCGTCGCCGCGGTCGGCGTTCCGGCGCTGATCGCCGCCGGTTGGCTGGGCATGGCCGCCGGCCGGGCCGTGCCCCGGGTGATCACCGCGCCGGTCCTCGCGGTGCTCGGGTTCGTCCTGGTGGCGTTGGTGCCGGAGTGGATCACGGCACCCGCGACGGGCGCGGAGATCGGGCAGTTCCGGCAGGAACCGGCGGGGGTGCTGCTCCTACCGACGTTCACCGGCCTGGACGACTTCCAGACGATCGCGACCCGGGTCAGCCTGCTGCAGGCGCTGTGGCTGGTGTCTCTCGCCGTGACCGGCCTGCTGCTGCTCGGCGCCGTCCGTCGCCGCGCCGTCGCGTTCGCCGTGCTCCCGGCGCTGCTCGGCGTCGCGGTCGCCCTACCGCTCCTGCCCGTCGGCGGAGCCCGCGGGGCGGCGGTCGTCGACCCGGTCGCCGTCGAGCTGGTGTGCGACAACGACGGCCCGCAGGTCTGCGTGACGCGGACGCACGCCGCGCTGCTGCCGGACGTGGTGGGCCCGGCCCGGCAGGCGCTCGCCATGATGGCGGCGAAGCTGCCCAACGCACCGGTCCGGGCGGTCCAGACGCAACAGGTCACCTACTGGGCGCGGCCGGACCCGGACACTGCCCCGGCCCGGCACTCCGCCGACACGATCGTCTTCGACACCCCCACCATCAACCGGGTGGGGCGCGCCGACCTGTCCGGTGACTACTTCCTGCCGGCCCTGCTGGAGGCCGCCTGGCGGCAGGAGTGCGGCGACCAGTCGGTGCGGGGCGACGTGTACGAGGCCCGGATGGTCGCCGCCGCCTGGCTGACCGGTCGGCCACCGGCCCCGCAGCCCGGGTGGCCCCCGTCGGAGATGGCCCAGCTGGTGGGCGCGTACCAGGCGCTGGTCAACCTCCCGGAGGTCGAACAACGACGTCGGATGGCGGCGGCCCGCGAGGGTGCCCTGGCCTGCCGGGACGACGAGCTGGTGGCGAACGTGCCGACGGGCCGGCCGTGAGGTTCCTCCAGCTGCACCTGCGCGCCCGCCGGGTACCCCTCGCCCTGGCCACCGTGACCGCGTTGATCGCACTGGCCTGGGCGCTGTCGCTGGCCTACACCGACTCGGCGACCATCAGCGCCCGGACGGCCAGCCTCGCCATCATGCTGGCGGTGGTCGCGGTCGGCAGCACGCTCGACGGCGCCGACGGGGCCCTCGACCACACCATGGCGGTCAACTGGCCGGTACGGCGCGCCGGTCATCTGCTGCTCGCCGCCGCCGCGATCACCGCGCTGCTGGCCCTCAGCATGGTCACCGACGCGCGTTACGAGCCGTTCGCGGTGACGGTGCGCAACACCGCGGGGCTGCTCGGGCTCACCGCGCTCGGCGCCACGGTGCTGGGTGCCGCCCTGTCCTGGATCGCCCCGCTGACCTGGACCCTGATCGCGGTACTGCCGATCATGGTGCCCAGCCGGGACCTGAAGATGCAGGTCGCCGGCTGGCTGATCCAACCTGCCGGGACCACCGCCGCCACCGCCTGCGCCGTCGTGCTGGCGGTGACCGGACTGCTCGCGTACGCGGTGCGGGGTTGCCCCGTGCGGCCGGTGAGTGAGACGTCCCCCGACCAGTGACGGACGTTCCGATGCTCCGGAGACCCCGGAGCATCGGAGCGAGCCCTAGACGACGTCGGCCAGCAGCTGCCGGGCCATGACGATCCGCTGCACCTGGTTGGTGCCCTCGTAGATCTGAGTGATCTTGGCGTCGCGCATCATCCGCTCGACCGGGTAGTCCCGGGTGTAGCCGTAGCCACCGAGCAGCTGCACCGCGTCGGTGGTGATCTCCATGGCGGCGTCGGAGGCGAAGCACTTCGCCGCCGCGCCGAAGTAGGTGAGATCCGCGTCGCCGCGCTCCGACTTGCCGGCCGCCGCGTACGTGAGCTGGCGGGCCGCCTCGAGCTTCATGCCCATGTCGGCGAGCATGAACTGGATGCCCTGGAACTCGGCGACCGCCTTGCCGAACTGTCGACGCTCGGCCACGTACCCCTTGGCGTAGTCGAGCGCGCCCTGCGCGATGCCGACGGCCTGCGCGGCGATGGTGACCCGGGTGTGGTCCAGGGTCTTCATCGCGGTCGCGAAGCCGGTGCCCTCCGCGCCGATCATCCGGTCGGCCGGGATCCGCACGTTGTCGAGGTAGACCTCGCGGGTGGGCGAGCCCTTGATGCCGAGCTTCTTCTCCGGCGCGCCGAAGCTCACCCCGGAATCGGACTTCTCCACCACGAAGGCGGAGATGCCACGGGAACGGGCGGACGGGTCGGTGACGGCGAAAACCGTGTAGAACTCGGACACGCCGGCATTGGTGATCCAGCGCTTCACGCCGTTGAGCACCCAGTGATCCCCGTCACGTACCGCCCGGGTGGTCATGGACGCCGCGTCGCTGCCCGCCTCCGGCTCGGAGAGGCAGTACGAGAACATGGCGTCACCGGCCGCGACCGGCGTCAGGTAGCGACTCTTGATCTCGGCGGAACCGGCCAGCAGCAGTGGCATCGTGCCGAGTTTGTTCACCGCCGGAATCAGCGAGGAGGACGCGCAGGCACGGGCCACCTCCTCGATCACAATGGCGGTGGCCAGCGCGTCCGCCCCCGCGCCGCCGAATTCCTCCGGGATGTGCGGTGCGTGGAAGTCAGCCGCCCGCAACGCGTCGTAGGACGCCTTGGGAAACTCCCCGGTCTCGTCGGCCTCGGCGGCGTGCGGAGCCACCTTCGCGGCGCAGACCTCACGCACCGCTTCCCGGATCGCCTGGTGCTCATCGGGCAACCGGTAGACGTCGAACGACTCCCCTGCGGCCATCTCGGCCCTCCCCTTCACCGCTATCATGCGCAGTCTGTGACGACTCCTGACCGCCGACCGCGCAGACTGAAGACTAGCGACTGCAGTTCAGGTGATGTTACCGGCGCGTAGGCATGGGCAAGATGGTGCACCCGACGCGCTCAGCCATGATGAAGACCGAGACAGTGAGCTAGCCAGCGCGAGCGGAGAAGACAGGCGTGACGATCCCCTACCCCACCATCCAGCCGACCCCCGCCATCGCCGCGGTGACTCCGCCCTCGGGCGCTCCCCGGCCGCGGGTGACCTTCCTGGGAACTGGTTACCTCGGCGCGACGTACGCCATCTGCTACGCGGAACTGGGGTACGAGGTCCTCGGCTTCGACGTCGACGCCGACAAGATCGCAAAGCTGAACGCCGGCCAGGTGCCGATCCACGAGCCTGGCCTGGACGAGCTGCTGCGGCGCAACCTCGCCGCCGGCCGGCTCCGGTTCAGCACCGACATCGCCGAGACCGCCGACTTCGGTGACGTGCACTTCATCTGCGTCGGCACCCCGCAGCGGGCCGACGGCATGGGCGCCGACCTGTCGTACGTCGAGGCGTCGGTCACCAGCCTCGCGCAGCACCTGACCCGCAAGGCCCTGATCGTCGGCAAGTCCACCGTGCCGGTCGGCACCGCCGAGTGGGTCGAGCAGCTCGTCGACAAGCACACCCCCGACGGCCTGAACGTCGAGGTGGCGTGGAGCCCCGAGTTCCTCCAGGAGGGCTTCGCCGTCGACGACGTCCTGCGGCCCAACCGGATCGTGGTCGGCGTCAAGAGCGAGTGGGCCAACGGCATGCTCTACGCCGCCCACAAGGGCGTGTTCGACCTGGCCGCCACGGAGGACCGCGAGGTACCCCTGGTGGTCACCGACTTCTCCACCGCCGAGCTGGTCAAGGTCGCCGCGAACGCCTTCCTGGCCACCAAGATCTCCTTCATCAACGCGATGGCCGAGGTCTGCGAGGCCTCCGGCGGCGACGTCACCCAACTGGCCCGCGCGATCGGCTACGACCCGCGGATCGGCAACCGGTTCCTCCAGGCCGGTCTCGGCTTCGGCGGCGCCTGCCTGCCCAAGGACATCCGGGCCTTCCAGGCCCGCGCCCAGGAGCTGGGCGCCGGTGAGGCGCTGCGCTTCCTGCACGAGGTCGACCTGATCAACCTGCGCCGACGTACCCGGGTGCTTCAGCTCGCCGCGGACCTGCTCGGCCGCCGCTCGGGCCCGGCCGGCCCGGACTTCGCCGGCACCCGGATCGCCGTGCTCGGCGCCACCTTCAAGCCCAACACCGACGACGTCCGCGACGCCCCGGCGCTCGCCGTCGCCGCGCTGCTGCAGAAGGCCGGCGCCGACGTGCACGTGTACGACCCGCAGGGCACCGAGAACGCCCGCCGCGCCGTTCCCGAGCTGACCTACGAGGCCAGCATGAACGAGGCCGTCACCGACGCCGACCTGGTCTGCGTGCTCACCGAGTGGGCCGACTTCCGCAACGCCGACCCGGTCGCCCTGGGCGAGTTCGTCAAGGGCCGCAAGGTCGTCGACGGCCGCAACTGCCTCGACCCGGCACTGTGGACCCAGGCCGGCTGGGAGTACCGGGGCATGGGCCGCCCCTGACGGAACAGACGCCCACCGGCCGGTCATCGAGCATCTCGATGGCCGGCCGGTGTCGTTGTTTGCCCGGGACCCGCCGACAAGAGTCGAAATCCGCGCCAGCTTTGGGCATGCTGCGACAGTGGGAGTCCACAGTGCGGGTGGAGGGGTGTCGTGGCGACCTTTCAATGCTCCTCGTGCGGCCGGGAGATCAAGCCGGCCGTTCGATGCCCGCACTGTGGGGCAGATCAACCACAGTGGGTCGAGCACCTGGCCGACATTGAGCGTTCGATAGCGGAGATGAAGGCGCGCGACGCCGCCATCGCGCGCGAGCAGCGCCAGATCGCCGCCAAGATGCAGGCCGCGCTCTTCCAGCGGGACATCCTCGCCCACGCCGGCGAGGAGCGCATCAAGCAGGCCACCCGGCCACGCCGGGTGCTGCGCCGCCGTCCCGGCCGGCGGCCACCGACCGCCACCATGGGCGCGCCGCCCCGGGTGCCCCGCCAGGGCGCTCCGACCGCCCCGGAGGATCCGCCGCCCCCGCCCCGGGCCACCTGGCTGGACGTGGACGACCCGGAAAACCCGCCGGAGGCCTCCTCCCGCGAGGTGCAGAACATCCCTCTCGGGTTGGGTGCGCTGCTGCTCGGCGTGGCCGCGGTGGTCTTCGCCGCCGTGGCCACCAGTTCGATGGACGCGCTGGCCCGGCTGGGCATCCTGCTGCTGGCCACAGTGCTGATGCTGCTGACCCCCCCGGCGCTGGCCCGGCGTGGGCTCACCTCGACCGCCGAGACCATCGCCGCGGTCGGCCTGCTGCTGGTGCCGCTCGCCGGCAACGCCCTCTGGGCGGTGGACCGGATCGGCGCCGACAGCGGCTCCGGCACCGTCTTCGCCGGGGTGAT
The DNA here is from genome assembly GCF_000718515.1 of Micromonospora parva. Taxonomy (GTDB): domain Bacteria; phylum Actinomycetota; class Actinomycetes; order Mycobacteriales; family Micromonosporaceae; genus Micromonospora; species Micromonospora parva. Next base: position 21,669 of record NZ_JNZS01000040.1, on the reverse strand, counting down.
CTTCGCGGTCACCGCCGTCGTCGCGTTCGGGTACGCCCGTTGGACCGGTCTGCGCGCGCCCCGCTTCGCGACGGTGCTCGCCGCGCAGCCGGTGCTGCCTCTGCTCGCGTACGACCAGATCACCGGCCCGGGCGGCTGGGCACTGGTGCTGGCCGTGGTCGCTCTCGTCAACCTCGGCCTGACCCGCTCCAGCGTGACAGTCGAACGCCCCGTCCGGCAGGACCTGCCATCGCCGGGAACGCCGTCGGCGCCCCGCCGACGCGATGCCGAGAGCCGGCCGGAGGGCGACCCGGAGGAGGCCGCCGAGCTGATCGACGCCGGCGCGGGCTCCGCCGACCCGGAGCCGGCCCGCCCGGTGCCCGGCCTGCCGGAGCTGACCTGGTTGCTGCACGCTCTGGCGGTCGCCGTCGCGCTGGCGTACGCGGTCACCGCCCTGCTGCGGGCACAGGCCGTGCCGACCGCGACCGGCGCCGGGGTGGTGCTGCTGCTGGCCGCCCTGATCGGGCTGGCCGGCGCGCTGGTGCTGCGTCGCCCGCCGCTGCCCGACGTGGCGGCCGGCGTCGTCACCCTGGCCGTGATCGGCGCGCTCAGCCGCATCGCCTCGGTGGCCCTCCCCGGTCGGGCGCTGCTGCTGATCGCGGCGGTCATCACGGTGACCGGGCTGGCGGTACGCGCCGTCCCGGAGGCGGCCCGACGTGGCCCGCAGATCGCGTCCGCGGTGGCCCTGACAGTCAGCGGTCTGGTGGTCGCCGGTGGCGCGCTGCGCGCCGGGGTGGCACCGGTACGGGCAGCGCTGCCCGCCTGGGACCCGGACCTCAGCCGGTACCCGGGCGAGTTGGCCGCCGCCGTCGGGCCGACCGGCTGGCAGCTCGCGGGGGCCGCGTTCCTGCTCACCATCGCGGCGGTGCTGGCCCTGCCCACCGAGATCCGCCGGGAGTTCGCGGTGGCCGGAGCGGCGCTGACCGCGCTCGCCGTACCGGCCTCGTTCGGTCTCGGCTGGGCGACGGCACCGTGGCCGATGGTGATCACCGCGATCGGCATCGGGGTCATCGGGCTCTCCGCCCGCACCGACCGGGCCGCTCTGGCGCACGCCGTCGGGGCGGCAGTGGTCGGCCTGTTCGGTGCGGGCGCCAGCCTGACCAGCCCCACCCTCACGGCCGCGGTCCTGATCACCCTGTTCGCGGCCGGCACGCTGGTCGCGCTGGCGCCCCGGATCCGGATCGCCTCGGCCGCCGCCGACACGGTAACCGCCTGGGCCGCCGGTGGCGCCGCGTTCGCGCTGCCCGGTGCGGTGGCCGCGTTCGTGGCCGCGACCATGCCGAAGGACCCGACCCCCACTCCGGCGAGCCTGCGAGAGGTGACAGTCCCGATCCTGGCGGCCAGCTTCCTGGCGGTCTGTGTGACCCTCGGCTACGCCGCCGTCGTGCAGGTCTCCCAGCGCCACATCCCCGCGCCGCTGTCGGTCGGCACCGGGCTGGGCGCGCTGGTGGTCACCGCCGCCGCGTTCGGAGCGCCCGGCGCGACCGTCGCCGACGCCTGGGTCGGCGCGCTCCTGCTGGTCGCCGCGGTCCTGCTCTTCCTGGCCCCCTCCATCGACGCCGGCCGTCGCGCCGACCTCACCCTCGACGGCTCGGACCTGGCCGCCGCGGCGGTCACCACCGCCCTGATCGCCACCCTGGTACGGATCGGGGCGGTCCTCGCCCCGGGCGCGCAGCTGGCGGTGGCCGCCGCCCTGCTCCTGGTGGTCGCCGTGGGCGCCCGCAGCATGCCCGAGGAGTGGCGACGCGGACCGATCCTCGGCCTCACCGTCGGCGGCGCCCTGATCGGGGTGCTCGCCGGCTGGTCGGCGGTGCGCGGTGGGGTCGGCGTGCTGGCCACCCCCGGCCCCATCTGGAGGGGCGACCTGAGCGACTGGCCGGCCGCCCCCGTCGGCGGTGCCACCTGGCAGGCGCCGGTCGCGCTGGCGCTGCTGGCCCTCGCCGCGGGCATTCTGCTCCCACCGCCGTGGCGCTGGGACGTGTCCGGGGTGGCGGTGGTGCTCGCCACCATCGGCGCGCCGGCCGCGTTCGATCTGGCCTGGTGGTCGCCGGTCCTGGTCGGCGGAATGGTCGCCACCGTGTTCGGCATGGCCGCGGTGGCCACCGAGGAGGCGCGCGCCGGGCTGTCCCGGGCCACGGTGGCCGGGGTCGTCGCGCTGCACGCCGCCGGAGCCGGGCTGGTCCGCCCGTGGACCACAGCCCTGGCGCTGGGCAGCATCGCTCTGATCGGCGTGGTGGTGGCCACGCTGGCCCGCGTTCTCGCCGACCCACAGGTCACCGACATCGACACCGAGGGGATGCCGCCCCACCTGGCGCAGATCGGTGGCGCGGCGATCGGTGCCGCCCTGCTGGCCCTGCCCGGTGCGGTGGCGGCACTGTCCGCCGAGTTCGAACACTCGGCGGAGGTGGTGCTGACCGCCGCGCTGGCGGCCACCAGCCTCGGCCTGGCCGCCGTGGCAGCGGTGCGGCGACAGGTGCCGCAATATCTGCCCTGGGTCAGCGTGGCGGTGGTCGGCGGGGCCACCATCAGCGCCCTCGCGGCCATCCCCACCGGCCTCGCCGCGGGCGTCTACGCGGCCGCTGCCGCCCTGCTCGGTGTGCTGGCCGAGCTGATCCGCGCGGCCACCGTGCCGCCCACCGGCGCCGCCCAGCCGGTCCGGCGCTGGGCGGTACGACTCGACGGCGCCCTACGGCGGCTGCCGGACGACCCGGAGCGACGACGGTGGCGGGTCAACCCGGCCGCCGGCGCGTTGGCCGCCGCAGCGCTACCGACCGCCCTGGCGCTCGCCTCGATCGGGCCGGCGCTGATCACCGCCCTCGTCGAGCCGCACCGCACGCTGACCCGGATCTGGCAGGGCCCGCCGCCGGGGCTGCTCACCCCGCCGCCGGACGTGGTCGATCCGACCCACGTGCTGACGGCGCTGCTGCTCACCGCGACGGCCGCGCTGGCCGCCACCGGCTTCAGCGGCGGGCGACGGTCCCGGGCCGTGCCGGTGGTGTTGCCCGGGGCAGCCGTCACGCTGCTGATCGCACCCATCGCGCTGGGCCAGGGCTGGCCCGCCAGCACCATCGCCGCGCTCTCCGTCTTCACCATCGCGATGCTCGGTCTCGCGCTGACCCCACCACCGCCGCTGGTCGAGCGGGCCCGCTCGCTGCGGCTGGCCCGGGTGCTGGTGTTCGCCATCGGTCTGGCCGGTGGGAGCGCCGGGCTCGCCGGCAGCCTGGCCGACCGGCAGATGACCCTGTTCACCCTCGGCAGCGCGGTCGGGGTCGGCGCGGTGGCGGCGCTGTACGGCACCACCCAGCGGGCGCGCATCCTCGGCTGGCTCTTCGCCTCACTGATGGCGCAGCTCTTCGTGCTCACCGCCGGCCTGGTCGCCGGGCTGGCGGCGGTCTGGTCCGCGTTCGGGGTGCTGGCCGTCGGCGCCGTCCTCCAGGTGCTCGCCGCCACCCTGCCCCGGCTGCGCCGCCCCGAGTCGCAGCGGGAAGCCTCCACCGTGGAGTGGTCCGGCTACGCCGCCGCGCTGATCGCGTTGGCGCTCGCCTTCGACTCGCCCCGACACATCGCCGCCCTGCTGGCCGCCTGGGGCGCTGTCCTCGGCGTGGCGGCCACCCGACCCGGCCGTCGGCCGGTGGAACGCCGGATCCTGTTCTGGGCGGTGGTGCTCTGCGAGATCACCGCGTGGTGGATCCTGATGCGGGTCGCCGACGTGGCGCTACCCGAGGCGTACACGCTGCCGTTCGCCGCGCTTGCCCTCCTCGTCGGCGTCCTGGAACTGCGCCACCGACCGGACATGAGCAGTTGGGTGGCGTACGGTCCGGCGCTGGTCGCGGCGTTCGTGCCGACGCTCGCCATCGTGCTGGCCACCGAGTCCAGCACGATGCGGCAGATGCTGCTGTTGCTGGGCGCGGTCGCGGTGCTGATCTTCGGCTCGTCCAGTCGGCAGCAGGCCCCGGTGATCGTCGGTGCGTCGGTCACCGCGATCGCGGCGATCCACGCCCTGTTCAGCCTGGGCCCGTGGCTGGCGCTGATCCCGGTGGGCATCCTGCTGCTGGTGCTCGGCGCGAGCAACGAGCGCCGCCGCCGCGCCCAGGAACGCCTACAGACCGCCCTGCGCGGCATGAGATGAGTCGGAGGGTCACGGCGGTGTGGGTGAGTGGGCGCGGTGAGTGGGCCGGGTTCGCGGCGCCCGCGTCCATCTCCCGCGATCTTGCACTTTCTGTTACGGCATAAGGGGCAAAAGCCGCGAAGCGGCGACCGAAAGTGCAAGATCGCGGGGTGCGATGGGGCGGGGCCGCGGGAGGGCTAGCGCAGGGTGGCCTGGAGGGCGGTTTCCTTGTCTGCCACCAGCTTCTCCAGGTCCTGCTGGTAGGTCGTCATCTTGGCGCGCAGGTCCTCGTCGGTGGCACCGAGGATCCGTACGGCCAGGAGGCCGGCGTTGCGGGCGTTGCCGATCGACACGGTGGCGACCGGAACCCCGGCCGGCATCTGCACGATGGACAGCAGCGAGTCCATGCCGTCGAGGTGCTTCAGCGGCACCGGCACCCCGATCACCGGCAGCGGCGTCACCGAGGCGACCATGCCGGGCAGCGCGGCGGCACCCCCGGCCCCCGCGATGATCACCTTGAGACCCCGGTCGGCGGCGTCGCGCCCGTACTCGATCATCGTGACCGGAGTCCGGTGCGCCGAGATGATCCGCACCTCGTACGCCACGCCGAAGTCGTCCATCACCTCGGCGGCGGCCCGCATGGTCGGCCAGTCCGAGTCACTGCCCATGATCAGCCCAACCGTGCTCACTGCGGCCCTCTCGTCGTCGGCGAAATCGTGGCTCACTCGTGGCCCTCGCGCAGCCAGCGCGCGGCCCGTGCCGCCCGCGCCCGCAGGTCGTCCAGGTCGTCGCCGAGCACCGTGACGTGCCCGATCTTGCGGCCGGGTCGCACCTGCTTGCCGTACAGGTGCACCTTGGCACCCGGCTCGGCCGCGAAGAGGTGGTGCAACCGCTCGTCGATCGACATCCCGCCCGGCTCACCGCCGAGCACGTTCGCCGAGACCACCACCGGGGCGGTCAACGCGGTGTCACCCATCGGGTAGTCCAGCACGGCCCGCAGGTGCTGCTCGAACTGTGAGGTCCGGGCACCCTCGATGGTCCAGTGCCCGGAGTTGTGCGGACGCATCGCCAGCTCGTTGACCACGATCGCCGGGCGACCGGCGTCGTCACGCACCTCGAACAGCTCCACCGCCAGCAGACCGATCACCCCGAGCGCGGTGGCCAGGTCGATGGCGAGCTGCTGGGCGGAGACCGCCAGCTCCTCGTCCAGGCCGGGTGCCGGGGCCAGCACCTCCACGTTGATGCCGTCGCGCTGCACCGTCTCCACCACCGGGTACGCGGCCACCTGGCCGAACGGCGAGCGAGCCACCTGCACGGCCAGCTCCCGTCGCAGCGGCACCCGCTCCTCCACGATCAGCCGGGTGCCGCCAGCGAGCAGGGTGGTTGCCAGCTCGGTGGCCTGAGCGGCGTCGTCGACCATCCAGACGCCCCGACCGTCGTACCCGCCCCGGGCCGCCTTCAGCACCACCGGCCAGCCGACCTGCTCGCCGAAGCCGACGAGGTCGGCGGGCTCCCGGACCGGCCGCCAGGCCGGGTTGGGCGCGACCAGCTCGGTCAGGCGTTCCCGCATGACCTGCTTGTCCTGAGCGTGCAGCAGCGCGTCCGCCGGCGGGTAGAGGGGCACCCCTTCCGCGGCCAGCGTGCGGATGTGCTCGGAGGGCACATGCTCGTGGTCGAAGGTGACGACGTCGCAGCCCTTGGCGAAGGTACGCAGGGCGGCCAGGTCGGTGTGATCGCCGTACTGGACGTCGGCGGCGACCAGCGCCGCACCGTCGTCAGGGGCGGTCGCGAGCACACGCAGTGACTGGCCGAGGGCGATCGCGGCCTGGTGGGTCATCCGGGCCAACTGGCCGCCACCCACCATGCCGACAACTGGCAGACCGGTACGGGAATCCATAGCGCGGCCAGCCTATCCGGGCCGCCGACGCGCCCACCCGGAGGGCCGGCGATCCACCTGCGCGGGCGCGGGGAGGACCACCCGGCGGGCGGCGCGGACGACTACCGGGCGTGGCCGTGCGGTCCGCCCAGCTCGGCGATCAGCTCCTCGACGGAGGTGACCGGCCGTTGGCAGACGAAACCTCGGCAGACGTACGCGGCGGACCGCCCCTCGACCAGCGGACGGTCGGCGAGCAGCGGCACACCCGGCTGGTCCGGCCGCCCGGCGACGACCACCGCTCCGGGTGGGGCATGCCGGCGGGCGGCGGTCACCAGCGGATCGCCGGCCGGGTCGTCGGTGACCACGGCGATCTCGTACGGCCCGGAGAGCAACGCCTCGCCGACCATGGCCGCGTACCCGGTGAACCGGGGGTGCTGCCCGACGATCGGCGCGACAGTGCCGAGGGCCGCTTCGGCTGCCTCCCGGTAACGCGTCTCCCCGGTCAGCGCCGAGTACGCCACCAGCCCGGCGATCAACGCCGACCGGCCCGACGGGGTGGCGTTGTCGGTCGGGTCGGCCGGGCGGGCGACGAGCCGTTCCGCGTCGTCGGCGGTGTCGTAGAAGGCCCCACCGGGGGCGGCGAAGCGCGCCAGGGCGGTGTCCAGCAGCTCGCCGGCCACGGTGAGCCAGCGGCCCTCGCCGGTGAGCTGGTGCAGGGCGCAGAAGGCCTCGGCCACGCAGCCGTAGTCCTCCAGGACACCGGCCGGCTCGCCGACCTTGCCGTCCCGGGAGACCCGGCGCAGCCGGCCGTCCACCAGGTGCACGGTGGCCAGGTGCTCGGCGGCCTGGCGCATCGCCCCGTCGGCGACGATGGTGATGCCGTCCATCAGGTTGGCGTCCTCGTCCTGCGGGGACACGTTCCCGGCGGCGACCTGCTGGAACTCGGCGAGAGCGGTGATCGCCAGGCCGTTCCAGGCGGCCACCACCTTGTCGTCGAGGGCCGGCTGCGGGCGGGTGTCCCGGGCGGCGAGCAGCCGTCCGACCACCTGCTGCCAGCGGGCACGCACCTCGGGTGCGGCATCGTCCACGTCCCGGGCGAGCCGCAGCACGCTCATGCCGTGTTCAAAGGTCCCCTCGTCGGTGACGGTGAACAGGTCGGCGGCGAACCGGCCGTCCTCCTCGCCCAACGCCTCGACGAGTTGGGTGGGAGTCCAGGCGTAGGTGAGCCCTTCGACGCCCTCGGTGTCGGCGTCCAGGGCGGACGCGAACCCCTGCCCCGGCCGGTGCAGCTCGTCGGCGAGGAACCGGGCGGTGTCCCGGGCCACCCGGCGGGCCAGCGGGTCGCCGGTGAGTCGCCACAGCTGGGTGTAGACCCGCAGCAGCAGCGCGTTGTCGTAGAGCATCTTCTCGAAGTGCGGCACCGTCCAGTGCGCGTCCACCGAGTACCGGGCGAAGCCGCCCGCGAGCTGGTCGTAGATGCCGCCCCGGGCCATCGCCTCGGCGGTGTGCCGGGTGATCTCCAGGCTGGTCGGGTCGCCGGTGCGCTGGTGGTGGCGCAGCAGGAAGAGCAGGTTCATGTGCGGCGGGAACTTCGGGGCCCCGCCGAACCCGCCGTTCGTGGCGTCGTACTCGCTGGCCAGCTTGGCGGCCGCGGCGTCGAGCAGCGGGGCGTCCAGCGGGGCGGTGGGGCCGCCCACGGCCTGCGCGCCGCCGATCGCCTCGACCACGGCGGCGCCCTGGCCGAGCACCGCCTCGCGCTGCTCGCGCCAGGCGGTGGCGACCGACTCGAGCAGTTGGATGAAGTTGGGTCGCGGGAAGTAGGTGCCGCAGAAGAACGGGGTGCCGTCCGGGGTGGCGAAGACGGTCATCGGCCAACCGCCCTGGCCGGTCATCGCCTGGGTCGCGGTCATGTAGACCGCGTCCACGTCCGGGCGCTCCTCCCGGTCCACCTTGATCGACACGAAGTTGTCGTTCATCAGGGCGCCGACCTGCGCGTTCTCGAACGACTCGTGCGCCATCACGTGGCACCAGTGGCAAGCCGCGTAACCCACGGAGATGAGCACCGGGACGTCCCGGCGCTTCGCCTCGGCGAACGCCTCGTCCGACCACTGCCACCAGTCGACCGGGTTGTCAGCGTGCTGGAGCAGGTACGGGCTGGTGGCGTCGACGAGTCGGTTCACCTGACGACCATAGCCAGCCCCGGCGCGGACCGCGCGGCCTCCACCCGGACGTCCCACCCGAGACCGGTCGGCCCCAGGCCACGCCGGACGGTCAGGCCACGCCGGACGGTCAGGTTGCGCCGGTCGGTCAGGATGCGCCGTCGGCGCGGAGCCGGAACACGTTCGACTCCGCCGAGTCGCGCAGCGACCCGAGCACCGCGCCGATCTTGTCGGCCGGCATCGGCTTGAAGAAGTGGTAGCCCTGCGCGGAGGTGCAACCCAGCTCGGCCAGGGCCATCCGCTGCTCGGCGGTCTCGACCCCTTCGGCGACCACCCGTAGCCCCAGCTCGTGGGCAAGGCCCACCGTCGTCCGGACGATCGCGGCGGCCTCCGGCGAGTCGGCCATCCGGATGACAAAGGAGCGGTCCACCTTCAGCTCGTCCACGGCGATCCGGGTGAGGAACGTCAACGACGAGAAGCCGGTGCCGAAGTCGTCGACAGCGAGTTGCACGCCCATCGACCTCAGCGTCGCCAACACCTCGTCGATGACCTCCAGCTCGCTCATCACCACCGTCTCGGTGATCTCCAGGACGAGCCGGTGCGGCGGCACCTGGTGGCGGCGCAACGCGTCGGCGATCTCCACCGGCAACCGGGGGTCCAGCAGGCTGCGCGCCGAGAGGTTGACCGAGATCGGGACGTCCAACCCCTCCCGGGCCCAACCGGCGGCCACGCTGAGCGCCTTGTTCAGCACGTAGCGGGTGAAGGTGCCGAGCTGCTCGCTGTTCTCCACCGGCCGGATGAAGTCGGCCGGGTTCAGCCACCCCCGCCGGGGATGCTGCCACCGGATCAGCGCCTCCACCCCGGTCGGCGCACCAGTGGCCAGGTCGACCGCCGGTTGCAGTGCCAGCACCAGCTGATCGTCGACAGTCAACGCCTCACGTAGCTCGGCCAGCAGGGCGAGCTGGTCGGTGCTGGCCGCGTCGCGCGCGCCGTCGTACGCGGCGACGTTGCCGCCGCCCTCCTTGGCCTGGTACATCGCGATGTCGGCCCGACGCAGCAGCTCGGTCAGGTCAGCGGTGCCGGCGGCGGCCACCACCACACCGACGGAGACCTCGATGGACATCCGTACGCCGGCCACCTCGGTCGGCGCGGCCAGCCGCTCGGCGATCTCGCGAGCCTGGCGCAGCGCGTGGGCCATCGGGGCGGCCCGGTCGCCGAGCACCGGCACCGCCGTGAGCAGGAGGGCGAACTCGTCACCGCCGAGTCGGCCGAGCAGGTCCCCGGTGCGGACCAGCGCGTTGAGTCGGTTCGCGGTCAGCCGCAGCAGTTGGTCGCCCGCCGCGTGACCGAGGGTGTCGTTGACTTCCTTGAACTGGTTGATGTCCAGCAGCAGCAGCGCCACCGGGTGGTCGTGGCTGAGCTGTCGCAGCGACTGGTCGCCCCTGCTCAGCATCGCCGCCCGGTTGGCGAGCCCGGTGAGCGGGTCGTGCACCGCGTCGTACGACGAACGGGCGGTCACCAGGCGCAGCTCGTGGTGGGTAGCGGCGTCGTGCAGCGCGGCGGCGAGCGCGTCGCCGAACGCGGCCACCGCGTCGCGTTCCCGGGCGGTGGGCGGGGCCGAGCGGGGGAACCGCACCCGCAGCCGACCGACCGGCGCGGCACCGACCGACAGCGCCCGGCTCAGCTCGTGCTCGTCCGGTTCGGACTGTTCCGGTGGTCCGGTCTCGCGGTCGACCAGTTGACCGCCGGCGTCGCCCCGGTAGCGGTGCCACCGGCCGTTGGGCCGGGCCACGTCGACGTCCACCAGTTCGGCGTTGAACAGCGTCAGCGCTCCGGTGACCGCCGCGCTGGCCACCCCCCGCTCGTCGAGCTGGTTGAGGGCCGCGGTGGCCTCGGCGAAGGCCCGCCAGGTGCGGCGCTCCTGATCCGAGCGCAGCCGGTAACGGTAGGTCTGCTGTAGCAGCCACAGCAGCGGCGGCAGCAACAGCAACCAGCGCGGGTCGAGCTCCAGCAGCGCGACCACCACGAGGCCGACCGCCACGTTGCCGACGAACATCAGCAGCTTGCCGCGCAGCGCGGCGAGCAGCGGCGGCCCGATGGGCAGGCCGTGCCGCAGACCCACCGTCACGCCGCCGAGCCAGGCGGTCACCAGGAGGTACGTCACCGAACCGGCGATCACGGCCAGCGCCAGCATCGGGGTGGGCGCAGAGAGCAGCGGCCGCCCGAGCGCGGTGGTCACTGACACCGCCAGTGCCGACGCGGCGGCGAGCGACGCGGCGATCCGGAGGATCTCCAGGGCCGGACGGCGGTCGTTGTGCAGTGACAGGATCGTCCAGGCCAGCCCGGTGCCGAGCAGCGTGGCGGACGGGAGCCAGCCGGCGGGGGTCAGGTAGAGGCAGACGATCAGGGCCGCCTCGCCCCAGGTGATGCTGACCATGCCCGCTGGCGAGCGGAACCGCAGCCGGGCGAACTGGGCGAGGGCGAGGACGGCGACGGCGATGCCGAAGCGGGCCGGACCGCCGAGGGGGTCGTCGGCCGGCAGCCGGACCGGGAGGGTCAACCCGACCACCGCGGCGGCCACTGCGGTCATCGTGACGGCGGCGGTGAGCACGAGCAGCCGGCCCGGTGTGCCACGCACCCCGAGCCGATCGAACGGGTCGTCGGCCGGACCGGAGGTCATCGACCTCCCCCGTCAGCCGACCGACCGACGTCGCGGCGGGCGGCCGGTGCTGTGCTGGTCATCGGCGCCCCCTCCCGCACACGGCTCGGAGACTTTTGGTCCCCCCGGCGGAAGGCTAAGCCAAACCGGGTGGCCGCAACAGGGGGCGACCACCCGGTTCGGCGTGATTCATGCGCCGGCTACCCGTTCAGGTGCTGCTGGTGCCCGTTGGGAGCGGGTGTGGATGAATCCCGCCCCCCGGTCCCGTCTGTCGGATCGACGACTGACGCATCGGCCCTGGTCGGGTCGGCCGCCCCGGACTGCTGGGGGAAACGGTCCGGCAGACGGCGCAGCCGAGAGTTCATGTTGCGGATCAGCAGGATGGTCGCGGTGGCCAGCAGCAGGATGAGGAACAGACCCATCGGCCCGGCCAGACCACCCGTGCGGGTGTCCCCGAAGTTGTTCTCCGCGAGCACCTGGGCAGCGGTCAGCATGGCGTTCCTCCGAAGTGCGGTTGGTAACCAGGGTAGCCCTGCCCGGAATCAGCGCGCGTGCGCCGTCTCCCGCACACCCGCGAAGAGATCAGACTCGGGCAGCGGGCTGTCGACCATCGAGCGGGCCAGCTCGTAATCCTCGGTGGGCCAGGCGCGTTGCTGCAACTCCATCGGGACGTGGAACCAGAAGCCGTCCGGGTCGACCTGGGTCGCGTGGGCGCGCAGCGCGTCATCGCGGACCGGGAAGTAGTCGGCGCACTCCACCCGGGTGGTGATCCGGGGGCCCTTGTCGGGCCGATCCTCCCACCGCTTGAGCCACTCCTCGTAGGGCGACTCCAGCCCGGCGGCCAGCATGCCCTCGTGCAGCGCCATGATCTTGCCCTTGGAGAAGCCGATGTCGTAGTAGAGCTTCAGCGGCTGCCAGGGCGCGCCCAGCTCCGGGTAGCGCTCCGGGTCACCGGCGGCCTCGAAGGCGGCCACGCTCACCTTGTGACACATGATGTGGTCCGGGTGCGGGTAGCCACCCTCCTCGTCGTACGTGGTCACGACGTGCGGACGGAACTCACGCATCAGCCGCACCAGCGGACCCGCGGCGACCTCGACGTCCTGAAGGGCGAAACAGCCCTCGGGCAGCGGCGGCAACGGGTCGCCCTCGGGCAGGCCCGAGTCGACGAAGCCCAGCCAGGCCTGGTCGACACCGAGGATCGCCCGCGCGGCGTCCATCTCGGCCCGCCGGATCTCACCGATGTTGGCCCACACGTCGGGCCGGTCGAGCTTGGGGTTGAGCACGCTCCCGCGCTCGCCGCCCGTGCACGTCACGACCAGGACGTCCACCCCCTGAGCGACATACTTCGCCGTCGTCGCCGCGCCCTTGCTCGACTCGTCGTCCGGGTGCGCGTGCACGGCCATGAGACGCAGTTGCTCTGCCAACTTCGGCGCTCCTCGTCTGTGCCGGACGGTGGACCCGACCGGGCTCAACCGGCTGACCTGCCGGGATCTTCTCGCCGCACCCTGTCGCCGGCCAGCAGCGCCAGGCATGACCTGCCATTCCTGCCGCTGGACCGGGTGGGAGGATGGGGCTCTGTCATTCTTGCCGATGCCGCCGACAACAACGCCAGGAGATACCCGCCGGTGACCGAGACGCACGCCACAATTTCACCAGCTGCGCCGGAATTCCCGGCCGGGCGCTACGGCCGGCGTCGGGCACCGGGCGGCAAGCGCCGCCGTACGCTGCTGGCCGCGCTGGCGCTGCTGGCGCTGGTGGCGACGCTGACCGTGATCTCGTTCCGGCTCTACCGGCAGTACGGCGACCCGGTCTACGACGCACAGGTGATCACGTACACCGACATCACGGACAAGCAGGTGCTCGTCCACTTCCGGGTGACAGTCCCGCCGGGTGGCTCGGCGGTCTGCGTGCTGCGGGCCCGGGACCGTGCCGGCGCCGAGGTGGCCCGCGAACAGGTCACCGTGACCGCCGCCCCCGGGGATCGGCACGTCACAGCCCGGCACCGCCTGGCCACCACCGCGCGGCCGTTCATCGGCGAGGTGCTGCGCTGCCAATCACCGTCCTGAGCTGCCCGAACAGCACTCGAAACGCTGTCGATCGAGCGCCTACCGCGGGTGTCGGATCCGGACACCGGCGGTGATGGCCGACACCCTGTGTCGTACCGCACTGGTAACTTGGTAGTTCACCTGTCAGCCAGCCACGCACAACTGAGGAGAACGCCTGTGTCCACTGGCAACGAGGCGCCCGCCACCTGGCTGTCCCAGGACGCGTACGACCGCCTCCAGGCCGAGCTCGACGAGCACATCGCCAACCGTCCGGCGATCGCAGCCGAGATCAACGCTCGGCGCGAGGAGGGCGACCTGCGGGAGAACGGCGGCTACCACGCCGCCCGCGAGGAGCAGGGCAAGGCCGAGGGTCGCATCCGCTACCTGCAGGAGCTGCTGCGCACCGCGAAGGTCGGCGAGGCCCCGTCCGCCGACGCGGTGTCGCCGGGCATGGTGGTGACGATCTACTTCGACGACGACACCAACGACACCGAGACGTTCCTGCTCGGTTCGCGGGAGATCGCGGCCACTACCGACCTGACCGTCTACAGCCCCGAGTCCGCGCTGGGCAAGGCGATCCTGGGCGGGCGAGCCGGGCAGACCTGCACCTACACGGCACCCAGCGGCGCCGACATCAAGGTGACGGTGGTCAGCTTCGAGCCGTTCTCCGGCTGACCCGTCGCCGACAGCGGCCGGCCGGGTTGACCGAGGCCCGGCACCGAGACACCGCGTATCCGAGGCGTGGCACCTACCGGTGTCACGCCTCGGCTGCGAAGACCACCTGGTAGCCGCTGGCCCGCAGGGCGCTGATCAGCGTGTCGGAGTGTTCGACGCCCCGGGTCTCCACCGACAGCGCGACCTCCACCTCGCCGAGGCTGAGGTGCGGGTTGGCCCGCTGATGCTCCACGTCGACCACGTTGGCCCGGTGCTCGGCGATCTGGCTGAGCAACGACGCGAGCTGCCCCGGCCGGTCCGAACAGCGGACTGTCACCCGCAGGTAGCGACCCGCGGCGGCCAACCCGTGCTCGATCACCCGCAGCATCAGCAACGGGTCGATGTTGCCGCCGGAGAGCACGGCGACCACCGGCGTCTCCACCTCGACCACGCCGGCCAGCAGCGCGGCGACCCCGACCGCCCCGGCCGGCTCGACCACCTGCTTGCCGCGCTCCAGCAACATCAGCAGGGCCCGGGAGATGTCCTCCTCGGAGACCGTGACGATCTCGTCGACCAGCTTGCGCACGTGGTTGAAGGTGATCTCGCCGGGCCGGCCGACCGCGATGCCGTCGGCGATGGTAGCGAACACGGGCAGCCGGACCGGTTCTCCAGCGACCAGTGAGGGCGGGAACGCCGCCGCGCCGGCCGCCTGCACACCGATGATCCGGACGTCCGGTCGCAATGCCTTGACGGCCACCGCCATGCCCGAGATCAGACCGCCGCCACCCACCCCGGTGATGATCGTCTTCACGTCCGGGCACTGTTCGAGGATCTCCAGCGCCACTGTGCCCTGTCCGGCGATCACGTCGGGGTGGTCGAACGGGTGGATCAGCACCGCGCCGGTGCGCTCGGCGTACGTGTGCGCGGCGACAAGCGACTCGTCGACGGTGTTCCCGGCCAGCTCGACCTGCGCGCCGTACCCCTTGGTGGCGGCCACCTTCGGCAGCGGCGCGTTGACCGGCATGAAGACGGTGGCGTGCGTGCCGACCAGGCCGGCGGCGAGGGCCACGCCCTGCGCGTGGTTGCCCGCGCTCGCCGCCACCACGCCGCGCTCCCGCTCCGCCGCCGACAACCGCGAGATCCGCACGTACGCGCCCCGGACCTTGTACGAGCCGGCGCGCTGCACGTTCTCGCACTTGAGCCAGGTCGGCCCGCCCAGGGCCGCGCTGAGCGGGCGGGAGGGCTCCAGCGGGGTGGTGCGGGTGACCCCGGCGAGCAACTCCCGTGCGGCCCGCACGTCGTCGAGACCGACCAGTTCCGTCATGCCCCGATCGTGCCACCCGCCGCCGCGGCCCTCGGCGGCGACACCGGTGTCGACAGGACGGACCGGCCGGCTCGATCGCCACGTCAGTCCGCCGCGCACCCGGTTGATCCACTCGACGGTCCTGATGTCGCGGTGTCAGCCTCGCTGCGACACCGCGACATCAGCGAACCCGAGTGGATCATGCCCGAGGTGACCCCTCCAGCCCAGGAACGGCCGGAGCGCCCGGAGCGGTCGACGGGGCCGGAGCGGCCGGCGGGACCGCGTCACCCGGCGGGACCGGGACGGCCGGCGGGACCGGGACGGCCGGCGGGACCGGGACGGCCGGCGGGACCGGCGGGACCAACGGCGCGGGCGGCATCTCCGGCAGCACCGCGCCCGGCCAGACCCCGGCGGTCTGCCACACCGGCAGCGCGCGGGCGATGCGGGCCTCCTGCGCGGCGGAGATCCGCTGGATCAGCAGGTACAGCGTCACCGCGGCGACCACGCACGCCACCGAGGGCACGATGTTGCGCAGCAGTGAGTCCCGGTAGTAGTCGACGTACTGCTGGTAGCCGCCGTCGGTGGTGGGGGTCTCCGGCAGCTTGTTGTAGGCACCGTCGTCGAGGCGGCTGACCAGCCGCTCGCCGAGGCTGAACACCAGCCAGGAACTCCACCAGACGGCCACCAGGGTCGGGGTGAACCGCCGCCAGAGGCTGTCGCGCGCCACGGCCGCCATCACCCGGGCCGGCACCACCAGGTTCGCGAACGGCACCAGCCAACCGGCGATCGCCCACCCGGCCCCGAGCGTCGGCAGCGCGCCCGGGAAGGCGTCGGTGTTCTTGCGCGCCCGCCACATCCAGATGATCACCAGCACGGCGGCGGTGAGGTACGCGACCACCATGGGCAGCGACGACACCACCTGCATGATCAACGCGGCGACCAGCAGCTCAGGGTCGTTGTCGACCTTGGCCTGCCGAGCGAGGGCCATCCCGACCAGCGGGGAGAGCGCCACCACGAGGTAGAGCACGGCGGTCGCGCCGACCGCGATGCGGGCCGCCAGACCGATGCCACGCACGCGGTACGTCGGCAAGCCGGGAGTGATCGCGGCCTGGCCGACCGGCGTGTAGCACCGTTGGCATTCGTCGTGCTCGGGGGAGATGGCGTCCCCGCAGGTCTGGCAGCGCATGAGTTCCCCCGGTGTGCACGCGTGATGATGCGCGCACACCGTAGACGATCATGCGGAGGTCGGCGACCCCGTTCCGACCCGGGGGTAGCCGGGTGCGTGGCGTGTCCACGGGGCGGCCATCTCGAACTGGCCGGCCACACCGAGCAGCAGCAACTCCGAGCCGGGCGGACCGACCAGCTGCACGGCGACCGGCAGGCCGTCCGGGCGGCGGCCGACCGGCACGACGACCGCCGGCAGGCCGGCGATGTTCCACGGCGCGGCGTACGGGGCGTACCGGATGTTGGCGGACATGTTCGCCCGCCAGGACCGCTCCGACCAGCGGGCCGCCTCCGGTGGCGCGCTGGCCAGTGCCGGGGTGAGCAGCAGGTCGACCGAGTGGTCGGTGAAGAAGTCGACCGACCGTTGCCGCCACGCGGCCCGGTCCGCCTCCCGCACGTAGCCGCGGCGCTGCGCCCACTCGCCCAGCGCGACGTGCCGCCGGGTACGCCGTTGCAGACCGCGCCGGTCCAGGCCGGACGCCCGGACGTCGGTGGCGGCAGCGGCGAGCCAGGTGGCGATGCCCTGAAGGCCGAGCGCGGTGGGGTAGACCGGATCCGCCGGCACCGTGTCGTGCCCGGCGGCGGCGAGGAGCCGACCGGCGGCGGCGACCGCGTCCCGGTTCGGCGCGTCCGCCGCGACACCGCGCACCGGGGAACGCAACGAGACCCCCACCCGCAGCCGCTGCGGCGGGACGAGCTTCTCGGGGCGTCGGCCGGCGAGCACCGAGAAGCCGACCGCCGCGTCGGCGACCGTGCTGGTCAGCATGCCGTGCTCGGTGAGACCGAACCAGTCGTCGGCACCGAGCTGGCAGGGGACCACGCCCCGACCGGGCTTGAGCCCGACAAGCCCGCAGCAGGCCGCGGGAATCCGGATCGAGCCGAGACCGTCGTTGGCGTGCGCGATCGGCACCAGCCCGGCGGCGACCGCGGCGGCCGAGCCACCCGAGGATCCACCGGGGGTACGCGTGCTGTCCCACGGGTTACGGGTCACCGCGCTGTCGTCGTCGGTGAGCGCCCACAGCCCCAGTTCGGGCATCCGGGTCACGCCGAGGATCACCGCGCCGGCGCCGCGCAGTCGACGCACCACCTCGTGGTCGGCCTCCGCGACGTCGGTGCGGGCGGCGGCCGACCCGTTCCAGGTGGGCAGGCCGGCGACCGGGGTGTTCTCCTTGACCGCCACCGGAACCCCGGCCAGCGGCAGGTTCGCCAGGTCCTCCTGCTCGTCGACCTTCTCCGCCTCGGTGATCGCCTCACCGCCGCGAACGGCGCGGAACGCGGCCAGCTCACGGTCGGCTCGGGAGATGTACTCGAGGTGGTCGGCGACGACCTGGGTCGCCGAGACGTCACCTCGGCGTACGCCCCGGGCGATCTGCTTGGCGGTCGCTCCGACCCAGGTCGCCATGATGTCCTGCACGGCCATCCTTCCCCAGCGGTCAGCCCAGCGCCTGCTCCAGATCGGCGAGTAGGTCGTCGACCGTCTCGATGCCGACAGACAGTCGCACGAGATCGCCGGGAACTTCAAGCGGCGAGCCGGCAGCACTTGCGTGTGTCATCCGGCCCGGGTGCTCGATCAGGGATTCCACGCCGCCCAGCGATTCGGCGAGCACGAAGAGCTTGGCCCGGTTGCAGATGTCCACGGCGTGCTCCTCACCACCGGCGGCGCGGAACGAGATCATGCCGCCGAACCGGCGCATCTGCTTGACGGCCACCTCGTGACCGGCGTGCGAGGGCAGCCCCGGATAGATCACCTGGGCGACCTTGGCGTGCCCGTCGAGGT
This sequence comes from Micromonospora parva, assembly GCF_000718515.1. Lineage (GTDB taxonomy): Bacteria > Actinomycetota > Actinomycetes > Mycobacteriales > Micromonosporaceae > Micromonospora > Micromonospora parva. The sequence continues at coordinate 3,825 of NZ_JNZS01000040.1, read as the reverse complement.
AGGCGGCGAGCCGCTCGGCGTTGTCGCAGTGCCGGTCCATGCGTACCCCGAGGGTCTTGATGCCCCGCAGGGTGAGCCAGGCGTCGAACGGGCCGTTGATCGCGCCCATCGCGTTCTGGTGGTAGCGCAGCTCCTCACCGAGACCGGCGTCGGCGACGACCAGCGCGCCACCGACCACGTCGGAGTGCCCGCCGATGTACTTGGTGGTGGAGTGCACCACCACGTCCGCGCCGAAGGCGATCGGCTGCTGGAGGTACGGCGAGGCGAAGGTGTTGTCCACCACCAGCAGGGCGCCCGCGTCGTGTGCCACGGCGGCCAGGGCGGCGATGTCGGCGATGCCGAGCAGCGGGTTGGTCGGCGTCTCCACCCAGACGATCTTCGTGCGACCGGGCTGCACGGCCGCCCGGATCGCGGCCGGGTCGGAGACCTTGGCCGGGCTGAACTCCAGGCCCCAGCGCTGGGCGACCCGGGCGAAGAGCCGGTACGTGCCGCCGTACGCGTCGTCCGGGATCACCACGTGGTCACCGGGCTGGCACACGGCCCGCAGCAGGGTGTCCTCCGCCGCCAGGCCGCTGGCGAAGGCGAGCCCCACCGGCCCGCCCTCCAGCGCCGCCAGGCATTCCTGGAGCGCGTCCCGGGTCGGGTTGCCGGACCGGCTGTACTCGTAGCCGAGGCGGGGTGCGCCGACGGCGTCCTGGGCGTACGTGCTGGTCTGGTAGATCGGTGGGATCACCGCGCCGGTGCGGGCCTCAGGGTCCTGGCCGGCGTGAATGGCGAGCGTCTCGAAGCCGTGACTCATTCTGGTGAGGCTAGTGCCCCGTCGGAGAGGGCTGGAACGGAACCCGCGCTCCGAGGCGGGGCCGGGCCGCCAACGGCGTCGGCATAACCTGGCCCGATGAGCGGCTGCGTGTTCTGCGGGATCGTGGCGGGCGAGGTGCCGGCGTTCCGGGTGGCCGACACCCCGGACGGGGTGGCGTTCCTGGACACCCGGCCGGTGTTCAAGGGGCACGTGCTGGTGGTGCCCCGGGCGCACCTGGTGACGCTGGCGGAGTTGCCGGCCGACCTGCTGCCCGGCTACTTCGCCCTGGTCCAGCGGCTGGCGGTGGCGGTGGAGACCGCCCTGGGCGCCGGTGGGACGTTCGTGGCGATGAACAACAAGGTGTCCCAATCGGTGCCCCACCTGCACACCCACGTGGTGCCGCGAACCAAGGGCGACGGTTTGCGGGGCTTCTTCTGGCCGCGCACCCGGTACGGCGACGACACCGAGGCCCAGAGCTACGCGGACCGGGTAGCGGCGGCGTTCCCGGCCGGGGCCTGAGTCACCGTCACGCGGGTAAGGAAGCAGGACCCTCTGGTGTTGCACGCTGCGAGTGGTACGAGAGGAGATCCCCACCGTGTTTCTGCGCCGCATGAAGGCCGAAATGGTGACGCCCGACCAGGCCCTGCCGGGCCGCCCGATCGCCATGCCGGTCGCTGACCGCCACGAGGTGCTGGGCACCCCGTTGAAGGGCCCGTTCCCGGAGGGCCTTCAGGTAGCGGTCTTCGGCATGGGTTGCTTCTGGGGCGCCGAGCGGCTGTTCTGGACGCTGCCCGGTGTCTACACCACCTCTGCCGGCTACGCGGGTGGCATCACCAAGAACCCGACGTACGAGGAGACCTGCTCCGGCCGGACCGGGCACGCCGAGGTCGTCCAGGTCGTGTACGACCCCAGCAAGATCAACTATGAGGACCTGCTGAAGGTCTTCTGGGAGAACCACGACCCGACCCAGGGCATGCGCCAGGGCAACGACGTCGGCACCCAGTACCGCTCGGCGATCTACACGACCACCGACCAGCAGCGGGCCATCGCCGAGTCGTCCCGGGACGCGTTCCAGCCGATCGTGACGCGCGCCGGCAAGGGTGAGATCACCACCGAGATCGCCCCGCTCGGCAGCTACTACTTCGCCGAGGACTACCACCAGCAGTACCTGGCGCCGACCAAGAACCCGAACGGGTACTGCAACCACGGCCCGAACGGCCTGAGCTGCCCGGTCGGCGTGGCCCGTGTCGACGGCTGACCGGCGCGGGCATTCCCGTTCGGCCCTGTGATCGAAATCCGTTGCCGAGCCCGACGAGAACTCGATAACGTGGCCGTACACGTGAAAGGAGGTGGTCCAGACTTGTATAGCAATCGGACTCGTGAGGTGGCTGTCAGCTAGCCGCTGTCCTCGACAGTGATCGGCCCGCCGCGAGGCGGGCAACAGCACCATCGTCGAGACCGTGTGGCAGCGGTGCGGCGAATTCCAGGCAGCCACCCGACCCCCGGGGCGCCGGCCCAGTCCAGCCGGCCCGTGCGACAGCGCGGAGCGCCCCGGGGGTCGCTCCATATCCGCAGGAGTGGCCATGTCCATGCGCGAGTTGGTGGTCCTGGGGACGGCCAGCCAGGCACCGACCCGTCAGCGCAACCACAACGGGTACGTGCTGCGCTGGGACGACGAGGTGATCCTCTTCGACCCGGGCGAGGGCAGCCAGCGCCAACTCCTGCACACCACTGTCACCGCCACCGACCTGACCCGGATCTGCGTCACGCACTTCCACGGCGACCACTGCCTGGGCCTGCCCGGCACCATCCAACGGCTCTCCCTGGACCGGGTGTCGCACCCGGTAGCAGTGCACTTTCCGGCTGGCGGCGCCGAATACTTCGCCCGGCTGCGGCACGCCACCTCCTTCTACGAGACCGCCGAGCTGCGGGTCGAGCCCATCGAGGCGGACGGGCAGCGCATCGCCCTGCGCTGCGGCACGCTGGAGGCCCGCCGGCTCCGGCACCCCATCGAGACGTACGGCTATCGGCTGGTCGAGCCGGACGGGCACCGGATGCTGCCGGAGAAGCTGGCCGCGTACGGCATCGTCGGCCCGGCCGTCGGCGAGCTGATCCGCGTCGGGCACCTCGACCTCGACGGACGCCGCGTCACCCGGGCCGAGGTGAGCGTGCCCCGACCGGGGCAGCGGTTCGCGTTCGTGATGGACACCGGCCTCTGCGACGGGGTCTACGCCCTCGCCGAGCACGCCGACCTGCTGGTCATCGAGTCGACGTTCCTGGAGTCGGAGGCCGCGTTGGCCGCCGAGGTCGGCCACCTGACCGCGGCGCAGGCCGCCCGGGTGGCGACCGAGTCCGGGGTACGCCGACTCGTGCTCACCCACTTCTCCCAGCGCTACAGCGACCCGCGCCGGTTCCACGACGAGGCACGCGCGCACTTCGACGGTGAGCTGATCGTCGCCGAGGATCTGACCACGGTGCAGCTTCCGCCGCGCCGGGTAACCTCGGCCGGGTGACCATCACGCTCCGCTCCGCGACCGAAGGCGATCTGATGGCGGTGGGGGCCCTGCACCAACGCTCCCGGGTCGCCGCGTACTCCGCGTTCCTGCCGGCCGAGGCGCTGGCCGACCCGACACCGGAGGCGATGGGCCGCTACTGGGTCGAGCGGTGGCTGTGGGAGCGGGACACCCACCGGATGACAGTGGCCGAGCGGGCCGGGGCGTTGGTCGGGTTCAGCCACCTGGGCCCGGACGATGAGGACGACCCGAGCACCGGGCTGCTCAACGCGATCCACCTCGACCCGGCCGAGCAGGGCCGGGGCGTCGGTCGCACCCTGATGGTGGACGCCCTGGACGCCATGCGGGCGCAGGGCTGGCGGCGTGCCGTGCTCTGGGTGCTCCGGGAGAACGCCCATGCCCGAGCCTTCTACGAGCGCGGCGGCTGGACCCCGACCGGCGCGGAGCGCGTCGAGCACATCGGCACAGCCCTCACCCCGCAACTCCGCTACACCCGCCCCCTCTGAACTCCCC
>NZ_JNZS01000039.1 GCF_000718515.1 Micromonospora parva | reverse complement strand
GCGCAGCACCAGGGCGCGTCGGAGGGGCCCGGTGATGAGGCGGCGTTGTCGGCCGAGGTCGAGTGGTTGGCCGGCGCCGTTGAGGACGGCGGGGAGGATGGCGGCGTCGCAGGCGAGGCGTCGCACGACCTCGGGGGTGAGGTGCAGGTCGGTGTCGAGGGTTCCGCCGCCCAATTGCCCGGTCAAGCCGTCGTAGCTGGTGGTGACGACGACCTGGGCCGGATCGCCGCCGTGCTCGGGCAGCTCGCCGGTGCGCAGGGCGAGGCGGCACACGTCGCTGAGGGCGTCGTGCCGGCGTTGCCCGGGAGTGCGCTGGTCGTCAGGGCCCGAGGGCGCGGTGAGGGGGTCGATGGCGGCACGGAGCAGCCCGGCGGTCTCGGTGTCGAGGATGCCGGTGAGTCGCAGCCGGCCGTCGGTCAGGGTGGAGAGGGTGAGGTGGCGGTCGCGGGTGGCGCGGCGGGCTTCGGCGTCGAAGGCGGCTTCGGCTGCGGCGTCGTCGAGGTCGGGGGCGACGTGGTCGAGGATGCGGGTGCTGAGTTTCCGCAGGTGGGTGGGGTCGAACTGGCCGGCCCAGTCGGTGAGCAGGCTGACGGCTTTGTCGGCGGCCTCGCGACCGGCGGCGGCGTGCACGGTGGTGGCGGTGTCGGTGATGACTTGGGCTTGGTCGACAGTGATCTGCCCGTCGGCGAGTGCTTGTCGGATGCCGGGGTGGGCGGTGTCGAGGGTGCTGGCGAGGTCGACGAGGCGGCGGGCGGCGGTGATGGTGAGGTGCAGGCGTTCGCGGAGCCACACCGTGGTGGAGGAGGCGCCGTGGGCGGTGGCGGTGCCGCGGCCGTCGAGCTCACGGATCAGGGTCAGCTTCACCGCGGCGAAACGTTGCTCGATGCGGTGTGCGGCGTCGAGCGCGGCGATCAAATCCTGCTCGGAAAGGGCCCAGGCGGCGGCGTCGACACACGCGGCGACCGCGTCGTCTGCCTGCGCCAACTCCTCGACCATGACCCGAGACTAGAACGTACGTACGACACTTTCAGTCATCATGATCGATTGACTGGGCGGCGGTCTATGGAGTGCATGAGCGCCGCAGCGAGGTCGTCGGACCGGCCGACCACTGCCGCACACAGCTCGCCTGGCCGATAATGATCCGCTGTGAGAGACAGCCGCTAGTGGGCTGTCCATGACCGGCGGGTGGTTGTCGGCCGCGAAGGGCTGCGGCAGCTGCTGCGTGACAACCAGGTCAGCTGGCGGCGCACCCGGACGTGGGAAGAGTCGAGGATCCGGACTTCGATGCGAAGCTGGACCGGATCGAGGAAGTGACCACCCGGTTCCCGCAGCGCTGCTTCGCGTTCGATCAGTTTGGGCCACTGTCGATCCGCCCGCACCACGGCGGCTCGTGGGCGCCACGGTCGGATCCGGACCGGCTGCCCGCGACCTACAAGCGCACGTGTGGGATCCGCTACTTCCACGGCTGCTACCGCTTCGCCGACGACCAGCTGTGGGGTGTGAACCGCCGCCGCGAAGGCGCAGATCACACCCTGTCTGCGCTCAAGTCGGTCCGCGCGCGGCGTTCCAGCACGGCCGCTTGACCGATCAGAGCCGATGACGTTCATGGATAGCGCACTAGCTGGCACGGCGCGGCCGGTGCAGCCAGGGAGCGACCGCGGGCGTCGCCGCGATCAGGGCGACCGCGAGCGCCGTGATCACCGCTTGCCCGACCCGGCCGGGCGTGATCCCCGGCATGGTGTCCAGCACGTAGTTGGCGTACCCGTTCGCTGCCGCGTCGCTGACGAACACGGCACAGCCGAGCAGCAGTCCTTCGATCCGGCGCAGCGCTAGCAACAGCGCCGCGAGCGGATCGAACACGGTCAGCGAGGTGTAGTACAGCATCAGCCAGGTGGGGGTGGACGGGCTGGGACCACCCGGCCGGACGCCAAGCAAATCTCCTAGGTGGACGATCGCGCCGTACCCGAGGACGCAGACGGTGACGATCACGACGACCCGAATCCACCGGGGCACGCCGGCCCACCGCCGAAGCGATGCCGGTCTCGCCGCGCCCACTGGCCCTCCGTTCCGGTCGGGCAGTGCACCGCCCGCGCCGCATCGATGCTAATGCGGTTCCACGGACGTCCGACCATGGCGCTGAACTGTGCGCAGGCACGATCAACGACTCAGGTGGCCACGGTCCCGCCCAGGGACGGCTCCGTTCGAGCTGGTTGTCACACTGTGGAACAGCCTGATCTCTGACACGGCCTGATCGAACAGGGCCCCCGCTTCGGGCCGTTCGTCGGTGCCATAGTGGGCGTATGCGTTTGATCAAATACGGCCACGCCTGTGTGCGCCTGGAGGCGGACGACCGGGTGCTGGTGATCGACCCGGGGACGTTCTCGGAGGCTGAAGCGCTCGACGGGGTCGACGAGGTGCTGGTGACGCACGAGCATCCCGACCATCTCGACATCGACAAGCTCGTGGCGGCGAGTCAGCGCAACTCCGCGTTCCGGGTGTACCTGCCGTCGGCAGCGATCGCGTCGGCCCCCGAGCTGGGCGGCGCGGCGGTCGCCGTCGACGCGGGACAGCGGTTCACGGCGGCCGGGTTCGCCGTCGACGTGGTGGGTGGGGCGCACGCCGAGATCTACGACGGTCTGCCGGGCTGCGCCAACGTCGGTTTCGTCGTCGACGGCACGGTCTACCACCCGGGCGACTCGCTGTTCGTCCCGCCGTCGCCGGTGGCGACGCTGCTCGTGCCGGCTGCCGCACCCTGGCTCAAGCTCAGTGAGGCGTTGGACTTCGTGCGGGCGGTACGGCCGGAGCGGGCGTTCCCGATCCACGACGCCACGCTCAACGAACTCGGCCAGGAGTACTTCGACGGCTGGTTGGACTTCAAGGGCGGCACCGAGTACGCGCGTATCCCGGTCGGGGAGTCGGTGACGATCCGCTAGGAGCGGGTTTCCAGAAACCGGCAGTCCGCGGGTGTCTCGTGATCGCTCCTGAAGGGGTGCGCGTGCGGCAGCGGTGGGCAAGAAGTTCCGGGCGTTCGACCCGGGCTGGCTCGACCACCCGCCACCGTCACACACTGCCGGACGGACAGCCGGCAACCGGCGATCACATCCACCCGGCCGGATACCCGTTACCGGCCCTCGCTCCTAGGGCCTGTTCCATAAGGACTGGCCGGCCTGCGGCGGGCCCGGACGACGACCGGCGGCGTTGCGGTTTCGTCTGGATACGACACCGGTATCCGGACGAAACCGCGCCTTGCCGGATTGCCGCCCGGACTCCGCATCGGCTCGACCGCCCTTATGAAACAGGCCCTACCCGATGCGGAACTGGTCGCCGTAGACGGCGAACACCAGCGGGGTGTTCAGGTTGAAGTTGCCGTTGTTGAGGAACACCCGCTGGGCGGTGTCGACGCGGGAGGTGTCCGAGTGGGCCGCCTCCTTCTTCATCTCGATGACCCGCTCGTCGAGGAAGGCGTTGAGCCAGGTCCGCTCGTCGCCGCCCTGGGCCGGCGGCTTGGCCCGGTTCAGGGCGCGGCTGCGGATCTGACGCATGCCCTCGTACCCGTGCATGACCGCCGCGTCGTAGTAGGCGAACTGGCCGAGCGCCCGGACCTGGTCGTTCTTGCCGTCGCGTACCGATGGGTTGAAGTAGACCCGGTCGCGTTCGGCCTCCTGGGCGGCCTGGAAGACCGGGTCGGTGGCGGCGGTCCGCCAGTCGCGGGGGAAGTTGGGGTCGAGGCCGGAGTGCGACGGGGTGCCGTTGACGGTGCGCAGCGCCGGCAGGTAGCCGGCGAGCACGTTGCCCGGCTTGGTGCGGGTGTACGCCTCGACCAGTTCGAGCATGTCGCCGGTGCCGGAGCAGAAGCCGATGATGCCGGCGGTGTAGCCGCGCCCGTCACCGATGTCCTCGATGTAGGAGAACTGCGCGCGCCAGTCGAGCGACGAGTTCTCCGCGGCCGAGACGAGTTGCATGGCGACGTCCTTCTTCGCCGGGTCGTCGAGGTTGGTGCCGCTCGGGTTGGTGGGCGTGGGGGTGGGGGTGCCGCCGCCCGGCAGGGTCCACCGCTGGTTCGTGGTGCCGCCACAGGTCCAGATCTGCAACCGGGCGCCGTTCGCGGTGCTCCGGTCGGTGACGTCGAGGCACTTGCCGGAGCCGGAGTTGACCAGGGCGCCGTTGCTGGCGGTCCACTTCTGGGCGCCGGTGTTGTTGCAGTCGTACAGCTGCACCTTGGCGCCGTTGGCGGTCGACGCGGCGGTCACGTCGAGGCACTTGCCGAGTGCCCGGATCGAGGTGTCGGTGTTGCCGACGGTCCACGTCTGGGCCGCGCTGCCGTTGCAGTCGTAGAGCTGGACGGCTGTGCCGTTGGCCGGGTTGGCGCCGGCCACGTCGATGCACTTGCCGCCGAGGCCGGTGATCGGGCCGGCGGTCGCGGCGCTCGCCGACGTTACGCCGTAGCCGACGGCGGCGACGCCGATCAGCAGGGCTCCCACGACGGATGCGGCTGTTCTCTGGTGAACCATGGTGTTCCTCGGGGAAGGGGCGGCGTGCCGCCGGCCGGTCGGTGACCCGGCGCGGAAGTTCGGCCCCGGCGGGCACCGCGAGCATCAGGAAACTGTATTAACAGATACCAGTACGTTGATTTCCCGTCAATCGACGACCGCGAGGCGTGACAGCGCCTGTTCACCCCGTCGTTGGCGGCGCGTCCATGCCGGTGGCTATCGTCGGGCCGTAACTGATCAACGGGCCGGTCCGTCGGAACCAGCACCGTCCGACGGACAGAAGATGGTCATGGAGTCGAGTCTGCGCGCCCGGGTGCGAGCCGGTGATCCCGGCGCGTTCGCCGAGCTGTTCGACGCGTACGCGCGCTCGGTGTACAACCACGCGTTCCGGCTGACCGCCGACTGGGCCACGGCGGAGGACGTCATGGCCGCCACGTACCTGCAAGCCTGGCGGTCCCGGGAGCGGGTCACCGAGGAGGGTGGGTCGCTGCGCCCCTGGCTGCTCGGCGTCGCCACCAACGAGGCCCGCAACCACACCCGCAGCAACCGCCGCTACCGCAGGGTGGCCGCCGCGCTGATCGCCGCCGACCTCACGGTGCCCGACCACGCCGACGAGGTCGCCGGCCGACTCGACGACCGCCGACGCATCGCCGCCGCGCTCGATGCGTTGGCCCGGCTGCGCCGCCCCGAGCGTGAGGTGCTGACCCTGTGCCTGTGGGAGGGCCTCGACTACGAGTCCGCGGCGGAGGCGCTGGGCGTTCCGGTCGGGACGGTGCGGTCCCGACTGTCGCGCGCGCGTGCCCGGCTCCGTACCCTCGTCGATGCCCCGCCGCGCGCCGCGCGAGCGCCGGTCGTGGACGCCTCGTTCGTGCGGGAGGTCAGCCGGTGAACGCGCCCGACCCGGCCGAGTGGGCGGAGATCGCCCCGCACCCCGGCGATCGCGACCTGCCGGCGGGCCGGCACGAGCTGCACCGCGACCGGTTGCTGACGGCGATCGCGCGGGAGTCGCGTACACGCAGCTCGCCCCGGGTGTTGCGGCGCCCGGCGCTCGCGCTGGCCGCGCTGGTCCTGGTCCTGGTCGCGGCGGCCGGCGCCGGGCTCGCCGTCAGCTCGGGCGACGAACCCCCGGCGGCGCTGCCGTCGCCGCAGGCGAGCCGCTCGGCCGCCCGCCTCCCGCCGCCGGGCGCGGTCGCCAAGATCCGGGCGTACGGCACGGTGCGCGAACTCACCGACTCGGCGGACCTGGTGGTCCAGGGTGAGGTCGTGTCGGTGGCGGACGGGCGGAGCGTCTACCGGGTGGCCGAGGTGCTCTACCGCGCCCCGGTCGCCCCGGTCTCCACGGAGATCACGGTGGGCACCGAATCGGCCGGGTCGCCCGGCCGGCCGAGCGTGCTCTACCTGGCCCTCAGCGACCCGCAGGCGCGCGTCTACGCCCCGCTCAGCGGCGACTTCGGGATCTTCGACCTCGCCGGGGAGACGGCCACCAGCCGGTCGTCGGCGATGTCGGTGACCGGTCTGCGGACCGAGGACGCCACCGGGGCGGGCCGCGCGTTCGTCACCACGCTGGCCGACCTCCGCCAGCTCGCCAGCGAGCGCGGCTGAGTCTGACAAAGCGCCGGCGAGCCCGAAAAGATGGAACCCGCCGCCCGGAGCGCACAGATAGAAGGCGTAAGCAGTGCCGCGTTCCGGGCGAGACGCCCCGGGACGGCACCGAGACGCAAGGAGCGTTCCATGGCAGTCGACCTGCGCCGTACCCGGTCTCTGGTGGCCACCGCCGCCGCCGTGCTCGCCGCGGCGGCGTTGTCCGCGTGCGGTAGCGCCGACGCCGACCAGGCCGCCGCACCCGCCCCGAGCAGCGCCGCCCCGAGCAGCGCCGCCCCGAGCAGCGCCGCCCCGAGCAGCGCCGCCCCGAGCAGCGCCGCAACGCCCAGCAGCGCCGCCCCGCCGATCAAGGGCAAGCTGCGCGGGTACGGCACCGTGCGGCAGCTCAGCGAGGCCGCCGACCTGGTCGTCCGGGGCGAGGTCGAGGCGGCCGGTTTCCGGGTCGACGAGGTGCTGCGCGCGGCGACCGGATCGACAGTGCGGGCCGGGGCGCGGATCACGCTCGCCAGCCTGCCCAGCGGTGTGCCGGACGCGGCGCACATGTCCACCCTGGAGGCGGGCCAGGTCGTGGTGCTCTACCTGGCCAAGGACCCGACGGCCCCGACGTTCCGGACGCTCAGCGGCGACTTCGGGGTGTTCGACGTGAGCGGGGCCGGCGCGGAGGCCGTCGCCGTGACCCGCTCGCAGGCCATGGCCGTCAGTGGTCTGCTCACCGAGGACCCGGCCGCGTCCGGCCACGGTTTCCGCACCACCCTCGGCCAGCTGCGCACTGTCGCCGCCCAGGTCAGGTAGGACGGGTGGGAACGCGGACGGCACCCGCCGAGTGCCGTCCGCGTGGTCACCGCTCCCGGTAGGTGGCGAGGTCGAAGTCGGCGTGTACGTCGCCGCCGCCCAGGCCCTGCACCCACAGGCCGAGGAAGGCCCCGGTGAAGCCCCACGCCGCCGGCTCACCGTCGATGATCAGCGCGGCGTGTTCGTCGGAGAGGATGGTCGCGTCCAGCTCGACAGGTAGCCGCTGCCAACCGGTGCCGAGGTCGTACTCGAAGCGCACCGCCGGTCCGTCGAAGACGGCCCGCAGTCCGACCCGGGTGACGCCGTCGACATCGACGCTCAGCTCGGGGTACGCGGTGCGCCGCCCGTTGTCGGAGCTGAGCAGCTCCAGCACCGTCCGCCCGTCGTCGGCCCGGGTCAGGTAGAGGTGGTGCCAGTTGAGGGTGTTGTAGTAGGCGGTGATCCCGGCGAGCTGGCGGTGGTCGGCCGGCGCGAACTCCACCACGGTCTCCAGCGAGCACTCCATCGCGCCGACGCGCCGCCCGACCAGGCTGGGTGCCTGTCGGCCGACCGGCGACTGCCCGCCGTGGATCCGCAGGTACGACGGGCGGCTGTGCAGGTCGACCCAGTCCGCGGTGGCCGGCCGTCGTAGCGTCGACCAGCAGCGGCCCAGCTCCGGGGCGTCGAAGTGGTCCGTCTCGGGCTCCGCCGGCCACGGGTGGGCGGGCAGATCGGGTGCGACGACCTCGTCCGCGGGCACCCCTGCGGCGACCCGCGGCCAACCGCCCGACGGCCACTCCACCCGCTGGATAGCGGTCTCCCGGCCCAGCACGCAGTTGCCCAGCGGCGAGTACGGTCGGCCGACCAGGTGGGCCAGGTACCACTCGCCGTGCTGGGTACGGACCAGGCTGCCGTGACCCGCCTTCTGCAACCGCAGCTCGGGTCGCCCGCAGGAGGTGAGCAGCGGCCCGTCCGGGTCCACCTGGTACGGCCCGAACAGCTCCCGGGAGCGCGCCATGGTGACCTGGTGCTCCCAGCTGGTGCCGCCCTCGGCGGTGATCAGCCAGTACCAGCCGTCGTGGCGGTACAGGTGTGGACCCTCGGTGAGCCCGGCCGGGGAGCCGGTGAACACGATGCGGGGGCTGCCGACCAGCCGGCGCGCGGCCGGGTCGTAGCGTTGGATCTCGATGCCGCCGAAGCGGTCACGGCCGGGTCGCCAGTCCGCGCTCATGCCCAGCAACCAGCTGGTGCCGTCGTCGTCGTGGAACAGCGACGCGTCGAACCCGCGCCCGTGCAGTGTCACCGGATCGGACCAGGGGCCGGTGATGTCCTCGGCGGTGACCAGGAAGTTCTGCGGATCCCAGTAGCCGCTGGCGAAGCTGGCCACGTCGCTGTAGACGAGGTGGAACAGACCGTCGTGGTACGTCAGATCGGGCGCCCACACCCCGTTGGAGTCGCCGCAGCCGCGCAGATCGAGTAGCCGCCGTTCGGTGATGATCCCACCGAGGCTGCGCCAGTTCACCAGATCGCGCGAGTGGTGCACGCGCACCCCCGGGTACCACTCGAAGGTCGAGGTGGCCAGGTAGTAGTCGTCGCCGACGCGCAGGATCGACGGGTCCGGGTGGAAGCCGGCGAGGACGGGATTGCGGATCGACCGGGCAGCGGTCGCCACGTCAGCGATGTCGGTCGACACGAGCGCTCCTCTCGGCGGGCGGTCTGCAACTTCCGGAAACTCGCGATCCGGGGCCATTGAAGGTCGTGCCTACGCTAGCCGGTCTTTTCGTATTAGGACAGAGGTATTGACCGGTGAGGCGACAGCTCGTAGCGTGCCGGCCATCGATCGGTATTACCGGCGAAGCATTGAAAGTTTCGGAGATCCGTGGATCCCCACAGGCCGGCTCGGCCGGCGTTCGAGCACCCCCCGTGAGTCCCCGAAGGGATGGATCATGACCACGTACCTTTCCCGTCGAACGCTGCTCGGTCTCGCCGGTGCCGGCGCCGGCGCCTGTCTGCTGAGCGCGTGCGGCGACGACGAGCCCAGCGACCCGAACGCCCCGCAGACCATCAACTGGTGGCACATCCAGAACACCGAGCCGATGCTTCCGGTCTGGGCGGCGCTGGCCAACGAGTACAAGGCCGCACACCCCAACGTCACCCTCGACATCCAGCCGCTGGAGAACGAGGCGTTCAAGGCCAAGCTCACCACCGCCACCCAGGCAGGTGACCCGCCCGACCTGTTCCAGTCCTGGGGTGGTGGCGTTCTCAAGCAGCAGGTGGACGCGGGCCTGGTCAAGGACATCACCGACGACGTGAAGCCGTGGATCGGGGGCCTGCTGCCCGCCGCCCTGGAGCCGTACACGATCGACGGCAAGATCTACGGTGTTCCGTTCGACATCGGCATGGTCGGTTTCTGGTACAACAAGGACCTCTTCACCCGCGCCGGCATCACCGCCGCGCCCACCACCTGGACGGGTCTGCTCGACGCGGTCCGTCAACTCAAGGCCGCCGGCATCACTCCGATCGCCCTGGCCGGCAAGGACAAGTGGCCGGCCCACTACTACTGGTCCTACCTCGCGATGCGCGTCGGCGGGGTGGGCGCGCTGCAGAAGGCCGTCGACGACAAGAACTTCGATTCGCCTGACCTCGTCGCCGCCGGCGATCGGCTGAAGGAACTCGTCGACCTGCAGCCGTTCCAGAAGGGGTTCCTCGGTGCGGCGTACGGGACGCCCGACGGCCAGGCCGCCGCCATGGGCAACGGCGGCGCGGCGATGGAGCTGATGGGGCAGTGGGCACCCGCGGTCCAGGCTTCCAGCTCCACCAGCAAGAAGGGCCTCGGCGACAAGCTCGGCTTCTTCCCCTTCCCCACTGTCGACGGTGGAAAGGGCGCCACGACTGAGGTGTTCGGCGGCGGCAACGGCTTCGCCATCGGCAAGGACGCCCCCGCCGCCACCGCCGACTTCCTGAAGTTCCTGCTCAGCGCCGACAACCAGCGTAAGTCGGCGCAGACCGGCGCGGTGCTACCGACGGTGCGGGAGGCCGCGACGGCCATCCCCGACGCCAACGGCAAGCTCCTCGCGGAGACCCTGGCCAGCTACACCGGCTTCCAGCTCTACCTCGACCAGGCGTACGCGCCGGCGCTCGGTTCGCAGATCAACGACAGCGTCGCCGAGTTGGTCGCCGGCAACAAGTCGCCCGCGCAGATCGTCAAGGACATCACGCAGGTGGCGAAGACCGTCTGACCGTGACCACCCACCCATCCGTAGCCGGAGAACCCCCTGTGGAGCAGGCATGACCAGGCCATCGACCGTGTCGGACGCCAGGCGCGGCGACCCGGCGACGGACCCGCCGGCACCGGGGCCGGGCACCGTGCGACAGCGCGGCCGCCAGCCCCGGCCGGGCCGCGGCGGCGTCCTCGCCATCTTTCTCACCCCAGCCCTGGTGCTGTTCCTGCTGCTGGTCGTCGCCCCCATCCTGGTGGCCAGCTACGCCAGCCTCTACAAGTGGAACGGCTTCGGGCTGCCGGAGAACTTCATCGGGCTGGACAACTACACCCGCGCCTTCCAGGACCCGACCTTCCGGGGTGACCTCTGGCGCGGCTTCGTCCTGGTGCTGCTGTCCCTGGTCGTCCAGCTGCCCGCGGCGTTGGCCCTGGCCATGCTGCTCAACCAGCCACTGCGGGGTCGCGCCGCGTACCGGCTGATCTTCTTCGCGCCGTACGTGCTCTCCGAGGTCACCACGGCCGTCCTGTTCGACCTGGTGTTCTCACCCAACCGGGGCCTGGGCGACGCGATCGCGACGTGGTTGAGCGCCGACGCCGGCACGGTCTTCGCCGACCCGGACACCGTGCTGTACGCCGTCTTCCTCGTGGTGTCCTGGAAATACTTCGGCCTCTACATGATGCTCTTCCTCGCCGCCCGTCAGGGCATCCCCAAGGAGTTGTCCGAGGCCGCGGTGACCGACGGCGCCTCCGCCTGGCAGGCGTTCCGGCACGTCACACTGCCCCTGCTCGGGCCGACGATCCGCATCAGCGTCTTCCTGTCGGTCATCGGCACCATCCAACTGTTCGACATGGTCTGGGTGCTCACCCGGGGCGGCCCGATCCACTCGTCGGAGACCATGGCCGTGACGATGTACGAGTACGGCTTCCGCCGCTTCGAGGTCGGCTACGCCAGCGCGATCAGCATCGTCATGTTCCTGCTGAGTCTCGTCTTCGCTCTCTTCTACCAGCGCATCGTCCTGCGCCGGGACACCGCGGGCGCGATCACCAACCAGGGAGGCCCGCGATGACCGTGAACCGCGCCCAGCGGACCCGCGGCCTCGTGCTGCACCTCGTCTGCGTCCTCGTCGGAGCACTCATCGTCGTACCGGTCTGGTTCGGCGTGCTCGGCGGCTTCAAGGACAACGGTCAGCTCTCCACCAATCCGCTGGGCTGGCCCGACCCCTGGCTGCCGTCGAACTACACGGACATCCTGACGTCCGAGGTGTTCTGGCGGCAGCTCGGCAACAGTCTGCTCATCGCCGTGAGCAGCACCGTCATCGTCGTCGCCGCGGCGGCGATGGCCGCGTTCGTCTTCGCGCGGTACGCCTTCCGGGGCCGCGAGTTTCTGGTGACCCTGTTCGCGATCGGCCTGATGTTCCCGTTCGCGGTGGCCATCCTGCCGCTGTTCGTCCTGCTGCGCGGCATGGGCCTGCTGGACAACCCGCTCGGTGTCATTCTGCCCCAGGCCGCCTTCGGGCTGCCGATCACCATCATCATCCTGCGCCAGTTCTTCCGCACCATCCCGGCGGAGATCGAGGAGGCCGCCGTCCTCGACGGCTGCGGCTCGTTCGGCTTCTTCTGGCGGGTCCTGCTGCCGATGGCCCGTCCGGCCCTGGCCACCGTCTCGGTGTTGGCCGTGGTGACCAGTTGGAACAACTTCATGCTCCCGCTGGTCGTCTTCACCGACCAGAGCTGGTGGACCCTGCCCGTCGGAGTGCAGGCATTCCAGGGCCAGTACACCGCCGAGACCGCACGGGTGCTCGCCTACGTCGTGCTGTCGATGGTGCCGGCCCTGGGTTTCTACGCGGTGGCCGAACGCCAACTCATCGGCGGCCTCACCGGCAGCGTCAAGGGATGACAGCACACCACCGCGAGCAGACCTGACGTTTCCAACAGGAGGCAGGGGGACCGTGGGCACAGCGAACGGCCGAAACGTCACCATCGCCATGATCGCCCGGTTGGCCGGAGTCTCCGTACCCACCGTCTCCCGGGTCATCAACGGCCGCTCCGACGTCGCCCCCGACACCCGGGAACGCGTCGAGGCGCTCCTCAACCGGCACGGCTACCGCCGCCGTGCACCGGCCCGGCGGACCGACGCCGCCCTGATCGACCTGGTCTTCAACGACCTGGACAGCCCGTGGGCGGTGGAGATCATCCGGGGGGTGGAGGACGTCGGCCAGGCCAGCGGCGTCGGCACCGTCGTGTCGGCCATCCACTGGCGGATGTCCTCGGCCAAGCAGTGGCTCGACAACATGCGTACGCGCTCCACCGAGGGCATCATCTTCGTGACCTCGATGGTGAACCCGCCGTTGCAGGCCGAGCTGCGTCGGCTGCACCTGCCGGTCGTCATCATCGACCCGGCCGGGGTCGACCCGCAGGAGTCACCCACCATCGGCGCCACCAACTGGGCGGGCAGCCTCAGCGCCAACCAGTACCTGATCAACCTGGGTCATCGTCGCATCGGCTTCATCGCCGGCCCGCCGCACCTGATGTGCAGCCGGGCCCGCATGGACGGTTACCGGGCCGCCCTCGGCGCCGCGCGTATCCCCATCGACGACGCCCTGATCCGGCCGGGAAACTTCTACCACGAGTCCGGCTTCACCGCGGGTATACAGCTGCTGAGCCTGCCCGACCCACCCACCGCCATCTTCGCCTCCAGCGATCAGATGGCCCTCGGCGTCTACGAGGCGGTCCGCAAACGCGGCCTGCGGGTGCCCGACGACGTCAGCGTGGTCGGCTTCGACGACCTGCCGGAGGTGCGGTGGTGCTCGCCGCCGCTGACCACCGTCCGTCAACCCCTGGCCGAGATGGGCATGCTGGCCGCGCGTACCGTGCTGCGCCTGGCCAGCGGCGAGCGGACCGAGAGCCCCCGGGTGGAGCTCGCCACCGAACTCATCGTCCGCGACAGCGTCGCACCTGCCCGGTCGTGATCCTGCTCAGTCGACCCGCAACGCGTCGTCGACGCCCGTCTCGCGGCGGCCCAGGTGCGCCGGATCCCGACCGGAGAGCAGGTCCAGCGCGGCCTTCAGGCAGGCGCCGTTCTCCCGGGAGGAACTGAACCACCACGTCTGGGCGTACCGCTTCGCGCTGTCGTCGCCCACCCCATTGGCGTCGATGCCGAGCCGCCGGCACAGCGCCACGGCGCGCGGAAGATGGAAGGACTGGGTCACCACTGTGGCTCGCCGCACCCCGAAGATCCGCTCGGCCCGCGCGCACGAGTCGTAGGTGTCGAATCCGGCGTAGTCCGGCACCACCTTGTGTGCTGGCACGCCCCGCTCCACCAGCCAGCTCCGCATCGCGGCGGGCTCGTTGTAGTCGGCGTTCATGTTGTCGCCCGACACGAGGATCGCCCGAACCTTGCCGGCGTCGAACAGTCGCCGCGCGATCTCCAACCGGGCCGCGAGGACGGGGGAGGGTATGCCGTCCGCGTCCACCTTGGTGCCCAGCACCAGCGCGACCGGCGCGTCCGGCACCTCGGCCTCGGCGTAGAGATGGCCGTCGGCGATGTCGCGGATCCACGTCACGCTGGCCACGGTGCCCCCGGCCAGCGCCACCGCCCCCACCACGAGCGCGAGCACCGCACAGCGGGCCAACCGCCGATGCTCCGCGTACCACCGCCTGGCCGCCCCGAATCGTCCCCGCATGCCGCAAGGCTATTCCGCCGGTGCGCGCGGCGGTCGACCGCGTCGCCGTCGACCTGATGCCGCGCCGTCCCGCCGAAACACCACCACCGCAGCAGCCAACAACGGCAGTTGTCTATGGACAATCGCTCACTGTTAGCGTTAACGTTACGGACAGTCGTCGGTACTCGAACGACCTCGGGCCGCGGTGACGGAGTTGTCGCCAGTGACAGTGACCCGCGGCGTGACGGACGACGATCGTGGCGTGGGGCGGGTGGCACGCGGCCGGCGCGAGACGGCCCGAGACCACCACCGGGCGACCCGCGCGCCACGCGGCCGAGGCATGAACGGCCACCGGGAATCCAGGGCAGCGCAGCAGCCGGGACAGTCGTGCGACGACAACCGGCCGCCCGCCTGTCAGCGCGCACCGCTGAGCAGCGGCCCACCCCTGGGCCGCCCCTGAAGACGACCGTCGGTCCCGGCCCTGGCCGCCCGGGTCGCGTCCCGCTGTTCGGAGTCCGGGCCCGAACAGCGGGACGCCACCCAGTGGCGGCGACAACCGACGGGGTACGCCGACGGCGGTCAGCCTGTCGCACCTTGAGATTGTCCAGCCGCCAGTGCCATTGTGGTACGTCGATGAAGCCGCGCGCGGGCTGACCTCCGTCCACTGGGCAGCCGGGATCCAGATGCGATCCCGGGGGACGGTGACACAAGCGATGGGCCAACGAAGGCCAATCGTCCACGAGCTCGCCCGTGCCCGCGTCGCACAGTGACTGGCGGGGCGGCTCACCTGCGCGAAGGAACCCCGCCCATGCGTACACCGAAGACCCGTGCGGCACTCCTGGCGGGCCTGCTGCTCGCCGCGAGCGCGCTCGCGGGCGTCAACCCGCCATCCGCCAGCGCGGCAGCCGACCCGGTCACCGTTACCGTCAACACCCGCGCCGGTCTGGCGACCGTGCCGGACACCGCGCTCGGCGTCAACCACGCCATCTGGGACGCGAACCTCGGCACCGCCGAGACATCGGACCTGCTCCGCGACGCCGGCGTGCAGATGATGCGCTACCCCGGCGGCTCGTACGCCGACATCTACCACTGGAAGGACCACACCGCGCCCGGCGGTTACGTCGCACCGGGAACCGACTTCGACACCTTCATGGCGGCGGTCCGGCGCGCCGGCGCCCAACCGATGATCATTGCGAACTACGGCACCGGCACCCCCGCCGAGGCCGCCGACTGGGTGCGGTACGCCAACGTGACGA
Source organism: Micromonospora parva (assembly GCF_000718515.1). Lineage (GTDB taxonomy): Bacteria > Actinomycetota > Actinomycetes > Mycobacteriales > Micromonosporaceae > Micromonospora > Micromonospora parva. Next base: position 21,777 of record NZ_JNZS01000039.1, on the reverse strand, counting down.
AGGGCTACGACGCCCGCTACTGGACCGTCGGCAACGAGAACTACGGCAACGGCCACTACGGGTCCGCCTGGGAGGCGGACAACCACCCGGACAAGAGCGCGACACAGTACGCGAGGCTGGTCGTCGAGTACGCCGACGCGATGAAGGCGGTGGACCCGAGCGTCAAGGTCGGGGCGGTGTTGACCATGCCGGGCAACTGGCCGGACGGGATCACCGCCGGCAGCGACCCCGGCCCGTGGAACCAGACGGTGCTCTCCATCGCCGGCCCGAAGATCGACTTCGTGGACGTGCACTGGTACCCGGGCGGCACGGCAGCCGAGTCGCTGGCCCGCGTCAACCACCTCCCCGACGCCACCTACCTGCTGCGGCAACAACTCGCGCGGTACGCCGGTGCGAACGCCGACCGTATCGGCATCAGCTTCACCGAGCTGAACGTCGACGCGGGCCGGACCACCCAGCCGGCGGCACTCTTCCTGGCCGACGTATACAGCGGGCTGCTGGAGAGCGGCGTCTTCACCGTTCAGTGGTGGAACGTGCACAACGGCATGGGCACCGTGACGCAGGTGGCCGGCCAGACCGACTACGGCGACTTCGGGATGCTCTCCAGCGGCGCCTGCACCGAGGACGGCTCGGTCTGCCAGCCGCCGCTGAACACGCCCTTCGCGCCGTACCACGGGCTGCGCATGATGAAGCTCTTCGCGACGCCCGGCGACCAGTTCGTCCGCGCCGGCACCGACGAGCCGCTGGTCACCGCGCACGCCGTCCGCCGGGCCAACGGTGACCTCGCCGTGCTGCTGGTGAACAAGGACCCGGACAACGACCACCCGGTCACCATCGACTACGCCGGGTTCACCCCGTCGGCGGTCGCACCGACGGTGTCCACCCTCACCAACGGCGCCACCGGCATCGCGACCGGCCAGTCCGGTTCGGCGACCAGCCGCACGCTGCCGGCGTACTCGTTGACCACGATCGTGCTGCGACCGGCCGGCACGTCCGCCGGACGGCCCTCGACGCCGGGCCAGCCCACCGCGAGCGGCGTCACCGACCGCGCCGCGACGATCACCTGGCCGGCGGCCACACCGGGTGGCAGCCCCATCGCCAAGTACGAGGTGTACCGGCACAACGGCGCGGTCAGCGAGCAGTTCGGCGAGACGGCGTCCACCTCGTTCACTGTCGACAACCTGGTGCCGGGCAGCAGGTACACCGTCAATGTGCTGGCCCGCGACACCGCCGGCCGGGTCTCCTGGTCCTCACCGCCGCTGACCTTCGCCACCGGCAGCCCCGCCGCCAGCGCGTGCACCGTCCGTTTCACCACCGCCAACGACTGGGGCAACGGCTACATCGGTGGCGTCGACATCACCAACAACGGGACGAAGCCAATCAGCGGCTGGACGCTCACCTGGACCTGGCCCACCGGCTGGCAGCAGGTGAGCAGCGGCTGGAGCGCCACCTGGGAACAGGTCGGCACCGCCGTGCGGGTCACCCCGACCGACGACAACCGGCAGATCGCCGTGGGTGCCACAGTGAGCGCCGGTTTCGTCGGCGCGTACAGCGGCCCGAACGTGCTGCCCACCGCGTTCACCCTCAACGGCACTGTCTGCGCGACCGGGTGACCGAGCTGATGCCTGTCGCGTTCGTCGACCTGGGCACATGTCGTCCGATCGTCGGAGGGCGACGTCCTGGGTAGCGACGCTTTGGAGCTGATGCCGCAAACGAATCAGGACAGGTGACAGCCGTGGGGTCAGCGGGGTCGGTCCAGGGGTCAGCTGATTCGTTGACGGCATCAGCTCCACAGGGGCACAAGTCCACCCGCAGTGGTCCCGGCGGCAGCACCTGACCAACCCCGGAACCCACCGAAACGCCCGCCCCCGATACGTGGGGACGGGCGTTTCGGCGTGCGGGGCTACGTCAGGCGACCACCGACCGCAGTGGCACCCCGGCGTCGCGCAGGGCGCGTACCAGATCGTTCGCGAACGGGTGCTCGTCGACCTGGAGGCCCTGCGGGTTCGGGATCACGACGTACGCCGAGCCGTTCTTCGTGGACGCCTGCGCGTCGGTGCTGAAGCGTTCGACGATCGCCCGGGTGCGGGGCAGGTCGCCGGCCGCGACCTGGATGGTGATCGGTCGCCAGCCGCCGCCGAGGTCCGGCACCACGGGCGCGGCGGCGGCGCTGGCGCGCGCCGCGTCGACACCGGCCGAGCGCCGGGCGTCCGGGGCCGCGCCCGCCGGGTAGAGCAGCGCGTTGGCCACCAGGTGCAGACCATTCTCGTTGTACGCCCGGAAGAGCGGGTTGAACGCGAACAGCACCGCCCGACCGGCGCCGGTCGGCTCGTCCACCACCGCCGCGGTGCCCTTGAGGGTGTCCGCGCCGACGGTGTAGCCGTTGGCCCAGAACGTGTCACCGGTCGGATAGCTCAGCACGTTCGTCCCGGTGGTGCTCGGGGTGAGGATCGGGTCGCTGTTGTTGAACTCGAAGTCCTCCGCCGGGCGACCCGACGCGACCGGGCTGTCGGTGTCGACGTCCACCCGCAGGTGTGAGCCGATCACCAGGTAGTCGGCCGGCTTCGTCTTCTCGGTGGTGGAGGTGAGCCCGGCGGCGCGGGCCAACCGGGTGCCCTCGTTGCGCAGCCCGACGTAGGTGTGGCCCTGGGCGATCCACTCGCGCAGGTTGGCCTGGCCGGCGGCGGTCAGACCGCCGGTCGGGCTGCTGCCGTCCGGCACCACCAGCACGGTACGCCCGGTGAACGCGGCGGTGTTGTCGTTGATGTCGGCAGTGGTGACCGGCTTGAGGTCCAGGCCCCACCGCTTGCCGAGCACGTAGCGCGCCTCGCCGTGGGAGCCCGACGTGGTGGAGATGCCGGTGCCCTGGAAGAGCCCGACGTCGGGCAGGTCGAGGCGGGTGCCGGTCGGCCGACCACCCGGGGTGAGGCTGACCCCGAGGGATTCGGCCAGCCCGTCCACGCTCCGGCTCACAGTGGCGGCCGGGATGGCGACAGTGCTGGTCGTGAGGTCACGGACCAGGGGTACGCCACGGCCGAGCAGGCTGAAGGTGAACTCCGCGGCGGCGGCCGAGTCGAGCGGGTACGTGTACGAGCCCCACGGCCACGCCGCGCCGGTGCGACCACCGGAGACCTTCCGGACCAGCTCGGCCTTCGGCTTGACGGTGTCGCCGGTGTAGATGGCCGAGACACCCATCAGCAGCGGGTTGCTCCAGGACGACACGTCGTAGAAGTACGGGAACGGCACGTACGGGTCCTCGCCCATGACGGCCTGGATCCAGTGCTTCTGCGGCTGGTCCATCGGGATCCAGTACGCGCCAACGGGCACTGTCACGTTGGTGGCGGTGCGCCCGCCGAAGACCCGCGCGGTGGGCACCCGGGTCGGTTTGCGCACCTCGTACACCTCGACGTCCATCCGGCGCAGCCGCTCGACGAGTTGGCGGACGTCGGCGAGCTGCCGGTCGGGCAGCAGGAAGTACGAGCGGACCTTGACGTCCGGCACCGGGAACTGGACCTCGTTGGTGGGCTGCACCACCTCGTTCGGCTCCAGCGTGCCCGCCCTGCCCTGGGCGAGCGCGTCGGTCCAGATGTCGAAGTAGCCGTCCAGCACCTCACGCTTGTGCGCGGCGGCCCAGCCGAGCGTCGACCACTGGGTGTGGAACTGCTGCTGGACCCGGTCGGCCACCGCCGACGCGCTGCCCTTCTCGTACGTCATGCCGGCCGCGCCGAAGCCGGTGGTCGGCACCGTGTCGCCGTAGCCCATGAAGAACATGTCGTACGTGTCGTAGTTGAAGTAGCACTCGGTGGTGACGGTCTCGTCGCAGGCCCCGTTGAAGCCGAAGCCGGCCTTGTTGGCCTCGCCGATCCGGTTGATCCAGTCCACCGCCTCGCCGGCGATCTCGTGGTGGATCGGGTCGGCGTTCGGCGGGAAGAAGTACTGCCGGCCACCCATCTCGTGCGCGTCGATGAAGACCTGCGGCGGGTAGCGGCGCAGCAGCTCGAGCTTGCCGTCGGTCTCCTGCTGGGTGCGGGCGAACCAGTCCCGGTTCAGGTCGAAGCCGAACTCGTTCTGCCGCCGGGTGGCGTCGCGGCCGTCCGGGTTCTGGGTGGGGACGATGATGGTGACCAGGTTGTCGTTGCGCTCGGCGACGGCGCAGGACAGGCCGGCCGCCAACTCGTACAGCGTCTTGAGCGCCGCGTCCGCACCGCTCTTCTCGCCGCCGTGCACGTTCGCGGTGACCCAGACGATGGCCGGGCTGTCCTTCGCCGTCCGGGCGGCCGTCCGCGCGCTGGTTCGGCGCGGGTCACGCAGGTCCCGGACGTCGTCGGCGATCTGGCGCAGCGCGGCGGGCCGTACGTGACGTTCGTTGGACACCACCGCGTACGGCAACGGTTGGCCGAGCACGCTGGTGGTCATCACGCCGGTGACGACCCGGTTCGAGGCGCTGTCGACGGCCCCGAGGTAGGTGCGGACCTCGTCGTTGGTGACGACCCGCTCCTGACCCGCGCCGAGCGGGAAGCCGAGCACGGTCTCCGGGCTGGGCACGGTGCCCAACCGGGCGGTCGGGTCGTCGCTGCACCGGGAGGGCGGGGCGGCGCTCGCGGAAGGTGTGCCACCGAGCAGGGGAGTCGTGCCGAGCAGGAGGGCGATCGTGGCGGCACTCGCCAGGCGTCTGGCGGGGACCTTCCGGAATGGACGCATCGATGGGGCCATGAGTCGTGTTTCCCTTCTCGGGCACAACCTCGCAGTGGCCGGAGCCTATGAATCGTCGACACGGCGGTCAAGGCTTGATCGATATTGCTGACTACACGGCGTGCCGGTCCCGACGCGGACTGGCAGGATGGGTGGCGCGGGTTTGTCGTCGCCTGGGAGGAGGAGACGTTGCCAGAGATGATCACGCTCTCGATCCATCCGGATCTTCCGTCCGCCGCCGCGCGGCGTTCGCTGGCGTCCTGGCTGCGTGCCGAGGAGCGGCTGCGGGAGCTGGTGACCACGACGTCTCCCGAGGGGGCGTCGGCGGGCCACCCGGACGTCCTGCAGGTGGCGGCCAGCGACGCGGGCACCGCCATGGTGCTCATCCAGGCCGTCGCCGCCTGGCTGACCCACCGCCGCGAGGATGTGACGGTGACGCTCACCCGGCCCGACGGTTGGTCGGCCGAGGTGGACATACACCGCGCTCGAGACATGGACCAGGTGACCGCGCTCATCGAGGCGGCGGTGCGCGCGGTGACCGCCCCGCAGAGCTAGCCGGCCCGCCGCCGGCCGAGGAGTCGGTCGGCGGCGGGCCGCAGGGAGCGGGTACGCCTACCAGGTCGTCAGACCGAGGCCGATCGTCTTGGTCAGGGTGGCGTTGTCGTCGTCGCCGTCGAGCGACCAGATCATGGCACCGGCGAGGCCGGCCCGTCGGATGTAGAGCGTCTTCTGCAACACCACCGCCGGGTCGTCGTAGGTCCACAACGTCGTACCGTCGAACAACCAGGCGTGCCCGGCGCGCAGGTCGCGGTGCACGGTGTAACCGTTGCCGGCCAGCGTCTTGAGCTTCTTGTAGTCCTCGTACCCGGCTTCGAAGGTGGCCGGCGCGGGCCCGGTGGCCGGCTGGAACAGGCCGTTGCCGCCGCCGGTGATGCCGGTCCAGCCGCGACCGTAGTAGGGGATGCCGAGCACGAGCTTGTCCCGTGGCGCGCCACGGGCGATCCACCCGTCGATGGCCACCTCGACGGAGAAGTCCGGGTTGTCCGGGGCGCCCGCCGGGACGCGAAGCGCCGACTGCTGGTTGGCCCGCGCGTCCCAGCCGCCGTGGAAGTCGTACCCCTGCACGGTGGCGAAGTCCAGGTACTTGAAGATCTTGCGGCCCTCGTAACCGGCGTCCATGGTGGCCGGGCTGGCCGGCAGGAACGCGGTCAGCGGGTGGTGCGCGCGGGTCGTGCGCCCGTACGCGTCGAGTTGCCGGCGGAACTCGGCGAGCAGTTTGGTGAAGTTCTCCCGGTCCTCCGGGCGGATGACGTTGCCGGGCTCACCCTCCCAGTTGGGCCACTCCCAGTCGAGGTCGATGCCGTCGAAGACGCCGGCGGCGGCGCCCGGGGTGCTGCCCGGGAGGTTGCCCCTGAGGTAGAGGTCGATGCAGGACGTGACGAACGCCTTGCGGGAGGCGTCGGTGCGGGCGGCGTTCGAGAAGTACGTCGACCAGCTCCAGCCGCCGAGCGAGATCAGCACCTTCAGGTCGGGGTGCTTGGCCTTGAGCTTGGCGAGCTGGTTGAAGTTGCCGTTGAGCGCCTGGCCGGGGGCGTCGGCGACACCGTCGACGCTCTCCTCGGCCGGGACGGGTCGCTGGTAGTCGGCCCAGGCGTCGCCCTCGCCCGGCCCACCGTCCACGAAGCAGCGACCGTCCTCGCTGACGTTGCCGAAGGCGTAGTTGAGGTGGGTGAGGCGGCTCGCCGCCCCGGAGGTTTCGAGCTTCTTGACCGGGAAGGCCCGGCCGTAGATGCCCCACTGGGTGAAGTAACCGACCCGGTGGTAGCCGGTGCGGCGCTGGTTGTTGTCACCGGCGCTGGCGACGGTGGGCGGAGCGGCGGTGACCAGCAGTGTCGCCAGGGCGACGACGGCGGTGAGACGGCGGTGGCGCAATGGTCGCATCGGCACACTCCCACGAGACATCAGACAGAATTAGTAAAGAGAGTTATCTGATTGATGAAGTTAAGCCGGTCACCGTCCGGGGTCAAGAGCCGCCAGCCACATGGGGGATTGTGACGGCGTTACCGGGTGGTAACGATGTTGTGCCATGGACTCCGCCGTGACTCTGATCGGACTACCCGTCGCCCTCGGCATCATCATGCTCGGTCTCGGTCTCGGACTGACCATGGCGGACTTCCGCCGGGTGGCCCACCACCCCCGAGCCGCCGTCATCGCCCTGGTCTGCCAGGTGCTGGTGCTGCCGGCGCTCTGCTTCTGCCTCGTCCTCGCCTTCGACCTGGCACCCGAGCTGGCCGTCGGCATGATGTTGCTGGCCGCCTCTCCGGGCGGCACCACGGCCAACCTCTACAGCCACCTGTTCGGCGGCCACGTGGCCCTGAACATCACCCTGACCGCCATCAACTCGGTGCTCGCCGTGTTCACCCTGCCGATCCTGGTCAACCTGTCGGCGGCGTACTTCCTGCCCGACGGGCGCAGCATCGGCCTGCAGTTCGACAAGGTGCTGCAGGTCTTCGCCATCGTGCTCGTCCCGGTCGCGATCGGCATGCTCATCCGGGCACGGATGCCGCAGGTGGCCGAGCGGCTGAACCGCCCGGTCCGGATCCTGTCCGTCGTCGTCCTCGTCGCGGTGATCGCCGGTGCGGTGCTCGGCGAGCGGGAGAACATCGCCGACTACTTCGTCTCGGTCGGCCTGGCCGTGCTCGCCTTCAACCTGCTCAGTCTCGCCATCGGGTACGGGGTGCCGCGCCTCGCCGGTGTGGACCGCAGCGCCGCGACGGCCGCCGGCTTCGAGATCGGCATCCACAACAGCACCCTGGCCATCACCATCGCGCTCAGCCCGGCGCTGCTCAACAGCACCCAGATGGCGATCCCGGGCGCCGTCTACGGCATCGTCATGTTCTTCACCGCGGCGGCCTTCGGTTACCTGGTGACCCGGGCCGGCGCCCGGTCCGCCACCGCCCTGACGCCCTGACGGCCGCTGCCCGCTCTCCCCGACGGCCGGGCCAGGGCGAGCGGGCGGCAACTCTCAGCCGACCTGGTTGTTGTCCTTCTGCGCGCCCCAGCCGTGCCAGCGGTCGATCTCGATCAGGGCGCTGACCCGGGCGCGCTCTCGCCGTGGGTACGCGTTGCCCGTGTAGTGCTTCGACAGCCGGTCGATGTCCGCGAGGCCCTCGTCGGGACGCAGTTCGGTGACGTGCCCGATGATGCTGACGTGGGTGTACCAGCCGGCCTCGTCGAGAACGGTGAGCGACACCCGGGGGTCGTTGCGGACGTGCTCCAGCCGGCGGCGGCTCTCGTCCATGTTCACCAGGATCCGGCCGTCCTCCCACAGGTACCAGGTGGCGGCGGAGACCGGCTGGCCACCGTTGCGCAGGGTGGTCATGACGGCGGGGTTCGGCTTCTGGAGCATGGCGACCGCGGCCTCGGGAAGCGGTGGCTTGGACATGAAGTCTCCTCGTCGCGACAACGTTTACCCCTGCACGTTACGCACCCGCCGGCCCGATCGCGCTCGGATCGTGATCACGGCGTGGCGGGCACCCGGCTGCCGGAGCGACGCCGGCGGCGACGAAGATGTGGTCATGAGCAATTCCGCACTGCCCAGGCGTGTCGTCGTCACCGGGGCCACCGGCAAGCTCGGCCGAGCCGTGGTCGCCCACCTGCGCGCCGTCGGCGTCGACGTGTTGCCGGTGGACCGCACCGGTGGCCGCGACCCGCGCGACGTGAACGGCGAGTTCCTGCTGGCCGACCTGACCGACTACGGGCAGGTGGTGGAGGCGTTCACCGGAGGTGCCGACGAGCACGCGGGCGGCGTCGACGCGGTCGTGCACCTGGCGGCGGTGCCGGCCCCCGGGCTGATGTCCAACGCGACCACCTTCGCGAACAACTCCGCCGCGACCTACAACGTGTTCGCCGCCGCTCGGGCGGCCGGCATCAAACGGGTCGTGTGGGCGTCGAGCGAGACGGTGCTCGGCCTACCGTTCGACACCCCGCCGCCGTACGCGCCGGTCGACGAGGAGTACGCGCCCCGGCCCGAGTCGACGTACTCGCTCAACAAGACACTGGAGGAGGAGATGGCCCGGCACTTCTGCCGGTGGGACCCGGAGCTGGTCATGGTGGGTCTGCGCTTCTCCAACGTGATGGACGTCGAGGACTACGCGCCGTTCCCCACCTTCGACGCCGACCCGCAACTGCGCCGGTGGAACCTGTGGGGCTACATCGACGCCCGCGACGGAGCCCAGGCCGTCGAGCGGGCCCTAGCCCACGACCAGCCCGGCGCCGACGTCTTCATCATCGCCAACGCCGACACCGTCATGACCCGCTCCAGCGCCAGCCTGATGGCCGAGGTCTACCCGGACGTCGAGGTCCGCAAGGAGCTGGGCGAGTACGAGACCCTGCTCAGCATCGACAAGGCCCGCCGGGTGCTGGGGTACGAGCCGCAGCACTCCTGGCGGGACCACGTCGACCTGCTGTAGGTCAGCGCGCCGCCTGGTAGGCACGGCCGACGGCGGTGGCCGTGCCGCCGGTGCGGAACAGCCCGGTCTGGTCCTTGTCCGTGGCGGGCAGGCCGAACCACGCGTACCGGTGCAGCCAGGACAGGCCGCCCAACATCCGGGTGGCCGCGGTGAGGAACGCGGCCTGCTGGGCCTGCGTGGGGAAGCGGACACCGTTGGAGAAGTCGATCAGGGCGAACTCGGTGAGCCAGATCGGCAGCCCGTACCGGTCGTGCACGGCCTGCAGGTACGACCTGAGCTGGTTGACCGCGTTGGCGGTGGTGAAGTCGCCGCCGTACCAGTGCAGGGCGATGAAGTCGACGCGGTAGCCGCGCTGCTTCGCCCCGGCCATGAACCGGTCGAGCCACTCACCCGGCCGGTCCCCGCCCCAGGCGACCGCCGGGCTGCCCAGCGGAAGGCCGGTGGCCTGCAACCGCGGCCACAGCTCCAGCGCCTGCTCGACGGTCATCTCCGCCTGACCGTTCAGGTCCGGCTCGTTGAACCCGAGCAGGTAGCGGCCGTTCTGCTTGGCCTGTTGCAGGTTGCTGGCGGTGACGCTCTTCGCCCCCCAGATCATGGGGACGAACTCGGTGCCCTGCGGACTGGCGACGCCATGGTGCTTCACGTCCCAGGTGTAGTACCAGCTCGCCCCGGAGTCGGCCAGCGCCTGGCTGACGCCGTCGAAGGTCCACACCCCGACGCCCTTGCGCTCCGAGGTCGCCGCCGGGGAGGCCGGGGCGACCGGACGCCCGGTTGTCGGCCGCACCGCCGGCGTCGGGAGCGGGGTCGGGGCCGCCCCCGCCGGGCTCGCCGTGGCGGTGGGTGCGCTCGGCCCGGTCGCGCCGGGCTGCGAAGCCGTCGGCGTGGGCGCGTCGAGGGCCTGGGTCGCCGCCGGGGCCGGCGTCGGCCCGGTCGGCTGCACCACGACGATCACACCGGTCACCAGTACGGCGACCACGGCGGCCACCAGGAGCGGCCACAGCAGCCGCCGCGCGCCGACCGGGAGACTGCCGAGCGTCCCGCGTCGGGGTTCCGCGTGGACGCCTCGTCTTCCCCTCGCGGCGTCCGCTTCACCCGGGCCGGTTGCGCGCATCGTCTCGACTCCCTCACCTGGTCGTACCTCTACCTGACGGGGGCATGGCGGACGAACCGCCAGCTGCCTCCCCTCAGGAGACTGGCCGGCCGGACCGGGATAACGATTTCCGCGGCTGATGGTGGCCGGGAGCGCTGTCCCCGGGCGCGCTGCCGGCCGTTACCACCCGGCCTGTGCGGTCAGGGTCTGTCGCAGGTACGTCTTCGGCCGCGACCCCACTGTCGAGCCGACCACCTCGCCCTGACGGAACACCAGCAGCGTGGGCAGGGACATCACCTGGTAGCTACGGGTCGCTACCGGGTTCTCGTCGGAGTTGAGCTTCGCCACGACCATCCGGTCACCGAACTCCTGGGCCAGTTCGACGAGGCTCTTCTCGATGGCCTTGCAGGGCGGGCACCAGTCCGCCCAGAAGTCGACGACCACGGGCCGGTCGCTGGCCAGCACCAGCTCCGCGAACGTGTCGTCGGTCACGGTGACCAGCGAACCTACTTCCGACTTCTGAGACATGTCTTCTCCCGATGGGCGATCGCGTGGGTGAGTTGACCGTGCAGTTGGTGGCGCACCGCGCCGAGCCGGTCGATGACGGCGTCGACCTCGGCGATCTTGCGCCGCAGCACCACCACCGAGTCCGGGCAGACGTCGCCGGAGCTGTTGCCGGCCCGCAGACAGGCGACGAACGGACGGACATCGTCGAGGCCGAAGCCGACGTCGAGCAGCGCCCGGATCTCCCGTACGACGCGCAACTCCGCCTCGTCGTAGATGCGGTAGCCGTTGGCGGAGCGCTGCGCCCGTACCAACCCGTGCGCCTCGTAGTAGCGCAGCGTGCGAGGGCTTGTGCCGGCCCGCTCAGCCAACTCGCCAATGAGCATCTGACCTCCTCCATCGGCCCGTCGCGACCACGCTAAACCTTGTCGTCGGCGTCAAGGCAAGCACCGGACGAGGCGCGGTCAGCAGCCAGAAATGCCCCTTTTGGGGGCGCGCCGCCGGGGCGAGGTGAGGCTCGTCACCGACGCAGGGTCGTCGACGGCGACTCGCCGAACCGGCTCCGGTATTCGGTCGCGAACCGACCGAGGTGCACGAAGCCGTGTTGCAGGGCGACAGTCGTCACGGAAACCCCTGGCGCGGCCGAACGGAGCGTGCGGTGCGCCGCGTCGAGCCGGCAGGCCCGCAGGTACGCGGTCGGGGTGGTCTGCAACTCACGGCGGAAACAGTCCTGCAGCGTTCGTACGCTCACCCGCAGCGCCTCGGCGACGTCACCGACGGTCAGCGCCTCGCCGTGGTGTTCGGAGATCAGGGCGCAGGCCCGGCGGACGAGACGCCCGGGGTGGGCGTGCTGGTCCGGCTCGGCGAGCAGGTGGGAGTGGCTGTGCCGGTGGGCCAGCAACAGCTTGCCGATGAGCCCCTGCTCGAAGCGGGCGGCGACCTGCGGGTGGTCGAACAGCGACGCGTCCGCCGGCTGCGACAGCTCGTCGGCGAGGAACGCCACCCCGCGCGCCCACGCCTGCGCGGTCGCCGTGGTCATGAGCATGCCGACGTCCAGGCGGACCGGGTCGTCCACCGGGCGGCCCAGCAGGCGGGCGAGTTCCCGGTCGACGGCGCGCCGGTCGGCGTAGAAGATCCGGTGGGGAGAGCCCTCGGACCACCGCATGTCCGAGGCGTCGTACGGGGACAGGACCGAGGCGACGTCGGGGGTCGAGGTGACGGTCTGACCGGCGTGCCGGACCAGTGTGCTGCCGGCGCTGGGGATCTGGACGAGGTAGAAGGTCTCCAGCGCGGGCGGTTGAATGCGGACCGCCTGCCCGTAGTCGAGGTCGATGACTCCCACCCCGCCCGCCCGGCGAGCCGCCATCCGCAGGCGCACGCTGCGAACGCCCGCCTGCGGGGTGAGCCGGTGTGGACAGAAGACGCGGCCCACCTCGGCGCGCGCCCGGTCGACGTCGTCCGTCCGGACCGTCACCGCATCCATCCGACACCTCCCGGGCGTCCTGTCGCGCTGACCGTAAGGCGTGTGCGGGCCGGAACAGCCCGGAAAGCCGTCGACCCGACAGCAAGAAGAACCCCCGGCCGCGTACCTCGGACAGTGGCCGCGTCGCGCGGATAGCGACAGTCGCGGCGTGCTCGCTAGCGTGCGAGCACCGCGGGTCGGTCAGGGTCGGCACGGGTTTCCGGCGCTGCTTCACGTCGCAGGGTTCACGTCGTTTGGAGGAGACCATGAGGATTGCTGTCGTCGGTGCCGGATTCGCCGGTGTGAGCGCAGCGAAGGTGCTGCGACAGAGCGGATTCGACGTCACCGTGTTCGAGCGCGCGCCCGACGTCGGCGGGGTGTGGAGCCGTACCCGGCGCTACCCCGGTCTGACCACCCAGAACGACAAGGGCACCTACCACCTCTCCGACCTGCCGATGCCCGCCCACTACCCGCAGTGGCCCTCGGGCGAGCAGGTCCAGCGGTACCTGGAGACCTACGTGGAGGAGTTCGGGCTGGCCAGCGCGCTGCGCCTGTCCACGGAGGTCGTCTCCGCCGAACTCGTCAACGACGAGACCGGGTGGCTGGTCACGTCCCGACCGACCGGCGCCCAGGAACCGTTGACGGTGCAACGGTACGACCACCTGATCGTCGCCAACGGCATCTTCTCCGACCCGCTCGTGCCGTCCTTCGACGGGCAGGCGGCCTTCGCCGCCGCCGGAGGGCGCGTACTGGCGACGGGGGAGTTCCCCGACGTCGAGGCGGCCCGAGGTAAGAACGTCCTGGTGGTCGGGTACGGCAAGTCGGCCTGCGACGTGGCGGTCCCGGTGAGCGAGGTCGCCGCCCAGACCCACGTGGTGGCCCGGGAACTGCTCTGGAAGATGCCCCGCAAGCTCGGTGGGGCGCTCAACTACAAGTACCTGCTGCTCACCCGGATGGGTGAGGCGCTCTTCCGCTACCTGCACCTGAAGGGCTTCGAGCGGTTCCTGCACGGCCCGGGGAACGGCCTGCGGCAGCGCATGGTCACCAGCGTCGGCTCGGTCGCGACCCGGCAGTTCAACCTGCGCGCGCTGGGCCTGGTGCCCAACGGCAGCTTCGAGGACATCGCCCGCAGCACGGTCAGCCTCGCCACCGAGGGCTTCTTCGAGCGGGTCACCGACGGCCGCATCGTCGTGCACCGGGATCAGGTGATCACCGAGCTGCTGGTCGATGACGCTGGCCGGCCCGCCGCCCACCTGGCCGACGGCACGGTGCTCCCCGCCGACCTGGTGATCTGTGGCACCGGCTTCCGCCAGCACGTGCCGTTCCTCGACGAGGCGGTGCACGCCCGGCTGCAGGACGACGCCGGCAACTTCATGCTCTACCGGCAGATCCTGCCGCTCGGCGTGCCGCGGCTGACGTTCGCCGGCTACAACTCGTCGTTCTTCAGCCCGCTCAGCGCGGAAATGGCGGCGGTCTGGACGGCCGCGTACCTGCGGGGTGGCATCACCCTGCCACCCGAGGACCGGATGCGTGACGAGGTGCGCGCCCGGCTGGCCTGGATGACGGCACGCACCAACGGACGGCACGCTCGTGGCACGAACATCATCCCGTTCTCGATGCACAACATCGACGAGGTGCTCGACGAACTGGGACTCAACGTCGGCTCGCTGACCCGGGCCCGGCAGTGGCTGTTACCGGTCGACCCGGGCTCGTACCGCGGGGTGACGGCACAGATGATCCGGCGTACCGCCGACCCGGTATCCGCCATCAGCGACGACAGCCCGATAAAGATGGATAAAGTACGCAGATAGGGGATCAGGCGGGACCGGTCGGTGAGGAGGCTCGGGGACGATGGCAGCGGAACAGGGCCACCACCGTGGTGCGTCCGTGCCGGCAGCCCCGGCCGGCTGAGCTGTCTCGACGTCCGTGCTGAGGCGCGCCGAGTTCTTCCGTGGCCTCGGGGACAGCAGGAGCCCACGCTCGGCGACCGTCCTGGAACTGCTCTTCGACATCGTCTACGTCTTCGCGCTGGCCCGCCTCGCCGGGCGGGTCGGGGACGACCTGACCATCGTCCGGCATACGCTGCTCTCCGAGGCGGGCCAGACGGTCCTGTTCTTCACCGCGATGTGGATGATCTGGTCGCTCAACGCCCTGCTGGCGAGCACCTACGACCCCCGGCGCCCCGATCTGCAGGTCGTCCTGCTGGCGACGATGTTCGGCACCCTGGTGCTGGCGGTCACCCTGCCGCAGGCATTCGGCCAACGCGGCGTCGTCTTCGCCTGCACCTACGTCGTCATCCAGGTCGGCCGACCGCTCTTCCTGTCGTTCGCCCTGCGGGGCCACGCGGGTCACGCGTTCGCGCTCCGGGTGTTGACCTGGCACCTGGCGTCCAGCGTGCTCTGGATCAGTGGCGGCATCAGCGGTGGTCTCGGTCGGGGGATCTTCTGGACCCTCGCTCTCGCCATCGAGATGGTCGGCGCCGCCACCACCTACCCCCTGCCCCGCCTGGGTCCGAGACAGATCGACAGCCTGCGGGTCACCGTCTCGCAGGAGCATCTCGCCGAGCGGTACAACCAGTTCTTCATGATCGCTCTCGCCGAGGTGGTGCTCGAAGCCGGCGCCGCGGTCAGCTTTCCGGGCTTCTCGACCGAGGGAACAATCACCCTCGTCGCCTCGTTCGTGGCGGTCGTCTCGTTCTGGCGAATGTACTTCTACCACGTCAGATCCGGCCATGCCTCGACCCCGAGCGGGGAGGGGATCCAACTGTCGCGGTGGGCGAGCTACAGCCTGCTGTTGATCGTCGGTGGCATCATCTGCACCGCGGTCGGCTTCGGTCAGGTCATCGAGGACCCACACCCGCCGATCGACTGGGCGCTGGTGGCCATCATCTTCGGCGGCCCGGTGCTGTTCCTGATCGGGCGGAGCACCCTGGAACGGGCGAGCCGATCCGCACCTCGGTGTCGGGTGCTCTATCTCGGCGCTGTGGCGCTGGCCGTGGCGGCCCCGGTAATGGTGCTGCTTCCACCGGTCGCCGTGGCGGCCGTCGCGGCGCTGATGCTGGCCGCCATCACCGTGTTCGACCAACGAGCCCACCGCCGAGTCCACCGGCTGGGGTCGGAGTCCAACCCGACGCTGTGATGATCCCGTTGCGGGCCGGCGGCCACTGCGCGTAGCGTGGTCGGGCACGCCGTCGAGCGGGAAGGAGGTCAGAACAATGTCCGATGTTCTGCGCCCCCTCCGCGCTCCGGCGTCCGCGCGGGTCTGACCCGGGGCGCTCGCTTCCCGGAGGACCAACCCATGACTGATCTGGTCATTCGTCCGCTCGTCGCGGGCGAGGAAAATCTGTTCGACTCCATGCCCGATCCGCTGCCGCAGCTGCGCCAGGTCGCGTACGCCGACGGGGTCGCCGGCGGCGGCTACCGGCCCGAGACCACCTGGGTCGCGTTGCGCGCCGGGCGGTTGGTGGGCCGCGCCGCCTGGCTCCTGCCGCCGGGCGCGGTCGGTGCCCCCTGGCTGGACCGGTTCGACCTGGACGCCGAGCCGGAGGTGGGCGCCGAGCTGCTGCGCGCCGCCCACGAGGCGCTGGGCGGTCCCGGTCTGTACTACGCCGCGCTGCCGGCGCACTGGCGGCGTCGGCCGGAGGTGCTGGCCGTGGTGCAGGCACCGATGGCGGCCGCCCGGCTGGCCGGGCTGGTCGAACGGGGGGAGCGGATCCGGTGCTCCTGGACGGGCACCCCGCTGCCGGCGTCCTCCGGGCGCTACGACTTCCGGCCGCCCGCCGACGTCGCCGAGATCAACGCGCTGGTCGCCAGGATCGTCGAGCCGGACGTGCTGACCGGCGTCGAGATCGCGCGGGTGGTTGCCGGTGTCGACCTCGCCACCGACCCACTGGCCTGGTTGGGCGACGCCACCGAGGAATGGCGCGTCGCCCTGGCGGCCGGCGACCCGGTCGGGTTGGTCGGCACCGCCGGAGACGCCTGCTACCCCCTGCTCGCCTACCTCGGCCTGCTCGACGAGGCGGCCCGGCCCGAGCTGCTGGCCGAGGCGGTGCGGGTGCTGGCCGCCGGTGGTGCCCGCGAGGTCATCGCCGATGTGGAGTCCCACCGGGTGACGGTGCTCGCCGAGTTGGAGCGGACCGGCTTTCGGCAGTTGCGTTCCCGGGTCGCCTTCGCGCCGCCGGACAGTCAGGAATAGCTGACCGGGTGCGCCCGGTCACCCGGGCGCACCCCCTCAGCCGGCGCGGACCCCGCCAGCTGTCAGCATCTGGGCATGCCGGAGATCATCGCCCTTCTCCTCGGCGGGTTGGCGCTGGTCGTGGCGGCGGTCGCCGGGCTCTATCTCTGGCCGGTCGGCCGCCGTGGGCTGTCGGTCGCGCCGGCCCGACCGCTCGACTTCGACACGGCCATCCGTGCCGCCGAGGCCACCATCGCCGCCGAGGCTGCCGATCCGGAGATCCGGCCCGAGTCGCGCAGCCGCCTGCTGAGCCACGGCTCCCGTACCGGCCGGGCCGTGCTGTTGCTGCACGGATACACCCTCGCGCCGGAGCAGTACGCGGGGTTGGCCGAGGAGTTCTTCGACAGTGGGTACAACGTCTGGATCCCCCGGGCCCCCCAGCACGGCACCGTCGACCGGCAGGCCCACCACCGGGTCCAGGCCGCTGAGCTGACGACGTACGCGGCGCAGGGTTGGGCCGTCGCGGCGGCCCTCGGAGACGAGGTGGGCGTCGTCGGGATCTCCGGCGGTGCCGTGCTGGCCACCTGGCTCGCGCAGGTGCCCGGCAACGTCGTACGCCACCTGTTGTTGCTGTCGCCGTTCTTCGGCCCGAACCCGCGACAGGCACCGGCGTACGCGGTCAAACCGCTCATCGTGCTGTACGGACGCCGCGTCCTGCGGGACCGCGTCACGTCGCGCGGATACTCCCTCGCCGCCGTCACCCAGTACCTGACGATTGCGCGTACCCTGCCGAATCCGCCCCGACGGACCGGTCTGCGGACCGCGGCTGTCGCGATCAGCCCGCTCGACGCCGTGGTGGACCTCCGGGCGGCGGTGCACCTGCCGCGCCGGATCGCCGACGCGAACGCGATACCGCTGCGGGTGTGCACCCTGCCGGCGGAGTTGGGGGTCGAGCACAACACCCTCAACCTCGGCGTCGACGGCGACGAGTGGCGACGGCGGTACGTCGCGCTCTACGAGGGCGACCCGGCGCCGTTGAACACCGCAGGGGCGTAGCCGGCGGGCTTGTCGCCGATGCCGAGGCCGGGGCTCACCACCCAGGACTGGTACTGCGGGGTGAACATGCCGTAGAGCAGCGGGACCTTCGGGGCGCTCGCCTCGTCGAGCCGACGTCGGGCGTCGGCCGGGATCTCGAAGTCGAGCGCGCCGAGGTTGCTGGCGAGCTGTTCGGGGCCGCTGGCCCCGATGACCACCGACCCGACGGCGGGCTGGGTGGCCACCCAGTTGATCGCCACCTGCGCCATGCTGCGCCCGAGATCGGCGGCCACGCTCTCCAGCGTCTCGATCACCTGCCAGTCGCCGGGGCTGATCTCCCGACCCGCGGCGTCGGGGTTCGTCAGGCGGCCGGCCCCGCTCATGCCCTCGGCGGTCCGCCGGTACTTGCCGCTGAGCAGCCCTCCGCCGATGGGGCTCCACGCGGTGAGCCCCATGCCCAGGCTCTGCGCCATCGTCACGTGCTCCGCCTCGATGTCCCGGGCGACGAGCGAGTACGGCAACTGCACGTTGACCATCGGGGCCAGCCCGTGTGCCTCGGCGTAGCTCTGCGCCCGGGCCGCGTACCAGGCCGGTACGTCGGACAGCCCGGCGTACCGGATCTTGCCGGAGCGCACCAGGTCGTCGAAGGTGTGCACGACCTCCTCGACCGGGGTGATCCGGTCCCAGGTGTGCAGCAGGTACAGGTCGATGTAGTCGGTGCCGAGCCGGCGCAGCGACGCCTCCACGGCCCGCATGATGTGCTTGCGGCCATTGCCGCTGGCGTTCGGGTCGGACGGGTCGACGGTGTTGGTGGCCTTGCTGGTGAGCACGAGCCGCTCGCGTACGCCGGCCCGCTCGATCAGGCGGCCGAGGATCTTCTCGCTCTCGCCGGCGGTGTAGAAGTCCGCCGTGTCGATGAAGTTCCCGCCCGCCTCCAGGTACTGCCGGAAGATCGGTTCGGCCTCCTGCTCGGTCCTGCCGTACGCGGCGTGGAACCCGTCGACGCCGAAGTTCATGGTGCCCAGTGCCAGCCGACTCACCCGCAGACCGGACCGCCCGAGCAGGTAGTAGTGGTTCATGGTGGTGCCCTTCCGATTGTGGTGTCGGCCCGCTGCGGGCCACGTGTTCCAGACTTTTGCTCGGCAAAAATGGACCTGCAAGTCCAAAACCGAGCTAGGGTCGGACCCGCACCCCGAGACCAGGAGGTCCCATGACACGGGCGTTGACCCGCAAGGGCGAGGCGACCCGGGCCCGGATCGTCGCCGGCGCGGCCGCCGAGATCCGCGAGCGCGGCGTCGACGAGGTACGCCTCGAAGACGTGATGGCCCACACCGGCACCAGCAAGGGGCAGCTCTTCCACTACTTCCCGGACGGGAAGGAGGGGCTGCTGCTCGCGGTGGCGCAGCACGAGGCGGACCAGGTGCTCGCAGACCAGGAGCCGATGCTGAGCAACCTGACGACCTGGCCGGCCTGGCTCGCCTGGCGGGACCGGCTGATCGAGCGGTACCAGGCACAGGGGGTGAAGTGCCCGCTCAACGGTCTGCTCGGCCAGACCGGCCGGCGGGCGCCCGGCGCGCAGGCGATCGTGACCGGCCTCATGTGGCGCTGGCAGAAGGCGATCACCGAGGGCATCCGGCACATGCAGTCGACCGGCGACATGGCCGGAGACCTCGACGCCGACCGGGCCGCCGCGGCACTGCTCGCCGGCATCCAGGGCGGTGTGCTGCTGCTGCTCTCCACCGGGAAGATCGACCACCTCGAAGCCGTCCTCGACCTCACCATCGACTCGCTTCGGGCAGGTGCTCGAACGGCCTGATCGTGTGAGAATCTGCTCGTCCGGCCGTGCCCCGGTCGTTGTCGGAGAGGGGTGGTCGCTCGTGTCGGCAGGATTGGTGGCAGTGCTGCTCGGCGGCGGGATCCCGCTCGTCGCCGCGCTCCTGCTGATGATCATCGGCGCGCTGGGGCGTCGGGCACGGGCCGGGCGACTGACCGGCCGATACACGTCGCGTCCGGGCAACTCGTCAGACAACAGCTCGTCGAGCATGGGCGGAAGCTGAGGCCAGCCCCGCCCAACCTCCAGCGAACCTCCGCAACTGACCGTGCACCGCGACGCTCCCGCCCTTGGTGATCAAGAGGTTTGCGTCAGCGGGCTCGGCGTGTCGTGACGCGAACCTCTTGATCACCGCGGGCGGGGGTTCAGGTGGGTTCAGGTGGGAGGTGGGTGAGGTGGGTGGTGGCGTTGCGGGTTATGGCGGCAGCGAGCGCGATGGTCGCGGGCTGGACTCCGTTCTGCTGCTCCGCGGTGGCGATCCGGACCGACTGCGTCAGGTGCGCCCGCAGGTGCCCGGCGAGCAGACGGTGAAGCGGCGCCCCGGTGGCCGACCGCAGCGTCGCCAACTGCTCGGCGGTGACCATGCCCGGCATGTCGTGCCCCTCGTGCGGATTGGTCGTCGGCGCGCCAGCCTCGGCGAGTAGTTGGCGGGCGCGGTCCAGGTCCGCGCGCTGGGCGGCCGCGACCTGGGCGGCCGTTCGCCGCCAGGCCGGGTCGGTGGTGCGGGCCGGCACCAGATCGAGTACGGGCAGCAGACGTTCGGCCATCGCGGCGGTCAGTTGCAGCCAGGCGATGTCGGTCGGGTTGAACGACCCCGCCGTACCCGACGGTGTCGGCGCGACCGTCGCCGGTGGCGCGGTAACGGGTGGTGTGCCGGCCGCGTCCCGGCGCCCGGCACCGCAGCCGGCGACCAGCAGCACGGCGACGAGCAGGGCACCCGCCCTGGGTTGGCGCATCCGACTCCCTCCCCACCCGGGCGGCGGGCCCGGGATGACCGGACCCGCCGCTGAGGTGTGACCCGCTCGCTCAGATCGGTCGGCCGTCGTGACCGCACTTGATGACGGGACGGATGCAGTCCTGGACCCGACGGGCCAGCTCGGCCACCGGCCAGGCGTTGAAGAAGTCGCCGTGCATCGTGTAGCCCGGCCCGGACGCCAACCGGAACCGCGACGGGTCACCGGTGACCGGGTACCGCAGCACCTGCCGCAACTTCGGCACGTGCACCGGGTGTGTGCTCGGGCAGGCCTGGTTCACCGGGTACGCCAGGTGGCTCTTGTGGTCCGGTGAGTCGAGGTCGCGGCCGTTCCAGCACTGCGGGAAGTCCAGGTACGACTCCAGCATCGTGCCGGACGGGCAGTTGACGAAGTCCTTCGACGGCGGCACGTGTCCGGCGTGCAGGCAGGACCAGCGGGCGATGCTGTCGTTCGGCCCGGTGGCCTTCGCGTTGCCGGCGACGAGCCGCAGCCCCTGCGGGAACGGCTGGGTGTTCGCGACGACGTCGGCGCGTACGCCCTCGCCGAGGTAGTAGAACGTGGCGATCGCCGGCTCCACCGCGACGTTGTCCCGGTACAGGGTCGGCACCCAGTACGACGAGACGTCCACCCGCGGGTTGCAGGTGGTGGGGGAGTTGACCAGGTCGGGGAGCGTGGTGTTGGCGTTCGTCACGGTGCTGCCGAAGAAGCTGTGCATGTGCGAGGCCCCGGGCAGCCCGGGGAAGATGATCGGGTCGTCCGGCAACCGGTGACTGTAGGTGCAGTCGGCGGGGAACTCGGCGACCCGGATGGCGTTGGCGCCGAAGTCAGCGCCGACTTGGCCGGGGGCGGCGTCGGCCCGTTCGGTGGCGGAGACCAGGTACGTGCCGAGGAGCACCAGTAGTGCGCCGATCGCCGTGGCGAGGCGCAGTCGGCGGGGCATGCCGGAGAGGGGTGCGGCCCTGTCCATCGTGTGACTCCTGTCGGGAGGACGGGTCAGGGACAGCTCCGGCGCCGCCGCCGAAGACAGCGGAGTGTGTCCTGGCCAGACATGGTGGTGGCTTGTGAGCCCGGGAAGAGAGAGCGCTCTCTTCGTCCCAGCGTCACCTGTATGTCGACTCTTGTCAATACGTCCGGCAACTGGTGGAAAAGACACCGAAGGGCCGGGCCCCGTGGTGGGGTCCGGCCCTTCGGTGTTGGTGTGGTGCGGGTCAGCTGGTGGCGTAGCCGCGGGTGGCGAGCTGATGTAGTGCCCGCCCTCGAAGGAGTGGATACCACCGTCGGTGTCGGTGGTGGTGCCGGCGATGTTGGCGACCACGGCCCGGCCGTCGTCGACGGTGCGGACGATGTCGGCGCGCAGCTTGTCGGTCTGCTTGTCATCCGCGGCGGGCGTGCTGATCTCCACCGACCGGTAGGCGTCGTTCTTACCGGTCTCCTTGTTCAACACCGGGGTGATGTCGTTGATGGAGTTGGTGCCGGCTTCGGTGGTGCCCATTTCCTTGGCCATGGCGTCGACGCTGATGTCCTTGCCCTGCACGGACAGGGCG
>NZ_JNZS01000038.1 GCF_000718515.1 Micromonospora parva | reverse complement strand
CCTCCGCGATCTTGCACTTTCTGTCGCGACAAAACCCACCAAACATCGCTAACCAGCAACAGAAACTGCAAGATCGCGTGGGCGTGGGCGTGGGCGTGGGCGTGGGCGTGGGCGTGGGCGTGGGCGTGGGCGTGGTGTGGGCTTGTGCGGGCGGTGCACGACGAAGGGCCCGGCGTGAGCCGGGCCCTTCGTCGTGAGCTTCGTGGTGAGTGGCGGCCTCAGGCGGTCACCGCGTCCATCGCCTTCTTGATCGCCTTCGGCGCGGTGGGGGTACGCGGCGCGTCCGCCCGCAACGCGATCATCTTCTCGCCGATCTCCTGCAACTGCTTGCGGCCCAGCGCGTCGCGGACCTTGGGGAACCACTCCTGCTCTTCCTCCTCGACGTGGTGGGTGACGTTCTCGATCAGCACTGTCGTCTTGGCGGTGAACCGCTCGTCGTCGGCGTCCATGGCGGCCAGTTCGGCGCAGAGCACGTCGGCGACGTGGTGTTCCTCGTACGACTCGAGAATGTCGTCCTCCAGGTCGGGCAGCAGCCGGCGGACCTCCGGATACATCACCTCGTTCTCCAGATAGGTGTGCACCGTCAGCGCCTCCAGGATCTGGTCCACCAGCTTCTGCCGCTGGCTCGCCGGCCCCTCCTCGGCGTCCTGGAAGGCCTTGAACAGGCGGCGCATTTCCTTGTGGTCCTCTTTGAGCAGGACGATGGCATCGGTCGACACCGGTATGACCTCCCTGAAAAGTCTCCGCTGGTGGGTTTTCGGTACCCCCACGCCGACTGCGGAAACAGATGAAACCGTCTCAGACCATCGCCAGGGTGCGGGGGATCTCGTCGAGCAACTCCCGAGCCAGAAAGCCGATCCGGCCGTAGCGGGGAATCAGCCGCTGGCCGCTCACCGAGTGCGCGAACGAGCCCCAGCAGGCCGCCTGCGCAGGGTCGGCACCCCGGGACAGCAGCCCCGCCAGCAACCCGGCGAGCACGTCCCCGCTGCCGGAGGTGCCCAGCCCGGCGTCGCCGCTCTCCTCCCGCCAACCCCGCCCGTCCGGGGCGGCCACGTGCCCGTACAGCGACACGACCGCCTCGTACCGGGCGGCCAGCTCGGCCGCCTCGGCGTCCAGGTCGTCGCCCGGGTCCCGCCCGAGCAGGTGCCCCGCCTCGGTGACGTTGGGGGTGAGCACCACCGGTCGACCGGAGCCGACCAGCAGGTCCGGTGCGTGGCTGAGCGCGCCGAGGGCGTACGCGTCGAGCACCAGCGACGTGTCCGGGCGGGCCGCCTCCAGGACCAGGCCCAGCAGGCGGTTGGTCTCTTCGATGGCCTTCAGACCCGGGCCGAGCGTCACCACATCGGCCTGCGCGACCAGGTCGCCGAGTTGTCCGTCCCGGTCGGCGGCCACCGCGCCGTCGGCGGTCTCCGGCAGCCCGACCACCAGCGCCTCAGGCACCTGGATGCTCAGCGCGGCGGCGCTGGACTCGGCGGCGGCCAGCTGGAGCACCCCGGCGCCGGCGCGCAACGCGGCCACCCCGGCGAGCAGCACCGCGCCCGGCGTGAAGCGGGAACCGCCGACCACCAGCACGGTGCCCCGGCTCTCTTTCCCACCGACCGGCACCGGCAGCGCCCAGTCCCGCAGCAACGCCGGGGTGATCACCTTCACCTCAGACCGGCTCGGCATGGATCTCGTCCTCCCTGGTGGGCTGGGCGCCCTGCTGACGCAGGTGCGCGACATCGTTGAAGGCGGTGAGCGCCAGGCGGTCGTCACCGTCCGCCGACCACTCGGTGATCGAACAGTTGGCGATGACGTCCTGCCGCGTGAGCGCCATCAGTTCGTCCTCGGTCAACCCCTCCACCAGATAACGAAGCAGGAAGACCAGCGCGTCGTGGCCGAAGAGCAGCACCCGGCAACCCTCGTGATCACGGCGCAGGTCGCCCAGCAGCGTCCGCAGCCGCAACGCCACGTCGGTCCAGGACTCCCCACCCGGCGGCCGGTAGTAGAACTTGCCCAACCGCTCCCGACGCTCGGCCTCGTCCGGGTAGCGCCGGCGCACCCCGTGCCCGGTCAACCCGTCGAGGATGCCCAGCTCCCGGTCGCGCAGCCGCTCGTCGCGGTGCACGGGAATGTCGGTGCCGTCCAGCGCCAGCCGCGAGGTCTGCACCGCGCGCAGGTAGGGCGACACCACCGCCACGTTCGGGCGCTTCGCGTCCGGCAGCTCGGCCAGCCAACGGCCGGTCGCCCGAGCCTGGTCCTCGCCGGTCGCGGAGAGCGGCACGTCCGCGTCGCGGTGGGTGAGGTCGATCAGCTCCGCGCCCGACGCCTCGGCCTGCGTCGCCGCGACGTTCGCGGTGCTCTCGCCGTGCCGGACGATCCAGAGGGTTGCCAGTTCCGCCATGCGGCCCCCCTACCCGGGCGCCGCCGACGGTAACCGTGTCCGGCTCGCCGGCCCTCAGTCGAGGGCCGGTGGGGTAGGAGGGCCGGTGGGGCGGAGCCTCACGGCTGATATGCGATCTTCGGCACCCAGTTGGTCGTGTCGTAGGCGCTCGTGCCGTTCTGGTGTTGGTGGAAGCGCAGGGTGTCACCCGCGGCCACGCTCAGCTCGATCATCGGGAACGGGACCCGGTCCACCGGACCGACCTTCTGCCTACCGGTGGATGGCCAGACGTTCGTCCCGTTCCGGGTCAACCGGACCAGCACGCCGTCGGCCCCCGAGCCGTTGTCGGTGTAGAGGTCGCCCAGCGCCGAGGTGATCCGAACCCTGCCGGCACGCGGAGCGACCCAGGCCCGCACCGACTCACGGTTGCCGTCGGCGTGCTGCGAGACCGGCCCGATCTGTAGGTACGGCGCTGTGCCGTGCCACAGCTGTTGGGCGGCGTCCCACGTCATCGGGGTGCCGCCGGCACCCTCGTCGTACTCCTCGTACGACCACTGGGCCGCGCCCTGAACGCCGCCGAAGTCGCCGTTACCGGACCAGCTGACCCGGCTACCCCCGGTGTAGGTCAGGGTCGGGAGCCAGAGGGTGGTGTCATAGGCGGAGGTGACGTTCTGGTTGACGTGGAAGGCGATCCGGTCGCCGGCGGCCACCGTCATGTCCACGGGTTCGAAGGGCAGGGTGCTGGCTGGCTCGACCGCCGCGTAGCCGGTGGCCGGCCAGACGGGCAGCCCATTCTTGACGATCTTCACACGGACGCCGTCGGCGCCGGAGCCGCCGCCGGCGCGAATGCCGTCGAGGTCGGCGCCGACGCGCACCGTGCCGGCTCGTGGCGCCGTCCAGACCCGCACCGAGTCGCGGTTGCCATCCGGATGCCAGCCGATGGAGTCCAGCAGTGAGAACGCCGAGGTGCCGTGCCAGCGCTGGTCGCTGTCCGACCACGTCATGTCGGTGTACGCGGTGCCGTCGTACTCCTGGTAGCGCACTCCGTTCTCACCCTGCTTCTTGCTGGCATCGGTGCTCAGGCTGACGGTGTTGCGGTCGAATCCGGCGGCGTTCAGGGTCACCTTCTGCCGGTACAACCAGCGCATGTGCTTCGGGAGGTCGACTCCGTCGTGCGGCCAGCGGAAGAAGTAGCCGTAGTAGACGTAGAACTGCTGGCCCACGACGCCATTGGTGGAACCGTCGACCCCGACGATGGTCTCGTAGGGCTGAAGGGTGGCCTTGCTGTTCGCGTTGCTGCTCAGGAGCCACGACGGGGTGTCGAAGCGTGCCGGGTCGTCGCCGAACGCAAGGAAGATGCCCTGGCCCTGGCCGCCGCTGCCACCGGTGAGCAGGTACTTGCCGAGGTAGGTGCTGTAGGCGGCGCCGGCGTGGGAGTCGTAGGAGTTCGTCGGGCTGGCAGCGACGACCTCGGTGGCCTGTCCGTGCATGCCGGGCTCGTTCCAGGCGCCTCCGTGGTATTTGGTCCACGGGCTGACCGTGCCGCGTTTGGCGGCGTCGATCACCTCGGCAACCGGGGCGCGGGCGACGACCGGCATGCCGAACTCGGTGAAGTACACGTGGAAGAAGCCGTCCTTGAGCACGAATGGCATTCCGCCGATGTTGTCGGTCGAACCGTCGGGTGCCTTTTTACGGGCGGCGAGTGTCTTGCCCAGCAGGGTGAAGTGCTCCCCGTTGTCGGTGGAGTACGCCAACCCGCCGGCCCACCACCCCGACGTCTGCGGGTCGGCGTTCTCGATGTGGCAGAACGCGAGTAGGTGACCCTCCTCGGTGCGGTACACGCTCGCGATCCACCACTGCCCGTCGAGGCCGTGCGGATTGCGGAACCGGTTGGCCGTCGTGTCGGCGTACACCCTTACCTGCGCGGGACGGGCGAGGTCCCCGCGGAACTTCTGCACCTGCCGGCCAAAATCCGAGGAGTGGTAGAAGTCGAACTGGCTGCCGTTGGGGACGACCGACAGGCTGGCATCCAGGGCGGTGCGCTCACCGATCCGGTCGAAGTCGGCGGGATTCATGACCAGTTCGGCCTGGTCGAGAGTGAACTTCGGCTCGTAGTCGTAACTGATCCGCGGATTCCACGAGAGCCCGTCGTGCAGCCCCGTCCCTGCCCGGTTCGCGTGGAACAGGAGCGTGTCGCCGGCGTTGACGGCGGTGGTGAAGACGTGTTGGGCCATGAAGGCGGGTCGCAGGTGCTGGAAGTCGGCCGACGGCCACACCTTGCTCGTCGTGCCGCCGCTACGCTTGCGGACGAAGGTCCGGACACCGTCGACGTTCGTGATGTCGGGGTCGATGTAGGTCTGGTGGTCCATGGTGCCGCGCACCGTGACCGCGCCACCCCGTGGCGCCGTCCAGGCGATGACCGCGTCATTGGTGTCCGGGTGAAGCCCGCTGCGGCTGATGACGCAGAACTCGCAGTTGCCCCGCCACCGGTCCCGCGTCGGCTCCCACACCATCGGTGTGTAGGCGACACCGTCCCACTGCAGGTAGGACCACTGGTTCGCGCCCTGCGTGTTGGAAAATCCCAGAGCGAACTGGTAGTCGTCCGGCACGACGGTCGGCGCGGCCTCGGCGGGTGTCGGGCGCAGCGCAGGTGTGCCGACGAGGTTCGCGGCGGCGAGCACCAGCGCCAGCGCCAAGACCCCGTGACGCAGTGGGTTCCGAAGCATGATCACGTGGTCTCCAGCGGCTCGTGGACAGTCCGGCACACGCTAGAGGATCACCCCGCTCCGCGGTGGCCCATGCCCGGAGCGAGGGGGCGCACGCGGCGACAGGGTGTCGCCGCGAACCCGCGGGCCGTCAAGTGCGGCACCGACACCCCACCTCGTCGTACGGTGTGTGGCGTGGCCACGGCGGCGGAGGAGATCCAGGTTGGCGAGCGGCTGGTCCGCGTCTCCAGCCCCGACAAGCCCTACTTCCCGGAGCGTGGGCTGACCAAGCTGGACGTGGTCCGCTACTTCCTGGCGGTGGGTGACGGCATCCTGCGCGCGCTGCGGGATCGGCCGACCATGCTCGAACGCTGGCCCCGTGGGGTCTTCGAGGGCGCGACGATCGCCACCCGGCAGACCAACCGGGGCGACGCGTTCTACCAGAAGCGGCTGCCGGCGGGCGCTCCCGAGTGGGTGCGGACCGCGCACATCACCTTCCCCAGTGGCCGTACCGCCGACGAGGTGGCGCCGAGCGAGCTGGCGGTGGTCATCTGGGCCGCCAACCTGGGCACCCTGCGGTTCCACCCGTGGCCGGTCACCGCCGCCGACGTGGAACGCCCCGACCAGCTGCGCATCGACCTGGACCCGATGCCCGGCGTCGGCTTCGAGCAGGTGGTACCGGTGGCGCACGAGGTGCGGGCGTTCCTCGCCGAGCTGGGCATGACCGGCTACCCGAAGACGACCGGCGGCCGGGGCCTGCACGTCTACCTGTCGATCGAGCCGCGGTGGAGCTTCGGTGACTGCCGTCGGGCGGTGCTCGCGTTGGGCCGGGAGATGCAGCGCCGGCTGCCGGACCTGGTCACCACGACCTGGTGGCGCGAGCAGCGGGACCGGCCGGTCTTCGTCGACTACAACCAGATGGCCCGGGACCACACGGTGACCTCGGCGTACTCGATCCGGCCCACGCCGGCCGCGCTGGTCTCCGCGCCGCTGGACTGGTCGGAGCTGGACCGGGTCCGCCCGGAGGACTTCGACGTGCTCAGCATGCCGGCCCGGTTCGCCGAGCGCGGCGACCCGCACGCCGGCCTGGACGGTGACCGGCACTCGCTGGAGCCGTTGCTGGAGTTGGCCGACCGCGACGGGCTGGAGGCCCCGCCGGAGCGGTGAGCCCAGCCGGTCACGCCCAGGGGCTGCCGGCCCCGTCGAACTCCTCGAAGACCAGCCAGGTGCGGGTGGACAGCACCCCGGGAATGCTCTGCACCCGGCCCAGCACCACGTCGCGCAGCGCGGCGTTGTCCGGTGCGCGCACCAGCGCGAGCACGTCGTGGTCACCGCCGAGCAGTGCGGCGTGCTCGATGTAGCGCACCCGGGCCAGCTCGGCCGACACCTCCCGCCAGGTGTTCTGCTCGATGGTCAGGGCGATGTACGCCGACGTGCCCAACCCGGCCGCCTCGGGCGCCACCTGGGCCCGGAACCCGGTGATCACCCCGTCGCGCAGCAACCGCTCCACCCGCGCGTACGCGTTGGTGCGGGAGATGTGGATGCGTTCGGCGAGGGTGCGCACCGACGTTCTACCGTCGCGGACCAGCTCGTCGAGGATCCGCCGGTCGACCTCGTCCAACGCTCGGGCCGATCGTCCCGATCCCGCGCCCCCGCTCGCTTCGTCGGCGGTCTCCTGGCTCACTACTGGGCCCTCCGCATGCCAACCGTCCCGCCTTCTGTGTCGATCTTGAGTCAATCATCCACAAGCGGAAGCATAGGCTCACCACACGTCCCAGGAGGTTCCGCCGTGACGACCACTCCCCAGGCGGTCCGCAGGGCATCCCCGCGCGCCCGTCGAACGGTCACCCCGCCCGACCCGGCCCGCTCGTTGCTGCCGGACGCCGAGCCGGTCCGCCTGCTCGCCCAGGACGGCATGCCGCTGCCCGCCCGCGCCGACTACCCCGAACCAGCCGCCGAGGTGCTGCACGAGCTGTACCGCCGGATGGTGCTCGGCCGGCGATTCGACACCCAGGCGACCGCCCTGACCAAGCAGGGCCGGCTCGCCGTCTACCCGTCCTCGCGAGGCCAGGAGGCGTGCCAGGTCGGCGCGGTCCTCGCAGTCCGCGACACCGACTGGGTCTTCCCCACGTACCGCGAGTCGATGGCGCTGGTTGCCCGGGGCATCGACCCGGTCGAGGTGCTCACCCTGCTGCGCGGCGACTGGCACTGCGGCTACGACCCGACCGAGGTACGCACCGCACCGCAGTGCACCCCGCTCGCCACCCAGTGCGTGCACGCCGCCGGGCTGGCCCACGGTGAGGCGTACCAGGGTCGCGACACCGTGGCGCTGGCCTTCATCGGCGACGGCGCCACCAGCGAGGGCGACTTCCACGAGGGGGTCAACTTCGCCGCCGTGTTCAAGGCGCCGGTGGTCTACTTCGTGCAGAACAACAAGTACGCGATCAGCGTCCCGCTGTCCCGGCAGACCGCCGCGCCGTCGCTGGCCTACAAGGGCGTCGGCTACGGCGTACCCAGCGAGCAGGTCGACGGCAACGACCCGGTAGCGGTGCTCGCCGTGCTCACCCGCGCGGTCGCCCACGCCCGGGCCGGCAAGGGACCGTTCCTGGTCGAGGCGCACACCTACCGGATGGAACCGCACACGAACGCCGACGACGCCAGCCGCTACCGCGACGGCGCCGAGGTCGACGCCTGGCGGGACCGGGACCCGATCGCCCGGCTGGAGACCTACCTGCGCGCCCGCGGCGTGCTCGACGACGCGGCGGTCGCCGAGATCGCCGAGCAGGCCGAGGCGTACGCGGCGGACCTGCGGACCCGGATGAACGCGCAGCCCGCTGTCGACCCGCTGAGCCTCTTCGACCACGTCTACGCCGAACCCACCCCGCAGCTGATCGAACAGCGTGAGCAGGTCCGCGCCGAACTGGCCGCCGCCCGCGCCGAGGAGGGTGACGCCTGATGGCCACCACCATGGCGAAGGCGCTCAACACCGCGCTCGCCGACGCGCTCGCCGCCGACGACCGGGTCGTCGTCTTCGGCGAGGACGTCGGCGCGCTCGGCGGCGTCTTCCGGATCACCGACGGCCTGCAGGCCCGCTTCGGCGACAAGCGCTGCTTCGACACCCCCCTCGCCGAGGCCGGCATCGTCGGCTTCGCCGTCGGCCTGGCCATCTCCGGCCTGCGCCCGGTGGTCGAGATGCAGTTCGACGCGTTCGCGTACCCGGCGTTCGAGCAGATCGCCTCGCACGTGGCGAAGCTGCGCAACCGCACCCGGGGCGCGCTGAGCGTGCCGATCGTCATCCGGGTGCCGTACGCGGGCGGGATCGGCGGGGTCGAGCACCACTGCGACTCGTCCGAGGCGTACTACGCGCACACCCCAGGGCTGAAGGTGGTCACGCCGGCCACCGTCGACGACGCGTACTCGCTGCTGCGCGAGGCGATCGACGACCCCGACCCGGTGGTCTTCATGGAGCCCAAGAAGCTCTACTTCGCCAGCGCCGACGCGTCTCTCCCGGCCCGCACCGAGCCGTTCGGCCGGGCCGTCGTGCGCCGCCCCGGTCGGGACGCCACGCTGGTGGCGTACGGGCCGGCGGTGCCGGTCGCGCTGGAGGCCGCCGAGGCCGCCCGCGAGGAGGGGTGGGACCTGGAGGTCGTCGACGTGCGCACGATCGTGCCGTTCGACGACGCCACCATCACCGCCTCGGTCCGGCGGACCGGCCGGTGCGTGGTGATCCAGGAGGCGCCCGGCTTCGCGGGCGTCGGCGCGGAGATCGCCGCCCGGGTGCAGGAGCGCTGCTTCCACGCGCTGCACGCCCCGGTGCTGCGGGTCGCCGGGCTGGACATCCCGTACCCGGCGCCGATGCTGGAGCACACCCACCTGCCCGGCGTGGACCGGGTGCTCGACGCGGTGGCCCGCCTGCAGTGGGACGACCAGCCGGACGCGCGTTGGGCGGCGGCATGACCACCGTCGAACGGACGCAGGTCTTCCTCCTGCCCGACCTGGGCGAAGGGCTGAGCGAGGCCGAGATCGTCGAGTGGCGGGTCGCCGTGGGAGACATCGTCACCGTCGACCAGAGCGTGGTCGAGGTGGAGACCGCCAAGGCCGTCGTCGACGTGCCCTGCCCGTACGCCGGGCGGGTGGTCACCCTGCACGGCGCGGCCGGTGAGGTACGCCCGGTCGGCCAGCCGCTGATCACCATCGCGCCGTTGGACGGGGGCGACGAGCCCGCCGGGCACGCCACCTACCGCGAGGAGGAGCGGGCCGGGTCTGGCAACGTGCTGATCGGGTACGGCACGGGCCACGGCACCACCACCCGCCGTCGGCGTCGGCCCCGCCTGACGGTCGCCCCCGAACCGGCCGACACCGCACCGACCGGCGCGGTTGCCGGTGGCCCGACCGGCGACCCGGCACCATCGCCCTCCGCTCTGGTCATCTCGCCGATCGTGCGGCGGCTGGCCCGCGAGCACGGCGTCGACCTCGGCACCGTGCGGGGCACCGGGCCCGGCGGGGTGATCCGCCGCGCCGACGTGGAGGCCGCGCTGGCCGCCCCCGCCGCCCGGCTCGCCGCCGTGCCCGACCCGCACGTCGCCCTCGCGCCGACCGGGGACGGCGACGTGATCGTGCCGCTCACCGGCGTGCGCAAGGTGATCGCCGACAAGCTCTCCCGCAGCCGGCGGGAGATCCCCGAGGTGACCATCTGGGTCGACGTGGACGCCACCGGGCTGCTGGAGACCCGCGCGGCGATCAACGCGGCGACGCCCGACGCGCCGGTCAGCATCCTGGCCCTGCTGGCCCGGATCTGCCTCAGCGGGCTGCGCCGGTTCCCGCAGCTCAACGCCCGGGTCGACACCGAGGGGCAGCGGATCGTCCAGTCCGCCGGGGTGCACCTCGGCATCGCCGCGCAGACCGACCGGGGGCTGCTGGTGCCGGTGCTGCGCGACGCCCAGCGGCTCACCACCGCCGAACTGGCCGCCGAACTGGCGGCGACCACCGCCGCCGCGCGGGCCGGCAGCCTGCCCCCGGCCCGGCTGACCGGTGGCACCTTCACGCTGAACAACTACGGGGTGTTCGGCGTCGACGGCTCCACGCCGATCATCAACCACCCCGAGGCGGCCCTGCTCGGGGTCGGGCGGATCGTGGACAAGCCGTGGGTGGTCGACGGGCAGCTCGCCGTCCGCAAGGTGACCCAGCTCAGCCTCACCTTCGATCACCGGGTCTGCGACGGCGGGGTGGCCGGTGGCTTCCTGCGCCACGTCGCCGACTGTGTGGAGCGCCCGGTGCTGCTGATCGCCGCCGTCTGACGCGTACCCCTGGCCCCGGTGTCGCCCGTGCGGCGCCGGGGCCGGCGCACGCCCGGGGGTTTCCCGGCGGTGTCAGGGGGAAGTCGGCCCCGCCGGAGCGCACCGAACGCGTCGAAGGGAGCCGGCCTGTGGCCGTGGCGAACGAGCTGCTACTGAACTCGGTCCGGGTGCGACGGCCCGCCGCGGCCGGCGCGCCGCTCTACTGCGACGCCCTGGAGTACGGGCTGACCGGCGACGGCTCCACCAACGACCAGCCGGCGCTGGCCGCCCTGGTGGACCGGCTCGGCGCCGGGTACGCCTCCGACGGGCGGGCCCGGGTGATCTACTGCCCGCCGGGCATCTACTCGATCCGCGACGCCGGCACGGTGTGGCGCAGCGGGGTGTCGCTGATCGGGGCCGGCCCGGCGGCGACCCGGTTCATGCTCAGCAACGAGGGCAACCGGGCCGACCCGACCCCGTTGGCCTTCTGGACCACGGTGCAGCACGGCGCCGACCGGGACCGGCACATCGCGGACTGCACCTTCGCCGACTTCCAGATCGACGGCTCCGCCGTCGCCATGGCCGAGTACAACTACCTGGCCAAGGGCCTCGGCCTGCAGTACGTGGTGCGCGGCGTCTTCCGCAACCTCTACATCCACCACACCGCGGCCAGCGGCCTGGGCTGCGACTTCCTCCAGGACTCCCTGATCGACGGGGTGGTGGTGGTCGGCTGTGGCCGACTGGACAACGGCGAGCAGATGGGCGGCGCCGGCATCGGGATCGGCATCGGTGGCTGGGGACCGGTGGAGCGGTTGACCATCGCCAACTGCACCGCCCTGGCCAACGGCACCAACGGCATCTTCCTGGAGCTGCAGAAGGACTACTGGACCCCACCGCGCGGCTACCGCATCATCGGCTGCCACAGCCAGGGCAACCGCTTCGGCATCTCCGACTGGGGCGCCGACGGCCTGATCGTCTCCGCCTGCACGATGACCGGAAACCTGGAGGCCGGCTTCGACGTGTCGTCGCAGGGCACCTCCACGGTGGCCGGGCGGGGCGGACTCGTCACCGACTGCGTCATCGACGGCAACCTGCGCGACGGGATCAGCATCGGCAACAGCCCCGGACCGTACCTCGTCCGGGGCAACCGGATCAGCGGCAACGGCCAGCACGGTTACCACTCCCGCGATCTCGGGCGCGGTTACCAGGGCCCGGTCCGGGACGTGGTGATCGAGAGCAACGAGTTCTGGGGCAACGGCCTCGACGCGGTCCGGATCGACCACCAGATGAGCGACGCGGTGCTGCTCAACAACCGGATCCGCAACAACGGGCGGCAGTACGGCCGGGCCGCCGGCGGCGCGGGCGAGGCCGTCCGCTACAGCGAGCGGAGCCTGGTGGACCGCACCGCCGACTGGCCGCACGACGGGCACCGCGGCAAGATCCTGCGGGTCGGTCGGTCGGTGGCCACTGTCGCCGCCAACACCGGCGACGAACTCACCCTGGCCCCGGTCCGCCCGGACGCGTTCAGCGCGTGGAGCGGAGACGTGCCGCCGCCGGGCTGTGCGTACGAACTCGACCCCGCACCCGGGCAGCGGGCCGGCATCACCATCAACGCGCCGTTCGACTCGGCCACCATCCGCGGAAACCGGATCTGGGACAACCACGACAACCAGACCCAGACGCACGGGCTGTGGATCACCGATCGGGGCAGTTGCGTGGACTGCCGGGTCGAGGACAACGACCTCGCCGGCAACGCCGAGGAGGGGATGCGGCTGGACACCCCGCCAGTGGGTGGACGCTGGCGTGACAACCACGTCGACAGCGACTGGAGCTGACCGACGGGCGGCGGCGGCCGGAACGCTCCGACCGCCGCCGCTGTCACGCTGTGGAACTGGTCAGCCGGCCAGGCCGGCCACCGGGGTCGGGTCCAGCACGACCGTCGCCGAGCCGGACTGCGGGGGTACACCCGGGTCGGTCGGCGCGTCGGTGTACTCCGCGACGAACACCGCGGTCAGGTTGTCAGCGCCGCTGTGCCCACCGTCCAGGAAGGTGGGGATGGTCCCACTGCAACCCGTCGAGGTGGAGAGCGGGTGCCCGTGCTCGTCGTGCCCGAGCACGTAGGTGACCTTCACCCGGGAGCAGTCCACCGGCAGGTCGTCGGTGACCTTCACCTCGTAGGCGACCGTCTGCCCGAACTCGAACGGCTGACCGGCCACCGGGGCGACGAACTCGACGATCGGCGCGGTCGGCCCGACCACCAGGGGCAGGGTGGCCGAGGCGGAACGGCCGGTGCGGTCGGTCACCTTCAGCGTCGGCGTGTACGAGCCGTTCTCCGGGAACGTCCAGCTCGCGTTCGGCGCGGTGCTGTCCACCGAGCCGTCCGCGTTGAAGTCCCACGCGTAGCTCAGCTTGTCGCCGTCCGGGTCGGTCGTGCCGGCGCTGGAGAACGCGACGGTCAGCGGGGCCTGGCCCACGGTCGGCGTACCACTGATCTTCGGGATCGGGGTCCGGTTGCCCCGGACGAAGTCGATCCGGGACAGCTGCGCGTCCGGGTTCTCGGCGAAGTAGCCGTCGCCGTACTCGAGCACGTAGAGCGCGCCGTCCGGGCCGAACTCCATGTCCATCGGGTTGTCCACCACCAGCGACGGCACCACCGGGCGGATGTCGGTGACGTCGCCGTCGGAGTCGAGGCGGAACTCCTTGATGTAGTCGCGGGTCCACTCGTAGAACAGCGGAACCCCGTCGTAGTAGGCCGGCCAGCGGGTCCGTGAGGTGCTGGTCCCGTCGTAGTCGTATGCCGGGCCGCCCATCGGACCGATACCGCCGGTGCCCAGCTGCGGGAACTCAGCCGAGGCCGTGGACGGGTACCAGACCTGCGGCTGCTCGACCGGCGGCAGCTGCCGCTTGCCGGTGTTGTGCGGTGAGTCGTTGACCGGGCGCGCGCAGTTGAACTTCTTGCCGGACTGGCCGGTGGCGAAGTCGTAGTCGCGGTAGGCGATCGTCGGCGTCACGCAGTACGGCCAGCCGTAGTTCGCCGGCTTGTCGATCATCATCCACCGGCCGTGTCCGGCCGGCCCGCGCTCCGGGTTCGGGTTGGAGGCGTCGGGGGAGTAGTCGCCCAGGTACACGTTGTCGGTGCGCCTGTCGACGGCGAACCGGAACGCGTTGCGCAGCCCCATCGCGTAGATCTCCGGGCGGGTCTGCGCCGTGCCGGGCTTGAACAGGTTGCCGGCCGGGACCGTGTAACCACCACCGGCCTTCGGCTTGATGCGCAGCAACTTGCCGCGCAGGTCGTTGGTGTTGGCGGAGGTGCGCTGGGCGTCGTACGCCGGGTTACGGTCGGCCCGCTCGTCGATCGGGATGTAGCCGTCGGAGGCGAACGGGTTGGTGTCGTCGCCGGTCGACAGGTACAGGTTGCCCTTGCTGTCGAAGTCGATCTGACCACCGACGTGGCAGCAGATGCCCCGGTCGGTCGGCACCTCGATGATCTGCTGCTCGCTGGCGAGGTTCAGCCGCATCCCGTCCAGCTTGAACCGGGACAACCGCAGCGCGCCCTTGAACCGCTGCCAGTCCGCCGCGGTGCCGGTCTCCGGCGCGTCCCCCTCGTTGACGTCGGGGGTCGCCGGGTCGTCCACCGGGGTGTCCATCGGCGGCGAGTAGTAGAGGTACACCCACTTGTTCTGGGCGAAGTTCGGGTCGATGGCGACCCCCTGCAACCCCTCCTCGTCGTGCTCGTACACCGGGATGTCGGCGGCGAGGGTGTTCAGCCCGGTGCGCGGGTCGTGGATGCGGACCTCACCGGTGCGGGAGGTGTGCAGCACCCGCAGGTCGGGCAGCACGGCGAGGCTGATCGGCTCGCCCGGGAAGTCGTTGAGTGTCACTTTCTGGAAGCTGCTGTCCGGCGGCGCGGCCGGCGCGGCGGCCGCCGCCGACGGCGGCACGGCCAGGCCGGCCGTCACCAGCAGCAGGGCGGACGCGAGTGCGGTCCTGTTCATCAGGTGTGTCCCCCGAGGTGTTTTCAGTACCGGAGTGAGGCGAGGTAGTCGAAGCCGACGCGGGCGGTGTCCAGGGCGTCGGCGGGGGAGCGCGGCGCGGTGCCCGCGTCGTCACGCTCCACGATGTACTCCTCGATGCCGGCCTCCCGCTCGTGGGCGAAGATCCGGCCGAAGTCGATGACGCCGTCACCGAGGTCGGCGAAGCCGGCCTCGACGTCGAGGTCCTTGACGTGCACCTGGCGGATCCGGCCGCGGTTGGCCCGGATCACGTCGACCGGGTCGTGGGCGCCCCGCCACGTCCAGTAGAGGTCGAGCTCGAAGTGGACGAGCCGGGGATCGGTCTGGGAGCTGAGGATGTCGAACCCGGTCGAGCCCCCGGTCAGCGGCACGAACTCGAGTTGGTGGTTGTGGTAGCCGAATTCGAGCCCGGCGCGCTCGGCGAGCCGTCCGGCCTTGTTCAGGTCGCGAGCCAGGGCCCGGTACACGGCGGGGTCGCGGATCGGCTGACCGGCCGCGTCCCGACCGAAGTACGGGTGGACGATCTTCTTGCAGCCCACCACGTTGGCGTCGGCGAGGGCCTGCTCCCAGGTGGCGGCGTCGAACGGCTGTGGGATGCCGACGTGCCCGGAGGTGGAACGCAGCCCGGCGTCGTCGAGCGCCGCCCGGAACTGCGCCGCGGTGCGGCCGACGAAACCGGCGTGCTCCACCCGCCGGTAGCCGATCCGGCGCAGCGCGTCCAGGGTGCCGGGCAGGTCGATGGCGAGTTGGTCACGCAGGGTGTAGAGCTGAATGCTGATCCGGTCCACCGGCACCCGACGGCGGCCCTGGGCCTGCGCCCCGGATGCGCCGGGTGCGGCGGTGGCCGGGCCGGCGAGCAGACCGGCGGCGCCGACGGCAGCCGCGGAGACGGTCGCGGCACGCAGCACGCCACGGCGGCTGACCGGCTCGGATGCCGGTGTGTTGAGTTGTTGATCCATGGTGGTGGTCCCTTCCTGACGGCTGGTACGCCGTCGACGGAGGTCGACCTGACTGCCGTCTGCCGGGCGCGCCGAACCGGCCGCGGTGGGCTTCGGCGGGACGGTGAGGGACGGCTCGTGGGTGCGGCCCGGACCCATCGGGGGCGGATCGCGGCGACCCGGCACAGGTGGCGGCAAGTTGATCGACGAATGGGCAACCCTCTATCTGGATCGTGACCTTACCCTTGCCTTCGGACGAAGGCAAAGCTTTGTCGCGTTCGGCAGAAGCTTCGCTCCAATTGACAAAAGTCCGCCCCCGAGGTGCGCCACCGGCCGTGACCTCCTGCCTCCCGCGCCCCGCACCCGATGGCCGCGCCCGGTCCCGGCCGGCCGTGCCGCGAGGCCGCCCTCGGGGACCGGCGCCCGCGGGCATCCGGACAGTCGACGTCGCGTCGCTCAAGCGGCGCGAAGCGCACGACACCGGTCGGTTGCGCCCCTGTTCCGGCCAACTGGAGCATTGTCGGAAAATGCGTCGATAAATGCGCGGCCAATTATTTCCGAATGCCGCTAATGGCTCACTCGGGCAAGCGAGAATGTGACGGAGGGAAGTCGAAACGGGGGGACTGAAACATGACGTCTAGGCGGCGATTGACGCTGTTGGCCGTAACCATCGCAGCCGCACCACTCGTCCTGGGTGCGTGCACCGCAGAGCGGGAGTCGGCGACCGGCTCGGCCAAGAAGCACGCCGCCCCACCGGAACTCGCCGTGACACCGGGGGACAAGGCCCGGGACGTCCCGGTCAGCGCCGAGGTGGGCACCGTGGTCAAGGGCGGGCGGGTCACCGCCGTACGCCTCACCGACGACAAGGGCAAGCAGGTCAACGCCGAGCCGCGCGAGGACGGCTCCGGCTGGGTGCCGAACGCTCCGCTGCAGCCGAAGCGGACCTACACCGCCGAGGTGACCGCGACCGGTGACTCCGGTGCCACCACCACGCGCAGCACCACCTTCACCACGATGGCCAAATCGACCAAACCGCAGATCACCAGCACACTCTATTTCAACGGTAATCGGACGTACGGCACCGCGATGCCGGTAACGGTGGCGTTCGACCCGGGAATTCCGAAAGAGGCCAGAGCGGATGTGCAGCGGCGGTTGTTCGTAAAGACCAATCCGCCGCAGCCGGGCACCTGGTCGTGGCTGGCCGACGGCACTCAGGTCTATTACCGGGCGCCCGATTTCTGGAAGCCGGGAACCACCATCAGCGTCCGGGCAGGTCTGGAGGGTCTGCCGATCGGCAAGGACAAGGTCGGTGACGCCGAGCGGACCGCGACCTCCAAGATCGGGCGACAGGTCTCGCTGGAGATCGACAATGCCACCAAGCAGATGACGGTGCTGCGCGACGGCAAGCAGATCCGCCGGATCCCGGTCAGCCTGGGCAAGCCGAGCACGCCGAGTTCCAGCGGCAAGATGGTGATCATGGAGAAGCACGAGCGGACCACCTTCGACACCCGGGGCGAGCCGAACGGTGGCTACGTGGTCGACGTCGACGACGCCCAGCGCTACACCTGGGGCGGCGAGTTCATCCACTCCGCCCCCTGGTCGGAGGGGGACCAGGGCAACACCAACGTGTCGCACGGTTGCGCGAACGTCTCCGCTGCGGCGGCCGACTGGCTGATGGGGGTCACGCAGGTCGGTGACCTGATCACCGTCAAGGGCACCGAGGTGGAGCTGCAGCCGGGCAACGGTTGGACCGCCTGGAACGTGAGCTGGGACGAGTTCGCCCGGGGCAGCGCCCTGCCGGTGCCGCCGGGCCTCAAGCCCGCGCCGGTCGCCCCGGCGCACCCGGGCGCGGTGGCCGGCGGATCGCCCGCACCGGCGCCCTCGGTCAGCGGTCGCTGAGTCACCGATCGGCAGCACAGGGCCGGCCCGCCACCATGGCGGGCCGGCCCTGTCGGC
The DNA here is from genome assembly GCF_000718515.1 of Micromonospora parva. Lineage (GTDB taxonomy): Bacteria > Actinomycetota > Actinomycetes > Mycobacteriales > Micromonosporaceae > Micromonospora > Micromonospora parva. The sequence continues at coordinate 40,336 of NZ_JNZS01000038.1, read as the reverse complement.
CATCACCCCAGGGGTACGCGGGCCACCGCGGACCCGGTCAGGCTGCCCAGCCAGAGCTGGTCGCCGTGCTGGCGTACTCCGGTGATCATCGAGTAGTGCCCGCTCGGGCCGTGCAGCGTCCGGCGGACCGCGCCCGCGCCGTCGACGAGCGCGACCAGCCCGTAGCGGCGGGGCTGCGGTTGCAGGGCGTCGGGCAGCAGAGCGGCGATCTGCCGTAGCCGCGGATGGGGCAGCAGCCGCTCGGCGATCGGCACCCGAGGGCTGGGCAGCGCGATCCAGTACGTCCCGTCACCCACCGAGGCGAGATTGTCCGGGTACGCGGGCAGGTCGGCGAGCACCCGCACGCCGCCGCTCAGCTCGACGCGCAGCAGCCGGTGGGTGCTGGTCTCCACGACCATCAGCGCCGACTCGTCCGGGGTCAGCGCGATCCCGTTGGGGAAGTACAGCCCGTCGGTCACCACCTCGGTGCGGCCGCTGCCCGGCTGGTGGGCCAGCACCCGACCGTTGGGGCGGTGCTCCAGCAGGTCCCGCTTCCAGTGCGAAACCGGAAACCGGTCGGAGCTGTCGGTGAAGTAGATGGTGCCGTCCCGGCCCACCGTCGCGTTGTTGGCCAGGTGCACCGGCGGTGCCGTTCCGGTGAGTTCGCGTACCGCGCCGTCCGGCGTGACCCGCAGCAACCCGCGGTACGCGTCACAGACCACCAGGGCCTCGCCGGACGGGTCCAGCTCGATGCCGAGCGGACGGCCACCGGTCTCGGCCAGCAGGTGGGGTCGGGTGCCGGCGCGCGCGTCGACCGGCCACCACCAGAGCCGACCGTCCTCGTCACCACTGATCACCCGCCCGCCGCCGTCGACCAGGACGTCCTCGGGGCCGACGGCCCCGGCGGGGAGGGGGAGCAACTCGGCCTGGTCGAGCCGCCGGTCGGTGGGGGCCCAGGCGCCGGCCAGCGCCGGAGGGCTGGTCGCCGGTTCGCGGACCGGGCGGATCAGCCGGGGCGGCCGGGGCCGGGGGATCAGCATCGACCTATTCTCCACCCGCGTGCCTGCCGACCCGCGAACTCCGCGTCCGGGCGGCGCGCCGCCCGAGCCCCTGACTCCACCCCGAGAGGGAGACGGTGCAGCTCGGGGTATGCCCCTGGGCGTACCCGGAATCACTGCGTGGAGGGACGAAAGTGTCGGTGGTGGCGGCTAGATTTCGCTGCATGGAAGAGCACAGCGACCGGTTCGACGTGCAGGTCAGCGTGGGTGACGAGCGGGTCCTCATGCGGGTGGCCGGCGAGATCGACATCGCCACGGTGGCCGCGTTCCGGTCCGCGCTGTGGTCCGCGCCGGCCCGCCCGGTGCTTCACGTCGAGTTGTCGCAGCTGCGGCTGCTCTCGGCGGCTGGCGTTCGCACGCTGCTTGCCGCGCATCTGCGCGTCCGGGCCCGCGGTGGCGAGCTGGTGCTGGTCGACCCGAGCCCGGTGGTGGCGCGGGTGCTGCGGGTCAGCGGGCTGCACCGCGTGATGACGATCCTGGAGCCGGCCACGGTGATCGAGGCCGCGCGCCGCCCGGTGGTCGCGACCACCGACCTGCAACTGGCCGCCTGACCCCGCCCGACGAGGCGTGCTCCCACCCGCCGCGCCCGAGGTCGGCGCGGGGCCGCCGGCGGGTGGGCCGGCGACCCCGACAACGACTCAGCGCACGTCGAGCAGGTCGACGACGAAGATCAGCGTCTCACCCGGCTTGATCACGCCGGCCGCGCCGCGGTCGCCGTACCCCAGGTGCGGCGGGATGGTCAGCCGGCGGCGACCGCCGACCCGCATGCCGGCGACGCCCTGGTCCCAGCCGGCGATGACCTGACCGCCGCCGAGCGGGAAGTCGAACGCCTCGCCCCGGTTCCAGGACGAGTCGAACTCGCCGCCGGTGGAGTGCGACACGCCGACGTAGTGCACGCTGACCAGCTGGCCCGGCTCGGCCTGCGGGCCGTCGCCCACGGTGATGTCCTCGATCACGAGGTCGGCCGGCGGTGCACCCTCGATCGGACCAACCTCGGGCTTACCCGATCGGGCGCCTGCTGCCTGGTTCATGCGGGGATCTCCTGCCGTGTTGGGTGATGTGTCCGGTCACCGTCGATCCTGCCGGATCACCCCCCACCGCGTCACCGGTATCGGTGACGCCCGCCGAGGGGTGTGCGTTGGTTCACCGGAGCCAGGGCATCCGCCGGACGATCGGCAGGGCCGCCCACACCCGGCCGAGGCCCACCGTGTCGCCGGCGTTGACCAGGGCCAGCACCGCCAGCACCGCGGCGTAGATCAGGTGGTCGTCCATGAAGGGGTTGTTCTCCGGAGGCAGCACGGCGGTCCACATCAGGACCAGCAGCAGCCCACCGGCCACGGCGGCGATCCGCATTCCGATGCCGAGCAGCAGGGCGACACCGATCCCGGCCAGGCCGATCATGAAGAGCCAGTCCGCCCAGGCGGCACCGGCGATCGAGGTGTAGACGTCCTTGAACGGCCCGGCCACGCCGAAGGTCAGGAAGCCCTTGGTGGGGCTGCCCCCGTTGATCCAGGCGTTCTTCTGCTCGGTGCCCATCCCGAAGCCGAACAGCTTGTCGACGAAGGCCCAGAGGAAGATCCAGCCGAGCGCCAGCCGGGTGCCGGCCAGGATGTACCGGACGGCCCGGTCGTGCACGGTGCCGGCCTTCGCAGCGGTGTTCTCGGCGGTGACCCGCTCGATCGTCGCGGTCATGGTCTCCACGTCCCTTCTCAGCTTCGCACCGCGCTTCCCGGTGGCATCTCCAGTGGACGCCCACGGCGCTTTCGGCGGCAGGGCCGACAGACCGCAACGGCCCGGGACGTTCGACCCCCTCCGGTCCGGTCCGGCGACCCTGACGACCGTCGACACCCCGCCGTAGCGTCCGAGATGGACCAGGAGAGGGAGGCCGTGATGAGGACCTGGCAGGTGGGTGACGTGATGACCCGGGAGGTCGAGACGGTGGTTGCCGACACCCCGTACCGGGAGGTCGTCGACGTGCTGTTGCGCCGCGGGGTCAGCGCGGTGCCGGTGATCGACGATTTCCGTCGGGTGCTGGGGGTGGTGTCCGAGGCCGATCTGCTGCACCGGGTCGAACGCGCCGGTGAGCCGGCGCTGCGACGGGTCTTCGAGAGCCGCCGACGGCGCGGTGCCCGGGGCAAGAGCGCGGCAGTGCTGGCCGGTGACCTGATGACCGCGCCGGCGATCACCACGAATCCGCAGGCGGCGCTGTCCGCCGCCGCCCGGCTGATGGACCGCGAACAGGTCAAGCGGCTGCCCGTGCTGGACGACCTCGGTCGGTTGGTCGGCATCGTCAGTCGTGCCGATCTGCTGCGGGTGCACCTGCGGTCGGACGCCGAGATCCGCGAGGACGTGGTGCAGGAGGTGCTCCGCCGGGTGCTCGCCGTACGGGACGGACTGGTGACCGTGGAGGTCCGTCACGGTGACGTGACGCTGGCCGGTCGGCTGGACCGTCGCTCCGCCGTGGACCTCGCCGGTCGGCTCGCGGGGCAGGTCAGTGGCGTCGTGCGGGTGATCAACGCAATCGCCTACGACGCCGACGACACGGTTCTCGACCCCGGCCAGGTGATGCCGGTCGCCTGAGCGCGGGTCGCGCGCCCGACCCCGACCGCGCGCACCGACTCCCGCTGCCGGTCGCCGCCCGGGTCGAGCGGGCCGGCCCGGCGACCCGGACTTCGTCGGACCGCCCGATGCCGGGTCGGGCGGTCACCTAGGCTCGAAAGAGGGCCGGCCTAGTGACGGGCGGTGCGCGGTGGTCGATGCGGAGGGCGTCGGTGGCTGAGGCGACGGTCGCGGTTCCGCTGTGGGCCTGGGCGGCGGTCGGCGTGGTGATCGCGGTGATGCTCGCCGTGGATGTGCTCCTGCACCGGGACAACCACGTCATCGAGCTCCGCGAGGCGGTGCTGTGGAGCGCCGTCTGGATCGGCGCGGGTCTGCTGTTCGGGCTGGTCGTCTGGTGGGGCCTCGGCGGTGACCCGGCCATCGCGTACTTCTCCGGCTACCTGCTGGAGAAGGCGCTCTCGGTGGACAACGTGTTCGTCTTCGCGCTGCTCTTCGGCTACTTCCAGGTGCCGCCGGGCTACCAGCACAAGGTGCTGTTCTGGGGTGTCGTGGGCGCGCTCGTCTTCCGGCTGCTGTTCATCCTCGCCGGTGCCGAGCTGCTGGACCGGCTCACCTGGGCCGGGTTCGTGCTGGGCGGGTTCCTGGTCTGGACCGGCTGGCGGCTGGCCGTACGCGGAAAGCCGGACGTCGACCCGGAACGCAACGTCGTGGTCCGGCTGTTCCGCAGGTTGGTGCCCACCGACGCCCGCTACCACGGCGACCGGTTCACCGCCCGGGTGGCCGGCCGGCGGGTGGCGACGCTGCTGCTGGTGGCGCTCGTCTCCATCGAGGCCACCGATGTGGTCTTCGCCATCGACTCGGTGGCGGCGATCCTCGCCATCACCACCAACACCTTCCTGGTCTGGACGGCCACCGCGTTCGCCGTCCTGGGTCTGCGCAGCCTCTACTTCTGCCTCGCCGGCCTCCTGCGGCACTTCGGCTACCTGCGGTACGGGCTCGCGCTGCTGCTGGCCTTCGCCGGGCTGAAGCTGATTCTCGCCGAGACGCCGGTGGGCAAGCTGCCGGTCTGGCTGACCCTCGCCGTGGTGGTGCTGACCCTGGCGGTCTCCATGGGCGCCAGCGTCCTGGCCGCCCGCCGCCGCGCCGACGGCTGACCCGCCGGCACCGATCCGGCCGGTCGGTGCGGCGGCGGGTCACTGAGGGGCGGGCTCGATGCGGGCGGTCACGTCGAGGTGCGCGGGCTGGCAGTGGGTCGTCGCCGCGAATCGGCGGACTGCCGCGTGCACGTGCTCGCGTACGCCGGCGGCCGGCGCGTCGGCGGTGAGGTCCACCCGGATCCACACGTCGGGGTGCGGTGCCGGGCCGGTGAGCACCACCCGGGCCCGGCGTACCCCGGGGTTGCCGCTCAGGTCGCGTACCAACGCGTCGGTGAGAACGTCGGCGGGGAGCCGGGTCCGGCCCGGCCGGCGTCCGGGATGGCTCAGCGTGCCGCGCAGCGTGCCGCCGGGGCCCCGCAGCTCCCGGGCCAGCAGGCGCTGCCCGGCCAGGGCGAACAGCGCCCCGACCACGGCCACCGCCAGGGTGCTCCACGGCGCGGCCGTCCGCCACCGGTCGACCACATCGGCGCTGAGCAGCGCCGCCGCCGGGTCGACGCCGGGCAGGGTGCCGAGGCTGGCCGCCAGCGCCACCGCGCCGCCCGCCACCAGCAGCAGCGCGATGACGGTCCACAGCAGTCGGTGCGCGGCGTTGGTCACGCCGGCCGCCGTCGGGGCAGCAGCCGGACGTCGACCCGGGCGGGGCGGGGCGCGGTGAGCCGGTGCAACTCCTGGTGCACGGCGAACTCGATCTCCGCCCGGGCCGCCGGGTCGCCGCTCGCGCGGATCCGGGGGCGCCACTGGCCGTGGTGCCGTCGGAGCCGGGCGCGGGCGCGGCGGACGCCCGGCACCGCGGCGGCGGCGTCGGCGAGCCGGCGTTCCACACAGCGCCGGTGCAGGTACCAGCCGTCGTGCTCGTCGGCGCGCAGGCGGACCGGCGCCCAGCGGCGCAGCTGGGCGGCGAGCAGCGCCAGGCCCAGCAGGAGGCTCGCAGTGGCCACGGTGCGGACCGTGGGATCGCGCCACCGGGTGGCGCTCAGCGCGTCCCACCAGCCGGTGGTGTCCAGCGGTGCGCGGCGGTGCACTGTGAGGAGCACCGCCTGCACGGCCGTCACCGCGCCGCCGACGAGCAGCGCGGCGCCCAGCAGCACCGACGCGATCCGGTTGGCGGTGCGCATCTCAGCCGTCCTCGGGCGCGGCGGCGCCGGCTGCGGAGGAGTCGACGCCGGGGACGAGCAGGTCGTCCACGGTGACGGTCACCACCGCCACGGTGAGCCCGGTCTGGGCGGCCACCTGGTCGGCGACCACCGTTCGGACGGTTTCGGCGATCGTCGGCACGCTGTGCCCGTACCAGGTGATCAGGTGCAGGTCGAGTCCGACGGACCGGTCATCCAGGCGGACCGCCGCCGGGCGGACCACGGACACGCCCGGCACGAGGCTGGCCGCCTGCGCCGCGATCCGCGCGACATCGGCCGCGTCGCCCGACAAACCGGTCGTCCCGGCGGCCATCCCGGTGCCGGGGTTCGGCCCGGTGGACGGACGGGTGGTCATGGGCGTCGCCGAGCGTCGCCGCGACGGTCACCGAGCCCGGTCACCGCGAGGTCGCCGTCGAGCACCCGGACGACCAGCCAGCCGAGCAGGCCGGCGAGCACGGCGAGGGCGGCCGCGCCGGCGCCGGCGAGCGCCCAGACCGCCACGGCGAGGAACCCGGCGAGGAAGCCGAACTGCTGTCGCGACATGCGCACCTCCGGGCCGGTCCGGTACCGGCGGTCGCTGGATACACCCGGCGGCCACCCCTGGAACATCGGCACTGCTGTGATCCCGGTCACATCAGAAGTCGGTGGCCCATGATCGACCACCTAGACTCGGCCCGGCTCGACCGACCGGCGGATGGATCAGGCAGATGACGAGCACCGGGAGCGACGACCGCGGCTGGCTGCGGGCGATGCCCGCCGAGGCGGGGCACGACGCCCTGCTCAGCCGTGCCAACCACCTGGTCCTGCCGGCACGTCGGCTCAGTGATCTGGTCCAGGGCCGTCCGGCCGGTGTCACCGGCAGCCAGTGGACCTCGGCGAGCCGCGCCAGCTTCGACTTCGTGGTCTACGCCGCCGACACCGGCCGCCCAGTCGTCGCCGTGGAGATCGGCCCGGTGCCGAGCGCCGCCTCGGCGGAACAGCGCGTGCAGCGACTCACGGACGCGGTGAGCGCCGCCGCCGGCCTGCCCGTGCTGCGGATCGGTTCGCCGACGCTACGGGCCGCCGAACACGGCCGCCGCCTGGTCGAGTACGTGATCGACGCGCGCGCGTACGCCGCGGGCGCCGGGGCCACCGTCGCCGGCACCGAGCCCGCGCCGGTGGGCTTCCGGGACATCCTGGGCCGACTGCCCGACGGGCGTACCGGGTCGGTCAACGACCTCGGCGCGCTGACCCGCGCGGCGGCCGTCGAGGCGTACGTGGCCGGGCAGGTGGCCGACCCGATCGTGCGAGGGCTGCACGTGCGCTGGCTGGACGGGCCGGCCCAGGGGTGGAGCTGGGTGCAGGTACGCCCCGACGCGTGCCTCGTCGAGATGGTCTCGGTGACCGAACACCGCTTCTCCTGCGGCATCGACGCGGCCCGGCTGGCCGAGGATCTCGCCGCCGTCGCCGTGGGGGAGCGACTGCGGGAGAACGCGGTGGCGAACCTGCTGCCGCGCGCCGAGTGGACCGCGCGGATCGCCGCGCTGAGCGAGCGCCGCCACGAACTGGTCGGCGGTTTCGCCTTCGACCATCTCTGCGCCGACTGACCGCACCCGTTTCACCTGCTCTTCCCCGCCGCGTACCGGCTCCGTGTCGGGTCGCGGCAATTTCCTGTGCGTCAGTTGAACCTTCCCGGCACCCGCCCCGTACTCCTGCGCGAATGAACAGGATCTCCCCATCCGCGTCGACCGGCGCGGGAGACGGTGCGGAAAGGGCATCGTCGGCCATCGACGCATTACCGGGTGGGTCACGGTGGGTCCCTGCCGCGGCCGTGCCCCCACACATCCGTCGGTCCGCCGAGGGCAGAAATCCACTACCGGATCGAGAAGGAGAGCAATTCGATGCGCAGGTCCACTCGGGCGCGCCGGCCTTCCGGCAACGCGCGGAGCAAGCGTCTGCTGGCAGTTGTCGGCACGCTCGCGGTCTTCGGCGGAGTTGTCGCCGTGACTCAGATTTCGTCGGCCCAGGACCGGCGGACAAATAAGCCACGTCCGGCCGCCGGGCAGTGTGTGGAGCCGAGCCCGGGCGCGACCGCGCCGACCGGCGCCGGTTCGACCAGCCGAACCTGGCAGAACGGTCGGTGGGTGCGTAATCACTGGGGTGACGGACAGCAGTCGGTCCCCGAGTGTGAGGACGGCAAGGACGGCACGGTGGGCACCGGCACCGCCGTCGCCTGTCCGGATGTGGCGGCCAAACTGCCGCAGGTGCCGAACCGGGCGCGGGCCGAGGTGGACCGCAACCTCGCCCAGTTGCAGACCCAGATCGCCGAGGCGGACCGCCGGCTGGCCGCCGAGGGCAACAAGGGTGAGGCGTTCATCCGCAACGCGATCCTCCAGCCGTTGGCCGGTAAGCGCCGCGCCGTGCTGGACCGGATCACGACCGCCATCGACCGGGTCGGACCCCGGCCGCAGGGCCTGGCCCAGCTCGCCGAGTGTCAGGTGCAGCCCACCGGCAACACCGGCGGCAACAACGGCGGTGGCAGCACCCCCACCACCACGCCCGGTGGCGGTAACAACGGCGGCGGTAACAACGGCGGCGGTAACAACGGTGGTGGCACCGAGCCCGGCGCCGGGCTCGGCGTGCTCGCCAACGACTGCGACGAGAGCCGGCTCCAGCCGCACGACGGTTTCCAGAACGGCAACCGCTGCGTGAGCACCGAGTTCGGTGAGGTCGGCGCGGCGGCCAACAACCCGTCGCTGCTGATCACCCAGTTCCCCGAGCAGGTTGGCCAGAACCAGCCCTTCACCCTGCGGGTCAGCACCCGCAACCTGGTGCGGGACCGCTTCCTGGCCGCCGGTCAGGGTGGTTACTACGTGGAGAGCTCGCTGCTCAACGACCAGGGCCTGGTCCGTGGGCACTTCCACACCGCCTGCCGGATGCTGGACAGCCTGACCGCGCCGCCGGAGCCGCAGGAGGTGCCCGCGTTCTTCGTCGCGACCGAGGACGGCCGCGGTGGTGCCCAGCCCGACGAGGTGACGATCCAGATTCCGGGCCTGCCGGAGTCGGGTACCGCCCAGTGCTCCGTCTGGGCCGGTGACGGCTCGCACCGCCTGCCGATGATGGAGCGGGCCAACCAGACCCCCGCCTTCGACTCGGTGCGCATCGACGTCAACTGAGGTAGCGACGATGGCCGGCCACCCCGGGGCAACCAACCTGGGGTGGCCGGCCATCGCGTCGCAACGGGCGACCCGGACACACGACGGGGCCCCGCCGTGCTGGCGGGGCCCCGTCGTCGCGTCGCGTCAGCGGTTCTTGTACGCCTCGACAACCTCCACCGGGATCCGGCCGCGCTCGGAAATCTTGTAGCCGTTCTTGACGGCCCATTCCCGGATGGCCCGGTTCTGCTCCCGATCCATTCCCGCGCCGGCGGGTCGGCCCGGCCGTCGGACTGAACGGGCGCTCTCCACCGGACCGCGCCCGATCCGCCGACCCGCATTGATGTACGGGTCGAGCGCCTTGCGCAGGACACCGGCATTCTCGTCGGAGACATCGATCGTGTAGGCCACGCCGTCGAGACTGAACTCCACCGTCCGGTCGGCCTTCCCACCGTCGAGGTCGTCGGTCAGGACCGTGATTACTTTTCTCGCCATTGCCGATTACTCCCTGTGTGCGGCGGGATGTGTCCAAAGTCTGACCTATCACCCCGGTAATCCGCAACAATATGCCTTCCATTCATTCGGCGCGTCGCGATTCCGTTACAGAGCAAAACCGTGAATCGGTCCGATGACCGGGCTTCATTCCCCGAGGACCCCGGCGTGACCGGCGACGGCGGCGGCCTCGGCCCGGTTGGACACTCGCAACTTTCGCAGCAACGCGGCGGTCATACGTTTCACCGTCCGTTCCGAGACGTGCAGTTCTTCGGCGATGTCGACGGTGCTGCGGCCGGCGGCGATCGCCCGCAGCAGCCGCCGTTCCTCACTGTCGAGGTCGACCGACGGGAAGCGCGTGGGCGGCAGCAGAGTGCGCAGCAGTTCGGCCGGCAGCACCGCCCAGCCGTCGAGGATGGCCAGCAGCGGGGGCAGCAGCTCCTCCGGTTCGCTGGTCTTGGGCAGGAAACCCTCGGCGCCGGCCCGCAGCGCCTCCACCGCCGACTCGGGAGCGGCGGAACCGGACATCGCCACCACCCGTACCCGAGGGGTGGTCCGCCGGATCGCCGCCACCGCACGGACGCCGCCGGGCGCGGGCATGTGCAGGTCGACGAGGGCCAGGTCGGGGCGGCAGCCGGCGACGAGAGCCGCCGCCGCGGCGGCGTCGCCGGTGGAGGCGACCACCTCGGCGCGGCCGTTGCTGGTGATCGGGAGCAGCAACTCCAGGCCGCGGACGAAAAGGGGGTGATCGTCCACGACAACGAGTCGCAAGGTGGAGCTTCCCGGCATGTCTGGGCCGTTCCCCAGCGGGTACCGATCATGCGGGTTCGCACCGAACGAGGGGAGTCGGGTGGATGCGCGCACGGCACGGTTTGCGGGACCTGCTGCGAGGGTTGCGCCCCATCGCGCCGACACCCGCCGAGCGGCGAGCGGCGGAGGCTGATTCGGAGTTGCTGCTGCGGGTGTTGTGCCACGAGTTCCGGACGCCGGTGAGCACCCTGACCTCGTTGACCCGCGCTCTGGCCGACGAGCGTCGCGAGCTGACCAGTGCCGATCGGCGGGCGATCACCGAGCTGGCCCGCGACCAGGCCGCACACCTGCAGAGTCTGCTGCGCGACGCGACCGCCGGCACCGGCGCGCTGGCGCTGGCCGCGCAGCCGGAGCCGGTCGTCGCGCTGGCGGGCATCCTGCGGGAGGCCGCCGCGTTGGTGCCGGCCGGTCGGCGGCGGGCACGGGCCACCCGGCGGGCCGCCTCCTGCCCGGTGCCGGCCGGACGCACTCGACAGGTGCTGGTCAACCTGGTGCAGAACGCGTTGCGGCACGGGCCGCCCAACGGGCAGGTCGGGCTCTACGCCACGGTGCGCGGTCCCGGCGTGAGCATCCTGGTCACCGACGAGGGCAGGGTCGACGACGCGCTGCTGGTCGCGCTGCGGCGTCCGACGCCGGCCGTCGGGATGTCCGGTCTGGGCCTGTGGATCGCGCGGCAGCTCGTCGCGACCGACGGGGGAGCGCTGCGGGCGCACCGGCTGCGGCCCCGTGGAGTGGCGCTGGAGGTGCTGCTGCCGGTGGCCCGCCCGCTGGGCTGACCCGGGCGGGCCACCGGTTGGCCCGCTCGGGTCAGCCCAGCGGGAACGGCCTCGCTACCTGTTTCCGGTACCGAGGAGGTCGGATGTTCAGTCACGTCAAGGATCTGCAGTTCGAGGCCAAACCAGACGGCCCGGACGCGGCGTTCGCCCGTCGGCTGCAGGAGGTGCTGGGCGGCAAGTGGGGCGAGATGACAGTCGCCAACCAGTACCTCTTCCAGGGTTGGAACTGCCGGCTGCCCGGCAAGTACAAGGATCTGTTGCTCGATGTCGGCACCGAGGAGATGGGCCACGTCGAGATGATCGTCACGATGATCACCCGGCTCTTGGACAATGCGCCGCTGTCGCTGACCGAGGGGATCGCGGAGGACCCCGGTGGTGCGGCGACCTACGCCGGCGAGAATCCGGCGCACTTCATCCATGGCGGTGGTGGTGCCCTGCCCGCCGACTCCAACGGGGTGCCCTGGAGCGGCGCGTTCGTCACCGCCAGCGGCAACCTGTTGGCCGACTTCCAGCTCAACGTCACCGCCGAGGCGCAGGGTCGGCTCCAGGTCGCCCGGTTGTTCCACATGACCGACGACCCGGGTGTCAAGCAGATGCTGCGCTTCCTGCTGGCCCGCGACACGATGCACCAGAACATGTGGCTGGCGGCGATCGAGCAGCTCAAGGAGGACGGGCTGGAGGAGATGCCGGTGCCGGAGGCGTTCCCGGACTCGGGCGAGTTCACCGAGGAGTACGGCTACACCTATCTGGGTTTCTCCTCGGGCACCGACGCCGCCCAGGGGCGCTGGGCGTCCGGGCCATCGCCCGACGGCAAGGGCGAGTTCCGGTACGACGACAACCCACGCGCGAACGCGCCGGAGCCGGTGCTGCCGCCGGGTGACCCCCGCCTGTACGGCACCAATCCGGGGGTGGCCGGCTCGGTGGTGAACACGGTGAAGAGCAAGCTCACCTGAGGTCTCCCGTCGGGTCGCCCACCGGTCCTGGGCGACCCGACGGAACCGGCCGGGGAAGTGGTCTGGGTCACAGATCGGAACAAGGGGAACGCTTTGTTACTTGAGTGAGACACGCTCAACTCAACGCGAGGTGTTCGATGGCAACTCTTCCGGTACTTCCCCTGACCGACGCCGTGCTGCTGCCCGGCATGGTCATCCCGGTGACCCTCGACCCCACCACCCAGGCCGCGATCGACGCGGCGCGGGCGACCGGCGACCGCAAGCTGCTGGCCGTGCCGCGCATCGACGGCGAGTACGGGCCGGTCGGCGTGGTCGCCACCATCGAGAAGGTCGGCCGGCTGCCCGAGGGTGAGCCCGCCGCCGTCATCCGTGGCCTGTCCCGGGCCCGGATCGGGTCCGGCGTGCCCGGCCCCGGCGCCGCCCTCTGGGTCGAGGCGACCGAACTCGACGAACCCGCCTACGCCGGTCGGGCCCGTGAACTCGCCCGCGAGTACCGCGCCCTGGTGACCTCCGTGCTCCAGCAGCGGGGCGCCTGGCAGGTCATCGACGCGGTGGAGCGGATGACCGACCTTTCCGAGCTGGCCGACTCGGCCGGTTACGCGCCCTGGCTGACGCTGGAGCAGAAGACCGAGCTGCTCGCCGCGCCGGACGTCACCGCCCGGCTGGAGCTGCTGGTCGGCTGGGTGAAGGACTACCTGGCCGAGCAGGAGGTCACCGAGCAGATCAACAGTGACGTCCGCGAGGGGCTGGAGAAGTCCCAGCGCGAGTTCCTGCTGCGTCAGCAGCTCGCCGCGATCCGTAAGGAACTGGGCGAGGACGAGCCGGACGGCTCCGCCGACTACCGGTCCCGGGTCGAGTCCGCCGAGCTGCCGGAGAAGGTCCGCGAGGCGGCCATGCGCGAGGTCGGCAAGCTGGAGCGGGCCAGTGACGCCTCCCCGGAGGCGGGCTGGATCCGCACCTGGCTGGACACCGTGCTCGAGATGCCGTGGGGCACCCGTACCGAGGACAACACCGACCTGGCCGCGGCCCGGGCGGTGCTCGACGCCGACCACGCCGGCCTGTCCGACGTGAAGGACCGCATCCTGGAGTACCTGGCGGTGCGCAACCGGCGGGCCGAGCGCAACCTCGGCGTGGTCGGCGGTCGCGGCTCCGGCGCGGTACTCGCCCTCGCCGGCCCTCCCGGGGTCGGCAAGACCAGCCTCGGCGAGTCCGTGGCGCGGGCGCTCGGACGCAACTTCGTCCGGGTCTCGCTCGGCGGCGTCCGCGACGAGGCGGAGATCCGCGGGCACCGGCGCACCTACGTGGGTGCGCTGCCCGGCCGGATCGTCCGCGCGCTGCGCGAGGCCGGCTCGATGAACCCGGTCGTGCTCCTCGACGAGGTGGACAAGCTGGCCGCCGGCTACGCCGGTGACCCCGCCGCCGCCCTGCTGGAGGTGCTCGACCCGGCCCAGAACCACACCTTCCGGGACCACTACCTGGAGGTCGATCTGGACCTGTCCGACGTGCTCTTCCTGGCCACCGCCAACGTGGTGGACGCCATCCCCGGCCCGCTGCTGGACCGGATGGAGCTGGTCATGCTGGACGGGTACACCGAGGACGAGAAGGTATCCATCGCCCGCGACCACCTACTGCCCCGGCAGCGGGAGCGGGCTGGGTTGACCGCCGAGGAGGTGACGGTCGCCGACGAGGCTCTCGCGCTGATCGCGGGGGAGTACACCCGGGAGGCCGGCGTGCGGCAGCTCGAACGGGCCCTGGCCAAGATCCTGCGCAAGGTGACGGTGACCCTGGCGACCGACCCCACGCCGGTACGCGTCGACACCGACAACCTCACCGGCTACCTGGGGCGGCCGAAGTTCACCCCGGAGTCGGCCGAGCGCACCGCGGTGCCGGGCGTGGCCACCGGCCTGGCCGTCACGGGTGCCGGTGGTGACGTGCTCTTCATCGAGGCGACCAGCATGGAGGGCGAGCCGGGGCTGACCCTGACCGGCCAGCTCGGTGACGTGATGAAGGAGTCGGCGCACATCGCGCTCTCCTACCTGCGCTCCAACGGGCGGCGGCTCGGTATCGACCCGAACGCCCTCGCGGGACGCCGGATCCACGTCCACTTCCCGGCGGGCGCGGTGCCCAAGGACGGTCCGAGCGCCGGCATCACCATGGTCACGGCCCTGGCGTCGCTGGTCACCGGTCGCCCGGTCCGCCCCGAGTTCGGGATGACCGGTGAGGTGACGCTCTCCGGTCGGGTGCTGCCGATCGGTGGGGTGAAGCAGAAGCTGCTCGCCGCGCACCGGGCCGGTCTCACCGAAGTGATCATCCCGGCGCGCAACGAACCGGACCTGGACGACCTGCCGACCGAGGTGCGCGAGGCGCTGACCGTGCACACCCTGGCCGACGTGGCCGACGTGCTCGCCCTGGCGCTGCGCCCGGCCGACGTGAAGACGCTGGACGGTCCGGCGCTCTTCACGGTCTGACGTACCAGGCGACAGGCCCCCGCCGCTCACGAGACGGCGGGGGCCTGTCGCTGTGCCCGGGTCCCGGAGGACCGTACTGTCGTGCTTGAGACGTCAACTACCTCTCCGCCGTAGGGCGGTCCCCCGGAGGAAACCCCTGTGAACATGGTGCTGTGGATCGTTCAGATCCTGCTCGCTGCCATCTTTGGCGGCATCGGCGTGGTCAAGCTGACCCAACCCAAGGAGAAGCTGCACGAGACGATGGGCTGGACGAAGGCCGCCACGCCGATCCAGGTCAAGGCCATCGGCGCCCTGGAACTGCTGGCCGCCATCGGGCTGCTGCTGCCCGCCCTCACCGGCATCGCCACGGTGCTCACCCCGCTCGCCGCGCTCGGGCTGGTCATCATCATGATCGGCGGCATCGTGGTGCACCTGCACGGGGTGCGGACGGCCACCGTGCCGGAGCGGCGCACGGTGGAGATCCAGGGCATCGTGACGTGCGTGGTGCTGCTCGTCCTCGCCGCGC
The DNA here is from genome assembly GCF_000718515.1 of Micromonospora parva. Lineage (GTDB taxonomy): Bacteria > Actinomycetota > Actinomycetes > Mycobacteriales > Micromonosporaceae > Micromonospora > Micromonospora parva. The sequence continues at coordinate 25,312 of NZ_JNZS01000038.1, read as the reverse complement.
TTGTGGCCTGGGGCCGCTTCGGGCCGTACCCCCCCTGACCCGCAGCGCCGGCGACCGTCCCACCCGGACGGTCGCCGGCGGCGTTCTCCGCGCTCGTCGGAGCCCGCACCCGTGCCCCCTGCGGGCCGCTGATCGGCTATAGGGTCGGCCTCCGCACAGTGTTCATCACGGGGAGACGCATGGAAGCGAACGCCAACACGTCCGGTGCCCTGCCGCCGACGGTGCCGCACCGGCCGGAACCAGCGGGCCGAGGGCTGGGACGACGGGCCCTGTTCGCCGGCGGAGCCGGCGCTGCGGTCGTGGCGACGCTTGCCACACCGGCCAGAGCCGAGCCGACGACGGTACGGGAGGGCGCGCTCAGCCTGCGTGACCCCCGGGTCGGCTGCCTGCTCGACGGCAGTGACGAGGCGGCGAAGGTCGAGGTCGCGCTGAAGCTGCTGCCGAAGGAGGGTGGGGAGATCTTCCAGCCGGTGGGCCGACTCGGCCTCGGATCGGAGGTCACCTTCCCGACCAGCCTGACCTGGACCGGGGAGAACATCGGCGCGGCGATCATCCAGCCGGCCCCGGGTTACACCGGTCGCCTGGTCTCGTCGGGCATCTACAACCAGATCTCGAACGTGCACTTCTACGGCAAACGCACGTCGGGGGTGCTGCTGACCATCCGTGCCCCTCGGTCGACCTTCCACCACCTGCACTTCAGCAACTCGGGCAGCCACGCCATCGAGTTCGTCGGCACGGCCGAGGCCACCAGCGCCCACGCGAACAAGATCACCGACATCAACGTCGAGGACTGCGTCGGCATCGGCATCTTCGTGAACGCCTGGGCCTACGACAACGAGTTCCTCAATGTCTGGATCGGTGAGTGCGCGACCGGCCTACGACTGCACGACGGTGCCTGCTTCTTCGACAACCTGCACGTCTGGGGATGCGTCGGCAACGGCGTTGAACTGCGGAACAACGGGCACCGGAACACGTTCCAGAACGTCTACCTCGAGTCGAACGGCACCGGCGGCACCGGGAACGGAGTCGACCTCTGGCAGGTTTGGGGCAACCAGTTCATCGGTGGCCGCCTGTGGCGTAACGCCTCGAACGGCATCGGTGTCTTCTCGTCCGGGCGTACCCGGATCATGGGTCTGGAGATCCACGAGAACGGTGAGAGCGGGATCCGTGGCGGCGACTCCGGCCTGTGCCAGGTGATCGGCAACCAGATCTACTCCGATTCGACGACCACCCGCCGGCAGGACCGGCCGATCGTCACCGTCGGCACGAGCGACAACTGGATCATCAGTAACAACGTGATGCGCGCCTTCGACCACGCGGCGGGCGGTGCCTCGCTGGTCGGCGGCAAGAACGTGGTCACCGGCAACATCGAGTAGAGCCGGTGGGGCGGCGCGGTCACCGCCCCACCGTTCGCACTCCCGTCGCGCGTCGCCGGCGACCGTCGTACCCCGGCGGTCGCCGACGACGCGCTCAGCGCTCGTCGCCGCCGCGGTCCCGGCGTACGGTGGCCTTGCGGCCCTTGATGGTGCTCTGCCGCAACCCGGAGATCACCTCGTCGGCCACCCCCTGCGGCACCTCCACCAGCGAGAACCGGTCGGCGATCTCGATCGAACCGATGTCGCGGCCACGGATGCCGGTCTCCCCGGTGATCGCGCCGACCAGGTCCTGCGGGCGCACCCCGGCCCGTCGGCCCAGACCGACGAAGACCTGGACGGTGTTGCCGCCGCCGGAGCGCGGCCGACCCCCGCCCCGCCGGTCGCCGCCCCGGCCGCCGGACTCCGGACGACCCTCGCGCGGGCCGCGCACCGGAACCTGCGGGATCTCCTCCTCGTCGTCGGAACCCGGCGACGTCACCTCGTGGGCCAGCTTCACCGCGGCGAGGGCGACCTCCATCAGGTCGAACTCGTCGGTCAGCGTCTCCACGATCACCCGGTACGGGTCGAGGTCGTCCTCCAGCAGGCTCTCGCGCAGGGCCGCCTGGGTCAGCTCCAACCGGCGGGTCCGCATGTCCGCCACGGTGGGGATCTTGTCGATGGTGATTCGCTGGCCGGTGACCCGCTCGATGGTCTTGAGCATCCGGTGCTCGCGCGGCTCGGCGAGGGTGATCGCCACGCCCTCGCGGCCGGCCCGACCCACCCGACCGATCCGGTGCACGTACGACTCGGGGGCCGACGGCACGTCGTAGTTGACGACGTGGGTCAGCTGCTCGACGTCCAGCCCCCGGGCCGCCACGTCGGTGGCCACCAGCAGGTCGGCGGTGCCCGCCCGCAGCCGGCCCATGACCCGGTCGCGCTGCTCCTGGCTCATGCCACCGTGCAGCGCCTCGGAGCGGTAACCCCGGCCGTTCATCGTCTCGGTCAGCCGGTCGACCTCTTCGCGGCTGCGGCAGAACACGATCGCCGCGGTCGGGGACTCCACGTCCAACACCCGGCCCAGCGCGGCCGGCTTGTGCGCCCGGGTCACGATGTACGCGCTCTGCCGCACCCGGGGTGCCTCACCGGCGACCGGCTGCTCCCGGCCGATCTCGATCCGGACCGGCTCGCGCAGGTGCTGGCGGGCCATCCCGTCGATGCGCGACGGCATGGTGGCCGAGAAGAGCACCGTCTGACGTTGCGCCGGGGCGTGCTCCAGGATCGCCTCGATGTCCTCGGCGAAACCCATGTCGAGCATCTCGTCGGCCTCGTCGAGCACCACCGTGGCCAACCCACCGAGGCGCAGGGTGCCCCGGGCGATGTGGTCGAGGGCCCGCCCGGGGGTGGCCACCACCACGTCGACGCCGCTGTCCAGTGCCCGCAACTGCCGCCCGATCGGCTGCCCACCGTAGATCGGCAGCACCCGCGCGCCGAGGTCTTTGCCGTAGCGGTGGAACGCCTCGGAGACCTGCACCGCCAGCTCCCGGGTCGGCACCAGCACCAGCGCCACCGGGTCACCGCCCTGGCGGTGTGCCGCCATGAGGTTCAGCAGCGGCAGCGCGAACGCCGCCGTCTTGCCGGTGCCGGTGGCCGCCTGACCCAGCAGGTCCCGACCTTCCAACAGCGGTGGGATAGCCTCCCGTTGGATGGGGGTCGGCTCCTCGTAGCCGAGGGCGGCGAGCGCGCCCAGCAGTTCGGTGCGCAGCCCGAGCTCGGTGAAGGCGCTCACCTCGTCGGTGCCGTCGGGGGTGGCGTCAGTCGGTGCGTCGTGCTGTGCAGGTGCGGAACTCATGCGCCAAGCCTTTCATCACGCCGTCCGGGCCGTTGCGGCGACTGCCACAAGAACTGTCCCCGGGCCCGTGCTGTGCCCGTTCCCCGGTCCCGGCGGCGGCCTCGGTCAGCCGTCCGTGGTCAGGATGGCCAGCACCATCACCGCGGCGAGGGCCACGTCGAGCACCATGCAGAACTCGGTGTAGCCGCGCGGCACGACCCGGGCGCGGCGGTGGTGCGCCAGGTCCCAACCGGCGTGCGCCAACCAGCCGAACGCCACCAACCAGGCGGCGGTCCGCCCGCCGACCACGACCGCGGCCAGTGTCACAGCGACCCAGCCGGCCAGACCGGCGAGTTGGGTGGCGAGCACCCCCGGCCCGCCGAGCGTGCCACGGACCGCCCCGATCAGCAGGTAGCCGCCGGGCAGCACCAGCATCGTCCACGGGCTGAGCACGCTCGGGTCGACCCACATGTCAACTGTCATCAGCAGCGCCAACCCGGTCGGCCAGCGGTGGGCGAGCGCCACCACGGCCGGGTGCCGGCGGACCGGCGCCGACGTCTCGTGTCGGTGCCGGACCGCCACCAGCACCATCGCCGGGATCATCAGCAGGTGACCGCCGAGGACCATGGCGTCGGCACCGATCAGGCCCACCCGGAACGGCACGAGCAGCAGCAGGAACGGGACGTACATCGCGGCTGCCATCTCGCCGACCGCCCGCCAGCGGTGCGCCCGGTAACGCATCACCACCGTCATCCCGACTGTCATGTTCGTGGCCATCACCAATGCGGCGACCTCCGGCCGGGCCAACGTGCCGCCGACGCCCAGAGCGGTGCCGGCCAGCTCCCACAACGGCGCGAGCAGCAGCATCCCGGCGACCATGGCCAGCGCCATCTCGCCCAGGTGCCACAGCAGTCGCCGCCGGCTGTGGGCCGCTGCCGCGCTGGTCGGCGTCGGGCCCGGAGGCGTCGGGTCGTCGGTGGGCAGCGGCGCTGGTGACGGTACGGCGGTGACGCTGTCCGCGTACATCCTGGTGTTTTCCATGCCTCGACCCTGCCGGTGTCACCGGGGTGGGCGGCAGACCCGTTCGTCACGGGAAAACCGTGCGGATTCCACGGTTCGACAGTGACGATTCGCCGGGGTGGAGCAGGCGCGCGGCGGTCCTAGGATCGGTGCGTGTCGAGCGAGGCGGTGACTCCCCGGGCGGACCGCCGGCTGCGCCGCGCCCGGCAGGCGACGCTGGTGTCGCTGGCCACCGGCGTCTGGGCGAGCGTCCTGCTACCGGCGGTCGGCCTGACCCGCGAGCCCGACCCGGGCCGGGTGGCGCTCGGCGCGGCCGGCATTCTCGCCTTCGTTGTCGCCCAGACCGTCGTGCTGTACACGGCGGTGACGCCGTGGCTCGACCGGCGCTGGCGGCGTCGGGCCGAGCTGAGCCTGGTCGGGGTGGCGGTACTGACCGTTCCGTTGGTGGGTCCGGTGGCGGCCGGCAGCTGGCCGACCTGGGCCTGGCTCGGTGCGGCGCTGATCGGCATGACGCCGCTGCTGGTGCGGTGGCGGGCCGCCCTGGCGGTGACGGCCGGTGTGCTGGCGGTGACGGTCGCGGTGGCCTGGTGCACGGGTGGTTCCGTCCCGCGCCACCTCGGCGTGACCGGTGGGATCGGCGTGGCCGTCGCCGCCGTCAACGGGTTCCAGGTCTGGTTCTGGGACCTGCTCGTGGAGGCCCGGCAGGGCCAGGCCGCGCAGGCTCGGCTGGCCGCGGCCGAGGAGCGGTTGCGCTTCGCCCGCGACGTGCACGACGTGCTGGGGCACCGGCTCACGGTGATCGCGTTGAAGGCCGAACTCGCCGCCCGGCTCGCCCCGGTCGACCCGCAACGGGCCGGGCGGGAGGCCGCCGAGGTGCAACGGTTGGCCGCCTCCGCGCTGAGCGAGGTGCGCGAGACAGTGCACGGCTACCGGGCCGTCGACCTCGACGAACAGCTCACCGCCGTGGTGGGGGTGCTGCGCTCCTGCGGGGTGCGGTGCACGGTGGTGCCGCCACCGACGGACCTGCCGCAACCGGCCGCCGTCGAGTTGGCGGCGGTGCTGCGCGAGGCGAGCACCAACGTGCTGCGGCACAGTCGGGCCGACTGGTGCCGGATCCGCATCGACTGGGAGGATGACGTGGCCAGGATGACAGTGGCCAACGACGGTGCCGACGACAGCGGCCCGGACGCGCACAGCCACGGCCTGCGGGGGCTGGCCGACCGACTCGCCGCCGCCGGGGGAGAGTTGCGGGTACGCCGGGAGGATGCGATCTTCACCCTCGAAGCCACAGTGCCGGCGCGGTCGTGATCCGCGTCCTGCTCGCCGACGACGAGGAGCTGATCCGGGTCGCCGTCGCCGCGCTGCTCGACCTGGAACCGGACGTCGAGGTGGTGGCACACGCCGCCGACGGCCCGGCAGCCGTCAGCGCGGCGCTGGCGCACCGCCCGGACGTGGCGGTGGTGGACCTGGAGATGCCGGGCCTGGACGGCATCGCGGTGGCCGCCGAGCTGACCCGGGTCCGGCCTGACTGCGCGGTGGTCGTGCTGACCGGGCACGGCCGGCCCGGGCACCTGCGCCAGGCGTTGACCGCTGGCGCCCGAGGGTTCCTGCCCAAGGGCGCGCCGGGTGGGGCGCTCGCCGACGTGATCCGCCGAGTGCACGCCGGAGGTCGCTACGTCGACCCGTCGTTGGCCGCCGACGCGCTGACCCTGCCCCCGTGCCCGCTGACCCCACGGGAACTGGAGACCCTGCGGTTGGCCGAGGTCGGCGCCCCGGTCGCGGTGATCGCCCGCCGGGTGCACCTGTCCACCGGCACCGTGCGCAACCACCTCTCCGCCGCCGTGCAGAAGCTCGGCGCTGCCGACCGGGCCGAAGCGGTCCGCACCGCCCGGGACAACGGCTGGCTCTGAGTATCGGCCGGCTGTCAAGATGGGCAAATGCCCAGGAAAGTCGCAGCGGGTCCGGTCGACCCGGTGCGTTCCAGTGCCGTCGAGCTCTTCTTCGACCTTGTCTTCATCTTCACCCTCGGCCGGCTGTCGGCGACCCTGGTCGAGGAGCCCAGCCTGCTCGCCGACGCGCAGGCCGTGATCTTCCTGCTCGCCTTCTGGTGGATCTGGTACAACACCAACCTGGCCACCGACAGCCTCGACTGCGAACGACCCACGGTGCAGATTCTGATCATCTGCGTGATGCTCGGCAGTCTGCTGATGTCCATCAACGTTCCGGACGCCTTCGGTGACCAGGCCTTCGTCTTCGTCAGCGCGTACCTCGGGATCCACCTCGGCCGTACCCTGGTCATGGCCCTCTACCTGCGCGGCACCCCGGCCTGGCGTCGGCCGGTCCGGGGAATCGTCTGGTATCTGCTGTCCGGGACGGTCTGGTTCGCCGGAGCCGCGGCCGACGGCGACGACGCCCGGGTCGTGCTGTGGGCGTGCGCGCTGGCGATCGACTACTCGGGGCCGGTCCTGGGGTGGCCGGTTCCGGGGCTCGGCCGGGCGCGGGCCACCGAGTGGCACCTCTCGGGCGAACACCTCAACGAGCGGTACCGGCAGTTCATCATCCTGGCCCTCGGCGAGACGATCCTGGCCACCGGCAACTTCTACCGGCTGTCGACGCGGGACCTGGCGGACACCACCGCGTTCCTGCTCACCTTCTGGACGGTGGTCTTTCTCTGGTGGACCTACTTCTACCGCACCACGAGCAGCCTCGCCGTGAAGATCGACACCGCCGTCGACCCGTACCGGCTCAACCTGCGGGCGAGCTACACCCATCTGGTGATGGTGGCGGGCATCCTGCTCACCGGCATCGGCGGCGAGTTGATGCTCAAGGAGCCCGGCGGGCAGCGCTCGGCCGGCAACGTCGTGGCGATCCTGATCGGGCCACTGACCTTCCTCGTCGGGCGGATGATCTTCGAGATCTGGGTGTTCGGCCGCCTGACGAGGCACTGCCTCGCGGCCGTGGCGGCGTGCCTGATCCTGAGCCCCGTGGCGGCGCGACTCCCGCCGCTGGCGGTCGGCCTGCTGGGCGCGGCCACCATCACCGTCGTCGCCATCTTCGACCTGACCCACCGGGCCCGGATCGCGGGTGAGGTCAACCCGGTGCCGGACGGGGACCGTTCTCGTCGTCACGCGGTGTGACGCGGCGGCCCGCTGCCCATCCGGGGAGGGCGGCCTGGGCACTGCGGCTAGCGTGGGCGCGTGCGTACGGTGGAACTGCTCTGCTCACCCGGTCTGGAGGTCGCGGTCCGGGCGGTCTGGGGCCGGCTGGCGGCCGCCGGGCTGCCCAGCCTGGACCGCAACGTCCACCCCACCAACCGGCCGCACCTCACCCTCGCCGCCGTCGACGAGTTCCCGCCGGGGGTCGAGCACCGCTTGGCCGAGATGTTCGACGCCACGCTGCCGGTGCCGGTGACCCTCGACCGGGTGGTCGTTCTCGACGGCAGCGCCCCACTGGTCTGGCTGGTCCAACCCAACCCGGCGCTGACCGCGCTGCACGCCGCCGTCTGGGATGTTCTCGCCGAGGCTGAGGGGCAGCGTCCGTGGCACGCTCCCGGCGCGTGGGTGCCGCACCTGAGCCTGGCCCTGCGGTTCCGCAACGCGGACCTGCGGCTGGCCCGCGCCGTCGCCGGTGGACAGCGTCCGACGGGCGCCTTCGCCGCCGCCCGCAGCTACGACGGCACGGACCGGTCGGTGACAGCGCTGACCCGGCTCCGCTGACGCAAGCGCCGTACCGTCCGGGCGGGCCTCAGTTGCTGCCCCCACCGCCATCGCCGTCTCCGCTGAACTCGCCGCCACCGCTGCCGCCCGCACCGCCGGCGTAGCCGTGACGGCCGTCGTTGAAGGGCAAATCGCCACGAATGCCGGGTGGTTTGGGCCGCTTGCCCGGCCCTGCGAGGTGTTGCAGGCAGACCCGGTCGGAAACCGGGAAACACTCGCCACGGCCTCCGCAGTCCGCGAGGTAACGGTTGCCATTGTGGATGTGCAGTTCTTGGTCCACCCGGAACAACAGCGGAAGGCTGTCCGAGCCGCCCCCCTCGTCCCGGCGGCCGTGCTTGAGCGTGGAGAGCAGAAGGGAACGGCGACTGTCGTCGGTCGTGTCGTCGCTTGTCGCCGACCCTGGCCGGTGCTGCGGGGGGCGCCCGAACGCGGTGTCGCAGAACGTGGCGTAGTCCTGCGCATGCAGGGTCAGCTGCTGCCACAGATCGTCCACCACCACCGACGGCATCGACAGCTTCGCGCCCGGCTGGCGGGCGATGATCCGGAACCACTGCCGGGTCGCGGTTTCGACGAGAGCGATGTCTTCGTCGCTGAGCTGGGGATGCCGGTTTCGTAGATGCTGACGCCCGCTGGCGGGAAACCGCAGATCGGACACGGCGCGGAGTCGGCGAGGGTTGCGGTCGCTGCTGAACTTCGTCCAGATCATGCGGTTACTTCCATCCGCCCGGGGGTGCAGGCGCTAGGGCCCCGACTTGCCGAAGTGGCGCCGCGGCTCCTTCAGGGTAGGGGCAGTAGGCAAACCGACGCTGCTGTCGAAGGCCCCGCCCCGGTTGCCCAGCGGATTGAGGCCGCGCCGGTCAACGCAAGCGTCGACGCCGAGAAGGCGTCCCTATTGCGGATTGCCTGGACAAATACGACACGTTCACGTAATCCTCAACCGAAAGCACAGTATTGACTGTGATGGATTTTGTGGCCGTGATTGCCGGCTGGTTGACGGGTGGATTCACCCGCCATGACAGGCTCGTCGTCAGTGACCGTGGATCTCCTGTCAGGCGTGGCCGGCGGACGGAAGCGTCGTTCGATGGTGGAGTCCGGCGGCGTCCATGATGGACGGCCAACGAGCCGGACGGCGTGGGCGGCAAACGGACTTAAGCCATCAAATGACCTGCCGCTTAGCGGAAAGTAATCATCCCTGGTCGCAGTGCTGATCAGCGAGCTTTCTGTGGCCGTGCCTTGACAGCCGATGGGCGGTGCTGCAACCTACAGCGGCATATCGATGAGTAACAGCACACGGGGGTGTGAAGCTGTGACCGTTGACCTGGCGGCATTGTGCCGTGCCGAGTCGTTATTGATTGTGTTGGGCGATCCGCTCCGGCGTGAATTCGGTCCGCCCGGATTGCCTCTTCCTATCTCCTGAAATTCTCGTCGACCGATGGGTCGATGCGCGCCGCCGTGCCCGTAGAGAGGTACGGCGATCACCCGTCCGACTGTGTGGGGCCTTCGCCGGTCTCGCGGTCCGTGCGTGCCTGTCTCTGCCGCTCCGCCCGTCCTCGATCCAGGGGTGACCAACCATGTCCTTCAGCACTCGGCATCTGCCCGACCCGCGCGGTCGGCTGACCGATCTGCGTGGTCGGCTCCTCCGGCACCGCTCGGTGTTCGGCTCCGGCACCACTCGATCCCTCCTGGCCGCGGCCCTCGCCGGTGTGCTGATGCTCAACCTGGGTGGCAGCGGGGTGACCGCGTTGCCGGCGGGCGGTAGCCGGGACCGTGACGGTGTCGCCTCCACCGGTCGGGGTGGCGGCGCGAAGCCAAGCCAGGCCTGGGGTTCGGCGGCGGGCAAGGCGCACGTGACGTCCGGACGACCCAACCGCGACCTTCCGAAGTCGCTGCGCGGGCAGTACCCGCCGCACAAACTCGCCGACAAGCCGGCCCCCGGGCGTAACAAGGCGTCGGTGGCCACCGCACCCGTCGACGACACCCGCGGCTTCGACAAGCGAACCAGCCGGGAACGACCGGCCGAGCGCGCTGTCGACCAACGCGTCTTCGACAACGCCGACGGCACCCAGACGACCGAGTTCTCCTCCGCCCCGATCAACTACCGCAAGCCCGACGGCAGCTGGGCGGCCATCGACCACACTCTGGTGCCCGCCGCCGACGGGTGGCAGACCACTGCCGACTCGGTCGGACTGCACCTCGCCGGGAACGGCGCGGCGAGTCAACTGGCCCGGCTGAGCTTCGACGGTGACACCGAGTTCGGCTTCGGCCTGGCCGAGGCGACCAACGCACCGGGACGGATGAACGGCACCGCCGTCACCTACCCCGGCGTACGCCCCGAGGTCGACCTGCGCCTGGAGCCGCGAGCCGGTGGCGTGAAGGAAACCCTGGTCCTGCACTCGGCCAAGGCGCCCACCTCGTACGTGTTCCCGCTGAACCTGCGCAACCTCACCGCGAAACTGGTCGACGGCCAGATCGTCCTGACCGACCGGGCCGGGCACCAGCGCGGGGTCATCCCGCCGGGTTACATGGTGGACGCCGGCTCGGGCACGGCTGGTCCCGCCACCTCGACCAAGGTCGCCTACGAGCTGATCACCACGGGTGGGCACACCGCGCTGAAGGTAACCCCCGACCGGGCCTGGCTGGCTGACCCCGCCCGGCGGTACCCGGTCGAGGTCGACCCGACTGTCGGCCCGCCGGTGGACGCGCTCAACTCCGACAGCAGCATGTCCGTGCACGGGGGTAGCTCCACCTCCGGCACCAACGAGTTGCTCGTCGGGCGCTTCCCCTCCACGGCGTGCCCCGGGGGCAACTGCGGCGGCGATTTCAACGCCGCGGCCTACCTCAAGTTCGGCAACCTCGTGAGCCGGCTGCAGAACCACACCATCCACGGCGCCGCGCTCTCCGCTGTCAACTTCGACGCGGCCTCCTGCAAGGCACGCGCGGTCACCGTCCACCCGGTCACCGGGTCGTGGTCGGCCGGCACCGGCTACTCGTACCCGGGTCCGTCGGTGGGTGGCGCGCTGGTCAGCCGCTCGTTCGCCCACGGGTACGTCGCTCTCGGCCAGTCCAGGTCCGCCTGTCCGGCGGCCGGGGAGATGTTCGACCTCGGCGCCGGTGGCCGTAACCTGGTGCAGCGGTGGGCCAACGGCCAGCAGGCCAACAACGGTCTCTCGCTGCGGGCGTCCACCACCGACACGTCGGCGTGGAAGAAGTTCGCCGGCACCGGCACTGCCAACCCGCCGGCGCTCTACGTCACGCACAGCCCGTACAACGCCGGGTACGCGATCCCGAAGCCCACCCCGGAGCCGCCCGTCCTGCGAAACCAGGACGGCAAGGTGAAGGTGACAGTCACCAACCTCGGCGCCGAGGCGTGGACGCCGGCCAACTACTACCTCGCCTACCGGGTCTACAACGCGCAGACCGGTGCCGCAGTGACCCAGCAGCGGGCCGCCAACCTGCCCACCACCCTGGCCCGTGGCGCGAAGGTCACCCTCGACGCGACGGTCAAGCGGTTGGAGCCCGGCTCCTACTTCCTCGACTTCACCATGGTGCGTACCGGCGGAGCGGTCTTCACCGACCACCAGGTGCCACCCGGTCGGATCGTGCTCCAGGTGTTCGACGTGCCGCCGGTGGTGCAGGAGCTGTACCCGGAGAACGGCTACCAGGCGCCCACGCTCACCCCGTTGCTCTGGGCCCGGGCCGTGGACACCGACGCCGCACCCGGCGCCACCCTGTCGTTCAAGTTCGAGATCTGCGACCGCACCGACGCCGGCGCGGCCACCAACTGCACCAACTCCGGCTACCAGGCGAGGCAGTCCTGGGTGGTGCCTGCCGGCCGGATGGTCTGGGGCAAGAGCTACCTGTGGCGGTCGTACGTCAAGGACAGCGCCAGCGAGGTCACCTCCCCGTACTCGACGATGTTCAGCTCGGTGCCGCAACCGGACCTGCTGTCCCGGATCGCCACCTCACCCAACGCCGAGCAGGGTCGCGAGTTCGACGCGCAGACCGGAAACTTCGCCACCTCGGCGGTGGACGCCACCGTGGTGACGGTCGGGCCGGAGCTGAACCTGGTCCGCACCTACAACAGCCTCGACCCCCGCACGACAGGTGTCTTCGGCGCAGGGTGGTCCAGCCGGTACGACATGACGCTGGTCCCCGACAACGACGGCACCGGCAACGTGGTGGTCCGCTACCCGGACGGCCAGGAGGTGCGGTTCGGCAAGAACCCCGACGGCACGTACGCCCCGCCGCCGGGCCGGGTCGCGAAGCTCACCGTCGACAGCAGCAACTGGAAGCTGGTCGACCGCTCCGGCAGCATCTACCAGTTCTCCCTGCTCAACAAGCTCCAGAAGATCACCGACGTCTCCGGACGTTCGGTGAATCTGATCCCCGACCCGATGACCGGCAAGCTCGCCAAGGCGCAGGTCGCCAACAGCCAGAGCAACACCGCCGGCCGGTCGCTGCGCTTCACCTGGAACGGCAACCGCATCGCCACGGTCAGCACCGACGCGGTCAACGGCGCGGCGCTGACCTGGAACTACACCTACACGGGTGACCTGCTGACCAAGGTCTGCGGCCCGGAATCCGCCTGCACCAACTACACCTACGCGCCCGGGTCGCACTACCGCACCGCCGTTCTCGACGCCAAACCCGACTCGTACTACCACCTCGGTGAGGCCGAGGGCACCGGCGCGGCCAGCGACGTGGCGATCAACCTGGGCAAGGACGCCGGCACGTACCGCAACAACGTCACGCTGGGCCAGCCCGGCGTGCTGGAGGGCACCACCGGCACCGCCGCCGGCTTCAACGGCACCTCCGCATACCTGGAGCTGCCCAAGGGCCTGATCAAGAAGAGCCGCGACGTCTCCGTCGAGCTGTGGTTCAAGATCGGCCTGACCCAGACCGGCGGGCCGCTCATCGGCTACCAGGACAAGGCCGTCGGCACCGCCGCCACCAGCGGCGTCCCGCTGCTCTACACCGGCAGCGACGGTCTCCTGCGCGGCCAGTTCGCCAACGGCACGATCGCGCCGTTCACCTCGACCAAGGTCGTCAACGACAACCAGTGGCACCACGTGGTGCTCTCCGCGATGGCCAACACCCAGACCATGTACCTCGACGGGGTCAAGGTTCCCACCCCGGCCGCGCAGACCGGGCAGCCGATCGAGCACTCGCTGTTGACCTTCAACCAGGTCGGCCTCGCCTCGGCGACGACGCCCGGTTCGTGGCCCGGCTGGGGCGGCACCGCCCAGCGTTACTTCGCCGGCACCATCGACGAGGTCGCCGTCTACTCCCACCCGATCGGGCCGGACACCGCCAAGGCGCACTTCCAGTACGCCAAGCCGGCCGCCCAGCAGCTGACCCGGGTCACCCTGCCCAGTGGCCGGGTCGCCACCGAGGTCGAGTACGACACGGCCACCGACCGGGTCAAGGAGTACACCGACGACAACGGCGGTACCTGGAAGGTGGGCCAGCCCACTGTCTACGGCGGCGACACCGACCTGCGGCGCAGCGTCCAGGTCCTCGATCCGGCCAACCGCCCCTACCTGTACGAGTACGACGCGCTCGCCGGTCGTCTGCTGCGCTCCGGCACCCCGCTGGGACTGGAGACGCGGGAGGAGGACCGGCCCGGGCAGACCAGCCCGACGCCGAGCCCGCCGCCCACCGAGGTCTGCACCCAGCCCGACCCGAACGACCCCGCCTTCTGCACGGTGATCCCCGGTGACGCCGGTGGGCCGATCTTCGTGCGGCACCCGTTGGACGGCATGGCCATCCGCTCGTTCTCCTACAACGAGGACGGCCAGCAGAGCATGGTCACCAACGAGAACGGCGACACGGTCGAGATGACCTACGACAGCAGGGGCCGTCTCGCCACCCGCAAGAGCTGCCGTACGCCCACGCAGTGCTTCACGAACTACTACACCTACTCGACCACCATCACCGACCAGTTCGACCCTCGGATCGACCTGGTGGTGGCTCAGCGCGACGGCCGCTCCACGGGGCCGACCGACAACAACTTCCTGACCTCCTTCACGTACCACCCCAGCGGACAGCTGCTCACCCAGACCAACCCGGACGGCAGCCTGGTCACCCACGCCTACACCAGCGGCGGCGAGGTCGGCGTCAACGGCATCATCCCGCCCGGGATGCTGGCCAGGAGCATCACCAACGCCCAGACCAAGCCCACCGCCTACGCGTACTACGCCAACGGTGACCTGCACAAGGTGACCGAGCCCTCCGGGCTGGTGACCGAGTACACCTACGACGCGCTCGGCCGACGGATCACCGAGAAGGTCATCTCCGACACCTATCCCGCGGGCGTCACCACCACCTTCACCTACGACGGACACTCACGGGTCGCCACCGTCACCGGGCCGGTCACCACCGACACGGTCACCGGCAAACAGCACCAGAGCCGAACCGTCAACGAGTACGACGCCGACGGCAACCCCACCAAGGTCACCGTCTCCGACCTGCTCGGAGGTGACCCCGAGCGGGTCACCAGCACCGAGTACGACGACGAGGGCCGGCCGGTCCGGGTCGTCGACCCGGAGGGCAACGAGACCAGCTTCGGCTACGACCGGTTCGGCAACAAGACGACAATGACCGACGCCAACGGCAACCGCTACGACTGGGCGTACACCGCCCAGAACAAGGTGGCCGAGGTCCGGCTGCGGGACTGGCGCAGCGACCCGGCCGGTACCCCCGGCACCGGCACCGGCGACTACCTCGTCCTGCACTCCTACTCGTACGACTTCGCCGGGCGGTTGGCCAGCGACACCGACGCCATGGGCCGGCGACTGGAGTACAAGTACTACCGCGACGACCTGCTGGAGAAGATCACTCTCAAGGACTTCCGTAACCCGGACGGCTCCAAGCGGGACTACGTCGTGGAGGAGAACACCTACGACGGGGCCGGCAACGTGACCCGCAAGGTCGGCGCCAACGGCACCCAGATCACCGACCACACGCCGGACAGGGCCGGCAAGGTGGCGAAGACCGTCCAGGACCCCAGCGGGCTGCGCCGCACCGAATCCTTCACCTACGACTTCAACGGCAACGTCAAGCAGGTCGTCCGCACCGGTAACCCGTCGAACCTGAGCTGGTTGGTGCCGGCCACCTCCGAGGTCGTCGACTACACCTACGACGACTCCGGCAACGTGCTCACCGAGAAGGTCACCGCCGGCAGCGAGACCCGGGTGACCAGCTACACGTACGACAAGCGTGGTCTGCGCATTTCGGTGACCGACCCGCGCGGCAACGTCTCCGGCGCCGACAAGGCAAAGTTCACCAGCACCTTCCGCTACGACGAACTCGGCCGCCCGATCGGGCAGAGCGGCCCGACCGTCCTGGCCGAGAGCGACGGGAACCCGGCCGTCCCCACCAGCCCGACCAGCTCGGTCGGCTACAACACCTTCGGCGAGCAGGTCGCGGTCAAGGACCCGCTGGGACGGGTCTCCACCTCCGAGTACGACAAGCTCGGCCGGGTGGTGCGCAGCCTCGCCCCGACGTACCAGGCTCCCGGGGTCTCCCAGACGGTCACCCCGGAACACAAGCGCCGCTACGACGCCGTGGGCAACGTGCTGGAGGAGACCGACCCGGCAGGCACCACCAGCTACACCTACGACCAGCTCAACCGGCTGACCGTCCGGGACGAGCCGGCGAAGACCAACGACGACCGGGCGCTCACCCGTTACACCTACACCCGCACCGGTGAGGTCCTCTCGGTCACCGGCCCGACCGGCGCGCGGGTCGAGTCGACCTACGACGATCTCGACCGGCAGGTGACCCAGACCGTCGTGGAGCGGCGGCCGACCACCCGCAACCTGGTCAGCAAGCTCGCCTACGACGACGCGGGCAACCTGACCTCGTCGTCGTCCCCGACCGGGGCGACCACTGTCAACACCTTCAACGCAGCCGGTGAGATCACCCGCAGCACCGCCCCGACCGGCGAGGCCACGATCTTCGGGTACGACTTCGCCGGCCGCCAGGTCCGCGTCTCCGACGGCCTCGGTCGCACCACCCGGACCGGGTACGACCAGTTCGGCAACCAGACCAGCACCATGAACCTCAAGGCCGACGGCACGGTCCTGCGCACCCAGAGCTACGGCTACGACGAGGCCGGAAACATGACCTCGTCGAAGGACCCCTACAACACCGTCACCACCTACGAGTACGACGCCGCGGACCAGCTCGTCACGCAGGTCGAGCCGACCGACGCGGACCCGATCACCACCACCTTCGGGTACGACGCCGCCGGCAACCGGACCCGCTACACCGACGGCCGCAACAACTCCACCATCTACACCTACAACACGTTGGGCCTGCCGGAGTCGGCGATCGAGCCGTCCACGGCGAGTCACCCGAACGCCGCGGACCGGACCTGGACCGTCGCGTACGACGCCGACGGCAACGCCGTGCGGCTCAGCGCCCCGGGTGGGGTGAGCCGCACGCGGACCTACGACGCGTCCGGTCGACTGACAGTGGAGACCGGTTCCGGGGGTGACACCCCGACCGCGACCCGGACCCTGGACTACGACCAGGGCGGCCGGTTGACCAGCGTCAACGCCCCCGGTGGCAGCAACACGTACGACTGGAACGACAGGGGTGGGCTGCTGTCCACCGCCGGCACGTCCGGCACGGCGAGCTTCGACTACAACGACGACGGCCAGCTGACCACCCGCACCGATCTGACCGGCACCGCCACCTTCGGCTACCTCAAGGGTCGCCTCGACACCCTCACCGACGGGATCACCGGCCAGCAGCAGAAGCTGGACTACGACGCCGCCGGTGACGTCAAGACCGTCGACTACGGCGCCGGCCGCGTCCGCACCTTCGGGTACGACGACTACGGCCGGATCGAAAGCGACGTGCTGCGCAACGGGGGTGGTCAGACGGTGGCCTCGGTCACCTACGGTTTCGACCTGAACGGCCACCTCACCAGCAAGAACACCACCGGCACCGCCGGCGCCGGCAACAACACCTACGACTACGACAAGGCCGGCCGGCTGATCTCCTGGACCAGTCCGGCCGGGACCGTCACGTACGCCTGGGACGCCAGCGGCAACCGGATTCGGGCCGGGTCCAAGACCGCCACCTTCGACGAACGCAACCGGCTGCTCTCCGACGGCGACTACACCTACGCGTACACCCCGAGGGGCACCCTGCGGACCCGGACCAGTTCCGGTCTGGCCGAGCAGTACTCGTTCGACGCCTTCGACCGCCTCACCGCGGCGCAGGGCCAGACCTACAGCTACGACGGGCTGGACCGGCTGACGTCCCGTACCGGCAACTCCTTCATCTACGCCGGCCTGGGCGACGAGGTGGTTCACGACGGCGTCGAGTACTACGGTCGCGGGCCGAACGACGAGCTGCTCGCCACCGCCCAGGGCGCCGACAAGCGCCTGTCGCTGACCGACGCCCACGGTGACGTGGTGGCGGCGATCAACCCGGCCGACACCCAACTGTCAACGCTGAACGACTCCACCGCGTACGACCCGTTCGGCAAGAAGGTGACCAGTGTCGGCAGCACCGGCCGGTTGGGCTTCCAGGGGGACTGGACCGACCCCGACACCGGGCAGGTCGACATGGGCGCCCGCTGGTACCAGCCCGGCACCGGAACGTTCACCTCGCGGGACAGCGTCAACTACACCACCGGCGACTCGATCCTGGCCAACCGCTACACCTACGGGGCTGGCGCCCCGCTGGACTTCGACGACCCGGACGGGCACTGGCCGCGCTGGGTGAAGCGTGCCGCGAGCGCGGTAGCGAACGTCACCTCCAATGTGGTCAAGACGGCGTACAACGTCGGCGCCTCCATCTACAACGGCGCCAGGAGCCTCGTCTCTTACACCGTCAACCTGGCCGTGTCCGGCCTCAAGGCAGTCGGCCGGGTCATCTCCAGCACCGCGAAGTGGCTCGGCGAAAAGACGATGAACGCCGTCCGCTACGTCGGCAAGCAGATCCAGTCTGGAGCCAAGCAGCTCGCCCGCGCTGCCGACTGGGCAAAACAGCAGAAGCAACTCGTTGCGCAACGCATCTACCAAGCCAAGGTCGCGGTGACAGCCGCCGCGAAGTCGGCCATCAAGAACGCGGTCAAGTTCACCAAGTTGCCGGTGATCCAGGCCCTGACAAAGCCCATCATCGCGCTCGGCAAGGTGGTGTCCACCGGTTTCAAGGTGGCGGCGAGCGTCGTCGCGGTCACCACAATGGCCATCAAGGACCCGCAAAAATACAGCCAGAACCTCTGGCTGGAAGCCGCACAGAGGTTGACGCCGCTCGTCGAGGGCGCCGAGAAGATCTGGGACAAGGCGACCCAGTTCGTCGACGAGCACGCCGCCGAGATCGCCGGCTTCGCCGTCGGTGCCGTCGTCGGTCTGGGCTGCGGCGCGGCGATCGGCTGGACCGGTGTCGGGGCGGTGGCCTGCGGGGCACTCGCCGGGGCGGTCGGCTCGGCGGTCACCGGCTACATGGACGGTAAGCGCGGGTCAGATCTTGCCGGCGCCACCGCCATGGGCGGTCTCACCGGCGCTCTCGGTGGTGCGCTCGGCTCCATCGGTGGCCAGGCGCTGGGCGCGGGTATCCGTGGGCTGAGCGGTGGGCTCCGGTCGGCCGGCAGCAAGGCGCTCAACGCGGGCGTGGGCGAGGCCCGCAGCATTGGTCGAGGTCTGCTCGGTAAGTGCGCCAGCAACAGCTTCACCGGCGAAACGCGGGTGCTGATGGCGGACGGCAACTCCAAGCGCATCGACCAGGTGCGGGTCGGCGAGAAGGTGCTCGCCACCGATCCCACGACCGGACGTACCGAGGAGCGCGCGGTTACGGCACTCATTCTCGGAGCGGGTACCAAGGACCTCGTCGAGGTCACTGTCGACACAGACGGCAAGAAGGGTGACCGGACGGAGAAGCTAACCGCCACGGCCAGCCACCCGTTCTGGGTCGCTGTTCAGAACCGATGGGTCGAGGCGAAGGACCTTGCGAGCGGTTATGTCTTCGAGACAGCTGACCACCGGCCAGCGTCTGTGGTTGCCACTCGCAAGTGGACCGACCAGCGTCAGGTATACAACCTCACGGTCGATGTCATCCACACGTACTATGTGGTAGCTGCGGATGCTTCAATCCTTGTTCACAACTGCGGCGAAGACTTCATTGAGAGCGCAGCGGGTGATCGTCTCTATGGGCCATTCCATCGACTGTGGTCTCCTACGCAGGGGGACGAGGTGGCTGCTCAGATGGTGGATAGTGGTGAACTTTGGGGCAGGGTCGCGCGAATTTCGTTCCAGGATCGGCCGATGGTTCAGGCTTATCGGGGGGCCTTGCCGGACGGTAAGCGGGGGGTCGAGTTCTACACGCCGGTCCAGCCACTGTCTCCGCGTAACTCACCCCCCGGTGAGGCTCGGTGGCCCGTCGGGCTGCCGGGCGTGAGGCACGAAGATGTTTATGCGAAGATAAAGATTATCGTCACACGAAACACCCAAGGATAAGTGATGGAAGAAGATCGGTTCGGTACATCTGTCGAATTGGACGACGGGGTCGTGGTCGTTCGACTTGATCTAGAGACGGCCGAGTGGCTTTGGGACGCACTTTATGCGCTCGGTGAACACGTCGCTGCTGGTGCGAAGTTCGAGACAATGCCAGCTGATATGGCGGAGAGATTAGGCTCCCTGATGGGAAAACTGTCGAATATTGTGCATTCGAGAGGCGGTGATTCGTAACAGCTTGTTTCTGGCGTTCGAAGGCGTTGACTGAATGCTATTATCGACGGACCCGATTTCTTGTTGGAGCCGAGACCAATTCTGTTTAGGTAAACGTGACTTCTTTAGATCCGTTGCCGCTGATCACGGTTGAAGGCGTAGTCGAACACCGGCCGAATTGCGATCTGGGATTAGAGTATGGGTGGGGATGAGAGTTTTGGTCCAGCAAATCCGAGTATGGCTGCTTCCCAAGAAGATAGTTGCGGCGTTACTGAGTGCGACATTGTTCGTCGGACTGATCGCTGGTGCGCCAACGGGCGTCAGCGCCGACGCCGCCGGTAGGGGTGGTGACTTCGTACCGATCGACAGCGTGCCCCTTCTGGACACCCGGGACGGCACCGGCGGCACGACCGGTGTGCGGGGCGCCAAGTCGGTCACCACGTTCAACGCCGTCGGCATCGCCGGTATCCCGACCAGCGGGGTCGGCGCGTTGATGGTCGACGTGACGGCGATCTACCCGACCGCCAACACGTTCCTGACCATCTACCCGGACCTGACGGAACCGAAGGCGTCGGCCATGAACGCCTCGATCGGCGAGGTCATGACCAACTCGGCGGTGGTCAAGCCTGGTACGAACGGCAAGCTCGCGGTGCGCAACGCGGGCGGCAACGTCCACATCAGAGTGGATGTGGTGGGTTACTTCACGACCGCCACCGGCAGCGTCGGATCCGGCTTCGTGCCGGTGGACCACACCCGGGTGGTCGACACCCGAACCGGGCAGGGGATCACCGCCGGCACGATGCCCACCCGTGGGACGCGTACCGCCAACATCTACGGCGGTGGGCTGGTGCCCAGTTCCGCTACGGCGGTCATGCTGGACGTCGTGGTGATCGGTGCGACCGGCAACGGCTGGATGACCGTCGGGTCGAGCACGGCCGCGGAGACCGGCATCGACTACGCCAAGGGCGCCACCTCGATGGGGATGGTCGTCAAACTGAACCCCGGTGCCGGCTCCGTGACGCTGGAGAACCGCGGTTCGGCCGTGCATGTTGCCATCACCGTCCAGGGCTACTGGACCGGCAGCTCCACCACCGGCGCCGGCCTGCGCACGGTTCCGGCGGTCACCCTGTACGACAGCCGTTTCCCCAGCGGCGCCCAGCCGGTGCCCGCCAACGGCACCGTCGATGTCGCGGTCGCCGGCACCAACGGCCTGCCGACCCGTGGCATCGCCGCCGCCGTCCTCAATGTCCATGCGGTCGCCCCGACTGTCGACGGGTTCTTCACCGTCACGCCGCTGGGCAGCACCGCGAACACCGTCTCGACGACGAATTTCCCCGCCGCGCACGTCGCCCGGTCCAGCATCGTGGTGACCAAACTGGGCACCGAGGGGAAGGTACGGATCAAGAACGCCAGCAGTGGGACCGTGCACCTCGTGGTCGACCTGCAGGGCTGGTTCGCCGACCCGCTTCCGTTCCTGCCCACCGAGTCCTTCTCCCGCTCGACGGCTTTGCAGGGGCAGCCGAGCGATGGCAGCGCGCTCGGGGTCATCGTCTACGCGCACACCGACAACACCGGTCAGGTGCGGGTCGTGCACCAGCAGAACCCGGACGACTTCACCAGCGTGCAGCACATCCCCCAGTTCGGTGCGGAGGCGTTCACCGGGCAGCCTGCGTTGAACGTGCAGAGTGGCAACAAGCAGGTGCAGATCAGCGCCCTGCACACCACCGGCACCGTGTGGACCGGTGCCCAGACGGCGGCGAACGCGGCGACCTGGGCGACGACCGGGAACCTCGGCGGCACCATGGTCGGCCGGCCCGCCACTGTCACCCTCGCCGACGGCACCAGCGTGATCTTCGCGGTGGACGTCGACGGTCGCCTGTGGCACTACCGCCAGAGCGGGACGGGTGCGTCGTGGAAGAGCCTCGGCGACGTCGACCTCACCGGCGGCGTGACAGTGGTGAATGTCGACACCGGTGTCCGGCTGGTCTCCACCACCATGACCGGCACCATCAAGACCGCTGTCTACTCCACCGACGGCACCCTCAGCGCTTGGGTGGACCTGGGCGGGAACGTGACCGGGGTGCCGGCCGCCTTCCTCAACCAGGGCTACCGCACCGGCGTGGTGGCCCGTGCGGCCGACGGTTCGCTGATCACGAAGAAGCAGGAACTGGGCGGCGCCTGGCCGAGCACCTGGCAGACGGTGGGCACGTTCACCGCGGCCGGGTCCCCGGCCGCGATCCTCGACCCGGCCTTGGGCCGGATCGCTGTTGTCGCCCGCGGGCCCGACAACGAGATGTACCGGGTGTACGAGACCGAGCAGGGCTCCGGCACCTGGGGTGAGTGGCTGCGCCTGTACGAGAACCCGAGCGACCCGACCGCCGCCACCGCCGCCACCGATCCCAGCATCGCGCCGATCCAGAACTCCGGCGGAACCGGATTCGTGGTGGTGTACCGCAACCGGAACAACACCACCATCGCGCTGGACCGGCGGTTCGCCGCCCCCGGTGGGATGGCGGCAGCGAAGGTGAGCCCGTCGCAGGTCAGCTTCGGCGCGCACCTCATCCCGACGCCGAAGGACTGATCCTCGGCATCACGAGGACCGGGGGCCTCCGTCAACCTGACGGAGGCCCCGGGTCGCTGGTCACCGGTGCGTCGGCTGCCTTTCTAGACTGAGGCGATGAGCGTTGGCACCGACGGCCGGGGGATGGCCGAACTGGCCGCCCTGCTGGCCGACGGCACCCGCGCCGGGATGTGCCTGGCCCTGCTCGACGGGCGGGCGTGGACCGCCGGTGAGTTGGCCCGGCGCGCCGGCGTCGCCCCGTCGACGGCCAGCGACCACCTCACCCGACTGGTCCGCGGTGGGCTGCTCGTCGAGGAACGACAGGGTCGGCACCGCTACCTGCGACTGGCCGGGCCGGCGGTGGCCCAGCTGATCGAGGACCTGGCCGGCCACGCCCCGGCCACCCCCACACCGACCGGGTCGCTGCGCGCGGCGACCGCCAGCGCCTCCCTGGCGTACGCCCGGACCTGTTACGACCACCTCGCCGGGCGGCTGGGCGTGTTGATGTACGACGCGCTGCTCAGCGCGGGCCGGCTCGACCGGTCCAGCGGGCTGGCGCTGACGCCCGACGGCTGGGCCTGGGTGAGCGGGTTGGGCGTACCCGTGGACGTGCTGCGCGCCGCCCGCCGCCCGGTGGTCCGCGACTGCCTGGACTGGACCGAACGCCGCCCGCACCTGGCCGGCGCGCTCGGCGCGGCGCTCTGCCGCCGCTTCACCGACCTGGGTTGGATCAGCCGGGGCGCAGGCCGCGCCGTCCGCCTCACGCCCACCGGCCGCCCTGGCCTGGCCGCGGCTCTGGCGGTCCCCGACCACACCCTCGACCCGCCGGTAGCCCCGCCGCCCAGGAGCGGCCGCGCCTGACGATTGTGCGCGCCTGACGGGGGCGGGATCGTTCGGTGCGGGGCGAAAGGTTCGCGCCCTACGGTCGGGCGGTGACAGACACCTGGCCCGTCATCGCGCCCGCCCCGGGAACCCCGGCGTGTGGGCCACCCTCGTTCGCACCGGAGCGCGGCTGGTGGGTGACCCGGCACGCCGACGTGCGGGCCGCACTCACCGACCCGGCGTTGCGGGTGCCGCCCGTCGACACTGGTCCGTTCGGCACCCTCGCCTGGCTGCGCGCCACGGTCAGCCGGTTCAGCGCGCCGCGACAGCACGTCGACCGTCGGGCCGTCGCGGTGGCGGCGCTGGCCCCGCTGGACCCGGACGAGCTGCGACACGATGCGGTCCGGCTGACCGTGGCCGTTCTCGACCGGGCCGGCGACCGGGTCGACGTGATCCGGGAACTGGCCCGGCCGGTGCCGTTGCGGGCGTTGGCCGCTCGGCTCGGTTTCGCGGATCCGGCAGCCGCCGGGACGGCGGTCGCGGTCGTCGCGGCCGCGTACCACCCGGGGGTGGACCCGGCGTCGACCGCGCGGGCCGACCGGGCGGTGGCGGCGCTGCTGGCGCTCGCGCCAGCGGGACCCCCGGTGGTACGGGCGAACCTGATCGGCCTGCTGGTCCAGGCGTGCGACGCGACCGCCGGCCTGATCGGCGCCGCCGCCCATCACCTGTTGCCCCCGGCCGCCCCGGAAACGCCCGCCACAGCACTGACCGCCGACCTGCTGGCCGAGGTGCTGCGCCTCGACCCGCCGGTGCGCGCCACCCGACGGGTCACCGTCGACGCGGTACGGCTGGGCGGGCAGGATCTGCCGGCGGGCACTCCGGTGCTGCTGCGTTTCGACGCGGCCAACCGCGACCCGCGGGCGTTCACCGACCCCGCGAGGTTCCAGCCCGGTCGGTCCGGTGCCGGACTGTTGACGTTCGGGACGGGGGAGCGGGGTTGCCCCGGCGACCGGCACGCCCTGGCGCTGGCCAGCGGGGTGATCGACGTGCTGCGGGAACGCTGCCGGCGTAGTCCGACCCCGGTGCGTCACGAGCCGCACTCGACAGTGCGGGTGCCGACAGATCTGGAGGTGAGCGTCCGATGATCGACAGTCGTGCCGCGTTCCACGCCCTGCACCGCGCCGGCCGCCCACTGCTGCTGCCCAACGCGTGGGACCACGCCTCGGCGGCGGCGCTCGCCGCGCGAGGCCACCCGGCCATCGGCACCACCAGCCTCGGGGTCGCCGCGACCACCGGCCGTCCCGACGGCGCGGCGGCCACCGCTGGAGAGACCCTCGCCCTGGCCCGCCGCCTGGCCGGGTTGCCGGTGCTGCTCAGCGTGGACGTGGAGGGCGGGTTCAGTGACGACCCGGCGGAGGTCGCCGCGTACGTGGCGGACCTGGCCGGGCTCGGCGTGGTCGGGATCAACCTGGAGGACGGCCGCCCGGACGGCACGCTTGCCGACCCCGAGTGCGTCGCCGACAAAATCGCGGCGGTGAAGGCGGCGGTGCCGGACCTGTTCGTCAACGCCCGCACCGACACGTGGTGGCTTGCGGTGGCCGACCCGCTGCCGCAGGCCCTCGCCCGAGCCCGCGCCTACCGGGCGGCCGGCGCGAACGGGATCTTCGTGCCGGGCACCGTCGACGACGCGACGCTGCGGGTCCTCACCGAGCGGGTCGACGCTCCCGTGAACGCGCTGTACCAGCCCGGCGGCCCGGGGCTGACCGAGCTGGGCAGGGCCGGGGTGGCCCGGGTCAGCACCGGCTCGCTGCTGTTCCGGGCAGCACTGGGCGCCGCGCTCGACGCCGCCGACGCCGTCCGCCTCGGCAGGCCCACCACCTCGTCGGGCCTGCCGTCGTACGCCGAGGTGCAAGCCCTGGTGCCGCCGCCCGCCGCCGACTGACGGCGCCCGCCGCCGCCCGCCGCCGACCGACCGCGACTGACGGCGGCGGCCGGCGACTGACGGCGGCGGCCGGCGACTGACGGCGACGGAGGGTGGCGGCCTGTGGCCCGACGGTGTCCGCCGGCTGCCCCCGGCCCGCGCGGGCAGTGGCCCGATCAACCGGCGCCAGTGGGTGAGGGTGCGTTCCGGCGCCTTTGGAGCTGAATCGTTGACGACATCACAGGCCGGCTGCCGGCCCAACCACCCCCTGCCCGCCCCTGCCCCGCGTCCCCGCCCTGCCCGCCGCCCACCCTGTTGATCAAGAGGTTTGCGTCACCGGAACGGCTTCGGATGACGCAACCCTCTTGATCACGTCACGGTGGCGGTCGGTGGGCGGGTGTGGGGG
>NZ_JNZS01000037.1 GCF_000718515.1 Micromonospora parva | reverse complement strand
TGTCGGCACCCCCATCACGGCGGTGCCTGCGGTCGATCGTGGGGACCATAACGACCGGGTGGCGGCGGGCATTCCACCCTGCCGGACCTCGGATCCCGCACCCGTGAAGACCGGGCGGCGGGAGGTCCTGCTGCGATCGTCAGGGTGTGTAACGACCCCGGCCCGGCCATGATTCCGGCCCACCGGTGAGACCGGTAACCAGGCAAAAGTCCCAAACCGTGCATAGCCTAACGGTACGTCACCCTGCAACTGCCCAGACCGGACAAATCTCCCCTGAGATCATCCCCCGCCGGCTGGTCGCGTGCGCACCAGGGCTTGATCCACTCGTCTTCAGTGAAATCGGGGTGTCCGGGCGAGCGGGACGCCCCGATATCAAGGACCTCGTGTTGATCACGGCCGTAACGGGGTCGGCATCGAGCGCGATGGTCGCGGGTTTGTCAGCCGGCCTGAAGCCGTGCAGCCCTCGCGAAGCCACCCGCGCCCGTAACGCGACGCAGACCTCGCGAAGCCAGGCAGGCCCGCAAGGCCGCGCAGACCGGTAAGCAACCACAGCCCGCAAGACCGCGCGGACCGGGAAGCAACCCAAGCCTGCAAGGTCGCGCAGAACTCGGAAAGCAACCCAAGTCCGCAAGGACCGCGCGGACCTCGCGAAGCCGCGCGAGCCCGCAACGCGGCGCGGACCCTGCGAAGCCACGCAAGCCCGGCAAGGCCGCGCAGACCTGCGGAGCTGCGTAGGCGGCGCGCCGCGCAGGCCGGGTGGACCCGCGCGTTGGTGCGAGACCGCGCACAACCGCGCGAACCGCGCTCCCAGGTCGGGGGCGCGGTTCGCGGATGTTGGGGACGGTCGGGTCAGGCGACCTTGCGCTGGGCCGGGACCGTCGACTTGTGCGGGCGGCCCAGGCGGGCTTCCAGTCGCGCGACGTCGACTCGGGCGTGCCGGCGGTCTGCGAGGTCCTCCCAACCGACGGCGAGCAGTCGGAGACGCTCCGACTCGCTGAAGCCGCCCCACACGCCGTACGGCTCGCGCACTGACAGTGCGTGGGCGGCGCACTCGGCGCGTACGGGGCAGGTGCGGCAGACCGCCTTGGCGGAGGATTCGCGGCGCAGCCGGGACGAGCCTCGTTCACCGTCGGGGTGGAAGAACTGCGCGCTGTCGCGTCCTCGGCAGGCACCGAGTCGCTGCCAGTCCCAGAGATCGACGATGGGTCCGGGCAGTCTACGTACGTTCGACATCAGCACCCCTCCTCCCGCGCGGCTCCGCGAGAATCCTTGATGGCCGGCGTCCGGGCGGCGGGCCGCGCAGGCGCACCGTTCCCGGCCTGGATCTCCGGTACCCGGGCTTTCGTCAACTCACACGTCTGTGATCGAAAACCTCCGGGAAATTGCGGCTTTCGCCCTATCTGTCGGAAAAGTTCGAACGATTGCCCGGAACCACCTCCCCAGCCGACCGCGTCATGGTCTGCTCGTTGGCGGAGAGGAGACCACAGTGCGTACCGTCCTTGTGTGCGTTCGGACACCGCTCGCGGCCCAGCACCTTACTTCTGCTGCCGCGCGGCTGGGGTTGTCCGCGATCGTTCGTACCGCCGTCTCTGATCCCGAGGTGATGCTGCGGCTGGCGGAGCGGCCGGCCGACGTGGTGTTGGCGGACACCGCCCTCACCCGGCCGGACAGCGCCGGCTTCGTCCGCCGGGTGTTGGCGCGGGCCCCGCAGGCAGCGGTGCTGCTGCTCGGCACCGAGGAGTCCGAGGCCGCGGCGGCCACCATCAGTGCCGGCGCCCGGGGGCTCATCCAGAATGTCGACCACGACCTGACCAGCGCGGTGGCGAAGGCCCTACTGCTGCTCACCGCGCCCGGTCGAGCCTCCCGGCAGCGAAGCACCGATCCGGCCCGCGACGCGGCGGCGGTGGGTGGTTCCGGTCGCTCCGGTCCGGCGCCGCGCGGTTCCGGTGAGCCCGGTTGGACGGCGACGGCCGCTGACGGGTCGGCCGGTCTGGCGTCGGTGCCGGTGCAGCGGGGCGACGACGAGGCGGAGGCGGGGACCGGCGAGCCGGCGGCGCAGACCGACCCGGGCCGTCCCGTCCCGAACGCGCGACCCAGTCGGGCGTCCATCGGCCTCACCGAGCGTGAGCTTCAGGTGCTGCTGGGCATGGCCGAGGGCAAGAGCAACGCGGAGATCGGCCGGGAGCTGTTCGTGTCGGAGGACACCGTCAAGACGCACGCCCGCCGGTTGTTCCGCAAGCTCGGTGCCCGGGACCGGGCGCACGCGGTGGCGGCGGGGTTCCGCGCCGGTCTGGTGGCCTGACGTCCGCGCAGCGCCGCCGCAGGGCGCGCCGCGCGGAAGCGGGGCACGCCCGCACGGCACCCGAGAACAGGGGTACGCCGCGCGGCGGTGTCGTCACTTGGTGGCGGTCGGGGCGCCCGGCTCGTCCTCGGTGCCCTCGGACAGGGTGTCGTGCACCCCGTCGGCGTACCCCCGGGCGTAGTCCCAGGTCACATAGTGATCCGGGTCGGGGTCGTACGCGGGCTCGTGCACCCGGGGTCGGCCGGAGTTGAGCAGGTGCCGCAGGTTGCCGCGGAGCAGGTCCCAGTCGAAGTAGTGCGGCTCCCGGCAGTCCTCGCATTCGATCACCAGCCCGCGGACCCCGATCGGGGCCAGCAGCGCCTGGTAGATCTCCAGGTCGGCGAGGTCCTCCAGCACATCCTGCCGCTCGACGTCGGTCAGCGGATCCGGCGTCGCGTCATCGCCCGGGTCATCCAGACCCGCTGTCGGATCGGCCGGGTCGCCATTGAACGGGTCGATGGGCTCGTCGTGCACCCCCTCACCGTAGACCCAACGCGGCGCGAACGTCCGCCCCCCGGCCTCCGCGCCGGGCCGGCCTGCCACGGACGGGTCGCCCAGCTCACTGGGTACGATGAAGCGACGTGCCGGCACCGTGGCGCGCTCCGGTGCCCGCCCGCGCCACCTCGCTGAAGCCCATCCGAGCAGCTCAGGGGAGCAATCGTGGAAAATTCGCCCAGCACCGATCTTCCGGCCGGCGTCGAGCACGCCGACCTGGGCGGCCACCTGCCTGAGCTGCCGGCCGGCTCCGCCCGGGTGGTTCCGCTCGGTCTGACCTTCGACGACGTGCTGCTCCAGCCGGGCGAGTCGGACGTGGTGCCCAGCCGGGTCAACACCCGGACGAAGCTCACCCGCAACATCGAGTTGTCCATTCCGCTGCTGTCCAGCGCCATGGACACGGTGACCGAGGCCCGGATGGCGATCGCCATGGCCCGCCAGGGCGGCATCGGTGTGTTGCACCGCAACCTCTCCATGGAGGACCAGGCCCTCCAGGTCGACCTGGTCAAGCGCTCCGAGTCCGGCATGATCACCAACCCGGTGACCGCCAGCCCGGACGACACGCTGCGCGAGGTCGACGAGCTGTGCGGGCGGTACCGCATCTCGGGCGTTCCGGTGGTGGACGGCGACGGCCAGCTGGTGGGCATCGTCACCAACCGGGACATGCGTTTCGTCTCCGAGCCGAACACCCCGGTCCGCGAGATCATGACCCGCACTCCGTTGATCACGGCCCGGGTCGGGGTGAGCAAGGACGACGCTCTGGCCCTGCTGCGTCAGCACAAGGTCGAGAAGCTGCCGATCGTCGACGACTCGGGCCGACTGCGCGGCCTGATCACGGTGAAGGACTTCACCAAGAGCGAGCAGTATCCGGACGCCAGCAAGGACGACGCCGGTCGTCTGCGGGTCGCCGCCGCCATCGGTGTCGGTGAGGACGCCTACAAGCGGGCCCGTGCCCTGGTCGACGCGGGCGTGGACGTGCTGATCGTGGACACCGCGCACGGTCACCAGCGGGCCGTGCTGGACATGGTCCGCCGGCTCAAGGCCGACGTGGCGGTCGACGTCATGGGCGGCAACGTGGCCACGTACGCCGGCGCGAAGGCGCTCGTCGACGCCGGCGCCGACGGCGTCAAGGTGGGTGTGGGGCCGGGCGCGATCTGCACCACCCGGATCGTCGCCGGGGTCGGCGTGCCGCAGGTGACCGCGATCATGGAGGCGGCCCGGGCCGCCCGCCCGGCCGGTGTGCCGGTGATCGGCGACGGCGGCATTCAATATTCCGGTGACATCGCCAAGGCCCTGGTCGCCGGCGCCGACACGGTGATGCTCGGCAGCCTGCTGGCCGGCTGCGAGGAGAGCCCCGGCGAGCTGATCTTCGTCAATGGCAAGCAGTTCAAGACGTACCGCGGGATGGGGTCGCTCGGCGCGATGCAGTCCCGGGGTCAGGCCAAGTCGTACAGCAAGGACCGCTACTTCCAGCAGGACGTGCTCAGCGACGACAAGCTGGTCCCGGAGGGCGTGGAGGGCCAGGTGCCCTACCGGGGGCCGCTCTCCCGGGTGGCCCACCAGCTGGTCGGCGGTCTGCGACTGGCCATGGGGTACGCCGGTGCGGAGAACATCCCCGATCTGCACCGCCGGGGCCAGCTCATCCGGATCACCGCGGCCGGCCTGAAGGAGAGCCACCCGCACGACATCCAGATGACCGTCGAGGCGCCCAACTACCACACCCGCTGACCCACCACCCCCAACCACCTGGAGTCCCCCATGCGTGACGTGGTCGAGATCGGGCTGGGCAAGACCGCGCAGCGCGGCTACCACCTGGACGACATCGCCATCGTGCCGAGCCGCCGCACCCGGGACGTCGACGACGTGTCGACGTCCTGGCAGCTCGACGCGTACCCGTTCGGCATTCCGTGCGTCGGCCACCCCTCCGACGCCACCATGAGCCCGTCCTCGGCGGTGCGTCTCGGTCAGCTCGGCGGCCTCGGCGTGCTCAACGTGGAGGGGCTCTGGACCCGCTACGAGAACCCGACGAAGGTGCTGGACGAGCTGGCCGGCCTCGACGAGGACGCCCGCGCCACCAAGCGGCTCCAAGAGGTGTACGCGGAGCCGATCCGCCCGGACCTGATCGCGGAGCGGGTCCGTGAGCTGCGCGCCGGTGGCGGCACGGTGGCGGTGCGGGTCTCCCCGCAGCACACCCTGGCGCTGGCGCCGGTGATCCTGGACGCCGGTGTGGACATCCTGGTCATCCAGGGCACCATCGTCTCGGCCGAGCACGTGTCGACCACCGACGAGCCGCTGAACCTCAAGGAGTTCATCGCCGACCTCGACCTGCCGGTGATCGTCGGTGGCTGCACCGACTACAAGACGGCGCTGCACCTGATGCGCACCGGCGCGGCCGGGGTGATCGTGGGCATCGGTGGTGACGAGTGGTCGACCACCGAGTCGGTGCTGGGCATCCGGGTGCCGATGGCCACCGCGATCGCCGACGCCGCGGCGGCCCGCCGTGACTACCTGGACGAGACCGGCGGCCGGTACGTGCACCTGATCGCCGACGGTGACATCCAGACCTCGGGTGACATCGCCAAGGCGCTCGGCTGCGGCGCTGACGCGGTGATGCTCGGTGAGCCGCTGTCGCTGTGCGAGGAGGCCCCCGCCGGTGGTGCCTGGTGGCACTCGGCGGCGAGCCACCCGTCGCTGCCCCGGGGTGCCTTCGAGGTTTCCGGTGAGCCGCTCGGGTCGATGGAGCAGTTGCTCTTCGGGCCGGCCGACGAGGCCGACGGTCAGTTGAACCTGTTCGGCGGGCTTCGTCGGGCGATGGCCAAGTGTGGTTACCGCGACCTGAAGGAGTTCCAGAAGGTCGGTCTGGTCCTCGACCGCTGACCGCTCCTGACGTCCGAAGGCCGGCCCGCACGGGCCGGCCTTCGTCGCGTTCAGCGGAGAGTCACTTCTCCAGGTAGATGGTCAGGTCGGACATGTTGCGGTAGCTGGTCGCCGCGAAGTCGAGCGACTGGCCCTTGTTGTCAGCGCCGCCGGGAGCGGTGTCCATCTCCCAGTTGGCGTGGTGGAAGTTGCGCTCGCCGATGGTCTGGAAGAACTGCTGGAAGTTGAGGTCGCCGTCGCCCAGCGGGGTCATCTGGTACCCGTTGGGGACGCTGGTGTCCCGGTCGCCGTCCTTGGCGTGGAAGAGCGGGAACCGGGTGGTCCGGTCGGCCACGGTGAGGATCGGGTCGAACAGGTCGGTCACCTCCTGGCCGGCCGGGTTGATGTACTTCTGGTGCTTGTAGCGGGCCACGTAGGCCCAGTAGATATCCAGCTCGAAGAAGACGTACCGCGGGTCGGTGATCTCGAAGAAGTACTCCAGGCGGCGGATGCCGGAGGACCGGGTCTGCCGGCCCTGCGCGTCGCGCGGGCCCCGGTCGATCAGGAAGCTGTACGCGGCGTCGTGGTTGTGCGTGTAGAGCCGCATGCCCCGGGCCCTGGCCTGCCGGCCCAGCTCGTTCCAGATGTCCGCGGCGGCGTCCCACTCGGCCTTGTACGCGCTGTTGGTCGGGTCGCTGCCGGTGCCGATGTTCTTCATGCCGAGTTCCTCGGCGATGTCCAGTTGTTGCTGGAAGGTGGCCGGCTGGATCGTGGCGTGGGTGCCGTTGGCCACCAGGCCGTTGTCGTCGAGGATCTTGCGGATCTCGGCGGGGGTGATCTGCCGGCCCAGGATCTCGGTGCTCTGGGTGTAGCCGGCGAACTCGATCTCCTTGTAACCGATTTCGGCGAGTCGGGCGAGGACGCGCTCGAAGCCGTACGGGACTCCGCTGTCGTCGGGCGCGGCGGTGATCCGGTCGCGGACGCTGTAGAGGATGATGCCGCGGTTCTTCGCCGGGATCAGCGGTTCGACCCGCAGCTTGCTCTTGGGGTTGGCGAGCGCGGGGGTGCCGGTGGCCAGGACGGGCAGGCCGGCCGCGCCGATCGCGGCGGCGGCGCCGGCGGACGCGGCGAGCAGGGACCGACGGCTGAGTCGGCCGGTGGGGGTGGCGTCGGGGGCGGTGTGGTCGGGCATGGTTCCACCTTTCGCGACGGTGGTCGGGAACAGACACTAACGTCGGTCTAAGTCGAAAGAAAGGTTCGATCGACGTCGTCTTTTGTTTGATTCAACGAAAGTTACTGATGATCGTCGATACCGGCCGCGCGGCCCGCGATGCTGGCTAGGCTCGGCCTGAGCGGAGTGCCGCAGGAGGAGTGCGCATGGTCCTGACCGGACGGAGACTGCGGGTCGCCGCCGCGCTGACCTGCGTCCTCGGGCTGGTCGCGGCCGGCTGTACGGGCGATGAGCGCGACGGCTTCCGGCCCGGCGCGGCCGACGTCGGCGACCCGTACGTGCCGGGGCGCGGCAACGGCGGCTACGACGTCGCGCACTACGGTCTCGACGTCCGCTACGACCCGTCGACCGACCGGCTGACCGGGAAGGCCGTCATCACCGCCACCGCCACCCAGGACCTGTCCCGGTTCAACCTGGACCTGGCCGGCCTGGAGGTCGGCGCGGTCAGCGTGGGCGACGCGGCGGCCGAGTACCGGCGCGGCGACGGCGAACTGGTGGTGACGCCCCGTGACGGCGTACCGCGGGGGCGGCAGTTCACCGTGACCGTCGACTACGCGGGCGTACCGACTGCCGTCGACGACGGGGCATTGGGCAGCGGCGGTTTCCTGCACACCAGCGACGGCGCGGTGGCGCTCGGCCAACCCCACTCGGCCGCCACCTGGTTCCCGGTCAACGACCACCCTTCGGACAAGGCCACCTACGAGCTGGCGGTGACCGTCCCGGACGGCCTGGCCGCGCTGAGCAACGGCGTGCCGCTGCCGAGGAGCAGCGCCGACGGGTGGACCACCTGGCGGTGGTCGGAGCGCACCCCGATGGCCAGCTACCTGAGCACCCTCGTGATCGGTGACTACCGGGTGGTGACCGGCACGCACGCCGGCCGGCCGATGGTGACGGCGGTGGCCGCGAGCCTGCCGGCGACCGGTGGGGCGGCCACCTCGCTGGCCCGCACCGGCGCGATCGCCGACTTCCTGGCCAGCCGCTTCGGCCCGTACCCGTTCGACTCGTACGGGGGGATCGTGATCGCCGACGACCGGGTCGGGTACGCCCTGGAGACCCAGTCCCGACCGGTCTACGGGCCGGCCTTCTTCGCCGACGACCGGCCGAACCCGAGCGTCGTCGCACACGAGCTGGCGCACCAGTGGTTCGGCGACAGCGTGTCACTGACCAGGTGGGGCGACATCTGGCTCAACGAGGGTTTCGCCAGCTACGCCGAGTGGCTGTGGGAGGAGCACGACGGCGGCCGGACCGCCCAGCGCAACTTCGAAATGCAGTACGCGGCGACCGACTGGAGGCAGCCGTCGGTCGAGCCGGGCCGGGAGCAGATGTTCGGCACTGCCGTCTACAAGCGGGGTGCGCTCGCCGTGCACGCGTTGCGCCGCACCGTCGGTGACGACCTCTTCTTCCGCATCCTGCGCACCTGGACCGCCGAGCGGGCGGGAGGCAACGCGACCACCGCGGACCTCGTCTCGCTGGCCGAGCGGGTCGCGCAGCGGCAACTGCGCCCGCTCTTCGACGCCTGGCTGGTGGGTGGGTCGGCCCCCACACTGCCGTGACCCGGCCCGGCCGCCCGGTCGATATGCTGCCGCCGGTGAACGGCGGGTAGGCGCCCGTTCGTGCGGAGCGGCGGAGGCCGTGACCGGCCACCGTGCGGAGAGGGTGTGGGATGCGGGGGACGCGGCACAGACTGCGGACGGGTGCCGCTCTGGTGGTGACCGGTGCGCTGGCACTGTCCGGATGCGACTCGACGGGCCCGGAGACGGCACCGTCACCGAGCACGTCCTCCACCACGGCGCGGACGTTCACGGCGGGTGCCGACGGGGTCGGCGACCCCTACTTCCCGACCTACGGCAACGGCGGCTACGACGTCGGCCGGTACACGGTGAAGGTGCGCTACGACCCGGCCAAGGACCAGTTGACGGGTACGACCACGGTGCGGGCCACCGCGACCACCGACCTGTCGACGTTCAACCTCGACCTGGCCGGCCTGACCGTCAGCGCGGTCACCGTGGACGGCGCACCGGCGACGCACAGCCGCAAGCGCAACGAGCTGGTGATCAAGCCGGCGTCCGGCCTGATCAACGGCAACGGGTTCGTCGTCGAGATCACCTACGCCGGCAAGCCGAAGCCGTTGAAGAACGAGACGCTCGGTGACGGCGGCTTCCTGCACACCGCCGACGGTGCCATCGCGCTGGGTCAGCCCGAATCGGCCAGCACCTGGTTCCCGGTCAACGACCACCCGTCGGACAAGGCGGCCTACGACTTTGAGGTCACCGTTCCGGACGGGCTGACCGCGATCAGCAACGGCGTTCCCGGCGGGAAGGTCAGCTCGGGCGGTTGGACCACCTGGAAGTGGTCGGAGAAGTCGCCGATGGCCAGCTATCTGAGCACGCTGGTGATCGGCAAGTTCCGGATCACCACCGGTGAGCACAAGGGCCGCCCGGTCTACAACGCTGTCACCACCAACCTGGCCAAGGGGAGCGCGGACGCGTCGATCGCCCGGACCGTGGAAGTGGCCGACTACCTGGAGAGCGTGTTCGGGCCGTACCCGTTCGACGCGTACGGCGGTGTGGTGGTCTCCGACAGCCGGATCTCCTACGCCCTGGAGACGCAGAGCCGACCGGTGTACGCGGCGAGCTTCTTCCGGCAGGGCGAGAACACCGAGGTCGTCGCCCACGAGTTGGCCCACCAGTGGTTCGGCGACAGCGTCGCGTTGGCCAAGTGGGAGGACATCTGGCTCAACGAGGGCTTCGCGACGTACGCGGAGTGGCTCTGGGCCGAGCACACCGACGAGTACACCGCCAAGGAGGCGTTCGACACCCGCTACGTCGAGATGTCCGCGCAGGTGTGGCAGACACCG
Source organism: Micromonospora parva (assembly GCF_000718515.1). Taxonomy (GTDB): domain Bacteria; phylum Actinomycetota; class Actinomycetes; order Mycobacteriales; family Micromonosporaceae; genus Micromonospora; species Micromonospora parva. Next base: position 34,877 of record NZ_JNZS01000037.1, on the reverse strand, counting down.
CCGGGCAAGCCGGGTGCGGAGAAGCTGTTCAGCGAGTCGGTCTACCAGCGCGGCGGGATGACGGTGCACGCCCTGCGGGTGGCCGTGGGCGACGAGGCGTTCTTCGAGATCGTCAAGACCTGGGCGGCGGAGAAGCGCGACGGCACCGCCACCACCGCCGAGTTCGTGGCCCTCGCCGAGCGGGTCTCCGGCAAGAAGCTCGACGCGCTCTTCGACGCCTGGCTGTACGGCACCAAGAAGCCCGCCCCGCCCAAGCGGCTCTGAGCGCCGGTCAGTTCTTGACGACCAGCTTGGGGTGGGCGTCCAGGTACGCGTCGGCGCGACCGGCGCGCAGTTCGGTGAGGAACGTGCGGCCCTCGGCGGTCAGCTGCTCACCCCGGTAGGCGCTGCCTTTGCCGACACCGGAACCGGGCAGCCCGACCAGCGTGAAACGGTTCTCCGGCAGGCCACTGAGGGCGTACGCGATGTCGACGATCCGGCGTCCGCCGACGTAGACCAACGTGTCGCCCAGCGCGGAGACCACCTTGTCGACGCGCTCCGGTTGCTTGGCCAGGCCCTCGTCCAGGATCTTGCGGGTCATCGCCCGGATCAGCTGCTGCTGGTGACGCTGCCGGGCGTAGTCGCCGCCCGTGATGTAGCGCTGCCGTGCGTAGTCCAGCGCCTGCCAGCCGTTGAGGTGCCGCTCGCCCTTCTCGTAGACCTGCTGCGGCCCCTTGTACCCGCCCGGCGCGGGCTCCCGGTACTTGCCGTCCGGTCGGCGGTGCAGCGACTCGACCCGCTGGTCGACGTAGATGTCCACCCCGCCCAGTTCGTCGACCAGCCGGTCGAACCCGTTGAACGTGAGCACCGCGCCAGCGTCGATGCGCAGCCCGGTGTAACCGCTGACCGTGCTGCGCAGCAGCTCGTACCCCTGGGCGGTGCTGGGTTGTTTGGGTTTGCCCGGCACCCGGCTGCCGAAGCTCATCGCGTGGGTGAGCTTGGTCTTGCCGCCCTTGTAGCCGGCCTTCGGGAACGCCGGGATGTCCACGAGCAGGTCGCGGGGGAGTGAGAAGAGGTACGCCCGGTTCAGTCCCTTGGGTACGTGCAGCACCAGCACGGCGTCCGAGTGCGGCTCCCATCCGGGCACGCTGACCCGGGTGTCCACACCGACCAGCAGCAGGTTGAGCGGGCCGGTGATGTCCGCGCCCGGCGGTGGACCGCTGGGGCTCGGGGTGGGCGTGCCGACCGGCGACGGGGTCGGTGAGCCGGCCACCGGAGCGCCGCCCGGCGTGTTGTCACCGGTCAGCCGGGTGATCACCACCGCGCCGGCGGCGATCAGCGCGACCGCGGCGAGGGCCGTCAGCCCCAGCAGCAGCCAGCGTCGGCGTGGCGCCATCGACCCGAGAACCATGTGGATTCCTCTCACCCTCTGGTGAACAACGCTCCGACAGGTGCTCCCGGTTGCGGCCGGGAGACGCCGGGTCGGTCGGCCGGAGCATGATCGCGCGAAAACGGGCGCTGGCGCGAGCGCTACTCACGAGTAATGATGCCTTCATGCGGTACGACGTGGTCGTCATCGGGTCCGGCTTCGGTGGCAGCGTCACCGCGCTCCGACTCGCCGAGAAGGGTTACTCGGTGGCGGTGCTGGAAGCCGGCCGCCGCTTCACCGACGACGAGTTCCCACAGACGTCCTGGCGGGTCCGCCGGTTCCTCTGGGCTCCGAAGCTGGGTTGCTACGGCATCCAACGACTCACCCTGCTCCGCCCGGCCGACCGAGGGTCCGGCGGTGGGGTGCTGGTGCTCTCCGGCGCGGGGGTGGGCGGCGGTTCGCTGGTCTACGCGAACACCCTCTACGAACCGCTGCCGGCCTTCTACGACGACCCGCAGTGGCGGGACATCACCGACTGGCGCGATGAGTTGGCCCACCACTACGACCAGGCGAAACGGATGCTCGGTGTCACCACGTACCCCGTGCACACCGGTGCGGACCGGGCCATGCGGGCGGTGGCCGAGCGGATGGGGGTGGGGCACACCTTCCACGCCACCCCGGTGGGCGTGCACATCGGCCGGCCCGGCCAGCGGGTCGCGGACCCGTACTTCGGCGGCGCCGGCCCGGAGCGCACCGGCTGCACGCACTGCGGCTCGTGCATGACCGGTTGCCGGCACGGGGCGAAGAACACGCTTGTGAAGAACTACCTCTGGCTCGCCGAGCGGCTCGGGGTCACGGTCCGCCCGTTGACCACCGTGACCGCCGTCCGGCCCGCCGGCGGCGGCTACCAGGTGCACACCGAACGCACCGGCGCCTGGCTGCGCCGGGGCCGGCAGGTCATCCACGCCGACCAGGTGGTCTTCGCCGCCGGGGCGCTCGGCACCCAGCGGCTGCTGCACGCGATGCGCGCCGACGCAGCGCTACCCGGGCTCTCGCCCCGCCTCGGCGAGCTGACCCGAACCAACTCGGAGGCGATCCTCGGCGCCTCGGTGCCACGACAGCGGGCCCGCTCCGAGCGGTTGGACTACACCGAGGGGGTGGCTATCACCAGCTCGTTCCACCCCGACCCGCAGACGCACATCGAGCCGGTCCGCTACGGGCGCGGCTCCAACGCGATGGGGCTGCTCCAGTCGCTGCTGGTCGACGGCGGCCCGCACCGGGTACGCCGCTGGCTGGGCAGCATCGTGCGGCAGCCCGGGTTGGCCGCGCGGATGGTGTCGGTCCGGGGCTGGTCGGAACGGACGGTGATCGCCCTGGTCATGCAGTCGGTGGACAACTCGCTGACCACCCGGTGGCGGCGTGGCCCGCTGGGCCGCAGGCTGGTCACCGGCCCGGGTCACGGCACCCCGAGCCCGACCTGGATCCCGGCCGGCAACACAGCGGCCCGGCTGCTCGCCGACGAGATCGGCGGCACCGCCGGCGGCTCGCTCACCGAGCCGTTCGACATCCCGGTGACCGCGCACATCCTGGGCGGGGCGGTCATCGGCGCGACAGCGGCCGACGGAGTGATCGATCCCTGGCACCGGGTGTACGGGCACGCCGGGCTGCACGTGGTCGACGGCGCGGCGGTCTCGGCCAACCTGGGCGTGAACCCCTCCCTGACGATCACCGCCCAGGCGGAACGGGCCATGTCCTTCTGGCCGAACAAGGGCGAGGAAGATCCCCGCCCGCCGCTCGGCGGCCCGTACCGCCGGCTGGCCCCCGTACCCCCGCGAAACCCGGCAGTCCCGCCGAACGCCCCGGGCGCGCTGCGTCCTTGACCCCCCCCGCAACCCCCGCGATCTTGCACTTTCGGTCGTCGTTGCGCGGCATTCGTGCCATTTGTCGCGACAGAAAGTGCAAGATCGCGGGGGAGGGGCGGGGTGGGCGTGCCGGTGGCGGGAACGGTCGTGACTGTCGGTAGGCTTTGTGCACATGAGCCTGCCTCGCCCTGTCCTCGTGGTGGACTTCGGAGCCCAGTACGCCCAGCTCATCGCCCGTCGGGTCCGTGAGGCGAAGGTCTACTCCGAGATCGTGCCGCACTCGATGCCGATCGCCGAGATGCTGGCGAAGAACCCCGCCGCGATCATCCTGTCCGGCGGCCCGGCCAGCGTCTACGCCCCGGACGCACCGCAGATCGACGCGGGGGTGTTCAACGCCGACGTGCCGGTCTTCGGCATCTGCTACGGCTTCCAGGCGATGGCCCAGGCGCTCGGCGGCACGGTCACCAGGACCGGCAACCGTGAGTACGGCGGCACCCCGCTGCGCCCTCGCCTGCTCGACCCCGGTGTGCTGCTGCGGGACCTGCCGGCCGACCTGCCGGTGTGGATGAGCCACGGCGACTGCGTCACCGAGGCGCCCGAGGGCTTCACGGTGACCGCCGAGTCGGCGGGCGCCCCCGTCGCGGCATTCGAGGACCTGGCCGGCCGGCGCGCCGGCGTGCAGTTCCACCCGGAGGTCGGGCACACCGCGCACGGCCAGGAGATGCTGACCCGTTTCCTCTACGACATCGCCGGCATCGAGCCGACCTGGACGCCCGAGAACATCATCGACGAGCAGGTCGCCCGGATCCGCGCCCAGATCGGCGACAAGGAGGTCATCTGCGGCCTCTCCGGCGGGGTGGACTCGGCGGTCGCCGCGGCGCTGGTGCACAAGGCGGTCGGTGACCAGCTCACCTGCGTCTTCGTCGACCACGGCCTGCTGCGCGCCGGCGAGGCCGAGCAGGTGGAGAAGGACTACGTCGCCGCCACCGGCATCAAGCTGAAGGTGGTCGACGCCGCCGACCGGTTCCTCGGCGCGCTCGCCGGGGTGACCGACCCGGAGCAGAAGCGCAAGATCATTGGCCGGGAGTTCATCCGGGTCTTCGAGGCGGCGGCCCGCGAGATCGCCGCGCACGGCGACGTGGAGTTCCTCGTCCAGGGCACCCTCTACCCCGACGTGGTGGAGTCCGGCGGCGGCACCGGCACCGCCAACATCAAGAGCCACCACAACGTCGGCGGCCTCCCGGAGGACCTGAAGTTCGCGCTGGTCGAGCCGCTGCGCACCCTGTTCAAGGACGAGGTCCGAGCGCTCGGCCTCCAGTTGGGTCTGCCCGAGGCGATGGTCTGGCGGCACCCGTTCCCCGGCCCCGGCCTCGCCATCCGGATCATCGGCGCCGTCGACCAGGAGCGCCTCGACCTGCTTCGCCAGGCCGACCTGATCGCCCGCGAGGAGTTGACCGCCGCCGGCCTCGACCGGGGCGTGTGGCAGTTCCCGGTGGTGCTGCTCGCCGACGTGCGCAGCGTCGGTGTGCAGGGAGACGGGCGCAGCTACGGGCACCCCGTGGTGCTGCGCCCGGTCTCCAGCGAGGACGCGATGACCGCCGACTGGTCCCGGCTGCCCTACGACGTGGTGGCCCGGATCTCCACCCGGATCACCAACGAGGTCGCCGAGGTCAACCGGGTGGTCCTGGACGTCACCAGCAAGCCGCCGGGCACCATCGAGTGGGAGTGAGCGCCGCTCAGGCGGCCGGCGGCGGGCTGGACGGGGTCGTCGGCGGGTAGGGCGGCGTCGGGGCGTACCCCTGCGGTGGGCCGCCGGGCGCGGGCCCGGCGGTGGGCGGCGGGCCGTTCTGCGGCGCGACGCCCGCGGCGTGCGGCCAGGCCGGCGCGCCGGCGGGCTCCTCCGGCATCAGGAACCACATGATCGGGTACGCGAACAGCGCGAGCCCGCCGGTGAGCAGGCCGGTGACCGCGAAGATCACCCGGACCAGTGTGGGGTCGATGTCGAAGTAGCGGCCGATGCCGCTGGCGACCCCCGCGACCATGCGGTCGGTGGTGGGTCGCCGAAGCTGCTTGTACGGGGCGTGGGGTGCGGTGGTCGATGTCATACCCCCACGGTCCGCGCTGGCGTCCGCCCCGCCCTCGGTGACCGCCCGGATCATTACCCTGACCAATCCCTGATCGGGGCCGGACAGTCAGGAATCCGACTCTTTTCCGTTCCGGTAACCCGGCCCGGGGAGAATTTGCTTCCGTGACCACCTTGCTCAAGCCGCTCCGCAGGATCGCGGCATACGCAGTTTGTGCTGATTCAAGCGGCCGCGTCCTGCTGGTCCGCGCATCGGAGCACTCCGGGACCCCCGGAGCGTGGTCGCTGCCCGGCGGGGCCGTCGACCACGGCGAGGACCCGAACCACACCGTCGTCCGCGAGACCGCCGCCGAAACCGGCCTCTCGGTCGCCGTCTCCGGCCTGGCCGACGTGCTCGCCGACATGCGGGCACTCCCGGATCGCGGCATCACCATCCACACCGACCGGCTGATCTACCGGGTGGCCGTGCGCGGCGGCACCCTCGCGGACCGGGCCGGCGAACGCCCCACCGACCTCGCCCGGTGGTACACCCTCGACGAGGCGCGCGAGCTGCCGCTGCGCTCGTTCACCGCACGCGCCCTCGGGCTGCCCGCCTCCTCGGCCGACGTGGTGCCCGACGAGGCACCCGAGTTCCCCTCCTTCTACGCCGTGCCCGGCCCCGACGGGCTGCACCGGGCCCAGCGCTTCGCCGCGTACGCGGTCTGCACCGACCCGGCCGGTCGCGTCCTGCTCACCCGGGTCTCCGACGGCTACCCCGGTGCCGGCTGCTGGCACCTGCCCGGCGGCGGCACCGACTACGGTGAGCAGCCCGGCGCGGCTCTCATCCGGGAGTTGGTCGAGGAGACCGGGCAGACCGGCCGCCTCGTCGAACTGCTCGGGGTGGCCAGCCACCGCGACGCCGCCTCGCTCGGCCCGGAGGGCTACCCGATCGACTGGCACGGCGTACGCGCCTTCTACCGGGTCGTCGTCGACCAGCCCAACCCGCTGACCGTGGCTGACGTGGGCGGCTCCACCTGCGAGGCCCGCTGGTTCGGCCGCGAGGAGTTGGGCGCCCTCCCCACCGACCGCCTCACCGAGGTGACCGCCGAGGCGGTGCAGGCGGCCCAGCTAACCTGACCCCGGCCGGTCTACGAGGAGACGGCCCAACGGTCGCGCCCCCGTCCGGCACGACCTGCCGGCTTGCCGCCGGCTGCCCGTGGTCGCGCCCCGCCGCTGCGCAGTGGCCTCGCCCTGTGATCGACTGGCCTCACCCCCTTGATCAACTCGGGTTCCTTGAAGGCGCGGTATCCCGGCGCGCGGGACACCGCGCCTTCCGTGAACCCGAGTGGATCACGCTTCGTCCTGAGTGACGCCGGTTCGCCAGCTCCGTGGGTTCCCATGCGCCACCTCGCGTTGATCATGAAGTTATTGTCAGAGTGCGAGATGGATGGCGATAACTTCATGATCAACGGCATGGGGTGCGAAGCGGGGGCGAGCAAAGGTGCAATTGATGCGGCGGGTCGGGGTCTACGGGCTCATCAGGGATTCGGGCCGTGTCCTGGTGGTTCGGGACGGGGTTGAAGGCGAATTCCCGGGTCTCTGGCGGTTGCCGGGCGGTGCCGTCGGGCATGCCGAGGACCCGGAGCGTGCAGTGGTCCGCGAGGTCGCCGAACAGGTCGGGTTGACGGTGACGGTGTCTCGACTGCTCGCGGTGGTCGCCGATGTGGCCACTTCTTCGGAGGGCAGGATCTCGCTGCACACCGACCGGCTGTTGTTTGAACTCAGCACGCCCCACGGCGCTCTGTCCGATGCCCCGCGACCCCAGGCGGCTCAGCCGCAGGATGCGCAGCCCCAAGGCGCGCAGCCCGAGGCCGGGGCTGGTCTGGTTGATCAGTCTCGCTGGCTCTCCCCGGCGGAGGTGGCGCAGGTGCCGCTGACCCCGTTCACCGCCGAGGCGCTCGGTGTGCCGGTCACCCCACTGCCGCCCGGGACGCACCGGCTGCGGCATCCGACTGCGCCGCCACACCCCGATCGTCGGCTGCGCTTCGGGGCGTACGGGCTGGTCACCGACCCTGCTGGGCGGATTCTGCTGACGCAGATCGCGCAGGGCTATCCGGGGGCCGGTCTCTGGCATCTGCCCGGCGGTGGCACCGATCACGGTGAGCAGCCAGCCACCGGGTTGCTCCGGGAGCTGGTCGAGGAGGGTGGGCAGGTGGGCCGGGTGGTGGAGCTCCTCGGCGTCAACAACCTGCACAATCCGGCCGCGTACGGCCCGGAGGGCCGTCCGCTGGACTGGCATGGCGTACGGGTGATCTATCGGGTGTTGGTGGACGTACCTACTGACGCGACGGTCACCGAAGCCGCCGGAGGGTCGACGGCCCGGGCGGGGTGGTTCACCCGGGCCGAGGCGGTTGACCTGCCGTTGAGCGACATCGCTGCCGTGGCAATCGGACAGAGTGGCCGATAGCACTCGGCTCACTGAGCCGAGTTGGTGACCCTCCGGTACAGTCAAAGGCGGGAATGATGGAGGAAACGGGCGATGAGGCCCGGGATGGGAACAAGCGAGCGGTTCGAGCGGTTTAAGCCAGTTATAAGTACCGCCGGCAGCTATCGCCAAGCCATGTTCCCCTATGCGATGGTGTACTCCGCAAAACGGCTGCCGGGCCATGCAAGGTCCGGCACGAGACAGCCGGACACCGCCCCACGGCGGCCAGCAGATCCGGTGATGGAGGAAACGTGCCGAGAGCCCCATGGCGCCGGCGTCGTACTACTGACAGTCCGCGCCCCGCAGGGCGTCGCTGGGCGGGCCGGTTGCGCCGCAGCAGCACGTTCGCCCGCCAGGTGCTGTTGGTCCGGGTCGGTCGCCGCGACGGCGACCTGCACCCGACCGACCTGACCCCGACCGAGCACCGGTACGCCGACCGGCAGCGCCGTCGTTACGGCCTGGACCGGCTCAGCCGACCGACGCTGGGTGTGGACCCGACACTGGGCCTGGACCGGGCGGACATCGACGCGGTCGTACCGGTCAGCCCGGCGATGCCGCCGATGGCGCAGGTCGACGAGGCCCGCTCGATCCCGCTGCTTCCCGGCGAGCGCACCATCGCGCGCCGGATGAAGTTCGGCCTGGTCAACGCCTGCACGCTGGCCAGCCTGATGCTCGGCATGCTGGCCATCTTCCTGGCCATGCAGGGTGAGGTGCGCATGGCCGCGCTCTGCCTGATCGCCTGCGTCGGCTTCGACGGTCTGGACGGCGCGCTGGCCCGACGCCTCGGCGTGGCCAGCCCGTTCGGCGCTCAGATGGACTCACTGGCCGACATGTGCTCGTTCGGCCTGGCCGCGCCGGTCGTGGTCTACGCGTCGCTCGCCGGCTCGGTCTCCACGGCCGCGGCGGCGGTGGCCTGCGCCCTGGTCGCCGCGTGTGCCGCGATCCGCCTGGCCCGGTTCAACGTCTCGCCGAAGGACGGCCGCTTCTTCTGCGGTGTGCCCACCACCATGGCCGCCGCGGTGCTCGCCGTGACGGTGGCGATCGGCCTGCCGGTGCCCGGTGCCGTGCTGGTCGCCGGGGTGGCGTTGCTGGCGTTCGCGATGGTGTCGAGCTTCCCGTACGCCAAGCTCGCCCGCCTGGTGAAGCTGCCGCCGTGGCTCTGGTTGGCTCCGGTGATCGGCGCACTGGTCGACATCCGGCTGACGTTCGCGCTGATCGTGGTGGGTTACCTGGTCAGCGGGCCGGTTCTCTGGCTGCGGCAGCGTCGTACCGCCTGATTGAGCAGACAGAACGGGGCGCCGCGGACCGCGGCGCCCCGTTCGTCGTCAGCGGGTCAGCGGGTCAGCGCCAGCGGGCGATGACCGTGGACCCACCGACCACCTTGTCGCCCGGCCCGACCAGCGGGTCCGCGGTCTCGGCGGGCAGGTAGACGTCGGTCCGGGAGCCGAACCGGATCAGCCCGAAGCGCTCGCCCTTGGCCAGCAGTGCGCCGATCGGCGCGCGCTGCACGATCCGGCGAGCGATCAGCCCGGTCCGCTGCGCGACCACCACAGTGCCGCGCGCGGTGTCCAGCACGGTGTACGCGGCGACGTTGTGCTCGGCGTCCGGCTTCATCGCGTTGACGAAGCCGCCGTCGGCGACGAAGTAGTCCACCACCTTGCCGGCGACCGGTGCGCGGTTGACGTGCACGTCCAGCACCGACAGGAACACCGCGATTCGCAGCCACTCGCCGTCGCCGAAGCGCTCGTCGTGCAGCCGCTGAACCGACAGGACCTTTCCGTCCGCGCTGGCGACCACGGCGCTCGGGTCCTCCGGCACGTCCCGCTCGGGGTCCCGGAAGAACGCGGCGACCGGCCCGGCGGCCAGGGCCGGCAGCAGCCACAGCTTGGACGACGGACGCGCCACCCGGGTGAGCGCGGCGAGGCCCAGCGCGATGCCCGCCGCCGCCACACCGTTGGAGTCGATGTGCATGCTCCGGGTCACCGGCACACTCGACGGCCGGTACGCGGGGGCCAGGCTGTCGGCGGTGGCCGGGCTGGCCGGGGTGAACCGCAGTCGGTAGACCCGTACCGGTGGCGTGTTGCGCAGCACCAGGTCGGCGCCGACGCCATAGAGGGCGTCCTGTCGGGCCAGCTCGGCGGCGGCGCCCTCGGTCCGGCCGGGCGTGGCGACTGTCGCCACGCTCAGCACCGCCCCGTCGGTCAGGTACTTGGCCAGCCCTTCGACGCCGCCGCGGGTCGCCTCGGCGGTGCCGGTGAACACCTCACCGGCGATGACGACCGCGGCGGGCTCGGCTTCGGCCAGCGAGTCGACGACGTTCACCCGGTCGGCGACCCAGCGGCCCTGGGCGGTGACGTGCTCGCGCAGCGCGGCGGCGCCGAACGGCTCGGTGGGCACCACGGTGAGCCGGTCACCGGGGAGCAGCGCCTCGATCGCCGCGGCCAGCACCGCGGAGGCCGGGTGCACCCCGACCAGCAGGGCGGCCTTGGCGTCGTTGATCCGGGCCAGCTCGGCGACGAGGGTACGGGCGGCTCGCTCGCCGATGCGGACCGGACCGGACCGGCCGGTGGTACGCACGGCGGGGGACTGGGTCATGTCGGGCGGGCTCCTGACGGGGGTAGAGACGGGAATCGCGGCGGGACCGCCATGGGCGGGACGGGCCGGCCGGCGGAGGCGAGATCTCCACCGGCCAGCATATGCGCCCGTCCGCGCCGGTCCCACCGCCGTGCGGCTGTGGTGGACCGACGCGGGTCAGGCGCCCGGGGTCAGACTTCCCGGCGCGGACCCTCCCGCTCGTCGCGGGTCTGGTCGCCGCCGCTGGCTGCCGTATCGTCGGCGGCGGCCGTGCCCGGGTGGTCACCGCCGGCCGCGACCGGTTGGTCGGACCGGGTCGGCTCGTCCCCGTCGGACGTCCCCGGGCGGGCGAGGACCCCGAGAGTCGGCTCCTCGTCCGCGCCGCCGGACCGGCCGGGGATCGGCTCGGTCGGCGGCTCCGACGGCGGATGTGCCAGCCAGGCCGGGTGGATCACATCGGTGATCGGCGCATCCTCCGCCCGCACCTCGGCGGTCGGCGTCTCCAGCGACCGGTCCGAGGCGAACGTCGGGTCCGAGATGCGCGTCGGGTCCGGGGAGGGGGTGTCCCAGGTGGAGCGTTCGGCCTCCCAGACCGGCAGGGCCGCACCGGATGTCGACGTGGCGGCACCGGAGACCGGCGCGGGCGCACCGGAGCTGGGCGCACCGGAGACCGACGTGCCGGAAACGGGCACGACGGCCTCGGCGACCCCGGCGGTCGGCTCCGGCTGGCTCGGTCGACCCGAGCGCAGCGCGCCGACCAGCCCGAAGACCCCGATCAGGATGAGTGCGCCGGCCAGGAACCAGCCGACCGGCGGCAGCGCCAGCCCGAGCAGTTGGGCGAGCAGCCACCAGGCGGACAGCGCCAGGAACACGAGCCCGAAGGCGAACGACACCAGATCCGTGCGGTGAGCCTTCACCGGGTCACCTCCAGGTTGCCCGCGTTGACGTGGATGTAGAGGCGCAGGGTCCCGCCACCGGGCCCGTCCGCGCCGAGGTCGGTGGATTCCCGCAGACGGCCGTCCAGGCCGCCGGAGCGGTTGCCGAAGACGGTGGCGTCACCCGCGTTGACGTCGGCCACCGTCGTGACGTCGACGTTCGGCGGCACGACCACTGTCGCCTGGCCGAAGTTGACGGCCACCGTCACCTGGCTCTCCCGTTTCGCGAAGTCGATCCCGCGCAGGTCGAGCACGGCGTCACCGAAGCTGTTCTCGTACCGGTCCGCCAGGTCGCGGTAGTCGGTGGGCGCCCAGGTCACCGCGCCGTCGACCCCTCGGATCCGGTCGTAGGACTCGGCGACGGTGGCCGTGCCCAGCGCCGCGGCGGTCACCAGGCCGAGCGCGATGAGCCAGCGGGCCCGCCCGAACCAGGTGCCGACCAGCAGACCCAGCGCGATGGTGGCCAACGCGGCGGCGAAGTACGCCGAGGCGCTGATGGCGAAGACGTCCAGCAGGTCGAGCAGGGCGACCAGACCGAGCACCAGGAAGATCAGCGAGAAGGTCACCGCGCCGAGTGGTGACCGCTCCTTCGGGCGCTTCGGCGGCTTCGGTGGCTTGGGCGGAGGCGGCGCGGCCGGGGTCGGCGAAGCGTACGGACCGTGCGGGGCGAACGGCGGGCGGTAACCGGAGGGCGGCGGGGCGGTCGGGTAGCCGGCCGGGGCAGCGGGTGCGCTGCTCACCGGTGGCGACGGCCAACCGGAGCTGGGCATGGCGGTGCTCGGCCAGCCGGGCTGGGCAGCCGTCGTGCCGGCCGGTTGCCCGGACACCGGACCCATCCCGGACACCTGCTGCGTCGCGGTGGCCGGCTGCGGGCCGCTGGTCGGCGGCGTGTCGTACCCCGGGATGGTGGCGGTGGGCGTCGCCCCCGTGGTCGCGGTGGCGTACCCCGGACCGGTGCCGAACATCGGCGGCGTCACCGCCGGGCCGGTCGACGACGCCGCGCCGTACGACGGTGCGGGCCAGGCCACCGGTGGGACGACCGGGCCGGCCGGGTTGCCGGCCGGTGGCGGACCGCCCGGGGTGCCGGGCCGTGGGTTGCGGCCGTCCCGGTTGAGCAGGAGCGCGCCGGCGACCAGGATGGCCGCGCCGAGCAGCACCGCGCGGAAGGCGTCGGTGACGATGTACGCGAAGCTGGCCGCGACCAGGATGCCCAGGACGATCACGGTCACCGGCGACATGCTGGAGCGACCGCGGCCGAGCATGGATTCGACAGGGGACGCGGTGTCGCCCTCGTTCGGGATGATCAGCCAGGCGGCGACGTACACCAGAATGCCGATGCCCCCGAAGAAGCCGAGCACCGCGAGCAGCACCCGCCAGAGCACCGGATCGGTGTTGGTGGCGCGCCCGATGGCCGCGCAGACCCCGGCCAGATACCGCCCGTCGCGCGGTCGGACCAGCCCGTACCGTGAGGTGAAGCTGGTGCCGCCCAGCGGCGGTGGCGGTGCGGACGGTCCGGGACCACCGGGTGGCGTGCCGCCCGGACCGTAGCCGGTGCCCGCCGCGAACCCCGGGCCTGGGCCGTAGCCCGCAGCGGGCGGCGCGTAGCCGTCGGCCGGATCGCCGGGTGCGGTGTCGGCGGGCGCGTCGGTGCCAGCGTGCGGACCGAACGTGCGGGGCTCGGTCCATTCGGTGGGCGTGGTGGCGGGCGGGGGCGGTGCTGAACCGCCCGACTGTGCCGACCCCGATCGGGGCGGCGGGGCAGCTTCCTCGGTCATGCTTCGATCCTGCTGCCCGGCGCACCCGAACGACCTCAGGACCCGACCCTGACCCCACCCTGAGATCCGGCGGCCGGAATGTCGGGGGCGTCCCCGTGGTCACCGACGCCGCAGCGTGTGACGATCGAGTCACCGACCTCGACCTGTCCGCCACCGTGACCAGGGAGCCTCCGATCAGCAGCACCGTGACCCCACCCCCGCGGCTCTACCGCGCCCCCGAGCACCGGATGGCCGCCGGCGTCGCCGCCGGTATCGCCGACCACCTCGGCATCTCGGTGTTGCGGGTGCGCGTCGCGTTCATGGTCCTGCTCGGGCTGAGCGGGCTCGGTCTGCTGCTCTACGCGGCCTTCTGGGCGGTGGTGCCGCTGCGTCCCGGTGACACAGCGGTGCCGCCCCGGCGGGATGTCGCCCAACTCCTGCCGTTCGTGGGGATCGGGCTCGGTGTCCTGCTGATCCAGGTGATGGTCTTCGACTCGGTGGGCGCGGCGGGCACCGCCGGCTGGTTGGTGGCGATCATCGCGGTCGGCGCCGGCGTCATCTGGCACCAGTCCGCGCCCGAGCGGCGGCGGCAGTGGGGCGACGCGATGCCGGTGCCCTGGCTCGGCGCGGTCGTCGAGGAGAGCGACCGCCGGGCCTTCGTGCTCCGGTTCATCGGCGGTGGAGTGCTGGTCGCGGTCGGCATCATCGGTGTCGCGGCCGTCTACTCGCCGGCACAGAACTTCGACGCGGTGATCAACGGCGTGATCTTCGCGCTGGTCGGGTTGGCGGGCGTCGGCGTGGTCGCCGCGCCGGTGCTCTGGCGGACGTACAGCCAGCTCCGCTCGGAGCGCGAGGGGCGCATCCGCGAGCAGGAGCGGGCCGAGTTGGCCGCCATGGTGCACGACCAGGTGCTGCACACGTTGGCCCTGATCCAGCGCAACGCCGGTGACGTGAAGACCGTGCAGCGGCTGGCCCGAGGGCAGGAGCGTTCGCTGCGCAACTGGCTCTACAAGCCCACCGCCTCGCCGAGCGAGCGCTTCGCCGCCGCCCTGGAGCAGGCCGCGGCCGAGGTCGAGGACACCTTCGCGATCAGCGTGGAGACGGTGGTGGTCGGCGATCGGGAGACCGACGAGAAGGTCGGGGCACTGGTGGCTGCCGCCCGCGAGGCTCTGGTGAACGCGGCCCGGCACGCCGGCGTGCAGACCGTGTCGCTCTACGCCGAGGTGGAGCCGGATCAGGTCAGCGTCTTCGTTCGGGACCGGGGGAAGGGCTTCGATCCGGATACCGTGGAGGACCACCGGCACGGCGTACGCGGCTCGATCATCGGGCGGATGAAGCGGCACGGCGGACGGGCCGAAATCCGGTCCGGCCCGGGGGAGGGGACCGAGGTCCGGTTGATCCTGCCGATCTCCCGGGACTCGTCCGCAGCGGAAAGGAACAGATGACCATGGCCGAGCAGTCGACCGAGCACCTCGACCCGGCGGATGCCCGCCCCGAGCGGCTGCGGGTGTTCCTGGTGGACGATCACGCCATGTTCCGGGCCGGGGTGCGCGCGGAGTTGGGCGCCCACGTCGAGGTGGTGGGCGAGGCGAGCACGGTGGCCGAGGCGGTCACCCGGATCGCCGCCGTCGGCCCGGACGTGGTCCTGCTCGACGTGCACATGCCCGACGGTGGCGGTCGCGCGGTGCTGGAGGCGATGCGGCGTACCCATCCGCAGGTCAAGTTCCTGGCGTTGAGCGTCTCCGACGCGGCGGAGGACGTGATCGGGCTGATCCGTGCCGGTGCCCGGGGGTACGTCACCAAGACCATCTCCCCGGACGAGTTGGCTGCCGCGATCCGTCGGGTGGCCGACGGCGACGCGGTGTTCAGCCCACGGCTGGCCGGGTTCGTGCTGGATGCCTTCGCGGCCCGGCCGGACGCCCCGGTGGCCGACCCGGAGCTGGACCAGCTCACCAACCGTGAGCGGGAGGTGCTGCGGCTGCTGGCCCGGGGGTACGCGTACAAGGAGATCGCCAAGGAGCTGTTCATCTCCATCAAGACGGTGGAGACGCACGTGTCCAACGTGCTGCGCAAGCTCCAGATGTCCAACCGTTACGAGCTCTCCCGGTGGGCGGCGGATCGCCGGCTCGTCTGACGTGGGTCGCCAGCGGCGAGGATCAGAGAAACGTCCGGCGCACCCTCGTCCACCCAGCCGGTGATCGTGGCCGGGTAGTCCTGGGCACCCTCATCCGGATGGCTCGAAACGTGAGTGGTGACGGACGTCCCACCGGGCCCGGGTGACCTCGGGGACGCGCACGGGCTGAGGCCTCGTGTTCGGGCGGCGCAACGTATTTCCTGCTCAACGCTGCCTGCGGCGACCGTTTTATGATCATTTTTCAAGTATCGGCAACGTGGCGGGCAACTAACGGCTTGATAACGGCACCTTCACGGAAGCGGCCAGTGGGTGTCACAGTGGCAGCACCTCACCATCGGTGTGTGGCACTCCGTACGCCCCACGACCACGAATCTGCCGATCACGGCGGCCCGTGGCTGTGTCGGTTGCGTCGTGTCGCGCCTCGTTGGTGAGGGAGCCCGGCGGATCGGAACATCAGGGGTGTCCCCAACTTCCCTGTGGTCCCGGCGACCCGCGCCCCGGGGTGGTCGGGCGGTGTCACCCCCAAACGTGCGTGAAACCCACGACGGAACCTGGTTAGAAAGAGGAGGCCCCTCGGAATGAGAGTCTCGAAGCGGGCGACGAGCGCCATCGCGCTCAGCGCGGCTGCCGCGCTTGTCGCGAGCGGTTGCTCGAGCGGCGGCGACGGCGATACTGCCGCCAGCGCGGACGGCTCGATCGTTGTGCACGGCGTCCAGCCGGAGAACCCGCTGGTCCCGTCGAACACCACGGAGACCGGCGGCGGGAAGATCGTCGACTGGCTGTGGACCGGCCTGGTCGAGTACCCGAACGACGGTGGGGCCCCGCGTAACGCGCTGGCGGAGTCCATCAACACCACGGACTCCAAGGTCTTCACGATCAAGATCAAGGCCGGTACCAAGTTCCACGACGGTACCGAGGTCAAGGCGAAGAACTTCGTCGACGCCTGGAACTGGGCCGCCTACTCGCCGAACGGCGCGCAGAACGGCACCTTCTTCGCCGACATCGCGGGCTTCGACCAGACCTACACCACGGACCCGGACGGCCCGGACGGCCCGAAGAAGGCTCCGACGCCGTCGACCGACAAGATGTCCGGCCTGAAGGTCATCGACGAGCAGACCTTCGAGGTCACGCTGTCGGCGCCGACCGCGGTCTTCCCGACCAAGCTCGGCTACAGCGCCTTCATGCCGCTGCCGGACGTGTTCTTCACCATGAAGCCCGAGGAGTTCGGCCGCAAGCCGATCGCCAACGGCCCGGTGAAGTTCGTGTCGTGGGAGGACAACTCCCTCATCAAGCTGACGCGCTTCGACGACTACAATCTTCGCGACAAGATGAAGATCAAGGACGTCGACGTCAAGCTGTACCAGGACGACAACGCCGCCTACGCCGACCTGCTGGCGAACAACCTCGACTTCATGGAGGTTGTCCCCACCTCGGCGCTCGCCGGTGACAAGTGGAAGACCGACCTCGGTGACCGGGGCCGCTCGACCGTCACGCCGTCGACCGCGTTCATCGCGTTCCCGATCTACGACAAGCGCTTCCAGAACCCGAAGCTGCGTCGTGCCGTGTCGCTGGCGGTCAACCGGCAGGAGATCTCGGACAAGATCTTCTTCGGCACCCGCAAGCCGGCCGACAGCTGGGCGAACCCGCTGACCCCGGGCGCCAAGCCGGGCAACTGCACCGCCTGCAAGTTCGACCCGGAGACGGCCAAGACGCTGCTCGCCGAGGCCGGTGGCTTCACCGGTGAGATGGTCTTCTACTACAACGCGGACTCCGCCCACAAGGACTGGATGGACGCCGTCGCGCAGCAGATCAAGACCAACCTCAACATCAACGCTCGGGCTGAGGGCGTGCCGACCTTCGCGGTCTTCCGCCAGAACATCAACGCCCACACCATGAAGGGCCCGTACCGCGCTGCCTGGCAGCAGGACTACCCGGACGTGGAGAACTGGGTGAACCCCCTGTTCGTCACCAACGGCTCCTCCAACGACGGTCTGTACAGCAACCCCGAGGTCGACGCGCTGGCCAAGCAGGCCAGCGGCGCGCCGAGCCTGGAGGCCTCGCACGAGGCGTTCGCCAAGGCCGTCGAGAAGGTCGACCAGGACGTCCCGAGCATCCCGGTCTACTTCTACGGCCAGCAGTCCGGCCACTCGGAGAAGATCAAGAAGCTCGAGCTGAACAACGTCGGCGAGATCGACATCACCTCGGTCGAGCTCTGATCCGAACGGTCTGACCCCGGGTCGGGCTCGCCACATCCGGTGAGCCCGACCCGGGGCCGTTCCGCGAGTGGGTGTTACAACGCTCCACTCGCACGTTGTCACCACCGTGTCGGCCGTCCGACGCGCCCCCTGTCTGGAGGACCACCCCATGGGCCGTTATCTGTTGAGACGGCTGCTCCAACTCGTGCCGGTCTTCATCGGTACGACGTTCCTGATCTACTGGCTCGTCTGGGCCGTCCCCGGTGACCCGTTCGCCGGCAAGTGCGGTGAGCGCCGCTGCCCGGACCAGTACATCGCCTTCATGACCGAGAAGTACCACCTCGACCAGAACGTCTTCGTGCAGTACGGCAGCTACATGAAGAACCTGCTCCAGGGCGATTTCGGTCAGACCTTCTCGCAGCGCGAGATCAGCGACATCATCATGACCTCGTACCCGAACACGCTGAAGCTGGCGCTCGTGGCGCTCGCCATCGAGGCGATCATCGGCCTCGGTGCCGGCGTGCTGAGCGGCCTGCGGCGTAACGGCTTCCTGGACAACCTGGTCCTGGTCTCCACCCTCTTCCTGATCGCGCTGCCGGTCTTCGTGGTCGGCTTCGTGCTGCAGTGGCTGCTGGGTGTGCAGTGGGGCATCATCAAGCCGACCGTCTCCTCGGAGATGCGGTGGTCCGAGCTGATCGTGCCGGGCTTCGTGCTCGGTAGCGCGTCGGTGGCGTACATCGCCCGGGTGGCTCGAACGAGCATCGCGGAGAACCGTCGCGCGGACTACGTGCGTACCGCGATCGCCAAGGGCCTTCCGATGCGCCGAGTGGTGGGCGTGCACCTGCTGCGCAACTCGCTCATCCCGGTGGTGACCCTGCTCGGCACCGACCTCGGTGCCCTGATGGGTGGCGCGATCGTCACCGAGGGAATCTTCGGCATCAACGGAATCGGCCGCCAGGTCTTCCGGGCGATCATCACCAAGGAAAGCGCCACGGTGGTAGGAATCGTGGTCGTCCTGGTGCTGGTCTATCTCGTGATGAACCTGCTGGTTGACCTGCTCTACGCCGCCCTGGACCCGAGGATCCGTTATGAGTGACCCGAGTACCGCATCGATCGTCAGCACCCCTGGCGCACACCCGACCGACTCCGCCGCCCCCGCCACCGCGGGTCAGCCGCAGAGCAACGAGAAGCCGCGCGGCCTGCTCGCCGACGCCTGGCGTGACCTGCGGCGCAAGCCGCTGTTCTGGATCTCGGCCACGCTGATCCTGATCTTCCTGCTGATGGCGGCCTTCCCGGCGCTCTTCGCCCCGGGCGACGCGGTCAACGGTTCGCTGTCCCGCAGCCTCGACAAGCCGTCCGCCAATGGCTGGTTCGGCTACGACGTGCAGGGCCGTGACGTCTACGCCCGGGTCATCTACGGCGCACGGGCTTCCGTCGTGGTCGCCGTGCTCTCCGTGCTGGGCACCCTGCTCATCGGCGGAACGATGGGCATCATCTCCGGCTACCGCGGTGGTTGGGTGGACGCGCTGCTGAGCCGGATCGCCGACGTCTTCTTCGGTCTGCCCTTCGTGCTCGGCGCGATCGTCATCCTGACCACGTTCAACGGGTCGGGCTCCGGCAACAGCAAGGCCCAGATCATGGGCCTGGTGATCGCGTCGCTGATCGTGCTGAGCTGGCCGGTCGTGATGCGGCTGATGCGCTCCTCGGTGCTCGCCACCAAGGAGGCCGACTACATCGTGGCGGCCCGCGCACTGGGTGCCGGCACCGGCCGGATCATCCTCAAGCACCTGCTGCCGAACTGCCTGGCCCCGCTGCTGGTCTACGGCACGATCATGGTCGGCTCGTTCATCGGCGCCGAGGCCACGCTGTCGTTCCTGGGCGTCGGTCTGAAGTCGCCGGTGGTGTCCTGGGGCATCATGATCAGTGATGGGCAGCAGTTCGTCCGGGTCGCGCCGGGGCTGGTGTTCTTCCCCGCCGCGTTCCTCGTCACCGCAGTGCTGAGCTTCGTGATGCTCGGTGAGTCGGTCCGCGAGGCCCTCGATCCGAAACTCCGCTAGGGGAGATCCAGTTGTCCGACATTCTCGTGTCCGAGCAGTCAGCGCCGGGATCCGGCGGCTCCGGGCGTCCCTCCGGCCGGCTGCTCGAGGTCGACGACCTGCGGGTGGAGTTCCGTACCCGGGACGGCGTCGCAAAGGTCATCAACGGGGTCACGTACCACGTCGACGCGGGGGAGACCCTCGCCGTGCTCGGCGAGTCCGGCTCCGGTAAGAGCGTCACGGCGCAGACCATCATGGGCATCCTCGACACGCCGCCGGGCTTCGTGACCGGTGGGCAGGTCCGCTTCCACGGCAAGGACATGCTGCGCATGTCCGACGAGGAGCGCCGCCGCATCCGCGGCGAGGGCATCGCGATGATCTTCCAGGACGCGCTCTCCGCGCTGAACCCCGTCTTCACCGTCGGGTTCCAGATCGCCGAGCAGTTCCGGGTCCGGCGGGGCATGGGTCGCGCGGAGGCCAAGAAGCGCGCGATCGACATGCTCGACCAGGTCAAGATCCCGAACGCCAAGGGTCGGTTCAACAACTACCCGCACCAGTTCTCCGGCGGTATGCGGCAGCGCGCGATGATCGCGATGTCGCTGGCGCTCGACCCGGAGGTGCTGATCGCGGACGAGCCGACCACCGCTCTCGACGTGACCGTGCAGGCCCAGATCATGGACCTGCTGGCCGAGCTCCAGCGTGAGCGGCAGATGGGCATGATCCTGATCACCCACGACCTCGGCGTGGTCGCCGACGTCGCGGACCGGATCGCGGTCATGTACGCGGGCCGGATCGTCGAGGAAGCGGACGTGTACGACCTGTACGCCAAGCCGGCGCACCCGTACACGATGGGTCTGATCGACTCGATCCCGCGGATGGACGAGAAGGGGCAGCAGCTCCGGACGATCAAGGGCCTCCCGCCGAACCTGATGAACATCCCGCCGGGCTGCCCGTTCAACCCGCGCTGCCCCATGGCTCAGCCGGTGTGTCGGGAAAAGGTCCCGCCGCTGCTGCAGGTGGGCAATGCCCGGGCCAGCGCCTGCCACTTCGCCGAGGAGCTGGTGAACCGTGTCTGAGAACATCCTCGAGGTCCGTGACCTGGTCAAGCACTACCCCGTGACGCAGGGTGTGGTGTTCAAGAAGACCGTCGGTCAGGTCAAGGCGGTCGACGGGGTCTCCTTCGATCTGCGCGCCGGCGAGACGCTCGGCGTGGTCGGCGAGTCCGGCTGCGGCAAGTCGACGCTCGCCCGGGTGCTGATGAACCTGGAGAAGCCGACCGAAGGCAGCGTCCTCTACAAGGGTCAGGACATCTCCAAGCTCTCCGGTGGTGCGCTGCGGCGCCTGCGCCGGCAGATCCAGCTGGTCATGCAGGACCCGTACACCTCGCTGAACCCGCGGATGACCGTCGGTGACCTGCTCGGTGAGCCGTTCGAGATCCACCCGGAGGTGGCGCCGAAGGGCAGCCGCCGGGCCAAGGTCAGGGAGCTGCTCGACCTGGTCGGGCTCAACCCCGAGCACATCAACCGGTACCCGCACCAGTTCTCCGGCGGTCAGCGTCAGCGCATCGGCATCGCCCGTGCGCTCGCGCTGCGGCCCGAGATCATCGTCTGCGACGAGCCGGTGTCGGCGCTCGACGTCTCCATCCAGGCCCAGGTCATGAACCTGCTGGAGCAGCTGCAGGGCGAGTTCGGGCTGTCGTACGTCTTCATCGCGCACGACCTGTCGGTGGTCCGCCACCTCTCGGACCGGGTCGCGGTGATGTACCTCGGCAAGATCGTGGAGATCGGCACCGAGGACGAGATCTACGAGCGGCCGACCCACCCGTACACCCAGGCTCTGCTCTCCGCGGTGCCGGTGCCGGACCCGACGCAGCGGCACAACAAGACGATCATCCGGCTCACGGGTGACGTGCCGTCGCCGATCAGCCCGCCCTCGGGCTGCCGGTTCCGGACCCGCTGCTGGAAGGCGCAGGACGTCTGCGCCGAGCAGGTCCCGCTGCTGGAGACCCGGTCGGGCTCGGACCACCCGAGCGCCTGCCACTTCGCCGAGAAGCGCGAGATCGTCGCCACCCACGAGGTGTGAGTCACCGAAACCGCCTGCCGCCGTCACCGCGACGACGGCAGGCGGTTTCGTCTGTCAGTGACCCCTGGACGAGTGCTGCACGCGGCCGTCAGTGCGTCGGCTGACCCGACCGCCGGCCGGTGCGGCTCACAGCGGGCCGCGGCCGGCGCGGAGCAGCAGCAGAGCCAGCTGGGTGCCGTCGGCACCGAGCGCGACCCGGAACCGCTCCAGGATCTCCCGTTCCCGGGAGAGCACCAGGCGGGTCCCGCCGGACGCCATCCGGGTCGCCCCGACCTCCTGGGACAACGCGGCCCGCTCCTGCCAGAGCGTGATCAACGCGTTGTCGATCTCGTCGATCCGTTCCCTGATCTGCACGATCCGCGCGGAGGCGGACGGCTCCTCGGTGCCGGTCTGCTGCTCGGCCGGCTCGGTGTGCCCACCCGTCGGCGGTGTGGCCGCCACCGGCCCAGCGCCCTGCGCTGCGGGCTGCCCCGGTCGGGTCGGGCCGCCGCTCTGCTCCATCACGTCTGTCATCATCGGGTACCTCTCGCAGTGTGGTGCCCGGTGCCCGGAACCTGGGACGGAAAAAGCCCCGGACTCCAGGAGCCCGGGGCTTTAACAGGTCTGAATCGATCAGGCGCGACCTACGACAGCCGGACTCCCGGTGCCATAGTAAAAGTAGTAGCGCGCAGCGATCACGCCGTCGAGTATGCCCACGTCGTTGCCCGGTGCGCAAGCAATCCGGGTCGAGAAGGGCAGCTTTCCCGACGGTGGGCGCACCCGGTGGTGGTGCGCGGTGTCGGGCACGAGCCGCTGAGCGCCGAAGGCACAGTGTCGGGCCGGCGGCATAGACTTGTCGGGCGATGCATCCTCTCTTCGACATCCCCGCGTCCCCGCCTGCGCCGGAGTCCGCGCCGGCCCGCCCGCACCGACCCGGGGCGGCCGCCGCGCGTCTCGATCCGCAGCAGCTCCTCGACGGGCTGAACGGGCCGCAGCGCGACGCCGTCAGTCATGCCGGCTCGCCGCTGCTGATCGTGGCCGGCGCCGGGTCCGGCAAGACCCGGGTGCTCACGCACCGGATCGCCTACCTGCTCGCCGCTCGGGACGTGCACCCCGGTGAGATCATCGCGATCACCTTCACCAACAAGGCCGCCGGCGAGATGAAGGAGCGCGTCGCCGCGCTGGTGGGCCCCCGGGCCCGCCTGATGTGGGTGTCGACGTTCCACTCGGCCTGCGTGCGGATCCTGCGCGCCGAGCACGAGCACGCCGGCCTCAAGTCGACGTTCTCGATCTACGACGCGGACGACTCCCGCCGGCTGATGCAGTTGGTGACCCGCGAGCTGGATCTCGACCCGAAGCGCTACCCGGCGCGAGGGCTCGCCGCCCAGGTCTCCAACCTCAAGAACGAGCTGGTCGACCCGGAGCAGTTCGCGGCGCGGGCCACCGGCCCCAACGAGCGGGCACTGGCCGAGGCGTACACGCTCTACCAGCGCCGGTTGCGTGAGGCGCACGCCCTGGACTTCGACGACCTGATCATGACCACGGTGCACCTGCTCCAGTCCCACCCGCACGTCGCGGAGAGCTACCGGCGGCGGTTCCGGCACGTGCTGGTGGACGAGTACCAGGACACCAACCACGCCCAGTACGTCCTGATCAAGGAGCTGGTCTCCGGCACCGACGGGTTGGCGCCCGCCGAGCTGTGCGTGGTCGGCGACGCCGACCAGTCGATCTACGCGTTCCGGGGTGCGACGATCCGCAACATCCTGGAGTTCGAACGGGACTTCACCGACGCCCGGACGATCCTGCTGGAGCAGAACTACCGCTCCACCCAGACGATTCTCAACGCGGCCAACGCGGTGATCGACCGCAACACCTCCCGCAAACCCAAACGGCTGTGGAGCGAGGCCGGCGCCGGCGAGCAGATCGTCGGGTACGTGGCCGACACCGAGCACGCCGAGGCCGACTGGGTGGCCCGCGAGATCGACCGGTTGGTCGACGCCGACGAGACCCGCCCCGGCGACGTGGCGGTCTTCTACCGCACCAACGCCCAGTCCCGCGTCTTCGAGGAGGTGTTCATCCGCGTCGGCCTGCCCTACAAGGTGGTCGGCGGGGTGCGCTTCTACGAGCGCAAGGAGGTCCGCGACGCCCTGGCGTACCTGCGTTCGGTGGTCAACGACGACGACACGGTGAGCCTGCGGCGGGTGCTCAACACCCCGCGCCGGGGGATCGGCGACCGGGCCGAGGCGTGTGTCGAGGCGCTCTCCAGCCGTGATCGGATCTCCTTCGGCGCGGCCCTGCGCCGGGCCCGGGAGGCGCCGGGCATCTCCAGCCGGGCGGCGAACGGCATCGCCGACTTCGTGGCGCTGCTCGACGGCGCCCGTGAGCTGGCCGAGACCGGCACCCCCGAGGAGGTGCTGGAGGCGCTGCTGACCCGCTCCGGTTACCTCACCGAGCTGGAGGAGAGCCTGGACCCGCAGGACGCCGGTCGGGTGGACAACCTCCAGGAACTGGTCAGCGTCGCCCGCGAGTACACCGAGCGGATCGAGGCGCTCGGCGCCGACGGGGAGCGGGCCACCCTGGCCGGCTTCCTGGAGCAGGTGGCGCTGGTCGCCGACGCCGACCAGATCCCCTCCGACGACCCCGACCACCAGGGCGTGGTCACCCTGATGACGTTGCACACCGCCAAGGGGCTCGAGTTCCCGGTGGTCTTCCTGACCGGGTTGGAGGACGGCGTCTTCCCGCACCTGCGCTCGCTCGGCGACACCCGCGAGCTGGAGGAGGAGCGCCGGCTGGCGTACGTCGGCATCACCCGCGCTCGGCAGCGGCTCTACCTCTCCCGGGCGGTGACCCGCTCGGCCTGGGGGCAGCCGTCCTACAACCCGCCGTCGCGCTTCCTGGAGGAGTTGCCGACCGAGTTGGTGCACTGGGAGCGCACCGAGGGGTCGTACACCTCGTGGGCCGGCGGGGGCGGCGGCGTCGGCGGCCGTGCGGACCGCGCGCCCGGCGGCCGTGGCACCTTCACCGGTGGCACGCCGAAGGCGGCGCAGCTGGCCCAGCGGCTCGGCGTGGACGCCAGCCGGCTGACCACGGCCAGCGAGCTGCCGCAGGGGCCGAAGGTGTCAGCGGGCGACCGGGTCAATCACCAGCGGTACGGGCTGGGCCGGGTGCTCGCCGTCGAGGGCCACGGCCCGGGTGCCCGCGCGCAGATCGACTTCGGCGACCAGACCATGTGGCTGGTGCTTCGGCACGCCCCGGTCGACAAGCTCTGACCCGGCACGCCGGAGATCGCACCAGATCAGGGAAAGAGTGGTCTCAGCGCTGTCTGAGGCCACTCTTTCCCTGATGTTGTTCCGGAGACGTGCAGGCGTCAGCAGCCCAGGTCGACGCCGCGCGCCCGCATGAACGGGGCCGGATCGATCTGGTTCCACATGCCCTGGTGCACCTCGAAGTGCAGGTGCGGGCCGGTGGCGTCGCCGGTGGCGCCCTCGTAGCCGATGACCTGGCCGGCCTTGACCGCCTGCCCGACCGTGACCGCGATGCGGCTCTGGTGGGCGTAGTGGGTCAGGTAGCCGTTGCCGTGGTCGACGAAGACGGAGTTGCCGTACCCGTCGGAGGCGTCGCCGGCCTGGGTCACGGTGCCCGCGGCGGCGGCGCGGATCGGCGTACCGGAGGGCAGCGCCAGGTCGATACCGGCGTGCAGGGTGCCCCAGCGCTGCCCGTAGCAGGAGGTGACGGCTGCTCCCGGCATCGGGTTGACCCAGGCAGGCGCGGGCTTGGTGGTCTTCTTCGGCTTCGGCTTGGCCTTCGCGACGGCCGTCCTGGTGGGGGTCGGGCTGGCGCTGACCGCGGACGGGCTCGGCGTCGGGCTGATCGAGGGGGTGGCCGGCGCGCTCGACTCGCGTACCGAGCGGTCGGCCCGGCCCGCGGCCTCGGCCCGGGACTGGGTGTCGAGGGAGACGGCGGCGGGTGCCGGGTGGTCGGTGCCGCTGGTGGCGACGGCGACCCCACCGAGGCCGAGGGCTACCAGGGCGGCGGCCCCGAGCACGATGAGGCGGTTCCGTCGGCCGGTGCGCCGCGGCTGCGCGGTCTGGCTGGTGTCGGGGGTGTTCTCGTTCTGGACGGGGCTGTCTTCCTGCACGGCGGACCTTCACAGTCGAGGGGCACTTGACCTCGAAATACTGGTGTCGGGCCGAGTTGCGGCAGGCGCGGGGACCGAACGGTCGGAGCACCAACGGACGGCCGGCTGCCCGGATATGACCCGCTCTGGTGCGCTACTTCCGGAAAAGTGATCATGTTTGCCCGTGTTGTCGGTCACAATCGCCGCTGTGACCCGGGATACATCAGCCAGAGCCGCCGCACGAAAAACCGCCCGGATCGACAGATCCGGGCGGTCAACGGTCGTGACGAAGCGTCAGGAGGCGGCTACCTCGCTGTAAATTGCCTCGACTTGCAGCTTGATGTCCACTCCACGCTCCTGGAGGAACGGCACCGGGTCCTTCGGCTGCCCCTTGACATGGATCTCCAGGTGCAGGTGGGTGCCGTACGCGTGGCCGGTCTGACCCACCAGGCCGAGCTGGTCGCCCGCCTTGACCTGCTGGCCTTCCTTCACGCTGACCGCGGAGGAGTGGCCGTAGATGGCCTCGCTGCCGTCGGCGTGCTGGACGATCACCGCGTTGCCGTACCCGCCGAACCAGCCGGCCTTGGTGACCAGGCCATCGTGGATCGCCACATAGGGAGTGCCCTCGGCGGCGACCAGGTCGACGCCGGTGTGCAGCTTGCCCCAGCGCATCCCGTACGGGGAGTTGAAGTCGTAGCCCTGCAGCGGCAGCAGCCAGACCTCGGGCTCGGCGCTGTCCTCCTTGCGGCTGTCCCGGGAGGCGCGGTCGGCGTTCTCCGAACGGGCAGCGGCATCCTGGCTGGTGACCGACGCCTGCTTGAGCTCGTCGAGGACCGACGGGCTGACGTCCTTGGCGTCCGGCAGGGCGCTTGCGCCGAGGGCCACGATGCCGGCACCGACGAACGCGGTGGTGACGACAGCGGCGTAACGGCTGCGGGGTGGGGTGGGTACGCGGCGGCGACCGCGATATCGATCGGGCTCAGACGACAGGCGCTGGCGCACGCACACCCTCCGTTGTCGGGGTTCCGAAGCGGCCGGTGGGCGTCCTCTGAAGTTCCAGTGAACGTCCGCTGACCGCGTCGTCACCCGTCCATGGACCTGATGACAACCGTGGACACGTTAGCCATTCGCCAGGCGAGTCACAAGCTAGAGCGAGAAATTGGCGTGTCGATCTGTCCGTTTGCGTCCATGATTGTCATGCATCGCGACGCCGAACGGTGCCCCCGTCGCTGCCCGTTCGTCGCCGAGCGTGACCGTTCCGGCGGACTCGTCCGGCTTGACTCCGCACCGCGCCGGGATCGTGTCGACGGCACTGTCCAGGAGGTGGCGGGAGGTTCGCGGCCTGAGCACCCGGGGTTGCCGGGCGGCTGCGCCGGGTAACGGCCGGTGACGGAGCCCGGATTTCCCGGGCCGGGCCCGCCGGGTTACCGTTCGTTAAGGTGAAGGCGGTCAAGCCGGTGAAAGGTGTGCGCTGATGAGCTCTCGTATCCGGGTCGTCGTCGCGAAGCCTGGCCTGGACGGCCACGACCGAGGCGCGAAGGTCGTCGCGCGCGCCCTGCGGGACGCCGGGATGGAGGTCGTCTACACCGGCCTGCACCAGACTCCCGAGCAGATCGTGGAAACCGCCATCCAGGAGGACGCCGACGCGGTCGGCCTGTCCGTGCTCTCCGGCGCGCACATGACGCTCTTCCGGCGGGTGCTGGAACTGCTCGCTGAGCGGGACGCCCGCGACATCGTCGTGTTCGGCGGCGGCATCATTCCGAACGGCGACATTCCCGAGTTGGAGAAGCTGGGCGTGGCGAAGATCTTCACGCCGGGCGCCACCACTCAGGCGATTGTCGACTGGGTCCGGCAGAACGTGGCCCAGCCGGTTTCCTGAGAAACACGCCAGGCGACCGGATCTGGGCACGGGGGAGGGGCCGGACGCACCCCTCACACGTCCGGCCCCTCTATGCACGATGCCCCGCCGCCACCCCTCGACCGACAGGGCATCGGCCGTCTCCCGTCATTGCGCTGTTCAGCGCTCCGACATCTGACTCAACGACGCCCCCACGGCAGGGTTACGCAAGCCGGACAACATCGCTCGGACGGTGGATGTCACCCGGGTGATGACCGGAAACCGGCCACACCTGATGTCCGGTTGTGCATTACCGCACACCGTGCACCCGCTCGGTTGCCGGCGGTGCCGACCTCGCTAGGCTGCGGCCAATGGCCTGTTTCAACTGATGACAGGCGTCAAACTGTTTTCTGAACGCTGGTGGCGGCGCGACGGCGCGCCGCGGAGACGGGACGGGACGCGCAATCGTGGACCTGTACGAGTACCAGGGGCGGGACCTGTTCGAGCGGCACGGCTTGCCCGTGCTGGCCGGCGGCGTCGCCACTACCCCGGAAGAGGCCCGCGCGATCGCCGAACGCCTCGGCGGCCGTGTGGTCGTCAAGGCGCAGGTAAAGGTCGGCGGCCGAGGTAAGGCCGGCGGCGTCAAGCTGGCCGAGGGCCCGGATGAGGCGGTGGCTCGGGCCACCGACATCCTCGGCATGGACATCAAGGGTCACACCGTCCACAAGGTCATGATCACCGTGACCGCGGACGTGGCCGAGGAGTACTACTTCTCGTACCTGCTCGACCGGGCGAACCGCACCTTCCTCTGCATCGCCAGCGTCGCCGGCGGCATGGACATCGAGCAGGTCGCCGCCGACACCCCCGACAAGGTCGTGAAGGCCCCGATCGACGCCGTGAAGGGCGTGGACGAGGCCAAGGCCCGCGAGATCGTGACCGCTGCCGGCTTCCCGACCGCTGTCGCCGACCAGGTGGTCGAGATCGCCGTCGGCCTGTGGCAGGCGTTCGTCGCCGAGGACGCCACCCTGGTCGAGGTCAACCCGCTCGCCAAGAACGGCGACGGTCGGATGCTGCTGCTCGACGCCAAGATCAGCCTGGACGAGAACGCGGCGTTCCGGCACCCGGACCACGAGGCCCTGGTCGACCAGGCCGCTGTGGACCCGCTGGAGCAGGCCGCCAAGGCCAAGGACCTCAACTACGTCAAGCTCGACGGCGAGGTCGGCATCATCGGCAACGGTGCGGGTCTGGTCATGTCGACCCTCGACGTGGTCGCGTACGCCGGTGAGCGGCACGGCAACGTCAAGCCGGCCAACTTCCTCGACATCGGCGGCGGCGCGAGCGCCGCGGTGATGGCGAACGGGCTGGAGATCGTGCTCTCCGACCCGGCCGTGAAGAGCGTCTTCGTCAACGTCTTCGGCGGCATCACCGCCTGCGACGAGGTCGCCAACGGCATCATCCAGGCGCTGGCCCTGCTGGAGCAGCGCGGCGAGCGGGTCACCAAGCCGCTCGTCGTCCGGCTCGACGGCAACAACGCCGAGGCTGGCCGGGCGATCCTGGACAGCGCGAACAACCCGCTCGTGCAGCGGGTGGACACCATGGATGGTGCGGCCGAGCGGGCCGCCGAGCTGGCAGCTGCGGGGGTCTGATCATGGCTATCTGGCTGACCAAGGACTCGAAGGTCATCGTCCAGGGGATGACCGGTTCCGAGGGTTCCAAGCACACCCGGCGGATGCTGGCCGCCGGCACCAACGTGGTGGGCGGCGTCAACCCGCGCAAGGCGGGCCAGACTGTCGACTTCGACGGCACCGAGCTGCCGGTCTTCGCGTCCGTGGCGGACGCGATGGCCGAGACCGGGGCCGACGTCACCGTCATCTTCGTGCCGCCGCAGTTCACCAAGGCCGCCGTGGTCGAGGCGATCGACGCCGCGATCCCGTTGGCGGTCGTGATCACCGAGGGCGTCCCGGTGCACGACACCGCGTCGTTCTGGGCGTACAACGTGGCGCAGGGCGAGCGGACCCGGATCATCGGGCCGAACTGCCCGGGCATCGCCTCGCCGGGCGCGTCCAACGCCGGCATCATCCCGGCCGACATCACCGGCTCCGGCCGGATCGGTCTGGTCAGCAAGAGCGGCACGCTGACCTACCAGATGATGTACGAGCTGCGCGACATCGGCTTCTCCACCTGCGTCGGCATCGGCGGCGACCCGATCATCGGGACCACCCACATCGACGCCCTCGCGGCGTTCGAGGCCGACCCGGAGACGGACGCCATCGTCATGATCGGTGAGATCGGTGGCGACGCCGAGGAGCGGGCCGCCGAGTTCATCAAGGCGAACGTCACCAAGCCGGTGGTCGGCTACATCGCCGGCTTCACCGCGCCTCCCGGCAAGACCATGGGTCACGCCGGGGCGATCATCTCCGGCTCGGCCGGCACCGCCGAGGCGAAGCAGGCGGCGCTGGAGGCGGTCGGCGTCAAGGTCGGCAAGACGCCGACCGAGACGGCGAAGCTGATGCGGGAGATCATGTCCGGCAGCTGAGCCGGTCAGGCAACACGAAGGGGGTCGACCGGTCGCGGTCGGCCCCCTTCGGCGTACCTGTGCTCGCCGCCGGTCAGTCGTTGTTCCAGAACGGGTAGTTGCCGGTCGCCCGCAGGATCGCGCCGCCGATGATGTTGATCACGCCGAACGCGATGGCGAGGTAACCGAGCAACGGCGACTGCCCGTACCGCCGGGCGTCGCGGATGGACAGGTAGCCGAAGATGATGCCGAGGATGCCGCAGCAGATCAGCCCCAGCACGATGCCCAGCACGCCCCAGAGGGTGGTCCGGTCGCGTCCCTGCGCCGGTGGTGGCGGGGGAGGCGGGTATGGCGTCGTCACAACTTCCTCCGAACGCTCATGGGCGACGTGCCGGCCCGGACGCCGGCCGGCGGACCCGTCCCGGGTGGCGGCGACTCGCGCCCCCTCTGGGCCGAGGCTAGACCGGCCCGGGTGGGCAGGACGCCGGTTCGGTGAACTCGCGGTCCTTAGGAGGGGTTAACGGACTGCCACCGCCCGCGCGACGTGCCAGAGTAGAGCTGATGTCCCCCGTCACCCCTGATCGTCCCAGCCGTCCCGGCGGTGTGAGCGCCGACGACCGGCCGGTCGACCGTGCCGCGTCGGCCCGGCGGGTGCCCGCGCCCCGCGCGGGTGGGTCGCCGCGCGGGCGTGCGCCGTTGCCCGTCGCCGCCGGGGTGGCCGCCTGTTGGGCCGCGCTCACGTCCTACCTGCCGGTCGCCATCGTGCTCGGCCTGGTGCAGCTCGGCACGGACTCCACCACGCTGACCGGCACCCTGCGCACCGCGCTGGCCGGCTGGCTGCTCGGGCACGGTGTGCCCCTGCGCACCGAGTCCGGCCCGCTCGGGCTCGCCCCGCTCGCGCTGACAGTGCTCGCGCTCTGGCGGCTGACCCGTGCCGGCGTGCACGTCAGTCGGGCGATCGGCGCCCGCGACACCCGCTCGCCCCGTCGGGCACTGCTCGCCGCGGCTGCGGTCGGCATCGCGTACGCGCTGCTCGGCGCGCTCGCGGCGGTGCTGGTCGGCACCGGCGGGCCGGAGGTGTCGCTGATCCGGGCGGGCGCCACGTTCGCGGTGGTCGGCACACTCGCCGCGCTGGTCGGCGCGGTCCGGATCACCGCCGTGACCCGGCTGCTCGTCGCAGGGCTGCCCGGCCCGGTGCGCGACGGTGTGCGCACCGGTCTGGTGGCCGGGCTGCTGCTGCTCGGCGCGGGCGCTGGCGCGGCCGGCCTGGCGGTGGCCACCGGCGGCGGCGACGCGGCCGACATGATCGGGGCGTACCGGACCGGGGTCGCCGGGCAGGCCGGCATCACACTGGTCAGCGTCGCCTACGCGCCCAACGCGGCGGTCTGGTCGACCAGTTACCTGCTGGGGCCGGGCTTCGCGGTCGGGACCGACACCGCGGTGCGCACCAGCGAGGTGTCGGTCGGCGCGCTGCCGGCCGTGCCGCTGCTCGCTGGCCTGCCGCGCGGCCCGGTGGACGGCTTCGGCGCGCTGCTGCTCGCGGTGCCGGTGCTGGCCGGGATGGTCGCCGGCTGGCTGCTCGCCCGTCGGGTGGCTCGACTCGCCGGGCCGGAGCGGGCCGCCGGACGCTGGGCCCAGTTGCTGGCGCCGGCGGCGTTGGCCGGGCCGGTGGCCGGGGTGGTGCTCGGTGCGGCCGCCGCGGTCTCCGGTGGGCCGCTCGGCGCCGGTCGGCTGGCCCAGGTCGGGCCGGTGGGTTGGCAGGTCGGGGCGGTGGCGGCCGGTGTCATCGCGGCCGGCGCGCTCCTGGGCGCCGCCGCCACCCGCGTGCTGACCCGCAGGCCGGCACAGTAGACGAGCGCGGGGCGCCCCGGGCGAACCCGGAACGCCCCGTCGAATCCGAGCCCGTCAGGGCTGGGTGGGCAGGTTGACCTGCGCCACGACGCTCAGGATGAGCAGCAGGATGCCCAGCCCGACGCCGACCGCGCCGCAGATCAGACCGGCCTTCGCCTGGCCGGCGTTGTTGGCCTGGCCCTGCGCCACCTTCTGCTTGGCGAGATAACCGGTCACGATGCCCGCGATGCCGACCGGGATGCCCAGGTACAGGCAGCAGACCAGCGGGATCGACGCGATACCGAGGATCATCGACACCAGGCCGAGGGTGTTGTTCTGCCCCTGCGCCTGCGGGTACCCGGCGTTCGGGTACGTCGGGGCGCCGTACGGGGGCTGCTGCTGGGCGTACGGGTCCTGGTACGGCGGCTGCTGGCCGTACGGCTGCCCCGAGGTGGGCTGCTGACCGTACGGTGCCTGCGGTGCGGCGTACGGGTCCTGGTTGGGCTGCTGGCCGTACGGCTGTCCCGAGGTGGGCTGCTGGCCGTACGGGGCGGCCGGCGGCTGGGGAGCGGTCGGGTCCTGGTTGGGCTGCTGGCCGTACGGGTCCTGACCGGGGTTACCGGGCTGCATTCGAGAAGCTCCTTGAACTGGGTTCCGTCAGTTGGTGCTCTTTGTTTCCATCCATGATCGCGGTCAGTCCTCCCAATGCCCAGTGATGCGGCCGGAGGACATTCTTTCCCAAAGCACGTGAACAGCCCTTGTCGGCCGCTTCGTTGTGCCGGATCAGGGGCGGTGTGTGGGCCGGTGCGGCGTTCAGCCCGAGCGAGCGGCAGCGTACCGGGTCGAGGCACGTGGTCGCTGGTGATGACGGCGCGCCGCCCAGCCGATGGGCATCCCTGACCTGCCGATAGGGTGACCCGGTGACCGAGCCCGCGTCTGTCGCCCGCATCGTCGTCCTCATCTCCGGCTCCGGGAGCAACCTTCAGTCGCTGCTGGATGCCGCCGCCGACCCCGCGTACGGCGCGCAGGTCGTCGCGGTCGGCGCGGACCGCGACGGCATCGCGGGCCTGGACCGGGCCGAGGCGGCGGGGGTGCCGACGTTCGTGGAGCGGGTCCGCGACCACGACACCCGGGAGGCCTGGGACCGTGCGCTCACCGCGCACGTCGCGAAGCACCAACCCGACCTGGTCATCTCGGCCGGTTTCCTGAAGTTGGTCGGGCCGCACTTTCTCGCCGCCTTCGGCGACCGCTACCTGAACACCCACAACACGCTGCTGCCGGCGTTTCCCGGCATCCACGGCCCGCGTGACGCCCTCGCCTACGGCGTGAAGCTCACCGGGGCCACCCTCTTCTTCGTCGACGCCGGCATGGACACCGGGCCGATCGTCGCGCAGGTCGCGGTGCCGGTGCTGGACGACGACGACGTGGACACGCTCACCGAGCGCATCAAGGAAGCCGAGCGGCGCCAGCTCGTCGAGCAGGTCGGTCGCCTGGTCCGCGAAGGCTGGACCATCACCGGAAGGAAGGTCACGGTTCCGTGAGTCCCACTCAGGACGGGCGCCGCCCGATCAGGCGGGCGCTGGTCAGCGTCTACGACAAGACCGGGCTGGTCGAGCTGGCTCAGGCCCTGCACGCGGCCGGCGTGGAGATCGTCTCCACCGGCAGCACCGCGGGCACCATCGCCGCCGCCGGGGTGCCGGTGACGCCGGTGGAGACGGTGACCGGGTTTCCCGAGGTGCTCGACGGCCGGGTGAAGACCCTGCACCCGAAGGTGCACGCGGGTCTCCTCGCGGACCTGCGCAAGGACACGCACGTCACGCAGCTCGACGAGTTGGGCGTGGCGGCGTTCGACCTGCTGGTCTCCAACCTCTACCCGTTCCAGGCGAC
This sequence comes from Micromonospora parva, assembly GCF_000718515.1. Lineage (GTDB taxonomy): Bacteria > Actinomycetota > Actinomycetes > Mycobacteriales > Micromonosporaceae > Micromonospora > Micromonospora parva. The sequence goes on along the minus strand of NZ_JNZS01000037.1, from coordinate 1,245 downwards.
AGTCGCCTCCGGCGCCGGCGTCGAGGAGTGCGTGGAGCAGATCGACATCGGTGGCCCCGCGATGGTGCGGGCCGCCGCCAAGAACCACGCCTCGGTCGCCGTGCTCACCGACCCGGCCGGTTACCCGGCGCTGGTCGACGCGCTCAGCGAGGGTGGCTTCACACTGGCCCAGCGTCGTGCGCTGGCGGCGCGGGCGTTCGCCGACATCGCCGAGTACGACGTGGCCGTCGCGCAGTGGTGCGCCCGGGAGTTGGCGCCGGCCGACGACTCCTGGCCGACGTTCACCGGTTCGGCGCTGCGTAAGTCGGCGGTGCTGCGCTACGGCGAGAACCCGCACCAGCCGGCAGCGCTCTACGTCGACCCGGACGCCCCGGCGGGGCTGGCCCAGGCGGAGCAGCTGCACGGCAAGGAGATGTCGTACAACAACTACGTCGACGCGGACGCCGCCTGGCGGGCCGCGAACGACTTCGCCGACCAGCCGGCGGTGGCGATCATCAAGCACGCCAACCCGTGCGGCATCGCCATCGGCGCTGACGTCGCCGAGGCGCACCGCCTGGCGCACGCCTGCGACCCGGTGTCGGCGTTCGGTGGCGTCATCGCTGTCAACCGGCCGGTCTCGGTCGAGCTGGCCCGGCAGGTCGCCGAGATCTTCACCGAGGTGGTGGTCGCCCCCGGTTTCGACGAGGGCGCGGTCGAGGTGTTGCAGGGCAAGAAGAACATTCGGCTGCTGCGGGCGCCGGCCTGGACGCCGGCCCGGGTGGAGGTGCGGCAGGTGACCGGTGGCGTGCTGGCCCAGGTCGCCGACCGGGTGGACGCCCCCGGTGACGATCCGGCCAACTGGCGGTTGGTGACCGGTGAGGCCGCCGACGAGGAGTTGCTGCGGGACCTCGCGTTCGCCTGGCGGGCGGTCCGCGCGGTGAAGAGCAACGCGATCCTGCTCGCCAAGGACGGCGCCACCGTCGGGGTCGGCATGGGTCAGGTCAACCGGGTCGACTCGGCGCAGCTGGCGGTCACCCGTGCCGGTGCCGACCGGGCCCGCGGCTCGGTCGCCGCCTCGGACGCGTTCTTCCCGTTCGCCGACGGGCCGCAGATCCTCATCGACGCCGGCGTCCGTGCCATCGTCCAGCCGGGCGGCTCGATCCGCGACGAAGAGGTCATCGAGGCGGCCAAGAAGGCCAACGTAACCATGTACCTAACGGGAACCCGCCACTTCTTCCACTAACCCCCCGCCCCCTGCCCCCCGCC
>NZ_JNZS01000036.1 GCF_000718515.1 Micromonospora parva | reverse complement strand
CCCGACCACCCGACACCCCCACCCAAACCGGACACCGGTGCTCGCCGGGATGCCCCGACATGACGGACGAACGGGATGATCGACTCGGGTTCCTGAAAACCGCGCATTTGCGCCCGCTCGACCGGGGCCGACGCGGGGAGACAGTGCCTGACGGAACCGGGCGACTTGGCCGGACCCGGTCCCACCCTTGGGTCACGCCGCGGCCCCGTTCGCCCGCCGGGCCGTCCGCCCGTTCGCCCGGGTCGGCTGTCTGCCCGGGTCGGCTGTCTGCCCGGGTCGTTCGTCGGGTCGTTCGCCGGGTTGTTCGCCCGTTTGCCCAAGTCGGTTGGTCGCCGGGTGGCCCGCCGGGTTGCCCCGCCGATTCTCTACAGGGGACGGTCGGTCAGGCGGGGTCGGCGGGCTTCGCCGCGTCGTTGGCCTGGGCGTGCCGCTCCAGGAGTCGCTGCCGGATCTCCTCCGGGGTGTACGCGCGCCGACGCCGTTCGGCCCGCGCGATGACCACACCGGAGGCCGCGACGCCGGCGAGCCCGGCCAGCCCGAGAACCTTCCACCACCGCATTCGTTGCCGCATCGGCCTAGGCTAGTCCCTCATGAGCATCAGCCTGGACGAGGCCGTCGAGTTGACCCGCACCGGTGACGTGTGGGTTTTCCGGGGTCGCAGCGTGCCGGACCGGGCCATCCAGTTCACCACCAACAGCCCGGTGAACCACGTCGGGATGGCGGTGGTGTTGGACGACATGCCGCCGCTGATGTGGCACGCGGAGCTGGGCAGGTCGTTGCCGGACCTGTGGTCGGGCACCCACCAGCGCGGCGTGCAGCTGCACGACCTGCGGGACGCGGTCTGCGTCTGGGCCAACCGGTACGGCCAACGGGCCTGGCTGCGACAGCTCGACCCGCCCGCCGACGGGGAGATGGAACGGGCGGTGCTGCGGACGATCGCGCGGTTGGACGGCACACCGTTCCCGTCGACAGCGCAGCTGGCGTGGCGCTGGGCGCGTGGTCGGGTGCCGACGCTGCCCCTGCCCGGCCGGCCAGCACCTCGGCGAAACCCGGCGACCCCGGCGATCCCTGCCGGCCGGGCCGGATCGGCGGGTGAGCGGGACCAGGCGACCCCGGCCAGCCCGGCGACCCCGGCCAGTCCGGCCGGATCGGCGGGCGAGCGGGACCGGGCGCTGGAGACGGCGTACTGCGCCGAGGTGGTGGCGGTGACCTACGAGGCCATGGGGTTGCTGCCGGCGGGGCGGCGTCCGAACTGGTACGACCCGGGGCGGTTCTGGAGTGGTGACGACCTCGGTCTGGCCGCCGACGCCCGGTTGGGGTCGGAGATCGAGGTACGGGTGCCGCCGCGCTGAGGTTTGACCCGGGCGGTGACCGGCAATTGCTGTGACCGTGAACGCCTCCACGGATCTTGACACGTTGGCCGACTTCTTCGACCGGTACGGCGTGGCGCTGACCTCCGGCGATCTGCCGGCCATCGCCGGCTGTTACGCCCTGCCGGGGCTGGTGGTGGCCGACACGTACAGCTTCTCGTTCACCACCGCGGCGGCGGTGGCGCTGTCCTTCGTGGGCGCCGCGCCGGACTACCAGGACCGGGAGCTGGTCGCGGCCCACGCCCGGATCGAGGACGTGCAGCCGGTGTCCGCGCTGTTGACGATGGTGGCGGTGGAGTGGGAGTTCCTGGACAGTCGGGGGCAGTCAGTGCCCGGGGAGCGGTACCGCTACCTGTTGCGTACCTCCGATGAGGGGCCACTGATCTGCACGGTCGTCCGGACGGGTTGACCGACCGGGGCCGGTCGGTCCGATCCGTACCCGCCAGGTTCCCGGTCCGCGTGGCGCTGGCTACGCTGTCGCGTCGGTGGGGGACGAGGGGAGACCTGATGGCGGTGCGGCCGGACGGTGCGGCAGATTCGCGGGCGGCGCGGGTGTTGGTGTCGGTGCCGTGGATCGTGGTGCTGCTCGGTGTGTGCGCGCTGGTGGTGCTCCTGGTGGTGGCGCTGTTGTCGTTCCGGGGCAGGGAGCACGACGCCGGGCCGCAGGCAGCGCCTCCGGCGTTCCTGCCGACCGTGCCGGCGGGAGCATCCACCACCGGCGGGCCGACCCCGGCCGCTGTGGAGCGGCGCTCGGTGTCGCCGCGACCGTCACGCAGCAGTCGGTCACCGTCCCCGTCGCCGCGGCCCACGATGACCGGCTCGCCGACGCCGGGGCGGACGAGCGTGCTGTCCGCGCCGACGACACCGGCGGAGGACCCCGTCAGCGCCCGCTACCAGGTCGGCACGAACGGCTGGAACGGGGAGTCGGCGATCCTGTCGATCGCCAACACGTCGAGCCGGTCGGTGGACTGGCAGGTGGAGTTGGCGTTCGACGACGACACCTGGTCGCTGCGAGTCGGTGACGACTCGGGCGTCTCGGTACGGGGGCGCGGGGACGGCGAGTTCGTGGTGCGCGGCACCCGTTCGCTGGAACCGGGCGACTCCCGGACGCTGCGGCTGCGCGTCGGCCTGGGTGAGTCGGCGCAGCGACCGCGAACGTGCACGATCAACGGGGTCGACTGCCGGATCGGCTGAGCCGCGGCCGGGTCGGTGGCCGGCGACGCCGTACGGCCGAGGCTTACCGCCCGGGCGCCGATCGCTACGCCGCGTGGCCGAGGCTTTCCGGCCTGGGCCGCCGATCGCTACGCTGCGCGGACGATCCGCTGAGGGAGGTACATGTCCGGCATGCGCCGCCGTGCTCCGCGTCCGCCGCACGGTCCGGTCGCGATCGCATCGTCGCCCTGGATCGTGGTGGGTGCCGGTGTCGTCGTGATGGTGGTCCTGCTCTTCGTGGCGCTGGGCGCGTACCGGGGACGCACCCCGGCGCCGGACGGCGCGCAGCCGCCGGCGCTGCCGGTGCCGTCCGTGGCGGCGGCGCCGAGCGTGCCCACGTCGGTGCCGTCCACGGTGCCGTCTCCGGCGCCGGTGCTGCCGGGGTTGTCCGGGCGGGCCAGCGGGCTGCCGCCGAGCGCCGCGGCCGGTTCCGGTTCACCGTCGGCAGTTCCGACGGTCGCTGCGACCGGGCGGCCGACGGTGACCCGGTCGCCGACCCGGGCGGCACCGGGGCAGCCGGGGATGGCCGGGCGGTACCGGGTGGTGCAGAGCTTCGACGGCGGTTTCATCGGCGAGGTGGCGATGGTGAACACGTCCGCCCAGAGCCGCGGCTGGACGGTGCGGTTGGAGTTCTCCGGTGGACGGTTGGTGACCGCCTGGGTGGAGGGCGTCCCGCAGGGGACGATCCGGCAGGGCGATGACGGCTTCACGTACGTCAGCGGGGTCGAGGTGTCGGCCGGCGGTTCGGTGTCGCTGCGGTTCCACATGGAGCGGACGTCCAGCGCGCCACGGGAGTGCACTGTGGACGGGGTGCGCTGCAGCGGCCTCTGAGCGGCGATTTCGCAAGGTTGCTGCTTTGTTGCGACCACGTTTGCAAGGTATTGCAGAATGTTTCGGCAAGGGTTAGCGTGCGGCCATCAGCGACCAGAGGAAGGCGTCGATGAAACCCCCGCCGAGACCGCGTACCGCAGTGCTGGCCCTTACCTCCCTGCTCACCGTCACCCTCGCTGGCGCTCCGGTCGCCGTGCAGCCCGCCGCCGCGAGCCCTCAACCGTCCGACCGTGCCTCACTCTCGGTCGTCGGCGCGACCCAGTGGCGCGACGAACCCAGCGCCGACGCGCTGCTGAAGGCCGGCGGCAGCGCCGCCCGCGCCGAGCAGTTCTACTTCGTCCTGCCGGATCGGTTCGCCAACGGAGACCCCCGCAACGACACCGGTGGCCTCGCCGGTGATCGGCTGCGCACCGGCCTCGACCCCACCGACAAGGGCTTCTACCACGGCGGTGACCTCAAGGGCGTCATCGACAAACTGGACTACATCCAGGGGATGGGCACCACCGCCATCTGGCTCGCCCCGATCTTCAAGAACCGGCCGGTGCAGGGTGCCGGCAACGACATCTCGGCCGGCTACCACGGCTACTGGATCACCGACTTCACCCAGGTGGACCCGCACTTCGGCACCATGGAGGAGATGAAGCGCCTGGTCAGGCTCGCCCACCAGCGCGGCATCAAGGTCTACCTCGACGTGATCGTCAACCACACCGCCGACGTCATCAAGTACGCCGAGGACAAGTACGCGTACGTGGACAAGGCGACCTCGCCGTACACCGACGCGCGGGGCCGGGCGTTCGAGGACCGCAACTACGCCGACGGCAGCCGCGCGTTCCCACCGGTCGACAAGGAGTCCTTCCCGTACACGCCGACCTTCGCCGAGCCGGAGGATGCGAGCGTCAAGGTCCCGGCCTGGCTCAACGACGCCACCATGTACCACAACCGGGGTGACTCCACCTTCGCCGGAGAGAACAGCGAGTACGGCGACTTCTTCGGCCTCGACGACCTGTGGACCGAGCGTCCCGAGGTGGTCCGGGGCCTGACCAAGGCGTACGGGGACTGGATCGGCGCGACCGGCGTCGACGGGTTCCGGTTGGACACCGTGAAGCACGTCAACATGGACTTCTGGCCGCAGTTCAGCCGGGGCATCCAACGGGCCGCCGAGAAGGCCGGCAAGAAGGACTTCTTCATGTTCGGCGAGGTGTACAGCGCCGACCCGGAGATCAGCTCCAGCTACGTCCGCCAGGGTGGCCTGCCGGCCACCCTCGACTTCGCCTTCCAGGAGGCCGCGCGGGGCTTCACCGCGGGCGCCGGATCGGCCAAGGCGCTCGCCGACGTGTACGCCCGCGACGACCTGTACGCCGCCCGGGACACCGACGCGGGCCGGTTGACCACCTTCCTCGGTAACCACGACATGGGCCGGATCGGTTCGTTCATCGCCGGTGGTGGCACCGATGCGGCCAGCCACCTCCGACGCGACCAGCTCGCCCACCAGTTGATGTTCCTGACCCGTGGCCAGCCGGTGGTCTACTCCGGCGACGAACAGGGCTTCACCGGGCCGGGCGGAGACAAGGACGCCCGGCAGGACATGTTCGCGTCGAAGACCCCCGACTACCTCGACGACGACCTGCTCGGCACCGACCGCACCCACGCCAGCGACCAGTTCGACACCTCCCATCCGCTGTACCGGACCATCGCCGAGCTGGGCCAGCTGCGCCAGGCCCACCCGGCGCTGCGCGACGGCGCGCAGGTCACCCGGTACGCGGCCGACGGGCCGGGCGTCTTCGCCGCCTCCCGGATCGCCCCGGCCGACCGCACCGAGTACGTGGTGGCCGTGAACAACGCCGACACCGCGCAGACTGTCACTGTGGACACCTGGTCGGCCGGCGCCACCTTCACCGGCATCTACGGCGCCTCCGGCGACGCGCGGGCCAACGGTGACGGCGAAGTGGCCCTCACCGTGCCGCCGTTGTCGGCCGTCGTGTACCGGGCCGGCAGCCCCATCGCACCGGCCGCCGACAAGCCGACCATCACCATCACCAGCCCGATCCCGGACGCGCCGGTCGCCACCCGGGCCGCGGTCACCGCCCGGGTTACCGGTGATCCACTGGCCAGCGTCACCGTCGCGGCCCGGGTGGCCGGTGGCCGGTGGACGCTGCTGGGCAGCGCCGACCACGCCCCGTACACCGTGCAGCACGACCTGACTGGCCTGGCCGGGGGTACCCGGGTCGAGTACAAGGCGGTGGTCCGCGACGGTCGGGGCCGGACCGCCACCGCCCGGTCCACCGCAGTCGTCGGCACCCCGGAGCAGGGCGGCTCCCGGGAGTGGGCGGTGGTGCACTACCAACGCCCGGCCGGCGGGTACGACGACTGGGGGCTGTACGCCTGGGGGGACATCGACCCGGCGTACGTCACCGAGTGGCCCAAGGGGCAGCCGTTCGCCGGGGAGGACTCCTACGGCCGGTTCGCCTGGGTGAAACTCAAGCCGGGCGCGACGTCGGTGAACTTCCTGGTCGTCGACAAGGCTGGCACGAAGGACGTCGCGCAGGACCGCAGCATCGACCTCAGCCAGACCGGAGAGATCTGGCTCAAGCAGGGCGACCCGGCGATCTACCCGAGCAGGCAGGCCGCCACCGGTGAACCGGACCCGCCGGTCGAGGAGGGCACCGCCGTGCTGCACTACCGGCGGGCCGACGGCAACTACGACGGCTGGGGCCTGCACCTGTGGGACGGCGCGGCCAACCCGACCGAGTGGTCCGCCCCGCTGCGGCCGAGCGCCGTCGACGCGTTCGGGGCGGTGTTCCGGGTGCCGCTGGCCGCCGGCGCCACCGGCCTGAACTACATCATCCACAACGGCGACACCAAGGACCTGCCCGACGACCAGCGGCTCGACTTCGCCAGCGCCGGGCGGGAGGTGTGGCTGCTCGCCGCCACACCGGGCCGGCTGCTGCCGTCGGCGGCCACCACCGCCAGCGGGGACACCGACATCAGCAAGCAGAAGGCGCACTGGATCGACAGGTCCACAGTGGCGTGGCAGACACCCCCGACCGACGGCAGGACGTACGCGCTGGTCGCCGCGCCCACCGGTGGGGTCAGCGTGGTCGACGGCGAGCTGACCGGCACGTACACCAGCCTGCCGTTGCGGGCGCAGCGCAACGGGCTCACCGAGGCGCAACGCGACAGGTTCCCGCACCTGTGGTCGTACCGTAGCTTCGCCCTGGACCGGGCGGACCTGGCCAAGGTCCCGGCGGCGTTGCGCGGGCAGTTGCTGGTCACCGCGCGCGACGCCGAGGGTGCGCTGCTCGCCGCCACCGGCGTGCAGATCCCCGGCGTGCTCGACGACGTGTACTCCCGGGCGACCGACGCCACCCTCGGGCCCACCTTCGCGGGCCGGACGCCGAGCCTCGCGCTGTGGGCGCCCACCGCCCGGAGCGTGGCGTTGCAGCTGTTCGACTCGACCACCAGCGCCCCGAGGACGGTGCCGATGCGCCGCGACGACCGCACCGGCGTCTGGTCGGTGCGCGGCGATCGCTCCTGGACCGGCAAGTTCTACCGGTACGAGGTGCGGGCCTGGCAGCCGGCAGCGCAGAAAATGGTCACCGCGTCGGTCACCGACCCGTACTCGGTGGCCCTCGCCGCGGACTCCACGCACAGTCAACTCGTCGACCTCAACGACCCGGCGCTGGCCCCTCCCGGGTGGCGCACGCTGCGCAAACCGGCGCCCGTGCCGGCCGCGAAGGCGCAGATCACCGAGTTGTCCGTGCGGGACTTCTCCATCGCCGACGAGACGGTGCCGGCCGAGCGGCGGGGGACGTTCCTCGCGTTCACCGACCCGAAGACCGCCGGCATGACCCACCTGCGGGCGGTCGGCGACGCCGGTGTCACCCACCTGCACCTGCTGCCGGCGTTCGACTTCGCGACGATCCCCGAGCGGCGCGCCGACCAGCGGCAGCCCGCCTGCGACCTGGCCGCGCTGCCGCCAGACTCCGCGGAGCAGCAGAAGTGCGTGGCGGCGGTCGCCGAGACCGACGGCTACAACTGGGGGTACGACCCGCTGCACTACACCGTCCCGGAGGGCGGCTACGCCGTCGACCCGGCCGGCGCGGCGCGGACCACCGAGTTCCGGCGGATGGTCGCCGGGGTGAACGACGCCGGGCTGCGGGTGGTGATGGACGTGGTCTACAACCACACATCGGCGGCCGGCACCGACCCGAAGTCGGTGCTCGACCAGATCGTGCCCGGCTACTACCACCGGTTGTTGGACGACGGCACCGTTGCCAACTCCACCTGCTGCGCCAACACCGCCCCCGAGCACGCCATGATGGGCAAGCTGGTGGTCGACTCGCTGGTCACCTGGGCTCGGCAGTACAAGGTGGACGGCTTCCGCTTCGACCTGATGGGTCACCACCCGAAGGCCAACATCCTGGCCGTCCGGGCGGCCCTGGACCGGTTGACCGTCGCCCGGGACGGCGTGGACGGCCGGTCGATCCTGCTCTACGGCGAGGGCTGGAACTTCGGCGAGGTCGCCAACGACGCCCGTTTCGTGCAGGCCACCCAGGCCAACATGGCCGGCACCGGCATCGGCACCTTCAACGACCGGCTGCGCGACGCGGTGCGCGGCGGCGGACCGTTCGACGCCAACCCCCGGGTGCAGGGCTTCGCCTCCGGGCTCTACACCGACCCGAACGGCGACCCGGTCAACGGCTCACCGGCCGAGCAGAAGGCCCGGCTGCTGCACGCCCACGACCTGATCAAGGTGGGGCTCACCGGCAACCTGCGCGACTACCGGTTCACCGACACCGCCGGGCGGCAGGTCACCGGGGCGCAGGTCGACTACAACGGCTCCCCGGCCGGCTACACCGCGACGCCGGGGGAGGCCGTCACCTACGCCGACGCGCACGACAACGAGATCCTGTACGACGCGTTGGCGTACAAACTGCCGCAGGCCACCACGGCGGCGGACCGCTCCCGGATGCAGGTGCTGGCGCTGGGCACTGTGCTGCTGGGACAGGGCACCGGGTTCGTCACCGCCGGCACCGAGCGGCTGCGGTCGAAGTCGCTGGACCGCAACTCGTACAACTCCGGTGACTGGTTCAACCAGATCCGCTGGGGCTGTGAACGGGGCAACGGGTTCGGCGCTGGTCTGCCACCGGCGCCCGACAACGAGGACAAGTGGTCGTACGCGAAGCCGCTGCTGGCCGACCCGGCGCTGGTGCCGGACTGCGCGGCGATCAACACCACCGACGCCCGATACGCCGAGTTGCTGCGTATCCGGGCGTCGTCGCCGGTGTTCGGGCTGGCCAGCGCCGAGCAGGTGCAGCGGCGGGTCGCCTTCCCGCTGTCCGGTGCCCAGGAGACGCCGGGTGTGCTGACCATGACCCTGGACGCCCGCGGGCTGGGCGGTGCGTGGACGTCGGTGACCGTCGTCTTCAACGCCACCCCGTCGGCGGCCACCCAGACGGTGACCGGGCTGCGCGGAGCGGACGTGGCACTGCACCCGGTGCTGGTCGACTCGGCCGACCCGACGCTGCGGACCGCCTCGTTCGACCGGGCGGCCGGCACGTTCACCGTACCGGCGCGCAGCGTGGCGGTCTTCGTTCAGAAGTGACGGTGAACCGGCCCCCTTCCGCGTCTCGCGGAAGGGGGCCGGCCGGTGGTGCTGGCGCTGCGCTGTGGTCACCCGAGGGTGCTAAGTCATCGTCACCCAAGGGTGACCGATCAGGCGAAGCAGTTCTCGATGGTGCCGCCCGGGATGGCCAGGCAGTTGGTCGGACGGTTCGCGGTGATGGCGGACTTGTCGTCCACGTTCACGTCTCCGAAGAAGCTGAAGACACCGCCCGGCTCGAAGGTGGAGAAGTTGTGGGCGACCTTCGTCTTCGACAGGTTGACCTCGCCGAAGATGTTGAAGATGCCGCCGCCGACCCCGATCGGGCCGATGGCCCGGTTGCCGACGACCTCGCTGTCGCGCAGCGTGGTGACGCTCAGGGTGTTGAAGAGCCCGCCGCCGAAGAAGCCGGCGGTGTTGTCCTTGATGCTGCTCTTCTCGAACGTGACAGCGCTGCCGAAGGCGATGGCGACACCGCCACCGACACCGGCGGTGCTGTTGCGCTCCACCGAGACGTTGTGCAGGTTCAGCTGGCTGTCCGCCGCAGCGATACCGCCGCCAGCGAGGACCGCGGTGTTCGAGACGAACTTGGTCTCGTACGCCGTGGTGTTGCCCTCGATGTCGAGGTAGCCGCCGCCGAAGCCCAGCGTCTCGTTGTCGGTGATCTCGGCCTTCTTGAGCTCGACCGTTCCGCCGTTGACGTCGTCGGTGAAGATCGGCGCCGCGCCGTTGGAGATGCCGCCACCGCCGATGATGGCGGTGTTGTCCTTGATCTTCGACTCCTCGACCTTGAGCAGGCCGGCGTTGAAGACGCCGCCACCGAAGAAGAAGGCGGTGTTACGGGTGACGGTGCTGTGCCAGATCTTCGTGGTGCCGAAGTTGGCCACACCACCACCGTTGCCGCCCGACTGGTTCAGGACGACCTCGGACTCCAGGATCTCGGCGGTGCCACCCGGCTGGACCAGGATGCCGGCACCGTCGGTGGAATCCGGGTACTCGACGAGCGGCGTGACGACGCCGCCCTGAGCGGCCGGCGCGGCCTTGGCCGCGACCTTGGGTGCCGCCTTCAGGCCCGCCTTCGGGTTGGCCTGTCGGGCGGTGAGCGCCTGGTTCAGCGGAACGCCCGCCTTCACCTGAGCCGCGATCGCCTCGGAGTCCGAGTAGGACGCCCAGACGGCCGCCGGCTCGACGCTGTTGAACAGCTCGAGGGTCTGGCCACCCTTGATGGTCAGGCCCTTGATCGTGAGGTGACCACCGGCACCGACGTTCAGGATCCGGAAGTAGTCAGCGGTGGCTTCCCGAGCGATCGTGGTGTGCTCGCCCTTGAGCGTGATCCGCTCGGTGATCACCGGCAGGCCGTTGCCCTCGTAGTCGTTGCGGCTCAGGTTGTAGGTGCAGCCCTTGGCCAGCTCCAGCACACCGCCGTGCTTGTTGTTGGCGAACACGATCGCCTGAATCAGCTTGTCGGTGTCGCAGGGCACCTCCTTCCCGCGCTCGTGGTCCTTGTCGCGGCCCTTGTCGTCGCGGCCCTTGTCGTCCCGGTTCTTGTCCTCCCAGTCGCGCCCCTCGTCACCCCGCTGGTCGCCGTCCTTGCTGACCTGCGTGGTGTTCCAGTTCAAGCCGACCGCACCGGCGCTGCCCGCGACGCCCACCGCCGCGAGACTGATCACGCCCGTCAAACCGGCCACGCCACTGGCGAGCCAGAGCTTGCGGCGACGCTTGGCCGCCGCCCGCCCGGAGGCTTCGTTGTTCGTTAGGTAGTTGGACATCGGAGCTCTCTGCCCTCTCCTCGTACCAGACAGGGTCGCCGCCGTCAGACGGGCGTCCCCTGCTACAAATCGGTTGTAGCTCCCAAAACCACCGTATGAGAAGGTTCCTCGCCTCGCGGGCTTATCCGAGAGAAGCCCACATTCGGTTCATGTTGCCCCCACCGGGGTCCGGACCGACACACCACTGCCCAAGCCGGCCGAGCGCCCTGTGACCTGCCCAAATGGGTACGCCCCTCCGAACCGTCACCGGCTCGGAGGGGCGCGCCCTCTATGTGGATCAGCCCCACCCGATCAGGCGAAGCAGTCCGAAACGTTGAAGCAGTTGGTCGGACGGTTGGCAGTGACCGCGGACTTGTCGTCAAGCGTCACGGTGCCGCCGAGGCTGTTGAAGATGCCCCCCGGCGGGAGGGTGGAGAAGTTGTGCGCCACCGTCGTCCGGTGGAGCGTGACCTCGCTCCCCTCGGTGTTGAAGATGCCGCCACCGCGAGCGAACGGGCCGACCGCCCGGTTGCCCACCACCTCGCTGTCGCGCAGCGTGGTGACGCTGTCGTCGTTGTAGAGACCGGCACCGAAGAACCCTGCGGTGTTGTCCTTGATCCTGCTGTCCTCGATCGTCGCGACGCTGTCGAAAGCCACCGCCACGCCGCCACCCACGCCAGCGGTGCTGTTCTTGGCCACCGTGGCGTCCTTGAGCGTGAGCTGGCTGTCGGCCACCGCGACGCCACCACCGGCGAGAACCGCGGTGTTGTCACTGACCGTCGTCTGGTGCAACGTCGTGGTGCCCCCGACGTCCAGGACACCGCCGCCGAATCCGAGCGTCTCGTTGTCGGTGACCTCGCTCTTGTAGACCCAGACCGCGCCGCCGTCGACGTCCTCGGTGAAGATCCGCGGCGCGCCGTTGGCGATGCCACCGCCGCCGATGATCCCGGTGTTGTCCTTGATCTTCGACTCGTCGACCTGGAGGACGCCGGCGTTGAAGATGCCGCCACCGAAGAAGAAGGCGGTGTTGTGCGCGACCGTCGTCTTGCTGAGCCTGGTGTTGCCGAAGTTGGCCAACCCGCCGCCGTTGCCGCCGGCCTGGTTGTAGAGCAACTCGCTGTCCAGGATCTCCGCGCGGCCACCGGGCTGCACCAGCACCCCCGCGCCGTCGGTGAACCCAGGCTGCTCGACCAGCGGCGTCACCGCCGGCCCGGCACCCGTCGGCTTCGCCGGTGCGGCTACCGGCTTGGCGGCTGTCGCCGTGGCGGCCTTTGCTGTCGTAGCGGCCTTGGTCGGTGTCGCCTTGGCGGGTGCTGCCTTGGTGGTGGCCTTCGCGGCCGGCTTGGCGACCGGCTTGGCGGCGGGTTTCGCGGCCGGTTTGGCGGCGGTGGCCGTGGGCTTCGCCGCTGCCGCCGGTGACTCGGTCCCGGGTGCGGCAGTGGCCGGCGGCTTGGCCACCGTCGAGCGGACCGCAGCCGAGTACGGCGCCCAGACCGTCGCCGGGTCGGCGGTCATCGAGGGCTGAAGGGTCTGGCCACCCCTGATGCTCAGCCCCTTGAGGGTGAGGTGGCCGCCGGCGCCGACGTTGAGGATGCGGAAGTAGTCCGCCGTGGCATCCCGTCCGATGGTGGTGTGCTCACCCTTCAGGGTGATGTGCTCGGTGATCAACGGGAGGCCGTTGCCGTCCTGGTTGCGGGTCAGGGTGTAGGTGCAGCCCTTGGCCAGCTCCAACACGCCACCGTTCTCGTTGTTGGCGAACGTGATCGCCTGGATCAGCTTGTCGGAGTCGCACGGGACCTGTTTGGCGCGGTCCTTCTCGTCGTGCTTGCCGTCCTTCCCGTCCTTGCCGTCTTTGCTGTCCTTGCCGGGGTGGTCGTCGAAGCCGCTCCAGTCGCCGCCGCTCCACTCGTCGTCCTGACCGCCATCGTCCTTGGTGCCGTTCTTGTCCGCACCGCCGTCGTCGCTGACGGTCTGCCGGTTGGTCGACGGCTGCGCGTCGGACACCTGGTCGGACTTCGGCTTGTCGTCTCGAGCGGCGACGCCGCCGAGCGCCGCCAGGCCGACCACCCCGGTCAACCCGGCCACACCGGCGACCCAGAGCGCCCGCCTTCGTCGTGTCGGCGGAGCTGTCGACGCCCCGCCGTCGGTACTCGTTACGTCGTTGGACATCAGAGCCTTCCGCCCTTTCCTACTACAGACGGGATCGCACCGCCCGAGGCGCCACGACCGGCTACAAATGGGTTGTAGCCAACTGATCCCCACCGTATGAGAACCATCTTCGCGATGCGGACGGATCCGAGATAACCACACATTAGGCGCAGGGCGGACATGGGTCATCAACCCGTCCGGGCTGGCAGAAGAAGGCTGCTACCAGCACAAACGCCGACTGGCGGTGCGGCCGGTTCTGCCCCCGGGCCTAGCTCGGGCCGGCTCGGTGGGCCTCGTCCGGACCAGAGAGCCGTGGGCCTGTCGCGGGGTCGGATGTCACGGGGTGGCCCTGGTGTCGCGGGGGTGGCCTGGTGTCGCGGGGTTGCCGCGGGGTCGGCCTGTCTTGGGGTGGTCTGGTGGTGCGGGGGTCTGTCGCGGGGTTGGTGTGGCGCGGGGTTGGTGTGGCGCGGGGTTGGCCTGGTGCGGCGGGGTCTGTCGCGGGGTGGCCTTGTGGTGCGGGGGTCGGTCTGTCGCAGGGTGGCCTGCGGCGAGGTCGGGCCGACGGCGAGGTCGGGCCGACGGCGAGGTCGGGCCGACGGCGAGGTCGGGCCGACGGCGAGGTCGGGCCGACGGCGAGGTCGGCCGCCGCGAGGTTGAATGGCGATGACGTCGGGGGACGACGGTGTACGGCCGTCGCTGTCGCGGATGCGGCCGTCGCGGTGTGCGGATACCGAACACCGCTCGTCCCTGCAGCGTGATCCACTCGGTTTTCCTGATAACGCGGTATCCGAGCGACGCGGATGGCACGACTTCAAGAAAACCGAGTGGATCACGGGCGGGGCTCAACCCGGCCCTCAGGCGAGGGCCAGGCGGACCAGGGGCCACGTCCACATCCTGGCGGGGTGGGGCCAGACGGGCCAGGCCCCGGCCCGTCAGTCGACGGGCCGGGGCTTGGTGGGCCGGGGCTTGGTGGGCCGGGGCCGGGCGGGCCAGGGCCGGGCGGGCCAGGGCCGGGCGGGCCGGGGCCGGGCGGGCCAGGGGCGGGCCTGGCCGGGCTGGCCAGGGGCGGGGCGGGTTAGCCGGGTAGGCGGGGGCCGGCTTCGCGCTGTTCGGCGAGCCAGGTTTCCACCTCGTTAGAGGTGCGGGGCAGCCCGGCCGACAGGTTCACCGCGCCGGTCGCGGTGACCAGCACGTCGTCCTCGATTCGGATGCCGACGCCGCGCAGTTCGGCGGGGACCAGCTCGTCCTCCGGCTGGAAGTACAGACCGGGCTCGACGGTGAGCACGTAACCCTCGCCCAGCGCGCCGTCGCGGTAGGTCTCCTTGCGGGCGTTGGAGCAGTCGTGCACGTCGATGCCGAGCATGTGCCCGAAGCCGTGCAGTGTCCACCGGCGGTAGACGGTCGACTTCTCGTCCATCGCCTCGTCCACGCTCACCGGCAGCAGGCCCAGGTCGGACAGCCCTTCGGCGAGCACCCGCATGCAGGTCAGGTGGACGTCCTTGAACTTCACCCCGGGGCGGATGGCCTCGATGCCGGCCTGCTGCGAGGCGTACACGATGTCGTAGACCTGGCGTTGCAGGGCGGTGAACCGCCCGTTCACCGGGAGCACCCGGGTCACGTCGGCGGTGTAGAGGTTGCGGCCCTCGACACCCATGTCCATCAGCAGCAGGTCACCCGGTCGGGTGGCGCCGTGGTTGTGCACCCAGTGCAGGATGGTGGCGTGCTCGCCGGCACCGACGATCGAGCTGTACCCGACGTCGTTGCCGTCGTGGCGGGCCCGCAGCGCGAAGACACCCTCCAGCAGCCGCTCGGAGACCGCCCGGTCGGCCGGCAGGATCCGGGCCACGTCCTCGAAGCCGCGGACGGTGGCGTCGATCGCGTCCTGGAGTTGGCCGATCTCCCACTCGTCCTTGACCAGCTTCATTTCCGAGATGGCGATCGCCAGCTCCCGGTCCCGGGCCGGTTGGCCGTCGGCGCGCGGCCCGTCATAGGGGCGGACGGCCGCGTCCACCTGGGCGTCGAAACCGCGCAACACACGGGTACGCCCCGGAGCCAGGTCGGCGAGCGTCGCCTCCAGGCCGGTCAGGTCAGCGGTGGGCAGGCCCAGCTCGGTCGACTTCTCGGCGAGGGTGTGCCGCCGGCCCACCCACAGCTCGCCGTTGCGGCTGCGGAAGAACTCGTCGGTCTCCCGGGAGGACCGGGGCCGCATGTACAGCATCGCGTCGTGCCCGGAGCCGTTGGGGCGCAGCACCAGCACGCTGTCGGCGTCGTGGTCGCCGGTCAGGTAGGCGAAGTCGCTGCCCGGCCGGAACGGGTAGTCGGTGTCGTTGGCCCGGACCTTCTCGGTGCCGGTGGGGATCACCAGCGTCTCGCCGGGGAAGGCCGCCGAGAGGGCAGCCCGCCGCTTGGCGTAGTTGGGGGTCTCCGGGCGGGGCGTCACGGGGAGCGCGGTGTCGCGCCAGCCCTGCCGCATGAAGGACAGGAACGCCTCCGGGAAGTCCGGATCGTGCGATTCCGTACCGTCCGTTGGCGTACCGTCGGTGCGTCCCTCGGTCATTGCGCCGCTCCCTCCGCTTCGTTGCTGGTCCCGACGGTACCGCGCGTGCGGTTGGCGGTAACGCCCCCCGGGAGTCGGGTGGATCGACGGACGGCTGCAAGGGCCGACAGCGCGCGTGGAAAGATGACGACCATGTGCGGACTTCTGGCCTTCTTCAGCGCGAACGGCAACGCCGCGGCGCACCGCGACCACATCGCCGGAGCGTTGGAATGCCTGCACCACCGCGGCCCCGACGAGACCGGGGTCGAGGTGGTCGGCGACGCCTCCGGCCGGTACGCGGACGGCGTGTTCGCCCACAAGCGGCTGGCCATCATCGACGTCGCGTCGAGCCACGAGCCACTGCCCTACGCGAACGGCCGTTACCTGCTGACCTTCAACGGCGAGATCTACAACTACATCGAGCTGCGCGAGGAGTTGATCAGGAACTTCGGTGCCCAGTTCGCCACCGCCGGTGACGGCGAGGTGATCGTCGCGGGCTACCACTTCTGGGGTGAGCAGGTGCTCACCCGCCTGCGGGGCATGTTCGCCTTCGTCATCTGGGACCGGCAGGAGCGCCGGGCGTTCGGTGCCCGCGACTACTTCGGCATCAAGCCGATGCACTACCTGGAGACCGCCGACGGCCTCTACCTGGCCTCGGAGAAGAAGGCGCTGCTGCCGTTCGCGCACAGCAACTACCAGGGCGACGCGGGCGTCGACACGGCCAACCTGAGCCACTACCTGACCCTGCAGTACGTCCCCGAGCCGGGCACCCTGCACAAGGGGATCAGCCGGATCGGTTCGGGGGAGTACCTGAACTGGACCCCGGGCGGGCGGATCGACGTGCGTCGGTGGTACCGGCCGGTGTTCCGGCCGGCGCCGGTGGACGACGAGCAGAAGCTCTACCACGAGATCCGGGAGACGCTGCGGGAGAGCGTGCGCATGCACATGCGCTCGGACGTGCCGGTCGGCTCGTTCCTGTCCAGCGGCATCGACTCGACGGCTGTGGTGGCGCTGGCCCGGGAGTTCAACCCGAACATCCTCACCTTCACCGTCGGCTACGACGTGCCGGGTTACTCGGAGATCGACGTCGCGCAGGACTCGGCCCGGCACCTGGACGTCACCACGATCCCCACCAAGATCGGCCCGCAGGACATGATCGACGCGCTGCCGAAGATCGTGTGGCACCTGGACGACCCGGTGGCCGACCCGGCGCTGGTGCCGCTCTACTTCGTGGCCAAGAAGGCCGCCGAGCACGTCACTGTGGTGCTCTCCGGTGAGGGCGCCGACGAGTTCTTCGGCGGCTACACGATCTACCGGGAGCCGCTGTCGCTGGGCACCGTGAACGGCCTGCCCGGCGGGGTGCAGAAGGGGCTGCGGGCGGTCTCCAGGGCGATCCCGCAGGGGGTCAAGGGCAAGAGCTTCCTGGAGCGCGGCACCACCCCGATCGAGGAGCGTTACTACGGCAACGCCCGGATGTTCACCGAGGAGGAGAAGCAGCAGCTGATGCGCCGCTACGACCCCTCGGTGCGCTACACGGATGTCACCGCCCCGATCTACGCCGAGTGCACGGAGCTGGACGACGTCACCAAGATGCAGTACGTCGACCTCTATACCTGGCTGCGCGGCGACATTCTGGTCAAGGCCGACCGGATCTCGATGTCGCACTCGCTGGAGGTGCGGGTGCCGTTCCTCGACCGCGAGGTCTTCGACGTCGCGGCGAAGATCCCGGTGGACCTGAAGCTGCCGCCGCGCTCGGACGCCACCAAGTACGCGATGCGTCAGGCGTTGCAGGGGGTCGTGCCGCCGGCCATCGTCAACCGCAAAAAGCTGGGCTTCCCGACCCCGACCCGGGTCTGGCTGCGCGGCGAGATGTACGAGTGGGCCCGGCACGTGCTCAGCACCTCGGGTGCGGGCGATCTGCTCGACCTGTCGTACGCGCTGCGGCTGCTCGACGAGCACAAGCGGGAGGAGGCCGACCACTCCCGCAAGGTGTGGACGGTGCTGATCTTCTGCATCTGGCACGCGATCTTCGTGGCCAAGACGCTCGACCCGGGTATCCAGCGCAACCAGTCCGCGCTGCTCACGAAGCCGGTGGTCGGTTCCATGGTCCGCTGACCCACGCCCCACCCTGTTGATCAAGAGGTTTGCGTCACCGGAAGCACTCCGGGTGACGCAAACCTCTTGATCATTTCAGGTGGTGGTCAGCGGCCGGCGCACGTGACAGTGGGAAGTCCGTTCGTTCCTGTGCTGCTGGCCAGGAAGCCGAACGTCGTGCTGCCCTCCGGTGCGACGGTGCCGTTGTAGGCGACGTTTGTCGCTGTCACCGTTGAACCGGACGACGTCTGGGTGGCACCCCAGATCTGACTGATCGATTGCCCGTTGGGCCAGGTCCAGTTCGCGGTCCAACCGGAGAACGGCGTGCTGCCGTGGTTCATGATCGTGACCTCGCCCTGGAAGCCGCCCTGCCAGGAGCTGCTCACCTTGTAGGCCGCCATGCATGCACCGCCGGACGGCGGCGGGGTGGTCGGGTCGGTCGGCGGATCCGTCGGGTCGGTCGGCGGATCGGTGGGGTCGGTCGGCGGGTCGGTCGGCGTACCACCCGGACCCACGCCGGTGACCTGGCCGCTGCCGCCGTCGAAGGTCACGTCGGAGCAGCCGAAGAAGTTCTCCTGCGAGTCCGAGCGGACCCAACGGGAGTAGATGATGTGCCGGCCACTCTTACCCGACGGCAGGTTGCCGCTGAAGTAGTAGTGCCCGTCGTTGCTGCCGACGCTGCCGCGCTGCGGCGGGTTGGTCACCGTGAGGAACGGCTGCTCCAGGTCACTCCAGGCCAGCGCCCGGGTCGGGCTCCAGCTGTCCTTCGTGACGTAGAAGTAGAACGTGCCCGGGTGGTGCGCCCAGTTGCTGTACTTGAAGTCCAACCGCGCCCCGGCGGTCAGGTGGGTCAGCGGCCAGTCGGTGCGGGGCAGGTCGTAGCCGCGGAAACCGGAGTTGCCGCCGCTGCACAGTTGCCCGTCCGGGATGAAGCCGGTGGTCCGGCCACCCGCGTCGGAGCGCAGCACGCTGAACCAGTTGTAGAGCGAGTTCGCCCCGCTCTGCGCCACCGCGGCGGCGCACGCGGGGTTGTTCGGCCTGATCTCACCGGTCTGGCTGCGGCCGTCCTGCCAGCACAGGTACGTGCGGCTGCCCGGCGTCATCGCCGCGCCGTGCGCGGTGGCCGGACCGGACGCCACGGCGACAGCGCCCAGCGCGAGGGTCACGGCCGCGGTGAGTAACGCGGCCGTACGGGAACGATTCACGGGTTCTCCTGACTCGCGAGGCGCGCTGCCTGAGCCGCCTCGCCGCAATCGGGTGGGATGTGGCCTGATCGCCCCGCTGTCGTGAGCGGTGCGACGATCACAGCGACGTGCCCCGGCGGAATCGGCCGGTGGACGTGCGCCGTCGACGGTCCTGTCCTGGACCGGTGCCCTCGCGTCTAACCAACCCGGCAACCGGCGGCGCCGCAGCCCTCGCACCGCCCGGTACGCGTCATCCCACCATGCCGTACCGGGCGGGCGCAATAGGCATTGCTCGATGCAGGAGAAGACCCGCCGGTCGCCGTTGAACGCCATATCCTGCCTACGGGGAGCGGGAACGGAGAGGCGGCCGCCGGTGCCGAACGTGTTCGACGAGGTGCACCGCCGGTGCCGCGACGGCGAGCCGGTCGCGCTGGCCACCGTCGTGGCCACCTGGCAATCCGCCCCGCAGCCACCCGGCGCCGCCATGGTGGTCACGACCGACGGCACCGTCGTCGGCAGCGTCTCCGGCGGCTGCGTCGAGGCGGATCTCTACGAACGGGCCCGCCGGGTGCTCGACACCGGCCAACCCGAGCTGCGCCGCTACGGGATCAGCGACGATGACGCCTACGCCGTGGGCCTGACCTGCGGCGGCATCCTCGACGTGTTCGTCGAGCGTGTCGACGCGAGCGCCCTGCCGGCGCTGGACGCGGTCGCCGCCGCCCGCCGCGACGGCCACCCGGCGGCAGTCGTCACCTGCGTCGCCGCCGACGCCCACCACCCACCGACCGCCGACGCCACCTGCGTCGCCGCCGACGCCGGGAGCCGACCGGTCGATGACGCCACCAACACACCGGCCGCCGACGCCGGCCGCCGACCGGCCGACGCCCATGATTCGCCGGCCGCCGCTGACCCCGCCGGGGCGAGCGACCCGGCCCGGCGGCTCGGCCGGCGGCTGGTGCTGACCGGCCAGCGCCGCGTCGGCTCGCTCGGCGACGACCGGCTCGACGACGCCGCCAGCGCCGACACCCTCGGGCTGCTCGCCGCGGGGCGCAGCGGGATGCTCCGGTACGGATACCACGGGCAGCGCCGAGGCAACGGCGTCAGTCTCTTCGTGACCACGTACGCCACGCCGCCCCGGATGATCGTCTTCGGGGCGATCGACTTCGCTGCCGCGGTGGCCCGGATCGGCGCGTTCCTCGGCTACCGGGTCACTGTCTGCGACGCCCGGCGGGTCTTCGCCACCGCGCGACGTCTTCCCGGGGCGGACGAGGTGGTGGTGCAGTGGCCGCACCGCTACCTGGCTACCGAGGTGGCGGCCGGTCGACTCGACGAGCGCACTGTGGTGTGCGTGTTGACCCACGACCCGAAGTTCGACGTGCCGTTGCTGGAGTTGGCGCTGCGCCAGCCGCTGGCGTACGTCGGCGCGATGGGCTCACGGCGCACCCACGACGAGCGGCACAAGCTGCTGACCGAGGCGGGGCTCAGCCCGCAGCAGCTGTCCCGGATCGCCTCACCGATCGGGTTGGACCTCGGTGGTCGTACCCCTGAGGAGACCGCGGTGAGTGTGGCCGCGCAGATCGTCGCGGCCCGGTGGGGCGGCACCGGCCGCCCTCTCGCCGCGCTCGACGGGCCGATCCACCGGTCGGGGTAGCGCGCCCGTCGGTGCCGGGCCTTCGGCGCCCATCGGGGCGCGCGCTGTGCCAGCCTGGTGCCACGGCGATCGGTTCGGCGAGCGGCGGCCGGCGACGACGAGAGGAACGGCATGGGATACGCGGTGGTGCTCGGCGAAGCGCTCGTCGACCTGCTCGACAGCGAGGTGGACGGGGAGCGGGTCTACCGGCAGGCCATCGGCGGTGGGCCGCTCAACGTCGCGGTCGGGGTGGCCCGACTCGGCGGCGCGGCACAGTTCGTCGGCTCGCTCGGTGATGACGCGCTGGGCGGCCGGATCCGCGCGTTCCTCACCGCGGCCGACGTCGGGGTGGCCGGTGCGATCACGGTGCCCGCGCCGACCACGCTGGCGGTCGTCACGTATGCCGGGCCGGAACCGGATTTCCGTTTCTACGGCGAACCGGCCTCCTACGGACTGCTCGGCCCCGACGATCTGGAGCTGGCGCTGCTGGAGGGTGCCGACGTGCTCTACTGCGGCTCGATAGTGCTGCTCCAACCCGGCACGCTGGCCGCTGCCCGACGTGCCTGGTCGCTCGCCACGGGCCTGCGGGTCTTCGACCCGAACGTCCGTCCCCGGCTGCTGACCGGGCCGGGCGCGCTGGAAGGGTTACGCGAGGTGGTGGCGGAGTTCGCGGCCGGCGCGCACCTGGTCAAGCTGAGCGCTGCCGACGCCGTCCTGCTCTATCCCGGTGAGCCGGTGGAGGGGGTGGCGGCGTACCTGCGCGAGCTGGGGGCGGCCACGGTGGTGGTGACGCTCGGCGCGGCGGGTGCGGTACTGGCAGCCGCCAACGCTGACCCGGTCCGAGTTCCGGCTCCCAAGGTCACCGCGATCGACGCCACCGGCGCGGGCGACTCGGTGATGGCCGCGCTCATCGCCGATCTGCTCGTCAACGGCGAACCGGAGAACCCGTCGGGCTGGGTCGACCGGGTGGCCTTCGCCCTGCGGGTGGCCGGCCTGGTCTGTGAGTCCCCGGGCGGTGCCACCGCCATGCCCACCCGCGCCGCCGTCCAAAACCGCTTCAACCCCTGACCTCACCCCCCCCGCGCGCCCCCGCGCCCCCGCCCTCACTCCGCCGATCTTGCACTTTCGGTTGGCGATTGGTCAGCTTTGCCCATGTGTGGCACCGCAGAAAGTGCAAGATCGGCGCGGGATGGCGGGTGGGGAGTGGGTTGACCAGTGGAGCTGCAACGGCGGCACCCACCAGCAGTGGCGCCGTACGTCGGTGTAGGCGGTCAGGCCGTGCCGGTCAGTTCGAGGTAGCCACGGTGGGCGGCGACCAGGGCGGGGCGGGCGCCGAACGGGGCCTCGGCGGCCACCCGCTCCGGCGGGGCGCTGCCGGTGTGCGCGGCCCGGATCAGCCAGGCCAGCTTCGCCAGCTCCGCGTGCTGGGCCCGGACGAAGTCGACGTCCACCGGGTCGCCGTGGCCCGGGACCACCACGGTGCGCGCGGTGGTCAGCCGCAGCAGGTCCGCGACCGCGTCCGGCCACTGCAGGGGGTACGAGTCCTCGAAGGCGGGCGGGCCGCTCTGCTCCACCAGGTCCCCGGCGACCAGCACGTCGGCGTCCGGCACGTGCACCACCAGGTCGGCCTCGGTGTGCCCCCGCCCCGGGTGTCGCAGCAGCACCCGTCGGCCGCCCAGGTCGAGGACCGTCTCGACGTGCACGGTGTGCGTCGGGGCGAGCAGCGGGGTGTCGGCCAGCTCCGCGGCGAGCGTGGGATGCTGCGTGCGCAACTCCTCGTACGCCTCCCGGCGCAGCCGCTCCGGCTCCTCGCGCAGGGCGGCGGCGGCCAGCTCGTGCGCGTACACCGGGCGGGGTGGGTCGCCGGCCAGTACCGCGTTGCCGAAGCAGTGGTCGTAGTGGTGATGGGTGTTGACCAGCGTCAACGGACGGTCAGTGACCGCCCGGACGGCCCCGGCCAGCTCGGTGGCCTGGGCGGCCGACGAGAGCGTGTCGACCACCAGCGCCTCGTCGTCGCCGACGACCAGTGTGACGTTGACCCGCAGCAGCGGCTCAGCCAGCACGTACACCCGGTCGGCGACCTCGGCGAAGCCGGCGTTCACGACGCCCGCCCGGCGCGCTCGACGAAACGTGCCCGGTCGACGAGGATCCGTTCCACCCGACCCCGGGCCACCGTCTGGTCCCCGTCGCTGACCGTGACCTCGAACGACAACCGGCGGCCGTCGACGGCCGCCAGCAGCGCCTGCGCACGGACCGTCCGGCCGACCACCGTCGGCGCCAGGTGCTCCAACTCGATCCGGGTGCCCACCGTCGTCGAACCGGACGGCATCCCGGTCGCCGTCGCCGCGACGGTGGCCGCCTCGGCCAGCGCCAGCACCCGGGGAGTGCCCAGCACCGGTACGTCCCCGGAACCGACCGCCTGGGCGGTGTCCGCGTCGGTGACCGTCAACTCGACCTGGGCGGTCAGACCCGGCGCGAGGGCCGGCTCGGGCTGCTCCTGCATGGCGTCAGCCTAGGTGCTCACCGGGCCCGCCGAGCAAGCGGCCGGGTATCCGGAACCGCCCGCCCGCCCACCTGTGCACGACCCCGCCGGGTGGTCCCCGTCGGTCGATGCCGGCCCCGTCGTTAACCTTGACCCCGATGGCCGTCGTGACTGACCCCCAGCCCCCCGCCCGGACCGACCCGCCCGCGTCCCCGGACGGGGGTCGTCGGCGCATCGTCGCCATGACCGTCTGGGCGGTCGCCTTCGTCGCCGCGTGGCTGGCCATCGGCCTGCCCACCGACCCGGCGTACGCCTTCGTCTGGATCTGGGCCGCGACCATCGCCTGGAACAGCGAACGGCCCTGGCGCAGTCACCTGCGCTTCGCCCGGGACTGGGTGCCGGTGGTGCTGCTGTTCGTGGTGTACAACCTCTCGCGCGGGTTCGCCGACAACGGGGCGACGCCGCACGCGATGGAGCTGATCGTCGCCGACCGGTTCATGTTCGGCTGGGCCACCGGCGGTGAGGTGCCCACCGTCTGGTTGCAGCAGCACCTCTACCACCCGCAGGTGCACTGGTGGGACGTCGCGGCGAGCTGGGTGTACTTCTCCCACTTCGTGGTGGCGCTGGCCGCCGCCGCGGTGCTCTGGATACGCGACCGGCACCGCTGGGCGGCGTACATGCGGCGCTGGGGTTTCCTCTGCGCGGCCGGCCTGGTCACCTACTTCGTCTACCCGGCCGCCCCGCCCTGGTGGGCGGCGCAGAACGGCCTGCTCACCGAGGTCGCCCGGATCTCGACCCGGGGTTGGAAGGCGTTCGGCATGCACGGCGCCGGCAACGTCCTCAACGCCGGCCAGATCGCCTCCAACCCGGTCGCCGCGATGCCCTCGCTGCACACCGCGTGGGCGCTGTTCGTGGTGCTGTTCTTCCTGACCGCCACCCGTCGTCGCTGGTGGCCGCTGCTGCTCGCGTACCCGCTGGCGATGACCTTCACCCTGGTCTACTCGGGTGAGCACTATGTGATCGACGTGCTGGTCGGCTGGGCGTACGTGGGGATGACCTTCCTGGTGGTCGGTCTGGCGGAGCGCGGCTGGGCGGCGTGGCGCACCCGCCACCCGAGCGCCAAGTCGGACCAGGCCAAGGAACCCCCACCGACCCCGACCAACCAGCCGGAACCCCCCACCCCCCGCGAACCAGACCCCGCCACCCCCACCTCAGTCCCCGCCGACCACTAACCACCCCCCCGGCCCCCGGCTTCCGGGCCGGTTGATCATGAAGTTGTTGCCCTCCAGCACGGCCTGTCGGGCAATAACCTCATGATCAACGAGGTGAGGGGTGGGGGTGGGTGCGGGCTTGGTGGGCTCTGGTGGTCAGGTCGGCGGCCAGGGCCCAGGCCTCGGCCAGGTCGCGGTCCTGTGCGGTGGCACCGGAGCCGCCAGCGGTGTCCGCGTGGACGGAGGCCAGGCCCAGACGGCGTTGGATGGGCCCCTGGACCACCCGCACGCTCTGGATCCGGGCGTACGGCACGATCACCAGTTGTCGGGTGAGCAGCCCGGACCGGGTGGCGAACACCCGCTCGAACAGGCCCGCGCCGAACGCGGTACGGCCCAGCGGGTGCAGCCAACGGGTTCGCGGTGGTGGTGGGCTCAACGGGAGCGCGTCGAGGCGTACCCCGGGAAGCACCTCGGCGACGATCATCGTCGCCGTCGGCAGGTCGCCGACCGGCAGCAGCCGGTCGGGCCGGTTGCGGTCGTCGGCCTCCGCGACGGAGTAACCGGCCACCTCCAGCCGCAGCCGCAGCCAGCCCTTCACCCGCCACAGCAGCGGCCAGGTGGCCCGCACGGTCTGCACCCGCTCCAGCGGCACGGTCTGCGCGCGCGTCTCCAGCAGGCCGTTGTGCACCCGCAGCGTGCCGCGGTCGCGGGCCAGCCGGAAGTTCCAGTCGTCGAGCACCCGGCGGATCGGTTGCAGCAGGACACCCGCCATCGCGGTCAGGGTGCTCGCTACCGCGACGAACGACCATGAGCCGGCGGTGAGGAACTGCACCACGACGAACGCCACACCGAACGGGAGCAGGAACGCCTGCGGGGTGAGCAGTTGGCTGATCAGCAGGTTCTGGTTGCGTACCGCGTGCAGTGGCCGGCCCGGCGCGGCCGGCGGCGGCGCCGGCGCACCCGGGGTGACCGGGGTCGCCGCGTCGCCGGGCGTGGGCGGCTGCGCCACCCGCCCGGCCAGCGCCAGCAGGCGCTCGCGCAGCACTGTCGCGTCGGCCACCCCGAGGTACGCCAGTGGCGCCTCGGTCTTGCCGCCGCCGACCACCTCCAGACGCAGCTCGGCCAGGCCGGTGAGCTGCGCGAGCAGGGGCCGGACCACCTCCACGGCCTGCAACCGTTCCAACGGGATGGCCCGGGTACGCCGCCAGAGCAGCCCTTCGTACACCCGAAGCTCCCGGCCCACGACGTGGTAGCCGGTGTTGTACCAGCTGATCACCGACAGCACCGTCGCGCCGAGCGCCAGCACCGCCACCGTGACGGCGAACCAGCCGAAGCCCACCCGGGACAGCGTCGACCAGGACAACCCGGCGATCACCACGACCAGGGACTTGGCGCCGTGCAGCACCGGGCTGAGCGGATGCAGCCGCTGCCGGGGCTCGCCGACGCCGCCGCCCGGTGGTGCCGACCACGGCGCGGGCACCCCCGGCGGCACCGGCCCGGACGACGTCGCACCGGCGAACGGCGGGCCACCGGGTCCGCCAGCGAACGGCGCGCCACCAGGTGTGTCAGCGAACGGCGCGCCGCCGGGTCTCTCAGCGAACGGCGGGCCCTCGGGTGCCGTGCCGGTGGGCACCACCGGTCCCGGGGGCGTCGGGCCGGTGGGTGGCACGGTGCTCGGCTCGGCGGGTCCGTCGCTCATCGGCGCGGCCCTCGACGCGTTCGGCGGTTGCCCGCGCGGGTGTTCACAGCCCCTCCGCCCGGTCCTCGCCGAGCGCGGTGAGCCGGTCGCGCAGCCGGGACGCCTCCGCCGGCCGCAGCCCGGGCACCCGGGCGTCGCTGGCCGCAGCCGCGGTGTGCAACTGCACGGTGGCCAGCTCGAAGGCGCGCTCCAACGGCCCGGCGCTCACGTCGACGAACTGCATCCGCGAGTACGGCACGATGGAGAGCCGGCGGACCAGCAGCCCGTGCCGGACCAACAGGTCGTTCTCCCGCTCTGCGTACCCCCAGGCCCGGACGGCGCGGACGATCGCGACGGCCCGCCACGCGCCGAGCACCAGCACCACGGCGACGGCGAGCCCGAACAGCCAGTGGCCGCTGAGGGCCCAGCCGACCGCCGTCACCGCCAGCCCGATGGCGACCACGACCGCCAGCCGGATCAGCTCCACCCAGATCAGGTCGGTGGAGATCGGCTGCCAGTTGACGGTGTCCGGCCAGGGCTCCAGCGGCCCCCGACCACCCGGCGCGGCCGTCAGCAGCACCCCGGACGCGCCGGGGTCGGACGGGTGAGCCCCGGACGCGCCGGGGTCGGCCGGCAGGAGACCGGGGGGTGGCAGTTCGGGTGCGCGGTGGTCGGCGCCGGGTGTCGGCCGGTGACCGGGTGGCAGCGCGCCCGGTGGCAGTGGGGCGGGCGTCGAGACGTCCGGCGCGGCGGGCTCGGGGCCGAGCGTGCCCGGTGCCGGGAACGCGCCGGGCGGCGGATCGACGCCGGGAGGGGTGGCGGCCGGGGTGGGCGGCCAGGACGGAGAAGTGGGGCCGGGGGAAGCCGGAGGGTCGCCGCTCACAGGTCGAGCGTAGGCGATCCGGGCACCGGAGTGACGGCACGCAGGAAGCCTCGGGCGTCCAGGAAGTCACCGAGGCTGCCCCGGTGCTCGTCGCAGGCCAACCAGGTCTTGCGCCGATCGGGGTCGTGCAGACGGGGATTGTTCCACTCCAGCACCCAGACGGCGGCCGACCGGCAGCCCCGGGCCGAACAGACCAGGGCTTCGTCGGCGGGGGAGGGAATGCTCATCCCGGCCAGTGTAGGGCGGCGGGACGGAGAGGTTGAGCGCCGGGCGACCACGGGGGGAGCCGCCCGGCGACGGGGTGAATCGTACACGCGGCGGGCCGGTCTGTGCACACCCGCGATACGCAATTCGGCTGCTGGTGACGGCGCGGCCAAAATCGGCTTCTCCCCACCTCGGCACTCAGCAAGGCGTGCGAGTCTTGATACCGCACAAGCCGCGACGACCGACAAACGCTGTGGAGGACCGGTGGCCCAGCCGACCATGCCCGACGCCCCGACGCCGAACGGCGCGGCACCTGCGCCGGTGACCACACCCGCGCAGGACGCCACCCTGCTGGAAAAGGCGCTGTTCGAGATCAAACGTGTGATCGTCGGGCAGGACCGGATGGTGGAGCGGATGTTCGTCGCGCTGCTCTCCCGTGGTCACTGCCTGCTCGAAGGCGTGCCCGGGGTGGCCAAGACCCTGGCGGTGGAAACCCTCGCCAAGGTCGTCGGTGGGTCCTTCGCCCGGGTGCAGTTCACGCCGGACCTGGTGCCCGCCGACATCATGGGCACCCGGATCTACCGGCAGTCGAGCGAGAAGTTCGACGTCGAGCTGGGGCCGGTCTTCGTCAACTTCCTGCTCGCCGACGAGATCAACCGGGCGCCGGCCAAGGTGCAGTCCGCGCTGCTGGAGGTGATGAGCGAGCGGCAGGTGTCCATCGGCGGCGAGAGCCACCGGGTGCCCGACCCGTTCCTGGTGATGGCCACCCAGAACCCGATCGAGCAGGAGGGCGTCTATCCGCTGCCGGAGGCGCAACGGGACCGGTTCCTCATGAAGATCGTGGTGGGCTACCCGACAGACGCTGAGGAACGGGAGATCGTCTACCGGATGGGCGTGGCCGCGCCCGAGCCGACCGCGGTGTTCGACACACCGGACCTGATCGCCCTGCAACGCAAGGCGGACCAGGTCTTCGTCCACAACGCCCTGGTCGACTACGCGGTCCGGTTGGTCCTGGCCACCCGCGCCCCGGCCGAGCACGGCATGCCCGACGTCGCGCAACTGATCCAGTACGGTGCCAGCCCGCGCGCCTCGCTGGGTCTGGTCCGGGCGACCCGCGCCCTGGCGCTGCTGCGCGGGCGGGACTACGCGCTGCCGCAGGACGTGCAGGACATCGCGCCGGACATCCTGCGGCACCGGTTGGTGCTCAGCTACGACGCGCTCGCCGACGACGTGCCCGCCGACCACATCGTGCAACGGGTGATGTCGACGATCCCGCTTCCCGCTGTCGCGCCCCGGCAGCAGGCCACCCCGCCCTCGATCGCGCCGCCGCCGGGCGCTGGTTGGCCCGGGCAGCGGCCGTGACCTCACCCACCCCTCGTCCGGCCCCCCTCGGCGACCGTAGCGAGGCCGTGCTGTCCCGGCTTCAGCTGCTCGTCACCCGCAAGCTCGACGGTCTGCTCCAGGGCGACTACGCCGGCCTGCTGCCCGGACCGGGCAGTGAGGCGGGGGAGTCCCGGGAGTACCGCCCCGGCGACGACGTGCGTCGGATGGACTGGCCGGTCACGGCACGCACGACCACACCGCACGTGCGGCGTACGGTCGCCGACCGGGAACTGGAGACCTGGCTCGCGCTGGACCTCTCCGCCAGCCTCGACTTCGGCACCGGGCAGTGGCTCAAGCGGGAGGTCGTGGTGGCCGCCGCCGCTGCCATCACCCACCTGACCGTGCGCGGCGGTAACCGGATCGGCGCCGTGATCGGCACCGGCGGCGGGGTGTCCGCGCCGGCCCGACGCTGGCGGGGCAGACCACCGCCGCCGGGGCCCGGGTTGCTCACCCGGCTGCCGGCCCGCTCCGGGCGCAAGGAGGCGCAGGGTCTGCTGCGTGCCGTCGCCGGCACCGCCATCCAGCCCGGTCGTGGTGATCTGGGCGCGCTGATCGAGATGCTCAACCGTCCGCCCCGCCGCCGTGGGGTGGCAGTGGTCGTCTCGGACTTCCTCGCTCCGGCCGAGCAGTGGGCCCGGCCGATGCGTAAGCTGCGCGTCCGGCACGACGTACTGGCGATCGAGGTGGTCGACCCGCGTGAGCTGGAACTGCCCGACGTGGGCGTGTTGCCGGTGGTCGACCCGGAGAGCGGCGAACTGCACGAGGTGCAGACCGCCGACCCACGGCTGCGGCAGCGCTACGCCGACGCCGCCACCGCCCAACGGGCCACCATCGCCGCCGCCCTGCGCGGCGCCGGTGCGGCCCACCTGCGTCTGCGTACCGACCGAGACTGGCTGCTGGACATGGTGCGATTCGTGGCCGCGCAACGGCACGCACGCACCCGGGGGACGACACGATGATCCGTTTTCTGCAACCGTGGTGGCTGCTGGCCGTGCTGCCGGTGTTCGCCCTCGCCGCGTTCTACGTCTGGCGGCAGCTGCACCGCCGGGCGTACGCGATGCGGTTCACCAATGTGGACCTGTTGCGGACGGTGGCGCCGAAGGGCCTGGGCTGGCGTCGGCACGTCCCGGCGACCGCGTTCCTGCTCTGCCTGCTGGTGTTGGCCACCGCACTGGCCCGGCCCGCTGTCGACACCAAGGAGCCGCTGGAGCGGGCCACCGTGATGCTCGCCATCGACGTGTCGTTGTCGATGCAGGCCGACGACGTGTCACCGAACCGGCTGGAGGCGGCCCAGGAGGCCGCCAAGCAGTTCGTCAGTGAGCTGCCGGAGAGCTACAACCTGGGCCTCGTGTCGTTCGCCAAGGCGGCCAACGTGCTGGTGCCGCCGGGCAAGGATCGCGACGCGGTGACCAGCGCCATCGACGGGCTGGTGCTGGCCGAGGCGACAGCGACCGGGGAGGCGGTGTTCACCTGCCTGGAGGCGATCCGGTCGGTGCCCGCCGACGGCGCGGCGGGTATCCCACCGGCGCGGATCGTGCTGCTCTCGGACGGCTTCCGCACCTCCGGTCGGGCGGTGGAGGAGGCGGCGGCCGCCGCGCAGGCCGCCAACGTCCCGGTTTCCACGATCGCCTTCGGCACGGACACCGGCCAGGTCGACATCGGCGGGCAGTTGCAGCGGGTGCCGGTGGACCGGTTGGCCCTCGCCGAACTCGCCGAGACCACCGAGGGTTACTTCTACGAGGCGGCCTCGGTGAGCGAGCTGAAGCAGGTCTATCAGGACATGGGCAGCTCGATCGGGTTCCGCACCGAGCCGCGTGAGGTGACCCAGTGGTACGCCGGGGTGGCGCTGCTGCTTGCCCTCTGCGCCGGTGCGCTCAGCCTGCTGTGGTCGTCGCGGATGCTCTGAGCGGTGGGACCGGCGGCGGTCACCCACCGCCGCCGGTCGGCACCAACCCGGTGGCCGTCGCCGTGACGACGACCAGCTCAGTGGCCGCCGCCGGGGAGGACGACCAGCTCAGTGGCCGCCGCCGGGGAGGACGACCAGCTCAGTGGCCGCCGCCGGCGAGGACGAAGACGATGGCCACCCAGACGGCGGCGAGGGTGAAGCCCAGCGGGGCGACGTAGCGGCTCATGGACGGCTCCGGGTGGCGGCTGGACGGTCCGCGTGCGGGGGCGGACCGCAGGGGGTAGGGACGCGCACACGAAGTCGTGACCGGGCGGCTCCCGGCGACCGCCCGGGTTCGGGCGGCGCGGCACACTCACCTCGGCAGGTGCCGACGTGGTGGGGAGCGGAGCGGGGTCAGCTCACCAGACTGAGTCGCGGCTCAGCGGGACTGACCATCGGCCCGGCCACGACTGGGAGGATCGCTATCTCGCACAGCGATCACCTCCTGCAAGTCGGGCGGGCCGGAACGTCGATGATCGTACACCTGCGGTGCCGGCCGAACGCACTCGGCCGACCGGCCGGCGACCCCTCCACCGCCCGGTCGGCGACGCCGCTGATCACCAGCCCGGACACCTCGGCGGCGCGGCGACCCCGGCTGGCCCACCCGCACGACAGTGACCAGCACCCCGGCGAGCAGCGGCAGCCAGCAGCAGCGGGCCAGCACCCACCCCGAGTCGTCCGGGACGGTGTGCAGACCGGGCAGGGCGAGCCCGCCACGGGCGGTGAGCGCTGTCACCGCCACCAGGACCGGCTGGTGCCACAGATAGATCCGGACCGCGAACCGGTTCACTTCGGTCACCGCCCGACCCGGCAGTGGCCGGGCCAGCAGCCGTCGCAGCGCCGGCCGGGCCAGCAACCCCAACCCGACCTGGGTGACCGCCAGCGCCACGACCAGCAGCGACGGCGGGTTCAGGTTGGACACCCCGGCCCCGGGCACCCCCACCGCGCTCACCGGGTAGCCGAGCGCCAGCAGCGTCGCCAGCGCGAGCGCCCCACCGGCCGCCGCCGTGCCACCGGCCCGCCGGCTCCGCAGCCACCCGTCGGCGTGCGCCACCCCCAGCAGGTACGGCACCGACCAGGCCGCCAGCACGGTGACCGGGGGCAGGTCGCCGGCGGCCGGCACCAGACGGACGGCCAGGTCGGCCGCGGCCACCACGGCCACCGCCGGTGTCGCGCAGCGCAGCACACCCCAGCGGCGTACGGCGGCGCGCAGCGGGCCGGTCGACGCGACCAGGATCACCAGCGGTAGCAGGAACCACAGCGGGCTGACCGCGAGCCGCAGCGCGACGGCGAGCGTGTCGTCGGAGGTGCCGACGACGGTGGCGGCGAGCAGGACGGCCGCACCCACCCCGAGCAGCGCCACGGTGGGCAGCAGCAGCCGACGCAGCCGACCGGCCAGCCAACCGCCCGTACCGCCCGGGTGCCGGGCCAGCGACCGGGCCGAGCCGAACCCGGCGGTGAAGAAGAACAACCCGAGCGTCTGCAACACCCAGGTCAGCGGGGCCAGGCCGGGCAGGGCGGTCAGCGGACTGGCCTGGTGCAGCCCGCCGTCGCCGGTCAGCACCAGGCCGGTGACCAGCCAGTGCCCCAGCACCACCCCGCCGATGGCGTACGCCCGCAGCGCGTCGACGGCCCGATCCCGGCTCACCGGGCGTCCCCGGTCCGGTCGGCGTCGACGCCGCCCAGCACGACCGCCGCCACCGCGACCAGCGCGGCGCTGCCCGGCGCGAGATAGCCGTCGTGCCCCGCCACCCCGCCCACCGGCAGGGGTCGGGCGCCGAACGCCGGGTCGCCGGGTCGCCGACCGAAGCCCAACCCGGGCAGCCGCAGCGGCGGGACCCGTCGGATCCAGTCCGTCGGCGCCTCGGCGGCCCAGAACCGCCGCCCGCCGGGCAGGTCGTCGGCGCGCTGCACGCCAGCGCCCACCCCACCGAGGCTGACCACGTCGGTGACCTGGGGCGGGGCGTGCGCCGCCGCCAGTGCCACCACCAACGCCCCGTAGCTGTGCCCGACCAGCGTGATCGTCGCGCCCGGACGCCGCCCGGCCAGCTCCCGCAGCAGCCGGGCCAGCCCGGCCGCGCCGCGCCGGGCGCTGACCCCACCGGCGGCGGTCAGCACCCCGTCGGGCGGGTCGTAGCCCAGCCAGGCCAGCACCGCGACCCGCGCCGCCGGGTCGGTCGCCCGCAGCTCCCGGTACACCTGCCCGGCCTGCACGGCGGGCGCCCGCCGGGCCACCCCACCCAACCCCCTGTCGAAGTCGGCGAGCGTGCTGCCGACCCCGGGCACCAGCACCGCGATCCGGTCGGCGGTGGCGAGGTCGCCGAGCACCTCGACCGCGCGGCCGTCACCGCGCGTGTCGAACAGCAGGAACCGGCGTCCGTCGGCCGCCCAGTCCGCGTACGGGGGGCCGGCCGCGCGCATCGCCGCCGCCATCTGCGGGTACGCCTCGACGAACCCCGCCGCCGTGGCCGGCCTGGCCGGGGTCGGCAGGACCAGGTTCACGCCGAGCAGCGCGGCCACCGCCAACCGGCTGGCACCTCGTCGTCGCATCACGTTCTCCCTCCGGAATGTCGTCCGGAGGGAGAGTGCGCCCAGGGGCGGGACCCGGTCGTCGTGCCGCGGAGCCGTTCCCGGGCTGGCTCCACGGGGCTACTCGCCGGCGGCCACCAGACCCGTCTCGTACGCCAGCACCACGGCCTGGGCCCGGTCGCGCAGCCCCAGCTTGGCCAGGATCCGCCCGACGTGCGTCTTCACTGTCTGCTCGGCCACCACCAGGTCACCCGCGATCTCCGCGTTGTTGCGGCCCCGGGCGATCAACCGCAGCACCTCGGTCTCTCGTGGAGTGAGCCCGGCCAGGTCGGTGGGACGGGGGCGGCGGCGGTCCGGGCGGGCCGCGAACTCGGCGATCAGCCGGCGGGTGACAGCGGGGGCGAGCAGCGCGTCCCCGGCCGCCACCACCCGCACCGCCTGCACCAGGTCGGCCGCCGGGGCGTCCTTGAGCAGGAAACCGCTGGCCCCGGCGCGCAGCGCCTCGTACACGTAGTCGTCCAGGTCGAACGTGGTGAGGATGAGCACCCGGGGACGCTGCGCCGACCGGTCACCGAGCAGCGTGCGGGTGGCCTCCAGCCCGTCCATCACCGGCATCCGCACGTCCATCAGCACCACGTCCGGGTCGAGGTGGCGGGCGGCGGCCACGGCCTGCGCCCCGTCGGCGGCGTCACCCACCACCAGCAGATCCGGTTGGGCGGCGAGCAGCGCGCCGAAGCCCTGCCGGACCATCGCCTGGTCGTCGGCGATCAGCACCCGGATCATCGGTCCCCACCCTCCGCGTCGTACGGCAACTCGGCCGCCACCGCGTAACCCCCGTCGGGCAGCGGCCCGGCGGTGAACGTACCGCCCAGCGAGGTGGCCCGTTCCCGCATGCCGGTCAGCCCGTGCCCGGAGCCCGCCTCGCCAGGCCGGGAGCCCGCCGTGGCGGGTGGCGCGTTCTCCACCCGTACCCCCAGGCCGGACGCACCGGCGCGGACGGTGACCCGCACCGCGGCGCCGGCCGCGTGGCGGGCCGCGTTGGCCAGGCCCTCCTGCACGATGCGGTACGCGGCCAGCCCGACCGGCGCGGGCACCCGGTCGTCGTCCACCTGCTCGGCGTCCAGCGTGACCGACAGCCCGGCCCGGCGGGCGGCGTCCACCATCGCGCCCAGGTCGGTCAGGTCCGGCTGCGGCGCGGTCTGCGGCCCGGTCGTCTCGCTGCGCAGCACCCCCAGCAGTCGCCGCATGTCGGTGAGCGCGTCGCGGGCCGACGCGGCGATGGCGACGAACTCCGCGGCTGCCGGCGCCGGCACGTCGGTCAGCCGGTACGGGGCGGTCTCCGCCTGCACCGCGATCAGCGACATGTGGTGGGCCACCACGTCGTGCAGCTCCCGGGCGATCCGGGTGCGCTCCTCCAGCACCCCGCGGCGTTCCTGCTCCCGCTCGCTCAGCTCGGTCTGCGCGGCCAGCGCCCGCCGGGACAGCCGGTTGCGTCGGATCAGGTCACCGACGATCGCCAACGCCCCGAGCAGCAGCAGGACAGCGACCCGGTTCTCGGGCTCGACCAGGGTGAGCACCGGCACCGTCGTGATCGCCACCACCCAGCCCAGCACC
Organism: Micromonospora parva; assembly: GCF_000718515.1. Taxonomy (GTDB): domain Bacteria; phylum Actinomycetota; class Actinomycetes; order Mycobacteriales; family Micromonosporaceae; genus Micromonospora; species Micromonospora parva. Next base: position 10,913 of record NZ_JNZS01000036.1, on the reverse strand, counting down.
GGCCGGTCGACCCGCGTGACGACCACCGCCACCACCACGATCGACCCGAGCGCCAGCGGCGGGGTCCACGGCCAGGCCTGGTCGGCCGGCGCGTTGAACGTGCAGATCAGCAGGGCCAGCACCGTCAGCCGCCAGGCCAGCAGCGGACGCCGGGGCAGCGCCAGCAGCGGCGCCACGGTCATCGCCGCGAACAGCAGCGCGACCAGTATCGGCAGGCCCCACTCGCTCTCCACGGTCAGCGTGATCAGGAAGAGGCCGAGAGCGGCCAGCAGGCCGACCGGGGCGGCGTAGCGGGCCGGCCCGGGCCACCGGGCCAGCAGCGGCCGTTCGACCGGTGCGTCCGGGCCCAGCACGGTCTGCCGCAGGGCCCGCAGGGCCACGGCGATCGGATGCCGGTTCACCACCCGGAGGCTACGGGCCGAGACCGTCACGAGGCGTGCCACCAGGGGTTGATCCCGGTGTCGTACCCCAGTGTGACGCGACTCCCGTTAGCGCTTACCTGTCGGTAACGCCTAGGCTTTCGCGCGTCTGTGCTGACCATTCGCAAGGGGGAACAGTGGCCCGTACCGTGCTGGTGACCGGGGGCAACCGGGGAATCGGCCTGGCCATCGCGCAGGCCTTCGCCAAGCAGGGCGACCGGGTGGCGGTCACCCACCGCAGCGGCGAGGCACCCGACGGGCTGTTCGGCGTCCGCGCCGACGTCACCGACGCCGCCTCGATCGACGCCGCGTTCGCCGCCGTCGAGGCCGAGCTGGGGCCGGTCGAGGTGCTGGTCGCCAACGCCGGCATGACCGCCGACACGCTGCTGCTGCGGATGTCCGAGGAGCAGTTCACCGATGTGGTGGACACCAACCTCACCGGCGCGTTCCGGGTCGCCAAGCGGGCCTCCGGCAAGATGCTCCGCGCCAAGTGGGGCCGCATGATCTTCATCTCCTCGGTGGTCGGCCTCGCCGGCGGTGCCGGGCAGGTCAACTACGCCGCCAGCAAGGCCGGCCTCGTCGGCGTCGCCCGCTCGATCACCCGGGAGCTGGGCAGCCGCAACATCACCGCGAACGTGGTGGCGCCCGGCTTCATCGACACGGACATGACCGCCGGCCTCTCCGACGACCGCAAGGCGGAGATCCTCAACTCCATCCCGGCCGGCCGGATGGCCAGCCCGGACGAGGTCGCGGCCGTTGTCACCTGGCTGGCCTCCGACAGCGCCGGGTACGTCTCCGGTGCCGTCATCCCGGTCGACGGCGGCCTCGGAATGGGCCACTAACCCTTTTGACTACGGAGGAAATCTGCATGTCCGGACTGCTCGCCGGTAAGCGACTGCTCGTCACCGGTGTCATCACCGACGCCTCGATCGCCTTCTCGGTGGCGAAGCTCGCTCAGGAGAACGGCGCGCAGGTCGTGCTCACCGGCTACGGCCGGCTCTCCCTGGTCGAGCGGATCGCGAAGCGGCTGCCCGAGCCGGCGCCGGTGATCGAGGTGGACGTCACCAACACCGAGCACCTGGCCGGCCTCGCCGACCGGGTACGCGAGCACGTCGACGGCCTCGACGGTGTCGTGCACTCGATCGGCTTCGCCCCGCAGAGCTGCCTCGGCGGCGGCTTCCTCGACGCGCCCTGGGAGGACGTGGCGACCGCCCTGCACGTCTCCACCTTCTCGTACAAGTCCCTCGCGATGGCGGCGCTGCCGCTGATGTCGCCCGGTGGCGCGGTGGTCGGCCTGACCTTCGACGCGACGAAGGCGTGGCCGGTCTACGACTGGATGGGCGTGGCCAAGGCCGGCCTGGAGTCGGCGTCCCGCTACCTGGCGCTGCACCTGGGCAAGCAGGGCATCCGCAGCAACCTGGTGGCCGCCGGGCCGCTGCGCACCATCGCCGCGAAGTCGATCCCCGGCTTCGACCAGTTCGAGGAGGCCTGGACCGAACGGGCCCCGCTGGGCTGGAGCCTCACCGACCAGGAGCCCGCCGCGCGGGCCTGCCTGGCGCTGCTCTCCGACTGGTTCCCGGCCACCACCGGCGAGATCGTCCACGTCGACGGCGGCTACCACGCCATCGGCGCCTGACGCTCTCCGGCGACGCCGCCGAGGTCCGGACGCGTGATCCACGCATCCGGATCAGGGGGCGTCGCCGGGGCGTCCCGGCCGAGGGGCAAGAATGACCCCATGTCGTACGACGCGGTGGTCCTGGTGTCCTTCGGCGGGCCGGAACGGCCCGAGGACGTGATGCCGTTCCTGCAGAACGTGACCCGGGGTCGAGGTGTGCCGCCCGAGCGGCTGGCCGAGGTCGCCGAGCACTACCAGCACTTCGGTGGAGTGTCCCCGATCAACCAGCAGTGTCGGGACCTGCTGGCCGCCGTCCGCGCCGACTTCGCCGCGCACGGTGTCGACCTGCCCATCTACTGGGGCAACCGCAACTGGGACCCGATGCTCGCCGACACCGTGAGCCGGATGCGCGACGACGGGGTGACCCGGGCGCTGGCCTTCGTCACCAGCGCGTACGGCGGCTACTCGTCCTGCCGGCAATACCAGGAGGACATCGCCGCCGCCCGTGCCGCCGTCGGCCCGGACGCCCCGGTGATCGAGAAGCTGCGCCAGTTCTGGGACCACCCCGGTTTCGTCGAGCCGCACGTCGACGCCGTCCGGGCCGCCCTGGGCCAGCTCGACCCGGCAAAGCGGGACACCACCCGACTGGTCTTCACCGCCCACTCCATCCCCAGCTCGATGGCGGCCAACGCCGGCCCGCACGGCGGCCGGTACGAGGCGCAGCTGCACGAGACCGCCCGGCTCGTCGCCGCGGCCGCCGCCCCCGACCTGGAATACGACCTGGTCTGGCAGAGCCGCTCCGGCCCGCCGCAGGTGCCATGGCTGGAACCGGACGTCAACGACCACCTGGCCACCCTCGCGCAGGGCGGCACCACCGGCGTGGTGGTCAGCCCGATCGGGTTCGTCTCCGATCACCTGGAGGTCGTGTGGGACCTGGACACCGAAGCGCTGGAGACGGCGAAGCAGCTCGGCCTGGACTTCGTCCGGGCCGCCACGCCGGGCACCGACCCGCGCTTCGTGACCATGGTGCGTGAGCTGGTCACCGAGCGGACCGACCCGGACGGCGCGCAGTTGCGCCGCCGCCTGGGCGAGCTGCCGATGTGGGACACCTGCCCCACCGTCTGTTGCGTGCCGACCCGTCGTCCCTGACCTCTGAGGATCATCATGCATGACCGTAAGCCCGTGCAGAGTTGGCTGACCGACATGGACGGCGTGCTGGTGCACGAGGGCCAGCCGGTGCCCGGCGCGCCCGAGTTCATCAACCGGTTGCGCGCCTCCGGCAAGCCGTTCCTGGTGCTGACCAACAACTCGATCTACACCCCGCGCGACCTGACGGCCCGGCTCAGCCGGATGGGGCTGGACGTGCCGGAGGAGTCGATCTGGTCCTCGGCCCTGGCCACCGGCCAGTTCCTCGCCGACCAGCGGCCGGGTGGCACCGCGTACGTCATCGGTGAGGCCGGGCTGACCACAGCCCTGCACGCCGTCGGCTACGTGCTGACCGACTTCGCCCCCGACTACGTGGTGCTCGGCGAGACCCGCACCTACAGCTTCGAGGCGATCACCAAGGCCGTCCGTCTGATCAACGACGGCGCCCGGTTCATCTGCACGAACCCGGATGTGACCGGCCCGTCCGTGGAGGGCGCGCTGCCCGCCGCCGGCTCGGTCGCCGCCATGATCTCCAAGGCGACCGGGGTGGAGCCGTACTTCGTCGGCAAGCCCAACCCGATGATGATGCGCTCGGCGCTCAACACCATCAACGCGCACTCGGAGAGCACCGCGATGATCGGTGACCGGATGGACACCGACATCCTGTGTGGTCTGGAGGCCGGGTTGGAGACCATCCTGGTGCTCACCGGGATCAGCAGCCGCACCGAGGCCGAGCGCTACCCGTACCGCCCCTCCCGGATCATCAACTCGGTCGCAGACCTCCTCGACGAGGTCTGACCTCGCTGCGGCCGCGCTGCGCCGCTCCTGGGCCGCGCCGCCCCCATGATCGCGCTGTAACCAGGATGTAGGGGTCACCGGCGGAGCCGGAGGCCACTACATCCATGTTCGAGCATGATCATGAGGGGTATCGCGTCGGTCCCGGGCAGTAACGCGTCGGTCCCCGGGCGGTCCCGGGCGGTAACGCGTCGGTCAGGGGGCGGTCAGGGGCGCAGGGGGGCGTTGCAGGCGGCCACCAGGGCCTGGCGGCAGGCGGCGGTGAGCGGACGCAGCGCGGCGTCGCGCTGCTGCGCCTCATAGTTGTTGATCGCCCCGCCGGGCGCGGAGTGCCCGGCCAGCGCGAGCACCCGGTCGAGCACCGCGGCTCGGGCGAAGAGCCGGCGGGCCCTCGGGTCGAACCCTGGTGGCAGGTCGGTGGTGCCGTCGGGGCGGCGCAACGCGGCCAGCGCGCCTGCCAGCTCGGGCCGCCACTGGGCGACGTCGAGGCGGGTCAGCGCGGCGGTCGTCTCGGCCAGCGCGGCGGCCAGTTCGGCCTCCGCCTCGGCGGCGCCGGGCAACGAGAGCGACGCGGCGGGCGCGTTGGCCGGCAGCGGGTACACCCGCCACAGCACCGTTTCGAAACAGTCCCCGGAGCCGGAGGTGTGCGAGCGGACCTCCGGGATCAACCCGAGCCCGCCGGCGACCACCGCCTCACCCGCTACCAGCGCCGCGCCGGCGAAGTCGCCGGGGCCGGGCAGACCCCGGGGGTCGCCGGGTGCGGGCAGCACCAGGCGGATCTCGTCGGGGGAGAGCTTGGCCAGGGTGGGCAGCGCGGAACCCAGCGGGACGTCGGTCCAGGTGCCCGGGGCGTCCGCAACGAGATGTTCCTCGTCGCCGGCGATGGCGTCGGCGACCTCGTCGTACGGCACCAACCCGGCGCGCCACGCGCGCACCCAGGCAACGAACCGGCTCGACCGGCGCGGCGCGAGTGTGGCCGCGCCCGTTGCGGGGGTGGACATGCCGAAAGGGTACGTGGTCACGACCGGCCCTGTCTCGACTGCCGCTCCGGCCGCCCTGCGTGCCCCGAACTGCCCCCTTCGCCCGATCCCGCGTGCGGCACGGTCCGGGGTGCGGGTCTTTCCGGCCGCTAATGCACCCGTAGGCCGGCGATGACCACGTCGACCATGAGACGCGCGTCGTAGGCGGGGTTGTCGGCGCCGATGCAGAGGTTGCCGATGCCCTGCATCAGGACCAGGGGGTTCATGTCGGGAACGATCTCGCCCGCCGCGCTGGCGGCGGCGAGCAGGTCGGCGCAGACGGGGACGAGCCGGTCGAGGAAGTACGCGTGCAGCGTCTGGAAGGCGGCGTCGTCGGACCGCATCGCCTCGGCCAGACCGTGCTTGGTGACCAGGAAGTCGACGAAGAGGTGGATCCAACTGGCCAGGGCGGCGTGCGGTGTGGCGCTCTGCGCCAGGAGCACGGGGCCGGCTTCGGCGCAGGCCTCGACCTGGTGTCGGTACACCGCGACGATCAGGTCGGCGCGGGTCGGGAAGTGGCGGTAGATCGTCCCGACCCCGACGCCGGCCCTGGCGGCGATGTCGCGCACCGGCGCGTTGACCCCGGAGGCGATGAACGCGGCGGCGGCCGCCTCCAGGAGCGCCGTCTGGTTGCGCAGCGAATCCGCCCGCTGCTTGCGCGCGGGATCTGTCCCGGTGCTGGCCACCGTTGCCTCCGTCACATCCCTTGGGGAAAACGGAACCTCGTTCCGTATGTTTTAGCGGAACCAAGTTCCACATATGCAGCATGCCAGAACGGCAGGCCAACACCAACTCACCCAGGAGCGACCGTGCGCGCAATGCCAGCGCCCAACCCCGGTGGACGCCAGGCGTCCTGCTGGCCGTGACCGGCCGCGGCGGAGGCGAGGAATCCGTCTGGCCGGCACCGGTCGACAGCGACCTGGGTCGCCTCGAATCCACTGTGTGATCGCCGCGGTGGTGGCGGGTGGACGAGGTGGGGCGGTGTGTCGGAGGGCGGGGTGATGGCGCGGGAGTTAGCGTGATCGACATGGCGGGGCGATACGGCGAGGACGTGTTGGCGGGGGACTGGCGACGGCGGAAGGTCACCCCCGAGGTGGACGCCGAACCGGACCTCGTGGTGGAGGACGCCGACTCCGGGTTCTGCGGAGCGGTGGTGGGCTTCGAGGCCGGTGCCGTGGTGCTGGAGGACCGGCACGGCAAGCGGCGCAACTTCCCGCTGCTGCCGGCGGCGTTCCTGCTCGACGGCCGCCCGGTCACGCTGCGCCGCCCCACCCGCGCGCCGGTGCCGGCCGCCCGGCGGCGGACCGCGTCCGGCTCGGTGGCGGTGGACAACGTCCGCGCCCAGGTGGCCAAGGCCAGCCGGATCTGGGTGGAGGGTATCCACGACGCCGCCCTGGTCGAGCGGATCTGGGGTGACGACCTGCGCATCGAGGGCGTTGTCGTGGAGCCGTTGGACGGCATCGACGCCCTCGACGCCGACGTACGCGACTTCGGCCCCGGCCCGACCCGACGGCTCGGCGTCCTCGTCGACCACCTGGTGCCTGGCAGCAAGGAGAGCCGGATCGTGGCCCGGGTCGACTCGCCGTACGTGCTGGTGACCGGCCACCCCTATGTGGACGTGTGGCAGGCGGTCAAGCCGGCGGCGTTGGGCATCGCGGCGTGGCCGGTGGTGCCGCCGGGGCGGCCGTGGAAGGAAGGGGTCTGCGCGGCCCTCGGGGTGGCCGAGCCGGCCGACATGTGGCGGCACATCCTGTCCCGGGTGAACAGCTTCGCCGACGTGGAAACGCCCCTGATCAACGCCATGGAACGCCTCATCGACTTCGTCACCGAGACCCCCTGACCGCCCGGCCCCGCCGGCGGCCGGCCCTGTCGCCGCCCGGCTCCGCCGCCGCCCGGCTCCGCCGCCGCCCGGCCCTGTCGGCGGCTGGCTCAGGGGGCTTCGTCCGGGCTGCGGGTGAAGACGAAGGTGGCGATGTCGACAGCCGTCGCCCGCCCGTTGTCGTCGCGCAGCACCGACAGGATCTCGCCGTTCTCCGGGCCGGAGCGTCCCCGCCAGCGGTCCGGCCCCTCGGCGGTGAACCGGCTCACCCGCTCACCACGGACATGGGCCACCAGGTCACCCGCGTCCCAGCGCAGATCCAGCGGAAGGCCCATCCACCACCAGCGGCCGCTCAGCTCGGCCAGGTCGGCACCGGGCGCGGCGGCGGCCGGCCGCCACGGCTGCGGGAGCGCCGGCTCGGCGTCCAGCACGCTGGTCAGCACCCGGCGACCGAGTTCGGTGATCGGGAAGCCGTACGAGTTGGCGAAGCCGACAACGGCGGTACGGGTGGGTCGGTGTACCACGAGGCTGGCCACGTACCCGGGCATCGAGCCGCCGTGCCCGACGTACACCCGCTCGCCGTCGCGGTAGAGCTCCAGCCCCAGCCCGTGCCCACCGGTCCAGGAGTCGAGATCGTTGATCACCACGGGCGCGCACATCTCGGTGAGCGTCCCGGCGGCCAGCACCGACGGGTCGGGGTCGGCCAGGAAGGCGGCCCAGCGGCCCAGGTCCTCGATCGTCGACCAGAGCTGCCCGGCGGGGGCCATCGCGCCGGTGTCGGTACGGGGTTCCTCGCGCAACGTGCCGTGCCAGGGGTGGACGACGTAGCCGCGGGCGTACGGCTCGGTGGCCGTGTAGGTGGTGCGGCGCATTCCCAGCGGGCCGAACACCCGTTCGTCGAGCAGGTCGGCCCACCGCGTTCCGGTGAGCCGTTCGAGCAGGCCGCCGAGGAGCCCGTACGCCAGGTTGGAGTAGTGGTAGGCGGTGTGCGGCGGATAGGCGATCTTGTCGGCGTTCAGCCCGTCGAGCAGCCCGGCCAGGTCGGTGCCCGCGCTCCGCTCCCACCAGTCGCCCTCGGGTTCGCGTTGCATGCCGCTGGCGTGCCCGAGCAGCTGACGCAGTGTGAGCGCGCCCACCGCGGTGCCCGGCAGGTGCCGTTCCAGCGGGTCGTCGAGGGACAGCTGGCCGGCATCACGCAACTGCATGATCAAGGTGGCGGTCATCGTCTTGCTGATCGAGCCCACCCGGTACTGCAGATCGGCGTCCGGGCGGGGGTGCTCGCCGGCGGTGGCCAGGTGGACCAGCGCGCCGTCGCGGACCACGCCCAGCACCAGTGACGGGGTACGACCGTCGATCTGCGCCTGGGCCACCTGGGTGTCGATCTGTCGGGCGGTCGCGGGCAGCAGAGTCACGGGGATCTCCTCGTTCGGCCGGTGGATTCGGTGGGCGGCGATCGTTTCGCCGAGCCTACTGATGATCACGGGTGGGCTGCTCGTGCATTAACGTGTCACCCTTGCGGTGTGGACGCCGTGGTGTGGATCGTTTTGGGTGTGGTGCTGGCGGTCGCCGAGATTTTCACGACGACGCTATTTCTGATCATGTTCGGAGCCGGTGCGTTCGCCGCTGCCGGTGCGTCCGCCCTGGGGGCGCCGGTCGCCGTGCAGGCACTGGTCTTCGCGGTGGTGTCGGCATTGAGCCTGCTGGTGGTTCGACCGGTCATCCGGCGGCACAGCCGCTCCGCGCTGGAGAGCGGCGAGCAGCCGTTCGGCGTGGAGGCGATCGAGGGCTCCACGGCGCTGGTGCTGGAACGGGTGGACGCCGAGCACGGCCTGGTCAAGATCGACGGGGAACTGTGGACGGCCCGACCGTATGACACGACGCAGACTTTCGAGCCCGGTCAACGGGTTCGGGTGATAAAGGTCCGGGGCGCGACAGCCCTGGTGTGGCAGGACGATGTTTCTTCCGTCGGCGAGCTGCCGGAAGCGAGAGGGTGAACGGATGACGGTCATCGGTGTGCTGATCATCGCGGTGGCGTTGATCGCCGTGATTACGCTGGCCAAGGCGGTGCGGATCGTGCCGCAGCAGCGCCAGGATGTGGTGGAACGGCTCGGCAAGTACAAGCGCACCCTCAGCCCCGGCCTCAATCTGCTGGTGCCGTTCATCGACGCGGTGCGTACCAAGGTCGACATGCGGGAGCAGGTGGTCAGCTTCCCGCCGCAACCGGTGATCACCTCGGACAACCTGGTGGTCTCGATCGACACTGTCCTCTACTTCAAGGTGGTCGACTCGGTCCGGGCGACCTACGAGATCTCCAGCTTCCTCCAGGCCATCGAGCAGTTGACGGTCACCACGTTGCGTAACGTGATCGGTTCGCTCGATCTGGAGCGGGCGCTGACCAGCCGGGACGAGATCAACCGGCACCTCTCGGGTGTGCTGGACGAGACCACCGGCCGCTGGGGCATCAAGGTGACCCGGGTCGAGATCAAGGCGATCGAGCCGCCGGCCAGCATCCGCGACTCGATGGAGAAGCAGATGCGCGCCGAGCGGGACCGCCGCGCGGCGATCCTGACCGCCGAGGGGCACAAGCAGTCGCAGATCCTCACCGCCGAGGGTGAGAAGCAGTCGGCGGTGCTGCGGGCCGACGGTGACCGGCAGGCCCGGATCCTGCAGGCCGAGGGCCAGGCGAAGGCGATCCGTACGGTCTTCGACGCGATCCACCAGGCGAACCCGAGCCAGAAGGTGCTCGCCTACCAGTACCTGCAGGCCCTGCCGCAGATCGCCCAGGGCAGCGCCAACAAGGTCTGGATCGTCCCGGCCGAGCTGACCAAGGCCCTGGAGGGCATGGGTGGCGCGCTCGGTGGGCTGAGCCAGATGGTGGGGGATCTGCCCGCACCGGAGGCCGCGGACCACGCGAGCCAGGTGGAGCGCGAGGCCGCGGAGGCGGCGCAGGCCGCGGCGGCCGCCGCCCAGCAGATCCACGACGAGGTACGCGTCGCCGAGGCGCAGGCCACCGGCGGCAACAAGCCGCAGGGGCTGCCCGCCCCGGAACCGGTGTCGCCGGCCAGCCTGACCGAGGACCCGGCCGACCAGCGCGAGCGCGGCTGACGCAGGACACCGGCCACCCGGCCGGCTAAATGCGAGAAAGACTCATGGGGCGCTCCGACGCCTGCCACCATCGGTCCTAGGACGGGTGGTGACCAGGCAATCGGGGCGCCCCGGCGCGTCGGTGCACCGCTCGACGACGAGCGAGGTGACGCATGAAGGATCCGGCGAATCGGATGTGGTCCTCGGCCCCGGTGCCCGGCGCGCACGACCCGGTCGCCCCGCTGGGCTCCCGGCGCAGCGGCGGCGGGTTCGGCGTACTGCCCTTCGTCGGCGAGCCGACCCCGGGCGCCCCCGCCACGAACGCCAGTTGGGCCTGGTCAGTGCGTCGGTTCGCCCGGGCGGCCGTCTGGCTGCTGCCCGCGTACGCCATCCTCTACGGCGCGGTGGCGATGGCCAGCGACGGAGGGGTGGGCAACGACCCCTATCCGGCCGACGGCCAGGCGGTGTACCTCATCGGTTGGGTCGCCGCGGTCTGGCTCGGCCTGCTCGCGCTGCTGGCGCTCACCGGGCTGCTGGCCGCGACCCGCAGCCGCCGGGTGGCCGCCGCCGGGCTGCTGGTCAGCATCGCCGGCACCGTGCTCATGCTGCCGTTCGCCGGGTTCGAAGAGCAGACACCGGTCTTCGGCACCACCGCGCGGTCGCTGGTCCTGCTCGGCGCGACGTTCTACAGCGCGGGCTGGTTCCTCACCGGGTGGGCGGTGGCCCGCTCGGGCACCTTCAGCCTCGGCGACGGCGTCATGCTGATCATCGCCGCGCCGCTGCTCGGCCTCGGCGGGGCACTGATCGGGTCGCTCCAGACCTTCGGCGCGATCTTCGTGCTGATCGCCGGCATCGGCATCGGCTACCGCTCCGGCCGCCTGATGCCCCGCGAAACCGCCAGAGACGCCGCCTCCGCCAGCCTCAGCACCCCCAACCCCAACCCCTAACCCCCGGCCAGCCCCACCCCGGACCTCGGCCAGCTCCGGTGATCATGAGGTTGACGGGCGATTCCGTGA
>NZ_JNZS01000035.1 GCF_000718515.1 Micromonospora parva | reverse complement strand
CCCGCCACCCCCGCCGCGCCCTCAAGATCGTGCTCGATCCTTGGTGTAGCGGCTTCCGCGACGACCCGAGGGGACTACAACCAGGATCGAGCGCGATCTTGAGGCGTGCCAGGAGCGCAGCCCCGGGGCCCGAGGGCCGGACACGGACTGAATTCTTTTCGACATCGGCTATTGACGTCGCCGTAACAGGTGGCCTAGCGTCCTGTCGAACCGCTTCGTCGAAGCGCTTCGACGAAGTCTCCGGGAGCGGTTCCACAGCAGGCCAAAGGAGGTACGCGGTGGCCACCATGCACGACGTCGCCCGCCTCGCCCACGTCTCGGTCAGCACCGTCTCGTACGTGCTCACCGGCGCCCGGCCGATCTCGCAGGCCACCCGCAACAAGGTGCTCGCCGCGATGGCACAGCTCGACTACCAGCCCAACGCGATGGCCCGAGGGCTGGCCAGTCGCCGCAGCCGGATCCTCGGCCTGCTGATGCCGATGGACGAGCGGGGCCTCGGTGCCACCGAGACCGCCTTCGTCACCGGTGCCGCCGCCGCGGCCAGCGTCGCCGGCTACCACCTGGTGCTCTCGCCGGTCGGCGGAGGCAACCTCGACGACCTGCGCCGGCTGGCCAGCCAGCGGATGCTCGACGGGGTCGTGCTGATGGAGGTGCAGCTGGCCGACGAGCGGGTCACCGTGCTCCAGGAGGCGGGGGTGCCGCTGGTGCTGATCGGCCGCACCGCCGACACCAGCACGCTCTCCTACGTCGACATCGACTTCGACCAGACCGTCCGGGACGCCGTCGCGCACCTGGTCGGTCTCGGGCACCGGCAGATCGTCTACGTCAACCACTCGGCCGCCACACTGGCCAGCGGTTACGGGCCGGCGCTGCGTACCCGGGACGCCTTCACCTCGGCGATGACCGGGCACGGCCTGGATCCGGTGATGATCGCCGCCGAGGACAGCGCCGCCGGCGGGCGGGCCGCCCTGGCCGCCGCGTTCGCGCAGGCCCCGGAGCTGACCGCGGTGCTGGCCATGAACGAGACGGCGATCTTCGGCATCCTCGGCGAGCTGACCGGCCGGGGGTTGTCGGTGCCCGACGACGTCTCCGTCGTCTCGATGGTCACCTCGCCGCAGGTCGCCGAACTGGCCACCCCCGCGCTGACCGCGATGACGTCCCCCGGTTCGGCGCTGGGCCGGATCGCGATCGAGGCGCTGACGCGCCACCTGGACGGCCCCGCCGACCTTCGTCACCAGCAACTGCTGCCGTGCACGTTGGAGATCCGGGGGTCGACCGCCGCACCCCGGCGGCCGGCACTGGCTACCTCTGGTCCGGCGTCGAACGACGGCGGCTGACCAGCTAAGACGGCCCGCCATCGCGCTGCAACGCGACGACGGGCCCCGTGAAGTACCGGCTAGTACTCAACGAGGAGGATAGTAATGCAGCGATTCCACCGGCTCGTCGCCGCGATCGCCCTGGCGGCGACCGCGACGACCACCGTGGCCGCCTGCGGCGGTGGTGACAACGGGGACAGCAGCGACGCCAAGGTTCTGAAGCTCTGGCACTACGAGAGCGAGAACAGCGCCATGGGGATCGGCTGGGACCGGGCGATCGAGATTTTCAAGTCCGAGCACCCGGGCGTCGAGGTGCGCTTCGAGCGCAAGGCGTTCGAGCAGATCCAGCAGAACGCTGGCATGATCATCAACTCGTCCGAGGGCCCGGACATCATGGAGTACAACAAGGGCAACGCGACCGCCGGGCTGCTCTCCTCCCAGGGCCTGCTGGCCGACCTGAGCAGCGAGGCCGACAAGCGCGGCTGGGCCGGCAAGCTCAGCCCCAGCCTGCAGACCACCGCCCGGTACAGCGACAAGGGCGTGATGGGCTCCGGCAACTGGTTCGGTGTGCCGAACTACGGCGAGTACGTCACCGTCTACTACAACAAGGACCTGTTCCAGAGCAACGGCGTCAAGGTCCCGACCACCATGGCCGAGATGACGGCCGCCATGGACACCTTCGTCGGCAAGGGGATCACCCCGCTGGGCATGGCCGGCGCCGAGTACCCCGCCGGGCAACTCTTCTACCAACTCGCCCTCTCCAAGGCCGACCGGCAGTTCGTCGACAACTACCAGCTCTACAAGAACCCTGTCGACTTCAAGGCCGACCCGCTCAAGTACGGCGCGGAGACCTTCGCCCAGTGGGTGCAGAAGGGCTACGTCGCCAAGAACTCGGCCAGCCTCAAGGCCGAGGACATGGGCACCGCCTTCATCGGCGGCAAGGTTCCGATGATCGTCTCGGGTAGCTGGTGGTACGGCCGGTTCAAGGCCGAGATGAAGGCCAACTGGGACACCTTCCTCTTCCCCGGCAACACCCTTCAGGCCGGCTCCTCCGGCAACCTCTGGGTGGTCCCGGAGAACAGCAAGGCCAAGAGCCTGGCGTACGACTTCATCGACATCACCCTGCGCCCGGAGATCCAGGATCTGATCGGCAACAACGGTGGTGTTCCGGTCGCCGCTGACGCGTCGAAGATCACCGACCCGAAGGACCGCAAGCTGATCGAGGACTTCAACACGGTCAGCAAGTCCGACGGGCTCGCCTTCTACCCGGACTGGCCGGTCCCCGGCTACTACGACGTGCTGGTCTCCGGCTTCCAGGGTCTGATCAACGGCTCGAAGTCGCCCGACCAGGTCCTCGACACGATCGCCAAGCCGTACGCCGATGGCGTCAAGGAGATCACCGGCAAGTGACACGGCGAGCGGCGGGCGTGACCGGCACGACCGGCGCGCCCGCCCGCCCCGCCGGGAAGGATCTTCCATGGCAGTCTCCGAGACGGTCGCCGCCACACCGCCGGCCGCGGCCCCCACTCCGCCCGTGCCCCGCCGCCGACGCCGCGGCCGCAACGCGGCGTACTGGCTCTACCTGCTCCCCGGAGCGGCGCTCTTCCTCCTCGTCATCGGCGCGCCGCTTCTCGGCACCCTCTACCTGTCGCTGACCAAGTGGTCCGGCATCGGCGACCCCCGGTGGGTCGGCCTGGACAACTACCAGCAGTTGCTGCACGACGACGTGTTCTGGGCGTCGTTCCGCAACACCGTCTGGATGCTCGTCGCGATGGTGGTGGTGCCCACCGTGCTCGGTCTGCTGCTGGCCGCGGTGCTCTTCGACGTCATCGGCCGCCGGTTCAAGCCCCGCACCGCCGCCGCGCTGCGGGCCGCGTTCTACCTGCCGCAGGTGCTGCCCGTCGTGGTGGCCGGCATCGTCTGGGGCTGGATCCTGCGCCCCGACGGGGCGTTCAACAGCCTCCTCGACGCGGTCGGTCTCGGCGCGCTCCGCCATGACTGGCTCGGCGACCCGGGCACCGCCCTGCCGGCCGTGATGGCCGTGATGATCTGGGTGCAGATCGGCTACCCCGTCGTCGTGTTCATGGCGGCGTTGCAGCGGGTCGACCCCGAGCTGTACGAGGCGGCCGAGGTCGACGGCGCGAACTGGCTGCACCGGTTCCGGGCGATCACCCTCCCGCAGATCCGGCCGGAGACCTTCGTGGTGGCCCTGACCTGCACCATCGCCGCGTTGAAGGTGTTCGGGCCGATCTTCGCCCTGACCCGGGGCGGCCCGGACAACGCCACGAACGTGCCGTCGTACTTCGCCTACTACACGTTCTTCAAGAAGCTGCAGGTCGGCTACGGCTCCGCGATCTCCATGGTGCTGACCCTGATCATCGTGGTGGTGGCCGGGATCTTCATCTGGATGCAGGCCCGCAGCGAGCGCCGGGACCGGGGGTTCTGACATGGCCGTCATGCTCACACCGAGCGCCGCGCCGGTGAAGCCGGCCCGGCCGGTACGCGACCGACACCACCGCGGCGTCAGCCGCTGGGTGGTGCTCGTCCTGGTCCTCCTCGGCGCGCTCGTCATGCTGGTGCCGTTCGCGTTCATGCTGCTCAACGCGTTCAAGTCGCCCGGCGACTACTCGTCGAGCGGGCCGCTGAGCTGGCCGACGGAGTTCTACACCAAGGGTCTGCGCACCTACTGGACCACTGTGAACTTCCCGCTCAAGTTCTGGAACTCGGCGATCATCGCCGGCTCGGTGGCGGTGCTCGGCGTCGCCGTGTCGCTGCTCAACGCGTACGCCCTGGGCATCGGCCGGGTCCGTGGCCGGCTGTGGATCGTCGGTCTCTTCCTGCTGGCGAACATGCTGCCGCAGGAGGCGCTGATCTACCCGCTGTACTACGTGGCGAAGCAGGTCGGCCTCTACAACACCCAGCTCTCGGTGATCATCATCTTCACCGTGATCCAGAGCGCGTTCGGCACCTACCTGCTCGCCTCGGTGATGAGCACGTTCCCGCGCTCGCTGCTGGAGGCCGCCGCGTTGGACGGCGCCGGCAAGTGGACGGTGCTGTGGCGGGTGGTCTTCCCCAACCTGCGACCCACCCTCGCGGTGCTGCTCATCTTCTTCTTCATCTGGACGTGGAACGAGTTCCTCATCCCGCTGGTCATGCTGATCGACAACCAGACGCAGACCATCCCGGTCGCGCTCGCGTCGTTGCAGGGCGACCGGCTGATGGACGCCCCGACCACCAACGCCGGCGCGCTGATCAGCCTGGTGCCGGCCATCCTCTTCTTCCTCATCTTCCAGCGCACCCTTGCGCGCGGTATCACGGCAGGAGCCGAGAAGTGAAGTTCACCGACGGGTACTGGCAGCTGCGCCCCGGCGTCAGCGTCCTGCGCCCCGGCACCGTGGAGTCGGTCGAGCCGGACGAGCGCGGCTTCACCGTCTTCGCGCCGACCGGTCAGATCACCGGACGCGGCGACACCCTCAACCGTCCCCTGGTCACCGTTCGGTTCTTCTCCCCCGCCCCCGGCGTCATCGGGGTGACGATCGCCCACCACACCGGAGGGCTGCCCCGCGAACCGCACTTCGGGCTGAGCACCGACGAGACGCACCCGGTCACCGTCGACGTCACCGGGCTCAGCGCGACGCTGGCCACCGGTGAGCTGACCGCACGGGTCTCGCTCATCGACGGGTGGCGGGTCGACTTCCTGCACGGCGACCGGCTGGTCACCTCGTCCACGGCGCGCAGCATCGGCGTCGTCACCGACGCCGAAGGCCGCCGGCACGTGCACGAACGGCTCGCCCTGGGCGTCGGTGAGACGGTGTACGGGCTGGGCGAGCGCTTCGGCCCGTTCGTCAAGAACGGGCAGACCGTCGACATCTGGAACGCCGACGGCGGCACCGCCAGCGAGCAGGCGTACAAGAACGTGCCGTTCTACCTCAGCAGCGCCGGCTACGGGGTCTTCGTGGACCACCCGGAGCACGTGTCGTTCGAGGTCGGCTCCGAGGTCGTCACGCAGACCCAGTTCAGCGTCGAGGGCCAGTCGCTGACCTACTACGTCATCGACGGGCCCCACCCGAAGGACGTGCTGCGCCGGTACACAGCGCTCACCGGCCGGCCGGCCCGGATCCCCGCGTGGTCGTACGGCCTCTGGCTGTCCACGTCGTTCACCACCTCGTACGACGAGAAGACGGTGACCGAGTTCGTCGACGGGATGGCCGAGCGCGGGCTGCCGCTGTCGGTGTTCCACTTCGACTGCTTCTGGATGCGCCAGTTCCACTGGGTCGACTTCGTCTGGGACCCGGCGACCTTCCCCGACCCGGAGGGGATGCTGCGCCGGCTGCACGAACGCGACCTGAAGGTGTGCGTCTGGATCAACCCGTACATCGCGCAGCGGTCGTACCTCTTCGAGGAGGGCCGCGAGGCCGGTTACCTGGTGCGCAACCCCGACGGATCGGTCTGGCAGTGGGACAAGTGGCAGGCCGGCATGGCGCTGGTCGACTTCACCAACCCGGACGCCGTCGCCTGGTTCACCGGCAAGCTCAAGGTGCTGCTGGACATGGGCGTCGACTGCTTCAAGACCGACTTCGGCGAGCGCATCCCGACCGACGTGGTGTGGCACGACGGCTCCGACCCGCAGCGGATGCACAACTACTACTCGTACCTCTACAACAAGGCGGTCTTCGAACTGCTGGAGACCGAGCGCGGCAAGGGCGAGGCGGTGCTGTTCGCCCGCTCGGCCACCGCCGGCGGGCAGCAGTTCCCGGTGCACTGGGGCGGCGACTGCGAGTCGACGTTCGTCGCGATGGCCGAGTCGCTGCGCGGCGGGCTGTCCCTGGCGGCGTCCGGCTTCGGCTACTGGAGCCACGACATCGGCGGCTTCGAGGGCACTCCCGACCCGGCGGTGTTCAAGCGGTGGGTGGCCTTCGGGTTGCTCTCCTCGCACTCCCGGCTGCACGGGTCCGGCTCGTACCGGGTGCCGTGGGCCTTCGACGACGAGGCCGTCGACGTGCTGCGGCACTTCACCCAGCTCAAGCTCGGCCTGATGCCGTATCTGGCGGCCGCCGCCGAGGACGCGCACCGCGACGGAACGCCGATGATGCGGCCGATGTTCCTGGAGTTCCCGGACGACCCGGCGACCGCGCACCTGGACCGGCAGTACATGCTCGGCCCGGACGTGCTCGTCGCGCCGGTGCTCAGCGCCGACGGCGACGTCACGTACTACGTACCCGCCGGCACCTGGACGCACCTGGTCACCGGCGCGCAGGTCACCGGCCCGACCTGGGTGACCGAGAAGCACGGCTTCGACAGCCTGCCGGTGCTGGCCCGACCGGGCGCGGTCATCCCGTTCGGCTCGCGCACCGACCGACCGGACTACGAGTGGGCCGACGACGTGCGGCTGCGGCTGTACGCACCGACCGACGGGCAGCGGGTCCGGGTACGGGTACCGTCACCCGGCGACGGACCGGGCGCCGAGTTCGACGTGCGCTACGAGGGCGGGACGGCCAGTGCCGAACTGGTCGCCGGCACCTCGACGGGCTACATCTGCGAGATCCAGGGGACGGAACGATGACGCGACACCACTTCCCGGAGAGCTTCATCTGGGGCTCGGCGACGGCGGCGTACCAGATCGAGGGTGCGGCGACCGAGGACGGGCGGGGCCCGTCCATCTGGGACACCTACAGCCACACCCCCGGCCGGACCCTCAACGGCGACACCGGGGACGTGGCCGCCGACCACTACCACCGGTGGGCCGACGACCTCGGGCACATCGCCGACCTCGGGCTCAGCGCGTACCGGTTCTCCATCTCCTGGCCCCGGGTGCAGCCGGGCGGTTCGGGCCGGTTCAACCAGGCGGGCATCGACTTCTACTCGCGGCTGGTGGACGGGCTGCTGGAGCGGGGCATCCGCCCGGTGGCCACCATGTACCACTGGGACCTGCCGCAGGAGCTGGAGGACACCGGCGGGTGGGCGGCACGGGAGACCGCGTTGCGCTTCCAGGAGTACGCGGCGGGCATCGTCGGTGCGCTGGGCGACCGGGTGCACACCTGGACGACGCTGAACGAGCCGTGGTGCTCCGCGTACCTGGGCTACGCCTCCGGGGTGCACGCGCCGGGTCGCACCGAGCCGGCGGCGGCGCTGGCAGCGGTGCACCACCTCAACCTCGCGCACGGCCTGGCCGGCCGGGTGGTCCGGGAGCTGGCCCCGTCCGCCGAGCTGTCGGTGACGCTGAACCTGCACGTCGTCCGGGGTGCCTCCGACTCGGCCGCCGACCAGGACGCGGTCCGGCGGATCGACGCGTTGGCGAACCGGGCGTTCCTCGGCCCGATGCTGGACGGGGCGTACCCGGCCGACCTGCTGGCCGACACCGCCTCCGTCACCGACTGGTCGTTCGTCCGCGAGGGTGACGAGAAGCTGATCGCGGTACCGCTGGACGTGCTCGGGGTCAACTACTACTCCAGCACCCTGGTCCGGGCCTGGGACGGGGTGTCGGCCCGCTCCGACGCCGACGGGCACGGCGCGTCGACCTCCACGCCGTGGGTCGCCGCCGACGACGTCGACTTCCTGCCGCAGCCCGGCCCGTACACGGCGATGGGTTGGAACATCGACCCGCCGGCGCTGACCGAGCTGCTGCTGCGCCTGCACCGCGAATACCCGAACCAGCCCATGATGATCACCGAGAACGGCGCGGCGTTCGACGACGTGGTGTCGGCCGACGGCCGCATCCACGACGAGCGGCGGATCGACTACCTGCGTCGGCACATCGGCGCGATGGCCGACGCCCGCGCCCAGGGTGCTGACGTCCGCGGCTACTTCGTCTGGTCGTTGCTGGACAACTTCGAGTGGGGCTACGGCTACGACCGTCGCTTCGGGATCATCCGGGTCGACTACGACACCCAGGTACGCACCTGGAAGGACAGCGCCCACTGGTACCAGCGCCTCGCCGCCACCGGAAAGCTGGACTCGGCGCAGGACTGAAGTACCCCGCCACGCCCGCACCGATCTTGCGGCCATGTCCTGACGAGCGTGATGCCTGTGAGTCATCTTGATGCCTCACAGGCATCACGCATTCCGGGAAGCGCGACGCACCGCCTACCGTCGGGCTTCCACGGCTGCTGCCGCCTCAGACCCCGACGCGCTGCGGCGGGACGGTGAGGCCGTAGAGATCCATCAGCTCCGGGGTGTCGATCCGGCTGCCGTCGGCGACCGAGTCGCAGGCGATGTCGACAATCTGGTCCTTGTGCGCCAACAGGTATGGCCGGGCGCCCACGTCGGCGCTGGCCAGGGTGGCGATGCCGGGCCAGTGCCGGCGGCCGAACAACATCGGATAGCCGCGCAACCCGTCGTAGGTGGCGCAGACCAGCACGTCCGGGTACGGCAGCGCGGCCACCCGCCGGACCGCCGTCGCGGTCAGGCCCGGCATGTCGACCGGGACCACCACCACCGCCTCGATCCCGTCGTCGTCCATCGCGGCCAGACCGGCCCGGATGGACGAGCCGACTCCGGTGCCCCACGCCTTGTTGATCACAACGGTGGCCTTGCCCAGGTCAGCGGTCTCCTGGACCTGGTCGGCGGCGGCACCCAGGACGACCACGATCCGCTCGCAGCCCGCCTCGGTCATCGTGTCGATCATCTGATTGACCAGGGGCTTTCCCCCCTGGTGCAGCAGCGCCTCGGGACCACCGATCCGTCGTCCTCCGCCTGCGGCGATGATCATTCCTGCGATCCGGTTCAGCTGCGCCCCCTCCAGCACGGAACGGACCGTGACAGATCCGTCCCCTCCTACGGACACTGCAACGAGGACGGCCAGCCGAGGGTGGCGGGGCGAAAAGGAGAAATAGCACAACCGTTACACGCCCGGCATCTCCCGACGCAGCGGACGGTGCCGGTCGTCGAGGGCGCGGCGGTCGCCCGACGGCGCGGACCTGGCCGGTGTCCCGACGGTCGGCGTACGCTCGCGGGTCAGGCGGCGTCGGCGTAGCAGTCGACGATGGACAGATCCAGCGGAAACCGGACCGGCGTCGCACCGAAGAGCAGCGCCGAGGCCCGCTCGCCGCAGCGGCTGACAGCCTCGGCGACCGCGTCGGCCTGGCCCGCCGGCGCGTGCACGACCACCTCGTCATGCTGGAAGAACACCAACTCGGCGTCGGTGCCGGACAACTCCGTACGCAGCGTCGCCAGCAACGTCGAGGCCCACTCCGCGGCGGTGGCCTGAATGACGAAGTTGCGGGTGAAACGCCCCCGCGACCGCGCGGCACGCGCCCGTGGACTCTGCGGATCGGCAGGCCCCTCCGGATCGGCGGTCTCGTCGCCCAGCTCACCGAACCCGGCCGAGCCGGGCGGGCACGTCCGCCCCAGCCACGACCGCACCAACCCACCTGTCTCACCGGTGCGCGCCGCCGCCTCGACGTAACCGAACGCCGTCGGGTAACTGCGCTTCAGCACCGCCAACGCGGGCACCGCGGCCCCGCCGGTCTGCCCGTACATGGCGCCGAGCAGGGCCACCTTGGCCTTCGCCCGGTCGCCACCGAACGAATCCCGGGCCAACGCGGCGTAGAGGTCGCCGGCACCGCCCGCCGCCGCCAACCGCGCGTCGCCGGAGACCGCTGCCAGCACCCGGGGCTCCAACTGGCCGGCGTCGGCGACCACCAACCGCCAACCCGGATCGGCCACCACCGCCCGCCGGATCACCTTGGGGATCTGCAACGCGCCACCACCCCGGGTGGCCCACCGGCCGGAGACGACACCACCTGGCACGTACTCCGGTTGGAACCGGCCGCCCCGCACCCACTGGTCGAGCCAGGCCCAGCCGTGCGCCGTCCAGATCCGGTAGAGCTCCTTGTATTCCAACACCAGCGGCACCGCCGGATGGTCCACCCCGCGCAGCACCCAGGCCCGGGTGTTGGGCAGCTCCACCCCGGCCCGGGCGAACGCCTTCAGCAGCTCGGCCGGCGAGTCGGCGTGCAGGCCGCGTACGCCGAGGGCGTCGGCGATCCGGGCGGCCAGCTCGGCAAGTCGACGGGGCGGCCCACCGACCGGGGACGCCTCACCGAGCAGCTCGTGCAGGATCTCGTTGTGCACGTCGGCACGCCACGGCAGCCCGGCGACGCCCATCTCCGTGGCGACCAGCGCGCCGGCCGACTCGGCGGCCACCAGCAACCGGAACCGGCCGGGGTGCTCGGTTCCGGCGACCCGGGCGAGCTGGTCCGCGTACACCCGGGTCAGTGCCTCGATGCCCGGCCCCGGCGGACCGGGAAGGGTGTCGAAGAGCGCGCCCTGCCCGTGCCCGGGTGGTGCGGCGGCGCGCGGCGGCGGGTCGGGCGGCACCGCCGCGCCGGTCAGCCGGGCCCAGGCGGCGGCCAGCGAGCGGGGCTCGCCCCAGCGGCCCGCGTGGCCGAGCAGCAACGCCTCGGTCAACTCCACGTCGTGGCACCGATCGACCCGGACGCCGGCGCGCAACAGCGGCGGATAGACCGCCGAGGCGGTCGCCCAGACCCAGCGGGGGCGCTCTGCGGCCTCGCGCGCGGCGACCGCGGCGACCAGATCGGTGACGGCCTCCGCCGGGCCGCACGGCTGGCCGGTGGCGTCCAGCGGGCACAGCACTCCCCCGCCGCGTTCGTCGGACACCACCGCCACCAGCACGAACGTGATTCTGCCTCTTTCGTCCGACAGAAACGGAGGCGCACCTCACCGGATTCGGGTCGGTGCGGTGTCGGAGCCGGTCGGTAGCGTGATCAGGTGCCTCCGCAGATCCCGCATCCCGATCCTGGCACCCCCGACACCCGTGGTCCGATGCGCTACCTGTGGTGGCTGGTCCGCTGCCAACCCTGGCGGGTGCTGCGTGGCAGCCTGCTCGGCACGGCCTGGATGATCGGGCTCTCGGCCCGGCCCTATCTGATCGCCCGGGCCGTCGACGACGGGCTGCGCACCGGCGACACCCGCGCGCTGGCGCTCTGGGTCGCGGCGATCGTGGTCGCCGGCGTGGGCCTGTCCTACCTGGGCATCATGCGGCACCGCACGATGACCTTCATCCGGGAGGACGCCAAGGCCCGCTCGGCGGAGGTCCTGCTGCGCCACCTGTCCCGGATCGGCGCGGTGCTGCCCCGCCGGGTGGGCGCGGGCGAGGTGTCCACCATCGGCGGCTCCGACATCGACTGGACGGCGCAGGTGCTGACGCTGACCGGGCCGGGCGTCGGCGCGGTCGTCGCGTACGGGGTGATCGCCGTGGTGCTCTGGTCGATCTCCCCGATGCTCGCGTTCTGCGTGCTGGTGGGGGTGCCGGTGGTCGGTCTGGTCGTGGGGCCGCTGCTGCGTCGCCTGGAGCGGGCCGAATCGGTCTACCGGCGGCAACAGGGCGCGCTCACGGCCCGGTCCGGTGACATCGTGGCCGGGCTGCGGGTGCTCGCCGGGGTCGGTGGTCGGGACCTGTTCGCCCGGCGGTACGCGGCCCGGTCCCAGGAGCTGCGCGCCGAGGGCTACCGCGTCGGCGCGGTCAACAGCTGGATCGACGCGGCGACGGTCGCCATCCCCGGGTTGTTCCTGGCGGCGGTGGTGTGGCTGACCGCCCGGATGGCGGTGACCGGTGACGTCACGATCGGCGAGCTGGTCGCCGTCTACGGCTACGTGGCGACCCTGATCGTGCCGGTCTGGTTTCTGCTGGAGGGCAGTCACCAGCTGATCCGGGGTCGGGTCGCCGCCCGGCGCATCGCCGACCTGCTCAACGTGACACCTGACGACGTCGGTGGACCTGGTCGCCGCTGGCCCGATTCCACGCCCGAGGCACGCCGGCCCGAGGCACGCCGGCCCGGCTCCGTGCCCGAGGCACGCCGGCCACCTGGCCCGGCCGCGCCGGACGGCCCGGCCGACCTGCACGACCCGGTGACCGGGCTGACAGTGCGCGCCGGGTCGCTGACCGGCGTGGCGGTGAACGACCCGGCGACGGCCGTGGCGTTGGCCGACCGGCTCGGCCGGTACGTGGTCAGCGGTGTCACCTGGGGCGGTGTGCCGCTGCGCGACGTGGCCCTGGACGAGGTCCGCGCCCGGATCCTCGTCGCCGACCACGACTCGTACCTGTTCGCCGGCACGCTGCGCGACATCCTTGGCGCCGGGGCCGACGACGATGACGAGCGGATCGGCGCGGCCCTGCGAACCGCCTCCGCGCAGGACGTCGTCGACGCCCTGCCCGCCGGGCTGGACACCCCGATCGACGCCCGCGCCCGGACGCTCTCCGGCGGCCAGCGCCAACGGCTGCGCCTGGCCCGGGCGCTGCACCGCGAACCGGAGGTGCTGATCCTCATCGACCCGACGTCGGCGGTGGACGCGCACACCGAGGCGCGGATCGCCGAGCGGCTGCGGACCGCCCGGGCCGGGCGGACCACCGTGCTGATCGCCACGTCACCGCTGCTGCTCGGCCGGGCCGACCTGGTCGCGCATGTGAGCGCCGGCCGGGTCACCGGCACCGGCAGCCACACCGACCTGTTCGACAGCGACCCGGCCTACCGGCACCTGGTGGCCCGGGGCAGCGAGGAGGCGTACCGGTGAGCCGCCTGCCGGTGGCCGACCGCGCCACCGTACGCCGGGCCCTGCGCGACATGATCAGCCGACACCGGCGCGCCGTCGGGGTGGTGCTGGCGCTGCACAGCGCCGCCGCGGTCGCCGGGCTCGCCCCGCCGTGGCTGCTGGGCACCATCGTCGACCGGGTCGCCGCGGGCGCGGGCGTGGCCACTGTGGACCGGCTGGCACTGGCCATCGCCGGCTGTGTCCTGGTCAGTGCCCTGCTCTCCCGATACGCCCAGTACGCCGGCCACCGCTTCGGCGAACGGGCCGTCGCGGAGCTGCGCGAGCAGTTCGTCTCCCGGACTCTCGGGCTGCCGGTCTCGGTCGTCGAGCGCGCCGGCTCTGGTGACCTGGCCACCCGCAGCTCCGTCGACGTGTCGACGGTCGGCAGCACGGTGCGCGACGTGGTGCCCACCATCGTCATCGCCACCGTGCAGCTGACGTTGCTGTTCGGTGCGGTCTTCCTGCTGCACCCGCTGCTCGGGCTGGCCGCGCTGGCCGGGCTCCCGTCGATCGTGGCGGTGACCCGTTGGTATCTGCGCCGGGCCAGCTCCGCGTACCTCACCGAGGGCGCGGCGGCCGCCGAGCTGACCGAGACGCTGACCACCACCGCCGAGGGCGCCCGCACGGTGGAGGCGCTGCGGCTGGCCGACGAGCGGGTCCGCCACGGCACCACCCGCGTCACGCTGGTGTGGCGGGCCCGTCGGGCGACCCTCGCGCTGCGTACCGTGTTCTTCTCGGTCGTCGAGGCCAGCTACCCGCTGCCGGTCGCCATGGTCCTGCTCGTCGGGGGCTACCTGCTGGCCCGGGACATGGTGTCGCTCGGCGCGGTGGTCGCCGCCGCGCTCTACCTGCAACAGGCGATCGACCCGTTGGACCGCCTGTTGCAGTGGACCGAGCAGGCGCAACGCGGCTTCGCGTCGTACGCCCGGGTGCTCGGTGTCGGCATGGTTCCGCCGGAACCGCCCGGCACGACGGCCTCGTCCCCAGGTGAGCGGCTCGTCGTGCGGGGGGCACGGTTCTCCTACTCCGACGGGCCGGACGTGCTGCACGGCATCGACCTGGAGGTGCAGCCCGGCGAGCGGCTGGCCGTCGTCGGCCCGTCCGGCGCCGGCAAGTCCACACTGGCCCGGCTGCTGGCCGGGATCGACGCGCCACGGCAGGGTGTCGTCAGCATCGGCGGCTGCCCGGTCACCGACCTCGACCCGGCCGAGCGCCGCCGCCGGATCGCCCTGGTCACCCAGGAGCACCACGTCTTCATCGGTTCGGTACGCGACAACCTCTCGTTCGCCGCGCCCGACGCCTCCGACGACCAGATGCGCGCCGCGCTCGCCACGGTCGGTGCCGACTGGTTCGCCGCGCTCCCCGACGACCTGGACACCCCGCTCGGCGACGGGGCCCGTCAGCTCGGTGCGGCCGAGGCCCAGCAGCTCGCGCTGGCCCGGTTGGTGCTCGCCGACCCCCACACCCTGATCCTGGACGAGGCGACAGCGGCGCTCGACCCGTCCACCGCCCGACGGACCGAGCGCGCGCTGGCCGCGGTGCTCTCCGGACGGACCGTCATCGCGATCGCGCACCGGCTCAACACCGCGCACGACGCCGACCGGGTCGCCGTGCTCGCGGACGGCCGGATCACCGAGATCGGCAGCCATGACGAGCTGGTGGCGGCCGGTGGCGCGTACGCCGCTCTGTGGCGCTCCTGGCACACCCGCGTCGACGAGCGGTGAGACGCCCTACTTCACCGCACCGGAGGTGAGGCCGGCCTGGATCTGCCGCTGGAACAGCGCGTACACGAGGATCATCGGGAGGATGGCGATGGTCAGCGCGGCGAACAACCCGGACCAGTCCGCCTCGTAGCCGGCGTTGACCGAGATGTCGGCGATGCCCTGGGTGAGCACCCACTTGTCCTTGGCGTTGGAGAGCAGCACCAACGGGAGCTGGTACTGCGCCCACTGACCGATGATGTTGAAGATCGCGACGCTGATCAGGCCCGGCTTCGCCATCGGCATCATCACCTGGAAGAACAGTCGGCTGTGCCCACAGCCGTCGATCATCCCCGCCTCGGCCACCGACGACGGCAGCGTCTTGAAGAACGCCGCCAGGAAGAACACGGTGAACGGCAACGAGTACGCGGTGTAGACCAGCACCACGCCGGTGTGGGTGTCCAGCAGACCCAGGTTCTTCACCACGAAGAAGAGCGGCACCAGAGCCAGGAAGACCGGGAAGGCCAACCCCGAGACGAAGAGGAAGTAGACCGCCCGGTTGCCCCAGAACTTGTAGCGGGCCAGCACGTACGCGGCCATCGAGCCGAGCAGCATGGTGAGGAAGGTGCTGCACGACACCACGATCACGCTGTTCAGGAAGTACCGCCCGACGTGCGCCTTGGTCCAGGCCCGGGAGAAGTTCTCCCAGCGCAGCTCCGCCGGGAGCGTCCACGGGCTGCTGAAGATCTCGCTGGTGTTCTTGAACGCGGCGAGGAAGGTCCAGAGGATCGGCACGATCACGATCACCGCCCAGACGGCGAGCGCGACGTGCCCCAGGCTGGCAAAGAACCGTACCTCCGAGCGGGGGCCCTTGCGCCCCGGCCCGGCGGGGGCGGACGGGTCACCGGTCTTCGGCGGCAGCGCCGCCGGGGGCGGCAGCGTCGACTGCGGATTCATCAGTACTCCACGCTTTCCCGCTTGGTGAGCCGCAGCGTCAGCGCCGCGAACGTGAGGGTGAGGAAGAACAACGCCACGCCCATCGCCGAGGCGTAGCCGTACTTCGAGTAGACGAACGCGTTGCGGTAGATCTCCATGGCCAGCACTGTGGTGGCGCCGTCCGGGCCGCCACCGTCCACCGAGAGCACCGCCACGATGGCGAACGCGTCGAACGCCGCGATCCCGAGGTAGACCCAGGCCACCTGGAGGGTGTCCCACAGCAGCGGCAGGGTGACCCGGAAGAACAGGGTCACCTTCGACGCCCCGTCCATCTCGGCGGCCTCGTAGATCTCACCGGGAATGGAGGCCATCCCCGCCGAGAAGAGCACCACGTAGAAGCCGACCGCCTGCCAGACCAGCACCGCGATGATCGACCAGAGGGCCAGGTTCGGCTTCACCAGGAAGAGGATCGGCTCCAGGCCGAACTTCATCAGTACGCCGTTGATCAGACCGGACTCGTTCGGCCGGTACACCATCTGGAACAACACCGCGATGATGGCCACCGCCAGGACCTGGGGGAAGAAGAACACCACCCGGTAGAACTTCGCCCCCCAGACCCCCTGGCGTTGACCACCGCTGCTCTTGCCGCCCACGTTGAGCAGGAAGGCGAAGAACAGGGCGATGGCGATAGTGATCAGCGGCAGGGCAAGCAGCAGTACGCCGTGGTGCTGGACCGCCTTCCAGAAGGCCCCGTCGTCGAGCAACCTCCGGTAGTTGTCGAAGCCCACCCACTGCGGGGCGGAGAGCCCCCGCCAGTTGGTCATCGAGATCTGGAACGCCTGCGCGTACGGCCAGATCACGAATGTCACGTACAGCGCGACCGGGGCGAACAGGAACCCGATCACGAATGGATACTTGCCGTGCCGCATGACCCTAGCTCCGATCGATCAGCGCTTGAACTTGGCGACGGAGCTGTCCTTCTTGATCGCGTCGGCACGCTTCTGGATCCGCTCCACGAAGGCGTCCGCGTTGATCCGGCCGAACATCAGCTCGTTGGTGGCGGTCCGCGCCTCCGTGTCGAGCTCCTTGTACCAGCCGTCGAAGTACAGGTTGAACACGTCCTGACCGGCCGCCTTGAGCGCGGCCTGCGAGCTGGCCACACCGGGCGGGAAGGCGAAGCCCTCCGAACCGGCGGGGACCACGGTCGGGGCCTTGACGACCTCGGTGAAGCCCTTCGCGCCCTCCTTGGACAGCATCTGGCGCATGTACTCCAGGCCACCCTTGGGGTTCTTGCTCTTCGCCGAGACGAAGTAGCCCTCACCGGCGGTGGCCCGCAGCGCGGTGGCCGGCAGCTTGTCCGAGGCGGACATGCTCGGCACCGGCATGAGCTGGTAGTCGAAGCCGGCCGGCGTGTCCTTCTTCTGCTCGCCCTCCAGCCAGTCACCGCTCGGGTAGAGGGCCACCTTGTACTGGTTCTGCCGCAGCTGCACGTCGGTGTGCTTGAGGCCCTCGAAGCTCTTGTCGCTGAACTTCGCGCCGACCTCGGCCCACGCGGTGGCCGCCTGCTTCACGGCGTCCTGCTGCCAGGCGCCGTCCTCCAGGTTGTCGATGTTCTTCAGCACGTCCACGCCGCCGATCTTGGCGGCGTGGGTGAGGATCACGTTCCACTGGTAGTAGGCCGCGTTCGCACCGGCGTAGCCGTACGGGGTGATGCCCTTGGCCTTGATGGCCGTGAGCAGGGCGATGAACTCTTCCCAGTTCTTCGCCGGCGCCCAGCCGTTGTCCTTGAACAGCTTGCCCGAGTACCAGATGCCGAAGACCGTGGAGACGTAGTACAGGACGTACGGCTTGCCGTTGAACGAGCCCGCCTCGATGGTGCCGGGCACCACCGTGTCGCGGACCTTCTTCGTCGGGTCGTCGACCGACGGCGCGTCCCACAGCTCGGTGAGGTCCTGGAGCTGACCGTCGGCCACGAGCGCGCCGAAGTCCATCAGCTTCTCGCCCGAGTTGTTCACGAACTCCGGCGGGTTACCGGAGGCGAACCGCGGCTGGAGCACGGTGGAGACGGCCTGGGTGGCCTGGTGCTTGACCTCCGCCTTGGGGAACGCCTTCTTGTACAGCGGCTCGTGCACGTCGGTGGCGTACTTCTCGCCGTAGCCACCGTTGAAGATGACCACCTCGATCGCGGCGTCCTCCTTGACGCCCAGCGGGTTCTTCTCGCTCTTCGTGCCGCCGGCGACCTGCTCGTTGTCGCCGTCGTTGCTGCTGGTGGCGCAGGCACCGAGCAGGCCGATGGCCGGAGTGGCGAGCATGCCCACGGCGGCGGCGCGACGCAGCACCGTGCGACGGTCGAGTGCGGCCGGGTGTTCGGGGGTAATCGACATCGTCGTCTCTCCTTGTGGAATTCGGGTCATGCGGTACGCCGGAGACGTCCGGCGTACCGCGACTCGAGGGCGAGGTTGTGCTCGTCCCCTCCGGGGACGTTGGCGGAGAGGTAGATAGGGGGTACCTCTCCGGCCTGGTGGAACCGTCGTACGACCTCCGCGGTCAGCAGCTGCGCCAGCAGCGCCGTGGTGACCGAGGAGACCGCACAGACCGCGCCGCCGCCCTCGAGCGGCAGCAGTGCATCGCCGTACGGCGCGCCGTTGTCCAGCACGACGTCGGCGAGGTCGGCGAGCCGATGCCCGGACGGGTGCCGTGGCGCCACCCGTGCGGTGTGCTCGACCGAGGTGACCGCGATCAACGGGTGACCGCGCTCGGTGACCAGCGCCGCCAGCTCGACCACCGAGCCGTTGATGCCGGACTGGGACGCCACCACGAACACGTCGCGCGGCTGGGGCGCCGCGAGCGCGTAGATCTGGTGGGCGATGGAGGGGTCACGTTCCAGTTTGGGGTCGGCGAGCACGTCGCGCGGGGCGTCACCGTGCATCACGAGGTCCCGTACCGAGAGCCGGTTGGTGGGGACCAACCCGCCGGCCCGGGCGACCAGTTCGGCGGCGAACGCCTCCGAGTGCCCGGCGCCGAACGCCTGGAGCACGCCGCCGTCGCGCAGGCTGGTGGCGATCAGGTCGGCGGCCCGGGTGATCCCGTCGGCCTCCGAGTCGAGCAGCCGGTCGAGCACCGGGCGGACGGCGTCCGCGT
The DNA here is from genome assembly GCF_000718515.1 of Micromonospora parva. Taxonomy (GTDB): domain Bacteria; phylum Actinomycetota; class Actinomycetes; order Mycobacteriales; family Micromonosporaceae; genus Micromonospora; species Micromonospora parva. Next base: position 27,895 of record NZ_JNZS01000035.1, on the reverse strand, counting down.
ACCCCTGGGCGCTGATCATGAGTCGGCTCCCTCGGATGCTGTCGGGAAACCTCGTGTCGGCTGCGGCGGGTGGCTTCCCGGCGGCCGCTTCGCCGACTTGTGTCCGTCGACGGCCTGTGCGGTCCGCCGGAAGGCCGCGTGCGCGCGGTCGTGCGTGCGTTGGGCGACGGCGATGTAGAGCAGGTCGAGCACCACCAGCTGGGGGTGCCGGGCGGAGAGCGCGTCCGGCCGGAAGGTGGTCGCCTGGCTGGCCGTGAGCAGCACGATGTCGGCCAGCTCGGCCAGTGGCGAGCGGGGGAAGCCGGTGAGCGCGAGCGTGGTGGCGCCCCGGCTGCCCGCCTCGGCGAGCATCTCGATGGTCTCCCGGGTCTGCCCGGTGTGCGAGATGCCGAGCGCCACATCCCCCGGTCGCAGCAGGGCGGCGCTGGCCAGCCCCTCGTGCACGTCGTTCCACGCCCACGCCGCCACCCCGATGCGGTGCAGACTGAACTGCATCTCCTCGCCGACCAGGGCGCTGCCGCTGGCGCCGAAGATGTTGACCCGGCTGGCGCCGGCGATCGCCACGGCGGCCCGCTCCACCTCGCCGAGGTCGAGCAGGGTGGCGGTGTCGTGCATGGCTCGGGTGTCGGCGGCCATGATCTGGTCGAGCACCCGGGCGAGCGGGTCGCTCGGCTGGATCTCCCGTCCGATGTCGACCGTCCAACCGGCCGAGCGCGCCCGCCCGGTCTCGGAAGCGATGCCCAGTCGCAGGTCGGCGTACCCCTCGAAGCCCATCGCCCGGCAGAACCGGGTGATGGTCGCCGGTGAGGTGCCGCTGCGCTCGGCCAGCTCCACGATTGTCGATCGGGCGGCGGCCTCCGGGTCGCTGAGCACGTGCTCGGCGACCCGGTGCAGGGCGCCGGTCAACTCCCCGAGCCCGTTGCGCACCCTTGCCAGCACCCCGTCGGAGGGCGAGGTTCTGCGGTCGATCACGTCGGCGTCGACCACCGCGGTCCCAGCGGCGGTGTCCACCTCGTGATCAACCATGAGTCGCCTCAACTTTCCGAAAAGACTGTTAACCGTTAGTGGTAAAAGTTCTTACTAGACGCCCCTCTATGTCAAGACCGTGGGCGAAGTTTTCAAACTGTTACCCGGCGCACAGCCCCGCACGGCCCCCACCACTTGCCCCGCACCACGCCGCCGACCAGCATGAACAAGCCAGATCGCCGTTCCACGCAAGGAGACCCGTGCCGATGTCCGACACCGTCGTGGTGGGGCTCGACGTCGGCGGTACGTCCACCCGGGCGACCGTCCTCACCCTCACCGGGCACCGCGTCGGCACCGGCCGCGCCGGCGGCGGCAACCCCACCAGTCACGGCGCCGAACGCGCCGCCGCCGAACTGCTGACCGCACTGCGCGAGGCGCTCGCCGACGTCGACCCGGCGCGGGCCGCCGCCGGCACCATCGGTCTCGCCGGAGCGGGCCGGCTGCTCGCCGACCCGGCCGGAAGGGCCGCCTTCGACCAGGCCTGGCGCGACGCCGGCCTGCGCTGCCCGTACGAGGTGCACGGCGACGCCCTGGTCGCCTACGCCTCCGGCACCGCCGCCCCGGACGGCACCATCCTCATCGCCGGCACGGGGGCAATCACCGCGCAGGTCCACGACCTGCGGCTCGACCGGATCGCCGACGGCCACGGCTGGCTCCTCGGCGACGCCGGCTCCGGCTTCTGGCTCGGCCGGGAAGCGGTACGCCGGCTACTCGCCGATCTCGACGCGGGGCGTGCCCCAGGCGCGCTGGCCACGACCGTCCTCACCGAACTGCTGGGCAGCGCCGACATCGCCGCCCGCCCCCGGGACACCGTCGACGCCACCATCCAGACGGTGACCCGTCGACCCCCCGTCGAACTCGCCCGGCTCGCACCGCTGGTCGTCGACGCCGCCACCCACGGCGACCCGGTCGCCACCGCGCTGATCACCGAAGCCGCCGCGCACCTGACCGAGAGCGTGAGTCGCATCCGCACCGCCGGGGCGGTGACACCCGTCGTGCTCGGCGGTGGCCTGCTCACCGCGGACACCCCGCTCGCCACCGCCGTCCGGGCCGAGATCGCCCGACGCTGGCCGGACGCGCCGGTGCGTACCGCCGCAGACGGGGCCGCCGCCGCGGCCTGGCTCGCCGCCCGCGGCCTACCCGAGGTCACCGACCCCGCCGCCCTGCACGCCCGTCTCTTCCCCACCCCCTGACCCACCACGCCCCACCACCCGGCCGCCAGCACCTGGCCGCCCCGCGCCCCCACCGCCCCCGCGCTCGCGCATGGGGCCCGGGCGCGCCGGTCATGATCGCGCTCGAACCAGGAAGTAGTGGCCTCGTGCCACGAGGAGGGGACCACATCCAGGATCGAGCACGATCATGACCGGGCGAGGGGGTCGGGCGGACCGGGCGGAGGGTCGCGGCCGGGTCGGGCGGGAGGTCGTGTTCGGGCCGCACACCGGGTGGTCGTTATCGGTCAGGGTGGCGGGCCGCTACTTGAGTTGGCCGGCGGTCAGGCCAGCCTGCACCTGACGCTGGAACGCCACGTACACGGCGAGCACCGGGAGCACCGCGATGCTCAGTCCGGCGAACAGCCGGGCGTAGTCACCGGCGTAGCCCTGACTGACCGAGAGCGCGAACAGCCCCTGGGCCAGCATCCACTTGGACTCGTCGCCCTGCAACAGCACCTGCGGCAGCAGGAACTGGTTCCAGTGGCTGAGGAAGTTGAAGATCGCCACGCTGATCAGTCCCGGACGTGCCATCGGCAGCATCACCCGGAAGAAGAGCCGGAAGTGGCCGCAGCCGTCGACCAGCGCGGCCTCCGCCACCGACGTCGGCAGGGTCCGGAAGAACGCGGTCAGGAAGAACACCGTGAACGGCAGCGAGTACGCCGCGTAGACGAGGATCAACCCGAGCCAGGTGTTGAAGAGGCCGGCGTTGCGGACCACGAAGAAGAGCGGCACCAGGGCAAGGAACACCGGGAACATGAGGCCGCCGACGAACAGGTAGTAGACGACCTGGCGGCCCCGGAACTCGTAGCGGGCGAAGACGTACGCGGCGGTCGCCCCCATCAGCATGGTGAGGCTGACCGAACCGGCGACCACCACCATGCTGTTCAGGAAGTACCGGCCGATGTGCGCGCCGGTCCAGGCCCGCGCCCAGTTGTCCAGGTGCAACGCGCCGGGGAGACTCCACGGGTCGGCGAGGATCTCACCGTTGGTCTTGAACGAGCTGATGAACATCCACAGCAGTGGCAGGACGGTGAGCAGACCCCAGACCAGCAGGAAGCCGTGCGAGAGGGTGTTGGCCACGCCGAGTTCCCGGCGCACCGGGCGGTCCCGGCGGACGACCGGGGTCGGGGCGGTCGTGGTGGGCTGATCCAGAGTGGTCACGAGTACTCGATCCGTTCGCGCCGGCCGATGCGCAGCGACAGCACCGCCACCGAGAGGGTCAGGAAGAACATCACCACGCCGATCGCCGAGGCGTAGCCGAACTTGGTCTCGCTGCCGAAGGCGGTGTCGTACATCCGTACGCCGATCACGTCGGTGGAGAAGTTCGGGCCGCCGTTGGTCATGAGCTGCACCAGGATGAACCCGTCCAGGGCGAAGATGGCCAGGTAGACCCAGGCGACCTGGACGGTGTCCCAGAGCAGCGGCAGGGTGACCCGACGCAGGGTGGTGAACCGGGACGCGCCATCGAGCAGCACCGCCTCGTAGATCTCCTTCGGCACTGCCGACATCGCCGCGCCGAACAGCACCACGTAGAAGCCGACGTTGCTCCACACCATCACCGCCAGGACGCACCAGAAGGCGGTCGCCGGGTCGCCGAGCCAGGTCGGCGAGGGCAGGCCGAGACCGTGCAGTGCGCTGGTCAGCAGCCCCTTGTTGGGGTGGTACACCTCCTTCCAGAGCAGCGCGATGATCACCACGGAGAGCACCTGCGGGAAGAAGTAGACGGTGCGGTAGAGCGCGCCACCGCGTACGCCGGTCACGCCGGCGCTGCCCTTGCGCCCGCCCATGGCGAGCATGGTGGCGAAGAAGAGCCCCAGCACGATGGTCAGCACCGGCACGAGAGCCAACAGGATCACGTTGTTCTTCAGCGCGTTCCACACGTAGTCGTCGTGCCAGAGGGCCTTGAAGTTGGCCAGGCCGACCGGGTTCGCGTCGGCCGAGTAGCCGAGCCAGTCGGTGGTGGAGATCTGGAACGCCTGGAGGTACGGCGAGACGACGAAGAAGACGTACAGCAGCACCGGCGGCACCAGGAACGTGACGATCAGCGGCCACTTGCCATGTTTCACGAGGTGGACCTCTCCGAGGGGGTACGGCCGGTGGGGAAGGGCGTCTCCCCCACCGGCCAGGCGGTCAGGCCGCTCGCTTGTACTTCTTGATCGAGCTGTCCTGGGCGATCGAGTCGGCGCCCTTCTGGCACTGCTCGAGGAACTCCGCGGGACCGATCCGGCCACTGAAGAACTCGCCGCACGCGGCGTCGACGAGGTTGCGCTCCAACTTGCGGTAGAAGTTGTTGTAGACCCAGTTGAAGCCGTTGGCGCCGGACGCGTCGAGGGCCTTGACCACGGTGCTCAGCCCGTACGGCAGCTCGACACCCTCGGTGGCGCCGGCGACCACGGTGAGGCTGGCGACCTTCTTCGTGAAGTCCTGGGCGCCCTTCTTGGAGAGCATGGTCCGGAAGTACTCCAGGCCGCCGGCGACGTTGCGGGCCTTGGCGGGCACCATGAACGGTTCCCCGGCAGTACCTCGGATCGCCTCGAACGGCAGCTTGTCACCGCTGCCCAGGCTCGGCGTCGGCTGAATGGTCATGTTGAACCCGGCCGGGGTGACGTCCTTCTGTTCGCTCTCCAGCCAGGAGCCGCAGGAGATGAAGGCGGCCTTGCCCTGGCACCAGGCGGTCTGCGACTGCTTGTGGTCCAGGCCGGACGAGCCGTCCAGGATGTACTTGTCCTTCACGATCTGGTGCCAGGCGTCGGCGGCGGTCCGCATCGAGTCGGACTTCCAGGCGTTCGGCTCCAGGTTGTCGATGGCGGTCGCCACCGACGGGCCACCGAGCTTGATGGCGGTGGAGATCAGCGGCCAGCTCATGTAGCGCGGGTGCAGGCCGGCGTACGTCCAGGGGGCGATGCCGGCGGCCTTGATCTGCTTGCAGAGCGCGATGTGGTCGTCCCAGGTCTTCGCGTACGACCAGCCGCGGTCGGCGAAGAGCTTGGCGGAGTGCCAGATGCCGTAGGCGGTGTAGGTGTAGTTGAGCACCAGGAACTTGCCGTCGTAGGAGCCGACCTCGACGGCGCCGGGCAGCAGGGTTTCCTTGACCGTCTTGCCGGGGATGTCGAGGCTCGGGGCGGCCAGCAGCTCGTCGAGGCCGGCGAGGGCGTTCTGGCTGACCAGCCCGTTGAAGTCGATCTGGCCGGAGCCGGAGTTGTTGACCACGTCGGGCGGGGTGCCGTCGACGAAGCGTGGCTGGAGAGTCTTGCTGATCTCCTGGGTGGAGGAGTGCTTGATCTTCGCCTTCGGGTACTTCTCGGTGTACATGGCCTCGTGGGCCTTGGCGTACTCCTCACCGAACCCGCCGCCGAAGATCACCACCTCGAGTGGGGCGTCCTCCTTCACGCCGAGCGGGTTCTGGGCGCTCTTGGTGCCCTGGTAGGTCTCGGCATCGTTCTTGTCACCGCCACCGCTGGTGGCGCAGCCGGACAGCAGGCCGGCGGCGGGGGTGGCCAGGAGGCCGGCGGCGGCGCTGCGCCGCAGGATGTCACGCCTGTTCATGGGTTCTCCTCGGGTCGGGTCGGGCGGCCGCCGGTGTGGGGGGAGGCGTCCGCCGCGCGAGGCGCGGTGATTCTCTTCAGTTCATGCTCTGTTGCTGAAGAATTTCTACGACAGCCGGGCCCGGACTTCAAGTCCTGACTGTCGAACCGTTATCACCACCAGCCGTCGCCGGGTCGCCTAGCCTGAGGCGATGCGCCGTCTGCGCCAGCTGGCCGAGCACACCCCGGCTGGGCGGGAACGGTACGTCGACCTGCTCCGCGCGCTCGCCATCACCATGGTCGTTTTCGGACACTGGAGCGTCACGGTGATCGGGCGCGACGCCGCCGGGCAGGCCACCGGCCACTCCGCACTCGGCGACCTGCGCTGGGCGTACCCGCTGACCTGGCTGGCCCAGGTCATGCCGGTCTTCTTCCTGGTCGGGGGGTACGCCAACGCGGCCTCGCTGACCCGGCTGCGGGCCCGCGGCGGCGACGCACCCGGCTGGTTGATCGACCGCAGTGCCCGCCTGGTCCGCCCCACCAGCACACTGCTGCTGGTGCTCACCGCCGCGGCGGCGGCCGCCTGGCTGCGTGGTGCCGAGCCGACCCGGATCCGCGAGGTCGTCTGGTTCGCCACCATTCCGCTCTGGTTCCTGGTCGCCTACCTGGCGGCGGTCGTGCTCACCCCGGCGATGTACGCGCTGCACCGCCGTCTCGGCCTGGCCGTGCCGCTGGTCCTGGTGGTTCTGGTCGGCCTCGGCGACCTCGGCCGGCTGATCGGGCCGGAGGAGCTGAGTTACGGCAACTACCTGTTCGGATGGCTCGCCGTCCACCAGCTCGGCTTCGCCTGGCACGACACCCGCACCGTGCCGCCCGCCCGTCGGGCCGCGCCGCCGCAGCCGTCGACCGGCCCGGCTGGCCAGACCGCGCCACCACCCGCCGAGGCCGACGCCGCCGGGCCGTCGACACCCGACCGTCCCGGGGTACGCCGACGACGGCTGCCCACCTCCCGCCGGGCCGGCCTGGTGTTCCTGACCGCTGGGATTGGTGCGGCGCTGCTGCTCACCGTGCTCGGCCCGTGGCCCGTGGTCATGCTCAAGGTGCCCGACGAACGGTTCGACAACAGCGCGCCGCCCAGCCTCGCGTTGCTGGCCGTCGCCGCCGGCCAGCTCGGGGTGATCCTGCTGCTGCGCGGCCCGGCGGAGCGGCTGCTACGGCGCACCGGGCCGTGGCAGCTGGTGATCGGGGTCAACCTGGTGGTGCTGACCGTCTTCCTCTGGCACCTCACTGCCGCGATCCTGCTGATCGGGATGCTCGACGCGGTCGGGACGCTGCCCGCCCCGGCGGTCGACACTGCCGCCTGGTGGGCCTGGCGGGTGCCCTGGCTGCTGCTGCTCAGCGCCGTCCTGGTGGCGCTCGTCGCCATCTTCGGCCCGGTGGAGGCGCGCAGCGCCCGGCACCGCACCGGACGCCGGACCCGGGGCAGCCCCGCCCGGGCGGCGTTGGCGGTGGCCGGCTACGCCGCCGTGGTGGCCGCGTTGCTGATCAACAGCGCCACACCGCAGCGGGCCCCGGAGCCGCTCGGCACGCCCGTCCCGGCGCTGGTGGCGTACCTGGCCGGGGCGGGCGTGCTGCGACTGCTCAGGTCTGGGTGGGGAACCCGAGGTTGACCCCGCCGTGCCGGGGATCCAACCAGCGACTGGTGACGACCTTGCCCCGGGTGAAGAACCGCACCCCGTCCTCACCGTGCGCGTGCAGGTCACCGAAGAGCGACGACTTCCAGCCGCCGAACGAGTGGTACGCCATCGGCACCGGAATCGGCACGTTGATCCCGACCATGCCCACCTCCACCTCGTGCTGGTAGCGGCGGGCCGCGCCGCCGTCGTTGGTGAAGATCGCCGTGCCGTTGCCGTACGGGCTGGCGTTGACCAGTTCCACCGCCTCGTCGTACGAGCCGACCCGGACCACACTCAGCACCGGCCCGAAGACCTCGTCGGTGTAGATCGACATGTCCGGGGTCACCCTGTCGAACAGCGTCGGGCCGAGCCAGAAACCGTCCGGGTCGCCGTCCGGCGTCACGTCCCGCCCGTCCACCACCGGCACCGCGCCGGCGGCCACACCCGCGTCCACGTAGGAGCGCACCTTCGCCGCGTGCGCGGCGGTCACCAGCGGGCCCATGTCGCAGCCCCGTCGACCGTCGCCGGTGCGCAGACCGGCCATCCGCTCGGCGATCCGCTCGACCAACTCGTCCGCCACCGGCTCCACCGCCACCAGCACCGAGATGGCCATGCACCGCTCCCCCGCCGAACCGAACCCGGCGTTGACCGCCGCGTCGGCGGCCAGGTCCAGGTCGGCGTCCGGGAGCACCACCATGTGGTTCTTCGCCCCACCGAGCGCCTGCACCCGCTTACCGGCGGCCGTCCCGCGCTGGTAGACGTACCGGGCGATCGGGGTGGAGCCGACGAACGACACCGACCGCACCTCCGGGTGCTCCAGCAACGCGTCGACCGCTTCCTTGTCACCGTTCACCACGTTCAGCACCCCGTCGGGCAGGCCCGCCTCGGCGAACCACTCCGCCAGCAGCAGCGACGCGCTCGGGTCCTTCTCGCTCGGCTTGAGAACCACCGCGTTGCCGCAGGCCACCGCCACCGGCACGAACCACAGCGGCACCATCACCGGGAAGTTGAACGGCGAGATCACCGCCACCACCCCGAGCGGCTGCCGGATCGTGTACGAGTCGACCTCGGTCGACACGTTCTCGCTGAACGCGCCGCGCAGCGCCGACGGCAGCCCACACGCGTACTCGATGACCTCCAGGCCGCGCTGCACCTCGCCCGCGGCGTCGGCGAGCACCTTGCCGTGCTCGGCGGTGATCACCTCGGCAAGCCGGTCCCGGCGGGCGTGCACCAACTCCCGGAAGGCGAACAGCACCGCCGAGCGCTTCGCCAACGACGCGTCCCGCCAGGCCCGCGCCGCGCGGGCGGCGGCCTGCACCGCGACGTCGACGTCCGCGGTGCAGGCCAGCTCGACCTCGGCGGTACGCCGACCGGTCGCCGGATCGAACACGTCGCCGCGCCGCGCCGACGTGCCGCCGACCCGCTTGCCGTCGATGAAGTGACCGATGCTCATGCCGCCACCCCCGCGCACGAGCGGATCGCGTCGACGAGGATCGCCAGGCCCTCCCGGGCCTCCGCCTCGGTCAGCGTCAACGGTGGACCCATCCGCAGCACGTTGCCGTGCAGGCCGCCCTTGCCGGCCAGCAGACCACCCTCCCGGGCGGCCTCGAAGACCCGGTTGGTCAACGCCGGGTCCGGTTCGCTGGTGCCCGATCGGACGAACTCGACGCCGAGCATCAGCCCCTTTCCGCGTACCTCGGCGACGCAGTCGAGCCCACCCACCGCGGACCGCAGGCCGTCGGCGAGGATCGCGCCGACGCGGGCCGCGTTCGCCTGGAGGTCGTGCTCCAGGAGATAGTCGAGCACCGCGTTGCCGGCCGCCGTGGAGATCGGGTTGCCGCCGAAGGTGGAGAAGCTGATGGCCGCCACCGACTCCAGCACCTCGGCCCGACCGACCACCCCGGCGAGGGCGAAGCCGTTGCCGATGCCCTTGGCGAAGGTGAGCAGGTCCGGGGTGACGCCGTGCGCCTGGTAACCCCAGAAGTGCTCCCCGGTACGCCCCCAGCCGGTCTGCACCTCGTCGGCGATGAACAGGATGCCGTGCTCGTCGAGGACCTTCTTCCAGCCGGCGAAGAGCCCGTCCGGCGGGTGCACGAACCCGCCCACGCCCTGGATCGGCTCGGCGATCAGCGCGGCCACGTCACCGGCGGTCTGGGTGGCCAGCACCTCGCGCAGGTCCTCCACCGCCGCGTCGACCTGCTCGTCGGCGCTGAGCCGGGCCAGCAGCCCGCGCACCCGGTCGCCCGAGTGCAGCCAGGCCACCTGGAGCGGGTTGAGGCCGCTGGCCGACCAGTTGCGGTTGCCGGTGACCCCCATCGCCGCGTACGACCGGCCGTGGTAACTGTTGCGCACGGCCAGGACCTGGTGCGATCGGCGGTGGTTGGTGGCGACCAGCAGCGCCGCCTCGTTCGCCTCCGTGCCGGAGTTGGTGAAGAACACCCGGGCGTCCGGGATGCCGGAGCGCTGGGCGATCTTCTCGGCCAGCTCCACCTGTTGGCGGATCAGGTAGAGCGTCGAGGTGTGCACGATGCCGGTGGCCAACTGCCGCTCGACGGCCTCCCGGATCTCCGGGATGTCGTACCCGATCATGTTGGTCAGCACCCCGCCGAAGAAGTCCAGGTAGCTGCGACCCTGCGCGTCGGTGACCCGGCGGCCCGAGCCGGACACCAGCTCGATCGGCTCGGCGTAGTACAGCGGCATCCAGGACGGGAGCACGGCCCGGTGCCGGGCCAGCAGGTCGTCGGTCATCGTGGCAACCCTTCAGCGGCGTTCGTGGATACCGCACGCTCCCACCGCCAGCCGAGGCGAACAACTGCCACTGTGTAGCGCAGCAGGCATCCGCTCCTGACAGTGCGTCAGACACCCGGCACGCCTCGTCCGGCGGCGCCCAGCGCGGCCCGACGCCGAACCACGCCCAAGGACGTCGACGCGTGCAGCGCCACGGCCAGCATCGTGAACGCCAACCAGCCGGCCACCAGCGCGGCGACCGTCGAATGGTCCTGCCACCAGTGGTACGCGGCGAGGAAACCAACGAGCGCCAGGCTGTTGCGGGCGAAGTGCCGCGTGAACGCCACCAGGTCTCGGCGACCCTCGACGGCCACCAGCACCCCCGAGTACGGAAACGTCACCACCATGGCGCGCAGCACCTCGCCGAGCAGCCCGGTGAGTGTCGCGCCCACCAGGATCACCAGCAGCTTGACCGGCGCCGGCATCCGACGCCCCTGCGCCGCGAGCGGGCCCGACGGTTGCGGCGACGCGGCGGGGCGGTTTCGGCGTAGCAGCAGCATGGCCAGCCCCCACAGCGTCACCGACCCGGCCAACGCCAACTCGAACGGCACCGGCACGGCGAGCAGGACGGCGCTGAACGCCACGTACGCGACGATCCCGGCGGCGTCGGCGAGCAGGATCGGCCAGCGCAGCCGGTGGTGGGTGACTGTCACGACGACGAAGAACAGGTTGAGGCCGAGCACCCCGAGCAGTTGCGCGCCCTCAACCCGATGCCCGGTGCTCATCAGGGCCAGCGTCATCGGCAGCGGAAGACTGTAGACGAGCGCCCGCAGTCGTACCGATCGGATCAGGCTGACCGCCCAGACAACCGCGGTCACCAGCAGCACGGCCTGAACGGTCATCGGGGGCACACCCTCCGGTCGCGGTCAGTCGAGGAAGGTCGCCGCCTCGACGCAGACCTCGAAGACGTCGGTCAGCCGGGCCAGATCCCCGGCATTCACCGAGAACTGGTTCTCGGTGATCTCGCCGTGCGCGCTCATCCGACCCTCCCAGCACGCCGTACCGTCCCACAGCGTCAGGTTGACGTGCCGGGACGCGTCGACCACGCCCCACGGCAACAGACCCACCCGCACCCCGGCCCGCCGCTGCGCCCGCACCAGGTCGGTCAGCTCGTCGGTGAGCCCAGCGTGCAGAAAGATCCGGGTGACCTGGACGCCACGAGCCAGCGCCTCGATGTTCGTCGCCCAGTAGTGCCGGCCGATCTCGCTGCGCCACCAGCTCAGCTCGCCACTGGCCCTCGGCATCACGTTCGTCACCGCGTCCAACCGCTGTCGGCACTCGCGGGTGCCCCCGAGCAGGTCCTGGCAGTCGCCGCCGGGCCGGATGATCCGACCGACGCGCAGTTGCTCGGTCTCCGCGCGGAACCGTTCGAACCGGCGGCGGGCCTCCTCGGCCACCCGACTGCCCGGATGCCGCTCGACCGCCTCACGGGTGCCGGTGACCACCTCCGGCACGGCGTGCACCAGCCACGGCGGCCCCTCCAGCAGCGTCCGCAGGTGGAACCGGCGCTCGGCGCGGGCCAGCGAGTCGACCAGCAGCGAGATGGTGGTGCCCATCAGCCCAGCGAGCAACGACTCCACGCCGGTTGCCGCGTTGGTCAGGTCCAACGTCACGGACAGCGAGACGGACAGCAGGATGCCGACCAACGCGACCGGGTCGGTGTGCGCCAGCAGCCGGACGATCCCGCCCGCCGAACCGACCCGGCCGGGGCGGGATCGGCGAAGCAGATCGGCCATCGAGGTACCTCCCGGGCGCCGGCTGCTGTCAGGGTACGACGGGACGACAACCACTCCCCGGTACGATCCGGCGGTGCCCGAGCTGCCCGTACCGCTGCCCGTCGGTGCGCCGGGCGAGCCCGCCGCCGGCATCGCCGGCTGGGTCTGCGCGGATCCGCTCCGCGGCCTGGTCGCCCGCTTCGGCGGCGCCTGGCCCGACGGCGATCTCACCGAGGTGCTCCGATTCCTGGACGAGTTCTCCGCCCGACACTGGGACTTCCGGGGTGGCCGGGAACGGCCCGACGCGCGCGAACCCGACCTCGATCCGGCCACCGCCGCGCTGGTGCTCGACGCGGCAGCCGCGCTCGGGCTGGTCCATCCGGTGCCGCCGACCCGTGGCGCGTACGCCCACCTGGTGGTGCTCGGCGGCCTGGCACACGCCTGCGTGCGCCGCGTCACCTACGCCGCGCACCTGCTGCGTGCCGGGCTGGCGGTGGGCGGCGAGGTGGCCGTGCTGGGCAGCTTCCGGCCGCTGTCCGAGTGGGAACGCGCGACGCTGGCCGACGCTGGCCTGCCGGCCGACGACACCGAGGTGGACGTGCTGGACACGGCGGTCCGGCGGGCGTTCGGGGTGGCCGTCCCGGCGGAGCGCGACGGGGTCGACGCAGGCCACCCGCACCACTCCTGGTCGTCGCGGACCTACCACCCCAGGGGCCTGCCGCCGGTACGGGTGCTGGCGGCGCCGTCGAGCGAACCGCACCTGCGGCGGGCGCACACCGCGGACACGCAGCGTTTCTGGGCCGGGCACGCCCAGGTCGCCCCGGGCGATCAGGTGCTGATGCTCACCGCGCCGATCTACGTGCCGTTCCAGCACTGCGACGCGCTGCGCACCCTGGCCCTGCCGTACGGCTGCGGGATCGACACCGTCGGGGTGGACCCCACCCTGCCCGGCCTGGCCCGGCTGCCGGAGCAGACGCTCAGCCCCGGCCGCTACCTGCAGGAGATCCGCTCGGCCGTCCGGTCGATGCGGGCCCTGCACGCGGCGCTGGTCGCCGGCTGACCCGGGCATGGTCGAGGGCCGGCGCACGGCGGATCGCCCGCGCGCCGGCCCGGTGGAGCATGGTCAGTTCACGTAGACGGCGGCGTTGCCCTTGGTGCTGTCGCGCACCGGCGAGTACGTCGCCGAGAAGTACGCGGTGCCGAAGCAGAGGGACGGGCCGGAGAACTTGGTGAACGGCTGATTGGCGAAGGTGATCGAGTTGGTGGCGTTGGCCGCCGTGCCGGTGAGGCTGTTGGTGCTGGTCCGGTAGACGCAGGTGATCGTGCCGAGCAACGAGTTCAGCACGACGGTGCTCTGCACCGGCGCCGCCGTGGTGCCGGAGATCTTGACCACGCCGGCGCTGGTGACGGAGGTGGCGTACGGCAGGTTGTTGAGGGCGATGCTCTGCACCCCGGTGGTGCCGAACACGTTGGTGGTGCAGGTGCCGAAGCTCTGGGCGGTGAGGCTCTCGGTGGCGGTGCCCGGGGCGGTCGGGTTGGTGAGCACCTTGGCGCTGAAGCTGGACGCGGCGCACTTGATGCCGGTGGTGCCCGAGGTGGAGCTGTAGAAGGTGGCGTTGGTGCCGGTCTTGAGGCTGGCCTGGATGACGTCGTTGACGGCGACGGCGGTGCCGCCAGCCGTGGGGTAGGTCAGGACGTTGCCGGCGAGCGCGGCTGACGGGTCGGCGGAGGCTGGCGGGGCGGCTACGAGACCGGTCAGCAGCGCGAGGGCGACGAGACCCCCGCCGATTTTTCCGTACCTGAGCATGGTGCTTCCTTCCGGTGGCGGGACGGGAACGAGCGGACCGCGCAGGCGGTCACCGCCGGGCGGGCACGCCGGGCGGCGATCATGGCCGTCCGAGGTGGACGGCGGTGGTGGTGGAGGAGGCGCCGGGCGACCGTCGGGTCGGGCGCGGGTGACGGAGGTGCCGCGGATCAGCGGGCGGGTCGGCGTGGTGCACTGCGGCGTAGCCGCGTCACCTGCGCCTTTCCGGCATTGGGAGAGCGTTCGTGTTCGGCGATAATGACAGCCATCGAGCCCTCCTTCGACGAGTCAGGGTGACCATCCGGGGAGATCACCAAAGGTGACGGGGAGCGAACTGAGCGTGAGGAAAGTTATAAACCCCGGAGGGTCGCAAAGTCAATGAATCAACGGAGGTCAATGAATTGACCACGCAGAGCCACCCTCAGCCGGCGCCGGCGCCCCTGCCGGGTGCACGCCCGGGCCGCGACCCGGACCGCGCGATCAAGCGCGGCCCGCGACGGGTCTCCGCAGAGGTCGTGGCCGCGACCCAGCGAGACCGCCTCTTCGACGGGCTCGTGCACGAGGTGGCGACGAAGGGCTACGACAACGCCCGGGTCAGCGACATCTGCCAAGCCGCCGGCGTGACCCGGCCGGCCTTCTACGCCCTGTTCACGGGCAAGGAGGACGCCTTTCTCGCCGCGTACCGGCACGGGATCGCCGTGGTGTCACAACTGATGGAGAACGCCTACCGCGAGGCTGGCCCGACCTGGCCGGACGCGGCACGCGCCGCGCTGCGCACCCTGCTGGAGGTGCTGGCGAGCGTTCCGGCGTTCGCCCGGATGGCGCTCGTCGAGGTGGACGCGGCCGGCCCCGACGCCCGCCGCGAGCGCGACGCGCTGCTCACCAGCTTCCGTCGGTTCTTCGTCGACGCCGGCTCGGGGCCGGCGCTCGCCGAGGTGGGCCGCGACGAGCTGGTGTCCACAGTGGTCGGCGGCATCTACGCCACTGTCCGCGGCCGTGTGGCGCGGGGTCGGGCGGCGGAGTTGCCGCAACTGCTGCCGGTGCTCACCTACGCGGCCATGGCGCCGTTCCTGGGCACCGAGGCCGCGATTCAGGCGACCCGGCCGATACGGCCGGACGACGGCCCGAGTACGACCGCGCCATGCGCACCGACCCACCCCTCCTGATCACACGGTCGGAAACCGCAGCGGTTTCTCACCTTGGCCACATTTAACAAATACCGCCCAAATGGCCGTCACGTGCCGTTGACCTCTCCTTTACTCGGCGGTAACTTCGGCTCTGCGCCCACAGAACGCGGGTCAGGGATGCAATTCCCATTGTCGCCGATGAATCGATCTTAAGGGGAGCCGCCATGTCGGAGGAAACCACACCCGTCGCACCCGGGCCGCCGCGCAGTGGCACGCGTTGGCGTCGGTTCGCCGCCACGTTCGGCATCGTCGTGGCGGGCGCCGCCGGCATGATCATGCTGACCGCCCAGGGCGTGCTGGGCGCGCAGTTCGCCATCTCGGGCATGCCGTTCACGGTCACCGCCGACAGGCTCACCGGCACCGGGTTCGAGCAGTTCGCCACCCTCGACCAGATGATCCCGGACAGCCCCAACCAGGGCGACACCGGTGGACAGGTCCTGGTGATGGTCTCGGCGATCGACAAGGCGGAGCTGACCAACCTCTGCCAGAGCATCAACCTCGGCGGTGTCTTCCTCAAGATCACCGCCGGCAACGGCGACAAACCGGTCACCGCCCGGACCCTTGTGGTCGACGGCGACGAGATCGCCGGCAACGCCGCTTTCCGGAACATCGACATCGGGCAGGACGCCAGCACCCTGGACAAGGTGCCCGGTGTGAAGGGTAACCCCGGCGTCTTCTCCCAGCAGGCGGACTCGATCGTCATCGAGAACCTGCGGCAGAACAACTACGCCACCACCGCTGCCGTCTTCAACCTGCCCAACCTGCGCATGGCGTTCACCTCCGACGGGTGCTGACATGAGCACCGAACAACACCAGACGGCGCCGGCCGTCCGCGAAACCCGCGGGCGGTGGCGCCGCTGGCGGCGGGCCCGCCCGTTCACCGCCGCAGTGCTGATCGCCCTCGGGGGCGCCGAGATGCTGGCGACCCTGCGCGCACCGCTCGGGGTGCTGCTGCACATCGGACCGCAGGGGCTCGCCGCATACCTGGTGCCCACCATCCTCGTGATCTGCGGCGTCCTGCTGATCACCACCCCGCAGCAGCGGGTCTTCTACGCCGTGATCTCGCTGGTGCTCGGGCTGGTCTCCTGGTTGACCTCGAACCTGGGCGGCTTCCTGGTCGGGATGCTGCTGGCCCTGATCGGCGGGGCACTCGCTTTCGCCTGGACTCCGGACAAGGACCACCCTCCCACCGGCGCCGCGACGAAACCCGCGTCGGACGAGGACGAGAACGAGCACGAGGACGCCGCCGACACAGTGCTGCTGCCCGGGATGCGGTCACCGGACCCCAGCCCGGTCGACCGGGGCTGAGTCAGCGGGCGGTGTCGGCGACGGCCTGGGCGAACACCTCGGAGCGGTGCTCGTAGTTGCGGAACCGTCCGTAACTGGGCGCGGCCGGGGAGAGCAGCACCACCCCGCCGGCCGGTGTCACCTCGCGGGACAGCCGGACCGCCGCCACCAGGTCGTCGACCAGTTCGGTACGCACCTTCGGCAGGTTGGCGAGCACCTCGACGATGCGGGCGCCGCTGTCCGGGATCCCGATCACGGTCAGCTCCCGCTCGGCCAGGTGCTCGGCCAGCGGCGTGTAGTCCAGACCTCGGTCGTTGCCCCCGACGATCACCGTCAACGGCCGCCCGTCGTACGCGTCGATGGCGTGCATGGCCGCGTACGGGCTGGTGGCCAGGGTGTCGTCGACGAACGTCAACCCGGACGGGTCGGTGATCTCGGTGAGCCGGTGGGCCAACCCCTGGAACTCGGCGACGGCGACGGCGAGGTGGTCCTTGCCGGCCAGCACGTCCACGCCGAGCGCGTCCAGCACGGCGAGCGCGACGCAGAGGTTGCCCTCGTTGTGCCGGCCGACCAGCGGCAGCACGGCGCGCGGGAAGAGCGGCTGGTCGCCGACGTGGAACCACTGCGTGCCGTCGGCGCCGGTGGCGACGTGGAAGGTGTCGGGGCGACCGGCCCGGATCGCCGGCAGCTCACCCAGCTCCGCGGCCAGTCGGGGGTCGGCACCGTTGACCACGATCGTCTGCGGGTCGTGGGCCAGCAGGTTCAGTTTGTCCCGGTAGTACTCCCGCTCCCCACCGTGCGCGTCCAGGTGCTCGGGGAACAGCGCGGTGACCACTGCCACCCGGGGCGAGTCGGTGAGGTCGCTGCACTGGTAGCTGGACAGCTCCAGCACGTACAGCTCCGCCTCCGGCAGGTCCAGGGTCGGCACCCCGATGTTGCCGCCGAAGACGTTGGGCCGGCCCATCGCGGTGAGCAGGTGACTGATCAGGCTGGAGGTGGTGCTCTTGCCCTTGCTGCCGGTGACCCCCACGGTGCGCGCGGCGTGGTCGGCCATCCACAGCGCGGTGCCCTGGGTCACCATGATCCCGCGTCGGCGCAGCTCGACCAGCCACGGGTGGGTCTGCGGCACGCCCGGGGAACGGACCACCACGTCCGCGGCGGCCAGCCGTTCGAAGCCCGCCTC
Source organism: Micromonospora parva (assembly GCF_000718515.1). Taxonomy (GTDB): domain Bacteria; phylum Actinomycetota; class Actinomycetes; order Mycobacteriales; family Micromonosporaceae; genus Micromonospora; species Micromonospora parva. The sequence goes on along the minus strand of NZ_JNZS01000035.1, from coordinate 10,495 downwards.
ACCGGTGACCAGCGGCGCCGCCTCGGCCAGCGGACCGTCCCAGGGCAGCGACAGGAAGTTCGCGCTGTCGTCGACGGCGACCAGCTCGGCCGGACCGTGCGCGGCGATGGCGGTCACAGCGGCCCGGCCCTCCCGGCCGGTGCCCCAGACGGCGACGGAACGACCGCGCAGGTCAGAAAGGCGCACGAGGATCTCCTCGGGGGTCACGGCGGCGGCGGGCAGGGCCCGGTCCGGACACGGCCGGACGAACCAGGGCCTAGTATGGCGTGTGCCCAACGAGCAGCTCCGGCGGATGGACGCCTTCACCTTCCCGTCCTACTCGATCGACTTCGCCACCGGCGAGGTGTTGTTCGACTACGCCCTGACCGGCCCGGCCGGTGAGCAGCGGTTCACCGAGGTGATCACGCTTCCACTGCCGGCGGAGCCGCCGTCCGACGAGACGGTGGCGACCCTCAACCGGGTGCTGGAGGTGCTGCACCTCGTCGCCGGGGTCAGTTACTACAAGGCCGCCGCGCCGCCCCGACTCGTGCTGCCGGCGCCGCTGGGCGCGGCCACCGTCGACTACGTCACGGCCATCTACACCAAGGGCCTCGCCGAGTACGCGTACCGCAACCAGCTGCCGCACGTGCTCCAGCTGCGCCCGGAGGTGCCGGCCGGCACCCCGGAGTCGCCCCGGGTGTACGACGACTCGGACCGTCGCCCGCTCTCGGCGGTCGGCGGCGGCAAGGACTCGATCGTCAGCCTGGAGGCGCTGCGCCGCGCCGAGCTGGACCCGGTGCCGTTCTCGGTCAACCCGAACCATGTGATCGTCGCCGTCAACGAGGCGTCCGGGCTGGTCCCGCTGGCCGCCCGGCGGCGCATCGACCCGGTGCTGTTCGACCTGAACGCGGCGGGCGCGCTGAACGGGCACATCCCGGTCACCGCCATCAACTCGCTGATCGCGGTGGCCACCGCCGTGCTGCACGGGTTGGGCCCGGTGGTGATGTCCAACGAGCGTTCGGCGTCCGACCCGAACCTGGTCTGGAACGGCCATGAGATCAACCACCAGTGGTCCAAGGGCGTCGAGGCGGAGGGGCTGCTGCGGGCGTCGCTGGCCGAGCACGCGGGCCTGACCGAACCGTACTTCTCGCTGCTGCGGTCGCTGTCCGAGCTGCACATCGCCCGGCTGTTCGCCGAGTTCACCCGGTACGACGACGTGGTGACCAGCTGCAACCAGGCGTTCAAGCTACGCGACGCGAGTGAGCGCTGGTGCCGTGACTGCCCGAAGTGCCGGTTCGTCTTCCTGGCCATGGCGCCGTTCATGCCACGGGAACGGGTCACCCACATCTTCGGCGGTGACCTGCTGGCCGACGAGTCGCAGATCCCCGGCTACCGCGAGCTGCTGGGCGTGGACGGGCACAAGCCGTTCGAGTGCGTGGGCGAGGTCGAGGAGTCGGTGGTGGCCCTCGGCCTGCTCGCCGAGCAGGACCAGTGGCGCGACGCTCCGGTGATCCAGGCCCTGGTGGACGCGGTGCCGGCGACGGCCTGGTCCGCGGTGGCCACGTCCGACGTCTTCACCCCCGGCGGCCCCAACCACATCCCCCCCACCTACGCAAAAGCCCTGAACCAACTTATGTGACGCGCTAGACGTTCAGGCCCGCGCTCCGGCCCCGCGCCGGTGTTGCGAGCCCTCCCCCCGCCGTGGGTCGCATGATCGCGGCGGCTGGCCGGTGGAGTGTGTGTGGCGCTGCGCCTTTGGAGCTGATGTCGTAAACGAATCGAGCGAGGCAGGCCGAGCCCCGGCCGGGACACGCCAAGCCCAGCACGTCAGGGCGGCCCATGGTCGAGCGGACCAGGGCCGGCCCAGGGCCGGGCCGGACCCAGGGCCGAACCAGGACCGGGCCGGACCCAAGGCCGAACCAGGACCGGGCCGGACCCAGGGCCCAACCGAAGTCAGCGCCCCGCCGAGTAAGGCCAGGGGATGATTCGTTTACGACATCAGCTCCAAAGCGTGCCCGACCCAGACGTTCACCCCGACGCCGAGCCGTCCGCCGCCGCCGAATCGGCAACACAAGGAGCCACGTCAGGGCGCTCGGACCGCTTCCAGGGCCAGGAGAGCTACGTGGAGCGACAGGGCGGCCTCTACCGAGTCGAGGTCCACGTCGAGGATCCGGGCGATGCGGGCCAGGCGTTCGTAGAAGGCCGGTCGGGACAGGTGGGCGACGGCGGCCGCGGCGGACTTGTTACGACCCTGCTCCAGGTAGGCGCGCAGGGTGTCGAGCAGCTGCTCCCGGGGGTGCCGGGCGTCGTACTCCAGCAGCGTCCCGAGTTCGCGTTCGACGAAGGTCTGCAACCGGGGCTCGTCGCGCAGCAGGTGCAACAACCCCGCCAGACCGACGTGGGGTAGCCGGAAGATCGGCAGGTCGCGCCGGTCCCGGCGGGCCGCCTCGGCGATCTGCCGCGCCTCGACGAGCGACCTTCGGGCCTCCCGGAGGCTCCCCACGCCCGATCCGGCGGCGACGATCACGGCAGCCGGGCCGGCACCCCGGGCCGGGTCGACACCGGCGGTGGACGCGCGGCCGGTGCCGGCGTCGAGGCGTACCCGATGAAGGGCGCTGGCGAACGCGGACAGCGCGCGGTCCTCGGCGGCCGGGTCCGGTAGGGCCAGCAGCGCGCCCACCGAGTGGTCGTCGACGGCGCTGGTCAGCGCGGTCAGCTTCGCCTCCCGCACCGCCTGCCCGACCGCCTCGGCGAGATCCCGCAGCCGGGCCTGGGCGGCCTCGGGGCCGACCTCCCCGGCGGCGTCGTCGGCGCGGTGCCGGACCATCACGCCGACCAGGTGACGCCGGTCGAGCACCACGCCGAGCGCCTTGGCGCGCAGCCCCACCTCGTCCACCGGGCGGGAGTGGTCGAGCAGCGCGGTGAGCAGGGTGCGGTGGATCTGCCGTTCCAGGCCCTCGGCGTCGCGGCGGATCAGCCGGCCCAACGCGAGGGTGGACGCGGCCCGCTCGATCAGGATGGTGAGCCGGGTGGGTGGGCCGGCGGTCGGTTCGCCGGCCTGGGCGCTGGGCACGTCCCCGCTGGCCGGCCAGCGCAGCAGCAGCCGACCCCAGTCCTGCCCCCGGGCGCCGACGGTGGTCACCAGCCAGCCGCTGTCCAGGTCGTACGCGGTCCGCCCGGCCGGGCGGATCCGGCGAGAGTGCTGCTCCCAGCCGTCGAGCAGCAGTTCGGCGCTCTCGCCCGCCGGGTCGTACCCGAGCACCTGCCGGGACAGGTTCTCCAGCACGACCGGGCAACCCGACAGCTCGGCGGCCTGCCTGATCACCTCGGCGGTGTCGGCGCCTTCGACGGAGAGGTCGTTGAACCGTTGGTGGATCTCCTCGGTGGCGCGCAGCTCGGTGAGCTGCGCGTCGACGATCAGCGCGTGCACCGCCTCGGTGATCCGGACGAACGGGGTGGCCCGGCGCAGCTCCACCAGCGGCAGCCCGCGCCGGTCGGCGGCGGCGGCCATCACCCGGGGCACCCCGCTGAGGTAGCGGCGGCCCAGCTCGACGACGAGCCCGGACACGCCGACGTCGGCGAGGTCGCCGATGAACGCGCGCAACCCGGCGTCGTCCGCGGGCAGGCCGATGCCGGTGGTGAGCACCAGTTCACCGCCGCCGAGCAGGGTGGCGATGTCCGGCACCTCGGCCACGTGCACCCAGCGGACGGGTCGGTCCAGCCCGTCGTCCCCGGCGACCACGCGCGGCGCGCCGTGGCGGACCGGGTCCAGGGCGAGGATCTCACGGACGGTAGGGAACACGGCCGACACGCTACCGTCCGTGACGCCGGAACTCGACTTGCCGCCGCGGGCCGGGACCGCCGGGCTCAGTCGACGCCGAACTCCATAGCGGCGCGGTCGAGCGCCTCGTCCTCCGGCGAGGCGACGCCCCGGGAGGCGATGGCTTCCGCGCCGCCCTGGGGCATGGCACCGATCAAGCCGGTCGAGGCGGCCTGCGCGGCCCCGATCATGCGCTGCGGGTTGCCGCCGCCGACCAGGCCGAGGGAGGCGTACTGCTCCAGCTTCGACCGCGAGTCGGCGATGTCCAGGTTGCGCATGGTGAGCTGGCCGATCCGGTCCGACGGGCCGAACGCCGAGTCCTCGGTACGCTCCATCGACAGCTTGTCCGGGTGGTAGCTGAACGACGGGCCGGTGGTGTCCAGGATCGAGTAGTCCTCGCCCCGGCGCAGCCGCAGCGTCACCTCGCCGGTGACCGCCGTGCCGACCCACCGTTGCAGCGACTCGCGCAGCATCAGGGCCTGCGGGTCCAGCCAGCGGCCCTCGTACATCAGCCGACCGAGGCGGCGGCCCTCGTTGTGGTAGTTCGCCAGGGTGTCCTCGTTGTGGATGGCGTTGACCAGCCGCTCGTACGCGTAGTGCAGCAGCGCCATGCCGGGCGCCTCGTAGATGCCCCGGCTCTTGGCCTCGATGATCCGGTTCTCGATCTGGTCCGACATGCCCAGACCGTGCCGGCCGCCGATGGCGTTGGCCTCCAGCACCAGGTCGACGGCGCTGCCGAACTCCTTGCCGTTGATGGTGACCGGGCGGCCCTGGTCGAAGCCGACGGTGACGTCCTCGGTCGGGATCTCCACCGACGGGTCCCAGAACCGGACACCCATGATCGGGTTGACGGTCTCGATGCCGGTGTCGAGGTGCTCCAGGGTCTTGGCCTCGTGCGTGGCGCCCCAGATGTTGGCGTCGGTCGAGTACGCCTTCTCGGTGCTGTCCCGGTAGGGCAGGCCGCGCTCCAGCAGCCACTCCGACATCTCCTTACGCCCACCCAACTCGGTGACGAAGGCGGTGTCGAGCCACGGCTTGTAGATGCGCAGCATCGGGTTGGCCAGCAGGCCGTAGCGGTAGAACCGCTCGATGTCGTTGCCCTTGAAGGTCGAGCCGTCGCCCCAGATCTGGACGTCGTCGGCGACCATCGCGCGCACCAGCAGGGTGCCGGTCACGGCCCGGCCCAGCGGGGTGGTGTTGAAGTACGCCCGCCCGCCGGTGCGGATGTGGAAGGCGCCGCAGGTCAGCGCGGCCAGGCCCTCCTCGACCAGGGCGGCGCGGCAGTCGACCAGGCGGCCGAGTTCGGCGCCGTAGCTGAGCGCGCGACCGGGCACCGACGCGATGTCGGGCTCGTCGTACTGGCCGATGTCGGCGGTGTAGGCGCAGGGAATCGCGCCCTTGTCGCGCATCCACGCGACCGCGACGGAGGTGTCGAGGCCGCCGGAGAAGGCGATGCCGACACGTTCGCCCGTGGGCAGGGAGGTGAGAACCTTGGACACGGGGAAAATTATGCAATAGAACGCATGGCCATGCAAGCCGAAGGGTCTACTCGCCGCCGAAGGGCGGGTCGTCGCGGCCCAGCTCCCAGAACGCCACCGCCGCCGCGGCGGCGACGTTCAACGAGTCGACGCCACGGCGCATCGGAACGACCACCCGCACGTCGCTGGCGGCCTGGGCCGCCGCGGTGAGGCCGGGCCCCTCCGCGCCGAGCAGCAACGCCGCCCGCTCCCGCTGCGCCGGGGTCAACAGCTGGATCGGTACGGCGTCCGGCGCGGGCGTCATGGCGAGCACCGTGAAGCCGGCCTCCCGCACCTGGTCCAGGCCCCCGGGCCAGCTGTCGAGCTTCGCGTACGGCATCGCGAAGACCTCACCCATGCTGACCCGGACGCTGCGCCGGTACAGCGGGTCGGCGCAGGTCGGCGAGAGCAGCACCGCGTCGACACCGAGCGCGGCAGCCCCCCGGAAGATCGCGCCCAGGTTGGTGTGGTTGTTCACGTCCTCCAGGACGACGACCCGGCGCGCGGTGGCGAGCACCTCGGCCGCCGTCGGCAGCGGCCGGCGGTGGAACGACGCCAGCACCCCCCGGTGTACGTGGAAGCCGGTGGCCCGTTGCAGCACGTCCTGGGTGGCGGCGTAGACCGGCGCGTCGCCGGTGTCCAGATCGGCGAGCTGGTCGATCCGCTTGGCGTCGACCAGGTACGACCGGGCCGGGTAGCCCGCGCGCAGCGCCCGGCGCAGCACCAACTCCCCCTCGGCGATGAACAGGCCGTGCGGTGGTTCCCAGCGGGTGCGCAGCTCGACGTCGGTGAGCGCCCGGTAGTCGGCGATCCGGTCGTCGTCAGGGTCGGTGATCTGGTGTACGGGCACCGGACGATTCTGCCGGACGCGGGGCAGCGCGCTCCGACGCCCGCGCGGCGGGGTGTTTTGTCCGAAGAAGAAGGGGAATGACCGGCGGAGTATCGGACTCGACGGGAAGGACCAGCCAGGTGAGCGCAGACCACACGGCACCCGGCGAAGTGGGTGCCCTGCCCCGGCGCCCGACCGTCGCGGACCACATCGTGTCGCGGCTGTTCAGCTGGGGCGTACACCGCTACTTCGGCTATCCCGGCGACGGCATCAACGGCATGACCTCCGCGCTGCAACGCACCAACGGGCGGGCCCAGTTCATCCAGGTCCGCCACGAGGAGACCGCCGGCTTCGCCGCCTCCGCGCACGTCAAGTACGGCGGCGGCCCGCTGGGCTGCGCGCTGGTGACCAGCGGACCGGGCGCGATCCACCTGCTCAACGGCCTGTACGACGCGAAGCTCGACCACCAGCCGGTGATCGCCCTGGTCGGGCACACCGCGACCACCGCCGAGGGCGGCGGCTACTACCAGGAGGTGGACCTGCTCGCCCTCTACAAGGACGTGGCCGCCGCGTTCCTGGCCCAGCTCGACAACCCGGCGCAGGTACGCCACCTGGTCGACCGGGCGTGCCGGACGGCGCTGGCCCGGCGTACCGTCACCGCCCTGGTCCTGCCCCTGGACATCCAGGACGAGCCAGCCGTGCCCAACCCGCCGCACGCGCACGGCTACTACCAGACCAGCAACGCGCCGAGCAGCACGCCGACGGTGCCACCGGAGGCGGACGTACGCCGGGCGGCCGAGGTGCTGCGCGGCGGGCAGCGGGTGGCCATGCTGGTCGGCCAGGGTGCCCTCGGCGCGCGCGACGAGGTCCGCGAGATCGCTGACCGGCTCGGGGCCGGCGTGGCCACCGCGCTGCTCGGCTTCACCGCCGTCGACCATCGCGAGCCGTGGGTGACCGGCGCGATCGGGCTGCTCGGCACCCGACCCAGCTGGCAGCTGATGAACGGCTGCGACCGGCTGCTCATCGTGGGCAGCAACATGCCGTACTCGGAGTTCTACCCGCCGCCCGGACAGGCCCGCGCGGTGCAGATCGACCTGGACGGCACCCAGCTCGGGCTGCGGTACCCGACCGAGGTGAACCTGACCGGCGACGCCCGCCCCACCCTGCGGGCGCTGCTGAACGAGCTGGGCCCCGGCCCCGGGCCGACCGCCTGGCGGGCGGAGGTCGCCGAGGCCACCTCCGCGTGGCGCCGGGTGCAACGCGACCTGGCCGAGCAGAGCGCCGAACCGGTCAACCCGCAGTTGCTCTTCCACACCCTGAACGAACGGCTACCCGACGACGTGCTGCTCGCTGTCGACTGCGGCACCACCACCGCCTGGTACGCCCGGCACATCCAGGTACGCCCCGGGATGCTGGCCAGCCTGTCCGGCACGCTGCTGTCCATGGGCGGTGCCATGCCGTACGCGCTGAGCGCCAAGTTCGCCCACCCGGACCGACCGCTGGTCGCGTTGATCGGCGACGGCGCCATGCAGATGAACGGCGTCAACGAGCTGATCACCGTGGCGAAGTACTGGCGCAGCTGGGCCGACCCGCGCTTCGTGGTGCTGGTGCTCAACAACCGGGACCTGGCGTTCGTCAGCTGGGAACAGCGCTCCACCGAGGGAACGCCGATGTTCCCGGACAGTCAGCAGTTGCCGGACATCGCCTACCACCAGTGGGCGGAGGTGCTCGGGCTGCACGGCGAACTGATCGACTCACCGGAGCAGGTGCGCGACGTCTGGGACCGGGCGCTCACCGCCGACCGACCAGTGGTGATCAACGCCCTGGTCGACCCGGCCGAGCTGATGCTGCCCCCGCACTTCACCGCCGAGCAGGCCCGCAACACCGCTGCGGCGGTGCTGCGCGGCGACACCGACTGGGCCGGCATCATCCGCCGCGGCCTCCCCGCCACCCTGGCCAGCTACCGCCCCCGCCGCCGCGAACGCTGAGGCGTCAGCCTCGGCGGTCCAGCCAGCGTTGCAGGGCTGAGCGGGGGTCCTGGGTGGGCTCCTGGCGGTCGGGGACCGCTGGGCGCTCCACCGGGCGGCGTGGTTCGCCGGCCAGCTCCTTGCTCGGTGCGGCGAACGCCTTCTCCGGCTGGCCCTTCACGGCGGTGGCGATGACCCGGGCGACCGCGTCGATCACCTTGGCCTGCACCGCCGACCCCACCGAGTCGGCCGGGTCGTCCGGGTTGGCGGCGATACCGGCCACCGCGACCTGCGGGGTGAAGCCGACGAACGTCTCGGTGGAGTTCTGCTCCGAGCTACCCGTCTTACCGGCCACCGGCCGGCCGTCGAGGATGTCGTCGACGTCGGTGGCGGTGCCGCCGTTGCACTGCCCGAACGCGGACTGCTGACCCACCGGGCAGCGCGCCGCGTCGGTCGCGGCGCGGGCGACGTCGGCGTCGAGAACCCGCTTGCAGGAGGGCTGCCCGACCGGCACCTTCGCACCGTCCGCGCCGGTCACCGAGACCACCGGCAGCGGCGTGCAGTAGGTGCCCTCGGCGGCCACCGTGGCGTACGCGTTGGCCAGGTCGAGGGGGGTGGTGGCGGCCACGCCGAGGGTGAACGAACCCCAGTTCTTGGCGTTGTCCGTGGCGAAGGCGGCATCCGAGTCGGCACGGAAGGTGATGCCGAGCCGCTGCGCCATCTCGACCACCTTGTCCTGGCCGACCTGTTCGGCCAGCCAGACGAAGTAGGTGTTCACCGAGCGGCCGAAGCCGTCCCACATCATCCGGTACCCGTCCATCCAGTCCGGGTTGGCGTTCGCCGGGCACCAGCGGCCGTCACAGCTGCCCGGCCCCTCGGCGGCGTACCGGGTGGGCAGCTTGGCGGGAGCGTCGAAACCGGTGGAGAGGGTACGGCCCGACTCCAGCGCGGCGAGCATGGTGAACAGCTTGAACGTCGAACCCGCCTGGTACCCGTCGACGCTGGCGCCGCCGGAGATCAACGGGTTGACGGTGTGCGGGTAGTTCGCCTGCCCGGCCGGGTTGTCGGCGAGGCTGTAGTGCCGGTTGACCGCCATCGCCAGCACCCGCCCGGTGCCGGGCTGGACCGCCGCGATCGGCAGGGCGCGCTTGTTGTCGTAGGAGTAGACCTTGGTGGCCTGCTGCTGCGCGGTGGCCTGGATCTTCGGGTCCAGCGAGGTGACCACCGTGTAGCCGCCGGAGCGCAGCGCCTGCTCGCGCTCCGCGACGGTGGCCCCGAAGGCCGGTTGGGTCAGCCACCAGCGGCGCAGGTAGTCGCAGAAGTAGCCCCAGTCGTCGTGGCCCTGGGAGACGGCGGTGCAGCCGTTGGGCTGTGCGGTGGGGCGCAGGGCCAGCGGCTCGGTCTTGGCCTGGGCGGCCTGCGCGGCGGTGATCGCGCCGGTGGCGACCATCGAGTCCAGCACGTACGACCGGCGGGCCAGCGCCTGCTCCTTGTCCCCGTCGATCGGGCTGTACGCGTCCGGGGACTGCACCAGACCGGCCAGCAGTGCCGACTCGTTGAGGGTCAGCTGCGCCGGAGATTTGCCGAAGTACCGCTGGCTGGCCGCCGCGATCCCGTACGCACCGGAGCCGAAGTAGGCGATGTTCAGGTACCTGTCGAGGATCTCGTCCTTGCCGAGGCTCTTGTCCAGCGCGCTCGCGTACCGGATCTCCTGGATCTTGCGACCGACGGTCGGGTCGGTCGCGGCGGCGCGCTCCTCGGCGGTGCGGGTCGGGTCGGTCTTCAGCACGTTACGGACGTACTGCATGGTCAGCGTCGAGCCGCCCTGTTCGGTGCCGCCGCCCTTGACGTTGGCCACCAGTGCCCGGGCGAGGCCGCGCAGGTCCGCGCCACCGTGGTCGTAGAAGCGCCGGTCCTCGGCCGCCACGATCGCCTGCCGCATCACCGGGGCGATCTCGGACAACGGGACGTCGGTGCGGTTCACGTCGTAGAACGTGGTGATCAGCGTCTTGCCGTCGTTGGCGTACAGGTACGAACGCTGCGGCGTGGCCGGGGTCTTCAGCGAGGCCGGCAACGCGGCGTACGACCCGAGCGCGGAGCGGGCGGTGAGCCCGAGCAGCAGGTTGCCCGGCAGCGCGGCGACGGCCAGGACGAGCCCGGCCAACACTCCGGCGAGCAGCACGGTGAACAGCCGCGACAGCGGCGAGCGGGGGGCGGCCATGCAACCCAGGATTGCCACAAAAACCGCCAACCGACCACCCCCAGAGCCCGATTGTCACCAACTTCACGGCCCCCCACCAGCCAACCCCCAGCCAGCGGCTGCCTCCCCGCTCCCCGCTCCCCGCTCCCCGCTCCCCGCTCCCCGCTCCCCGCTCCCCGCTCC
>NZ_JNZS01000034.1 GCF_000718515.1 Micromonospora parva | reverse complement strand
GGTCATGGGGGACGGGGGGTGGGCTGTGGGGTGGGTCAGTGGGTGCGGCGGACGTCGTAGGCGGGGCCGTCGGGGCCGGTGATGGCGCCGAGGAACTCCTGGCCGCGCATCCGGCACCAGGCGGGGATGTCCACCGCCGCGGCCGGGTCGTCGGCGAGCACCCTCACCACCGCGCCCACCGGCACCTCGGGCATGCGTCGCGCCGCCGCGATCACCGGCAGCGGACAGCGTTGACCCCGGCAGTCGATCACCTCGTCCGGCATCGTCACAGCCCCACCACCCCGGCCTCCGCGCGCAGCCCCGCGACGATGTTCGGCAACTCGGTCAGGAACCGCTCCACGTCCGCCTCGGTCGTCTCCCGGTGCAGGCTGACCCGCACGTTGCCGTGCGACAGCACCCCCATCGCCTCCAGCACGTGCGACGGCCGCAGCGTGGACGAGGTGCACGACGACCCCGACGACACGGCGAAACCCCGCCGGTCCAGGGCGTGCAGCAGCGCCTCGCCGTCGACGTACAGGCAGGAGAAGGTCACCAGGTGGGGGAGCCGGAGCACCGGGTCGCCGACCACCTCCACGTCGGGCACCTCCGCCGCGACCCGCTCCCGGATCCGGTCCACCAGCGGCGCCAGCCGGGTCGCCTCGGCCGCCGCGTCGGCCGCCGCCGCCCGCAGGCTCGCCGCCGCCGCCACGACCGCGGGCAGGTTCACCACCCCGGGGGTACGTCCGCTCTCCCGCTCGTCCGCCGGCCAGGGTGACTCCCAGCGGGTGCCCTTGCGGACCGCCAGCACCCCCACCCCGGGTGGCCCGCCCCACTTGTGGGCGCTCGCCGTGAGCACCGACCAGCCGGCCGGCACCGGCACCCGACCCACCGACTGCGCCGCGTCCACGTACAGCGGCACCCCCACGTCGGCGCACGCGGCCGCCGCCTCCGCGACCGGCTGCACGGTCCCCACCTCGTGACTGGCGGTGATCAACGCGGCCAGCGCGACCCCCGGGGCCCGCACGGCGGACGACCAGGCGGTCAGGTCCAGCCGCCCCGACCGGTCGACCGGCACCGCGCTGGCGGTCCCGCCCGCGCCGACGTGCCGCTCCGCCGCGTGCAGCACCGCCGAGTGCTCGATCGCCGAGTGCACCAGCGTCGACCCGACCCGGTGCCGCCCCGCAAGGCCCCCGAGCACCGCGCCGTGGGCCGCTGTCGTACCGCTGGGGGTGAAGGACACCTCGTCGGCGCGGACGCCGAGCGTCGACGCGGTGGCCTCGCGGGCGGCGTCGAGCAGTTGTCGGGCCCGGCGGGCCTGCGTGTACAGCTTGCCCGGGTCGGCCCAGCCGTCGTCGAGCGCGGCCAGCAACGCCTGCCGCGCGACCGGATGCATCGGCGCGGCGGTCGCCGCGTCCAGGTAGACCGGGGGCTCGCAACCCCGGCTCACTCCTCGCGCTCACAGGTCGGTCTTCGTTCGCGGCTGCGGGGCTCGCAACCCCGGCTCACTCCTCGCGCTCACAGGCCCGACGGTATCGCGGCGGTATGCCTAGGTTCCCCCCGATGGGGGGCGGACAGTGACCCCACCACGGCCGAGTCCGTCATGGTCGAGTAATCTGCGACCGTCGGTGACGCCTTTGCCGTCGGTGCCGAGGAAAGACGCACCGCGGCGCGCTAGGGAGGCAGGACCAGGTGGTCGCAAGGAGTTCGGAGGTACGGCCGTCGGCCGTACGGCACAGCGCTTCCCCAGGGGCCGGTGGGCGCCGGCGGCGCGGTGCTGGTCGGCTGGCCGGGCTCGGTCTCAGTGGCGTCGCGCTGCTGGTCCTGCTCACGGGCTGTGACGTTGGAGCGGCGTTCGACGGCTTCGGCTGGCCGCAGGGGGGCATCTCGGCCGAGTCGCGGCGGATGTACGACCTGTGGATCGCCTCCTGCATCGCCGCCCTCGCGGTCGGTGTCTTCGTGTGGGGTCTGATCTTCTGGTGTGTCGTGCGCTACCGCAAGCGCGGCAACGCGCTGCCGGTGCAGACCCGCTACAACATGCCGATGGAGTTCCTCTACACCATCGCGCCGATTCTGATCGTCTCCGTGCTCTTCTACTACACGGCGATCGTGCAGACCGACGTGGACAAGCTGTCGAAGAACCCGGACGTCACGGTCGAGGTCGTCGCGTTCAAGTGGAACTGGCAGTTCAACTACCGCGACGGGCAGGGCCCGGACGCCAAGACCACCGCGTCGACGCTCGGCACCAGTGAGGTCATTCCGGTGCTGGTGCTGCCGACCGACCGGTCCATCCGGTTCGAGGAGACCAGCCGCGACGTCATCCACTCGTTCTGGGTGCCGGAGCTGCTCTTCAAGCGGGACGTCATGCCGGGCAAGATCCGCAACGTGTTCGAGGTCTCCAGCCTGGAGGCCGAGGGTGCCTACGTCGGGCGCTGCGCCGAGCTGTGCGGCAGCTACCACGCGTTCATGAACTTCGAGCTGCGGGTGGTGTCGCCGGAGAAGTACGACCAGTTCCTCGCGGCCAAGCAGAGCGGCAAGTCCACCCAGGACGCGTTGTCCGCGATCGGTGAGCAGCCGTACGCGGTGACCACGGAGCCGTTCGACACGCGGCGGACGCAGGACAACTTCAACCCGGACAAAGTTCCGGCCCGCACCGGAAGCTGAGGCAGCGGCATGAAGACCGAGTGGCGTATCTTCCTGATCATCGCCGGTTTCCTCTTCGGTGCCACCATCCTCTACGGCGCCTGGACGAACGGGCAGTCGGGCGGCATCGAGTGGGTCGGCACCGTAGCCCTGCTGCTGTCGTTCCTGCTCTGCTCGATGTGCGGTGGCTTCTTCTGGTTCGTCTCCCGCCGGATCGACCTGCGCCCGGAAGACCGTCCGGACGCCGAGATCGCTGACGGCGCTGGCGAGGTCGGCTTCTTCAGCCCGGGCAGCTACTGGCCGTTCGGTCTGGCGCTGGCCGCCGCGATCGCCGCGCTCGGCCTGGTGTTCTGGCAGTACTGGCTGATCGGCGCCGGCCTGGTGGCCGTTGTCCTCGCCGCCTGTGGGCTGCTGTTCGAGTACTACAGCGGCACCCGGCGTACCGCCGAGCACTGACCCACACCCGGTCGCCATCGCGACCGACCCCGCACGACGAAGGCCCGTTCCCCGGTGGGGGAGCGGGCCTTCGGTCATGCTCGACCCCGGTCGAGCGGCGCTGGCGGTCAGGCGGCGGGCGCCGGATCGGGCCGGGCGGCAGGTCAGGCGGCGTGACGCTGGCCGTCAGATGGCGCGCCGGTGGGCGGTCAGGCGACTCGGCGAGGGGCGGGCTGGCGGTGGCGGACGGTCAGTCGGGTGACCGGGAAGGCGATCGCGCCGACGACCACTGCGGCGCCGCAGTCGGTGCAGATCAGCTCAGGACAGTCGGTGCCGTGGCCGTCGACGCACGGCGGGGCCTCGAACAGCGCCACGCCCTCGCAGACGTCGCAGTAGAGCTCGCGGTGCGACACGGGCGTCTCCTCTCGATCACCAGGCCGGCCCGCCCGGATGCGACAGCGACGCACCGACGGCGGCAGAGAACTACTCAGCTGTAGTTTCCCAGACGGGTCCGACAAATCCCCGCGCACCGTCGCCCACTCGTCGGCCGCCGGGTGTGATCCACTCGACTTCCTTGAAATCGGGGTGTCCGGGCTCCCGGGACACCGCAGATTCAAGGAACCCGAGTCGATCACCCCCCGGAGTCCGCCCGAAGACGGCGCCGACGGGCCAGGCGCCGACAGGTCAGGCGCCGACAGGTCAGGCGCCGACAGGTCAGGCGCCGACAGGTCAGGCGGTGGCGATCGCGATCCAGCGATCCAGGGTCGCGGCGGCCGCGCCGGAGTCGATCGACTCGGCCGCGCGGGCCAGACCGGCGCGCAGCGCCTCGGTCAGGTCGCCGTCCAGCGGGCCCTGGGTGGCCAGCGCCGCCGCCGCGTTGACCAGGACCGCGTCCCGGACCGGGCCCGTCTCACCGGCCAGCAGGCGACGGGCCACGCCGGCGTTGTACGCGGCGTCACCGCCGCGCAGGTCCGCCAGGGTGGACCGGGGTACCCCGAGGTCCGTCGCGTCCAGCACAGCCTCGCGTACGGTGCCGCCCTGGGCCGCCCAGACCCGGGTCGGCGCGGCGGTGCTGAACTCGTCCAGGCCGTCCTCGCCGCGCATCACGATCGCCGAGTCCCCACGGGCGGCGAACACGCTGGCCATCACCGGAGCCATCCGCAGGTCGAAGCAGCCGACCGCGCCGGCCCGGGGGCGGGCCGGGTTGGTCAGCGGGCCGAGGAAGTTGAAGAAGGTGGGCACGCCCACCTCGCGGCGGACCGGGCCGGCGTGGCGCATCCCGGGGTGGAACCGGGCCGCGAAGCAGAACCCGATGCCGGCCTCCTCGACACAGCGGGCGACCTGCTCCGGGCCGAGATCCAGGGGGATGCCGAGGAACTCCAGCAGGTCGGCGGTGCCGCACAGGGAGGAGGCGGCCCGGTTGCCGTGCTTGACGACACGGACGCCAGCACCGGCGACCACCAGCGCCGTCATCGTGGAGATGTTGACAGTGTGGGCGAGGTCACCGCCGGTGCCGACCACGTCGAGCGCGGTGCGGCGCAGCTCCTCGGGGAGCGTCACCGGGACGGCTCGGCCCAGCATCGCCTCCACCAGGCCGGCCAGCTCCGCGGGAGTCTCGCCCTTGGCCCGCAGCGCGACGGCGAAGGCGGCGATCTGCGCCGCGCTGGCCGAGCCGGTCATGATCTCGTCCATCGCCCAGGCGGTGTCGGCGGTGGAGAGTTCGTTGCCGCGCAGCAGCGCGTTGAGCAGGTGCGGCCAGGTCCGATCGCCCATGGCGGGCCTCCCGAGCATGCGAAGTGCGGGTGGGCTGGAACCGGCGCCGAGGAGTTCCGGCGCCGTGGGGGTGCCGGAGGAGCGTGGGACGTCAGGCGGGTGCGTGCGTCCGCAGCAGCTCGGCCACCGTGCCCCCGGTGGTCACCGGGTCGAGCGGGTGCACCAGCACCGCGTCGGCCTCGGCGTACGCGGCGAGCCATCGGTCGGCGGCGCGCGCGATCACCAGGCAGGTCGGGGGAGCGTCGTCCCGGTCGTCCTTGACCTGTCGGGCGATGCCGATGCCGCCGCCCGGGCTCGCCTCACCGTCGAGCAGCAGCAGGTCGATCTCGTAGTCGTCGACCAGCCGGATGGTCTCGGCGTAGGTCGACGCGTCGACGAACTCGATCTGCAGACCGGGCGCGGGTCGGGTGCCGACGGCCATCCGCATGCGGTCGCGGACCTGCGGGTCGTCGCTGTAGAGCAAGACGGTGCAAAGACGATCGCTCATGTCGGCACTCCCACCTCGTAGCTGCCCGGAGATCGTACCGGGCGGCGTGATGTAGCCGACATCCCGCCCGGCGGCACCCGTCGGGGCGTACGTCCGGGCAGCTCAGGCGGGCGCGGCGTCGGCGGCGCGGTCGCGGGCCTCGTCGCGGGCCTCCTGGCGGTCCAGTTCGCGGTCCACCCGGCGTGCCTCCCGCTCGGACTGCTTGACCCACTGCACCACCAGCACGGCGAGCATGGTCACACTGACGAACTCGCCACCGGCCCAGAGGATGCCGCCGGCGACCACCTGGTCCTGCCAGGGGTCGACCCAGCCCAGGTTGAGCGACGGGTACCAGTCGCCCCCGAAGAGCGTGCTGCTCTGCATGATGGTGAGGCCGAGCACGGTGTGGAACGGCACGGAGAGCAGCATCAGCAGGGCGCGCGCCGGGTACGGCCAGCGGCCGGGCAGCGGGTCGAGGCCGAGCAGCGGCCAGAAGAACACGCAGCCGGTCATGATGAAGTGCGCGTGCACCAGCTCGTGCGCCCAGGCGTGTTCCAGGGTGTAGCGGTACAGGTCACTGAAGTAGAGCACGAACGGGTTGACCACGAAGATGGCGAACGCCACCAGCGGAAAGCTGTAGACCCGGGCGACGCGGCTGTGCACGATCGCGAGCAGGCGCTTGCGCGGCCCGACCGGCAGGGTCCGCAGGGCCAGGGTCATCGGCGCGCCCAGCGCCAGGAAGATCGGCGCCACCATGGACAGCACCATGTGCTGGATCATGTGCACGGACAGCAGCGCGGTGTCGTACGCGTGCAGCCCGCTGACCGTGACGAGCGCGATGCCGCCCAGCCCGGGGCCGAGGAAGAACACGGTTCGGATGACGGGCCAGCGGTCGCCGCGCAGGCGCAGCCGGTACACCCCGTAGAGGTACAGGCCGGCGGCGAGCACCAGGCCGAGGGCCAGCCAGCTGTCCAGGCGGGTCTCGCTCAGCACCGCGCCGACGGTGAACGGCGGCGGGGCCGAGGTGGCGGCGAAGATCGGATCGACGTGCAGCACGCTTTTCAGGCTAGGCCAGGCGAACCGGACCCCGACGCTGGGGCCACGGAAGGCGCAGGTTTGCCACCCCGCTGATCGCCGGCCCCGGTCAGGGGCAATAATGACGGCGTGACTGCGGCCCCAGCCATTGACAAGAGCCGGATCCACTCTCTGACCCGACCGAACATGGTCAGCGTCGGGACGATCGTGTGGCTCTCCAGTGAACTCATGTTCTTCGCGGCGCTGTTCGCGATGTACTTCTCGATCCGCGCGGCTGCGCCGGAGCAGTGGGAGAAGCACACCGAGGCGCTGAACATCCCGTACGCGACCACCTTCACGGTGATCCTGGTGCTGTCCTCGGTGACGTGCCAGCTCGGCGTCTTCGCGGCGGAGAAGGGTGACGTGCACGCGCTGCGGCGCTGGTTCACCGTCACCTTCGTGATGGGCCTGATCTTCGTCCTCGGCCAGCTGAACGAGTACCGGCACCTGGTCGCCGACGGCATCAAGATCAACGAAGACGGGTACGGATCGGTGTTCTACCTGACCACCGGCTTCCACGGCCTGCACGTGACCGGTGGTCTGATCGCCTTCGTCATCTTCATGGTCCGTACGACCATGGGCCGGTTCACCCCGGCGCAGGCGACGTCGGCGATCGTCGTGTCGTACTACTGGCACTTCGTCGACGTCGTGTGGATCGGGCTGTACGCCATGATCTACTGGCTCCAGTGATCTTGCGCGTCACATTCCGCGCTGCTGCTCCGTCCCCTGAGACAGGTCCAACCGGTTAAGGACACCGCTCATGACTTCTGACAACGACCGCCGACGCGGTCTGCTCGCGCGGTTGCGTGAGCGGCCCGCCGCGCGCAGCAGGGGCCGCCGCCGGCTGGGCGCCGCGGTCCGGCTGATCGCCGCGCTGATGCTCGCCGGCGGCGCATACACCGTCTTCGCCCCGGGCGCCCAGGCGCAGGACAACCCGCAGCTGACCGGCGCCGCCGCCGAGGGCAAGGCGTTGTTCGACGTGAGCTGCGTGACCTGCCACGGCCGCAACGCCCAGGGCGTCGAGGGCCGCGGGCCGAGCCTGATCGGCGTCGGCGCGGCATCGGTCGAGTTCCAGGTCAGCTCCGGGCGGATGCCGATGGCCCGCCAGGAGGCCCAGGCGCACCGCAAGCCTCCGGTCTTCACCGACGAGCAGACCCGCCAGCTGGCCCAGTACATCCAGGAGCTGGGTGGCGGCCCGGTCGTTCCCGAGGGCGACGACCTCCGCGAGGACGGCAACATCGCGGCCGGCGGTGAGCTGTTCCGGATCAACTGCTCGCAGTGCCACGCGTTCGGTGGCGGCGGCGGTGCGCTCTCCTCGGGCAAGTTCGCCCCGAGCCTGCACCCCGCGACCGACCGTCAGATCTACGCGGCGATGCTGAGCGGCCCGCAGAACATGCCGGTGTTCGGCGACAACCAGCTCCGGCCGGAGCAGAAGGCCGACATCATCGCCTACATCCAGGAGACGCTGAAGCACGACCAGGACCCGGGTGGGTTCAACCTCGGACGGTACGGCCCGTCCACCGAGGGCCTGGCGATCTTCCTGGTTGGCATCGTGGCGCTCGTCTTCGCTAGCCTGTGGATTGCGGGCAAGTCGTGACCGAGCAGGCCATCCGATTCAGTGCTGTGGTGCCGCTCGGCGCCACCCGTAGCGAGGTGACGGCATGAGCCCCCACACCGAGCACCAGGCCTCGCAGGGCCCGGCGCCGCTCGACGTGAACGACCCCAAGCTGACCCGGTTCGACATCGTTCGTGAGGGTGCGCGCCGGGACGACATCGAGATCGTCCACTACGAGCCGCAGGTGCTGCCGGGCACCAAGGCGGAGCGTCGGCTGACCCGGGTGGTCGCCGGCTTCTTCCTGATCACCGGTCTGGCCGCGACCGCCTTCCTGGCCATCTACATCTGGTGGCCGTGGCAGTACGAGGCCGGCCGGGGCGGCGACAAGTTCTACACCCCGCTGCTCGGCTTCACCCTCGGCGTGGCGCTGCTCGCCGTCGGCTTCGGCATCCTGACCTGGGGCAAGAAGTTGCTGCCCAAGGAGGTCTCGATCCAGGACCGGCACGAGGGTCAGGTGGACTCCGAAGGCCGCACCATCACCGGCCAGACCATGCTCTACATGGCGGACGAGCTGGGCGTGAAGCGTCGCCCGCTGCTCGGCATCTCGCTGCTGGCCGGTCTCGCGCCGGTCGCCGCGGTCGCCGCGGCGCCGCTGGTCGGCGGTCTGATCTCGCAGCCGCACAAGAACAACCAGATGTTCACCACCGGGTTCGCCACGGCCGAGGGCGGCCAGCGGATCCGCCTGGTCCGCGAGGACGGCCGGCCGATCCGCCCGGCGGACATCAGCACCGGTGGTCAGCTGACCGTCTTCCCCGGCATCGACCACGGCGTGAGCAACAAGCACGCCGACTCGCCGACGCTGTTGATCCACCTCCGCGACTCGGACGCGCAGGAGTCGCGCCGGGCCAACGAGCGGATCGGCCACGGTGACTACATGTGGGGCAACTACGCGGCGTTCTCCAAGATCTGCACGCACGCGGGATGCCCGGCCAGCCTGTACGAGCAGCAGACCAACAGGCTGCTCTGCCCGTGCCACCAGTCCCAGTTCCTGATCACCGACAACGCCCGGCCCGTCTTCGGCCCCGCCAGCCGGCGGCTGCCGCAGCTGCCGATCGAGGTGGACTCCGAGGGCTTCTTCGTGGCGAAGTCCGACTACACCGAGACCGTCGGGCCTGATTTCTGGGAGCGGCCATGAAGCGTCGAAAGTTTGACCTTGCGGCGACGCCGGGCAAGGCAGCGGTGGGAGTGGACGACCGCTTCGCGGTGGCCACCCCGCTGCGCAAGCTGCTGAACAAGGTCTTCCCGGACCACTGGTCCTTCCTGCTCGGCGAGATCGCGCTGTTCTCGTTCGTCGTGCTGCTGCTGACCGGTGTGTTCCTCACCTTCTTCTTCGAGCCGGCGATGACCGAGGTGGTCTACGACGGCAGCTACGCGCCGTTGCAGGGCACCCCGATGTCCGCCGCGTACGCCTCCAGCCTGGACATCTCGTTCGATGTCCGGGGCGGTCTGGTGATGCGGCAGATGCACCACTGGGCGGCGCTGCTGTTCATGGCCGCGATCGTCGTGCACATGCTGCGGGTCTTCTTCACCGGTGCGTTCCGCAAGCCGCGTGAGACCAACTGGATCATCGGTTCGCTGCTGTTCTGGGTCGGCTTCCTCGCCGGCTTCACCGGCTACTCGCTGCCGGACGACGGCCTGTCCGGCACCGGCCTGCGGATCGCCTCGGCGATCATGCTGTCCATCCCGGTGATCGGTTCCTGGGTCACCTCGTCGATCTTCGGTGGCGAGTTCCCGGGCACGATCATCATCAGCCGGTTCTTCATCGCCCACGTGCTGCTCATCCCGGGTCTGCTGGTCGCGCTGATCAGCGTCCACCTGGGCCTGGTCTTCAAGCAGAAGCACACCCAGTGGCCCGGCCCCGGCCGGACCAACAACAACGTGGTCGGCGAGCGGATGTTCCCGCGGTACGCGTTGAAGCAGGGCGGCTTCTTCATGGTCGTCTTCGGCGTCATCGCGCTGATGGGCGGTCTGTTCCAGATCAACCCGATCTGGCTGTTCGGCCCGTACGAGGCGTGGGTGGTCTCGGCCGCCAGCCAGCCCGACTGGTACGTCATGTTCCTCGACGGCTCGACCCGACTCATGCCGGCCTGGGAGATCAACATCCCGATCGGCGACGGGTACGTCATCCCGCCGCTGTTCTGGCCGACGGTGGTGCTACCCGGCATCCTGGTGGGCCTGTCGACGATGTACCCGTTCCTGGAAGCCCGGCAACTCAAGGACCGCAAGAGCCACAACCTGCTCGAGCGTCCCCGGGACGCCCCGGCCCGGACCGCCGTCGGCGCCATGGCCGTCGCGTTCTACGTCGTGCTGACGCTCTCCGGCGCCAACGACGTGATCGCGGACAAGTTCCAGATCAGTTTGAACGCGATGACCTGGGCCGGCCGGATCGGCCTGCTGGTGGCCCCGCCGTTGGCGTACTACGTCACCTACCGGCTCTGCCTGGGTCTGCAGCAGCACGACCGGGAGGTGCTCGCGCACGGCGTGGAGACCGGCATCATCCGGCGCCTGCCGGACGGCCGGTTCGTCGAGGTGCACCAGCCGCTCAGCGCGGCCAACGGGCACGCGGACGGCCACGGCCAGCTCGACTACGTCGGCTGGGTCGTACCGAAGAAGATGAACCGGCTGGGGGCCCTCGGCCCGGCCATCCGGGGCTTCTTCTACCCGATCGAGAAGCCGGTCGAGGCGCCGGTCTCACCGGGGCACCCGCCGGTCGAGCCCCGGCCCGAGCGCGAGGAGGTCGGCAGCGGCGAGAGCCGCCACTGACCGCCCAGTCGCACCGTTACGTGGCGCCCGTCGGATTCTGGCGGGCGCCACGTCGTATCCGCACCCTCCCCGCCCATCCGACCAGGAGTCGGACGGGCACGGCAGGACCGGTCGACCCCGCGCGCCCGGGGGATCGCAGGAATAACCCCGGTGAGCCGGGTATCCGTGCGGTCCAACGTCTCAAGGGGGGGAAGCATGTTGGGTATCAAACGCCTCGGCCTGTTGGCCGCGCTGGTACTGGTCGGTGTCGCGCCGGCCGCGGCCGCGCAGGCCGCGGCACAGCCGTCGACGCAGGACACCCAGTACCTGCAGGCGGTACACCAGGTCAACCTGTTCGAGATCACCGCTGGTGACCTCGCCCAGCAGAAGGGCAAGGACCAGGGGGTCAAGGACCTGGGCGCGATGCTGAAGACCGACCACACCCAGCTGGACCAGACGGTGCAGCAGACCGCGTCGCAGCTCGGCGTGGAACTGCCGAACGAGCCCAGCGCCGACCAGCAGGCGGTCATCGACAAGCTGAACAACGCCAGCGGCGCGGAGTTCGACCGGCTCTGGGTGACGAGTGAGCTGGCCGGCCACGTCCAGGCCATCCAGGCCACCCAGACGGAGATCTCGCAGGGCTCCGAGCCGTCGGTGGTCCAGCTGGCGCAGACGGCGCTTCCGACGCTGCAGACGCACTACGACGAGTTGGTGGCGCTCGCCAACAAGTTGGGCATCCCGGTTCCGCAGACCAGCGCCAGCGGTACGCCCAGCCCGGGCGGCACCGGCACTGAGTCGCCGGCTCCGGGCGGCACCGTCACCGAGTCGCCGGCTCCGGGTGGCACCGTCACCGAGTCGCCGGCTCCGGGCGGTGGCTCCACCGAGGTACCGGCTCCCAGCGAGAGCTGACGTAGCCACAGCAGACGGCCGGTCCACCCAGCGGGGTGGGCCGGCCGCCCTGTGCGCTTGACGCGCCGCCGTGCGGCCGGCGTGGGCCCGGCAGCGGTGAGCGGGTCAGTCGGCGCCGGCCAGGCCGATCGCGAACGCCTCCTCCAGGTCGTGCTGGGAGTACGCCCGGAAGGCGATGTGCGACTCGGTGTTGAGCACACCCTCGACCTTGGAGATGCTGCCCGCGATGACCTGGGCGATCTGGTCGAACTCGCGGACTCGGACGATGGCGATGAGGTCGACGTGCCCGGCCACCGAGTAGACCTCGCTGACACCGGGAAGGTTGGCCAGGTTCTCCGCCACCTCGGGGATCGCGTCGGTGGCGCAGTCGATCAGCACGATCGCGGTGATCACGGGGCATTTCTCCGTTCGTCGGCGTCGTCGCCCATGCTAGATGTTCCGGCCCGGGACCGGAGGCGGGAGCCGGCGCGCTCAGCCCTGGGCGGCGCAGGGCACCGTCAGGTCGCTCCCGGCCCGGATCACGTTCTCCAGCCGCTCACCGGCGCGTACTGTCGTGCCCGGCCACACCACAGTGCGAAACACGTCGCCGTCCACCCGCGCGCCAGCGCCGACCACGGACTCCACGCAGCGGCCGGTCACCGTCGCGGACTCCGCGACGAGAGCGCCGCCGGCGGCGGCGTGCAGGTTGGCCGCCAGGTAGTCGGCCGGGGTGCCGGTGTCGAAGAAGGTGCCCGGATAGGGCACCACCGCCAGGGCGCCCGCCGCCTCGGCCGGCCGCCACACGGCCCGGACCAGGTCCGAGAAGACGACCGGCAGGTCCCGGACCAGACGCCAGGGCAGCAGCGAGAAGCCGGTGAAGCAGTGCCCGGCGAAGGTGCCCGGCGCCGCCGGGTCCGCGGCGGGCTGGCCGAGCAGGCGTACGGTGTGCCCGTCCCAGCCGTCGAGCAGTGCGGCCACGTCCGGGCCCGGGGGAGCGGCCGGGTCGGCGAGGTACGCGTCGGCGTTGCCGACCAGCACCGGCCGCCCGTCGATCCAGTCCCGCAGCCTGGCCACCCCGCCCGCGGTGCCCAGCGGGTCGCCCGGCTCCACCGACAGGTGGGCCCGGTCGCCGACGTGCTCCACGATCTGCTCGCCGAGGTAGCAGGCGTTCACAGCGACCCGGTCGGGACCGGTCAGGCCGAGGCCGGCCAACCGCTCCAACGCCCGATCCAGCAGGGGCACGTTGCCCACCGGGCAGAGCGCCTTGGGCACCCGTTCGGTGAGGGGGCGCAGCCGGGTGCCCTCGCCGGCGGCGAGCACCACCGCGCACAGCTGCGCCGGCACACCGGCCGCGCCGGTCACGGGGTGTCGTCGGGCACCGGTGGCGGGAACTTCCCGGCCAGCGGCCCGATGTCGTAGTAGGCGAGCAGCCGGGCCGTCGGCCAGGTCAGCTTGGGCAGGTCGTCC
The DNA here is from genome assembly GCF_000718515.1 of Micromonospora parva. Classification (GTDB taxonomy): domain Bacteria; phylum Actinomycetota; class Actinomycetes; order Mycobacteriales; family Micromonosporaceae; genus Micromonospora; species Micromonospora parva. The sequence continues at coordinate 49,680 of NZ_JNZS01000034.1, read as the reverse complement.
AGGGGGTGCCAGGCGGCCTCGAAGACCTCCGCCCCGTCGACGGTCAGGTCGGTGCTGGACGCCGGCACGTCGGCCTCGAAGACCATGTCCACCCAGCCCTTGGCGTGCACGATCGCGTTCGGCACCGCCGGGCGCAGCCGGGACGGCGGAAGCCGGATGCCGGACTCCTCGAACAGCTCACGGGCGGCGCCGACCACCGGGGCCTCGCCCCGGTCGAGCAGGCCGGCGGGGAGGGACCACGCCTTGCCGGGCGGCTGGCGCAGCATGAGCAGCCGACCCGCGCCCGTCGCTTCGGAGTCACGGACCAGGGTCACCGCGCCGACGACGTACTTGGGCACCGCCAGCCGGACCAGACGCCGGCGCACCGGCAGCGGCAGCCGGTAGAAGGCCTGGTAGAAGAGGGCCCGACCGGTGGCGCGGGAGCGGGGGATCATGACTCCAGGCTAGTGGTCGCGAATGTCCTTCGGACGCGCTGGGGCTCGTCGGGTCACTGCCGATGGTCGACCAGGTCGATGAGCTGGCGGACCACGGTGTCCGGTTCGATCACCCGGTCGAAGACCGCGACCAGCAGGGTCTCCAGGTCGGGGTAGCCCAACTCCTCGGAGAGGCGCAGCAGCGGCAGGTCACTGGCGAGGCCCCGGTTGTGCTGACGCAGGGCGAGCCCGATGGTGGCCCGGCCGAGGCGCACCTTGTCGCTGATCGTGATGCCCGGCTCGGTGTGCTCGGCGAACCACCTGTTGATCTGCATCTGCGCGTTCGGCGACTTGACGAAGCTCAGCCACTCCCGGCGGGGGCCCCGCGGCGCCACCCCGGCCTCGAAGCCGTTGTCGCCGTCGTTCTCGGTGAAGATCTCCACCACGTCGCCCTCGTCCAGCTCGGAGCTCAGGGGGGCGAGTCGACCGTTGATGCGGGCGGCGAGGCAGTGGTCGCCCCGCTCGCTGCCCAGCTCGTAGGCGAGGTCGACGGGCGTGGCGCCGGCCGGCAGCACGATCTGCCGCCCGTCGGCGAAAACCTGGATCTGCCCCTCGGCGAGGTCGCAGCGCAGCGACTCGTAGAACTGTGCCGGGTCGGCGGCGTCCGGTTCCCAGTCGAGCACCCGGCGCAGCCAGTCCAACTGCTCGGCGCGGGCCGCGGCGCCGCCGTTGCCCGAGCGCGGGAAACGGAAGTCGGCGGCGATGCCGTACTCGGCGGAGCGGTGCATCTCCTCGGTGCGGATCAGCACCTCCACCGTGCGGTCCTGCGGGCCGCAGACGCTCGTGTGCAGCGACCGGTAGAGGTTGTTCTTCGGTGACGCGATGAAGTCCTTGAAACGGCCGGGCACCGGTCGCCAGGTGCCGTGGATCGCGCCGAGCGCGGCGTAGCAGTCGGTGGCCGGGCCGTCGACCACCACCACGATGCGGGGCAGATCGTACGGGGCGGTGTGGCCGCCGGCGATGGTGTCCTTCCAGATCGAGTAGAGGTGCCGGGGGCGGGGGCTGACCTCGGCGTCGACCCGGCTGCGCCGCAACGCCACCCGGGCCCGGGCGACCACCGAGTCGAGGTACGAGTCCCAGCCTGGCCGGTCGTGCACGTGCCGGGCCAGCCGGGCGTGCTCCTCGGGCTCCAGGTGCAGCAGCACCACGTCGTCCAGCTCGCGCTTGAGGGTCTGGATGCCCAGCCGGTCACAGAGCGGGACCAGCACCTCCTGGGTCTTGCGGGCGATCCGTTCCCGCGACGACGCGGAGCGCACCCCGAGGGTGCGCATGTTGTGCAGCCGGTCGGCCAGCTTGATGATCAACACCCGGACGTCCTTGGCGGCCGCGACGATCATCTTGCGGATCGTCTCCGCCTCGGCGGCCTTGCCGTAGAACGCCTTGTCGAACTTGGTCACCCCGTCGACCAGGTGGGCCACCTCGCCGCCGAAATCCTCGGAGAGTGCCTGGAGGGTGTAGCGGGTGTCCTCCACGGTGTCGTGCAGCAGCGCGGCGACCAGGGTGGTGGTGTCCATTCCCAGCTCGGCGCAGATCTGCGCCACCGCGAGGGGGTGGGTGATGTAGGGCTCACCGCTCTTGCGGAACTGCCCGCGGTGCATGTTCTCCGCGATCGTGTAGGCGCGGCGCAGCACCGCGGGATCGGTGCCGGCGTGGATGCCCCGGTGGGTGCGGACCAGTTGGGTGACCGGGTCGGAATCGGTGGTGGGCCAGCTGAGCAGCGACCGCAGCCGGCGGGCGAGCGGCAGCTCACCCGGCTGTGTCGGCAGGGCGCCCCCCAGGGCGGCGCCGTGTCCGGCGTCGACGTCCACGAGGGACACCTCCTCACCCCGGCTCCGCGTCACCGGAAGCCGGCGGCGGGAGCAGGCCCACGAATCGGGCAGGACTGCACTTCTCTAACAGCCTAAGCGAGTCGACGTAGTCCGATCGGTCAGTTGGTCATGAGCGTTCGGTCGAGAGTTGGTGGGACGCGCCGCTCTCGGCCTTCGCCAGCAGGTCACGGAACCGGCCCGCACCACTGGCCGGAGAGGACCAACCGGAGGACATCTCGACGAGTCGGGTCTCCGGCCGCTCCAACCAGGACAGGATCCGCTCGGACTCCTCGGCGGTGGCGGCCGGCACCGGACCGTGCCCGCCCGACACCGTCTCGGCGGTGGCCCGGATCGTGGTCAGGGTGGGCCGTGGGTGCACGCCCGGCGGGGAGACCCCCGCGCCGGCCAGCCGGCCGTGGCGGACCAGCGCCAACTCCCAGCCGCCCCGGGCGGCCGGCCGGGCCGCGGCCAGCTCCACGATGCCGGTCAGCGCGGCCAGCCGCTGCATCCGCACGGTGGCCCTCAGCACGGCGGCCAGCCGGGAGCGCACCACGGCGGCCTCCTCGTAGCGCTGGTCACGGGAGAGCACGTCGATCCGGGCGAGCAGCGCGTCCACCACCGGCTGGGGGTCGCTGGCCGTCGCCGCGCGGAAGGGCGCGACGGCGCTGTCGTCGTACTCCTCGGGGGTTATCTTGTGCTCGCAGGGTGCCGGGCAGCGACCCAGCTCGGCCAGCGCGCAGGCCGGCGTGACGGTGCGCAGCGAGAGCCGGTGGGTGCACTGGCGTAGCGGCACCGCGTCGTGGAAACCGGCGGCGGCCAGCTCGGCGGCGCGCCGGGAGGTGAACGGCCCGAGGTACGCGGTGTCGGTGGGGGAGAGGTCACGCACGATCGACAGCCGAGGGTACGGACCGTCGGTCAGCTTGAGCCAGACCATCCGCTCCGGGTATTTGGACCGGCGGTTGTACGGCGGGGCGTGGGCGGCGATCAACCGCAGCTCACGGACCTCCGCCTCCAACGAGTGGGCGCACTCCACCGCCTCGACCCGCTCGGCCGCGCCCAGCATCTCGGAGATCCGGGCGCGCTTCTCGCCGGCGGTGAAGTAGCTGCGCACCCGGGTGGCGATGTCGACGGAGGTGCCCACGTAGAGCGGTCGGTCGTCGGCGGCCCGGAAGATGTAGACCCCGGGGACCTTGGGCAGCCCCTCGGCCAGGTGCCGTTTGCGGCGCTGGGTCGGGGTGACCGCGCGGGCGAACTCGATGGCGTCGCCGACCGTGTCCACCCGGTGCCCGCCGAGCCGGCCGATCAGTCCGTGCAGCACGTCGACGGTGGCCTTCGCGTCGTCCAGGGCCCGGTGTGTCGGTTGGGTGCTGGTGCGGAAGTAGGCGGCCAGGGTGCCGAGCTTGCGGTTGGGCACCTCGTCGCGGGTCAGCACCCGGCGGGCCAGCGCCGCCGTGTCCAGCACCCGGGGGTTGGGCCAGCGGTAGCCGTGCTTCGCGCAGGCGGCCTTGAGGAAGCCCACGTCGTACGGGGCGTTGTGGGCCACCAGCACCGCGTCGTCGATGAACTCCAGGAAGCTCGGCAGCACCTGCTCGATCGGGGGCGCCGGCACCAGCATGGCCTGGGTGATCCCGGTCAGCACCGTGATGAAGGGCGGAATCGGCTGCCCCGGGTTGACCAGTGTCGCCAACACCCCCAACTGCTCACCACCGCGCACCTTCACCGCGCCGATCTCGGTGATGCCGCCGCCGTCCGGCGCGCCGCCGGTGGTCTCCAGGTCGACCACCACGAAGGTCGTCGCGTAGAGCGGCAGGGCCGGGTCCACCCCGCCCACCGCCGGGTCGAGACCGGCAAGTGACTCCTGGACGTACTCCGCCTGTGCCATCGGCGGCACGCTAGCGCCCCGGTGCGACACTCCCGTCGCAGCCGTCCCATCCGTCACCATGGGGCTAGGATGAGAGATCGGCTCACTCACCGGGCGGTGGGCCCGGTCGCGGTGGGAGACTTGCCACATGCCCCTCACCGAGCCGTTCGACGACCACCTCCCGCAGGAGGATCCGGTCGCGCTCGACGGTGTGGGCAACCCGGACGACAACGTAGTCAACGGCCCATCTGGCGCACCGGAGTCGACGACGGACGACGGTCCCGCCGCCGAGCCCGAGCCCGAGCCGACCCTGCCCGAGCCGGTCCGGCAACGGATCGTGACGCTGACCGCGGCGGTGCTGCCCACCCTCCCCACCGACGAGGTGCCGGTGCCGTTGCGCCGGGTGGCCAAGTTCGCCCCCAACCGGCGCGCCCGGCTCGGCGCGCCGGTCATCGCCGCCCAGCTCACCGCCGACCCGCTGTTCCGGCAGCGGGTCACCGCGCGGGTCCTGGCCGACGCCGGTGACCTCGGCGCGGCAGTGGTCGAGGGCACCGCGCCGGCCGCCGCCGACCCGGTCGAGGTGGCCGCGTTGGCCTACCTGGCCCGGCCGCGGGGCTGGCGGGAACTGATCGACGCCAGCGGGGCGGCCGTGCGCGCCGAGGCGGACAGCGCCGTCGTCGCCGAGCTGGTCCGCGAGGCCGAGCAGCGGGCCACCCGAGCCGAGCACGATCGCGCCGTGGCCCGGGTCGAGGCCGACAAGCTCCGCGACGAACTGGCCCGGGTCCGCGAGGAGCTGGGCCAGCTCCGCGAGGAGTCCCGGCAACTGGCCCGCACCCTGCGGGAGACCCAGGCCCGCGAACGGAAGGCCACCGAGCTGCTGGCCACCGAACGCGGCCGGGCCGCCCGCGCCAGCGCCGACGTGGACGCCGAACTCCGCCGCGCCCGGGCCCGGCTGGCCGAGGCCGAGGCCGCCGCCGGGGTGGCGCGGGCCAGTGCCAAGGAGGCACGCTCGGTCGACGACGCCCGGCTCTGGCTGCTCCTGGAGACCATCGGCCAGGCCGCCGTCGGGTTGCGCCGGGAGCTGGCGCTCGACCCGGTCGACAAACTCCCCGCCGACTTCGTCGCCGACGCGTTCGCCGAGCAGCCGGGCAGCGCCCCGGCCGGCCCGGCCACCCGCGCCCGCGACACCGACGACCCGGCCCGGCTCGACCAACTGCTCGCCCTGCCCCGGGCGCACCTCGTGGTGGACGGTTACAACGTCACCAAGCGCGGCTTCGGTGAGATGTCCCTGGAGCAGCAGCGCAAACGCCTCATCACCGGGCTGGGCGGGATCGCCGCGCAGACCGGTGACGAGGTCACAGTGGTCTTCGACGGCGCCGAGCGGATGCACGGGCTGCCGCCCGCGCCGCGCGGCGTGCGGGTGCTCTTCTCCCGCAAGGGCGAGACCGCCGACGAGCTGATCCGGCGGCTGGTCCGCGCCGAGCCGGCGGGCCGGCCGGTGGTCGTGGTCTCGTCGGACCGCGAGGTCGCCGACGGGGTACGCCGGCACGGGGCGTACCCGTTGGGCGCGGACTCCCTGCTGCGGCGGCTCGCCCGGTCCTGACGTCCCCGCCACACGCTGGTTTCCATCCGTACATCCGGACTCCGGCGTCGTGATCGACACGAGTTCCATGATGTCGGGCTGTCCGACCGGTTGGGATGGCCCATGGTCCTTGAACCCGGTCGATCCTGCTCAATCGATTGTCGGGTGGTCCGCTGTCGTACCCGAGGGCTAACGTCGCCGCTGTCGTCGGCGGAGGGAGTCACCATGGCACGGGACGACGTCACGGTCTTCGTCGACCAGGATCTGCGCGGTGCCCGGTTCAACAGGTCGACGCTGGCCGGTGCGGTGATGCGCGGCGTCGACGTCGATGGTCTGGACATCGACGCGCCGTGGCTGGCCGAGGGCACATTGCTGATCAACGGCGTCGATGTCGTGCCGTTGGTCGAGGCCGAGCTGAACCGGCGCTTTCCCGGGCGCGACCTCCGGCGGGCCGAGAACCCGGACGACCTTCGGGCGGGGTGGGCCGCGCTCGAACGGGCCTGGGCGGCGGCTGTCGACCGGGCCGTGTCCATGCCCGAGGGTGCTGTCGACGTCTCGATCGACGGGGAGTGGTCGTTCGCGCAGACGCTGCGCCATCTCGCGTTCGCCGCCGACGCCTGGTTGGGAAAGGCAGTCCTGCGCCTGCCGCAGCCGTTCCACCCGCTGGGTCAGTGGCACGCCGAGTATGAGACCGACGGCTTCGACATGTCGGTCTTCGCTACCGAGCAGCCGACATTCGACGCGGTCCTCCAGGTGCGGGCCGAGCGGCAGGCCATGGTGCGCGAGTTTCTGGCGACCGTCACGCCGGAGGTGCTCGCCGAGTCTCGGCCGAGCGCCTGGTGGCCCGAGCACGTCGTGTCCGTCCGGCACTGCCTGCACGTGATCTTTCAAGAGGAGTGGCAGCACCTCCGCTACGCACTGCGTGACCTCGACGCGCAGGGCTGAAACCCAACCCCGACGACCGGGCGGAGGCTCGGGGTCAGCTGGTCGGTAGTCGTCGGGCCAGCTCACGACGCAGTGCGTCGGTGCCCGGCGTCATCCAGGCGAGCCGGACGACCAACTCATAGGGGCCGCGCCCGGGGGTCGACCACTGCCCGGCCCGCATGGGGGGCCGTGTCTGCTCCGGGTCGAGTGGCGTGACCACCAGCCGGGGGTCCATGCGGCCTCGGACCTGGGCGCTGGCCATGTTGACCCAGTCGATGCTGAGACTGGTTCCGTTCGGCCCGGTCAGGTGCAGCGTCTCCTCGGTCAGCCGCAGCGGCAGCCGAGGCTGACGGCGCAGCTGCCAGTTGGTGGTCAGCGCGACGATGGCGCCGATCATCCCGAACCGCAGCAGCACCTTCCACCACACCTCGTCGAACACCACTGTGTAGAAGGCGAGGAGGGCCGCGGCACCCAGCAGAACGAGGACCTTGGCGAGGCGATGTCGACGGGGGGAGTACCGGAAGCCCACGACGGACGAAGCATCGAGGTCGGCCACCGTCGCTCAGTGCCCGACTGACCGAGCGACCAAACGATGCCGCTCGCTCGACCGGCAGAGCTCCGTGATGTCGGGCGTTCCGAAAGGGTGGGATACCCCGATATCGCTGATGTGGAGTGGATCTAGCCCTGAAACGGGCGGTCGGACGGGGTTCCTGTCGTACCCGGTGTTTAGTGTCGATGTCACCGACGGTGCTCGGCCGGCGACGACGAGAGTCGCCCGGGTGCCGCGAGCCGATCAGGAGGCGTGATGCTCATCGACTGCGACGGGTGCGCGAAGCGGGCCGACGGCTGTTCCGGCTGCCCGCTGACCGCCCTGTTCGACGAGACGTCCCCGGCGGCCGGGTTGGTCGCCGCCGAGGTCGAGGCCATCGAGGTGCTCGCCCGGGCCGGCTTCGAGATGGAAGTGCTGGCCGCGCCCGTGCGCCCGCCGGCGGCTCGCCGCCGGGCCACCCGCCGGGTCGCCTGAGCGCCACACCGCGCCCGGAAGCGGGCTTTTCGCGGGCCATAGGATGAGCGGTCACGGCGGGAGGAGCGGCGCGATGAGCGGGGTACAACGGGCGGTGACGCGGTGACCCCGCGCGGGTGGGCGCTGCTGGCCCTGGCCGGGCTGACCGTCGCGCTGGTCGTGCTGGCCGCGCTGCTCATCCCGTGGCACCGTCCACCGGCGCCGCGCGCCGACCAGCTCGCCGCGTTGGGTGACCTGCCGGCCGAGCAGGTGGCCAAGGGGCGGGAGTTCCGGGCCGCGCTGCGCCCCGGCGGCTACGCCGCGCTCGCCGTCGGGCTGCTGATCGCCCTCGCGCTCGGGTTGACCCCGCTGGGCAGTCGCCTGGTCGAGCTGGTGGGGCGGCCGTTCGGCGGGCACTGGGTCGCGCAGGCCGTGCTCGGCGGGCTGGCGGTGATGCTCGTCGCCGACCTCGTGACACTTCCGTTCGCCGCCTGGCGGCAGAGCGTTCTCACCCGCTACGGGTTGAGCACCAACGGCTGGAGCGGCTGGGCTGTCGACCTGCTCAAGTCGTACGCGGTCAGCGCGGTGATCGGCGCGGTGGCGTTGTTCGGCTTCTACGCTGTCATCCGGCTCGCGCCGCGCTGGTGGTGGGCGTTCGGCGCGGCCGGCGCCGCCGTGCTGGTGGTGCTGCTGTCGTTCGTGCTGCCGGTGCTGGTGGAGCCGGTGTTCAACCGGTTCACCCCGATGGAGCAGGGCCCGTTGCGCACCGAGCTGATGAGCATGGCCGCCCGCGACGGGGTGCCAGTGCGAGACGTGCTGGTCGCCGACGCCTCCCGCCGCACCCGGGCGGTCAACGCGTACGTCTCGGGTCTCGGGCCGACCCGCCGGGTGGTCGTGTACGACACGCTGCTGCGTGAGGCGACCCCGGCCGAGGTGACCGCCGTCGTGGCGCACGAGTTGGGGCACGCGAAGGATTCCGACGTGGCGGTCGGCACGCTGACCGGGGCGTTGGGTGCGGCGGCGGCGGTGGTGGCGCTCTACCTGCTCGGCTCGTGGGGTCCACTGCTGCGGCTGGCCGGCGTCGACTCGGTGGCCCAACCTGCCGCGTTTCCGCTGCTGGTCGCCCTGGTCACAGTGGCCGGGCTGGTCGCCGCCCCGGTGCAGGCGCTGATGTCCCGTCGGGTGGAGGCGCGGGCCGACGCACACGCGCTCGCGCTCACCAACGACCCGGAGTCCTTCGAGTCGATGCAGCGCCGGCTCGGCTCGGTCAACCTCGGCGATCCCGACCCGCCCCGCTGGGAATACCTCTACTCGGCCTCGCATCCGTCCACCGTGGAGCGGATGGCCGCCGCCCGCGCGTACGCCCGGGAGGCTGGCCGATGAGTCGCACCCTGCTGATCACCAACGACTTCCCGCCCCGCCCGGGTGGGATCCAGTCCTTTGTGCACAACCTCGCGGTCCGGCAACCGGCCGGCTCGGTGGTCGTCTACGCGTCGAGCTGGCGCGGAGCCGCGAAGTTCGACGCCGACCAGCCGTTCGAGGTGATCCGGGAACGCACCCGGGTCCTGCTGCCCACCCCGTTGGTCGCCCGCCGGGCGGCCCGGTTGGCGCGCGCGTACGACTGCGACACGGTGTGGTTCGGCGCGGCGGCCCCGCTGGGGCTGCTCGCGGCCGGCCTGCGGCGACGGGCCGGCATCCAGCGGGTGGTGGCGCAGACCCACGGCCACGAGGTCGGTTGGGCGGCGGTGCCGGCCGCCCGGCCGGCGCTGCGGCGTATCGGCCGGGGTGTGGACGTGACCACCTATCTCGGCGAGTACACCCGTAGCCGGTTGGCCCGGGTGCTGGACGGGGTGACCGACCTGCGTCGCCTCGCGCCCGGGGTCGACGTGGACATGTACCACCCGACCGTGGACGGTGAACAGGTTCGGGCGCGGCTCGGGTTGACCGACCGTCCGGTGGTCGTCTGCGTGTCCCGGCTGGTGCCGCGCAAGGGTCAGGACACGCTGATCCGGGCCCTACCGGAAATCCGCCGCCGGGTGCCCGACGCGGCGCTGCTGATCGTCGGTGGCGGGCCGTACCGGGCGACCCTGGAGAAGCTGGCCCGCCAGACCGGTGTGGAACGGGATGTGGTGTTCACCGGCACGGTGCCGTCGGTCGAGCTGCCGGCGCACTACGCGGCCGGTGACGTCTACGCGATGCCGTGCCGCACCCGCAACCGTGGCCTCGACGTCGAAGGGCTGGGCATCGTCTACCTGGAGGCGTCCGCCACCGGCCTGCCGGTGGTCGCCGGTGACTCCGGAGGCGCACCGGACGCGGTCCGTGAGGGGGAGACCGGCTACGTCGTACGCGGCCGGGACGTCGGCCAGCTCGCCGACCGGGTCGCCGCGTTGCTCGCCGACCGGGACCTGGCTCGCCAACTGGGCGCGGCGGGCCGGGCCTGGGTGGAACGGGAGTGGCGCTGGGAGGCGCAGGCGGACCGCATGGCGGCGTTGCTCGCCGGCTGACCGCTGCCCGCGTTCAGCGCTCCCGGGCGGGCGCGTAGCGCGGCACGTACTCCTGGCCGGTGAGTTGCTGGATCGCCGCCATCACCTCGTCGGTGACCGTCCGGATGTCGCGTGGGCTGTTGATCCGTCCGGCGACCGGGATCGGTGGGCCGAACCGCAGGGTGACCGGGTGTCGGCGGGGCAGCCGGGCGTCGACGGGCAGCACCTCGGCGGTGCCGGTCACGCCGACCGGGATGATCGGCACCTCGGCGTCACGGGCCAGTCGGGTCATTCCGACGCGGCCCCGGTAGAGCCGCCCGTCCGGTGAGCGGGTGCCCTCCGGGTAGACGGCTACCAGGCCGCCGGCGCGCAGCACCGGGACGGCGGCGTCCAGGGCGCGCAGGGCGGCTCGGCCGTCGGTGCGGTCGACCGGGATGGCGCCCATGCCGGCGACGATCCGCCGGTTGAGCCAGCCGCCCGGCCCCCGGCCGTTGAAGTACTCGACCTTCGCCCAGAAGGTGACGTGGCGGGGTGTCGAGGTGACGAGGAACAACTCGTCGGCGACGGACAGGTGGTTGCCGGCGAGGATCGCGCCGCCGTGCCGGGGCAGATGCTCCAGCCCTTCCACCCGGGGCCGCCAGCCCAGCCGCAGCGTGGTGCCGACGGTCAGCTTGGTGAGGTCGTACAGCAGGGGCACGAGTTCTCCGGGTTCGGCTAGGTGGGGGGCGGGCCGAGATGGGCGTCGAGCGCGGCGCGCAGCAGGGCGTCGTCGTCGGTGGCGCCGGTGGCCAGCGGCAGGCTGCCCCAGGCCCAGAGCTGGGCGATGCCGTGCAGGTTGGCCCAGAGTGCGCCGGCGAGCACCGCCGCAGGGGCGTCGGTGGGCCGGCGCACCTGCGCCACCAGGTCGGCCAGCACGGCGAACAGCGGCAGGCTCGTCTCACGCAGCCGCAGCCGGCCGCTGTCCAGCAGGTCGTGCCGGAACATCAGCTCGAACATGCCGCGGTGGGCCGCCGCGAAGTCCAGGTACGTCCGGGCCAGGGCGGTCAATCGGGTACGCGGATCCGGCCCGACGTCGCGCATCGTCTGCTCGACCCGGGCGGTGAGGTCGGCGAAGCCCTCCCGGGCGATGGCGGAGAGCAGGTCGACGTGGGTGGGGAAATAGCGGCGCGGTGCGCCGTGCGAGACCCCGGCACGGCGGGCGATCTCCCGCAGCGACACCGCCGACTGGCCCTCGCTGAGCACCAGGTCCACCCCGACGGCTACCAGCCGCGCGCGCAGCCCGGTCTCGTCGGCGTCCATAGACACTGTCTACCATGCCGCGTAGACAGTGTCTACCTCGCCGGTGGGTCGGCTCAAGCAGGCGTGTCTCGGTGACCTGCCGATGCCTTTCCGGGATCAGCGTGATGTCGGTGAGTCATCGAGATGACTCACCGACATCAGCCTCAACGGAGTCCGGCCCCGCGCTGTCCGCTCGACCCCACGGCCGCTCCACTGCGGGTGTCGTGACGTCGGGGTGAGCCGCGGTTGGGGGAGTGGGCGGGAACGGTTGGGGCGTGGGCGGGCCCGAAGGTCAGCGGATGCGGGCCAGGATGCGATCGGCGGGGGCCGGGCGGCCGAAGTGCCAGCCCTGGGCGGCGTCGCAGCCGATCGCGCGCAACCGCTCGGCCTGCCCGGCGGTCTCCACCCCTTCGGCGGTGACGGTCAGGTCCAGCGCGTGCGCCAGCGAGACCAGCGAGGCGAGGATCCGCTCGTCGGTGCGGCCGACGGAGGACGACCGTAGGCCGGCCACGAACTCGCCGGCCACTTTCAGTTCGGTGACCGGCAGGTCCCGCAGGTACGCCAGGTTGCTGTAGCCGGTGCCGAAGTCGTCGATGGCGATGCGTACCCCGAGGTCGGCAAGGACCCGCAGGGCGCGTACCGGCTCCTTGGCGGTGCTCATCATGGTGCTTTCGGTGATTTCCAGCTGGAGCCGTTCCGGGGGCAGGCCGGTCTGCCGCAGGAGGGTGCGGACCTCCTGCACCAACCCCGGCCGGTGCACCTGCCGTACTGCCAGGTTGACGCTGACGAACGGCGCGGCGGCACCCCCGGCCGACCACGCCTCGGCCTCGCGGCACGCCTCGGCCAGCACCCACCCGCCCAACTGGACGATCAGGCCGGTCTCCTCGGCCAACCCGATGAAGCTGTCCGGGCGCAGCACCCCCAGCTCGGGGTGTCGCCAGCGGACCAGCGCCTCCACGCCGACGAGGCTGCCATCGCGCAGTGAGGTCAACGGTTGGTAGTCGAGGTAGAACTCGCCCCGCTCCAGGGCCGCCGGGATGGCCGCGGAGAGCGCGTACCGGGCCAGTTCCCGTTGGTTGCGCTCGGCGTCGTAGAGGGCCCAGCGCGCCCCACCGGCGGACTTCGCCCAGTGCAGGGTGCTGTCGGCGGCGCGCATGAGGTCCGTGGGGTTGGCTCCGGCAACCTGGCGCTCGACGATGCCGATGCTCGCCGAGATCTGCAGCTCGTGCCCGTCTACCAGCGCCGGTGTGCGCACCGCGGCGAGCGCGGCCTCGGCCACCGCGACCATGTCGTCGGTGCCGGCGGTGCGCTCCACCAGGATCACGAACTCGTCGCCGCCGAGCCGGGCCACCAGGTGCTCACCGATGGCCTTGCTCAGCCGCTCCGCCACCGTGGCCAGCAGCAGGTCACCGATCTGGTGCCCCAGGGTGTCGTTGACGACCTTGAAACGGTCCAGGTCCAGGAAGCACACCCCGACCCGCTGCGCGCCCCGGCCCGGCTCGTTGATCGCGGCGGCGAGCCGTTCGGTGAACAGCGTCCGGTTGGGCAGGCCGGTGAGCGGGTCGTGGGTGGCCTGATGGCGGAAACGGGCCTCGCTGGCCCGCAGCGCACGCTCGGCCTGGGTGCGGGCCCGCATCGCGGCGCGGCGGATCGACTCCTGCTCGTCGAGCGTCCGGTCGCGCAGCGCGCGGGCGTAGCCGGTCGCCACGGCCGCCAGCAGCCGGGCCATCCGGTCCTCGACGTCCTCGGCCACCAACCCCAGGTCGCGCACCAGGCGGAGCTGGATGACCTCGACGGTACGGCCCAGCCCTTCGGCGGACGCGATGTGCGCGGCCACCAACTCGGCACCGACCCGGTGCCCGGCCCGCAGGTCGAACGGCTCGGTCAGCAACGCGCCGGCCAGTTCCCCGGTGAGCCGGTCCAGCAGGGACTCCAACTGGGCCTGGGTCATCGGGAGGTAGCTGGTGCCGGAGACCGCCTTCGCCCAGGCCCGGGCGAACGTGCCCGGACCGGGCGTCGTCCCCGGCGACTCAGCCACCGAGGCGCCCGACGCCGCCCATGAAGACCGCGCGCTCGGCGTCCTCCGCGCTCTCCGGGGTGTCCGGTCGCCACTGGGGCACCCAGACCACGCCGGGGTCGAGCAGCTCGAAACCGTCGAAGAGCGCGGTCAGCTCGGCGCGGCTGCGCACCCACAGCGGGCTGTCGGTGCGCCGGTAGACCCGTTCCGCCTCGGCGCGTTCGTCCTCGCTGCGCCCGTCGTCGCTGGCCTGCGACAACACCAGGTAGCTGCCGGGCGCCAACGCGTCGCGCAGCGTCCGCAGCAGGTCGGCCGGTCGGTCGTCGTCGGAGACGAAGTGCAGGACGGCCACGACCATCACGGCCACCGGTTGGCTCAGGTCGAGCAGCTTGCGGACGTCCGGGTGGGCCAGGATCGCCTCCGGGTGGCGCAGGTCCTCCTGCACCACGGTGGCCCGCTCGTTGCCGGCGAGGATCTCACGGCTGTGCGCCACCGCCACCGGGTCGACGTCCACATAGACCACTCGCGACCGCGGGTCGAGTTGCTGGGCGATCTCGTGCACGTTGCCGACGGTCGGGATGCCCGAGCCGATGTCCAGGAACTGCCGGATCCCGGCCTCGGCGAGATGGTGCACGGCCCGGCGCAGGAACGCCCGGTTGGCCTGGGCCATGAGCGGCGCCTCCGGCACCGCGGCGACCATCGCCTGCGCTGCGGCCCGGTCAGCGGCGAAGTTGTGCGAGCCACCGAGGTAGTAGTCGTACATCCGCGCGACGCTCGGGCGCTCGATGTCGATGGTGTCGGGTGCCCAGTCCGGCCGCTGCATGCGTTTCACCCCTCGAATCCGCGACGCGGGCGTCGTCGCCCGCGCGGGTATTGTGCACCCGCCACGCACGCCAGACCATAGCGCGCCGGAGGTTGCCCGCCGACGTCGGTCGATGCGCGACGGCCCGCGCCGGCTGAGAAGCTGGCGCGGACCGTCGGTCGCGACGTCCCGCTCGACGAGCGGGCGGCAGGTCAGAACTTGGGCGCGTCCGGTGCCTCGAGCAGGCCGAGCCGGAGTGCGGTCATGAGGGCCTGCGCGCGGTTGGCCGCGCCGAGCTTCTCGTAGAGCTTCGAGATGTGCGTCTTCGCCGTGGACTCGCTGACGAACAGCTGCTTGGCGATGCCCGCCACGCTCATCCCGTCGGCGAGCAGCCGCAGCACCTGCCCCTCCCGGGGAGACAACTGCGGGCCGGACGGTGCGAGCCGCCGCTTCATCGCCTCGGCCAGGTCGGCCGCGGTGAACGCGCTGGGGGAGGAGGCGGCGTGCCGGGCGGCGGCCACCACCTCGTCGGCCGGGGCGGTCTTCGGCACGAAGGCGCTCGCGCCGGCCTCCAGGGCGCCGAAGAGCTGATCGTCGCCGGCGTACATGGTCAGCACCACGATGCCCATCGACGCGCTGGACTTGCGCAGCGCGCGGGTGGCCTCCAGGCCACTGCCGTCGGGCAGCCGCAGATCCATGATCACCACGTCCGGCTGCAACGCGCCGGCCTGACGTACTCCTTCTGCCGCCGTGGCCGCCTCACCGACGACCTCGAACTGGCGGTCGCGCTCGAAGGCGTGCCGCAAACCCTTGCGAATCAGGTCATGATCGTCGACAAGGAGGACCTTGGTACGGGTGGCCGGTATCGGACTTGTGGTCATCCTCGGGTTACTCCCCTTCTGGTGCTGCGCTGCCGCGCACGTTATCGCGCCGGGCCGAGGTGCCGAGAACCACCGCCACGGTCGTGCCGCTGGGTTGCCGCGGCCTGATCTCCAACCGGCCCCGGATACGTTCCGCCCTCTCGGCCATGATCGCAAGACCGTACCGCCCGTCCGGGCGCTGGTCAGCCATCCCCTGACCGTCATCCGACACTTCTATTTGCGCGTACGGGGGGTCGACCTCACAGGTGACCCACAAATTCGACGCCCCGGCATGCTTGCGCGCGTTGGTCACCGCCTCCTGCGCGATGCGCAGCAACTCGGCCTCCGTGGCGGCCGGGAGCCGGGCGGTGGACTCGTCCAGCGAGAGGTGCACCCGCAGCCCGCCGGACGCGCCGACGGTGCGCGCGTACTCCGCGATCGCCGCGGCCAACCCGCCCTGCCGGTCCACCTCGCTGCGCAGCTCGAAGAGGCTCAACCGCAGTTCCTGGATCACCCGGGTCACCTCGCCGCGCAGCGTCCGCAGGGCCTCGGCGGTCTCGTCGGCGTCGTCGAAGACGGTGGCCAGGGCGTTGTCGATGCCGTAGCCGACCATCACCAGCTCCTGCGCCACCCCGTCGTGGATCTCCCGGGCCAGCCGCTGCCGCTCCTCGTTGGTGGCCAGCGAGCGCACCTCGTCGAAGAGCAGCGCCGCCTCCAGCCGCAGCGCGGCCGGGCGGGTCAGCGCGGTCACCCGGGACACCACCGGCGGCGGGTACGCCTGCGCGGCGTCGGCCTCCAGCACCACCAGCCCCACCGTGCGCACCCCGGCGACCAGCGGAATGATCAGCGCGGACACGTCGCCGCCACGGTGCGAGCGGGACTGGGACCGGGCGGCGGTGGTGGCCTGCTGGGTGGCCCAGGCGTCGGCGATCGCCGAGTCGGCGTCCAGCGTCGTCTCCCAGTCCACCCGGTCGACGCCGGCCTGGGCGAGGACCACGAGCCGACCGCCGCCGCTGGCCGAGAGCACCGCGCCCCGGTCCGCGCGGGCCACCGTCCGCAGCTCCTCCAGCAGGTGCTCCGAGATGCCGCCCGGGTCCAGGGTCGCCCCGGGCAGTTGCCGGGCCACCGTCCGCAGCTGGGTCAGCAGCCGGGTCGCCTCGGCGTACGGCTGGGGTTTGCCCTCGCCGCGGACCGCCATCACCCGGTGCAGCGTGCCGGCGGCGTAGAGCCCCAGCACCGCCAGGATCAGCCACTGCGCGCAGACCGCGAGGTAACCCGGCTGGCCGAGCTGGGACCCGCCGTCGACCCGGGTCAGCGCGCCGCTGACCAGCAGGGTGACGGCGGTGACCACGAGCAGGGCGGCGCCCTCGGGGAAGCGGCGGCGCAGCGCGGTGACGGTCACCGGGACGGCCAGGTAGGGCAGCACCGCCGACGCGCCCAGACCGTCGACAGTGCCGCCGATGGACGCCACCGCGGCGACATGGCTCGCGGCCAGCCCCAGCACCACCACCTCGGCCACCCGGCTCACCGGGCCGACCAGCCGGTGCTGCGGTGCCAGCAGCGACGGCAGCCCGGCCACCGCCAGCAACACGATCCACCACAGCTGGGCGACGTCGCGGGTGGCGAACAGGGTCAGGACGGCGATCAGCGCCAGCATCACCAGGCGGGCGGCCGCGGCGAGGGGATGCGGGTGCGGTGCGGTGACTGTGGATGCGGGCACGTGACGGATGGTAGTCAGCCTCGGTAGATATCGGCGATCTCCGCCGCGTACGTCTTGTGGACAACCTGGCGCTTGACCTTGAGCGACGGGGTCAGCTCGCCGGTCGTCTCGGTGAAGTCCTGGGGCAGGACCCGGAACACCTTGATCGCTTCGGCCTTCGACACGGCCTGGTTGGCGACGTCGATCGCGGTCTGGATCTCCTTGCGGAGCCCCTCGTGCTCGCGCAGCTGCTCGACGGGGGTTTCGCGGGGCAGGCCGGTGCTCTCCAGCCAGGCCGGCAGCGCCTCCTCGTCGATGGTGACGAGCGCCGCGATGAACGGCTTCCCGTCGCCGACCACGACACACTGGCTGATCAACGGGTGTGCCCGGACCAGGTCCTCCAGCACCGCCGGGGCGACGTTCTTGCCGCCGGCGGTGACGATCAGCTCCTTCTTGCGGCCGGTGATGCTCAGGTAGCCGTCGGAGTCGAGCTGGCCGAGGTCGCCGGTGCGGAACCAGCCGTCGGCACCGATCGTCTCGGCGGTCGCCGTCTCGTTGCGCCAGTAGCCCTGGAAGATCAACTCGCCGGAGATCAGGATCTCGCCGTCGTCCTCGATCCGCACTGTCACGCCGGGCAGGGGGCGGCCGACGGTGCCGATCCGGGTGCCGGTGGGCAGGTTCGCGGCGGCGGCGGGCGAGGTCTCGGTGAGGCCGTAGCCCTCCAGGACCGTCACGCCGATGCCGCGGAAGAAGTGACCGAGCCGGGCGCCGAGTGGCGCGCCGCCGGAGATCGCGTCCCGGCACCGTCCGCCGAGCGCGGCGCGCAGCTTGCGGTAGACCAGCCGGTCGAAGACCACGTGCTGGGCGCGCAGCGCCAGGCCCGGTCCGCCCGGGGTCTCCAGCGCCTCGCTGTACGCGATGGCGACCTGCTCGGCGCGGGCGAAGATGCCGCCCTTGCCGTCCGCCTCGGCCTTCTGCTTGGCGGCGTTGTAGACCTTCTCGAACACCCGGGGTACGGAGAGCACGAAGGTCGGCCGGAACGCCTGCAGCTCGGCGACCAGGTTCTTGGTGTCGGCGCAGTGCGCCATGGTGGCCCGCGCCTGCACGACGCCGATCTGGATGAGGCGGGCGAACGCGTGCGCCAGCGGAAGGAAGAGCAGGGTGCTCGCGCCGGTGTTGAACAGGTTCGGCAGCACCGGCACCGCGTTGGCGATGTCGGCGTACATGTTGCGGTGGCTGAGCACGCAGCCCTTGGGGCGGCCGGTGGTGCCGCTGGTGTAGATGATCGTCGCCAGGTCGTCGGCGCGCACGGCCTTGCGCCGCCGCTCCACCTCGGCCAGCTCGACGGCGGCACCGGTGGTGACCAGCTCGTCGACCCCGCCGGTATCGATCTGCCAGACCTGGCCCAGCTCGGGCAGCCGGTGCCGGACCCCGGCGACCAGGGCGGCGTGCGCCTCGGTCTCGACCACGACGGCGACCGCGTTGGAGTCCTCGAGGATCCACGCGGCCTGCTCGGCGCTGGACGTCTCGTAGATCGGCACGGTCACCGCGCCGACGGCCCAGATGGCGTAGTCCAGCAGGGTCCACTCGTAGCGGGTGCGGCTCATCAGCCCGACCCGGACACCTGGCTCGATGCCGGCGGCGATCAGCCCGCGGGCCACGGCGGCGACCTCGTCACGGAACTGGAGGCAGGTCACCTCGGTCCAGGCGGTGACCGTGCCTTCGGCGCTCGGGACCGGGCGGGCGAACTGGACGGTGTCGGGCGCGACTTCGGCGTTGTCCCAGACCGGATCGGTGAGGTTGGCCGCGTCGCCAACGGTGACGATCGGCGGGACGGAAAACTCGCGCACCTGCACTCCTTCGTGCTCGCACTGGTCGGGCTGGTCGTCGCCCGGGGCGTCGGTTGTGTCGAAACCTACCCGGCGGGCGGTCGGGGTGGCACAGGCAGGAGGCGGGTAGCCTCCCCACATGGCGGACTCCTCCACCCAGTCGATCATCATCGGCGCCGCACCGGATCGGGTGACGGCGGTCATTTGCGACTTCGCGCGCTACCCGGAGTGGACCGACGCGGTGCGTCGCGCCGAGGTCGTCGAGGAGTACGAGGACGGGTACGCCAGTCAGGTGCATTTCACCATCGACGCCGGGGTGATGGCCGACGAATACGTGCTCGCCTACGAGTACGCCGAGGATCTGTCCCGGATCGAGTGGCACCTGGTCGCCCCCTCGAAGATGCAGAAGGCCCAGCACGGTTCGTACGACCTGGTGGGTAACCCGGACGGCAGCACCACTGTGACCTACACGCTGGAGGTCGAGCTGTCGGTCGGAATGCTCGGGATGTTTCGGCGCAAAGCCGAAAAGATGATCATGGACACCGCGTTGAAGCAGCTCAAGCGCCGGGTAGAAGCAACCGGCGCGGCGCAGTGACGTGTCCGGTGGCACGGTAGAGGAGCCGACGGTGGGCGGAACGGATCCGGGTTCGGCCCGGGAAGAGGCGGAGCGGCTGGTCGCCACCCTGCTGGCGGGGGCGCGGCTGGCCTCCGCCAGCTCGGCGGGCGGCGCGTTCGGCTCGCTGGGTGCGATGGTGTCCGGTGTCCTCGGTCACAGTGCGGGGCCCGACGGGCGCTCCGGCACCGGTGGTGCTTTCGCCACCGGTTCGGCCGAATGCTGCGTCTGCCCGGTCTGTCGGGGCATCGCCGCGTTGCGGGACCCGAGTCCGGAATTCGCCGAACGCCTCGCCACCGGCGCCGGTGACCTCGCCGCGGGCGTGGCCAGCCTGCTCCGCGCGTTCTCCCCGGCGGAACCGTCCGAACCGAGCTCCGCCGAACCGACGGCCGCGCCGTCGCCGGCACCTGCCGCGACCACCGACGACGTGCCCGCCGAGCCAGCCCCGAGCACCCCGTCCCCGGCGACCGGCGACGACCACGTGTGGCGCGATGCCACCCGTACCGGGCATGATTCTCAGCCGGCGCCGGAGCGGGATGTCTGGTCGGTCGCCACCCGGACGGCGGACCCACTCGCCCCGGCCGCCGTACCACCCGTCGACGAGGCCGGGTCGGCGACCGTACCGGCACCGACCACCCGTCCCGTGGTGCCCGCCTCGCGGGTGCCCGATGACGCCGACGCGGAAGCATCGGGCGACGGCGCCTGAGCGCGGGACATTTCCGACCCGGACCGGCACTGGGCCGGAACCTGGGCCGGACAGCACAGCAGAGGGGGGCGGCAGCGGTGACGCTGACCATCGGAGTCGACGTCGGTGGCACGAAGGTGGCCGGCGGTGTCGTGGACGACACCGGCCAGGTGCTCGTGCAGACCCGACGGGACACTCCCGCCGATGACGTCGCCAAGACCCGCGACGTCATCATCGAGCTGGTCGCCGAGCTGGCCACCGGGCGGAGCATCGAGGCCGTCGGCATCGGCGCGGCCGGTTGGATCGACGCCGGCCGTTCGACGGTGCTCTTCGCCCCCAACCTGGCCTGGCGTGACGAACCGCTGCGCGAGTACGTCAGCGAGGCCGTCGGTCTGCCCGTGATCGTGGAAAACGACGGGAACGTCGCCGCGTGGGCCGAGTTCCGCTACGGCGCGGCCCGCGACGCCGACGACTCGATGATCATGTTCACCATCGGCACCGGTGTGGGCGGCGGCATCGTCCTCGGCGGCGATCTGATGCGCGGCGCGCACGGCATCGCCGCGGAGCTGGGCCACATGCTGGCCGTACCGGACGGGCACCAGTGTGGTTGCGGCCGGCTGGGCTGCATCGAGCAGTACGCCAGCGGCAGCGCCCTGGTCCGGTTCGCCCGGGCCGGCGCCCGGCAGGAGCCCAACCGGGCCACCGCCCTGCTGGAGCTGGCCGGCGGCGAGGCCGAGGCGATCACCGGCCCGATGGTGACCACCGCCGCCCAGGGCGGCGACCCGGTCTCCGCCGAGGCGTTCGCCCAGATCGGCCGGTGGCTGGGCACCAGCCTCGCCGACATGGCGCAGATCCTCGACCCGCAGACCCTTGTCGTCGGCGGCGGCGTGATCGACGCCGGCGACCTGCTGCTCGGGCCCACCCGCCGCTCGTACCTCGACGCGCTCGCCCAGCGCGGTCGGCTGCCGGTGGCCGAGGTGCTCCCGGCGGAGCTGGGCAACAGCGCCGGGGTGATCGGCGCGGCTGACCTGGCCCGCCGGATCTGAGGCGGGTCGGGATGGGTGTGCCGCTGCGCGTGGTGTCGTACAACATCCACAGCCAGCGCGACGACACCGCCGCGCTGGCGGCGGTGGTCCGGGCCGCGAAGCCGGACGTGGTGATCGTGCAGGAGGGGCCGCGCCGGTTCCGGTGGCGGCAGAAGTCCGCCACGTTGGCCGAGTCGTTCGGTCTGGTGGTGGCCGCCGGTGGGCTGCCCGCCCTGGGCAACCTGCTGCTGACCAGCCTGCGGGTGCAGGTGCGCGGCACCCGCTGCCAGCGCTTCCCGCTGACCCCCGGCCGGCACCTGCGCGGCGCCGCGTACGCCGACTGCAGGGTCGGCGACGCTGAGTTCACCGTCGCCGGCTCGCATCTGTCCACCGACCCGGCCGAGCGGCCCTCCCAGGCCGCCGAGTTCAAGCGTGGCCTGGACGCGGCGACCAGCCCGGTGCTGGCCGGCGCGGACCTCAACGAGGGTCCAGACGGGCCCGCTTGGGCCACCGTGTCGCGCGGGTTGACCGACGCCGCGGTGGCGGCCGACCGGGCCGAACGGCTCACCTACTCGTGCGCCGACCCGCGCCGGCGCATCGACGCGCTCTTCGTCGACCCACGGATCACCGTTGTCGACTACGACGTGGTGGACACCCCGCAGACCCGGCGGGCCAGCGACCACTTCCCGGTCCTGGTCGACCTGCTCCTGCCCACCACCGGCTGACCTCCGACCCCGGCCCGCGCGTCGACGCGTCCGCTCCAGGACTGGACATCCGGCCCCGTTGTGGAGAGGATTTCGCGGCGACCGGCACGCCTGCCGTACCAAAAGGAGATGTCCCCGGTGTCCACCTCCACCGACCACGGCCGGCCCGACCCGGAGGCGACCTCGCCCGCGGCGAACAGCGACGGCCGCCCGGTCTCCGACCGGGGCGACACGGTCTGCGTCATCGGGGCCGGGGCCAGCGGGCTGACCGCCATCAAGAACCTGCGCGAGCACGGGTTCG
Organism: Micromonospora parva; assembly: GCF_000718515.1. Taxonomy (GTDB): domain Bacteria; phylum Actinomycetota; class Actinomycetes; order Mycobacteriales; family Micromonosporaceae; genus Micromonospora; species Micromonospora parva. The sequence goes on along the minus strand of NZ_JNZS01000034.1, from coordinate 27,733 downwards.
GTGTGGACTGCTACGAACGGGAGACGGGCGTCGGCGGCGCCTGGAACTGGCGGCACGACCGCAGCCCGGTGTACGCCAGCACCCACCTGATCTCGTCGAAGCCGTTCACCCAGTTCCCCGACTTCCCGATGCCGGACTCCTGGCCGGACTATCCGCACCACGGTCAGGTGCTGTCGTACTTCGAGCGGTACGCCGACCACTTCGACCTGCGCTCGCACATCTGGTTCGGCACCGAGGTGATCCGGGTCCAGCCCGTCGAGGGGGATCGGTGGGACGTGACCACCCGCTCCACCGGCGGGTACGGCCCGGAGCGCACCGCGCGGTACGCCGCCGTGGTGATCGCCAACGGCCACAACTGGTCGCCGAAGCTGCCCCGCTACGAGGGCCTGGAACAGTTCCGTGGCGAGGTCATGCACGCCTCGTCCTACAAGGACCCGGCGCAGCTGCGCGGCAAACGGGTGCTGGTGGTCGGCGCCGGCAACACCGGCTGCGACATCGCCGTCGAGGCCGCCCAGCAGGCGTCGCGCTGCTGGCACTCCACCCGGCGCGGCTACTGGTACGCGCCGAAGTACGTCCTCGGTCGCCCCGCCGACCAGGTCAACGACACCCTGTTGGCGCTGCGGGTGCCGCTGCGGGTACGGCAGTGGCTCTACCACTGGACGCTGCGGCTGACCGTCGGTGACCTGACCCGCTTCGGGCTGCCCAAGCCCGACCACCGGGTGTACGAGACGCACCCGATCGCGAACAGCCAGCTCGTCTACTACGTGGGCCACGGCGGGATCGGTCCGGTGCCGGACGTCGCCCGGTTCCACCCGTACGCGGTGGAGCTGGCCGACGGCCGCGAGATCGACCCCGAGGTGGTCGTCTTCGCCACCGGTTACCTCCCGCGCTTCGAGTTCCTCGACGCGTCGGTGTTCGGTGACAGCGCGGGCGCGGGTCGGCCCACGTTGTGGCTCAACGCGTTCACCCCGGGGCATCCCACCCTGGCGGTCGCCGGGCTGCTGCAACCGGACTCCGGGCTGTTCACCCTGTCGCACTGGCAGACGGTGCTCTTCGCCCGGCTGCTGCGGGCCCGTCGGGACCGGCCGGAACGCGCCGCGGCGTTCGCGTCCCGGGTGCGGGAGCGGGCCGGGGAGCGGTACTCCGGGCCGGTCAAGGAGAGCAGCCGGCACTGGTTCGAGGTCGGGCACGCCGACTACCTGCGCGCCGTCCAACGCGCCCTGACCGAGCTGGAGGGCAAGTGAGCGCCCAGCCGCATCGTCGCGAACGAAAGGCAGACCAGTGAGCGAGCTGCGGATCATGCGCGGCCGGGAGTGGTCGCGCCCGGTCCGGCCGGCCCGGCGGGAGGTGCTCAGCGCGATCCCCGAGCTGGAGGAGGGGCGTCCGCCGCTGCTCTTCGTGCCCGGGTTCGGGCACGGCGCGTGGGCGTTCGCCGAGCACTGGTTGGGTCACGCCGCGTCGCGGGGGTTCCCGGCGTACGCGGTGAGCCTGCGGGGGCACGGTGGCAGCGAGCCGGCGCCGGAGGCGACGCTGCGGGCGTACGCCCACGATGTGGTCCAGGTGGCGGCGAGCCTGCCGCGGCAGGCGGTGCTGGTGGGGCACGGCGCCGGGGCCCTGGTGGTGGCGCACGCGTTGGCCCGCTACCCGGCGCGGGGCGCGGTGCTGGTGGCGCCGGTCTTCGGCGGCTGGGGTCTGCTGGGCGCGGCGTTGCGCCGCAACCCCGCGGGGACGCTGCCGGCGGTGTTCGGCGGGCCGTTGCGGCTCAACCGGCGGCAGTTGTTCAGTAGTGAGTTGCCCGACGAGGAGGCCCGGCGCTACGTCGGACGCCTCGGTCGGGCGGGTCGGCGGGCGCAGTGGGCGCTGCTGGGCGCGCCGGAGGCGGAGCCGGCCGTGGGCGCGCCCCCGGTGCTGGTGCTGGGCAGCCCGGACGACCGGGTGGTGCCGGCGTCGACGTTGACCCGGGTGGCCCGGCGGTACGGGTCGGCCCCGTTGCTCTTTCCCGGGATGGGCCACGACCTGATGGTGGACGTGCGGTGGGCGGAGCCGATCGACGCGATCCTGGACTGGTTGGAGAAGGAGCCCGCGGCGCATTGAGCAGCCGGGCCGACAGTGCTCAGGTGCCGCCCTGGTGGACGGCCGGGCTGCCGGTCGGGGCGACCGGCCGGGGCACCCGCGCGGTGCCCTCGGAGCCGGTTTCGGTGCTGGTCAGGCGGCTGATCAGGGCGCCGCCCTCGTCGAGGGCGCGCAGGTAGGAGCGGGCCCAGGCCCGGATGTCGTGCTGGTGCAGGTGGGCGCGCATGGCGCGCATCCGCTGAGTGGTGTCGGCCGGGCTGGCCCGCAGTGCCGCCCGCAGGCCCTGCTTGAGCCCTTCCAGGTCGTGCGGGTTGACGAGGTACGCCTGGGACAGCTCGGCGGCGGTGCCGGCGAACTCGCTGAGCAGCAGGGCGCCGGTGTCGTCGACCCGTGCGGCCACGTACTCCTTGGCGACCAGGTTCATTCCGTCGCGCAGCGGGGTCACCGCCATCACGTCGGCGACCCGGTAGAGCGCGGCGAGCTCGGCGCGGTCGAAGGGCTGGGTGAGGTAGTGGATCGCCGGCTCGCCGACCCGGCCGAACTCGCCGTTGATCCGGCCGACCTCGCGCTCGATGCGTTCGCGCAGGATCTGGTACTGGCCGACGCGTTCCCGGCTCGGCATGGCGACCTGCACGAGCACCGTGTCGCGGACCTTGACGTCGCCGCTGGCGAGCAACTCGCTGTACGCCTTGAGACGCTGCTCGATGCCCTTGGTGTAGTCCATCCGGTCGACGCTGAGGATGACCTGCCGGGGATCGCCGAGGTCCTGTCGGAGCCGGTGGGCCCGCGCGGCCACGTCCGGCCGGTCGGCCAGCGCGGCCATCTCGGCGGTGTCGATGGAGACCGGGAACGCGCCGATGCGGACGACCCGGTCGTCGATGCCGATCCGCCGGTCGGTGGCGGGCAGTTCCAGCACCCGGGTCACCAGTTGGGCGAAGTTGTGCGCCGCCTGCACGCGCTGGAAGCCGACCAGGTCGGCGCCGAGCATGCCGCGCAGCAGTTCGGCCCGACGGGGCAGTTGCATGAAAAGCTCCGGCGGCGGGAACGGCACGTGCAGGAAGAACCCGATGCGCAGGTCGGGGCGGAGCGCGCGCAACTGACCGGGGACCAGTTGCAGGTGGTAATCCTGCACCCAGATCACCGCGCCCGGCTCGGCCACCTCCGCTGTCGCCTCGGCGAAGCGCTGGTTGACCCGCTGGTACGCCTCCCACCACCGACGGTGGTGCTGCGGCTGCTCGACCGAGTCGTGGTAGAGCGGCCAGAGGGTGGCGTTGGCGAACCCCTCGTAGTGGTCGCGCAGGTCTTCCGGGCTGAGCGCGACGGTGTGCATCCGCACGCCGTCGACGTCGGGCAGTGCGGGGGCAGGCCCGGTGCCACCGGCCCAGCCGACCCAGGTCGCCGGGGTGTGCCGCAGGAGCGGGTGCAGTGCGCTGACCAGCCCGCCGGGGCTGCGCCGCCACTCGCAGGCGCCGTCGGGCGCCTGATTGTCATCGATGGGGAGGCGGTTGGCGACCACCACGAGAGAACTCTGTCGCATCTCGGGCATTCCGATCAGCAGAGGACTGACCGCCGCGAGCAAGGGAAAACCGGTCAGTCAGCGGGGGAAGTGACGTACAGCGGTATTCCTACTGACAGTAAGTTACACCACTGTTACGCCACCGGCGGGGCGCTGCTGTCCCGGGATGCGGGCCGACGTCAGACGACGGCGCCGTTGTCCGGGTCGTCGTCGTCCTCGTCGCCGGGGCGCAGCCGCCAGACCAACGTGACGAAACCGGCCAGGATGCCGGTGAACCCGAACAGCGTGACCGCCGAGCGGTCGATCGGGAGCAGCCACGGGAAGAGGAACAGCACGAAACCGACGACCACCCCGAGCACGCCGATCACCGCGTACTTGCTGACCCGTGGCAGTGGGGGCGGTGGCGGCGGGTGGTAGCCCTCGTCGTCATCGTCGTCGGGCAGGTCGGCACCGAAGGTGTCCAGCCCGTCCAGCAGCGAGGGTTCGTCCGGTCGGGTGCCGCGCCCCACGGAGATCCCGGAGATGTCGGTGGCGGACGGGAGCCGGCGAACGTCGGTGGCGGTCGGACCGGGCTCGTCGGTGCTGGAGCGGGTCAACGACCCGGGGGTCGACTCGTCCCGGGTATCCCGTTCGTCCACGTCCTCGGAGGCGGGCCACGGGTGGTCACCGGGTGCGGAGGTGGTGTGGAAGCCCTCCACGATCCGCGCCCACTCGGCGTCGATGTCCGGTTCGTCGCGGGCCGGCGGCTGCTCCACGGCGGTCTCGTCGGCGAGTTGGGTCAGGTAGTCCCGTGCGGTGGTCAGGTGCGACCGGTCGACGTAGAGCCGGTCGACCGGTCGGGCCGGCACGGTGGTGGTGCGGGTGACCGGGTTGAGGTCGGCGGAGGGCTGGAGGTAGGCGGCGATCCCACCGGCGGCCAGCACGTCGAGCAGGTGCTCGCCGACGCGCGGATCGACGTCGCCGACGACGGCGTACTCGTTCGCGTCGAGCCCGTTGTCCCGCCGTCCCCGGCGGGCCCCACCCGCTGACACCCGGACATCCCCCTTAACGCGCCTTCCGGCGCGGCCACCGCTGCCCTTCGACGCCCGTCCGTACGCCGTGCTCTGAATCGTGACACGTCAGGGCATGGTTCCGGGAGTGCGTTGTGTCGCGTCTTCCAAAGTCACGGCTCCTCCCGCAGGTCGCGGCAGGGCTCCTTTGTCCGTTCTTGCGCGACAAGTGCGATCTCGGTGATCGTGGCATAGCTCGATGCCGCAGCCCCGCAGCGCCGTCCGTTGTGGTGGGAGCGCTCGCTTCGTAGGCTCGGCGGCGACGACGGCTGGCGCTGTCGCGGGCACACCACGGGAAAGGACGCCGGTGCTCTACTGGCTGCTGAAGTACGTCATCCTCGGTCCGCTGCTCAAGCTGATCTTCCGCCCGCAGGTGGAGGGCCTGCACAACGTGCCGGCGACCGGCCCGGTGATCCTGGCGAGCAACCACCTCTCCTTCTCCGACTCGATCTTCACACCGCTGATCACCGCCCGGAAGGTCACCTTCGTCGCCAAGGCCGAATACTTCACCGGCAAGGGCATCAAGGGCTGGCTGACCAAGATGTTCTTCGTCGGCACCGGCACGATCCCGGTGGACCGCTCCGGCGGCCGGGCCGCCCGCGCCGCCCTGGACACCCAGTTGCAGGTGCTGCGGGCCGGGGGAGTGGCCGGCATCTACCCGGAGGGCACCCGCTCCCCGGACGGGCGGCTCTACCGGGGCAAGACCGGGGTGGCCCGGCTCGCCCTGGAGAGCGGCGCGGTGGTGGTGCCGGTGGCGATGCTCAACGCCGACGAGATCCAACCGCCGGGCAAGCTCATCCCCAAGATCGACCGGGTGCGGATCCGGTTCGGGGCGCCGCTGGACTTCTCCCGCTACGCCGGGCTGGCCGGCGACCGGTTCGTCGAGCGCGCGGTCACCGACGAGATCATGTACGAGTTGATGGAGCTCTCCGGCCGGGAGTACGTCGACATCTACGCCCAGAAGCTCAAGGAACCCATCCCGGCGCCGCTGGCCGCCTAGCCACCGCCCGTCGACGGTCAGGGCAGCTGGAGCAGGTGGGGGGCGCGGTGGCGGGTGGCGAAGTCGTGCAGACGGGCCCGGGTCGCCGCGGCGGCGGGCGGGTCGGTCTCGGCCAGCGGGCCGATCGCCAGCGCCAGTGTGATGACCTCGTCGGTCACGTCGGTCATCCGGGCGTAGCTCCCTGCCGCCGACCGCAGCAGGCTCGCCGCGGTCGGGGCGTCCCCGACGTGCCGGGCCAGCGTGGCGTCGGCGACCTGACCGGCGGCGTGCGCCCACGGGGTCATCCGGGGCGCCCGGTCGAGCAGCTGCCGGACCAGCCGGGCCGCGTCCGCGCCGAGCACTCCGGCGACGTGACCGACCGTCGGCACCCACTCCGCGAACGGAATCATCCGAGTCCGCCGCCAGTCCTCGTCCAGTTCGGTGAGCAGCGCCATCGCCTCGTCGCGGCGGCCCTGCACCGCCCGGCACAACGCGGCGTGCGCCAGGGTGGAGCGCAGCACCCGGTGGAATCCGCTGCGCCGCGCCGCCACCAGCGCCTGCTCGACCAGGTCCCCACCCGGTCCGTCCGGTCCCGCGGTCTCGTCCAGCTCGGCTCCGGCCAGCCCGCGCATCCAACCCGAGACCGCCACGATGTGCAGATCCCACTCCGCGGTCGGTCGTCGGGTCGACTCCGCGGCCATCGCCAGCGCCGCCGTCCAGTCACCCGCGTAGTACGACCGCGCCCACTGGTCGGCGAAGCTGGTGGCCAGGCTGTGCTCGCCGCCCAGGTCGAGGGTGAGCTGCTCGTCGACCAACCGGGCCGAGCCGGCCAGGTCGCCCTCCTCCTGCAACGCCCAGGCCAGGTTCTGCACCGCCCGCCGTCGACTGGTCAGCCGCTCCACCCGGCAGTGCTCGGTCACCTCCGCCAGCTCCGGGAACGCCGAGGCGGAGCCGGCCAGGTAGCGCGCCACGGCCAGGGTGATCCGGGCGTTGGCCTGGACCTCGCGCAGCTCAAGCCGCTCGGCGAGGGCTGCTGCCGCCCGCGCCGCCGCGCACGCCGGCTCGGTCTCCGCGTTCAGCATGTGCACCCGGGCCAGCTCCAGCAGGGCGCCCGCCTTCTCCTGACTGTCCGGCAGGTCGCTGTAGATGCCGATCGCCTGGTCCAGGCAGTGCAACGTCGCCGAACGGTCGGCCCGGCTCCACGCGGCGGTGGCCAGCAGCGTCCAGGCGCGCGCCGCCCCCGTCCGGTCGCCGCCGGCGGTGAGCCGCTCGGCCAGCCGGCTGAGGGTGTCCGTGCCCCCCGCCACCAGGAAGGCGTCCCCGTCCCGATAGAACGCCAGCTCCGCGTCGAACAGCTCCAACGCCGGGTCCGGCCCGACGTCGAGGGCCAGCGCGCGGCTGACCAGCGCGGCGGCGGTGTCCAGCGCGTGCAGCTCGTACGCCCGGCGGGCCGCCCGGTGCAGCGCGGCCCGAGCCGGCGGGGCGTAGGGGGCGGTGTCCAGCCCGACGGTGCGGGCGATCTCGTGTGCCGCCCAGCGATGGTGGGCCAGCACCTCGGCCAGGTCGTACTGGCGGCCGTCGGTGAGCTGCGCCATCCAGTCGGCGGTGCGTTGGTGACGCAGCACCCGTTCGGCCCGGGGTAGCCGCTGGTAGCAGACGTCGCGCACCAGGATGTGCCGGAACCGGTACTCGGGCTGACCGGGCATCGTCGACGTGCTCTGCTCGTACACCAGGTCGCGACGTTGCAGGCGGTCCAGCGCGCGCTCGACCCACTCCACCGGCCGCCCCAGCGCCATCGCCACCGGCGCGGCCCAGAACACCACGCCGACCACGGCGGCGGCCTGGAGCACCGCCCGGTCGGCCGGGTCCAGCAGGTCCAGCCGGTTCGCGATGACCGCCTGCACGGTGCGGGGCATCTCCGGGCCGCCGTCGAGGTCGGGGCGGGCGACCGAGTCGACGCCGTCGAGCAGGCCACCGTCCAGCAGCATCCGGGCGTACTCCTGGGCGTAGAGCGGGTTGCCGTCGGCGAACTCGATCAGCGGGGTACGCGAGGCGGAGGGCAGCGTCGACTGCCCGAGAAGCAGCGAGTAGAGCGTGTCGATGTCGGTGTCGTGCATCGGCGGCACCGAGATGGACATCGCGCCACTGATCGTGCCGGTCCAGGCCGGGTGCCGTTCCCGCAGTTCCGGGCGGGCGGTCGCGACGACCAGCAGCGGTATGCCGCGCGCCGTCGCGCCGAGTTGCTCGACGAAGGCGAGCATCGCCTGGTCCGCCCAGTGCATGTCCTCGAAGGCGAGCACGGTCGGACCGGTGGCGGCCAGGGCGAGCAGGAAGCGCCGCCAGGCCGCCTCGGTCTCGCCGGGGGTGAGCCGCTCGCCGGGTACGCCGATCAGCGGCCCGAGCGCCTCGGCCAGCCGGGTCGCGTGCGGGTCGGCGAGCTGCGCCAGCCGGGCCCGCAGCCGCTCGCGCAGCGCGGCCGGGTCGTCGACCTCCGGCACGCCCACCCAGGTCTTCACGATGTCCGACAGTGCGGCCCAGGTGACGTTCTCGCCGAACGGCGGGCACTGCCCGACGAGCCAGGTGACCGGTGGGCCGGGCATGCTGCCGGCGTTGCGGGCCAGCTCGCGCAGCAGCCGGCTCTTGCCCACACCGGCCGGGCCGAACACCGTCACCAACTGGGAGGTCCGCTCGGTCACCATCCGGTGCAGCGCGTTGACCAGCAGGCCGCGCTCGTGCTCCCGGTCCACCATCGGGGTCAGCTCGGCGCCGCGCGGGTCCCGGTGCGGTCGGACCTGGACGGCCAGCCAGATCCGGCTCACCGCGGACCGGCCGCGCAGGGTGACCGGTGGCTGGTCGGCGTACTCCATCTCGTGCCGGGTGGCCGACCAGGTGCTCTCGTCGACGACGACACCGCCCGGTGGGGCGAACCCCTGCAGGCGGGAGGCCGTGTTGACCACGTCTCCGGTGACGAACGCCTGCCCACCGTCGCGGGTGGCGGAGAGGTCGACCAGGGCCTCGCCTGTCGCGATGCCGACCCGGAAGCCCAGCGGCGGCTGCGGACCGGCGGGCTGACGGGCCAGGCTCCGCTGCAGCTCCAGGCCGGCGCGCACACACCGCAACGCGTCGTTGTCGGTGGCCACCGGCGCGCCGAACAGCGCCATCGCCGCGTCACCGATGTACTTCTCGACCACCCCGCCGTACTGGTGCACGATCCGGCGCACCTTGGCGAAGTAGGTCTGCTGCAGACTGCGGGCCTGCTCCGGGTCGGCCTGCTCCGCGTACCTGGTGAAGTCCACTATGTCGACGAAGAGGACGCTGACCTGACGCCGGTCCTCCTGCACCACGACGACGTGGTCGCGCAGCGGCTGACCGCAGCTGGTGCAGAAGTTGACCTCGGTGCTGTTGGCGTGCCCGCAGTGCGCACAGTTGACGCCGAGCGGCTGGCCACAGCCGCCGCAGAAGCGGTCGTCCGGCCCGGCCGCGCGGGCGCAGTGTCCACACTTGAGGTCGATGTTCAGCTCCGTGGGCGAGAGGGGCCAGTATCGCGGCTGACCCGCCAGTCGGGTAACCGACGGGTGGACGGGCAACGTCGTCGATCGGCCGGGGTTAGTGTTCCGTACCAGGAAGTTTCATGTCAGGGAGAGTGCCGTGCAAGTACGATTGTCCGCCTCGTGGACCGATCCGGGTGGCACACAGTGGGCTCCGGGCGACACGATCGACGTCGATGCTGTCACTCTCGCCGAACTGGAGGAGCAGGGCATGGTGGAAGAGCCTGAGGGTCAGTCGGGCGGGTCGGGGGAGACCACGACCACCTCGTCGAGCACGTCCACGGCTGGTAAGCCGACCGATCCGAAGAAGATCGGTCCGGGGCCGGGCGCGCCGCCGGCCGACAGCACGGAGAACTGATCGCCCGGGTGCGGTCGGTGGGCCCTCGGTCCGCCGGCCGCACCCGTCGTGCAGCCGCCCGGTGCCGGCCGACCGATTAGCGGTCGTTCATGCCAGCGCGCCGACGCAGCGCGGCCACGTCGGTCACCACGATCCGACGACCCTCGGTACGCAGCCAGCCGCGACTCGCGAACGAGCCGATCGCCTGGTTGACGCTCTGCCGGGAACCCCCGGCCATCTCGGCCAGCTGGCTCTGATTGAGCTCGATCGTGATCATCGGTGCCTGGCTCTCGCCGGCCAGCCGGACCAGCGTCTTCGCCACCCGACCGGGCAGGTCGAGGAAGACGTGGTCGGCGTTCTGCTCGGTGAGCCGGCGGATCAACCCGCCCAGTGAGCGCATCACCGCGTCCAGGATGCGGGGGTTGGAGTGCACCAATTCCATGAACGCGCCCCGCGACAGCGCGAGCGCCGCGCAGTCCTCGATGGCCTCCGCCGAGGCGGACCGGGTGGACGCGTCGAGCAGGGAGACTTCGCCGAGCACGTCCGGCGGACGGATAACCGACAGCACGGCCCGCTCGCCGGTGGGCGCGGTCCGAAACACGGCCACCGCGCCACGGCGCAGCACTATCAGTGACTCGCCGGGGTCGTTCTCCACGAAGAGCAGCTGGCCCTTGCGATAGGTACGTGGAACAGCGGCGGCGATGACGCGCTGCCGCACCTCGGGCTCCAGCCCAGCGAACATCTCCACACCCGTGAGCGCGTCACCCGGCTCTGGCAGGCGAACCTCCACGGCCCAACCCCTCCCCCGGTCATGGACCACAACTCGCTCACCGGGCGAACCTGATGGGCCCCGACAAGGTGAACTGACACCGATTCGGCGTCCGGTAGCGGTACACATCAGATCATGACGGTCCGGTCGCTTGCTGTACACCCCTCGAAGCACTTCCGTGACCGTCACGAGCTGCGACGCGCCACTCACAAGGTGTCGCCGGGGCGCGGGGTGGGCCCCGGCGGGGACGATGAAGCGGCGGTGGGCGAAGATGCCCGGAATGGTCTACCGCTACTTCTACGACTGCGAGTTCATCGAGGACGGCACGACGGTCGACCTCGTCTCGATCGGTGTCGTCGACGAGTACGGCCGCGAGTTCTACGCGGTCTCCACCGAGTTCGACGACTCCCGCGCCGTGCCCTGGGTCCGCCGCAACGTGCTGGACAAGCTGCCATCCCCGGCGGACCGGGCCTGGCGCTCGCGCGAGCGCATCCGCGACGACCTGTACGACTTCCTCATCGAGCCGATCCGAGACCGGCCGGGGGAGCAGCTGGAGTTGTGGGCCTGGTTCGCCGCGTACGACCACGTGGTGCTCGCCCAGCTCTGGGGTGCGATGCCGGCCCTGCCCCGGGAGATTCCCCGCTACACCAAGGAGCTGCGGCAGCTCTGGGACGACCGGGGTAGGCCGCCCCTGCCGGACGCGGACGCGGCCCGGCACGATGCTCTGGTCGATGCCCGGCACAATCTGGCCCGCTGGCGGGCGATGACCGCCCGCTAGTGGTGGCCACGCCGCCGTTAGGTTTGACCGGTTCTGTCCCGGGCAACGGTTCGACCAGCCGAGCCGAGGGAGATTGCCATGAGCGACCAGCCGACCAGCGCCGCGGAGGCGCGCGCCCGGGTCACCGGCCTGGCCCGTGCCGCGCGGATCTGCATGTTGACCACCACCGCTCTGGACGGGCGGCAGGTGAGCCGGCCGATGGGGCTCCAGGAGGCCGAGTTCGACGGTGAGTTGTGGTTCTTCGCCTCTGCCGACTCGGCCAAGGTCCGCCAGATCCGGGTGAACCCGGAGGTCAACATCGCCTTCTCTGACCAGAAGCACAACGCCTGGGTGTCGATCTCCGGCACCGCCACCGAGGGGTTCGACCGGGCCCGCGCCGAGCAGCTGTGGAACCCGCTGCTCAAGGTGTGGTTCCCGGATGGGCTGGACACCCCAGGGCTGACGTTGATCAAGGTGCACGCCAGCTCCGCCGAGTACTGGGACTCGCCGAGCAGCACCGTGGTGAACCTGCTCGGCTACGCGAAGTCCGCCGTCACCGGCCGGCCACCGGAGCTCGGCGAGAACCACGAGGTGACCTACTGACCGGGGGTGGGTGGCCGGGGCGCGCTGTCGTCGTACCGGCGGGCCGACTACAGTGCGCAGTGACGGCCCGCCCCGGGCCGGCAACGGCGCCGATGGTCTGACCTGACACATATCCTGGGGCAAATCGGGCTTTACCTGATGCTCCAGGAGGATGAGCGGATCATGCGTATCGGCGTGCTCACCGGCGGCGGCGACTGCCCCGGTCTCAACGCGGTCATCCGGGCGGTGGTCCGCAAGGGCGTCGCCACTTACGGTCACGAGTTCGTGGGCTTCCGGGACGGCTGGAAGGGCCCGCTGGAGGGTCTGTCCCGGCCGCTGGACATCGCCGACGTCCGCGGCATCCTGCCGCGCGGCGGCACCATCCTCGGCTCGTCCCGTACCAACCCGTTCAAGATCGAGAACGGCGTCGAGCGGATCAAGGACAACCTCGCCGCCCAGGGCGTGGACGCGCTGATCGCGATCGGCGGCGAGGACACCCTCGGCGTGGCCACCAAGCTCTACGAGCTGGGCGTGCACGTCGTCGGCGTGCCGAAGACGATCGACAACGACCTCGGCGCCACCGACTACACCTTCGGCTTCGACACCGCTGTCAACATCGCGATGGAGGCCATCGACCGGCTGCACACCACCGCGGAGAGCCACCACCGCACCCTGGTCGTCGAGGTGATGGGCCGCCACGCCGGCTGGATCGCCCTGCACGCCGGCCTGGCCGGCGGCGCCAACGTGATCCTGCTGCCCGAGCGCCAGTTCGACGTCGACCAGGTGGCCGGCTACGTCGAGAAGCGCTTCCAGCACCAGTACGCCCCGATCGTCGTGGTCGCCGAGGGCGCCCAGCCGCTGGACGGCCAGATGGTGCTCGCCAACCAGGAGCTCGACTCCTTCGGCCACGTCCGCCTCGGCGGCATCGGCCAGTGGCTCGCCGAGCAGCTGGAGGCCAAGACCGGCAAGGAGGCCCGCACCGTGGTGCTGGGTCACATCCAGCGCGGTGGCACCCCGACCGCCTTCGACCGGGTGCTCGCCACCCGCCTGGGCCTGCAGGCCATCGACGCCGTCAACGACGGCGACTGGGGCAAGATGGCGGGCGGGGCGGCCCCGGGGGCCCGCCACGCCGTCGACCCGACGCGAGGGGGTACGGCCGACATGTCCGCCGGAGTGCACACGGTCGCGGTGATCGGCGCGGGCAAGATCGGTGAGCTGATGCTCTCCGGGCTGCTGCGCTCGGGATGGCCGGTGGACCGGCTGCTGGCCACCGCCCGCCGGCCCGCTCGGGCCGAGGAGTTGACAGCCCGTTACGGCGTACGGGTGGTCGACAACCTGACCGCCGTGGACGAGGCGGCGGTGCTCGCGATCTCGGTGAAGCCCCAGGACGCCGCCGCGCTGCTCGACGAGATCGGCCCCAAGGTGCCGGCCGACAAGCTCGTCATCTCGCTCTGCGCCGGCCTTCCCACCAGCTTCTTCAGCCGCCGGCTGCCCGACGGCACCCCGGTGGTGCGGGTGATGACCAACACCCCGGCGCTTGTCGACGAGGCGATGACCGCGATCTCCGCCGGTGCGTACGCCACCGGGGCGCACCTGACGTTGGCCGAGGAGATGTTCAAGCCGCTCGGCCAGACGATCCGGGTGCCCGAGTCGCAGCAGGACGCGGTCACCGCGCTCTCCGGCTCCGGCCCGGCCTACTTCTACCTGCTGGTCGAAGCCATGATCGACGCGGGAATCCTGCTCGGGCTGCCCCGCCAGGTGGCACACGAGTTGATCGTGCAGACCGCGATCGGGTCGGCGGTGATGCTGCGTGACTCCGGTGAGCACCCGGTCAAGCTGCGCGAGGCGGTCACCTCGCCGGCCGGCACCACCATCTCCGCCATCCGCGAGCTGGAGAAGCACGGCGTACGCGCGGCGCTGCTCGCCGCGCTGGAGGCCGCCCGGGATCGGGCGCGCGAACTGGCGGCACAGGCCGACTGACCGTCCGGACGCGTCACGCCCAGCGGTTGCGGGCACGTCGCGGGGCCGTGCGTGCCGCATACTGGCCGGGTGTTCACACTTGCCCAGGCCCGGCACCTGGTGGCCACTCTGCAACCCCGCGTCGACGAGTTGATCCGGGTGCGGGCTGACCTGGCCGAGCTGCGCGCCGACCTGGCCGACCACGGCGTGAGCGCGCTCGGCGGGCTGGCCGAGGTGAAGGCGCTGGAGGCCCGGCTGCACGCCGTCGTCGACGAGCTGCACCAGCACGACATCCAGGTCAAGGGCATCGCCCCGGTGCTGCTCGACTTCCCCGGCGAGCGGGCCGGCCGGGCCGTGCTCTGGTGCTGGTTGGAGGGCGACTCCGACGTGCGCTGGTATCACCGGGCCGAGTGCGGCTTCGCCGGCCGCCGCCCCCTCTGACACCCCCGGCCCTGGCGCCGGGGCCCGCGCGGCCTGCCGTGCTGATCCGCGCCGAGGCGGAGCGAGGCCGCCGGGTTGAAGGCTTGATCCACTCGGGCTCCTGAAAGTCGCGGCATCCGGGCACGCCGGACACCGCGACTTCCTTGAACCCGAGTTGATCACGCGGCGGGCCGGGACCTCGCGGCGCGGGCCCATGCCGGCCGGGTGCGCGGCTCAACCCGCCGCCGACGTCGGCAGGACCGGGCCTGCGGCCTCGGTCACCGCGAACACCAGCACGTTGTCGACGTAGTGCCCGCGCCGCTGGTCGAAGTCGCCCCCGCAGGTGACCAGGCGCAGCTCCGCCCCGGGCGTCGGCCCGTAGACCACTGCCGTCGGAAACTGGTCCTTACGGGTACGCAACGACCCGGTCACCCGGAACGGCAACCGCTGCCCGCCGCGCCACACCTCCACCAGGTCGCCGGGCCGCAGCTCACCGAGCCGGGCGAAGACCGCCGGCCCGCGTCGGGAGTCCAGATGCCCGGCGAGTACGGCCGGGCCGGTGTCGCCGGGAGCCGGGCCGCCGCCGTACCAGCCGGCGGTGTCGAAGTCGGTCGGCGGGATCAGCGCGCCCGCGCCGTCCAGGCCCAGCACCGTGAGCGGTGAGTCGACACCGATGTGCGGTACGCGTACCCGCGTGGGTGGACCGTGTGGCGTGGGCGCGGCGGCCACCGACGGACAGCCGTCGCCGCAGCCGGGGTGCCAGGTCGCGACCGGCGGCGGGTCGGTGGTGGCCAGCCCGACCCCGGTGCTCGCGGCGAGGCAGACCGCCGCGCCGGCCGCGACCAGCGCGGCCAGCGGCACCCGACGGTCACGGTGCCGCCGGATCGACGGGCCCGGCCCGGCGCTCACCAGGTGCTGCGCCGCCGACGCCAGAGCAGCAACGCGACCACCCCGGCCACCGCGGCCAGGCCGCCGGCCACCAGGGGGTACGCGTCGAGCCCGGTGCGGGCGGTGCCCCCGGCGCCGGTGTCCACCCCACCGGCCGGGACGACGGTGCCGCCCTCGGCGTCGCGGCGCAGCTCGGCGGTCAGCCCGCCCTGCTTCGCGTCGAGCACCAGCAGCGAGTAGACAGCGCCGCCGGTGAGCCGCACCTCGGCGTCGGTGCTCGGACCACCGGCACCGGTCAGCTTCAGCCGCCATCTGCCCGGCTCGACCTGCTGGTAGTCGGTGGTGGTGGCGAACTGCACCCCGTCGGCGATCTTCGGGCCGTCGGAGGCGGCCACGTCGAGGATCGGGGTCCGCACCGACGCCTGCACGACCCGCACCTTGGCACGCCCGTCGCTGGGGGCGCTGAGGTCGTCGGTGAGCACCCGCAGGCCGAGGTCGGCGTGCCGCCCGACACCGGCCACCGTGAACGCGTCGCCACTGGTCACCGCGACCTCGGTGGTGAGCACCGGGGGATCGCTGGCGGGAGCGCCGGCCTCGCGCATCGCCACCGCGTACCGGCCGGGCGCGAGTTCGAGGTAGTCGGAGACCACGCCGTAGCCGACCCCCGGGAAGACCCGCGGCTTCGCGGTGCCCGGTGCGGCCAGGTAGACGTCGACGGCCGGGGTGTCGGGGGAGAGGTGGGCGAGCCGGACGTATCCGACGGTGTCCGCGCCCGTCGCGGCGACGGCCGGAACACCGACGCCGGCGGCAGCGAGGGCGGTGCCGAGCAGGAGCACGCCGGTGCCGGCCAGCAGTCGGCGGGGGAGGGTACGGGGCATGTGCATGTCGCCTCCGGGGGCACGTTCGGTGAGCGGTTGGCAACCCAGAGAACAGGGTCCCGTGAACGGGACTACGGCGCAAGTTGCCCCAGCGGGTGTTTCTTGGTGCCGTCCCGTTTATTCTCGGTCGATGCGGGATCGCCGGGTGGCGCTGGCGTGGGTGGCCTTCGTCGTCGTCGCGCTGGTGTCCTGTGTGCTCGTTCTGCGCCGTCCGGATCGCCTCTCCGACCTGCACATCTACTACGGCGCGCTGGCCGACCTGCACGCCGGTCGGCCGCTGTACGGCTTCGTGGCGGCCAACGGCGGTCCGTTCACCTATCCGCCGTTCGCCGCCCTCGTGCTGGGGCCGATCACCGCCGTGCCGGAGGGCGTCCTGCGGGGAATCTGGTTGGTGGCGACGTGCGCGGCGGTCGTCGCCATCGCCGGGACGGTCGGTGTCGCGCTGACCACCCGGCAGTCCCGGCGACCGCTCGTGGTGGCGGTGGCGGCCACGGTGCTGATGCTCTCCGCACCGGTGCAGAGCAATCTGCGCTTCGGTCAGGTCAGCATCTTCATCGTGCTGATGGCCCTGCTCGACGGGGTGGGCCTGGTCCCGCCCCGGCTGCGCGGGGTGCTGGTCGGGGTCGCCTCGGCGATCAAGCTGACCCCGTTGCTGTTCGTCGTCTACTTCCTCGCCACCGGCCGCTACCGCGACGCGGGCCGCGCCGTGGCGACATTCCTGGCCTGCGCGGGGCTCGCCGGGATCGTGCTGCCCGGCGAGAGTTGGACGTACTGGACCGAGGCCGTCCGGCAGACCTCACGGATCGGCAACCTGGCGTCACTGGGTAACCAGTCCCTGCATGGCATGCTGCTGCGCGTCGGCGTGGACGAGGCGGCGTTGCCAGTGCTCTGGGCCACCCTGGTGGCGTTCGTCTGCGTGGCGGCCCTGCTGCGGGCGCGACAGTTGACGCGACAGGGCCGCAGCGGGCACGCGGCGGTGCTGGTCGGCTGCGCCACCGTCGCCGCGTCCCCGGTGTCCTGGACCCACCACCAGGTGTGGCCGGTGCTCGCGGCGATGCTGCTGATCGGTGCGTCCGGCGTCACCCAGCGGGCGGCCGGGGGAGCGCTGCTGGCCGCCATGGTCGTCTCGTTGGGCGCGGTGCTCAGTCCGGTGTCGACGCGGCCGGGGGTGCAGTTCCTTTTCGAGAACGCCCGCGCGATCGGGGTGCTCCTGCTGTGCCTGGTCGGCTTCGGTGGCGTCGCGGTCGCCGCCGCCCGCCCGCACCGGCGACCGGCGGGCCGACGGGGCTGGTTGCGGGTGGGCGTGACGGCCACCGTGGCTGTCGCGTTCTTCGCGGTACAACCATTGCCCGCCGGTGCCGACCCGACCTTCAAGGCGTACGCCCTCGACGACGTGGTCAACCCGCGGTACTTCTTCGTCTGCCGGGGCCCGGTCGAGTGCGCCGCCTACGGCACGGACGCGCCGGTCACCTTCGGCACCCGGGCCGAGAGGACCAAGGTGCGGGTCAACGGGGTGGTCTCCCCGCAGGTGACCAGGCTGGAATACTTCTCCGCCCCGGGTGGGCCACCTCGGGTCATTCCGCTGCTCGACGCGTACCCGGGGAGCCGGACGTTCTCGTTCCGCTCGGCCAGCATGGCGCAGGGCCGGCTCGTCGCGTACGACGCGGACGGGCGGCCGATCGCCAGCTACGACGACGAACTCGCCGCCGCCCTCCGCGCGAGGAGCCGGTAGGCGGTCGCGGGAGGGCGGCGGCGGTTGGTCAGCGGGTGGCGGCGGCCAGGGCGGCGCGCAGCTTCGCGGCGTCGCCGGTGGCCGGGTGCTCCCAGTCGGTAGGGCTGGCGGAGTAGAGCGTGCCGTACGCCGGAGTGTCCGGCTGGTAGCGCCACCCCTCGGCCAGCGGGCCGACGTCGACCGCGTCGTACCCGATCCGGTCCAGGAAGGCGGTCACCTCGGCCTTCGCGTCGGCGTCGTCACCGGCGATCGCGAGGGCGCTGCGGTCGGCCGCACCGGACGGCCGGGAGAGCGCGGCCAGGCCCTTGAAGTAGATGTTGTTGAAGACCTTGACCACCCGCGACTGCGGCAGGTGCCGCTGCAGCAGCTCACTGCTGGTGATCTCGCCGGAGTCCAGCTCCGGGAAGGCCCCGTCGCGCTGCGGGTAGTAGTTGTTGGTGTCGATGACGACCTTGCCGGCCAGTGGCTCCACGGGCACCGCGCGGTACGCCTTCAGCGGCACGCTGACCACCACCAGGTCACCCACCTGTGCTGCGTCCTGCGCGGTGCCGGCGCTGGCGTGCCCGCCCAGGGCCTCGACCAGGTCGGTGAGGGTCTCCGGGCCGCGCGAGTTGCTCAGCACCACGTCGTAGCCGGCGTCGACGGCAAGCCGGGCCACGGTGCCGCCGATGTTGCCACTGCCGATCAGTCCCACAGTTGTCATGCTCGTTCCCAACTCCGTCCACCCGCGACGCATTCCCGACCAGCCTGGTGGGTTATTCCGGTCACCCCGGCGGGCGGCTGCCCACGGACTCGCTCACCCGGCGGGGGCTGCTCGCGACCTCGCCTTCCCGGCGGGTGCCTGGTGGCGCCGCACCCGTCCTGGACAACGTACTGCTCACGCTGGTCGCCGACCGGCTCTCCGGTGACGTGCCCCTCTCCGGTGGCCAGCGGTTCGTGCCGGCCGCCGTGCGGTGTCGGCCCGGCCGCCCTCGGGCGCAAGATCGTGCTCGATCCGGGATGTAGTGGCGTCCGGAAGCCGGGAGACCACTACATCCATGTTCGAGCGTGATCAGGGCGGCACGCGCGGCGCCCTGGGGTGTCAGGAGGTAGGGAGGGTCTTCTCGATGGCGGTGCGTAGCTCGTCCGAGCCGGGCTCGACGGTGGGGGCGAAGCGGGCGGCGACCGAGCCGTCCGGGGCCACCAGGAACTTCTCGAAGTTCCACCGCACGTCACCGGTGTGCCCGTCGGCGTCCGGAGTCTGCACCAACGCGGCGTAGAGCGGGTGCCGGTCGGGGCCGTTGACGTCGACCTTCTCGGTCAACGGGAAGGTGACCCCGTAGTTGACCTGGCAGAAGTCGCTGATCTCGGCGGCGCTGCCCGGCTCCTGCCCGGCGAACTGGTTGCACGGCACGCCGAGCACCACCAGGCCCCGGTCGGCGTAGGAGTCGGCGAGCTTCTGGAGGCCGGCGTACTGCGGGGTGAGGCCGCAGCGGGAGGCCACGTTGACGACCAGCAACGTCTTGCCGCGGTAGCGGGCCAGGTCGGCGGGGCCGCCGTTGAGGGCGTCGATCGGGATGTCGAAGACGGTCATGGACCGAGGCTACTCGCGGGCCGGGCGTCGGCCGGGTATGGGCGCAGCGTGTGCACTCCGTGCACCAGGAGAAATCGAAACATGCACATCTTGACGAACTGATGACGGCGTGAGTACCGTCTCACCATCTCTTTTGGAAAGTTTCCTAACAGTTCGGGAGACGCCGCATGAAAAGATCGCTCCGCCGAGCCCTCTGGGCCGGTGCCGTGGTCGCCGTGACCGTCGCAGCGGTGCCGGTGACCACCGCGTTCGGCGCCGGCACGGTCACCACCACCTTCACCAAGGCGCAGGACTGGGGGACCGGTCACGAGACGAGGGTGACCGTCACCAACGGGTCCAGTGCCACCGTCACCACCTGGCGCATTGAGTTCGACCTGCCGTCGGGCACCACCATCAGCAGCGCGTGGGACGCCGACGTCACCAGCAGCGGCAACCACTACGTCGCGGTCAAGAAGAGCTGGGCCGGCGGCCTCGCCCCCGGCGCCTCGTTCAGTTGGGGCTACAACGGCAGCGGCGCCTACAAGGCACCGCTGAACTGCACCATCAACGGTGCCGCGTGCGGCGGCGGAACGACCCCGCCCACCACGACCCCGCCGACCACCACCCCACCGACCACGACGCCACCGACCACCCCGCCACCCACCACGCCACCGCCGACCACGCCGCCGCCGAACACCGGTGGCAAGAAGGTCGTCGGCTACTTCGCCGAGTGGGGCGTGTACGCCCGCAACTACCACGTCAAGAACATCCAGACCAGCGGCTCGGCCGCCAAGCTGACCCACATCCTGTACGCCTTCGGCAACACCACCGGCGGTCGCTGCTCGATCGGTGACAGCTACGCCGACTACGAGAAGGCGTACACGGCGGCGGACAGCGTCGACGGCGTCGCCGACACCTGGGACCAGCCGCTGCGGGGCAGCTTCAACCAGCTGCGCAAGCTCAAGCAGCTGAACCCGCACCTGAAGGTGATCTGGTCGTTCGGTGGCTGGACCTGGTCCGGCGGCTTCACGCAGGCCGCGCAGAACCCGGCCGCCTTCGCCGAGAGCTGCTACAACCTGGTCGAGGACCCGCGCTGGGCGGACGTCTTCGACGGCATCGACGTCGACTGGGAGTACCCCAACGCCTGCGGTCTGAGCTGTGACACCAGCGGCCCGAACGCCTTCAAGAACGTGATCAGCGCGCTGCGGTCGAAGTTCGGCTCCAACGCCCTGGTCACCGCCGCCATCACCGCGGACGGCAGCAACGGCGGCAAGATCGACGCCACCGACTACGCCGGCGCCATCGGCAACCTCAACTGGCTGATGCCGATGACGTACGACTACTTCGGGGCGTTCAACGCCCAGGGGCCGACGGCGCCGCATTCGCCGCTGACCTCGTACACCGGCATCCCGCAGCAGGGCTTCAACTCCGACGCGGCGATCCAGAAGCTCAAGAGCAAGGGCGTCCCGGCCAGCAAGCTGCTGCTCGGCATCGGCTTCTACGGGCGGGGCTGGACCGGTGTCACCCAGGCGGCGCCGGGCGGCAGCGCCACCGGCGCGGCACCGGGCACCTACGAGGCGGGCATCGAGGACTACAAGGTCCTCAAGAACACCTGCCCGGCCACCGGCACGATCGCCGGCACCGCGTACGCCAAGTGCGGCAGCAACTGGTGGAGCTACGACACCCCGTCGACCATCAACGGCAAGATGACGTACGCGAACAACCAGGGCCTCGGTGGCGCGTTCTTCTGGGAACTCTCCGGTGACACGAGCAACGGCGAGCTCATCGGCGCCATCAAGGGCGGCCTCGGCTGAGCCGAAGGCCGGCGCACCACCCACACGGCGGGAAGGGACCCGCACCGTCCCTTCCCGCCCGTGACACAGCGGCCCGGTCGACGCCCAGCGTCGACCGGGCCGCCACCGTTGGGTTCGATCAGCTGGATGTGGCAGACTCGCGGCTCGGCACGTCTCGATCTCAGCGTCGACGGAGGTGATCATGCGCTCGACCCACCGCGGGCTGGCGGCGACCGCCGCCGGGCTGATGCTGCTGCCGGTCGCCCTGGTCGGCTGCGGGATCGGCGGCGGGGACGAGGACGAGTCCGCCGCCAAGCCGGCCCGAGCGCCCGCCGAGGAGGCCACCACCCGCTCCCGCGAGCGCGTGCAGGCGTACCTCGACGCGATGGCGGCCAAGGACGTCGCCGCCGGCCGCAGCCAGCTCTGCGCGCTGCTGCACGACGGCTTCGACCTGGGCGCTACCGGCCCCAACGGTGACTTCGCCGACCACTTCCAGGTGCCCGAGGCGGCCATCACCGACATCCGGTCCGGCCCGCTCGGGCAGGAGGTCAGCGTCTCGGTCTCGGTCACCGCCGGTAAGCGCACCGTTGTCCGGCCGTTGGTGTTCACCGTCACCCGCGACGGCAGCGACTGGTGCATCGCCGGTGAGGCACCGGGTGCCCCGGCCGACAGCGCGCCGCCGGCGAAGGCTCCCCTTACCCCCGCGTCCTGACCAGCGCCCGGCGAATTGATCTCCCATCTGCCGGAACCGTCCCCCTCGCCGCCCGGGCACCGCGACGGTCGCCGTACGCTTTCTGTCATGCGCCATGAGTGGCATCAGCTGAGCCATCCCGCGGTGGGCAGCCCGGGCCTGCAGACCAGCCGTCCGACAGTCGACTCCGCCGAGGACGCCGCGCTCGGCCTGGACCGATGGCGGGAGCTGCCCCGCGAGCAGGTTCCGCCGTGGTCCGACCCGACCGCCGTCGCCGCCGTCTGCAAGGTCCTCGACACCGTGCCGTCGGTCGTCGCGCCCTACGAGGTGGACCAGCTCCGGCAGAAGCTGGCCCTGGTCTGCGAGGGCAAGGCGTTCCTGTTGCAGGGCGGTGACTGCGCCGAGACGTTCGTCGACAACACCGAGAGCCACCTGCTGGCCAACGCCCGCACCCTGCTCCAGATGGCGATCGTGCTCACCTACGGCGCGTCACTGCCGGTGGTCAAGGTCGCCCGGGTCGCCGGGCAGTACACGAAGCCCCGCTCACTGCCGACCGACGCCCGTGGGTTGCCCGCGTACCGCGGCGACATGATCAACTCGCTGGAGGCCGATCCGGCCGCCCGGGTCGCCGACCCGCAGCGCATGATCCGGGCGTACGCCAACTCGGCCGCGGCGATGAACATGCTCCGGGCGTACCTCGCCGGCGGGCTCGCCGACCTGCACGCCGTGCACGACTGGAACAAGGGCTTCGTGAAGAACTCCCCGGCGGGGGAGCGTTACGAGGCGATCGCCCGGGAGATCGACCGGGCGCTGGCCTTCATCCGGGCCTGCGGCATGACCGACGACGAGGCGCTGCGTACCGTCACGCTGTACTGCTCCCACGAGGCCCTCGCCCTGGAGTACGACCGCGCGCTCACCCGGGTCTCCGACCGGCGCGCCTACGGGCTCTCCGGGCACTTCCTCTGGATCGGCGAGCGCACCCGGCAGATCAACGGGGCGCACATCGACTTCATCTCCCGGATCGCCAACCCGATCGGGGTCAAGCTCGGCCCGACCACGTCCCCGGATGAGGCGATCGAGCTGTGCGAGAAGCTCAACCCGGACAACATCCCGGGCCGGCTCACCCTGATCAGCCGGATGGGCAACCACCGGGTACGCGACGCGCTGCCGCCGATCGTCGCCAAGGTCACCGCTGCCGGGGCCAAGGTGGTCTGGCAGTGCGACCCGATGCACGGCAACACGCACGAGTCGTCCAACGGCTACAAGACCCGGCACTTCGACCGCATCGTCGACGAGGTGCTCGGCTACTTCGAGGTGCACCGAGGGCTGGAGACCCACCCCGGTGGCCTGCACGTCGAGTTGACCGGCGAGGACGTCACCGAGTGCCTCGGTGGCGCCCAGGGCATCGAGGACCTCGACCTGCCCGACCGGTACGAAACCGCCTGCGACCCGCGACTGAACACCCAGCAGTCGTTGGAGTTGGCGTTCCTCGTGGCGGAGATGCTGCGTGGCTGATCTCGCGAGCCCCCGCATGGCTGAGCCTGCGAGCCCCGCAGTCGGCGAACCGAAGGGATGACAGTGGCTGATCTGTTCGTGGACCTGCGGTCCGACACGGTGACCCGACCCACCGCCGGGATGCGGGAGGCGATGGCCGCCGCCGAGGTCGGTGACGACGTGTACGGCGAGGACCCGAGCGTCAACGCGCTGGAGGCCGAGGTCGCCGCGTTGTTCGGGCACGAGGCGGCGCTGTTCGCCCCGAGCGGGTCGATGGCGAACCAGATCGCCCTGCAACTGTTGGTGTCGCCCGGCGACGAGTTGCTCTGCGACGCCGACGCGCACGTGGTCACGTACGAGATTGGTGCCGCGGCCGCGTACGGCGGAATCTCCTCGCGGACCTGGCCCGCGGTGGGCGCGGACATCGACCCGGAGGTGGTGGCCGGGATGATCCGGCCGGACGGCTACTTCGCCGTTCCCACCCGGGCGATCGCCGTCGAGCAGACCCACAACCGGGGCGGCGGTGGGGTGATTCCGCTGGCGACTCTGCGGGATCTGCGCGGGGTCGCCGACGAGGCGGGGGTCGCGCTGCACTGCGACGGCGCCCGGATCTGGCACGCGCACGTCGCCGACGGGGTGCCGCTGATCGAGTACGGCCGGCTCTTCGACACGTTGTCGGTGTGCCTCTCCAAGGGCCTCGGCGCGCCGGTCGGCTCGCTGGTGGTGGGCAGCGCCGAGAAGATCGAGCGTGCTCGGACGATCCGTAAGCGGATGGGCGGTGGCATGCGCCAGGCCGGCGTCCTCGCCGCCGCCGGTCGGTACGCGCTCGCGCAGCACATCGACCGGCTGGCCGACGACCACGCGAAGGCGGCCCGGCTCGCCGAGGCGGTCGCGCCGTTCGGTGTGCTGGCCACGACGGTCCGTACCAACCTGGTCGCGCTGGACCTCACCAAGCACACTCTGGACGCGCGGGCCCTGGCAGCCGCGGCACGGGCCGAGGGTGTCCTCATCTCGGTGCTCGGCCCCCGTACCGCCCGCCTGGTCACCCACCTGGGCGTCAGCGACGCGGACATCGACCGCGCCCTCGCGGCCCTACCCCGCATCCTGGCCAACGCCTAACCCCACCCAACCAACCCCCACCCCACCGCTCACCTCGGTGATCAAGAGGTTTGCGTCAGATTCCGGCCCCCGGATGACGCAAACCTCTTGATCAACCAGGTGCGGTTCCCGGTGGGGTCAGGTGGGGTTACTGGGGGGTCAGGCGGGTGAGGGTGGTGATGTCGGCGGCGTGGCCCACGTGCTTCTCGCTGGGGGTTTCCACGACGGTCGGGACGCCGGCGGTGGCCGGGTGGGCCATCAGCTCGGCGAAGGCCGGCTCACCGATGGTGCCCTTGCCGATGTTCTCGTGCCGATCCCGGGTGGAACCGCACAGATCCTTCGAGTCGTTGGCGTGGACCAGCCGCAGCCGGTCCGCACCGACAGTGGCCACCAGGGTGTCCAGGGTCGCCGTCATGCCGCCCTCGGCCGCCAGGTCGTGACCGGCCGCCCAGGCGTGGCAGGTGTCGAAGCAGACCCCGAGCATGGGGTGCCGGTCCACCGCGTCCAGGTAGGGCCCGAGCTGCTCCACCCGGGAGGCGAGTGACCGGCCTCCACCCGCGCTCGGCTCGACCAGCAACATCGGCCCGCCAGCGTCGGCGGTCCAGTCGAGCAACGGCAGCAACACCTCGCGAACCTGTCGCATCGCCGCCTCGGCGTGCCCCTCGTCCACCGAACTGCCCGCGTGGAACACCACCCCGCGCGCGCCGATCGCCACCCCCCGACGCAGCGCGTGCGCCAGCGTCTGGGCCGACTTCTCCACGGTGGCCGGGGTGGGCGAGCCGAGATTGACCAGCAGCGCGGCGTGGATGAACGCGGGAATGCCCCGCTCGGCGCAACCGTCGCGGAACAGGGCGTCCTGCCCGGGGTCGCCGTTGGGCAGTGCCCAGCCTCGCGAATTGGAGACGTAGACCTGCACCACCTGCGCACCCGTCACGTCGGCGTACGGCAGGGCGGCCTTCGCCAGCCCACCCGAGGTCGGAGTGTGCGTGCCCACCGGCCGCGAGATCGTCGGCATCAGAAGCACGTCAGGGTGACCGGGGTGCCCGGAGCCACCTGCTGGTTCTCGCCCGGGATCTGGATCCGGACCACGGCGTTCGGGTTGATCGCCACCGTCACCGGGAACCCCTGGCCCTCCAGCGCCTGCTTGGCCTGCTGGCAGGGCAGGTCCACCACCCGCGGCATGGCGATCAGCGGCGGCCCCTTGCTGACGTCCAACTTGACCTGGGTGCCCTTCTCCACGCCGGCGCCATCGGCCGGGCTCTGCCCGAGGATCTCGTCCCTCGGCTTGTCGGAGTCCTTGTAGTTCTCCACCAGCACCAGGTTGAGCTGGGCCAGGGTCGTCCGGGCCTCGGTCAGGCTCTTGCCGACCAGGTTCGGCACCGTCACCGGCGCCCTGCCCCGGCTCAAAATGAGGGTGACCTTCGTCCCTGGCTTGACCTCGGCGCCCACCTTGGGGGA
This sequence comes from Micromonospora parva, assembly GCF_000718515.1. Classification (GTDB taxonomy): domain Bacteria; phylum Actinomycetota; class Actinomycetes; order Mycobacteriales; family Micromonosporaceae; genus Micromonospora; species Micromonospora parva. The sequence goes on along the minus strand of NZ_JNZS01000034.1, from coordinate 2,160 downwards.
ACTCTCCACCACGACGCCGGCCGGCAGGCTGTCGTCGTAGCGGGGGGTGCCCTTGGCCACCACCAGCTTCGCGTTGAGCAGGTCCGCCTCGGCGAGCTCGAACTCCTTGCCGATCACGTCCGGTACGGGGAAACGCTCCGGGCCCAGCGAGAGGGTCAGGGTGATCGTGCCACCCTTGACGATCTTGGTTGCGGACGCCGGATCCTGCCCCAGCACGCTGTCCTTCGGGGCCTTCTCGTCGAAGCGCGGCTCGGCGTACTCGAGGACGAGCCCGGCGCGGTCGGCCTGTGCCTGCGCCTCGGCCTTGCTCAGGCTCACCAGCTGCGGAGCGTCCGTGTAGCGACCGACGCCGAACCACCAACCACCGATCGCGGCCACCAGCCCCAGCGTCACCACCACGGCCGCGACGGCCAGTCGGCCACGCGGGTGGTTCAGCACCGTGGTGCGCAGCGCGGCGAGCCGGGCGCCCAGGCCCTCGGCGGGCTCCGGGGCGGCCCGACGCCGACCCGGCCCCTGGCTGCTGGCCCCCTCGGGCAGCCGTGCCCAGGACGGGCGGTTGGGCGGCTGGACCGTCGCGACCATCATGGTCGGCTGGGAGAGCAACGGTTCGTCGCTGACCGGGCGGAGCACGGCGGTGTGGCTGTTGGCGTCGCCCAGCCGATCCCGGGCAACCTGCACCTCGGCCAGCAGAGCGCCGGCGTCCGCGGGCCGGGCGCCGGGGTCACGCCGGGTGGCCCGCTGCACCAGGTCGTCGAGGACCGACGGCAGGCCCGGCACCAGCGTCGAGGGCGCCGGCACGTCCCGGTCGACGTGCTGCCAGGCGACGTCCACCGGGCGGTCCCCGTCGTACGGCACCCGGCCGGTGAGCATCTCGAACAGCACGATGCCGGCCGAGTAGACGTCGGTGCGCGGATCGGCGCGGCCCTCGGTGACCAGTTCCGGGGCGACGTACGCCACGGTGGCCATCAGTTGGTTGCCCTGCTCCTCGTCGGCGCTCGCCTCGACCGCCCGGGCCAACCCGAAGTCGGCCACCTTCACGACGCTGTCGACCAGGTTGGCGACGCCACCGGTGGGCGCCTCGGCGACCAGCACGTTCTCCGGTTTGACGTCGCGGTGTACGAGACCCGCCCGGTGCGCGGCGGCGATCGCGGCGAGCATCTGCTCGGTGATGGCCAGCGCCTCGTCCGGGTTGAGTCGGCGGCGCTCGGCCAGCACGTCGCGCAGCGTGCGGCCACGGACGTACTCCATCACCAGGTACGGCAGACCGGCGTGGGTGCCCTGGTCGTAGACCGCCACCACGTTCGGGTGGGTCAGCCGGGCGATCGTCTTCGCCTCGTCGGTGAACCGGGCCACGAAGTTGGCGATCCTGGCGCGCGCCTCGCTCGCCTGGGTCGGGTGAATGATCTTGACAGCGACGGTGCGCTCAAGGCGCTCGTCCGTGGCGGTGTACACGGTCGCCATGCCACCACGGGCCACGCGACCGCGAATGCGGTAGCGCCCGTCGATCAGCGAGCCCAGCAACGTGTCGGCGACCTGAGTGTCCATCGGCAGGGAGTCTATGTGTCCAGGGGGCTAAGGATGAACAGGATGCTACAGCCGTACGCCGGCCCGGGCCGTCCGGCCGCGCGGTGTGCCCCTTGTTCGCTGGTCAGGGGCGCTCACGAGAGCGGGTGCCGACGGGTCGCCGGGGTGCCGGTGGCTCGCCGCGGCGGCGGCGTGGCAGGGTGGTCGGGTGACCGAACCCGTACCCGATCAGGCCGCGCCCGGCCTGGAGCTCGCCGGACCCACCGACCCGGCCGGCTGGTTGACCCTGCCCGACGTCGCGGAACGCCTCGACGTGTCGATCAGCAAGGTGCACCAGATGATCCGTGACCGGGAGCTGTTGGCGGTCCGCCGCGACGGCGTCCGCCGCATCCCGGCGGACCTGGTTGCCAACCAGACCGTGCTCAAGCACCTGCCCGGTGTGCTCAACCTGCTCGCCGACAACGGCTACGACGACGAGGCCGCCCTGCGCTGGCTCTACGAGCCGGACGACACCCTGCCCGGCTCCACCCCGGCCGCCGCCCTCTCCGGCGATCAGGCCCGCGAGGTAAAACGCCGAGCCCAAGCCCAAGGCTTCTAACCCCACCCTGCCCCTGCCCCACCCTGCCCCCACCCCGC
>NZ_JNZS01000033.1 GCF_000718515.1 Micromonospora parva | reverse complement strand
CACCAGCCTGGGTGGTTCGTGGACGCCGCAGGCCACCAGTGAGAGCAACCCGTTCGCGGGTAAGGCGAACAGTGGTGCGACCTGGACCAACGACATCAGCCACGGTGAGTTGCTGCGGACCAGCGCTGACCAGACGATGACTGTCAACGCCTGCAACCTGCAGTTGCTGTATCAGGGTCGGTCGCCGAACTCGGGTGGTGACTACGGTCTGCTGCCGTACCGGCCGGGTCTGCTGACGCTGCAGCGCTGACACGATGTGATCACGCTCGACTGACAGGGAACGGGCGGGCTCGGCAGGACGCCGAGCCCGCCCGCGCCACGCCACGTGTGGTGCACCTCTCGCGACCGGCAACCGGTCGGTTCCCGCCGTTCCGACCGGTGCTGACAGCCGTGCAAGGATGGTGTGTGAGCTGCGAATCCACGACGTCGCCGGCGGTCGGTCCCACCGCCTTCCCTCTCGTTGTGAAGGGGGAGGGGATCGTGCTGCGCGACTGGCTCGACGCGGATCTGCCGTCCATGCCGGGCCTCTTCGACGCGCCGGACATCGCGGCGAACACCGACATCCCCTCTCCGTTCGACGCGGACGCCTTTCTCAGCAGGATCCGGCGACGCCGCGCACAGGGCGTCGTCGACCTGGCCGTGACGCGCGACGGCGGGGAGCCGCTCGGCCTCGTCGCGCTGCACGTGGCGACCGGGATGCTCGGGTACGCCATCGGCCCGGCCCACCGCGGCCGGGGTATGGCGTCGCGTTCGCTGCGGTTGATGACGGGGTTCTGCCACGAGGAGCTCGGCTTCACCCGACTACGGTTGTGCATCGTGCAGGGCAACGTGCCCTCGCAGCGGGTCGCCGAGTCCGCCGGATACCTCCGAAGCGACGATGACGTCGTCGAGAGGACGAACGGGTTGGGGCAGTCGAAGCTGCTCGAAACGTGGCACTGGCTCGCTCCCGTGACGTCCGGCTGACAAAAAGACGGGACACGACACGCGTCATCGGGGCTGTCGGTGGCCGACGAGTTTGGGACGATGCGCCGGTCGACATCACCGACGCGAAGGGATCTCCCGCGATGGCAAAGGTCATCTCCACGCTGTTCATCTCGGCCGACGGCGTGGCCGAGATCGACCCTGACTGGCACTTCCCGTACTTCGACGAGAACATGGGACGCGCCGTCACCGAGGACTACGACACCGCCGACGTGCTGCTCATCGGCCGCGAGACGTACGACAGCTTCGCCGGGGCCTGGCCCGACCGGGAGGCCGCCGGTGGTGAAGACGCACCGTTCGCCAAGCAACTCGGCGACATGCGCAAGGTCGTCGTCTCGCGTCAGTCGCTGGAGTTTTCCTGGCGCAACTCGGAGCTGATCAACGGGGACCTCCTCGACGCCGTCAGCGCGCTCAAGGCCGATGCCGGCGTCCGGGGCATCCTCATCCCGGGGTCGATCTCGGTGGTGCAGCAACTGCTGGCCGCGGGCCTGGTCGACGAACTGCGCCTGCTGGTGCACCCGGTGGCCGCGCGCAAGGGCCGCAGGCTGTTCGACGAGGGCGACGCGGCGTACCACCTGCGGCTCGTGGCTTCGGAGGCGTTCCCGACCGGGGTCCTCCGCGTGATCTACGCCCCGGGCACGGCGCCGACGCCGGTCGGCTACGACGAGGTCAAGGATCAGGTGCCGGCCGGCAACTAGGGCGTTCCTGGCCGGTCGCTCGCGGACCGGGATAGTCGTACGCCCATGTGAAGATCTCGTCGTGACTGAGTGGACGTACAACGACCGCCCCGAGGGCGTCAGGTTCCTCACCGATCGGGTCCCTGAGCCGGGCCGCACCGCCGTCGACGACGAGCTGTGGGGCTGGGTGGTGCGGGGTGAGAGCGACCCGGACGAGTTCGTCGACGTCTTCGACGACCCCGACGAGCGGTGCGGTGCCACCGACGACGACCTCAGGACGGCGTACGAGGCGGCGTTGGCGTTTCGGCGGGAGCAGCAGCGCGGGTGGGGTGAGGTGCGCGGCAACCTCACCCGTGCCTTCGCCGAGCTCAATGAGCTGGGGGTGTTGGCCCGGGAGGATTTCAGTTGCTGCGGCACCTGCGCGAGCGCCGAGATCCACGACGAGCGGGACGACTCCCGCCACTGGCACGGGTTCCTCTGGTACCACCAGCAGGACACGGAGTCGCTGATCGCAAGCGAGGACGGCGAGGTCTACCTCGGCTACGGCGTCTATCCCGCTGCCGACTTCGACGAGGTCGCCTATGCCGCCCTGTCGGAGGCCGAGCAGCAGGCCAGCTACCAGGCCGACCTGGAACGACTGCTGGACGAGGTCGCGTTTCCGGTGCTCCGCAAGCACGGCATGCGGGTGGAGTGGAACCGTAAGCAGTCCCGGCGGATCCGGGTCACCGGCGCCCGATGGTATGCGCCGCTGGATTGACGGCTACCGATTCGTCCCACACTCCGGACGGGTGTTTAGTGAGGCCGATCGATATTGACGGGGGCGGTCGGCGGCGACAGGATCTCGGGCACCACCACCCCTGATCCCCTCCTGGGAGCCTCCATGACCCGTCCCCGCCTGCCCCGGATGCGGGCAGCCACCCGGTTGGCCGCCCTCGCCCTCGCCACCGCCGGTGTGCTGCTCACCGTCGCCACCCCCGCCAGCGCGGCCGTGCCCACCGGCCGTTACGTCGCGCTGGGCGACTCGTACACCTCAGGCCCGCTGGTCCCCACCCAGATCGACCTCAACTGTCTGCGGTCCAACCGCAACTACCCGTCGCTGGTGGCGGCGTCCGCCGGCTCGTCGTCGTTCGCCGACGTGAGCTGCTCCGGCGCCACCACCGACGACATCCTCTACGGCGGTGGCGGCGCACTGGGCATCACGCTGCCGCCGCAGCTAAACGCGGTCACCTCGAACACCTCGCTGGTGACGGTGCAGATCGGCGGCAACGACATCGGCTTCGCCGGCATCATCGGCGACTGTGCGGAGGCCAGCGTCAGCAGCCCGCTCGGCTCGCCGTGCAAGAACCGGTACACCGCCGGAGGGGTCGACCAGTTGCAGGCGCGGATCGTCGCCGCCACGCCGAAGGTCACCGCCGTGTTGCAGGCGGTCCGGCGGGCCGCCCCGAACGCGCGGGTGGTGGTGCTCGGTTACCCGGCGATCCTGCCGGACACCGGTTACGGCTGCTGGCCGGTCGTCCCGATCGCCTACCAGGACGTGCCGTACCTGCGTGGCATCGAGAAGTCGCTCAACGCCATGCTGGCCGGCGCCGCGAGCGCCAACGGCGCCACCTACGCCGATGTCTACACCCCGTCGATCGGCCGCGACGCGTGCAAGAGCAGCGGCACCCGGTGGGTCGAGGGTCTGGTGCCGCAGAACTCGGCCGCGCCGTTCCATCCCAACGCCCGGGGTGAGCAGGGCATGGCCACCGCCCTGCTGGCCAGGCTGAACAGCTGACCGGACCCGGTTGAGCCGGCCCCGTCGGAAACGGCGGGGCCGGCGCAGCACCGTCGGCGCTGACGGTGCTTCCCGACGCGGCACCACCACCCGAGGCGACGTCGCGGTGCTTGAGATCGCGCAGTCCGGGGTACCGAACGTGTCATGCCGAGCGTGGGGCAAGTCATCGGAGGCCGTTACCGCCTGGTCGAGAGCATCGCCAGCGGTGGGATGGGTGACGTCTGGCGGGCGGTCGACGACACCCTGGACCGCTGCGTGGCGGTCAAGATGCTGCAACCTCGGCTGGTCGCCGACGCCGGCTTCGGCGAGCGCTTCCGCCGCGAGGCGCGGGCCATGGCGGCCCTGCGTCACCCGGGCGTGGCCCAGGTCTACGACTACGGCGAGGTGTCCCAGGCCGACGCGCCGGTCCTCGCGTACATCGTGATGGAGTGTGTGCAGGGACAACCCCTGTCGGAGCGGATCGCCGAGGTCGGCCGGCTGGGGGTGGCCGAGACGATGTCGATCGCCGCGCAGACCGCCCGTGCGCTTCAGGCCGCACACGACGCCGGCCTCGTGCACCGGGACGTGAAGCCCAGCAACCTGATCATCGAGCCGGACGGGCACGTCGTACTCGTCGACTTCGGCGTCGCGGTGACGCCGGAGGCGGCGAGCCTGACCGGCACGAACCAGGTCGTCGGCACCGCCCACTACATGGCCCCCGAGCAGATCACCAGGAACGAGACCACCTCGGCGATCGACATCTACGCGCTCGGTGCGGTCGTCTACCACTGCCTCGCCGGTAGGCCCCCGCACCAGGGCGAGCACGTCGTCGCGGTGGCGCTGCGCCATCTCGAGGAGGAGCCACCGGCGCTGCCGGAGGACGTTCCGGCGGAGGTCCAGCGCCTGGTCGCCACCGCGATGGCCAAGGAGCCGACCCGCCGTTTCCCGACGGCGGCGGCGATGGCCACCGCCGCGCAGACGCTCGCGGAGCCGTCCGATGAGTTGGTGCGGACGGCCGTCGGCGCGCCGATCGCGGCGGCGGCCGGGCGCTTCCCGGCCCGGCGCTCGGTTGCCGGCGGCGCGGCGAAGCGGTCGGGGGGCCCCGGGCCGAAGGTGCTCGCGGTGCTTCTCGGATCGATGGCCGCCGCGGCCGCCGTCCTGGTGTTCGCCGATCCCACCGGCATGATGCCGGGCCCGGCCGGGCGATCGTCGACGCCACCCGGAGCGCCGTCCTCGGTGTCGCCAACGGCGCCCGCGCAGCAGGAGCCCGGGCCCGGCGCCGGCGGCGGTGAACCGGCCAACCGCGGTTCAGCAGGCGTGCCGGTGCGTGCGCCCGGATCGCCGACGCCCAGCCGTTCGGCGGGCGACGGGGCGGCGGGGCGACCGACACCATCCAGCACGAGCACCTCGGACGCGCCCGGACCCACCACCTCCGAGAGCCCCGATGCGGAGCCGACGACCGACCCGACCGGTGGAACAACGGCGCCATCCTCGGTGGCGCCGACCGAGGCACCAGCGGCCGACAGCGAGGAATCCGACGACACTGAGGAATCGCCGGAGCGGGAGACGGTGGCCGGCGAGAGCGCCGCGCCGCCGGTCTAGCGGACGGCGGCGACTGTCACGGCCGGGGCGCGCCCGTCGGGACCGTCGAGGCGTGGCGGCCGGGTACCTCTCTGGCGTGGCGGCCGGGGCCGCCACGCCAGAGGTGGTGTCAGGTGGTGCTCAGCGTCAACTGGTACGACAGGTGACCGTCGGCCAGGTCCAGTTGCCGTTGGCCATGATCGTCACACCGAAGTTGTTGCCGTTGCCGTTCGGCGTCGCGGTGACAGTGCCACTGTTGCCGTTCACCGCGGCGTTCCAGCTGTTCTGGATGCTCTGGCCGCCACCGAGGCCGAGGCTGACGACCCAGTTGTTGGTGCCACTGACCGCGACGTTGAGGTTGAACCGGTCACCCCACTGCTGGCCGGCGGAGAGCGTCGCGGTGCAGTTGCCGGTCCCCGGGTTGCCGGTGGTGGGCCCGGACGTCGGGTTGCCGCTACCGCCCTCCCGGACGGTGATGTCGGAGCTGCCGCTGCTCTGGTAACCCTCGGTGGCCATGATCTGGTAGCTGTGGTTGCCGAGGTTCAGGCCGGCGCGGGCCCAGGCGTCGAAGTGGTTGGCGGTGGTGATGGTGCCGCTGGAGCGCTTCTGCTGGCGGACGCTCCAGTACTGGTAGAACGTCTGGGTGCCGTCGATCGACGGGGCGTTGACCCGCTGGCTGCGGAGGATGTCGTAGGTGCCGCCGTCGGTGGTGACAGTGCCCAACCGCTGGGCGCCGCTGCTCGGGTTGTAGCTGCCGAAGTTCTCCACCACGTAGTACTCGACCAGCGGGTTGCGGGTCCACCCGTACAGGGCGAGGTAGGTGTTGTTGTTGCCCGGGTTGTAGCTGCCCGAGTAGCTGACCGTCCGTCGGTTGCCGGTGGCCCAACCCTTGCCGCCGACCCAGTTGTTGGTGCTCCGGTCCCAACTGCTGGTGTACCGGCCGTCGGCGCGCAGCGTCATGCTGGCGTTGCCGCTGTCCTTCCAGAACGAGAAGTAGTACCCGTTGTGCGTGCCGGTGAGGTTCGAGGTGAGCGTCCGGTCGGCCTCGGCGTACGCATTCGTGGCCGTCATCGTGCCGGCGACGGCCAGGACGGCGGTGCATGCGGCGCCGAGGAGCAACCGCATGCGGCCGCGACTTCTCGGTCTGGTGTGGCTGGTGTCGGTCATGGAACTGTTGCCTCCTCGTGACGGCTGGCGGGGGGCCAGCGGCGCGGTACGCCTCGGCAGGCTGCCGGTGGTCGGGTAAGGGCCACGGCGTCATACCGCTCTGGTGGTGGGGCCGGTCGTCCTGCACGACGACCGGAGAAGTGGGTCGCGGTGGTTTGGTGCTGACGACGATTGAGCGCCGTCGATGGCGACCGTATGACCCGGTCCACGGCTTGTCAACAATTTTCGGAAACACAATGGCAACACAGCCGTCGTCGCTGATTCCGCATTCATCCAGGTCAGTAGTGGATCAGAGCGCAGGGTGGTCATCGGACGTTCACAGTGGCGGAGCGAGGGCTCGGCGGAAGATCGCTGAAAGTTCCGGAGACTTTCCGGATCTCGTGCGCCGACAGTGGCAGATGGTGCGGACAACGACGCGTGGTGCGACCGGTCAGCGACGCCCGAGCGCGTTGAGCCGGGCGGCCTGGCGGGTCAGGTGGTCGCGTTCGGCGAGGTTGGGGGCCTGCCGGGCCGCCTCGGCGTACCGCCGCGCCGCCGTCGCCAGGTCGCCGTCGCGCTCGTGCAGGTACGCCGCCACCGCCGTGTACCGGGGCAGTGTGTCGTCCAGCGCCGCGAGAGCCCTCAGGCCGGCCCGGGGACCGTCGGCCTCACCGACCGCCACCGCCCGGTTGAGTCGGACGACCGGGTTGTCGGTCAGGCGCACGAGTTCGTCGTACCACTCCACGATCTGCACCCAGTCGGTCTCGGCGGCGGTGGGCGCGTCGGCGTGCAGCGCCGCTATGGCGGCCTGGGCCTGGAACTCGCCCAGTTGGTCGCGGGCCAGGGCCGCCTGGAGGATCTCGACGCCCTCGGCGATCAACCGGGTGTCCCAGCGGCTGCGGTCCTGCTCGGCGAGGGGCACGAGGGTGCCGTCGGGCGCGGTACGGGCGGCGCGCCGGGCGTGGTGCAACAGCATGAGGGCGAGCAGCCCCGCCACCTCGGGGTGGTCGATCGCGGCCGCGAGCTGTCGGGTGAGCCGGATGGCCTCGGCGGCGAGGTCCATGTCACCGGAGTAGCCCTCGTTGAAGACCAGGTAGAGGACGCGGAGCACGGTGGCGACGTCACCGGGTCGGTCGAACCGCAGCCCGGAGACGGTGCGTTTCGCCCGGCTGATGCGCTGCGCCATGGTCGCCTCGGGCACCAGGTATGCGTGCGCGATCTGGCGGGTGGTCAAGCCGCCGACGGCGCGCAGCGTGAGTGCTACCGCCGACGACGCCGTCAGCGACGGGTGGGCGCAGAGGAAGTAGAGCGCAAGGGTGTCGTCCACGGTGGGGGCGGGCCCCGGCGCCGGCTCCTCGTCGACGAGATCCTCACGCCGACGGCGAGCGGCGTCGGCTCGGGCCGCGTCGAGGAACCGCCGCCACGCCACAGTGGTCAGCCAGCCCAACGGGTCGCGCGGCGGGTCGACCGGCCAGACGCGGACCGCCTCGACCAGGGCGTCCTGCACGGCGTCCTCGGCCGCCGCGAAGTCGATTCCGCGGCGGACGAGGATACCGAGGACGCTCGGCGTGAGGTTGCGCAGCAGCGTCTCGTCCATCGGAGTTGTCACTCCGTGATGGTCGGCGGCTCGCTCAGGAACGGGCGCAGCTCCAGCCACTCGTGGATCGGCTTGCCGCCGGCACCGGGAGCGGCCGACAACTCCCCGGCCAGCTCGACCGCCCGGTCGTAGCTGTCGACGTCGATCACCATCCAGCCGGCGATGAGATCCTTGGTCTCGGCGAACGGGCCGTCGGTGACCGGCGGTCGGCCCGGGCCGTCGTACCGGACGAACGTGCCCTCGGGGGCGAGTGCCTGGCCGTCGACGAACTCGCCGGTCGCCTCGAGCCGGGCCGCGAAGTCGCGCATGTACTGCATGTGGGCGGAGATCTCCGCCGGCGTCCACTGGTCCATCGGCACGTCGTGCACCGCCGCCGGGCCGCCCCGGTAGTGCTTGAGCAGCAGGTACTTGGCCATCGTGATGCTCCTTGAAGCTGGCTGCGACCCATCGTGGTCACGTTCACCCCGGGGACGGAGCCGGTCGGGACTTCTCGACATGGCTGTCCGCTTTTTCTTCCCCCGCAGGTTAACCTCGGGTGAATCGTCCACCCTTGGGGTACCTCGGGTCGGCCCAAAACTTGATTCGTTCCAAAAAAGTGAGCTAGTGTTCGTACCCGTGATGTCCGACTTCGAGGCGCAGCTGCGGGCTGTCTCGTTGCGCGTGACCCGGCCCCGGTTGGCGGTGCTCGCGGCGCTGCGCGACCACCCGCACATCGGCACCGAGGCGGTGATCTCGCTGGTCCGGGCGGGTCACCCCACGGTCTCCCACCAGGCGGTGTACGACGTGCTGCGCGTGCTCACCGACGCCGGGCTGGTGCGGCGCATCCAGCCCGCCGGGGCGACCGCCCGCTACGAGTCCCGGGTCGCGGACAATCACCACCATGTCGTGTGCCGCTCCTGCGGCACCATCGCCGACGTCGACTGCGCCGTCGGTCACGCCCCCTGTCTCACCGCCTCGGGCGACCACGGTTTCGTGGTCGACGAGGCGGAGGTCGTCTACTGGGGCACCTGCCCCGACTGCGCGACCGACCGCACGCCCCAGAGATCCGCAAGCTCGGAAGGAAGCACATGAGCGACACCCAGGAGAACCGCCCCACCAGTGCGCAGGGCGTGGACCAGAAGGCAGCGGCCGGCTGCCCGGTCGCGCACGACTCGGTGACCGCGCACGGCAGCGAGAGTGAGAACCCGGCGATCGACTCGCCGACCCCGAAGACCGGTGGTCGTCCGCGCACCAACCGGGACTGGTGGCCCAACCAGCTCGACCTCTCGGTGCTGCACGCCCACTCGAACAAGGGCAACCCGCTGGGCGAGAACTTCAGCTACGCCAAGGAGTTCGCGAAGCTCGACGTCGAGGCGCTCAAGCGCGACATCACCGACGTTCTCACCACCTCGCAGGACTGGTGGCCGGCCGACTTCGGCCACTACGGCGGCCTGATGATCCGGATGAGCTGGCACGCCGCCGGCACGTACCGCATCGAGGACGGCCGGGGCGGCGCCGGTGACGGTGGTCAGCGGTTCGCGCCGCTGAACAGCTGGCCGGACAACGCCAACCTGGACAAGGCCCGCCGGCTGCTCTGGCCGGTCAAGCAGAAGTACGGCCAGAAGATCTCCTGGGCCGACCTGCTCGTGCTCGCCGGCAACGTGGCCCTGGAGTCGATGGGCTTCAAGACCTTCGGCTTCGGCTTCGGTCGCGAGGACGTCTGGGAGCCCGAGGAGATCTTCTGGGGTCCGGAGGACACCTGGCTGGGCGACGAGCGCTACGCCTCCGAGAAGGAGATGGCGGCCGGCGTCGGCTCGACCGAGATGGGCCTCATCTACGTCAACCCGGAGGGCCCGCGCGGTAACGCCGACCCGGCCGCGGCGGCGCACTTCATCCGCGAGACCTTCCGCCGGATGGCGATGAACGACGAGGAGACCGTCGCCCTCATCGCCGGTGGTCACACCTTCGGCAAGACCCACGGCGCCGGCGTCGCCGACAACCACGTGGGCCCGGAGCCCGAGGGCGCCCCGCTGGAGGCGCAGGGCCTGGGCTGGCTGAGCACCCACGGCAGCGGCAAGGGCGGCGACACGATCACCAGTGGTCTCGAGGTGACGTGGACCGACGTGCCGACGCAGTGGAGCAACCGCTTCTTCGAGATCCTCTTCGGCTACGAGTGGGAGCTGACCACCAGCCCCGGTGGCGCGAAGCAGTGGGTCGCCAAGGACGCCGAGGCGATCATCCCGGACCCGTTCGACCCGGCGAAGAAGTACAAGCCGACGATGCTCACGACCGACCTGTCGCTGCGCGTCGACCCGGCGTACGAGAAGATCTCCCGCCGTTTCCTGGAGAACCCCGACGAGTTCGCGCTGGCCTTCGCCAAGGCGTGGTACAAGCTGCTGCACCGCGACATGGGCCCGATCGAGCGCTTCCTCGGGCCGTGGGTGGCCGAGCCGCAGCTGTGGCAGGACCCGGTGCCGGCCGTCGACCACGAGCTGGTGGGTGACGCCGACATCGCCGCGCTCAAGGCGAAGGTTCTGGAGTCCGGGCTCACGATCGACCAGTTGGTCTCCACCGCCTGGGCCTCCGCCGCGAGCTTCCGCTACACGGACAAGCGCGGCGGCGCCAACGGGGCGCGCATCCGCCTGGAGCCGCAGCGCAACTGGGAGGTCAACCAGCCCGAGCAGCTGGCGACCGTCCTGACCGCCCTTGAGGGCATCCAGCAGGAGTTCAACGCGGCCGGCGGGGCGAAGATCTCGCTCGCCGACCTGATCGTGCTGGCCGGTTCGGCCGCTGTGGAGAAGGCGGCGCGGGACGCCGGCGTCGAGGTGACTGTGCCGTTCCGGCCGGGCCGCACCGACGCGACCCAGGAGCAGACCGACGTCGAGTCCTTCAAGGTCATGGAGCCGCGTGCCGACGGGTTCCGCAACTACCTGCGTGCCGGCGAGAAGACCCAGCCGGAGGTGCTGCTCGTCGACCGCGCCTACATGCTCAACCTCACCGCGCCGGAGATGACCGTCCTCATCGGCGGTCTGCGTTCCCTCGGCGCCAACGTCGGCGGCAGCCGGCACGGTGTGCTCACCGACCGGCCGGGCGTGCTCACCAACGACTTCTTCGCCAACCTGCTCTCGCCGGGCACCCGGTGGAGCGCGTCGAAGTCCGAGGAGCACGTGTACGAGATCCGCGACCTGGCCACCGACGAGCTGAAGTGGACCGCCACCGCGGTCGACCTCATCTTCGGGTCCAACTCGCAGCTGCGCGCCCTCGCCGAGGTCTACGCCAGCCAGGACGCCCGCGACAAGTTCGTGGCCGACTTCGTGACCGCCTGGACCAAGGTCATGGAGCTGGACCGGTTCGATCTCGCCTGACAGGTAGCACCGAGAGCCCCGGCCGATCCGCTGTGATCGGCCGGGGCTCTTTCGGCATATGACACCCGATATGGCCGTTTTCTCGGCTACTGTTGGCAGGGTGGGTACCCCCGGGGGTATGGTTGCCTCCAGGAGGTGCCGATGAAGCTTCGACCGGAGATGACCTCGGATGCGCTGACCCGGCTCAAGCGGGCGCGTGGGCAGCTCAACGCGGTTATCGAGATGATGGAAAACGGTCAGGATTGCCGCGAGGCGCTGACCCAGCTGGCGGCGGTGTCGAAGGCGATCGACCGCGCGGGTTTCAAGATCATCGCGTCGGGCATGCGGCACTGTGGGGCCGCGCGTGACCGTGGCGAGGAGCCGGAGATGACCGAGGAGGAGCTCGAGAAGCTCTTCCTGGCTCTCGCCTGAGGCGTTCCCGGGTTCGCCCTCTCGGGGGCGGGCCCGGACCGTCCCGTCGAGGTGTGGCGCGGCGGGCTCATCGTGCCCGAGGGTCCGCCGCGCCGACTGGCAATGGTGTGGGCGGGAACAGTGTGGGTGAAGAACCAGGCAGCAGTGTGTCGTCCACATACCCCCCGGGGTATCCGGAAAGGAGCGCAGGACATGTCAGTTGAGGTTTCCGTCGTCGCCACGTCCGCCCTCGGCGATCGCAGCTACCTGGCCTCGGACGGGCAGGTCGCGATCGTGGTCGACCCCCAGCGCGACATCGACCGGATCATGTACCTGGCGGGGGAGAAGGGCGTGCGGATCACCCACGTCCTGGAGACGCACCTGCACAACGACTACGTTTCCGGCGGGCTGGAACTCGCGCGGATCACCGGCGCGCACTACCTGGTGGCAGGGGCCGACGAGGTCGGCTTCGCGCGGACGTCGGTCGCCGACGGCGACCAGGTGAGCGTCTCCGACTCCCTGCGCCTGCGGGTGATCGGCACGCCGGGCCACACCTTCCACCACCTGTCGTACGTCCTGGACGTGGCCACCGACGGCGGCTGGGAGGCAACCGGCGTCTTCACCGGCGGGTCGCTGCTGTTCGGCACGACGGGCCGTACCGACCTGCTGGGCCAGCAGCACGCCCACGAGTTGGCCCAGCAGCAGCACGCCTCGGCGAAACGGCTGGCGGATCTGCTGCCCGAGGGTGCGCAGGTGTGGCCCACGCACGGGTTCGGCAGCTTCTGTTCGGCCAGTCAGGCCGACGCTCCAGAGTCGACCATCGGCCGGGAGAAGGAGAAGAACCCCGTCCTGCGCCTGGCCGCTGACGACTTCGTCACCGAGACCCTCGCCGGCCTCGACGCCTACCCGGCGTACTACGCCCACATGGGGGTGGCCAACGCCGCCGGCCCGGCCCCGGTCGACCTCACGCCGGTGACCCGCGCCGACGCCGCCGAACTACGCGAGCGGATGACAGCAGGGGAGTGGGTGGTGGACCTGCGCCACCGCAAGGCGTACGCCGCCTCGCACCTGGCCGGCACTGTCAGTCTCGGTCTGGACGGTCCGATGGCCACCTGGCTCGGTTGGCTGATCGAGTGGGGGGTGCCGATCACCCTGCTCGCCGAGACACCGCAGCAGGTCGCCGACGCCCAACGTGAACTGGTCCGCATCGGTATCGACCGTCCCGCCGCGCAGGCCACCGGCGACGCCACGCGCTGGGCGACTGACCCCGGTCAGCTGCGCGAGCTGCGGATGGCGGACTTCGGGGCCCTCGCGGCGGCGCGGAAGGGCCAGATCCCGGCCGGTCTGCCCGGCGCGGACGTGATCCTCGACGTGCGGATGACCAACGAGTGGCGGGCCGGCCACATTGACGGCGCCGCGCACATCCCGCTGCCCGACCTGCCCCGGCGGCTGGCCGACGTCCCGACGGGCACCGTCTGGGTGCACTGCGGCTCGGGCTACCGGGCCACCGTCGCCGCCTCTCTCCTGACGAACGCCGGCCGCGAGGTGGTCGTGGTCGACGACGCGTTCGGGCACGCCCGGACCGCCGGCCTGGACCTGGTCACCGCTGCCTGACCGGAACAGTCCGCACCACCGGCCGACGCCACCGCCGCCGGCCGGCTTCCCCTGCCGTGACAGCTGACACCCCATCCAAGAAAGCGGAGTAAGTGAGTACTTCCGAGACCGCGCGCCCTGCCACGCTCGACGCCACCGGCCTTCGCGAACTGATCGAATCCGGTCATGCGCCCCGGGTGCTGGACGTGCGTACCCCGGCGGAGTTCGAGACGGCGCACATCCCCGGCTCCTACAACGTGCCGCTCGACCTGCTCAAGGAGCACCGCCGGGAGTTGCGCGACCAGCTGGACGAGGACGTCGTTCTGGTCTGCCGCTCCGGTGCCCGCGCCCGCCAGGCCCAGCAGGCCCTGGCGGGGGTCGGCCTGCCCAACCTGACGGTGCTGGACGGCGGCATCATGTCCTGGCAGGCGGCCGACGCGCCGGTCACGCGGGGCGTGCCCCGCTGGGACCTCGAACGTCAGGTCCGCCTGGTGGCCGGCTCGATCGTGCTGGTCAGCATTCTCGCCTCGGTGTTCGTGCCGCAGCTCAAGTGGGTGGCCGGGGCCATCGGCGCCGGCTTGACCGTCGCTGCCGTCACCAACACCTGCGCCATGGGGATGTTGCTCGGCAAGCTGCCCTACAACCGGGGTGCCAGCCGCGACCTCGACACCGTCATGGGCCAGCTGCGTGGGAGCCCCGTGGAGCGGGCATGACCGCCACAGTGGCGCTGACCGTCGGGCTGGCCGTGCTGATCGGGGTCAGCCTCGGGCTGTTGGGCGGGGGCGGCTCGATCCTCGCCGTACCGCTGCTGGTCTACGTCGCCGATCTGCCCGCGAAGGAGGCCATCGCGACGTCGCTGCTCGTCGTCGGCGCCACCAGCCTGGTGGGCGTCATCCCGCACGTCCGCGCCCACCGGGTGCGCTGGCGCACCGGCCTGATCTTCGGTCTCGCCGGCATGACCGGCGCCTACGCCGGTGGTCGCCTGGCCGGGCTCATCCCCGCCGGAATCCTGCTCACCGGGTTCGCGGTGATGATGCTGGCCACCGCGGTGGCGATGATCCGTGGCCGACGCGAGGCCGCCGGCACCGTGGTGCCACACGAGCTGCCGGTGCCACGGGTGATCCTCGACGGTGTGGTGGTCGGCCTGGTGACCGGCCTGGTCGGCGCGGGCGGCGGCTTCCTGGTGGTGCCCGCCCTGGCGCTGCTCGGTGGCCTGCCGATGCCGGTAGCGGTCGGCACCTCGCTGGTGGTCATCGCCATGAAGTCGTTCGCCGGCCTGGCCGGCTATCTGGCCGGAGTGGACATCAACTGGGGCCTCGCGGCAGCGGTCACCGTCGCTGCCGTCGCCGGCAGCCTGGCAGGTGGACGACTCACCGAGCGGATCCCGGCGGACATCCTGCGCAAGGCGTTCGGCTGGTTCGTGGTGGTGATGGGCGTCTTCGTCCTCGGTCAGCAACTGCCCGACGACCTGCGGACCAGGCCGCTGCTCTGGGCCGGCGTCGGCGTCGCCGCCGCGATCACCGTGACGCTGACCGTCCTGCACACCAGGAGAGCGTCCGAACCGAGCGGATCGTCGCCCCGCCACTGACACCCGGCCGCCTGGCGCGCGCGGTGGGACGCAAGCCGTTGCGGCTGTTCATCCGCTGGTCGACCTGGTTTGACAGCCGTCCGCGTAGATGTCATCCGGATGGCATGTCACGAGCCACGAATCCCACCGATGATTTTTTTGTCTGGATGATCGGCTGGCGGACGGGCCCGTTCATGGCAAGGTGTTGATCTGCCCGGGCGCGGGCGCGCACCTAGTCACGCAGGGAGTCATCGTGGCCCACCCCGACCTGCAGACCGACAATGTGGACCAGGGCACCGGACATTCTGCGATTCCCCGGCAGCGGGGCGAGGGTGTCGCGGCGCGGCAGGCGCTCGACGCGTGGGCCGCCGGACGGGACAGCGCCGCAGCGGGCGCGAGCTGGCGTCCGCTGCGGATCGCGATGATCGGCCAGAAGGGGATGCCGGCGACCTACGGCGGGATCGAACGGCACGTGGAGGAGATGGCCAGCCGGCTCGCCGGCTACGGGCACGAGGTCACCGTCTACTGCCGCCGCAGCTACGGCGAGACACCCGCCGACGGCTACCGGGGGGTGCGGCTGCGCCAGACCCACACGATCGCGAGCAAGCACCTCGACGCCATCGTGCACGCGGCGACCTCGACCATGGCGGCGATGACCGCGCGGCCCGACATCGTGCACTACCACGGGCTCGGGCCGGCCCTGGTCGCCCCGCTCCCGCGCGCCCTGTCCCGGGCGCGGGTGGTGCTGACAGTGCACGGACTGGACAACCAGCGGGGCAAGTGGGGGCTCGCCGCCCGGGCGGTGCTGGGCAGCGCCCACTGGTTCAGCGGGTACGTCCCGCACCAGCGGGTGGCCGTCTCCCAGGGGCTCGCCGCCCACTACAGCACCCGGTTCGGCAGCCCGACGACCTACATCCCGAACGGCGTGAACCCGGCCCGAACGGCACGGACCCGGCAGATCCAGGACCGGTTCGGGCTGACCCCCGGCGGCTACCTGCTGCTGGTCGGGCGGCTGGTGCCGGAGAAGGCGGCCGACCTGCTGATCCGGGCCTTCCGGCGCACCGAGACCCCGATGCGCCTGGCGATCGTCGGCGGGTCGTCGTTCACCGACGACTTCGTGGACCGGCTGCGCCGTGAAGCCGGGGCGGACGACCGGATCGTCTTCACCGGGTTCGCCTACGGCGACCTGCTCGCCGAGCTGTACTCCGGTGCGGCCGGATTCGTCCAACCGTCCCGGCTGGAAGGGCTGCCGTTGACGTTGCTGGAGGCTGCCGCGTACGGGCTGCCGATCGTCGCGAGCGACATCGCGCCGCACGTCGAGGTGCTGAGCGCCGACGCCGCCGGAGGGCGGTTGTTCCGCGACGGCGACGAGGACGACCTGTTCCGGGCGCTGACGTCGCTGCTCGCCGACCTGCCGGGCGAACGGGCCGGTGCCGTGGCACTGGGCGAGCGGGTCACCGGCAGGTACAGCTGGGACACCGCCGCCCGCGAGTTGGAGCAGCTCTACCTTCGCCTGGCACCGGAGCCGGGACGACGGGGCAGGGCACGACGCGCGGCGGCCGCCGACTGACCGGGCGGTGTTCGCCGGGGGAGCGGGGGTCAACCCGGCGGAGGACGCAACAGTCGGCGCAACGGCCCCTTCTACCGTCGAGGGGACAGGGCTAGATTGAACCGATCTTGTGCCGGGAGGACATCGGTTGGCCGCGCCCGGCAGCGGCCGGGCAGCGCCGATTCAGTTCAGTGGGATCAGTGGAACAACACACGCAGCAGGTCACTCCGCTCATGACCAGGCGGCTCGACCCGACCCGCCTCCTCACCGGCGGCGCGGCGCTGGCCGCCGCGGTCGTGGCGGTAATCGCCGGTGTCTCCATGGCGGCCGGTGACCGTCGGGGCATGGTGCTGCCACTCGCGGTGGTAGCGGGGATCGCGGTGGCCGTGCTCGCGCTGACCCGGTTCGCCGGGTACGTGCTGCTGATGCTCGCGGTGCGTTCCTGCGTGGACCTGTTCAAGCTGACCGGACCGAGCGCCGGCCAGGCCAACTCCGCCGGAACGGCCCGGGCGGCGGACCCCTCCACACTGCTCGCGGTGCTGTTCCTCCTCGCCGCCGGGCTCTGGCTGGCCGCACAGCTCAGCCGGCACGGGCGGCTGCGCGGTTCCCCGCTGAGCTGGGCGATGCTGCTCGTCGGTGCCAGCAGCGTGGTCAGCGCCCTCGGTGCCAGCCGACCGGCGAACAGCCTGTTGGAGGCGCTGCGGATCCTCACCGTGGTGGTGATGTTCGTGGTGCTGGAACAGCTCATGCCGGACACCGCGGCGATCCGTCGGGTCCTGCTCGCCTGCTACGCCTCACTGGTGCTGGCGTTGGGCTACACCGTCGTCCTGTCGCTGCTGGGCAACCCGCCGGCCGAGGTGAAGGGCGACTTCACCCGGATCAGCGGCACGTTCAGCCAGTCGACCACGTTCGGCCGGTACCTGATGTTCATGGTGATCTTCGGGTTCGCGGTGTACCGCTTCCTGGACCGTCGACTGCGGGCGTCCCTCGGCGTGCTGCTCGCGCTCTCGCTGCTGTTCCTGCTGCTCACCAACACCCGAAGCGCCCTGCTCGGCGCGGCGATCGGCCTGATCGTGGTCGCGGTGCTGCATCGCAGCAAGCGGATGCTGGTCACCCTCTGCGTGGTGGCGGTCGCCGGGGTGGCACTGGTGCCCGCCGTCGGCGAACGGTTCGCCCAACTCGGCGTGTCCCGCGCGGTCGGTGGCGACCCGACCGGAAACACCCTGCAGTGGCGGATCAGCTACTGGACCGAGATCGTCACGCTGGCCGACCGGAACCCGGTGACCGGCATCGGACCGAACATGACCCAGCGCGAGACCGACGAGGCGAAGAAGCCGCACAACGACTTCCTGCGGGCGTACGTGGAGACCGGGTTGCTGGGTCTCGGGGCGTACCTGCTGATGCTGTTCGCCTTTCTGTACACCGCCCGGACCGCGCTGCGGCGGGCCCCTCCGGGCAGCTTCGAGCGTGGCGTCGCGGTCGGGTTCACCGGCTGCGCCGCCGCCTTCGTGGCGGTCAGCGCCGCCTCCAACGTGATATCCAACGTGGTCACCCTCTGGTACTTCGTCGCGTTCGCCGCGGCGGCCAGTGTGATCGCCCGCCAACCGGCTCCGCACCTGACCGGCGAGCAGCCACGACGCACGTCCGTCCCGGTTTGACTGAACGACAGCATTGGGGAAAAAGTGGAGATCGTCGACTACCTGCGGGTCGCCCGGCGGCGCCTCTGGGTACTCGTGGGGGTGCCGGTACTCGCCACCGGGGCCGCGGCCGCCATCGTCCTGCTCGCGCCACAGCAGTTCAGCGGAACCGCGTACGTGGCGGCGCCGGCCCTGGTGGGTGGCACGGCCGGGACGCAGTACACCGGTACGCAGGCGGCGAGCCAGTTCGTCGCGGCGTTCGGCGCGGCGGTCACCTCACCCCGGGTCCTCGCCGACGTGGCCGCTGACACCGGGGTGCCGCCGGAGCGGCTGCGCGACGGGCTCGCCATCAGCCAGGTCGGCGCGAGCAGCCAGTTGGAGGTGACGTACACCGCCGGTGACCGGGCGACCGTCGCGCCGGTGCTGACCGCCACCACCACCCGGGCGCTGGCGTTCCTCTTCTCCTCCCAGGTCGGCATCGCCACCGGTGAGGTCGAGGCGGCCAACGCCGATGTCACAGCGGCGACCAGGGCGATCGGCGAGTGGGAGAAGGCGAACAAGGTCTCCCAGCCGGACCGGATCTACCAGGCGACGCTGGGCGAGCTGACCAGCCTGCGCCAGCAGCAGCTCTCCATGCAGGCGGTCGGCAACGGCCGTGGCGTCGACGCGGCGACGAGCGCGATCACCGCCGCCCAGAAGAAGCTCGACGAGCTGGGGCCGAAACTCCCCGACTACCAGGCGCTGCTCGCCCAACGGGACGCGGCGACCAACGCGCTGTCCCAGGCGCGGGAGGGGTTGCAGGCGGCGCGGGCGCAGGCCCAGGCCGCCGACCCGAAGCAGGTGACCAGCATCGGCGAGGCGCACGAGGTGAGCCGGCTGACCGAGCTGGTGCGTACCGCCCTGCCGGTGGGCGGTGCGGGTCTGCTGCTCGGCGTGCTGCTGGTGGGCGTACTCGAACTGCTTTCGCGGGGCCGAGCCGCCACCCGCCCGGCGGCCGCGAGCACCGCGGCCCCCGCGCTGCCGGCGGAGACCGTGACCGCGGCACGGCCGTGACCATCGGAGAACGGGCCGCCGGGTGCGCGAGGTGACCGGCCGGCCGCCGGCCGCGCCGGATGCCGGCGACCAGCAGGTACGCGGTATGGCCCGCGGCGGTGTGCTGAACCTGGCCAGCGCCGTGCTCAGCCAGGTGGCGCTCTTCCTGGTCATGCTGTTGCTGGCCCGGGCCCTGGGGGTACCCGAACTCGGCCGGTATGCCCAGGTCTACGCGGTGTTGTCGCTGCTGGGGTTGCTCTCGCTCTCCGGTTTCCGGGCCGGGCTGACCCGGTTCGTGGCGGTGCATCTCGCCGACGACGAGCCGGCCGCCCTCCGGGGCGCGATCCGGCTCGGGATCGGCATCTCGGCGGCCGCGTCCACGGTGATCGCCCTTGGTCTGGCGGTCGGCGCGCCGTGGCTCGCCGACGCCCTGCACGACCCGCAGCTCACCACCGGGCTACGGCTGGTGGCGCTGTGCCTGCCCGCCTCGACGGTGTGCGAGGCAGCGCTCGCGGCCACCCGGGGCTGGCGCACCCAACGGGCCTACGCGCTCATCGGCCAGGTCTACGAGCCGGCCGCCCGGTTGGCGCTCACCGCGCTGGCACTCGCCCTGGGGGCGGGCCTGACCGGCGCGTTCTGGGCACTGGTGGTGGCGAGCTGGAGCGCCGCAGCGTTCGCCCTGGTGGCGCTCGCCCGGATGGTGCGCCGGGTGCCCGCCGCCCGGCCCGCGTACCGGCCGGGGGAGCTGTTCCGGTTCTCCACCGTCAGCTGGGTCTCCTCGCTGTCGTCCACCGGGCTGATCTGGGTGGACGCGTTGCTGCTCGGCTTCTTCGACTACGGTCCCGACGCGATCGGCGTCTACCACGTGGCGACCCGGCTGGTCACCATCGCGGTGTTCGTGCTGGCACCGGTCAACGCCTCGTTCGGTCCGCACCTGGCGCACCTCTACCACCAGGGTCGACTGGACGAGGTGCGCCGCATCTACCGGGTCGCCACCGGTTGGGTGCTGCGGTTGTCGCTGCCGGCCTTCGTGGCGTTACTGGTCTTCCCGGAGCAGTTGCTGCGGCTGGTCGGCGGGCCGGGCCTGGCCGGCGGCGCGGCGGTCACCGTGGTGCTGGCGCTCGGTCAGCTGGTCAACGCCGCGACCGGGCCCTGCGGGACGTTGCTGAACATGTCCGGCCGGGTCTCGGTGAACATGATGGACAACCTCGCCGCCCTGCTGCTCAACGTTCTGCTCAACCTCTGGCTCATCCCGGCGTACGGCATTCTCGGCGCGGCGGTGGCCTGGGCGGTGTCGCTGGCGGCGGTGAACGTCGCCCGGGTCTGGCAGGTGCGAGCGCAGGTGCACACGGTGCCGGTGACGGCGGGCATGGTCAAGGGCCTGGTCGCCGCGCTGGTCGCGATGGGTGTGGGGTTCGGTGTGCGCTGGCTGGTCGAGGGGTGGACCGCGCAACTCGTTGTCGGCCTCGCCGCGATCATGGTGGCGTACCTGGCCGTGGTGTTCGCCCTCGGGCTCAGTCGGGAGGACGTCATGGTGCTGCGCGCGGTGACCCGCCGAGGCGGTCGACGTGCCGCCGCCGACCCCGCCGAACCGGCCGACGGGGTGGGTGCCGCTGCGGGTGCCGGCCAGCGCGGGGCGCGCTCGTGAGCGGCGGCGCACGGCGTCAGGTCACCGACCGGCTGCGTCGGGGGGTGCGCACGGCACGGGCCTGGGGACGGGCGGCGCGACCGGGGGAGCCGGGACCGCTGCCGGACTTCCTGGTGATCGGCGCGCAGCGCTGCGGCACCACGTCGCTGTACCACCACCTCGCCGCGCATCCCCGGGTCCGGGTGCCCACCGGCAAGGAGTTGCAGTACTTCAGCGTCCACCACGCTCGGGGGGCGCGGTGGTACCGGGGGCACTTCCCGCGCCTCGCCCCGGGGGAGCGCACGTTTGAGGCGAGCCCCTACTACCTGTTCCATCCGAGCGTGCCGGCCCGGGTCGCGGCTGCCCTGCCGCAGGCCCGCTTCGTCGTCCTGCTGCGCGACCCGGTGCAGCGGGCCTACTCGCACTACCTGCACACCCGCTCGTACGGCGTCGAACCGCTTTCCTTCGCCGACGCGTTGGACGCCGAGGAGGAGCGGCTGGCGAGGGCGACGCGGCGCGGCCCGGACAGCCCGGCCGCGCACCGGGCGTTGCGTAACCACTCGTACGCTGCCCGGGGCCGCTACGCCGAGCAGCTGAACCGGTGGTTCGCGCACGTCCCCCGGGAGCGGATCCACGTTGCCCGGACCGAAGACCTGAACGCCGACCCGGCCGGCACGTACGGCGAGATCGTGCGCTTCCTCGGCCTGCCGGCCTTCACCCCGGAGGCGTTCACCCGGCACACCCGCCGGGTCGACCCGGGCGTCTCCGAGCTGACCCCGGCCCTGCGGGAGACGACGACCGGCGGCGTTGCGGTTTCGTCCGGATACGACACCGGTATCCGGACGAAACCGCGCCTTGCCGGATCGCCGCCCGGACTCCGCCTCGGCTCGGCCACCCTTATGAAACAGGCCCTAGCGGACGGCGGCGAGGACCCGGTCCACCGGCTGGTCGGCGCGGAGCAGGACGGGCACGTCGGTGATCGTGGTGCCGCCGCCGGCCACGCCCAGCGGGGAACCCACCGCCCCGGCCCGGGCGCCCGGTGCCGCGGGCACCGTCACCGGCGTGTTCGACGCCGACCAGAGCACCAGCGTGCTCTGACCACCCCGGACGAACGCGACCCCGTTCAGCCTGCCGGCCACCGAGGCGGGTAGCGGCGTGACGGTGGCGTCCCGGGCGGCGTCGGCCAGGGCCGCCAGCAT
This sequence comes from Micromonospora parva, assembly GCF_000718515.1. Classification (GTDB taxonomy): domain Bacteria; phylum Actinomycetota; class Actinomycetes; order Mycobacteriales; family Micromonosporaceae; genus Micromonospora; species Micromonospora parva. The sequence goes on along the minus strand of NZ_JNZS01000033.1, from coordinate 47,071 downwards.
CCGGCCGGCCTCCCGTTCGGTGCCGTCCGGGTCGAGCAGGCCGTAGCGGACCTCGCTGCCGGCCGCGTTGTTCGGGTTGTACGCCAACGGCAACCAACTGATCTCACCGATCCCACCGGCCGCCAGCAGGGTGACCGTCTTGACCATCTCCGTGGCCCGGCTGGCCGGGTCGCCGTCGCCGTCGCGCCAGAACTGACCGACCTCCCACGCCTGGATCGGGGTGCCCGGCGGTGTGGTGGCGCGCAGGTAGTCCAGCAGCGGGGCCACCCCGCTGAAGTGCTCGTAGAAGTGCACCTGCCGGACGTCGACGGTGCGGTCGGTCAGCAGCGACTCGGTCACCGCCAGGAAACGCAGGTTGCGGCTGTTGGTCTCGGTGCCGAGCGCCCGACGTAGCTGCGCCTCCCCGGTCACCGCCGGAATCTGCTGCCCCCGGGTGCCGACCCGACGCTGGAAGTACGCCTGATAGGCGGCGACGGCCTCGGGCACCCGATCGGCGCGCAGCAGCCGGTCGGCGACACCCATGCCGTACGCGACACTGCTGATGCCGGAGTCGACCACCCGCGCCTTCTGGTCGGTCGCGCGGATCGTCTCGGCGGCGGCCCGGAGCAGCCGCGCGTAGTCCTCGGGGCTGCCGGCCCAGTAGCTCGGCGCGTTGACCTCGTTCTCGATCGCGTACTCCCGCACCCCGTACGGGCCGTAGCGGTGCACCACCTCGCCGACGAACCGCTGGTACGCGCCGAGGTCGGTGGGCATCGCCGACTCGGTCTTGTTGGCCGCGCCCCGGGTGTAGCGTGCGGTGCCACCGGTCGCCCAGCACACACCGGTGCGGATCTTCAGGTGCAGTGTGATGCCCAGGTCCCGGCTGCGCGTGGCGATCTCGTCCAGCCCGGCCCAGTCCGCCTTACCGGGGGTCCGTTCGATCTCGCACCAGGAGATCTCCTCGTACGTCGCCGAACCGGCGAGCCGGCGCAGGTACGGCCCGAACTGCTGAAACCGCGACCAGTCCCAGTGCGCGCCGAACGGGTTGCTCACCTGCTCGCCGGTGCGCGCCGGCGCGCCGGTTGCGGGTGCCGCCGTCGCGGAGGGGGTGGCGGCCGGCGGCGGATCGTTGTCGCCGCCGGTGCAGCCGGCGGTGAGCAGGAGGGTGGCGGCGATGGCGACGGTGGCGATCGCGCGCCGCCGGCTCGGGCGGGTCACCGGTAACCCAGGGCGCGCAGGGTCGGACCGGAGAAGACCCAGACCAGCAGGCGCAGGAACGGGTCGAGTTCGCGGCGGTAGGTGCCCACCCGGGAGCCGTAGATCGGTTCGGTGACGCTCGCCGCCGCCCGTCGTCGCTCCGCCTCGGTGGTGTACTTCTGGGCCACGTCGTGCTGCTTGCTGTCGTAGTCGAGGATGCCGTCCTCCCACGGTTCGCCGAGGAACTCGAACAGGGCCCGCATCGTCTTCTCCGGCTCGCTGACCGCCTGCTCGTAGCGCAGCTCGTAGTAGCGGTCCGCCGGCAGGGTGGCGCCGACCGCCCGCGCGGCCCGGATGTAGCGCGGCCACTTCACCACGCACTTCACGGCGGACCAGTAGCCGAACCGTTTGCGGTGCGAGACCACCACGTCGCGGCCGTCCCGGATGAGGTGCACGATCTGGGCGTCCGGGAAGACCTCGGTGACGAAGTCCAGCGACATCGCGTACAGCGGGGTCTTGTCGGCCCACCGGGCCTTGCCCCGGGCGGCGGCGTAGTCGGCGTGCACACCGCCGAAGAAGTCCCGGATCCGGCGCAGCCAGTCCTCGCGCGGAAACCCGAAGCGGGCCAGCCGTTCCCAGTCCCGGCCGACGATCCGTCGCAGGTCGGGCAGGAACCGGGTCTCCGGGCCGCAGCTGATCCGCGAGTGTGAGTCCAGGACGAGACGCACCATGGTGGTGCCCGACCGCTGGCAGCCGACCAGGAAGATCGGCGCGGTACGGGTTCCGGTCTCAGCCACTGTCGGCCGCCTTCGTGGTCTCGGGTCGGGCGTCGGCCGCGGCGCGGTCGAGCCGGTCGGTCAGCTCGTCGCAGCGGGCCCGCACGCGCCTGTCGATCGGCAGCCGCCGGTGCTCCGCCGCACCGTGTGACTGGCGGGGGCCGATGTGCGCGTGCAGCCGTGGGTGGTACGGGAAGTCGAGGAAGGCGCAGAGCCGCCGAAGCTGTGCGGCGGGGTCCGCGACCAGGCTGTCGTAGCGGCACAGCAACACGTCGCTGCGCCGGTCGAGGCCGAGCCGGAAGACCAGCGAGTTGCGGACGTACCAGAACAGCGCCGCGCCGCTGTGCGGATCCAACCGTTGCGGGTCGTGGGCCCGGATCAGCTCGACGGCGTCGGCGTCGAGGCGCTGCCCCTGCCACCGTCGCCCGATGCTGCCGTCGGCGATCGCCCGCAGGGCCCGCAGGTTGGCGTCCCCGAACTTGGCGACCTCGGAGCGGGCCCGGTCGTCGACGTCGCGGTAGACCCAGAGCGCGCGCCCGGGGGTCAGCCCCGGCAGGGCCAGCAACTCGTCCACACGGTGACTCTCGCAGAGCGGCTTGACCAGGACGTACGCGTGACGGCTGCGCTGGATGACGGCGGTCAGCACCGGGTCCGGGCGGAGTTGGAAGCGGTGGAAGAGGGTGCTGTCGTTCTCGTTGCGGACCTCGACCTCGGGTGCGGCGTCCAGGCCGCGGACCAGCATGTTCGTGCCGGAGCGTTGCAGGCCGACCAGGTAGACCGGCATCGCCGAGCCGGGCGTGCGGCCGGTCCGCCGCCGCCAGCGTCGCTTCGCCAGTGCCGTGCCGATCCGGTCGACCGGGTTGAGGCGGTCCTCCTCGATCAGCCGTCCGATCCCCTCGGTACGCGCCCAGCGCAGGTGCCGCCGGACCCGCCGCGCGGTGTACGCGAGCGCGGAGACCTCGTCGTCGGCTGCCACGGGTCCTCCTTGTCGGGGCACCGGCCCGGCCCCGCAGCAGAGCGGGTACGACCGGCGGCAGCCAGGCTATCGGGAGATCATGGCGGGAGGCCAGGCTGCGGACCGCACGGGCAGACGAAGATCACCCGTTCAGCCACATGGCTAATGTGAACTGGACTCGCTGACCCGGCCTGCATACCGTGGGCCGTGGCCGGGGCGGGCGGATCTCGGTCATCACCTCGGGGCCCGATTCGCCCGATCGACGTGAGCAGGCCGAGTCGATGCGCGTGCTGCATGTGAACAAGTTCCTCTACCGCCGTGGCGGTGCCGAGGGGTACTTGCTCGATCTCGCCGACCTGCAACGGGCCGCCGGCGACACTGTCGCCTACTTCGGCATGAGCCACCCGGAGAACGAGTCGCCGCTGCCGTACGCCGCGCGGTTCCCGTCCGAAGTGGAGTTGGAGCCGGCGCCGAGCGGGGTGCGGCCCCGGGCGGTGGCCGTCGGGCGGATGCTGTGGTCGCCGACGAGCCGGCGCGGACTGGCCCAGGTGATCGACGACTTCCGGCCGGACGTGCTGCACCTGCACAACATCTACCACCAGCTCTCCCCGTCGGTGCTCGCCGCGGCCCGCGCCGCCGGGGTGCCGTGCGTGCTGACCATGCACGACTACAAGCTCGCCTGCCCGAGTTACCAACTGCTGGACCGGGGCCGGCCCTGCCAGGCGTGCGTCACCGGTGGCCCGTTGCAGGCGGCCCGCCGCCGCTGCAAGGACGGCTCGCTGTCACGCAGCGGTCTGCTCGCCGTCGAGTCCTGGTTGCACCGGCGGCTCAACGCGTACGACCCGGTGCAGCTCTTCGTCAGCCCGAGTGGGTTCCTGGCCGACGTGATGCGCCGCGCGGGCGTCTACCCGGACCGGTTGCGGGTGGTCAACCACTTCGTCGACCTGACCGGTGTCACCGCCAAGCAGACGCCCGGCGGCGGTGTCGTCTTCGCCGGCAGGCTGGCCCCGGAGAAGGGCGTCGACGTGCTGATCGAGGCCGCCGCCGCGCTGCCGGACGGCGTCTGCGTGGACGTCGCCGGGGACGGCCCGGTCCGCCCGGAGCTGGAGGCGCTCGCCGCCCGGCGGGTGCCCGGCCGGGTCCGGTTCCACGGTCGGCTCGACAAGCCCCGCCTGCACGAGCTGATCCGGTCGGCGGCGGTGGTCGCCGTCCCGTCCCGGTGGCACGAGAACCAACCGATGGCGGTGCTGGAGGCGTTCGCCTGCGGTGTCCCGGTGGTGACCACCGATCTGGGTGGGCTGCCCGAGCTGGTCGAGTCCGAGGTGGACGGGCGCATCGTCGCCGCCGACGAGCCCACCGCCCTCGCCGCCGCGCTGACCGACATCCTGGCCGACCCACAGCGGGCGTACCGGATGGGCCGGGCCGGCCGAACGAAGATCGCCGCCCAGTTCGCGCCGGACCGGCACCTGGAGCGCATTCGCGGGCTGTACGCCGAGGCCGCCGCGGCGCTGCCGGCGCGGCGGCGGACCGGTCGCGCCACGGCCGGTGGGGGAGCGGCCCGGTGAGCCGGGTACGGGTGCTCTACCTCGCCGGCAGCGGTCGCAGCGGCAGCACCCTGGTGACCACCGTCCTGGGCCAGTTGCCGGGCTTCTTCGCGGCCGGCGAGCTGCGGTACCTGTGGCGGCGCGGCATCCTGGAGAACCGGCAGTGCGGCTGCGGTTCCCCGGTGGGCGACTGCCCGCTCTGGGCCCGCGTGCGCGCCGACCTGGGCGACGCCGACCCGGCCGGGATCGCCGCCCGGTTGGCCCAGCGGCTGCGGCTGCGGCGGCTGCCAGCGCTGCTGCGCCGCCACCGTCGCGGCCAGCCGCCGGTCCCCGGCCACCCCGATGACAGGCACCTGGCCCGGCTCTACGCCTCGATCGCCGAACACGCACTGCCCGGCCGGTCCGACGGTGTCATCGTCGACTCCTCCAAGCTGCCGCCGTACGGCGCCCTGCTCGGCAGCCTGCCCGGCATCGACCTGTACGTCCTGCACGTGGTGCGTGACCCGCGCGCGACCGCGTACTCCTGGCGTCGTCGACGCCTCCTGGACGGTCCCGCCGACGACCAGCTGATGAGCCGACCACCCGTCGGCAAGGCCGCGCTGCTCTGGCTGGTCTGGAACACCGCGACCGTACGCCTGTGGGGTGGTCGCCGCGGTGCGCCGGGCCGCTACCTGCGGGTGCGGTACGAGGACTTCGTGGCCGACCCGGCGGGCACCACCGCCCAGATCGCCGGCTTCGTCGGCGCGACCCCCGACGAGCTTCCGTTCCCGACGCCGGCCACGGTGCGGCTCCGGCCCACCCACTCGGTGGCCGGCAACCCCTCGCGGCACCGCACCGGGCTGGTCGAGGTGGTCGCCGACACCGAGTGGCTGACCGGGCTCACCACCCGCGCGTACGCAGTGGTGACCGGGCTGACCGCCGTGGCCCTGACCCGCTTCGGCTACCCGTTACGCCGCCCGGCGGCCACCCAGCTCCGCCAGCGGGCCGACGACGAGCAGCGGCCCTCCTCAGCCGTCCGCCGCACCGCGGACCCGGCCGTCTCCCCGTCACCCGCCACCCGGCAGGAAGGCTGAACGATGCTCTCACTGGTGGTGGGCACCGGTCGCTGCGGTTCGACACTGGTCCAGGAGTTGCTCTCCCGGCATCCCGCTGTCGGCTTCGTCTCCGGCCTGGACGACAAACTGGCCCGGCTCAACCCCAAGGGCCGGTTCAACGGCCTGCTCTACCGGCGCTCGGCACCACGCCCGGCGGGGATGACCTCGCTGCGACACAGTCGACGGTTGCTGGAGCGGGGTCGGCTCCGGGTGGCGCCGTCGGAGGCGTACCACCTGCTCGACCGGCAGGTGCTCGCCGGTTTCTCCCGGCCGTGCCGGGACCTGGTCGCCGAGGACCTGACGCCGTTCGTGTCCCGGCGGCTGCGGGTCTTCTTCGACGAGCGGATCGCCCGGCAGGGCTGTCAACAGCTGGTGCAGCACGTCACCGGGTGGCCGCGCACCGGTCTGCTGCACGCCGCGTACCCGGATCTGCGGGTGGTCAACGTGGTCCGCGACGGCCGCGCGGTGGCCAACTCGTGGCTCCAGATGGGCTGGTGGGACGGGTGGCGCGGGCCGGACAACTGGATCTACGGCCCGCTCCCGTCCGACCTGCGGGAGGAGTGGATCGAGTCCGGCCGTTCGTTCCCGGTGCTCGCCGCGCTGGGGTGGAAGATGCTGATGGAGGCTTTCGCCCAGGCCCGGCTGCGGCACCCGGCCGACCAGTGGCTCGACGTGCGCTACGAGGACCTGGTCGAGCAGCCACGTGAGCAGGTCGCCCGGATGCTCGACTTCCTCGGTCTGCGCTGGTCGACCGCCTTCGAGAAGGGCTTCTCCCGGTACGACTTCACCGTGGGCCGGGCGGAGGCGTACCGGGGCGAACTCAGCCCGGCGCAGGTCACCGCCATCGAACGGGTGCTGGAGAAGCCGTTGGTCGAGTGGGGCTATCCGGTCTAGCGGTTCCCGCCGACACGGGTGTGCCGGTGCGGGTATCGGCGGCGCTATCGACTGACGTCACGAGGGGCGGCTAATCTTTGGCCCCACCCCATCGATGTGAGGAGATGCGATGGCGCGCCGCACCGGCCGACCCTCCTACCAGTTGGACACTGCCGCTGTGGGTCGTCGCCGCACCGCGCGGTACGCGGCCGTCGCGGGCGTGATCGCACTGGTTACCGCGTTGCTCGGTGGACTGGTCGGCTACCAGGTGGGCCGTCCGGACGCCACCGAGGCGACCATCGCGAGCATCAAGCAGGCCGAGGCGAAGCGGGACGCCCAGCAGATCGTGGAGTTGACCGAGACCGCGCGGCGCGTCCGCGACCAGGTCGCCCCGGTCCTGGCCGCCATCAAGACGGAGACGACCGGCGGACGCGCACCGGACGCCGCGCAGACCCGCCAGTGGCAGGAGGTCATGCGCCGGGCGGCCGAACCGTTCGCCGACCCGCCGTCGGGGACCACCGCCACCAACGTGGCGCGCGGCGGGCTGCGCGCAGCGGTCCAGCAGGCGTCGCTGGCTGTCGACGCGTACGCGCTGGCCGCCGGCGTTCCGGCCGCGCAGCGGGCGGCCGTGCTGGATGTCGCGGCCCGGCAGGCGGCCGAGGCCGCGACGATCTGGTCGGTGGCGGCGACCCAGCTCGACCAGGTCAGCGTCGACGCCGGCCACGGCCACCAGCACGTGTTCCTGGACACAGACCCGCACGGTGGGGCCCTCACCCCGGACGGGGCGGCCGAGGGAACCGGTGGTTGAGGCAGGTTGCTGCGTGAGTGTCCGGTTCGCCGGCGGTGACCCAGGTGTCGCGTCGCCCGGGTGACCACGGCGTGATCTGGGGGCGACGCGCCCGATCGGGTACGGTCGCTTATCGCAAAGTCTATGAACCAGATTGGCTTTCTGTGCAAGGGAAGCCGAATCGGAGGGACACAGCCGTGAGGTTCCCAAGCGCCGTCCGTCAGGCCGGCCTCGTCGTGGCCGTCGCCGCCCTCGCACTGACCGCGGGTTGCGCGAAGAAGGACGACAGTGAGGTCCAGGCCAGCGGCGTCAAGCTGGTCGCGGCGGGCAAGCTGACCGTCTGCACCCACCTGCCGTACCCGCCGTTCCAGTCCAAGGACGCGAGCGGCAAGGTGACCGGCTTCGACGTCGAGATCATGGACCTGGTCGCCAAGGAGCTCGGCGTCGAGCAGACGATCATCGACACCCCGTTCGAGGGGATCAAGTCCGGCCAGGACCTCAACACCGGCAAGTGCGACGCGGCCGCCGCCGGCATGACGATCACCGAGGAGCGGAAGAAGGTCATCGACTTCTCCGATCCCTACTTCGACGCCACCCAGGCGATGCTGGTGAAGACCGGCAAGACGTACAAGTCGCTGGACGACCTCCGGGACAAGAAGCTTGGCGTCCAGGCGGCCACCACCGGTCGTGACTACGCCAAGAAGCTCGAGGCGGAGAAGGGCCTGAAGCTGGTCGAGTTCGAGGACCTCGCCGCCCTGCAGCAGGCCGTCGCCAACGGCCAGGTCGAGGCCGCCATCAACGACCTGCCGGTCTGGACCGAGTACCTGAAGAAGAACCCGGGCGGGTTCGAGGTCGCCGCCGAGTTCGACACCGGCGAGCAGTACGGCTTCCCGGTCAAGAAGGACGCCAACCCGGAGCTGCTCAAGAAGATCAACGAGGTGCTGGCCAAGGCCAAGCAGGACGGCACGTACGACACGATCTACGAGAAGTGGATCGGCAAGCGGCCGAACGCCTGAGCCGCAGAGCCGGCCGAGCGCCTGAGCACCACGTAGTACCGGAGGGCGCGCGTCCCGCGCGCCCTCCGTGTCGGTAGACCTCCGGGAAGGCAACGAGCCAACGTGAAGCTGCGACGCCGCCAGCGGGAGCGGCTGTCCCTCGGGATCCAGTACCTGATCTTCATCGCCGTCATCGCCGTGGTGGCCTTCGCCGCGGACTGGGGCAGGCTGGCCGACGCGTTCTTCCGCGTCGACATCATCACGTCGATGTTCCCGACGATCATCACCGTGGCGCTGCGCAACACGGTCCTCTACACACTCGGCGCGTTCGCCTTCGGCCTCGTGTTCGGCACCATCCTGGCGCTGATGCGGCTGTCCCGGGTGGCGCCGTACCGCTGGGTGGCGACGGCGTACATCGAGCTGTTCCGGGGTCTACCCGCGCTGCTGGTGCTCTTCCTCGTCGGGTACGGCATCCCGATCGCCTTCCCGGAGCGCGAGATTCCGGGCGGGGTGTTCGGTTCGATAGCTATCGGCCTCGGGTTGACCGCCGCGGCGTACATGGCCGAGACCATCCGGGCCGGCATCCAGGCCGTTCCCAAGGGGCAGATGGAGGCGGCGCGGACCCTCGGCATGTCGCACTTCACCGCCATGCGCACGATCGTCATCCCGCAGGCGTTCCGGATCGTGATCCCGCCACTGACGAACGAGCTCATCCTGCTCACCAAGGACTCGTCACTGGCCTACGTGCTCGGCGTGACGGCGCAGACCATCGAGATCACCAAGTTCGGTCGGGACATGCTCAACGACCGGGTGAACGCGACGCCACTGCTGGTGGCCGGCCTGGCCTACCTGGTGATCACCCTGCCGCTGTCGCAGGTGGTACGACGCCTCGAACTCCGCTACGCGAAGGCTCGGTGACCCCATGACGACCACGCCTTCCCGCCCCGCCGTGGAGATCCGCGACCTGCACAAGTCCTTCGGTCCGCTCGAGGTGCTCAAGGGCATCGACTTCGAGGTCGGCCAGGGCGAGGTGGTCTGCGTCATCGGGCCGTCCGGCTCCGGCAAGTCGACACTGTTGCGCTGCGTCGACCTGCTGGAGCAGCCGACGGCCGGCACGATCTGGGTGAACGGGGTCGAGATGACCGACCCGGACGTCGAGATCGACCAGGTTCGCCGTGGTATCGGCATGGTCTTCCAGTCGTTCAACCTGTTTCCGCACCTGACCGTCCTGAACAACCTCACCATCGCCCAGCGTCGGGTGCTCCGGCGGGGTCGGGCCGAGGCCGAGCGGATCGCCCGGGCCAACCTGGAGCGCGTCGGGCTGACCGACAAGGCCGACGCCTTCCCGGCCCAGCTCTCCGGTGGGCAGCAGCAGCGCGCGGCGATCGCCCGGTCGCTGTCGATGGAGCCGAAGCTGATGCTGTTCGACGAGCCGACCTCGGCGCTCGACCCGGAACTCGTCGGCGACGTGCTCACCGTGATGCGCAAGCTGGCCGAGGACGGCATGACGATGATGGTGGTCACCCACGAGATGGCGTTCGCCCGTGACGTCGCCGACCGGGTCGTCTTCATGGACGGTGGCGTGGTGGTCGAGCAGGGGCCGCCGCAGGAGGTGCTGGGCGCGCCGAAGCACGAACGGACCCGCGCGTTCCTCTCCCGGGTCCTCGACCCGACCCACGTCGCGCAGCTCGGCCAGCCGGACCAGGCGCCCGAGCCACCGCAGGCCCCGAGCCTGCCTGCGGACGACCGCCACCAGCTCTGACAGACATCTCCCGTACGGCTGACGCCGGATTGCCGCAGTGACGGCAGCCCGGCGTCCGCTTGTGTGTCAGCTTCATGTCAATCGACAGACGTCGTGATGTCAAGGTAATCTTTTTGCAATCAGAGCTGTACTTTCGTCGATGGATTACATAAGTTGCTGTCATCCATCGAAAGCTTTGAGTCTTCCGAGCAAAGCACGCGACGAGCCTCACCCTCAGTCGTGCCACCGCCCCCGCGCTCGGGTCGATGCACCCTGTCCTCGTCGCGTCTTCGCCCGGTCGGGAACGGAGACCAATGGACGATCACGCTGGTGGCCCTCACCGCCACCTGTCCCGTAGATCGCTGATCGCCACCGGTGCGCTCGCCGCCGGGGCACTGGGCGCGTCCGCCCCGGCGATCGGCAGCGCGTTCGGCGGCAGCCCCGCCCGGGCCGCCGCCGGTGTCACCAAGAAGATCACCATCTACGCCGAGCAGTTGCCCGGCAACCTGTTCGGGTACGGCCTGGCACCCGGTCAGGCCACCGTTCCGGGCCCGATCCTGGAGATGTACGAGGGTGACACCCTGGAAATCACCCTGGTCAACACCACCGACCAGCGGCTCTCCATCCACCCGCACGGGGTGGACTACAGCACCGAATCCGACGGCAGCCCGTTCAACGCCTCGTTCAACAATCCCGGTGAGACCCGGACGTACGTCTGGCGCTCGCACGAGATGGTGGCCGCGGCGGGCCGGCGGTACATGCCCGGCAGCGCCGGCTACTGGCACTACCACGATCACGCGATGGGCACCGACCACGGCACCGGCGGTGTCGCGAAGGGACTGTACGGCGCGCTGATCGTCCGGCGGCGCGGCGACATCCTGCCGTCGAAGCAGTTCACCGCCGTGTTCCACGACATGATGATCAACAACAAGATGGCACCGGCGACCCCGATGTTCGAGGCGAACCTGGGCGAGCGCGTCGAGTGGATCGCCATCGGCCACGGCAACCTGTTCCACACCTTCCACCTGCACGCGCACCGGTGGGCGGACAACCGCACCGGGATGTTGGAGGGGCCGAGCGACCCCAGCCTGGTGGTCGACAACAAGGACCTCAACCCCGGCAGCTCGTTCGGCTTCCAGGTGCTGGCCGGGGAGGGTGTCGGACCCGGCGCCTGGATGTACCACTGCCACGTGCAGACGCACTCCGACGGCGGCATGGCCGGGATCTTCCTGGTGCGCAACGCCGACGGCAGCATGCCGCCGGGCGCCGAAGAGGCCATCCACCGGTTCCAGGGCCACACCCACACGCACGGAAGCTGACCGAACCGAAAGTGGGGACGGGCATGACCAGAAACCTACGACGAACCCTCGCCGCCTTAGCGGCCCTCGCGACACTGCTCCCGGCGACGACGACGGCCGCGGCCGCCGCCGCGCCACGAACGGCCGCTGCCCCGCAGGCGGCGCAACCACAGAGGACAGCTGTCCTGGTGTTCCACGGGCCGGTGGCCGAGCAGCAGGACCCGGTGTCCCGTGCGGTCGACACCATCAAACAGCTTGCTGCCGGTCATGACATCGATGTCACGGCCACCACCGACCCCGGTGTGTTCACCACGGCGGGGCTGTCCGCGTACCGCAGCGTGGTTTTTCTCTCCGCGACGGGCGCCGCGCTCAACCGCGACCAGGAGTCGGCGCTACAGAGCTACATGAAGGCCGGCGGCGGTTTCGTCGGCATCGCCGACGCCGCCCGCGCCCAGGTCGACTCGACCTGGTTCACCGGCCTGATCGGCACCCGACCGGCCGGCGCCATCCCGGTGGCCGAGCCGGTGGCCCGGGTGACCGCCAGCGGCGAGAACCCGCCCAACGAGACCAAGGAGAAGCTGACCGACGGCGACGCCAACACGAAGTGGCTGGTCCGCACCCCGACCGGCTGGGTGGCGTACGAGTTGGCCGCGCCGAAGCGGGTCACCGGGTACGCGCTCACCTCGGCCAACGACTCCGCCGGCCGGGACCCGAAGGACTGGACCCTGCAGGGCTCCACCGACGGGCAGAGCTGGACCGACCTGGACCGTCGCACCGGGCAGATCTTCCCGGACCGCTTCCAGACCCGCCGGTTCGACATCGCCACGCCGCAGGAGTTCACCCGCTACCGGCTCAACGTCACGGCGAACAGCGGAGAGCCGCTGGTCCAACTCGCCGACCTGCGCCTGTTCACCGGCAGCACCACCGCCCCGGAGCCGCCCGCGGTGAACCGCGCGGTGGTGAACATCCTGGACCGCAAGCACCCGGCCACCGCGTCGCTGCCGATGACCATCACCCGGTCCGACCGCTGGGAGAACTGGGACCCGAACCCGATCGGCACGGTGCACACGCTCGCCCAGGTGGAGGAGCGGCACTACAACCCGGGGGCGGCCGCCAACGGCCCGTTCCACCCGGTGTCCTGGTGCCGGGACTACGACGGCGGCCGGTCGTTCTACACCGGCATGGGCCACACCGAGGGCAGCTACGGCGAGGAGGCGTTCCGCGCGCACCTCACCGGCGCGCTGAACTGGACCACCGGTCGGGTACGCGGCGACTGCCAGGCCACCATCGCGTCGAACTACAAGGTGGAGCGACTCACCGCCGCCAACCAGACCGGCCAGCTGGACCAGATCGGCGAGCCGCACGGGCTCACCATCACGCCCGACGGCACCGTCTTCTACGTCGGCAAGGCGGCCTGCCCGAGCGGCCCGATCGCGGACTGGAACAACCCGAACGTCGGCAAGGGCTGCGGCACCATCCACTCCTGGGACCCGCGGACCAAGCAGGCCAAGCTGCTCACCACCCTGGAGGTGATGGGCAACCGGGGCAGCGGCTCCGAGCTGGTGAAGAACGAGGAGGGCCTGCTCGGCATCGTGCCCGACCCCGCGTTCGCCGAGAACGGCTGGCTCTACGTCTACTGGATGCCGCACGAGTCGGTCGACCGGGTGAAGCGGGTCGGTCAGCGCACCATCTCGCGGTTCACCTACGACCGTCAGGCGCAGACCATCGACCAGGCCACCCGGAAGGACCTGTTGCAGTTCCCGGTGCAGGTCCACAGCTGCTGCCACGCCGGTGGCGGCATGGCGTTCGACGCCAAGGGCAACCTCTACGTCGGCTCCGGCGACAACAACTCCTCCGAGGGGTCGCAGGGCTACGCCGGCAACAACTGGACCCAGGAGTACGAGGGGATCTCGTTCCAGGACGCCCGCCGCACGTCGGGTAACACCAACGACCTCGCCGGCAAGATCATCCGGATCCACCCGGAGCCGGACGGCACGTACACCATCCCGGAGGGCAACCTGTTCCCGCCGGGCACCGAGAAGACCCGACCGGAGATCTACGTGATGGGCGTGCGCAACATCGCCCGTCTCCAGATCGACCCGAAGCACCAGTGGCTGACCGCCGGCTGGGTCGGCCCGGACGCCTCGTCGCCCAGTCCCACCCTCGGCCCGGCGAAGTACGAGACGGCCACCATCATCACCTCGGCCGGCAACCAGGGCTGGCCGTACTGCATGGGCAACCGGCAGCCGTACCGCGACCGCAGCAACACCGACGCCACAGTGCTCACCGGCTGGTACGACTGCGACAACCTGAAGAACACCTCGCCGCGCAACACCGGACTGGTGGACATCCCGGCGGCCCGGGACAACATGATCTGGTACTCGCCGGACGGCGGCGGCCCGGTCTTCCCGAAGCGCACCGACGGCAGCGGTCTGCCGACCTACGTCGCGGCCGACGCCACCTACACCCAGCCGTACCTGCGCGGCGGCGGCCAGGCCATCATGTCCGGCCCGACGTACCACCGCGACCTCGTCGACACCGACAGCGGCGTGGCGTGGCCGGAGCACTGGGACGGCAAGTGGTTCATCGGCGACCAGTCGAACGCCGCCAACCGGGTGGCGGTCACCGTCGACCCGGCCGGCGTGCCACAGGCCGCCCCGCCGGTGTACGCCGAGTCGCTGCGGGCCATCATCCCGGGCGGTAACGGCGACACCAGGTTGCAGAGCTGGATGGACGCCAAGTTCGGCCCGGACGGCGCGCTCTACCTGCTCGACTACGGCGGCGGGTTCTTCAGCCTGCACGCCAACCAGAAGCTGATCCGGATCACGTACACCGGCGGGGCGCCCACCCCGGCACCGGCGGCGACCTCGGTCGCCGTGCAGAACAAGCCGCTGACCGTGGCCTTCACCGGTTCCCGCTCCGGCGGCGTCAGCCACCGCTGGGAGTTCGGCGACGGCGCCACGTCGACCGAGGCGGACCCCCGGCACGTGTACGCCCGGGTCGGCACCTACACCGCGAAACTGACCGTCACCTACGCCGACGGTGAGACGGCGACGGTGCAGAGCACTGTCACGGTGGGCTGCGCGGTGCCCGACGACCGGCCCACGGTGTGGCTCGGCGACACGGACACCGGGGTGCCCAGTCGCACGGTCGGGCAGGGCTGCACGGCCAACGACCTGATCGACGACGAGAGCACCTGGGCCGACCACAACGGTTTCGTCCGGCACGTGACCGCTGTGGCCCGCGCGTTGCAGGACGACGATCTGCTCAACACCCGCGAGTCGGGCACCCTCACCCGGCTGGCCGCCGCGTCGGAGATCGGCCGGGACGGCCACACCGGGTACGAGCCGCTCTTCGACGGCACCGCCGAGTCGCTGCGCGGTTGGCAGCAGGCGCCGGACGGGAAGTTCGGCATCGAACCGGACGGGTCGCTGCGTTCCAGCGGTGGCATGGGCATGCTCTGGCACACCAAGGAGCTGGGCGACTTCTCGCTGAAGGTGCAGTTCCGCGACATTGCCCCGGGCACCGGCCGGGCCAACACCGGCGTCTTCATCCGGTTCCCGGACCTGCGAACCCCCCTCGACCAGCGACCGCCGGGCAGCTGCGGCACCGTCGGCTCGGCCCGGACCTCGCAGGCCTGGATGGCGATCTACTGCGGACACGAGATCCAGATCTACGACGGTGACACCGGTGAACCGCAGAAGACCGGCTCGGTCTACAACTTCGACCCGGTGCCGCTGGCCCAGGCCGGCGTCACCCCGAAGAACGAGTGGAACGACTACGAAATCCGCGCCGTCGGGCAGCACTACACGATGATCCGCAACGGTGTGGTGATCAACGAGTTCGACAACACCCCGGGCAAGCAGTCGTCGCGTGCCGGCGACCCACCGACGGACCTGCGGCAGTTCCTGCGCGGCTTCATCGGCCTGCAGAACCACGGTGACAACGACCTGGCCGAGTTCCGCAACATCCGCGTGCGGGAACTCTAGGAGAGACGATGACCCGACGACTGAAGGCCGCGCTGGCGGCGCTCCTGCTCACGGTGATCCCGTTGGCAGCGGTGCCCGCCTCCGCCGCCCCGCGCGTCGCCGCCGACCAGGTGCTGACCTGGACCGCCGACGACAGCATCACCCGCTACAAGTCCGCGCCCACCACGGCGGTGGCCGGGGCGACCACGATCATCTGGGAGAACAGCGCGGCCACCGGCAACACCACCGGGATGCCGCACACCCTGACCTTCGACACCAGCACCGAGGGCTACAACCACGACGTCACAGTCAACATCCTGGCCAGCCCGTTCGACGCCAACGACGGCCGCCACCAGGCGACAGTGACGCTGACCCCGGGCCGGTACCGGTACTTCTGCTCGATCCCCGGCCACAGCTCGATGGTCGGTGAGCTGGTGGTCACCGACGGCGGTGGGGGCGGTGACACCACCGCGCCCACAGTGACCGGCACCGTCTCCGGCGACCAGGACCAGGACGGCAACTACCTCGGCGCGGCCACCGTGACGGTGACGGCCACCGACGCCGACTCGGGGGTCGCGACCGTCGAATACCAGGTCGACGACACCAGCTTCCACCCGTACACCGAACCGGTGCGGGTGACAGCGGTCGGCGACCACGCGGTGCAGTTCCGCGCCACCGACCAGGCCGGCAACACCAGCGCCGTCGGCTCGGTGCAGTTCCGGATCGTCGAGGCCGGGGAGCAGGACACCACCGCGCCGGAGGTGAAGGCCACGCTGGCCGGCGACCGCGACGGCGACGGCAACGGCAACTACGTCGGTACGGCCACCGCCACGCTCACCGCCACCGACGCCGGATCCGGTGTCGCCACCATCGAGTACTCGTTGGACGGCGCTGCCTTCACCGCGTACACGAACCCGATCGTCGTGACCGCGGTCGGGATGCACATGCTGCACTACCGGGCCACCGACGTCGCCGGCAACACCTCGGCCGAGCAGATGGAACACTTCACCGTCGTCGAGCCGCAGGCCGCCGACACCACCCCGCCCACCGTCGCCGCCACGGTGACCGGTGACCGGAACGACGACGGCGCGTACGTCGGCGGCGCGACGGTGACCGTCACCGCCACCGACGCCGACTCGGGTGTGGCGAGCGTGGAGTACGCGCTCGACACCGGTGCCTGGGCCGCGTACTCGACTCCGGTCACCGTTCGCGCCACCGGGGCGCACACGGTGCGCTTCCGGGCGACCGACACCGCCGGGAACGCCGCCGCCGAGCAGTCGACGACGTTCACCGTGGTGGCCGACGGCACCGACGCCTGCCCGGAGTCCGACACCCGGGCCACGGTGGTCATCGACGGTGACGACACCGGTGTCCGCAACGTCGACACCGGCGACGGCTGCACCATCAACGATCTGATCGACGAACACGCCGACTACCCCGGCCACGCCGAATTCGTCCGACACGTCGAAGCGGTCACCGCCGCGCTGGTGACCGGCGGCACGCTCGACCGGCGGCAGCAGGGCGCCATCGTCCGGGCCGCGGCCCGATCGGACGTCGGCGCATGAGTCCTCGAACCTCATCGACAGGGAGAAACACGATGCCCGGACGTACCGTCGCCAAGCTGGCCACCGTGAGCGCCGTCATCGCGGCCTCGGTGCTGGCCGTGGCGCCCACCGCACACGCCGACCTGGTCACCCACTGCATCGGTACCGGCGGTGCGGTCACCGTGCCCAACGACCTGCTCGTGCCCGCCGGCGAGTCCTGCGCGCTGACCGGCACCACGATCACCGGCAACGTCACCGTCGCGGCCGGCGGCAACCTGGTGGTGACCGGTGGCCGGATCAGCGGCGAGGTGCGCGTCGCGGCCGACGGGTACCTGGACGCCACCGAGACGACAGTCGCCGGCCAGGTGGTGCTCGCCGCCGGGGGCTACGGGATCTTCCTGAAGGACGCGAGCACCGGCACTCTCACCGTCCGGCCGAAGGGCTCCACGACCATCGACAGTTTCCTCTTCGCCGAGGCGTCGACGGTCAGCGGGCACGTCAACGTCAGTGCCGGCGAGGTCCGGCTGGACCGGGGCACGCAGGTGCAGCGCAACGTCAGCAGCACCGGCACCTACTACACCGACCTGCACGACTCGTTCGTCGACGGCACGCTGTCGGTGCTCAACAGCGCCACCGGCAGCGTGGTGTGTGGCAGTGCCGTCCAGGGCCGGGCCACCTTCGCCGGCAACCTGGGTGGTGTGCAGCTCGGCCCGAACGGCACCCTCGACAGCTGCGCCTCCGGCGGTTACTGGGGCGGGGACGTGAGCGTCACCAGCACGACCGGTGGCGTCACGGTCGACGACAACATCATCAACGGTCAGCTGGCGGTGACGTCCAACGACCCGGCCGCCCAGGTCGCCGCGAACAACCGGATCCGTGGCGGCGTGACCGGTGACCAGGCCGCGGCCACCACCAACCGGGCGGCGCGGGTGGCCGCACCGGACCGCGAGGAGGCCGGCGACGAGCGCGCCGAGGTACGCCGTACCTCGGCCGTGCAGGAGGCCACCGAGGCGGGCGCCGCCCGGCTCTAGTAGCTCCACCCCGCACGCTGGGCCGGACGCCATCCAGGCGTCCGGCCCAGCGGCACGCCGAAGGGCTGGGCGTCGGGACGCATGAGCGGTGCCGCGTCAACCGCCACGACGGTGATCGATCGGATGTACCCGAGTCGCTACCGGCTGTGGTTCCGTAGATGCCGTGGATGCGGAGGTAGCCATCGGCGCGTTGAGCGCGGCCCTCACCGTTCTGGGGACCGTTGCCGCTTTCCTGCAATTGCGACGGACGCCCGCCTCGTCTGTGTCGACCCCGCCCGCTGCGGCGGTGAGGGGCAATGGGGGTTCACGCGGTCCGCTCGTCGTCGGTGACGTCCCGCGTGAGCCGGTGTCGCACCTGCGTCGTGTGGAGTTGTTGGCTGAGGTCGGGACGGTCTTGGCGACCAGCAAGGTGTGCGTACTGATGGGAGGGCGTGGGGTCGGGAAGACGCATCTCGCGGCCACGCACGTGCGCGACCAATTGCGCGCGAACGTCCCCCGGGTGGTCTGGGTCGTCGCGGATGACGTCGCTGCCGTGGTCACGTCGCTTGCTGACTTCGCGCGGCAGGCGGGCGCGGTGGACGAGGTTGTCGACACCGAGCCGGCCGCGCGCACCGCACTCCGCTGGCTTGAGAACGAACCGGAACGGTCCGTGATCGTGTTCGACAACGCGCTCGATGCCGACGCGATCGCTCGATGGATGCCGCAGCGCGGAAATGTCCATACGCTCATCACGACAACGAATCAGGAGTTCGCTGTCTTCGGCGTCACGGTGCACGTCGAGGTCTTCACGCCCGCGCAAGCGGTGACCTTCTTGTGCTCGCGGGCGGACCTCGACGACCCGGGAGCCGCCGCGCTGGTCGCGCGGGAGTTGGGTCAACTGCCGCTCGCACTGGCGCAGGCGGGTGCCGTGATCCGCCGCCACCGGTGGTCGTTCGCCGAGTACCTGGCCGGTTTTCGATCGATGCCACTGAGGTCGCTGCTTCCCCGCGTGCCCGGTGACGACTATCCACGCAGTCTGGAAGAAGCCACGCTGCTGTCGGTCAACGAGGTTGAGGACAGCGATCCGAACGGGCTGGCCCGCCGTCTGATCGATCTCATGGCCGTGCTGTCGGAGGCGGGAGTTCGTCGTGACCTACTGCGCAACCTGCACACCGAGCCGGCGAGCGTCGATGAGGCCTTGGGCGGGCTGGCGAACGCCTCCGTTGTTGGCTTCGACGTCACCGGCACACGGGTGGCGATGCATCGGCTCACCCGCCAGGTGGTGTTGGCGCGGGCCCGAGCGGAGGGACGAATCCGCGACGTGGTCCGGGATGCGCTGACGCTGTTGACCCGTGCCACGGAAGCGCAACCCGACTCCGGCGTCGACCTGGTGGACCACATCGCCGAGGTCTGGGCCGAGACGCAAACGGTTCTGGTGAGCGACGGCGAGGACGATGAGATGTGCGGTGAGCTGTTACGGCTGCGGCGGTGGAGCGTCGAACGGCTGACCAGCATGGGGGAGTTCAGCCGTGCGGTGGCCACGGGCATCACGGTGTTCACCGAGCACCGGGCGCTCGCGCCGTCTGATGACGAATCCATCGCCCTGGCGCGACAGGCACTGACGGACGCCTATGTAACAGCCGATCGTCCTAGTGAGGCTGTCCCCTACGCTGAGCAGGCCCTGGCGGACCGGATACGCCTGGCCGGCCACGACCACCCGAGTACGGTAAGCGCCCGCAACCGCCTGGGCTACTGCTGCGAATGCGGGGGTCAACTGGACCGCGCCTTGACCATCCATCGGTACAACCTCGTCGAGAGCATTCGTGTCTGCGGCGAGGACGCGCCGTCCACCATGGCCGCGAGGATCAATCTCGCGAGCACCTACCGCTCGATGGGCGACCTCGTCAAAGCCGTCCCGTTGTTCGAGGAGAACCTCGCGGAGAACCTGAGGGTCTATGGCCCTGACCATGGCTCGACGATCAACGCTCGGGGTGAGCTGGCACGCAGCTATGTGCGGGCGGGGCGGGCCGACGAAGGCGTCCGACTGCATGAGGAGAACGCGACCCTCGAGACCGACGAGCAACGAGCCGACGTCCACCTCAGTTGGTGGCCGCAGTACCGCGCGGCCGCGTACTCGGCCGCTGGTCGACACGATGAGGCGATCGACCAACTCCGTGCTCTCGTGCGGCGTATGGACGATGTTCTACCGCACGACAATCCGCAGGCGATCCGACTCCGCTTGTTCCTGGCACGGGCGCTGCTCGCCGGTCGACGTCACACCGAGGCACTAGCGCTGTTCGAGCGAACGGTTGTAGACCGGGAGCGCGTCCTCGGCATCGATCACCCGTCGTCACTCAACGCCCGGCGCAACCTCGGCCTGGCCCTGGCAACCACCGGGCGGCGTCGGCGGGCCCGCCTGATCCTCAGCGCCGTCGTGTCGGACTACACCCGTGTCCTTGGGCCGGAACATCCCTACACGCGCACCGCTCAAGCGAACATCGCGAGCCTGCCCAAGTCGCGCGGGTTCGTTTGGGGCCGACGTCGCGGCGTACTCCACCTGTTCCGAGTGGGCGGGAGTACCGTCGACCGTGGTGGTCCGCTGGCGTAACGGCTGGTGATCCGCTGCCCAGACCGCTACCTGGGAGACGATGATGAGCGATTCCGCGACCTTTGGTGCACGCCTGCGGATGTATCGCGAGCGTGTGGGGAAGACTCGGCCGGTTCTTGGCGGGCTGGTCGGGCGTAGCGCGGAGTGGGTCAAGGCGTTGGAGAATGGCCGGCTACTGCCGCCCCGCCTGCCCATGTTGCTACGGCTGGCCGAGGTGCTCGACATCCCGGATCTTGCGCAGCTGACGGGTGATCAGTCGTTGCCGGTGGCGTCGGTGACCAGGGCTGGGCATTCCGAGGTCGGCAAGGTGGCTGCGGTGATGCAGCGGGCGTCGATGCCGGTGGGCGCGGTGACGCCGGTTGCCGTGATGCGTGATCTGGTGGATCAGGCGTGGGCGTTGTGGCATCGGTCGACGACTGAGCGTACGGCGGTGGCGGCGGTGCTTCCGGGGCTGCTGACGGATGCGCAGCGGAGTGCCCGGATGCTTGACGGCGGGGACCGGCGGCTGGCGTTGGTGGAGTTGGCGCGGGTGTATCACCTGGTGCAGTTGTATCTGGCGCACCAGCCGTTGCCGGAGTTGGTGTGGCTGGCTGCCGACCGGGCGATGTCGGCGGCCAGGGACGCGGACGACCCGGCGGCGATGGCGGTGGCTGCCTGGTACTACGCGCACGTCTATCGGGGCGCGAATCAGGTGGATGCCGCCGAGCAGGTGCTGGTCGAGGCGGCGGGTCTGGTTGACCCGGCGGCGGGTGGCGAGCAGTTGGCGCGGTGGGGTCAGGTGCAGCTCGGTATCGCGTTGGGCCACAGCAAGGCTGGCCGGGCCGGTCGGGCGTGGCGGGCCTGGGATGCCGCCGACTCGGCCGCGAGCCGGCTCGACGATGGGTACGTCCATCCGTGGCTGATGTTCGGATCGGCGGCGTGCGCGGCGTACGCGGTCTCCATCGAGACGGACCTGTGCCGCGCGGGTGAGGCGGTGCGGCGGGCCGACGCCACCGACTATCGGGCGTTGCCCTCGCAGACCCGCCGGGCTGCCGCGCTGATCGATGCCGCTCGGGCGCACATGTTGGACCGTGGGGAGGTGGCGGCGGTGCACCTGCTCGGCCGGGCACTGCGGGAGAGCGTCGACACGGTACGACACAACCCGTACGCCCGCACTGTCGCCCTGGAGCTGTCGAACCGGCCGGGCACGGTCGGTGAGGACGCCCGAGAGTTGGCCCTCGCCATCGGCATGATCGGGTAACCCTCCCTGAGGTACAAACTCTCCCTGCCACAGCGGGTGGCCACTCGTAGCGTCCCGATCACTGGCGGCGGCGAGCCTGTGCCTGCTTGAGACCGGACAGAGTCTCATCGCCGCCCCTGTTGGTCGATCGAGGGGGCGAGTCTGTGTCGATCTGGTCTGAGCTGCGCGCGTTGATGCGGTGGCTGCTTCGGCGGCCTCAGCCACCGCCACCGCCCGGGACCGGACAGTGGTACCAGGACGTTGAGCAGGCGGCGGCGCAGCAGCGTCTGCTCGACCACGCGAGGCAACTGCGGCGGTGCCCGGGCCATCACGAATCAGCAGACCAACTCAGCGCATACCGACCGGAGGATCTCCGGTGACCCGACGCGTAACCAACTCGGTCAGTCGGTCAACCGTGAGCAGCCGGCGCGTCTCGTACGACGAGTACCTCTCGGCCACCGCGTTGACTTTTGCCCGGCGGCATCGGCCGGTGTGGTCGTGGCAGCTCTGGCGGCGCATCTGCCGCTGCGGAGCCGACCTGCCCTGCCGTGGCCGGCACCGGATTCCGATCAGTCGGGGTCACTGGCCGCAGGTGGGTGAGGAGTGAACGGCGGCCAGGAGCAGACGATCCTCGCGGTGCACGTCCGAGGGCTGGACGGCATGTGTGTTGGTTGCCGGGCGTGGTGGGCACGGCTCACGCCGTACCCGTGCTGGCAGGTGGACTGGGCGACCAGCCGGCAGGCGCGGGCGATCACGGATCGCTTCCTGGCGGGTGTGCGGTGACCGTGCACGGTCCGGTCATGCCGATCTGGAGCTGCGGTGGCTGCGGTCTGCCCTGGCCCTGCCGGACCCGCAAACGCGAGCTGCGCGCGGAGTATGCGGATGCTCCCGTGTCGCTGGCCCTCTACCTCGGGTCCTACCTCGTGCAGGCGACCGAGGACATGCCGTGGACACCGGCCGGCGTGCTGCACCGCCGGTTCCTCGGCTGGACCAGGGATGCCGACCTGCCGAATCCAGCAGTGCAGCAACAGTGCCGGTCCGCCCGAGCCGAGCCCTAGTCGACCGACGCCCTGGCCGGACCCGTGCCGCCACCCGGCCTGTGCTTGTGTCGCGGCCGGATACCCTGAGCCGCGGTGTCGCGCACCACGTGAGCAGAGGAGTCGATGCGGGGATGACGACCGGGCGACCGATCCCGACCCAGGACGACGTGCTCGGATACTTCGACACGCTGTCGAACTGGGGACGGTGGGGCGACGACGACGAGCGCGGAACGCTGAACCACATCACCGACGACGTGCGGCTGGCGGCGGCGCGGGCCGTACGCCACGGCAGAAGCGTGTCCTGCGCGTGGGAGGTCGCCGTACCGGGCGACATGGACCGGTCGACGACGGTCTGCCCGTGCGCCGCCGACATGCCGGGCGCCGAGAACATGCCGGCGCACTTCCACGCCGACCGGCACTGGGGTTTCTCATCCGAGCGGCTCGGCATCACGTTCCACGGCAATACCCTCACCCACCTCGACTCGCCGTGCCACATCTTCTGGGACGGCGCCCTGTACAACGGACGGCCGCACTCGTCTGTCGACGCCGCGACGGGTTCGGCGTGGGCGGCCGTCACGGCGGCGGCGGACGGGATCGTCACCCGGGGTGTCCTGCTGGACGTCGCGGCGGCCCGCGATGTGCCATGGCTGACGCCGGGGCAGGGGGTGTTTCCCGACGATCTCGACGAGGCCGAGCGTCGCCAGGGCGTGCGGGTGCGACCCGGCGACGCGGTCCTTCTGCGCACCGGCTACGGCCGCTTCCGGCACGAGAACGGCGCGGCCAGCGGTTTCACCCAGGCGGGCTGGCACGCGTCCTGCCTGCCGTGGCTGCACGAACGCGGCGTCGCGCTGATCGGCGCCGACACCCCCCAGGACGTTCAGCCTTCGGGGTACGACGCCGTGTTGATGCCGGTCCACGCCGTGAGCCTGGTGGCGATGGGCCTGTGGCTGCTCGACAACTGCGACCTGGAGGCGTGCGCGGCGACGGCCACCGAACTCGGCCAGTGGGATTTCCAACTGGCGGTCGCGCCGGTCCGTTTCGCCGGCACGTCCGGCAGCCCGGTCAACCCGATCGCCACCTTCTGACCCGGCTGGCGCGAGGTCTCCGGTGCCCGGTTCGGCAGGATCGCCGAACCATCCACCGGAGACCTCGCCGCTCTCCGACCGCTGACCCGCGACGCTCGGCCGGGCCAGGTCAGCTCAGAAGTTGCCTGCCGAGTCGCACTTCACGCCCTGGTCGAGACAGTTGCGCACCCGTGCGGCGAGCGCCTCGTCCCGCCACGCGTTGAAGAAGTCCGCGTGCATGGAGAACGACGTGCCGGAGGCGAGGGTGATGCCGTCGGTGTTCGCGCTCAACGGGTACGAGATCACGAAGGACACCGACGGCACGGGCACCGGGTGGCTCTTCGGGCAGGCCCCGGTGTGGTCCCCGTTGGCCATGTGCGCCTTGTGGTCGGGGCTGTCCAGGTGCTTGCCGTCCCAGCAGTCCGGGAAGGTGATCTGCCGGACGATGTTCGCGGTCTTGGCGCAGACCGGGAACGTCTTGTCGGCGCTGCGGCCGATCTCGCCGCCGATGCCGGCACACCAGAAATGGTTACCCTGCTTGTCCGGGGTGTCGACCTGGTTCTTGGCGTCGCCGGTGATCATTCGCAGGCCGAACGGGAAGGGCTGGGTTCTGCTCGGGTCCTTCAGACGGGAACCGTAGTAGACGGTCACCTCCTTCGGGTCCACGACCTTGCCGTTCTGGTACATCGTCGGCACCCAGTAGGCGGACTGGTCGTCCGGCGAGTTGCAGGTGGTCGCCTTCGACGCCCGCAGCGACTCGGCGGTCGAGGTGGCGTCTGTCGACCTGTTGCCCCAGAAGGTGTGGTTGTGCGAGGCGCCCACCAACTTGGGCAGCACGATCGGGTCGTCGCTGTTGTGGTGACTGGTCGTACAGCCGACGTTGAACTCGGGCACCGCGACCGGGTTTCCGGTCACCGGCTTGGGTTTGCGGGCGAAGAACGCCTTCGTCGCGGCGGCCTGCGCGGCCGCGTCGATGGTGATCCAGCCTCCGGAGACGGTGGGTGGGGCGGTGCTGGTCGCCGGGGTCGCCGGTGTGCCCGGCGCGGACGGGGTGGCCGACGGGCCCGGGGCGCCCGCTGTGGCCGACGGGTCGCCCGGTGCGGTGGCCGTCGGCGCGGCCGGGCCGGGCGAGCCGGTGCCGGTGTCGCTGGACGGGCCGGACGCGCCAGGAGTGGCCGGTGTTTCCTTGCAGCCGCCGACGAGCGCCACGCTCACCACCAGCAGGGCGGTGACCCAACGGCGGTGTCGAGGGGTGGATAGGAGATTCATCAATGGGGGGCGCACCTTTCTTCCGAGCCCGAAGAATACGAGTCGACCCCCTGCTCGTTTCCTACTGAAACGATTAATTCTCGCTTAAATAGCGCTCAGCGATCGCCTGTTCGGCTTTGTGGAGTCGTTTCGATGTCGACTCCATCTCAATTCTCTGTCTCTCTTCGAAAAACTGTAATCGGCGGCTGCGGCGGCACTCCACCTTCCGGGCCGGTCGGCGGGGCCCGGTCAGCAGCTGTCGCGCGCCTTGCGCAGGAACGCGTCCCGGGAGACGACCTTCGTCGAGTCACGTCCGTGCGGCGCGAGCACCTGGTCCGGCCCGATGCGCGGCAGGTCCGCGAGGGTGAAGTCCACCGAGATGGCGTCACGGCGACTCGACCCGCTGACGCTGTAGGTGACCTCGGGTCGAAGTTCGGTGAGTGGCTCGACGTCCACGTCCATGCCTGCCTCCGCCGCCGGGAGGTCGACAGGGTCAGCGACCTTCCAGCCCTGTGGCGGTTGGCCCAGCAGAGCGACCTCCACGACCTCGGTCGCGGGCGGACCGTTGACTCTCCACCTGACCAGGGGGCGAGCGGACGCATCGTTGGGGTGGTCGTTCTCGAACACGCCGAGCTGAGCGAAATCGTCGTCGCAGGTGACCAGCACGCCGACCGGTCGGCCATCCTGGACGGCGAGAGCGACCAGCGGCTCATCCGCCGGGGTGCAGGCGGTCAGCAGGAGGAGGGGGAGCGGTAGCAGAATCCATGGACGTCGTCTTCTCCGCATGTCGGCAGCATTCCATGGCACCATCACGCTTCGTTGTCCCGCGGGTCACGAAAGGGCGGCGCACCGGCGGCCGTCTCCGCCGGACGGTCCCACCTTCGTTGCGTGATTCCCGAGAAACAGCGCACCGCGTCGTCGGCGCGGAGAGAATTGCCGCCACGGAGAACACGAAGGCCGGGGGACGGTGGATGGGGATACGAAGGCGCATGGCGCTGGTGGCGGTGACCGTCGCGGCGACACCTCTGGTCCTCGGCGGGTGCACCGCCGAGCGGAAGCCTGCCGCCCGCCCCGCCGAGCGCGTGGCCCCGGCGCCGGAGTTGACCGTCGCGCCCGCCGACCTGTCCCGGGACGTGCCGCTCAGCGCCGAGGTGGTGCCGCTCGTCACGGGCGGGAAGATCACCGCCGTACGCCTTGTCGACGACACCGGCACGCTGGTCAGCGCGGAGCCACGGGAGGACCGCTCGGCCTGGGTGCCGACCGCTGCGCTGCGGCCGCGGCACACCTACACCGCGATGGTGACCGCCACCGCCGACTCCGGGCGGACCACCACCCGCACCACCACCTTCACCACTGCGGCGGCGTCGACGAAGCCGCAGGTGACCAGCACGTTGTCCATCGCCGACAAGCGGACCTACGGCACTGCCATGCCAGTGACCATCGGCTTCGAGCCACCCATCGCCCGCGAGGCCCGCGCCGACGTGCAGCGTCGGTTGTTCGTCACCACGAACCCACCCCAGCCGGGGGTGTGGTCCTGGGTGGACGACGGCAGTCAGGTCTACTACCGGGCTCGCGACCTCTGGCGGCCGGGCACGACCATCAGTGTCCGGGCCGGCCTGGCGGGTCTACCGATCGGCGGGAGTCACATCGGTGACGCCGACCGCACCGCGACGTCCCGGATCGGACGGCAGGTGGCGCTCGACATCGACAACGCCACCAAGCAGATGCGCGTGCTGCGCGACGGCAAGCTGATCCGCACGATCCCGGTCAGCCTGGGCAAGCGGGGCACCCCCACGTCCAGCGGCAAGATGGTGATCATGGAGAAGCACCAGCAGACCACGTTCGACACGCGCGGCGAGCCGAACGGCGGCTACGTGGTGGACGTCGCTGACGCCCAACGGCTCACCTGGGGCGGCGAGTTCATCCACGGGGCGCCCTGGTCGGTGTCGGATCAGGGACACCGAAACGTCTCGCACGGTTGCACGAACATCTCGCCGGCCAACGCCGACTGGCTGATGGGCGTCACCCAGGTCGGTGACCTGGTCACCGTCACCGGCACCGAGGTCCGGCTCCAGCCGGGCAACGGCTGGACGGCCTGGAACACCAGCTGGGCCCAGTTCATCAAGGGCAGCGCACTACCCGTACCCACGGATCTTCGGGCGGCGACGCCGCCGGCCCGCGCGGTAGCGGACGGTGCACCGACGCCGGGGCCGTCCGCCGCCGGCGGCTGAACCACCGGCGTCCGTCGGCGGACGCACCGCTTGTCCGGCGGCTCTACCCTCCGGGCCATGACGTACGAGCCGATGATGGTGCTCGGCCCGAGGCCCAACCGGACGCTTCGAACCGTCCTGATCGTCGTCGGCGCCCTGCTGGCGTTGTGCTGCGTTACTTCGCCCGGGTCCAGGGCGCGCAGTTGAAGGTCCGCAGTTACGAGATCACCGGGGTGAACATCAGCAACTACAACGGTCGGGTCACCGCGACCGCCCACGTCGAGGCGGTCCAGGAGGTCACCGGCGCGCAGTTCAGCCAGGTGATGACGCTGGTCAAGGAGGACGGCGAGTGGCGGGTCTGCCAGTGAGGCACCGCGCCGTCGCGGCGCCTGCCTGACGGGCTCCCGGCCGGGTTGGGGACGAGCACCATACGAGCTACGGTGAAACCTGACGTTCATGTGAGGGGCGAGGTTGGGTGACTGGCGTCACCAGCCGGGGGAGGGGTCCATGCGGATCGGGGAACTCGCCACGAAGACCGGGGTGTCGGTACGAGCCCTGCGCTACTACGAGGAGCAGGGCCTGCTGACCGCCGCCCGGAGCGGTGGCGGCCAGCGCCACTACCTCGACGAGGCCATCGACCGGGTACGCCTGATCCAGATGCTGTACGCCGCCGGCCTGTCCAGCCGGACCATCCTGGACCTGCTGCCGTGCGTCGACGCGAAGGTCAACACACCGCAGTCGCGGGCCATGCTCCGCGCCGAACGCGACCGCATCGAGCGGCAGATCACCCAACTCCAGCAGGCGCGCGAGCGGCTCGACAGGGTCATCGCGCTCAGCGAGGGCCCGGCCAGCGGTTGCGCCTACACGGACACCGGTACGCCGGACTCGTAGCGGCGCCGGTGGTCGGCGGTCAGCTCGCTGCCAGCGCCGGGATGCCGTAGTGCTGGTCGAGGACCTGTATCGCGGCGCCCGCGGCGATCACGTCCGCGCCCAGGCTGGACACTGTCACCCTCGTGCTGAGCCAGGCCGCACGCCGTGCGTCGGCCTGCACGGCTCCGGTGACCGCCGAGAGGTAGGTCTGCGGGTGCCGGAGGAGGTCCGCGCCCGCCAGCACCACGTGCGCGAGGTCGAGGGTCTGGAGCAGGTTGACCACGCCCACGGCCAGCACCCGGGCGGCGTGTGCGACGTCCCCGGCCTCGGCGGCGTGCTGGTGCACGATCTCCAGGCACCCGTGCCGGCCGCAGACGCAGCGGGGCCCGGTCAGGTCGACGACGG
The DNA here is from genome assembly GCF_000718515.1 of Micromonospora parva. Taxonomy (GTDB): domain Bacteria; phylum Actinomycetota; class Actinomycetes; order Mycobacteriales; family Micromonosporaceae; genus Micromonospora; species Micromonospora parva. The sequence continues at coordinate 18,646 of NZ_JNZS01000033.1, read as the reverse complement.
TGTGGCCGAATTCGCCCGCGTTGGTGTGCGCCCCCCGGTGGGTCGCGCCGCCCAGCCAGAAGCCCGCGCCGATGCCGGACTCGACCATGATGAGGGCCGCGTCGCCGAACGTCGCGCCGTGCCGCCAGGCCTCCGCCGTGATCCCGGCGGTGACGTCCTTGTCCAGGTGCACGGGGAGACCCAGGTGCTTCTCGGCGATCTCGCGCAGCGGTACGTCGTGCCAGTGCCGTAGGCCGTGGGCGTCGCGGACCAGGCCGTTGGCGTGGTCGAGTGGGCCGATCATGCCGATGCCCAGCCCGGTGAGCCGGCCCCGCAGGTCGCCGACGCCGGCCATCGTGTCGACGCCGGTGGCCAGGGCGTCGAGGAGCTGCTCCGGGGTGAAGTCGCGGGGCAGTGGGCTGACCGCCGAGTGGTGCACGGTGCCGGCCAGGTCGACCAGGACGAGCCGCAGTGTGCGCCGGGCCACGTGCGCGCCGATGGCGTACCGGCTGTCCGGGACGAGTTCGTAGACGACGGCGGGCTTGCCGATGCCCGGACGTCGGACACCGGCGGGGCGGATCAGGCCGTCGGCGGTCAACCGGGCGATGACCTTGGAGACCGCCTGTGGCGTCAGGCCGGTGGCCTCGACCACCGTGGCGCGCTCGAAGGTGCCGGCGGTACGCCCCACCGCCATGACCAGTGCCTGGTTGTAGCCGCGCAGGAAGGTGACGTCGGCAGTGACGCGAGTCATCTCACCACCCTATTACGCAACGCTGTTGCTAAATTTTTTCGGTGATCGAGTTGAGCAGAGGTCGGCGGTTGGCGGCACTGGCCGCGCTGGCACTGGGTGGCGTCGCGGTCGGCCTGACCGAGTTCGTGGCGATGGGGCTGCTGCCCGACATCGCCCGCGGTCTGCTTCCGCACGAGTACGCGCAGTCGTCGTCGGACGCGGTCGCCCGCGCCGGATGGATGATCACCGCGTACGCGCTCGGTGTGGTCGTCGGCGCGCCGCTGATCGCCGCGTTGAGCGCGCGCCTGCCCCGCAAGAAGCTCGTCCTCGGGCTGCTCGTGCTGTTCGCCGTCGGCACCGTCGCCTCCGCGCTCGCCCCCACCTTCGACCTGGTGCTGGTGGCACGGTTCGCGGCGGCGCTGCCGCACGGCGCGTACTTCGGTGCGGCCGGTCTGCTCGCGGCGACCCTGATGGGCCCCGGCAACGAGGCGCGTGGGTTCGCCACGGTGCTCGGTGGTCTGACCGTGAGCAACCTGGTCGGCGTACCCCTCATCACGCGGCTCGGGCAGGCGGCCGGCTGGCGGGTGGCGTACCTGGTCATCGCCGGCTTCTTCCTGCTCACCCTGCTGGCGGTGCTGGCGGTCGTGCCGGAGGTCGCCGCGGCGGTCGACGGCTCGCCGGCGGCCGAGCTGCGGGCGCTGCGGACCTCGCAGGTCTGGCTGGTCGCCGCGACCGGCGCTGTCGGTTTCGCCGGCTTCTTCGCGGTGAACACCTACATCGCGCCGGTCACCACCGACGTCACCGGTCTCTCCGCCGCGACGGTGCCGTGGGCCCTGGTGGCGGTGGGTCTCGGGATGACCGTCGGCAATGCCCTGGGCGGTTGGTTGGCGGACCGCGACCTGCGGCGCAGCATGGTCATCGGCTTCGTGGCGATGATCGTGAGCATCGCCGTGTTCAGCCTCGTGGCGTCGACCCGCGTCGGTCTGTTCGTGGGCGCGTTCCTGGTCGGCGCGACCAGCCTCTATCTCGGTCCGGTCCTCCAGGCGCGCCTGATCACCGTCGCACCGGGAGCGCAGCTGATGGGCGCGGCGCTCAACCAGTCGGCAATGAACATCGCGAACAGCCTCGGCGCCGCCCTGGGCAGCGTTGCCATCGCCGCCGGCCTCGGTTACCTCGCGCCGGCCCGGGTGGGCGTCGTCCTGGCGGTCGTCGGGTTGGTCCTGGGGCTGGTCAGCTTCGCCGTCGGACGACGACAGCGGGTGCGCGTCCCGGCCACCGTCTGACAACCCCCCGGGCGGGTCCCGGCCATCCTCGCGGTTCGAGGTGGCCGGGCCGCCCCGGGGGACGCCGTCAGAAGTCGTCCACCGTGACCGTCACCCGGTCGGTGCTCGACTTCCAGTTCGGCACGTTGATCACCTCATGGCCACCACCGCGTTGACCCACGGTGATCCGCACCAGGCCGAGGTGTGCCGGCGTCGCCGGGATGAAGACGTCCATGCCGGTGATGAAGGTCTGGCTGAAGAACTCCGGCAGCGGGGCCGTCAGGTCCGTCACGCCATCGCTGCCGTCGTCGAAGGCGAAGATGCCGATCGTCCGCTTGGCGCGCGGGGTGTTCGCCGCGTTCAGGACATCCCTGCCGTTGATCCAGAGCCGGTCACCGGCGTCGCCCTGGTCGCCCCACCACTCCTTCTGCCGTTGGATGGTGAGCGCCGTGTGCCGGTCGCTGGTGTCGACCAGGGCGCTGAGGCCCTCGCCCGGCACGCTGGTCGCGAGGCGGACGAACGAGTCCGAGCGCAGGAACGGCTGGAAGTAGAAGTGGTGCGTCGCCGCGCCGGGGCGCACGATGGCGAACTCGTAGCGGGCCGTGGCGAGCACCGGGAGCGGGCCGAACGAGCCGTCGCCACCGAGCGACAGCCGATGCGCGGGCCGGTGTGACAGCCGGCCGCCGGTCAGCGGGCTGACCGGGTAGACCTCAAGCGTGGCACCGGTGACGCCGACGTTGCTCGGGAAGAGCACGGCGCGTCCGGAGACCAGGGCGGTGCCGAAGAGCTGGGGCACGATCCGCGTCGTGTGCGGCGCGCGGCCCCGCAGGAATCGGAAGACCTCGGTGAACGACTCCGCCGACGACACGGTCTGGGTGTGCGACTGGTCCGACAGGTGCACGTTGGTCGCGCCGACGATGGCGCGGGCCGGGTCGCCCTCGCCCCAGATCGCCAGGGTGGGCACACCACCCGGCGGGGCGGCGGCGGTGCGCCCGTCCAGGTTGACGTAGTGCGCGACGCGGGCGGCGCGCTCCGGCGAGCTGGTGAGGTAGCCCTGGGTGACGAAGGTGCCCAGCGAGTGCGCGACCAGGTCGACCCGGTCCGCGCCGCTGGTCGCCAGCAGGCGGGAGATCCGCGCGTCGAGTCCCGCGTACAGCTGGGGCAGGACCGCCGCGACGTTCGGGGAGTCGTACTCGTGGGCTTCGATGATGTCGATCGGGTAGCCGTTGCTGGCCAGCCGTTTGGCCTGGGACTCGAACTGGGCCGCCGACCCCGCGCTGCCGTGGATGAAGATCACCGGACGGTACGTCGGTGCGGCGGCGGCTTCGGCGGCGCGGGGGACGGCGACGGCGGACAGGCTGGCGGCGAGGGCCACTCCGACCCCGACCAGCACGGAGAGCAGTCTCCGGCGAGATGTGTGCATCGATCCTCCACCTGACGGACGAAGTATTTGCACTGCTAGCGCAAGTATCGTGTCAGGGTGTGGCGCGATGGTCCACACCGCACGGTCCGCCGACCCGGGTCGGACGCCCCGTCCGTACACCGAGCCCCTTGACGCGTCGGTCGACACGGCGTCAGCTGGCAGACACAGGTCGTTGCCGTTCGTTTGGTTGTGCGACGATCGGCGGGCATCACGTCGAACGACCGTCCACCGGCCTGCCCCGCGCACGGACGCGGGCAGTGACCGGGGAGGGCACACACCTCGTTACCCCCTTGGAGAGCACGATGTCCCTCTCCCCATCCCGGGTCTTCGCTGAGCTGAACGCGGCTCGACCCCCTGACCAGCCGGCACCGACGATGGGAAGGGCCGTCGTGGTCGGCGGCAGCGTCGCCGGTCTGCTCGCCGCCCGGGTGCTGTCCGACCACGCCGACACCGTCGTCATCATCGACCGGGACGACCCGCAGGTGACCGGCGCGCGTCCCGGCGTACCCCAGGGGACGCAGCTGCACGCGCTGCTGCCCGGCGGCCTCTTCCAGCTGGAGCGGCTGTTTCCCGGTTTCCGCGACGAGGCACTGGCACGCGGCGCGATCGAGGCGCCGCCCACGGCCCGACGCAACTACCTCGACGGGCGGCTGAAGGTCGTCGTCCCCGACGACGCCGACAGCCTGGCGGGCAGTCGGCCGCTGCTGGAGGGCCTGATCCGCCAGCAGGTGCTCCGACTGCCCAACGTCAAGACGATCACCGCCCGTGCGACCGGCCTCACGTTCGACGACGACGCGGTCACCGGGGTCCGGTGCGAGGTCGCCAGGGTGCCCGGTGTCGAGCGCGGCGACCTCGTGGTGGACGCCATGGGGCGGTCCAGCAAACTGTCCGACTGGCTGGAGCGGGCCGACTGGGAGCGACCGGTCACCCGGCGGATGACAGTGCACCTCAACTACGCGACCGCCCTGTTCCGTCGTCCGGAGCCCACCCCGGCCTCCACCGTCGTGCTGGCCCTGAACACACCGGGAACGGGGCTGGACGTGGCCGGGGCGGCGTTCTTCGCCATCGAGGACGGCCGGTGGATGGCCATGATGGCCGGTTACGGCGACGACCGTCCGGGCCGCACCGCGGAGGACTTCGTCCGCCGCCTGCGGGAGCAGTTCCCACCGGAGTTCGGCGAGGTCGCCGACCAGGAGATGATCGGCGACGTCCAGACCTACCACCACGCCGACAGCCGGCGACGGGACTTCCACGCGCTCAAGCGGTTCCCGGCCGGCCTGGTCAGCGTCGGCGACGCGGTCGCGTCGTTCAACCCGGTGTACGGGCAGGGCATGACGGCGGCGGCCCTGCACGCAGCGTGCCTGTCGACGTACCTCCGGTCCCACCCGGACCTGCGGGCGCCCGCGCGCCACTACCTCGCGCTCCAGAAGGTCGTGGTCGACGCCGCCTGGTCACTGTCGACCTCGGCGGACCTGGCGTTGCCCCACGTCGACGGGCCCTACCCGCGCGGCCACCGGCTCTCCAGCTGGGCCAGCCGGCAGGTCATCGCCGCGACAGTCACCGACGTGCCGACCGCGCGACGGTTCAACGACGTCGTCTCCATGCGCGAGCACCCCAGCTCACTGGCCCGGCCGAGCGTGCTGCTGGGCGCACTGCGGGCCAACCGTCGCGCCCACTGAGCGGTGCCCCGCGGCCTCGTCGCGAGGCCGCTGATCGGTGCCCGGCGGCCTCGTCGCGAGGCCGCCGGGACGGCCCTAGCGGGGGAGCTTGCGGAGGATGTCGACCACGAAGCGGTGGTCGTCCAGCTGCGGCAGCCCGGAGACACCGACCCAGCCCACGACGCCGGTGCCGCGCACCCGCAGGGGCAGCGCGCCCCCGGCCGCCGCGTACCGCGAGGCCGGCAGGCCGAACCGCTCGGCCAGCGTCACCTGCTTGTCCTGGCACAGTCGGGCCATGTAGAGCGACGAGTGCTCGAACCGCATCACCACCCGGCCCTTGCGGCGCAGCCACGCGTCGTTGTCCGCCGTCGACCCCGGCAGACCACAGTGGAACAGCTGCCGTCCGGCCCGCCACACGCCCACCGAGACCGGCAGCCGCTGCTCGGTGGCGGCGGTGACGGCGAGCATCCCCAGCTCGTACGCGTCGGTCTCGGACAGGCCCGCGAGCTCCAGCTCGCTCTCCTCGCGCAGCAGCTCGTCAAGCGTCGGCCACGATGCACTGTCAGCTGACATGTCTCTTCTCCTCATGGTGCAGAGGCGATCATCGGTCGATCACCAGGCGCAGGGCGCGTAGTCCTTCAGGAAACAGCCGTACAGGTCCTCGCCCTGCTCGCCGCGGACGATCGGGTCGTACACCCGGGCCGCGCCGTCGACCAGGTCCAGCGGGGCGTGGAAGCCCTCGTCGGCCAGCCGCATCTTCGTCGGGTGCGGGCGTTCGTCGGTGATCCAGCCGGTGTCGACGCTGGTCATCAGGATGCCGTCGGTCAACATCTCCTCGGCGCTGGTGCGGGTCAGCATGTTCAACGCCGCCTTGGCCATGTTGGTGTGCGGATGCCCCGGCCCCTTGTAACCGCGGCCGAACTGGCCCTCCATGGCCGACACGTTCACCACGTACTTGCGCCGGGCCGACGCGGCGGCCATCGCCGGGCGCAGCCGGCTGACCAGCACGAACGGCGCGGTGACGTTGCACAGCTGCACCTCGAGCAGCTCGACCGGATCGACCTCCTGCACGCGCTGGACCCAGCTGTTGACCGAGTCGAGGTCGGGCACCAGCCCGCCGGCGTCGATGGCGGTGGACGCCGCGATCCGGTCCGGTGAGGCCGAGCCGCTGGTCAGTGCCAGCGCGGTCAACGCGTGCGGGGTGAGCGCTGTCGACTGGGGCCCGGCGGTCAGGCTGCCCACCGGGCCGCCCGGGCCGTCCGGCTTGGCGAACGTGATCAGCTCCGGCAGCGGACCGTCCGGCAGGGCCGCCGCCTCCGCGGCGATCAGCTGCGCGTACGCCCCGGGGGACCGGCGGACGGTCTGCGCCGCGTTGTTGATCAGGATGTCGAGAGGGCCCTGGCTGCTGACGTCGTCGGCGAGGGCGATCACCTGGGCGGGGTCACGCAGGTCGATCCCGACGATGCGCAGCCGGTGCAGCCAGTCCCCGCTGTCCGGCATCGCGGTGAAGCGGCGGACCGCGTCGTGCGGGAACCGGGTCGTCACCGTCGTGTGCGCGCCGTCGCGCAGCAGCCGCAGCGCGATGTACATGCCGATCTTGGCGCGTCCGCCGGTGAGCAGCGCGCGCCGGCCGGTCAGGTCGGTACGGGCGTCGCGGCGCTCCCGGTTGAGCGCGGCGCAGGACGGGCAGAGCTGGTGGTAGAACGCGTCCACCTGGCGGTAGCGCTGTTTGCAGACGTAGCACCCGCGCGGGTTGTGCAGGAAGCCCGCCGTCTCGCCCGCCACCGAGGACGCCAACGGAATGCCCTGCGTCTCGTCGTCGATCCGCCCGGGAGCGCCGGTGGCGGTGGCCTCCGTCACCGCCCGGTCGGCGGCGAGGATGGCGTCGCGCCGCTCCTCCCGCCGCCGCTGCTTGATCACCTTGTAGAGCCGGGCGGTGGCCCGCTGCACCCGCACCACGTCGGGATGGTCGGAGGGAAGTGCCTCCAACTCATCGAAGACGCTGAGGCAGGCCTCCAGCCGGCTCCGGTCAATACCGTGCTGACCGTTTTCGGTAATGTTGTCCACCGTCATGCGTCGTTGTCTCGTCCCGTATCCCGGGCCGGCTCCAGCCGGCCCGCCCCAAGTCCGACCCGAAACGGTACGCGCCTCACGGCCTCCGACGCACCTCGCGCCTGCCCGGCCGGTGCGCGGCGCGGTCAGCTGACGTCGGCCTGGCCGAGACGCCAGTAGCCCATGAAGGCCACCGCCCGCCGGTCCAGCCCCCGCTCGGCGACCAGGTGCCGGCGCAGGGTACGGATGACGCCGGCCTCCCCGGCCAGCCACGCGTACAGCGGCACCGGGGGCACCTCCTCCGGCACCTCCCACAGGATCTCCGTGTCCACGTCCACGTCCGGCACGGGCTGGGCGGCCCTCGACGCCTCGCTGGCCAGCAGCTCCCCGGCCGCGGCGGTGACGGCGGGCACCAGCCGGCTGCCGTACCCGCCGGTGCCCCGAGGTAGCCAGCGGACCTCGACGCCGGGCGGCGCGACCAGCGGCAACACGTCGGCCGCTTCCGGCACCTCCAGCACGACAGTGCCGCGGGCGTCCACCGGGAGCCGGGCACAGATGCCGCTGATCGCCGGCACGGCGGTCTCGTCCCCGGCCAACAGCAGGGTGCTGCCGGCCGACTGTCGGAACTCGACCCCGCCGTGGTTGCCGTCGTAGCCGGCGTCCGGCCCGACGAGTGCGATCTCGTCGCCGACGGTGGCCCGCCGGGCCCAGCGCGTCGCCGGGCCACCGTCGCCGTGCAGCACCAGGTCGACGTCGACCTCGGCCAGGTGTGGTCGGACCGCCCGCACCGTGTAGGTACGGATCGGATTGCGCAGGTGCTCCGGCAGGGCCCGCCACTGCGCGTACCAGTCCGCTCCGTGGGGCAGGGTCGCCGCGCGCTGACCGGCCAGCGGCAGCGCCAACTTGATCCGCTGGTCGTAGCCGTTGTCGGCGAAACGGTCCAGGTCCGCCCCGGTGAAGGTCACCCGGGTGAAGGACGGGCTGAGTCGGCGTACCGCGCGGACGGTGACGGTGAACACGCGCCACGGGGCGATGGGCAGGGTCTCGGTCATGGTGCCTCTCTCGACTCGGGTGGGCGTGCTACCGGGTGGTGCTCGCCACGGCGCGGGAGCGCCACAGCAGCCAGATGAAGTACGGGGTGCCGATCATGGCGGTGACCAGGCCGGCGGGGATCTGGGCCGGAGCGATGACCGTCCGGCCGAGGGTGTCGGCGATGCTGACCAGCGCCGCGCCGAGCAGGGCGGCCACCGGGAGCACCCGGGAGTGTCGGCCGCCGACGAGTGCCCGTGCGGCGTGCGGGGCGACCAGGCCGACGAAGCCGATGACCCCGACGGCCGAGACGGCGGTGGAGGTGAGCAGTGCCGCCGCGCCGAGCGCGATCAACCGGGTGCGTTCCAGGCGGACACCCAGCACCCGGGGGGTGTCGTCGTCCAGTGCCATCAGGTCGAGTTCCCGGCGGGCGGCGACCACGGCCGGGGTGAACACCAGCAGGGCTATCAGCACCGGCAGCACCTGGGCGGGCATCCGGCCGTAGGTGGAGCCGGACAGCCAGGTCAACGCCTTCCCGGTGTTCCACGGGTCGAAGGCGACGACCAGGTACGTGATGACCGCCAGGCCGCCCTGCCAGGCGCCGAAGCCGATCAGCACCAGCCGGTCGGAGCTCAGCCCGCCGCGCCAGGCCAGGCCGTAGACCAGCGCGAACGCCACCATCGCGCCGAGCCCGGCGACGCCGGAGACGGCCCACACACCGGCCAACGGCACGAAGGTGAGCAGCCCGACCGCCCCGAGCCCGGCCCCGGCGGTGATGCCGAGGATGCCCGGCTCGGCCAGCGGGTTGCGGCAGACCGCCTGCACCGTGGTGCCGGCGACCGCGAGCGCCGCGCCGGCCAGGACCGCCGCGGCGACGCGCGGCCACCGCTGGTCCAGCACGAAGGTGTACGCCGGCCCGGTGCTGCCGTTGACCCAGTTGAGCACGTCGCCGAGCAGCACCCAGGTGTCCCCGGCGAGCATGCCGACGGTGACGGCGGCGACGGTCAGGACGGCGGCGACGGCGACGACGCCGCGGTGGAAGGCGGCGGAGCGGACCGCCGCGTGCCCACCGGGCGGACGACGGGTGGGACCCGCGTCGCGGTGCCGGCGGGCCAGCCAGATGAGGATCGCCGCGCCGAGCATTGTGGTGACCACGCCGGTGGGGATGTCGACACCGGCCTGCCCGCCCAGCACGGCCCGCAGCAGCACGTCGGAGCCGAGCACGATGATGACCCCGGCGATGCCGGACAGCGGCAGCAGGACGCGGTGCCGGTGCACCCCCGGCACCACTGGCGCGAGCAGCCGGACGATCACCGGGGCGCACAGGCCGACGAAGCCGACCGGGCCGGTGAGGGTGACGGCCGCGGCGGAGAGCAGCACAGCGAGGACCAGCACGGTGACTCGGGTGCGCCGCACGTCGAGGCCGAGCACTGTGGCGGTGTCGTCACCGAGGGCGAGGATGTCGAGGCGGTGCCCGAGCAGTACGAGCACGACGACGGCACCGACGATCACCGGGGCGAGTTGGGTCAGCGAGGTCAGGTCGCTCTGCACCAGCGAGCCGTTCCCCCAGGCGAACAGCCCGATGGTGGCCTGCTCGAACAGGAGCAGCAGCAGTGTCGTCACCGACCCGAGTGCCAGCGCGGTCGCCGAGCCGGCGAGGATCAGCCGGGTGGTGCCGGCCTGCCCACCGGAGGACATGGCCATCACCAGGCCGGCGGCGGCCAGTCCGCCGCAGAAGGCGAGGCCGCCGGCGGGCAGCGCGGGCAGCGAGACGCCGAACGCGGCGAAGGCGACGATCGCCAGGTGGGCGCCCGCGTTGACAGCGAGGGTGTCCGGTGAGGCCAGCGGGTTGCGGGCGATCGACTGCAACGCCGCCCCGGCGAAACCGAGCGCCACCCCGATGGTCAGCCCGGCGAGCAGCCGGGGCAACCGGGAGGCGACCAGGACGCGGGCCGCCTCGTCGTCGGCGCCGGTGGCGAGCCGCAGCAGGTCGAGTGCGCCGACGTTCGAGGTGCCCTGGGTGAGGTGCACCGCGGTCACCACGAGCAGCAGCAGGATGGCGGCGACGAAGACACCGGCGACGCGGGGCGCGGTGGGGCGCCCGCCCGGAGCCGGCCGGATGGCCGGCTCCGGGCGAGGGGGCGCGTTCAGCACGCTCACACCGCGTACGTCTTGACGAGTTCGTCGATGTACTGCTTGCCGGAGAGCGGACCGCCGAAGGTCCAGATGCCGTTGGGCATCTTGTGCAGGTTGCCCTGCTTGACGAAGGGCAGCGACGTCCAGATGGCGTTGCCGGCGAGCCCGTCGGCGAACACGTCCTCGCCGTCGGAGGCGTTGTAGAACAGGTGCGTGTTCGGGTCCTTGAGGACGGTCATGCCCTCGACGTCGGTCTGGCCCAGGCCCCACACCTCGTCGGTCTTGCCGGTCCAGGCGTTGGTGAGGCCGAGTTGGATGCCGATCTGGGAGACCAGCGCGCCCTCGCCGAACATCCGGATGCTGACGGTGCTGCCCTCCTTCCAGCCGTCGGCGATGGCGAACGGGCGGCCGGCGGCCCCCGCGTCCGCGATCTTCTTCTTGCCGTCGGCGATGGCCGTGTCGAAGTCGGCGAGCAGCTTCTGCGCCTCGGTGGTCTTGCCGACCGCCTTCGCGATCATGTTGAGGTCGGTGCGCATCCGGCCGAGGTTGTCGGTGGCGTCACTGCCCTTGGCGACCAGGACGGGCACGAACTTCTCCAGCTGACTGACGATGGCGCCGCCCCGGTCGTCCTCCATCACGACGAGGTCGGGCTGGAGGGCGACGATCGAGTCGACGCTGGGCTCGCCGCGGACGCCGACGTCCTTGACGGTCGGGTCGAGCTTCGCGGAGGTGACCCAGGTGCCGTAGCCCTTGGGATCGGCGACACCGACGGGCATGACGCCCAGGCTGACCAGCAGCTCGACCTCGCCCCACTCAAGGCCGACGACCTTGGTCGCCGGCGCCTTGAGGGTGATCTCCTTACCCCGGCTGTCGGTGACGGTGACCGGGCCACCGGACGCCGGGGCGGAGGCCTCGGGGGCGGCGGCGTTCTCGGTGGTGCCGCAGGCGCCGAGTGTCAGCGCGGCCACGACGGCGATGAGGGCGGTGAAACGGGTACGGGTCATGACGGTCTTTCTCTGCTGGGGATGAGGGGTGTTCAGACCAGGGCGCGGATCTGGTGCCGCCCGACGGGGCGGGTGGTGACCAGTCCGCTGACCGGATCGGTGGTCACCTCGATGCGGATGCCGTAGGTCTCGGTGAGGGCGTCCTCGGTGAACACGGTGGCCGGGGTGCCGGTGGCGCGGACCCGGCCCTGGTGCAACAGGACCACCTCGTCCGCCACGGCCGCCGCCTGGTTGAGGTCGTGCAGCACGACGCCGACGGCGACGCCGTGATCGTCCGCGAGGTCACGGACCAGGTCGAGGATCTCCACCTGGTACCGCAGGTCGAGGAACGTGGTGGGCTCGTCGAGGAGCAGGACCGGGGTGTCCTGGGCGAGGCAGGTGGCCAACCACACCCGCTGCAACTCGCCTCCGGACAGTTCGTCGACCGGGCGATCGGCCATCGTGGCGACGCCGGTGACGTCCATGGCACGTGCGATGGCGGCGGGACCGTCCGGGTCCTCAGTGCGCCAGCGCCCCCGGTAGGGGTGGCGGCCGTAGCCGACGACGTCGCGGACGGTGACCCCGCTGGGCACCGGCCGGCTCTGGGCGAGCAGGGTGACCCGCCGGGCGAACTCCCGGGCGGCGAGACCGGCGGCGGTGACGCCGTCGGCGAGGTGCACTGTGCCGGCCTCGATCGGGTGCAGCCGGGCCAGGGCCCGCAGCAGGGTGGACTTGCCGCTGCCGTTGGGCCCCACGAGTGCGGTGACGGCGCCCTCGCGGAGGTCGATCACGGCACCGTGCACCACCGGCACACCGTGATAACCCAGACGGAGGTCGACGCCGGACAGGCGGCAAGCTCCGTTGGCCGACGCCAACTCGTTCTGCATGAGGTTAGGCTAACCTAACCAAACGATCACCTGTCAAGCCGGTCGTGGCCGTGACCAGCCGGGCGCACCGGTGGTCATCGGGTCCGTGCGCACGTGGGGGATGCTGGGTCTGTGCAGATCGCGACCCTCGGCCCCCTGGCCGTCGACGGCCAGCCCGTTCGGGGTGAACGGCTCGCGGCGGTGCTCCGCGAGCTCGTCGACGCGCGCGGGCGGGCGGTCTCCGTCACCCTGCTCGTGGACGCCGTCTGGGACGGCGCGCCACCCGACGACGCGACAGGCGCCGTCCAGGCGCTCGTGTCCCGGGTACGCCGCCTCGGCTTGCCAGTGGTCGCGGTGCCGGGCGGATACCGGTTGCCCGCCGAGGAGATCACCGTCGACGCGGTCGAGGCGCGCGCGCTCACCGACCAGGCGCGCACCGTGCTCCGGTGCGGTGACGTCCGGGCCGCCCGGGGCCTGGCCGATCAGGCCCGTGCCCTGTTCCCCGAGGTGCCGGAGTTGGTCGGCGCCGAGGACACCCGCCTGTTCGCCGACGTCGCCGCGCTGCGCGCCGAGGCGGCACTCGCCGGCGTGGGCCCGTTCGACGAGGCCGACCTGGGCCGGCTCGTCGCGCGTACGCCACCGGACGAACCGTCCGCCGCCCTGCTCGTGCGGGTGCTGGCCGCCCAGGGGCGGGAGGCGGAGGCGCTGGAGCTGGTTGAGCGGCTGCGCGCCGACCTGGCCGACCGGTACGGCACCGACCCGTCACCGGTGATCACCGCCGCCCACCTGGCGTTGCTGCGCGGGGAACTCACCGCCCCGCCCGTCGCCACGCCACCCCGGCAACCGGCGCGGATCACGCTGCCCGCCGCGTGGCGTCGTCCGATGGCAGCCCTCGTCGGGCGGGAGGGGGACGTCGAGACCATCACCGGCGCTCTCACCGAGGCACCCGTCGTGACGATCGTGGCGACCGGCGGGGCGGGCAAGACCCGGCTCGCCGCCGAGGTGGCCAGGCGTACGGCGGCGGCCGGACGGGCGGTGCGCGTGATCGAACTCGCCGGCCTGCGCTCGCCGGACGAGGTGCTGCCCACTGTGCTCGCCGCGCTCGGTGGCGCGGACACCACGGCGACCGGCGGCAACCTGGGTCTGGAACGTCGGGTCCTCAACCCCGGGGAGCGGCTGCGTGCCGTCGCGCCGGACCTGGACGGGTTGCTGGTGCTGGACAACTGCGAGCACGTGCTCGACGCGGTGGCCGTCGTCGTCGCGGACCTGGTGGCCGCGGCCTCGCCGGAGGTCGCGGTGCTCGCGACGAGCCGCGCCCCACTGGGCCTGGTCGGCGAGTTGGTGCACCGGCTGACCGCGCTGCCGGACCCCGACGCGCTCGCGCTCGTCGAGTCGCGGGCACGGGCCGGCGGCGCCGTGCCCACCTGGGATACCGAACGGGCGCTCGTCCTGTGCCACCGGCTCGACAACCTGCCGCTGGCGCTCGAACTGGCCGCCGCGCGACTGCGGCACATGCCGATCGACGACGTGCTCGCCGGGCTGACCAACCGGTTCGCGCTGCTCGACGACGCCCTGCGGGGTCTACCCGAGCGGCACGCCAGCCTGTGGGCGCTGGTCGACTGGAGCCGGGAACTGCTCGCCGAGGACGACCGCGACCTGCTCCAGCGGGTAGCTGTCATTCCCGCGCCGTTCACCGCGGACCTCGCCGCCGCCGTCGCGCAGGTCCCGGACGTCCGTCGCGGCCTGGCGACCCTTGTGGAGCAGTCCCTGCTGACCCTGGTCGAGGGGGACGGTCCGCCCCGCTACCGGATGCTCGAAACGGTCCGTGAGTACGGCGAAGCCCGGCTGGACGCGGCCGGCGACCGGGGCCGGGCCATGGCCGGCCTGGTCGGCTGGGCGCGGGAACAGGCCGTCGCGCTCGCCGGCCGCTTCATCGGACCTGACCAGGTGGAGGCGCTGCACCGGTGCGCCGCCGAGCAGGACAACCTGGTCGCGGGCCTGCGCTGGGCGATGCGGGAGGACGACGAGCCCGCCTCGGTCGACGTCGCCACCGCGCTGTTCCACCTCTGGTCGGTGCGCGGCCTGCACCTTGAGGTCCTGGGCTGGGCGCGCGGACTGCTGCACATCGACGACCCCCGGCGGCGGCTGCGGTCGGCGATCCTGCGGGGTGCGGCCAGCGGCCGGCCACTGCCCAACGCCGACCGGCTGGCCTGGACGTGCGTGGTGATCAGCGTGAACGCCGGCATCAGCGCCGACCTGCGGCCCGCCGTGCTCGCCCGCCGGGCCCTGCGGTTGGTCCAGGCCGAACGACCCGCCGAGGTGTCTTCCCGGCTGACCGCCCTCGCGGCGGCGCTGCCCGGCTTCGACACGTCCGACCTGGAGCAGAGCCTGAAGAACGCGACCGAGCTGGTCGCCCACCCGGACCCGTACGTGCAGGGGCTCGGGTTGTTCGCACGCGCGGCGGTACGCGAGAACGGCGGCCAGCCGGAAGCGTCGATCAGTGACGCCGAGCAGGCGTACCACCGCTTCGAGGTGGTCGGCGACCACTGGGGCATGGCGATGGCGGCAGGTGCCGTCGGGCAGTTCCTGGTCCCGGGCGGAGACGCCCGGTCGGCCGAGTGGCTGACGCGCAGCGTGCACCACATGGAGCTGGTCGGCGCCGCGCAGGACGCGCGGTCGATCCGGCTCCGACTGGACGTGCAGCTCGCCCTCACCGGCGACGCGGAGGCGGAACGGCGACTGGGCGAGACCGCCACACCGGGCCAGGCCGACCAGATGGACGCCGCGCAGGCGGTGCTCGGCCTGGGGCACCTCGCCTGGCAGCGCGGGCGCTACGACGAGGCGCTCACCCACGTCGACGAGATGACCCGCATCCTCGCCGGTTGGGCCGGGCCGCAGCCACAGCCGCGGGCGATGCTCCGGGCCGCGGCGGCCGTCCTCTGCCTGCGGGTTGCCGAGGCGCGACCGGCGTCGGGTGACGACCCGGCCGTCCAGGCGACCGCGATGCTGTCGCTCACCCGCGACGACGCGCTCAACTCACGGGACCTGCCGGTGATCGGGGCGTGGGCGTCGGGCGGCGCGGAACTCGCGGCGTACCGGGGCGACGCCGACACCGCCCGCGAACTGTCAGTCCTCGCCAAGCGGATCGGCACCCACATCGAGATGTTCTTCCCCACCGGGATCAGCGAACGGCTCAACGCCATCCTCGGGGACGAGGAGCAGCGTGAGCCGTTGCTGACCGGGTGGCGCGAGCGGCCGCCCGCCGCGGCCGTCAACCGGATCCGCGAACTGATGGACGACCTGCTCGCCTGACTCAGATCTTCTTGCGGTACGCCCGCAGCGCCAACGGCATGAACAGCGCCACGAAGCCGGCGCACCAGGCGAGCGTCCACCACACGTGTGAGCCGAGCGGGGTGCCGAGGAACAGCCCGCGTACCGACGCCACCAGGTGGGTCATCGGGTTGACGTCCACGAACGTCCGCATCCAGCCCGGCAGGGTGTCCGCGTCGACGAACACGTTCGACGCGAAGCTCAGCGGCATGATCAGCGCGAACATCAGACCCTGGACGGCGCCCGGCGTGCGCACCTTCATCGACACCAGCACCGGCAACCAGCTCAGGCAGAGCGCGAACAGCACCGCGAGCAGACATCCGGCGACCGCCCGGAACGGGTCGGTGTCGATCCGGAAACCCATCACGTAGCCGATCGCGAGGGTCGACACGGTGACGATGACGTACCTGACGACGTCGCCGAGGACCGCGCCGACAAGTGGCGCGGAGCGGGGGATCGGCAACGACCGGAACCGGTCGAAGATGCCCTTGGCGATGTCGGTGTTGAGGTTGACGCCGATCGCGATGGCGCCGGTGGCGATCGTCTGCGCCAAAATGCCGGGCAGCAGGAACTGCAGGTAGTCGTGGGTCGAGCCGGCGACCGCGCCGCCGAAGATGTACACGAAGATGACGAGGAACAGCACCGGCTGCACTGTGACGTCGATGAGCGCCTCGGGCGTACGCCAGGTCTTGATGAGGCTGCGCTTCGCGAGCGCCAACGAGTGCCGGACCAGCCGCAACGGCCGTGGGTTCGGGGCGGTCGTCGACAGCCCGCGGCGGGTCGTGGGCGCTGTGTCGGTGAGGGTGCTCATGCCGCGACCTCCGTGGGGCGGGTGGTGTCGTCGTCGGACGCCGTACGCCCGGTGAGGGTGAAGAACACCTCGTCAAGGCTCGGCAGGTGCAGGGAGAGTTCGGTGACGGCGATGCCGGCGGTGGCGAACCGCGCGACGCTCTCGGTCAGGGCCGCGTCGTCGCTGACCGGCACCGCGAGCACGCCCTTGCGGATCTCGTCGGCCTGCGCGCCGGAACCGACCCGGGTCAGGATCTCCGCGGTACGGGGCAGGTGCGCCGGGTCGGACGGGCGAACCTCCAGGGTCTGCCCGCCGACCACCCGCTTGAGCCCTTCCGGGGTGTCGTGCGCGATGACCCGGCCGTGGTCGATCACCGTGATCGCGTCGGCGAGCGCGTCGGCCTCCTCCAGGTACTGGGTGGTGAGCAGCACCGTCGAGCCGTTGTTGACAAGCGACCGGACCACGTCCCACATGTCCTCGCGCTTGGCCGGGTCGAGCCCGGTCGTCGGCTCGTCCAGGAAGATCACGTCGGGGGAGCCGACCAGGCTGGCGGCCAGGTCCAGCCGCCGCCGCATGCCGCCGGAGTAGGTCTTCGCCGGCCGGTTCGCGGCGTCGGTCAGGTCGAACCAGTCGAGCAGTTCGGCGGCCCGTCGCCGGGCACCCGAGCGGCCCAGCTCCAGCAGGGTGCCGAACAGCTCCAGGTTCTGCCGGCCGGTCAGGTCCTCGTCGACCGAGGCGTACTGGCCGGTGAGGCCGATGCTCTGCCGAACGCGCTCGGCGTCCCGGACCACGTCGAAACCGCTGATCCGGGCGGTTCCGCCGTCCGGGGTGAGCAGGGTGGAGAGGATGCGCACGGCGGTGGTCTTGCCGGCGCCGTTGGGGCCGAGCACCCCGAGCACCGTCCCGCGGGGTACGGCGAGGTCCACGCCCTGAAGCGCCCTCGTCTTCCCGAATGTCTTCACGAGGCCCTCGGCCTCGATCACCAGGTCAGCTGTCATGCGCCGAGTCTGCGCGGGCCGGCTGACACCGCCCTGACACGCCACCGACATGGGCTGACATCGGGCGCGCGGGTGAGGGCGGCCGGGGCCCGCACCGCCACGCCGACGGTCGGCGGCACGATATGCTGACGACGGCAGAGCGCCTGCCAGCGCCCGATGTGGTGGCCCACGCCCAACCGCATGCCCGGGGCCAAGAGTCTCCGACTCCGCGCCGATCTGTCGACTCCCGGCGTGCCGGTCGCGCCGCCTGTTCGGTGGAGTGCGTGGGGCTGCACCGGAGGCGTCATGTCTGATTCCATCCCCCGACGGACCCCAGCCCCGGGACGCGCCCGCAAGCGCGCCATCCGCGAACATGCCGTCCGGGCCGGCGTCGCCTACTCGGAGGCCGCCCGGCAACTGGAGTCGGTCGGCCTCCGGCCCGGCGAAACCCTCTCCAGGTACGGGCGGACGATCTATCCGATCGGGTTCGACCCGCATCGCCAACTGCTCGTCGAACGTCGTGAGCGGCGGTCGTTCGCGGAGCGGTTGTCGGACAGCAGGCGGGCCGCGATCCTGCCACACGGCCGGGCGCGGCATCTCGTCGAGCGGTTCCCGCCCAGCCGGGGGCGTACCGGCAGCGGAGTCGGCCCGCTCTATCACGGCGAGGGCCGCGAGGAACTGCTCGCGATGCTGTACATAGTGGTCGTGGCGGAGTCGCCAGGGTTGCTGCCCGAGGTGGGGGACCTCGCCTGGATCGCGGAACTCGGCGAGGACACCGCGCTCGACACGGCCTGCGCCGACATCGACCGCGAGGCCCGTCGCCTGCTCGACCAGGAGCCGATGGCCCTCTGGTCGCGCATCCAGAGGGCGCTGACCATCGCCGAACGGAGCGCGGACGGGCAGGTCCGCCAGGAGGCGGTCCGGCAGACCGCGCTGTTGAGCACGATGATGACGCCGCGTCTGGGACACGCGGGCGAGCCGTGGGTTCCGGGGCTGCCGGTCGCCGGTGCCCGGCAGATCCTCGACGCGCTGCTCATCGTCGCCGACGACGGACACGCGCCGGGCACCCGGGTACGCCTGCTTCCGCAGCCACATCACGGGAAGTCGGCCACCATCACCGGTGCCCGGTGGGGTCGGTCAGGTCCGCCGGTGGGTTATCTCGTGTGGCTCGACGGGGCGACGGCGCCGCTGTCGGCCAGCCCCGACGACCTGATTGTCCTGGCCGACCAGGAGATCATCCCCCGCTGAGCGAGCGAGGCCCCGGCCCCACGAGGCCACCCCACCCCCACGCCGCGATCTTGCACTTTCTGTCCCGACATAGGGGTCATTCCACGCCTCTCGGCAACCGAAACTGCAAGATCGCGGGGGCGCGGGGCGCGGGGCGCGGGGGCGGGGGCGGGGGCGCGGGGGCGCGGGGGCGCGGGGGCGCGG
>NZ_JNZS01000032.1 GCF_000718515.1 Micromonospora parva | reverse complement strand
TGTCGGCACCCCCATCACGGCGGTGCCTGCGGTCGATCGTGGGGACCATAACGACCGGGTGGCGGCGGGCATTCCACCCTGCCGGACCTCGGATCCCGCGCCCGTGAAGACCGGGCGGCGGGAGGTGCTGCTGCGATCGTCAGGGTGTGTAACGACCCCGGCCCGGCCACGATTCCCGCCTGCGGGTGCGCCCGGTCACCACCCACACACACCCCACAACCCGACACACCACCCACACGACCACGGCCCCACGGCGCCGAAGCGGCCCGCACGCCCGTGATCCACTCGGGTTCACGGAAACCGGGGCATCCGGGACGCCGGGCCACCCCGACTTCATGAAACCCGAGTCGATCAAGAACCCCGAAGACGCCCCGTCGGGTGTTCGGCCGGGCGTACGGGTCGTCCGGGCCGTGCCGTGCGGTAGGGGCGGGCCCGGGACGGATGGTCGATGGCGGACGGGGCCGACGGTCGACGGCGGACGGGGCCGATGGGTGACGGCGGACGGGGCCTGGGCCGGTCCGCCGCTGCTCCTGGCTGAACCGGCGGAGGCCCTGCTCAGGACCGGAAAATCGGTTGAGTTGACGGGTTGGCGCCGGCAGGCTGAGGTCTCCGCCACCCACGTCCCGGAGGACTTTCCATGCGCCTGCTCCGTGATCTGTGGGGCACCTCGACCCGCCGTATGACGATAGTGGCCGTTCTGATCGTGGTGGGCGCCGCTGGGCAGGCGGGCGCGTCGGCGCTGGCCGGCGCGGTGCTGGTGCATCGTTCTGCTGGCTTCTTCGCCGTGTTGGCCGGGGCTCTGGTCGCTGTGGTCCTCAGCGACCTCGCGGTGAGCCTGTTGATGGCCGGCCTGACCGCCGACTGGTCCGCCGACGTGCGTCGCCGGCTCTGTCGCGTCGCTCTCGGGCAGGACCTGCCCACCCTGGAGACCACCCCGGTGGGTGAGCTGCTGGACCGCATCGACGGGGATGTCTATCAGGTGGCGTCGGCGGTTCGTAACCAGGGCACCCGGCTGGCCCAGGGCCTCTGCGTCGGTCTGTTGTCGATGGTGGTCGCGCTTGTCGTCTGGTGGCCGGCGGGGATCGCGATGCTGCTGCTCACGGTGGTGCTCGCAATCGGACTGCGTCGGCCCACGGCACGGATCGGCCCGGCCCGGATGGCCGAGGAGGAGGCGTGGTCCGACCTGGCCGCCGTGATGGAGGAGGCGGTGCACGGCCAGGATGACGTACGCACCAGTTTGGCGCGGCCGTACGTGCTGCGGTTGTACGCCCGGCGGGCCGCTGCCGTGCTGTCGCGGGGCAGTGTGGTCTGGGTGTTGTCCGCCCGGGTGGCGACGGTGGCCACCGCGACGATCCGGGCTGGCATCGGCGCGGTGGTGCTCGGCGGTGCGTGGGCGTTGGCCACCGACCGGATCGACGCCGCCCGGCTCACCGCCATCTGGCTGCTCGCCCTGGCGTTCGGGGCCACCGCGGAACATGTCAGCCGGATGGTGCCGGAGATCCAGGAGGCCCTCGGCGCGTGGGCGCGGGTGCAGTTGCTCTACAAGGCCCGGCAGGAACCGGTCGGCGGGGCCAGCCCGAGCGAGGGCGACCTGCGCATTCGGGACCTGACATTCGGGTACGGGGAGAGTGACCGGGGGGCCGCGCTACGCGGGCTCAGCCTCACCTTCGCCCGTGGTCGGTCGTACGCGCTGATCGGACGGACCGGTTCGGGCAAGTCGACGTTGGCGAAGGTGCTCACCCGGGCGGTCGACGTGCCGCCGGGCACTGTCTTCCTCGGCGGCACCGACCTGTGTGACCTCGACGTCGAGCAGTTGCGCCGCTGGGTGGCGCTGGTGCCGCAGCGTACCGAGATCCTGGCCGGCACGCTCGCCGAGAACGTCGCGCTCTTCGACCCGGAGCTGCTCGACGCGGCGGCCCGGGCGCTCGACGAGTTGGGCCTGGCCGGTTGGATCGCCGAGTTGCCGGACGGGTTGGCGACCCGGCTGGGGGAGGGCGGGCATGTGCTCTCCGCCGGTCAGGAGCAGTTGGTGGCGTTCGCCCGGATCCTGGTGCGGGAGCCGCACGTGGTGATCCTCGACGAGGCCACCGCGCGCCTGGACCCGGTCACCGAGGCGCGGGTGCAGCGCGCCACCGAACGGCTGCTGCGCGACCGGATCGGCATCGTCATCGCGCACCGGCTCTCCTCGGTACGCCGCTGTGACGAGGTGGTCGTCCTGGCCGACGGCGCGGTGGTCGAGGCCGGTCCGCTGGAAACGTCGACCCGCTTCGCCGAACTGTTGGCGACCAGCCACGCCGCCGCGTACGCCACGGTGACGCCGTCGGGTCGCACCAGCGCCGGCACCGACCTGCTGGTCGGCCCCGACCCGGCCAACGCCTGGCCGAGCGAGCCGGTCGCGTCGGTGCCCGCCCTGGTCAGGCCGACCGAGCCGGTCGCGCCGACCCGGGCCGATCCGCCGCCACTGCCGCCCGTGCCGCCGGCCAGGACGCTGCGGGAGATCTTCCGGCTGTGCACCAACGATCCCCGGTACGGTGCGGCGGCGATCGTGCTGTTCCTCGGCCTCAGCCTGCTCGGGCTGGACGGCCCGGTGCTGCCCTGGCTCTGGGCGGACCTGGTCGACGGGACGGGCAGCCCGTACCTGCCGGCGGTGGGGATCGTCGCCGGGCTGTTGATCACCCTGCCGCTGCCGTTCTACACCCATGTCTGGTTCCCGCAGTGGTGGGTGCGGCAGATGCTGCGCATCGGCCTTCGCCTGGTGCACGGCCAGACCGGGCCGCGTCGGGTCAGCTCACACACCCCGGCCGAGGTGGTGGCGCAGGGTGGGGACACCGAGCGGGTGGTCCAGCTGGCCGACAACGTGCTGGACCAGACCGTCGCGCTGGTGCTCGTGGTCGCCATGACGGCGGTCACCGGCAGTGTCGTACCCGGGCTGTTCTTCCTCGGCACGATGGTCGTCTCCGGGCTGGCCGCGACGTTGTTCGGGCCGAAACTGGAGCGCGCGGCCCGGGCGACGGTGGCGGCGCGGGCCGCGTTCGCCACCGCGCTGGTCTCCGCGCTCTCCGCGGCGCGGACGGTGAAGCTCGCCGGCGCGACCACTGCGGTGCTGCGTCACCTGGCGGGCCTGGACGTGCTGCGCAGCGACCGGCAGCGGCGGGAGATCGCGGTGCAGGTGTGGGCGCGTTCCACCCCGTCGATGGCCAGCGGGCTGCTGCCGATCGGCGCCTGGGCGTTGTACCTGAACGGTTCGCTCTCCGCCGGGGCGGTGCTGGTGGCCGTCTCCACGCTGGGCGCGGCCCGCTGGTTCGCCTGGACCACGGCGTCGTTGATCTCGCAGCTGCCCTCGGCGCGGGTCTGGACCCGGCGAACCGCGGCGATGACCGGGGTGAGCGCGTACTCGGCGGGGGTGCCGGAGGTCGACCTGACCGCCGGGACGGCGCCCGCGCCGACCATGCCGCCCCGCCACCCGCTGCGTCGGCTGGAGTTGCGCGGCTTCGGGGTGGTGCACTCCGACGGTACGGTGGCCGTCCGCGACGTGGACCTGACCGTGCAGCGGGGCCAGTTG
Source organism: Micromonospora parva (assembly GCF_000718515.1). Taxonomy (GTDB): domain Bacteria; phylum Actinomycetota; class Actinomycetes; order Mycobacteriales; family Micromonosporaceae; genus Micromonospora; species Micromonospora parva. The sequence continues at coordinate 48,194 of NZ_JNZS01000032.1, read as the reverse complement.
GTGCTGGTCGTCGGGCCGGTGGGGTCGGGCAAGTCGTCGTTGCTGCGCGGGCTGGCCGGGATCGTGCACCACACCGGCGAGCTGGCCTGGAACGGTGACCCGGTCACCGAGCCGGAGCTGTTCCTGCGTCCCAACCAGGTCGGCTACGTCGCCCAGTTGCCCCGGGTGCTGTCCGGCACGGTGGCCGACAACATCGCCCTCGGGCACCAGGTGGACGCGGCCGGGGCGGTCAGCACCGCCCAGCTCGACCATGACCTGGCCGCCGCCGGTGGAGGGCTGGGCCTGCTCATCGGGCACAAGGGCACCCGGCTCTCCGGGGGGCAGTTGCAGCGGCTGGCGCTGGCCCGGGCGCTGGCCCCGCGTACCGAACTGCTGGTCGCCGACGATGTGTCGTCGGCGCTGGACGTCACCACCGAGCTGGCGCTGTGGGAGGCGTTGCGCGGCCATGGCGTGACGGTTGTCGGTTCGACGGCGAAGCGGGCCGCGTTGGTCCGGGCCGACCACGTGGTGGTGCTGCTCGGCGGCACGGTGGCGGCCCAGGGCACCTGGCAGGACCTGGAGGGCGACTGGTCGCACCTGGCCGGTTGACCGACGGTCGGGCGGCCGCCGTGTGGGCGGCCGCCCGACCGGTCGGGGTTCAGGCGGCGCGGGCGTACTGGGCGGGCCCGGAGTAGGCGACGCCGAGCTTCGCGGCGGCCCGACGCGGCCAGTAGGGGTCGCGCAGCAACTCCCGGCCCAGCAGCACCAGGTCGGCCTCGCCGCCGGCGACGATCTGCTCGGCGTGCTCAGGCTCCACGATCAGGCCCACCGCGCCGGTCGGCACGCCGGCGTCGCGGCGGATCTGGGCGGCCAGCGGCACCTGGTAGCCGGGGCCGAGCGGGACGCGCTGGTCCACGCTCACCCCGCCGGAGGACGCGTCGACCAGGTCGACGCCGACGCCGGCCAGCTCACCGGCGAGCACCACGCTGTCGTCGATCGTCCAGCCACCCTCGACCCAGTCGGTGGCGGAGATCCGGGTCAGCACCGGCACGTCCTCGCCGACCGCGGCGCGCACCGCGCGGGCCACCTCCAGGGTCAGTCGCATCCGGGCGGCACGGTCGCCGCCGTAGCCGTCGGTGCGGTGGTTGGTCAACGGCGAGAGGAACTCGTTGAGCAGGTAGCCGTGCGCGGCGTGGATCTCCACGGCGGCGAAGCCGGCGTCCACTGCGCGCTCGGCTCCGGCCGCGAACGCCTCGACCACACCGGCGATGCCGGCCTCGTCCAGGCTGGTCGGCGTCCGGTAGCCGGCGGTGAACGGCTCCGAGCCGGGGGCGACGGGCGTCCAGCCGCCCTCGGCGTCCGGCACGCCGCCGCGCTCCGGCGCCCACGGACGGTAGGTGGAGGCCTTGAAGCCGGCGTGGGCGAGCTGTACGGCCGGCACCGCGCCGTGGGCGGCGACGAACGCGGTCACCGGCCGCCAGGCGTCGACGTGCGCACCTGACCAGAGGCCGGTGTCCTGCGGGCTGATCCGGCCCTCGGGAAGCACGGCGGTCGCCTCGGTCAGGACCAGGCCGGCGCCGCCGACAGCACGACTGCCGAGGTGGATCAGGTGCCAGTCGGTGGGCAGACCGTCGGGGCCGGCGGAGTACTGGCACATGGGTGCCATGGCGATCCGGTTGGGCAGTGTGACAGCGCGCAGGGCCAGGGGAGTGAACAGGGAACTCATGGGGTCATCCTCTCCGACACGACGACGGGCCCCCCGGGGAGAGGGGCCCGTCGTCGTCTGGGCGAACCGATCAGGCAGGAACGGGGCTGAGCTCGGGTCGGGTGTCGGCTGCCGGCTCCGGCTCGGTCAGGTCACGCCGGCCGGCGGACTCGTACGCGGTGCGGTCGAGGGTGCCCTCGCGGGCGGCGACCACCGTCGGCACCAGTGCCTGCCCCGCGACGTTGGTGGCGGTGCGGATCATGTCCAGGATCGGGTCGATGGCCAGCAGCAGGCCGGCGCCGGCCAGCGGCAGGCCCAGCGTGCTGAGGGTGAGGGTGAGCATCACGATCGCGCCGGTCAGACCGGCGGTGGCCGCCGAGCCGACCACCGAGACGAAGGCGATCAGCAGGTAGTCGCCGATGCCGAGCTGCACGCCGAACACCTGGGCCACGAAGATCGCGGCGAGGGCCGGGTAGATGGCGGCGCAGCCGTCCATCTTCGTGGTGGCGCCGAAGGGCACCGCGAACGAGGCGTACTCGCGGGGCACACCGAGCCGCTCGACGGAGCGCTGGGTGACCGGCATGGTGCCGACCGAGGAGCGGGACACGAAGGCCAGCTCGATCGCCGGCCAGGCACCGGCGAAGAAGCGCAGCGGGTTGAGCCGGCCGGCAAGGATCAGGACCAGCGGGTAGACCACGAACAGCACGATGGCGCAGCCGACGTAGACGGCGGTGGTGAACTTCGCGAGGGGCGCCAGCAGGTCCCAGCCGTACGAGGCGACGGCGTTGCCGATCAGCCCGAGGGTGCCGATCGGGGCGAGCCGGATGACCCACCAGAGCGCCTTCTGGACGATCTCCAGCAGGGAGCGGTTCAGCGCCACGAACGGTTCGGCGGCCTCGCCGACCAGCAGGGCCGCGGCACCGATGACGACGGCCAGGAAGACGATCTGCAGGACGTTGCCCTCGACGAACGCGCCGACCGGGTTGGTGGGCACGATGCCGGTGAGGAAGTCGGTCCACGAACCGGTCTTCTTCGGCGCCGTGGCGCCACCCAGGTCGAGGGTCACCCCCTTGCCGGGGTTGGTGAGCAGGCCGAGGCCGATGCCGATGCTCACCGCGATCAGCGCGGTGATGCCGAACCACATCAGGGTCTTGAGAGCGAGCCGGGCGGCGTTGGCGACGCCACGCAGGCTGACCACGCTGACCACGATGGCGGTGAAGACCAGCGGCGGCACGGCCAGCTTGAGCAGCTGGATGAAGAGGCTGCCGACGGTGTGCAGGGTGCTGGTCAGCCAGCTCAGGTCGTTGGTGCGGGCCAGGAAGCCCAGCGCCACGCCGAGCACGAGGCCGAGCAGGATCTGCACGGAGAAGGGAATTTTGCGCAGGCTGAAGGGCATGAAGATCTATCCAATTGTCCGGTCCGATCGGGGCAGGCGTGGAAACGGCTAGCCCGGACAGATGCCACTGGCCTGCAGTCGGAGATCGACATACAGGCGGACAGTGAGGCCCCAGACATTGGTCATCGCTCGCCGACGTTACGCCGATTCCCGCTTATTGGAAGGATCGGTCGGGGTGAGGCTCCTTACAGAGGGCCAGTGCGGTGGCGGTGCACAGGCCCCACAGCACCGCGAGGGCGAGGATCAGTCGTTCCAGCACCCCCACCAGTGTGCCCCGGCCGATGACGAGCATCGCCAACCCCACAGTGGCGCAGAGCGGCAGGGCCAGCACGGCGGCCCCGCCCGCCAGTCGGCGCACCATGCTGCCGACCGACCCGGAGACGGCAAGCGTGATCATGGCGAAGACCACCGCCGCGGTCGCCGCGATGCTCGCGCCGCCGTGCACCAGGTCCGCCGTCGTCGCCCGCTCGAACGGTGGCAGCGGGCATCCGTCGGAGCAGGTCACCGCCCCGGACACGGCGGTGAACACGGCCCCGGTGGCGAGCAGCGCCGGAGCCGCCGCCCACACCCCCGGGGGCAGCGCCGCGCCGATCAGCAGCAACGCGGCGGCGAGGGCCAGGATCCCGATCCGGTACGTAGCGGCGTGGGCGCTGCCGGCGATGCCCGCCTCGCTGACGTACCCCGTGAGCCCTGGACCGGGACCGGCGACCACGGCGAGCGTCACCGCCACCGCGCCGGCCAGGGTGCAGCCGGCCGCGGCGGACCCGGCGGCCCGGCGGGCGATGTCCCCGCCCGTCGTGGGCGCGCTCGGGGCGGCGGACCGACCCGGCTCAGCCACGCCCGTGCGGCGTGCGCCAGCCCGACTCGTCCGGCCCGAGTGGCACGATGCCGCTGGGATTGATCTCCCGGTGCGTGCCGTAGTAGTGCCGCTTGATGTGGTCGAAGTCCACCGTCTCGCCGAAGCCCGGCGTCTGGAACAGGTCCCGGGCGTACGCCCAGAGCACCGGCATCTCGGTCAGCTTGTCGCGGTTGCACTTGAAGTGCCCGTGGTACGCCGCGTCGAAGCGGACCAGCGTGGTGAACAGCCGCACGTCCGCCTCGGTGATCGCGTCGCCCATCAGGTAACGCTGCCCGGCCAGCCGCTCGGAGAGCGCATCCAGCCGGGCGAAGAGCGCCCGGAACGCCTCGTCGTACGCCTCCTGCGAGGTGGCGAACCCGCACCGGTAGACGCCGTTGTTGACGTCGGCGTGGATCTCGGCCATCAGCGCGTCCATCTCGGGGCGCAGGTCGACCGGGTACAGATCCGGTGCGTCGGGCCGGTGCAGCCGCCGCCACTCGGTGGAGAAGTCGAGGGTGAGCTGCGGGTAGTCGTTGGTGACCACCCGACCGGTCAGGGTGTCCACCAGGGCCGGCACCGTCACCCGGCCGGTGTAGTCGGGGTCGGTGGCCAGGTACGCCTCGGAGAGGAAGCTCACCCCGAGGACCGGGTCGAAGCCGTCCGGGTCGAGGGCGAACGCCCAGCCCCGCTCGTCCCGGATCGGGTCGACGGTGCCCAGCGAGATCGCGTCGTCCAGCCCGAGCAGGCCGCGCACGATCCTCGCCCGGTGTGCCCAGGGGCAGGCGCGGCACCAGATCAGCCGGTAACGGCCGGCCTCCAGTGGCCAACGGTCCTCCTCGTCCGGGCCGCCGCCGGGTGGGGCTGTCGAGTCGGCGGTGACCCGACCGGTGAACCGGTTCGGCTGGCGGACGAACGCGCCACCGCCGCTGGTCTCTGCGCTGAACTGGGCCCGGGCCATGCCGTCAACCTATCCGCTGCCGGCGCGGATATCCTGGCGGCCGGCAGCCCTCGCGACCCGGTGGGCGTGCCCCACCCCCGCCGTCTGCACCCCCTAAGGACTCGCGATGACCGTGGCATACCTGGTGGCCGGTGTCCGTACCCCGATCGGCCGGTACGCGGGCGCGCTGGCCGGCGTCCGCCCCGACGACCTGGCCGCGCACGTGATCCGTGAACTGGTCGCCCGCCACCCCTCGGTGGACTGGGCGCGGGTCGACGACGTCGTGCTCGGCTGCGCCAACCAGGCCGGCGAGGACAACCGCAACGTGGCCCGGATGGCGGCGCTGCTGGCCGGTCTGCCCGAGGAGGTGCCGGGCGGCACCGTCAACCGGCTCTGCGGCTCGGGTCTGGACGCGCTCGCCACCGCCGCCCGATCCATCGTCGCCGGGGACGCGGAGCTGGTGATCGCCGGCGGGGTGGAGAGCATGAGCCGGGCGCCGTTCGTCATGCCGAAGGCGACGTCGGCGTACTCCCGCTCGGCCGAGGTGTACGACACCACGCTGGGCTGGCGGTTGGTGAACCCGTTGATGCGTGACGGCTGGGGTGTCGACTCGATGCCGGAGACGGCGGAGAACGTGGCCGCCGAGTACGGCGTCAGCCGGGCCGAGCAGGACGCCTTCGCGTACCGCTCGCAGCAGCGCGCGGCCAAGGCACAGGCCGACGGCCGCTTCGCCGAGGAGATCGTGGCGGTGTCCGTGCCGGCCGGTCGTCGGGAGACCCGGCTGGTCGAGGTCGACGAGCACCCCCGGGAGACCACGCTCGCGAAGCTGGCCGTGCTGCCCACCCCGTTCCGCGACGGTGGCACGGTCACCGCCGGCAACTCCTCGGGCGTCAACGACGGCGCGGTCGCGCTGCTGGTGGCCAGCGAGGCGGCGGTTTCCCGGTACGGCCTGACCCCGCTGGCCCGGATCGTCGGTGCCGCGGTGGCCGGTGTGCCGCCGCGGATCATGGGGATCGGCCCGGTGCCGGCCACCCGCAAGCTGCTCGACCGCGTCGGCGTCGGGTTGGACGCCGTGGACGTGGTGGAGCTGAACGAGGCGTTCGCCGCGCAGTCCGTGGCGGTGCTGCGTGAACTGGGGCTGCCGGTGGACGCCGACCACGTCAACCCGAACGGTGGGGCCATCGCGCTGGGGCACCCGCTCGGTGCCAGCGGGGCACGGCTGGCGCTGACCGCCGCCCTGGAGCTGCGCCGTCGCGGCGGCCGACGGGCGCTGGCCACCATGTGCATCGGCGTTGGTCAAGGCATCTCGCTGTTGCTGGAGTCAGCCGCCTAGAGTGGTCCACACCACACGACCCGCGGGTCGGCCGGCGCTCGCGCGTGCCCGTGGCACGCCCGTCCGCCGGTGCCGTCCCGCGCCGCGGCGATGAACTGGGGAGCACACTGATGCCGGACGGACTGCCGACCGAGATCGATCTGACCAGGCCGAGCGCGGCCCGGGTGTATGACTACTTTCTGGGTGGGGCGCACAACTTCGAGATCGACCGGCAGCTGGCCGAACAGATCGCCAGCATGACCCCGAATCTCGCCGCCACCATGCGGTCCGGTCGGGAGTTCCTCCGCCGGGCCGTCCGGGTGCTGCTCGACGCCGGCATCGACCAGTTTCTCGACATCGGCTCCGGGATCCCCACCGTGGGCAACGTGCACGAGGTGGCGCAGGGAGTGAACCCCAAGGCCCGCGTGGTGTACGTCGACATCGACCCGGTGGCCGTCGCGCACAGCCGGGAGCTGCTCGCCGGCAACGAGCTGACCGGGGTGATCCACGCCGACCTGCGGGAGCCGGAGCGGATCCTCGCCGAGACCCGACAGCTCGGGCTGATCGACTTCAGTCGACCGGTGGGCATCCTGCTGGCCGGGGTGGTGCACTTCATCCCGGACGCCGACCGTCCCGAGGCGATCCTGGCCACCCTGCGGGAGGCCGCCGCGCCGGGCAGCTTCCTGGTCATCTCGCACTCCACATTCGAGGACCAGCCGCAGGAGATGCTGGACGCCCAGCGGCTCTCCGCCCGTACCGCCACCGAGATCACCCTGCGCTCCCGCGCACAGGTCACCGGTTTCTTCGGCGACTGGACCGTCCTGGAACCGGGTGTCGTGCACATGCCGCTCTGGCGTCCCGACTCACCGTCCGACGTGGACGAGCACCCGGAGCGGTTCGGCGCCTTCGGAGGCGTCGCCCGGTACGACCAGCCCGCCGGCTGACCCCGTGGCCGCCGTCCCGGACCCCGCCGGGGTCGACGCCGGCCGGGACCCCGCCGGGGTCGTTGCCGGCTGGGCCGATGCCGTGGGGTACGCCGCCGACTGGGCCCGCGCGGTGCGCCGTCTCGGTTTCGTGCCACTGAGCCTGGCCGAGACCGAGCGGCTGCTGCTGGCGCACACGGTCCGGCTGGCCCAGGCGATACGGGCGGAGCCGTTCAGCGTCGGCCCCGCCGAGGAGGTCGGGCGGGCCCTGGTGGAGGCGCACCTCACCGAGCCGCAGGCGCTGGAGTGGACGCTGCACGCGCTCGGCGCGACCTTCGGGCGGCGGGTTCTCAGCGACGGTGACCGGCCGGCCGACCTCGCCGACCGGATCGCCGCGATGCAGGGCGGCCTGGCCGCCGGGTTCGCCCGCGCGCTGCGCGACCGCACCTTCAGCCAGCAGGAGCGCATCGCCCGGTCGGCGTGGCAGGCGCGTGACGAGGTGGAGCAGGCGCTGCGCGCCAGTGAGGCGCGGTTCCGGGCGGTGTTCACCGGAGCCGCGATCGGGATCGGCATCGCCGGCGTGGACGGCCGGATCATCGACGTCAACCAGGCGTTCGCCGACATGCTCGGCTACTCGATCGAGGAGTTGCGCGAGATCAACGTGGCGGGGCTGTTCCACGCCGACGACGCCGCCGGGATGTGGGAGCTCTACCAGGAACTGATCGAGGGCAAGCACGACGCGGTCCGGGTGGAGAAGCGCTACTACCGCAAGGACGGCAGCGTGGTCTGGACGGATCTGGCCGTCTCACTGATCCGACACGAGGGACGGCCACGATTCACCGTCGCGATGATGGAGGACATCACCGAGCGGTACCAACTCCAGCAGCGCCTGCGTTTCCAGGCGCTGCACGACCCGCTGACCGGGCTGCCCAACCGGACGTTGTTCTTCGAGACGTTGGGACGGGTGCTGGACACCGCGGGTGTCGGGCAGCGGGTCGGGGTGTGCTTCCTCGACCTGGACGGCTTCAAGGCGATCAACGACAGCCTCGGTCACGACCTCGGTGACCGGCTGCTGGTGATGATCGGTCGCAGGCTGGCCGCGTGCGTGGCCGACCACGGTCACCTGGTTGCCCGGATGGGGGGCGACGAGTTCGTGATCCTCGTCGCGGGCGGCGACGACGCCGACGACCCGGTCGCCGTCGCCGAGGCCGCGCTGGCCGCCGTCGCGGCCCCGGTCCACGTCGGTGAGCACCAGTTGGCCGTCTCGGCCAGTGTGGGCATCGTGCAGTGCCCCGCCTCGGAAACCACCGCGTCGGAGCTGATGAAGGCCGCGGACACCACGCTCTACTGGGCCAAGGCGGCGGGCCGGGGCCGGTGGGCGGTCTACGACCCCGAGCGCGGCGCCCGGGACATCGCCCGGTCGGCGCTGGTCGCCGGGTTGCCCGCCGCACTCGACCGGGGCGAGTTCGTGTTGCACTACCAGCCGATCGTGTCGCTGCTGGAGGGCAGCATGCTCGCGGTGGAGGCGCTGGTCCGTTGGGAGCACCCGGAGCTGGGCCTGATCGGGCCGGACCGGTTCATCGGGCTGGCCGAGGAGACCGGCCTGATCGTCCGGCTCGGCGAGTGGGTGCTGCGGCGGGCCTGCGCGGACGCCGAGCGGTGGTGGCGGGAGTTCCCGGACGCCCGGCTGGTGGTCAGCGTCAACCTCGCCGCGCGGCAGGCCGACGAACCCGCCATCGTGGACACTGTGGCCGACGCGTTGCGGACCAGTGGGCTGCCCGCCGAGCTGCTCCAGCTGGAGTTGACCGAGAGCGCCGTGATGGGCAGCGCCGGAGAGCCGCTGCGCAGCCTGCACCGGCTCGCCGCGCTCGGTGTCCGGCTGGCAGTGGACGACTTCGGCACCGGTTACTCCAACCTGGCGTACCTGCGCCGGTTGCCGATCCACTGCCTGAAGCTCGCCGGCCCGTTCGTCGAGGGCATCCGCGCGGACGGGACCGACGAGGCCGCCGACCACCGCGACGAACGGATCGTCGACGCGTTGGTCCGGTTGGCGCACGCCCTGGAGCTGTGGGTCACGGCCGAGGCGGTGGAGACCGGCGTGCAGGCGGAACGGCTGCGGGCGCTGCGCTGCGACACCGGGCAGGGCCGCTTCTTCGGTGCCCCGGCCCCGGCTGACGCGATCACCGCCCGGCTGCGTGGCGAGGGAGCACTGCCGTGAGCGGGGGACCGTTGCGGTCTGGTCGGCGGCGACGGAGGGTGGCGGCGTGGACCTGACGGACTCGCAGACGGTGGTGACCGTGGTGGCCGGGCTGGCCATCCTGGCCGGGTTGGCCGGCGTGGTGGTGCCCGGTCTGCCGGCGCTGCCGCTGTGCTGGGGTGGCGTGCTGGTCTGGGCCGTGTTCGGCGGTGCCGGGCTGGGTGGCTGGGCGGTGTTCGCCGCCGCCACACTGGTCGCCGCGACCGGCGCCGTGATCAAGTACGCGTGGCCTGGCCGGAACTTGAAGCGCACCGGTGTGCCGACGTCCACGCTGCTCGCCGGCGGGGTGCTCGGCATCATCGGGTTCTTCGTGGTGCCGTTCGTCGGGTTGGTGCTCGGCTTCGTGGCGGGGGTGTGGGCGGCGGAGCGGCTGCGGCTGGGCAGCAACCAGCTCGCCTGGCCGTCCACCGTGCAGGCCCTCAAGGCCGCCGGCCTGTCGATCCTTGTGGAGTTCCTGGCCGGCCTGCTCATAGCCGCCCTCTGGGTGGCCGGCCTCCTCCTGACCTGACCTGCCCCCCAACCCGGGGGTTGGGGGCGCGGGGCACTTTTGGGTACGGGCGACGTGCCCGTGCGTGAGAGAGAGGCGTGCCCCGCGCCACCGGTGTCGGGCGGTCCGAGCGCCCGGGGTGGGGCCCTGATCGGGCCTGGTCACTGGTCCAGGATGCGGGCCGGGGTGGCTGGACGGCAACGCAATTAGCCCACCGGGAGTGAGATTCCCACCGACTACGTATTGACCGCCTTGATCGGCCGGGTCGACACTTTGCCCACTCGCACGCGGAACCACCTCAGGGAGGTGTGCAGTGGCCACGACGCCCGTGCCGACCGCCGAGCAACCGATGGACGACGACGCCCGACGGCTCGCTGAACTCGGCTACAAACAGGAACTACGCCGCAAGTGGAGTGGCTTCTCCAACTTCGCCATCTCCTTCTCGATCATCTCGATCCTGGCCGGTTGCTTCACCACCTTCGGTCAGGCGTGGAACAACGGCGGGCCGGTCGCCATCTCCTGGGGCTGGCCGCTGATCTCGCTGTTCATCCTGATCATCGGCTTCTGCATGGCGGAACTGGTGTCGGCGTACCCGACAGCGGGCGGGATCTACTGGTGGGCGGCCACGATGGGTCGTCCCGTACACGGCTGGTTCACCGGCTGGCTGAACCTGATCGGTCTGGTGGCGGTCACCGCCTCGGTCGACTACGGCTGCGCGACGTTTCTCAACCTCACCCTGTCGGCGCTCTTCGACGGCTGGGCCGGGACGCTGCGGCAGGCGTTCATGCTCTTCGTGATCATCCTGGTGCTGCACGGGCTGATCAACATCTTCGGGCACCGGATCATCGACGTACTCCAGAACGTCTCGGTCTGGTGGCACGTGGCCGGCGCGGCCGTCGTGGTGGCCATCCTGGTCTTCGTTCCCGACAACCACCAGAGCTTCCAGTTCGTGTTCACCGAGCGGTTCAACAACTCCGGCTTCGGTGACGGCGACATCGGCGGGCTGACGTTCTGGTTCTACGTGCTGCCGCTGGGTTTCCTGCTCACCCAGTACACGATCACCGGCTTCGACGCCTGCGCGCACGTCTCCGAGGAGACCCGGGGCGCCTCGCAGGCCGCAGCCCGTGGCCTCTGGCAGTCGATCTTCTACTCGGCGGTCGGTGGCTGGATCCTGCTGCTGGCGTTCCTCTTCGCGGCCACCGACGTCGAGGCGGTCAACGCCGCGGGCGGCTTCTCCGGCGCCATCTTCGAGTCCGCGTTGACCCCGGTCTTCTTCAAGATCGTCATCATCATCTCCACCATCGGCCAGTTCTTCTGCGGCATGAGCTGCGTGACCTCGATGAGCCGCATGGCATACGCGTTCAGTCGGGACCGGGCGGTGCCCGGATGGCGGCTCTGGTCGACCGTCGACCGCAACGGCACCCCGGTCAACGCCATCATCGGCGCCACGCTGGCCGGTCTGGTGCTGACCCTGCCGGCGCTCTACGAGAGCTCCGCCGGCATCCCGATCGCCTTCTACGCGGTGGTCTCCGTCGCGGTGCTCGGGCTCTACCTGTCGTTCCTCATCCCGATCGCGCTGCGGCTGCGGATGGGCGACCGGTTCGTCCCCGGGCCGTGGACGCTGGGCCGCAGGTACAAGCTGCTCGGCTGGATCGCGGTGATCGAGATCGCGATCATCGCCGTGTACTTCGTGCTGCCGATCGTGCCCGCCGGGGTGCCCGGCAACGACGGGTTCACCTGGTCGGCGGTGAACTACGCGCCGTTGGCCGTGGGCGGGGTGCTGCTGGTCGTCGCCGTCTGGTGGTACGCCTCGGCCCGCAAGTGGTTCACCGGCCCGGTCCGCACCGTCGACGAACGTCGTGAGTGATCGGTGACCGTCGAGGAGCGGCTCTGAACTCGTCCAACTTCCGGCGGGCGAGAGTTCAAGGGATGTGAGCGCATGATCCGCAACGAAATCACCGCTGAGCTTGAGGCGCCGGACCGGCTGTTCCAGATCACGCACGTCAGTCGGACGCACACCCAGCTGTGGCTCCAGGCAGATGCCAGCTCCACCCACGAGTACCGGCTTGAGGTGCTGTTCCAGGACGTGACGTACCTGTGCACGCCGTTCGTGCTGCGCGGCCTGTCGCTGCGCAGGGCGCATCCCGAGCAGACGCGCCGTCTGACGGGGCTGCACGAACTGGCGGTCGAACCCGGGTGGGGCGTCTATCTGCTGTCCCGCAGCCACGACTGGTTCGTGGTTTCGTCGAGCCCTCTGTGGGCCGAGGCGAAACTGAGCTACTCGGCCGAGCCGGTGTTCTGGTCGTACACCGGCAAGGAGGACATCGTGGTGTCGATGGGGACTGTGAAGTGACGTGAGGGTGGGGCCGGCGTTCGGAGTTCGGACACCGGCCTCGCCGTGTCACCTCGGCGGCGACCGACGGCTCCCGGTCTGCCCGGATGTGCATCGCACCAAGCCCGGGCGCGGCGACGAACGATCGGACGACGCGGACGAACTCGCGGTTTCGTTCCCAGGCGGCACGGGGCATTGACGGTGATCCGGTTTGCCAGTAGACCTTGGTGATGGAGGCCCGCGAATGAGGAAAGCACCGCTCACGCTGGAACAACTGCGGGTCGCCGTCGCCGAGGGTGAGATCGACACCGTGGTGCTGGCCCTCGTCGACATGCAGGGTCGCCTCCAGGGGAAACGGTTTCACGCGCCGTTCTTCCTCGATCAGGTCGCCGAGCACGGCAGCGAGGGGTGCAACTACCTGCTCGCCGTCGACGTGGACATGAACACCGTCGACGGGTACGCGATGTCGAGCTGGGACCGCGGCTACGGCGACTTCGCGATGGTGCCCGACTTCGCGACCCTGCGCCGGATGCCCTGGCAGCCCGGCTCCGCCCTGCTGCTGGCCGACCTGACCTGGCTGGACGGCTCGGGTGACGTGGTCGCCTCGCCCCGGCAGATCCTGCGCCGGCAACTGGACCGGCTGGCCGAGCACGGGCTGACCGCGTACGCCGGCACCGAGCTGGAGTTCGTGCTGTTCCGCGACTCGTACGAGGACGCCTGGCGGCGCGGCTACCGGGACCTGACCCCGGCGAACCAGTACAACGTGGACTACTCCCTGCTCGGCACCGCCCGGGTGGAGCCGCTGCTGCGCCGCATCCGCACCGAGATGGCCGGCGCCGGGCTCACCCCGGAGAGCGCCAAGGGCGAGTGCAACCTCGGCCAGCACGAGATCGCCTTCCGGTACGACGAGGCGGTGGCCTGCGCCGACCACCACGTCATCTACAAGAACGGGGCCAAGGAAATCGCCGCCCAGGAGGGCATGGCGATCACCTTCATGGCCAAGCCGAACGAGCGGGAGGGCAACTCCTGCCACATCCACTTCTCGCTGCGGGACTCGTCGGGTTCGTCGGCGATGCTCGGCGACGGGCCGGCGCACCTGTCGGCGACCGGGCAGCGGGTGCTCGCCGGGCTGTTGGCCACCATGCGGGAGTTCAGCCTGCTCTTCGCCCCGAACATCAACTCCTACAAGCGGTATCAGCCGGGCTCGTTCGCCCCGACCGCGCTGCGCTGGGGCGTCGACAACCGCACCTGCGCGTTGCGGGTGGTCGGGCACGGGCAGGGCATGCGGGTGGAGAACCGGGTGCCCGGCGCCGACGTCAACCCGTACCTGGCGATCGCCGGGCTGGTCGCCGGCGCGTTGCACGGCATCGACGGTGAGTTGGAGTTGGGGCAGGAGTGCACCGGCAACGCGTACGACGACCCGGAGGCGGAGCGTGTCCCCACCACGTTGCGCGACGCCCTGGCCCTGTGGGAGGGCTCGACGGTGGCCCGCGAGGCGTTCGGCGACGAGGTCGTGGCCCACTACGCCAACCAGGCGAGGGTCGAGCTGGCGGCCTTCGACGCCGCGGTGACGGACTGGGAGCTGACCCGTGGCTTCGAACGCCTCTGACCCCCCGAAACCCGCCGCGATCTTGCACTTTGTGTCGCCGGTCTGCGTACAGATAAGGCTTTTGCCCGGGCAGAAACTGCAAGATCGCGTAGGGGAGGGGTGGGTGGGGCGTGACAGTTGTTGTTGACCCGGCCTCGGGGCAGGGGTTTCGGGAGGTTCCTGGGGCCACGGTGGGGGACGTCGACGCCGCGATCTCGCGGGCGGCGGCCGCGTTCGAGGCGTGGCGGGGCGTCGCGCCGGGGGACCGGGCGCGGTTGCTGCGGCGGTTCGCCGCCGTTGTGGACGCGCACGTGGACGAGCTGGCCGGGCTGGAGGTGCGCAACTCCGGGCACACCATCGGCAACGCCCGCTGGGAGGCCGGCAACGTCCGTGACGTGCTCGACTACTACGCCGGAGCCCCGGAGCGGCTGACCGGCCGGCAGATCCCCGTGCCCGGTGGGCTGGACGTCACCTTCCACGAGCCACTCGGTGTGGTCGGCGTGATCGTGCCCTGGAACTTCCCCATGCCGATCGCCGCCTGGGGGTTCGCCCCGGCGCTCGCCGCCGGCAACACAGTGGTGCTCAAACCCGCCGAGTTGACTCCGCTCACCGCGCTGCGCCTGGCCGAGCTGGCCCGTGAGGCGGGCCTGCCCGACGACGTCTTCACAGTGATCCCGGGAGCCGGTGACGTGGTGGGGGAACGGTTCGTCAGCCACCCGGCGGTCCGCAAGATCTGCTTCACCGGCTCCACCGAGGTCGGCACCCGGATCATGGCCGGCTGCGCCGCCCAGGTGAAGCGACTCACCCTGGAGTTGGGCGGCAAGAGCGCGAACATCGTGTTCGCCGACGCCGACCTGGAACGCGCCGCCGCCACCGCGCCGGGCGCGGTCTTCGACAACGCCGGCCAGGACTGCTGCGCACGGTCGCGGATCCTGGTCCAACGTCCGGTGTACGACCGGTTCCTGGAACTGCTCGAACCAGCGGTACGCGCGGTACGCGTCGAGGACCCGTCCCGCGACACCGCCGAGATGGGCCCGCTGATCTCCGCCGCCCAGCGGGACCGGGTCGCCGGTTACCTCACCGGTGCGACAGTCGCCTTCACCGGCTCCTGCCCCGACGGCGGCGGTTTCTGGCACGCGCCCACGGTGCTGCTGGCCGACTCGCCAGCCGACCGGCACTGGCGGGAGGAGATCTTCGGCCCGGTGGTCTCGGTGCTGCCGTTCGACGACGAGGCGGACGCGATCCGGCTCGCCAACGACACCGAGTACGGCCTCTCCGGCTCGATCTGGACCCGGGACGTCGGTCGGGCCCTGCGCCTGGCCCGTGCCGTCGACTCGGGCAACCTCAGCGTCAATTCGCACTCCTCGGTGCGCTACTGGACCCCGTTCGGCGGGATGAAGCGGTCCGGGCTCGGCCGTGAGCTGGGCCCGGACGCGCTGCACTCCTTCACCGACGTCAAGAACGTCTTCATCGCGACAGAGGAGTGAGGCCAGTGCAGGGTCGGTTGCAGGACCGGGTGGCAGTGGTCACCGGAGCGGGCAGCGGCATCGGGTTGGCCACCGTGCGACGGTTCGCCGCCGAGGGGGCCCGGGTGGTCTGCGTGGACATCGATACGGACGCCGGCGCGAAGGCCGCGCAGGAGTGCGGCGGCGAGTTCGTGGCCACCGACGTGACCGACGAGTCGGCGGTACGCGACCTGTTCGACGGGGTGGCCGACCGGCACGGCCGGGTGGACATCGCGTTCAACAACGCCGGCATCTCACCGCCGGACGACGACTCCATCCTGGACACCGGCCTGGACGCCTGGGAGCGGGTGCTGCGGGTCAACACCACGAGCGTCTACCTGTGCTGCAAGTACGCCATTCCGCACATGCGGCGGCAGGGCAAGGGCTCGATCATCAACACCGCGTCGTTCGTGGCGTTGATGGGCGCGGCGACGTCGCAGATCGCGTACACCGCCAGCAAGGGCGGGGTGCTGGCGATGACCCGGGAGCTGGGGGTCCAGTTCGCCCGGGAGGGCATCCGGGTGAACGCGCTCTGCCCCGGCCCGGTCGCTACCCCGTTGCTGCTGGAGCTCTTCGCCGCCGACCCGGAACGGGCCGCCCGCCGGCTGGTGCACGTGCCGATGGGCCGCTTCGGGCAACCGGAGGAGATCGCCGCCGCGGTGGCGTTCCTGGCCAGTGACGACGCCTCGTTCATGACCGCCGCGCAGTTCGTGGTCGACGGTGGCATCACCGGCGCCTACGTGACCCCCCTGTGAGGAGCGCGGGTGTGCGAGCCCCGCAGTCGCGAACGGTGCCAACTCAGCGGAGGCCGCTGATCGGGGTCAGCGCGTACGTCGAGCCGGCCGACTGGGCTGTCTGGCGGGGTGTGCGGGCGGTGCTGGTGCCGGAGGCGTACACCCGGGCGGTGACGGCCGCTGGTGGCCGGGCGGTGGTGCTGCCGCCCGACGACGTGGACGCGGACGTGGTGGGTGTCCTGGACGGGTTGTTGCTGGCCGGTGGCGCGGACGTCAACCCGGGGCGGTACGGCCAGCCGACTGACCCGCGTACCGAGGACCGGCCGGACCGGGACGCCGGCGAGCTGACGGTGTTGGCCGCCGCGCTCGCCGCCGGGCTGCCGGTGCTGGGCGTGTGCCGGGGGATGCAGTTGCTCGCGGTCGCGTACGGTGGCGCCCTGCACCAGCACCTGCCCGACGTGGTGGGTCACGAGGCGCACCGTCCGGCGCCCGGCGTGTACGGGGCGCACCCGGTGCGGTTCGCGCCGGGGAGCCTGGCCGCGTCGGTGCTGGCGGGGGTCGACCAGGTCAACTCGTACCACCACCAGGCAGTGGCCGATCCGGGCCGGCTCACGGTGACCGGGTGGGCGGGGGACGGGGTGGTCGAGGCGGTGGAGGATCCGGCCCGGCCGTTCGTGCTCGGGGTGCAGTGGCATCCGGAGAACGAGCGGGATCCCCGTCCGATCACGGCGTTGGTGCGGGCGGCTGACCAGCGGGTGTGACTGAGATCGCCCCCGCCGGCCGATGGCGCGGATGGGAGGATCGACGGATGGGCAAGGTCTACCCGGAGATCGACGGTCGTCTGCGTGAGTTCATCGCGGCCCAGCCGCTCTTCTTCGTGGCCACCGCGCCGTCCGGTGCCGAGGGGCACGTCAACGTGTCGCCGAAGGGCATGCGGGGCACGTTCGTGATCCTCGGCCCGCACCGGGTGGCCTACCTCGACTATCACGGCAGCGGCGCGGAGACCATCGCCCACCTGCGGGACAACGGCCGGATCACGCTGATGTTCTGTGCCTTCGACGGCCCGCCGAAGATCGTCCGGTTGCACGGTCGGGGCAGCAGCGTCGCGGTGACCGAGGACGGGTTCGCCGATCGGCTCGCCGAGTTTCCGGCACCGCCGGACGTGCACGCCGTCCGGGCTGTCATCAGTGTCGAGGTGGAGCGGGTCAGTGACTCCTGCGGGTACGCGGTGCCACTGATGGACTTCCGGGCCGAACGTGATCTGTTGCTCACCTCACACTCCCGCCGCAGCACCGACGACCTGGTCGTCTACCGGGCCACCAAGAACGCGGCGAGCATCGACGGCCTGCCCGTCTTCTGACCCGTCAGCGCACTGGGATCACCGCCGTTCGACGCCGTGGTCGTCCGTACTGTCCGGTGCCCGACGGTTCAGGCGTAGCTAACCAGCGTCGCGCGCCCGTGATGCGTTACGTTGCCGGTTCGCTTGGGTACAAGTCGGAGCACGGCGGGGTGAAGATCAACGGCTGAGGGGTACGGCCGGAGCGGGAGGCTGCATGAGCTCGGCCCAGGGGGGCGCGGACATCGGGCATCCCGGCGTGTCCGGTCACGAGATCTCCCCGATGCTGGCTGCCGCCTTCTCGGCCGGTGGCGAGATGGGCGACCGGTTGGCCCGCTTCGACTGGTCCTCCGGCCCGCTGGGTGAGCCCGGTCAGTGGCCCCCGGCGCTCACCACCGCGGTCGGGATGATGCTCGCCTCCAGTTCCCCGATCGTGATGTTCTGGGGCGACGAGCAGTTGGCCTTCTACAACGACGCGTACCGGCCGACCATCGGCGCCAAGCATCCGGACGTGATCGGCCAGCCGGCCCGCGCGTACTGGTCGGAGACGTGGGCGGTGCTCGGTCCGCTGCTCGACGGGGTACGGCGCACCGGGCGCTCCTACCGGGGCGAGGACCATCCCTTTCTGCTGGACCGGCACGGCTTCGTCGAGCAGACGTACTTCAACGTCTCGTACGACCCGATCCGGGGTGACGACGGTTCGGTCAGCGGCGTCTACTGCATCGTCAGCGAGACCACCGGGCGGGTGCTCGGTGAGCGCCGGCTGCGGGCGCTCTCCGAGCTGGGTGCCGAGCTGAGCGACATCGGCAGCGCCGTGGAGCTGGGCCGGACCGCCGCCGGGGTGCTCGGCCGGTACCGGGCCGACGTGCCGTTCGCCCTGATCTATCTGGTTGACGAGAGCGACCAGGTCATCCTGGCCGGCAGCACCGGCACCACCCCGCCCGCCGCTGATGTCACCCAGGTGCTGACCCGGTTGATCGCCGATGGTTCGCCCGCCACCGTCGAGGTGGCCGGTCTGCTCGACGCGTCGCCGGTCGACGCCGCCGACCAAGCCCTCGTGCTGCCGCTCACGGCGACCAACCAGACGGTCGGCGCGCTGATCGTCGGTGTGGCCCGCCAGCTGCCGCTCAGCGACGACTACCGCAACTTCTTCGGCCTGGTCGCCGCCCAGATCTCCAAGGCGCTCGGCACCCAGCGGGCGTACGAGGAGGAGCGGGCCCGGGCAGCCGAGCTGGCCGCGTTGGACCGGGCGAAGACCAACTTCTTCGCCAACGTCAGCCATGAGTTCCGCACCCCACTGACCCTGGTGCTCGGCCCGCTGGAGGACATGCTGGCCGACCCGGAGCTGCCCGCTGCCGAGACCGACCGGCTCACCATGATGCACCGCAACGCGCTGCGCCTGCTCAAGCTGGTCAACACCGTGCTGGACTTCTCCCGGCTGGAGTCGGGTCGGCTCGCCGCCCGCTACCAGCCCACCGATCTCGCCGGTTACACCGCCAGGCTGGCCAGCACCTTCCGCTCGGCCACCGACCGGGCCGGGTTGCGACTGGTGGTGGACTGTCCGCCGCTGCCCACTGCGGTCTTCGTCGACCGGGACATGTGGGAGAAGATCGTCCTCAACCTGGTGTCGAACGCTGTCAAGTTCACCTTCGACGGCGAGATCCGGGTGCGGATCCGGGCCGTGCAGGGCGCGGCCCGGCTGGAGGTGACGGACACCGGCATCGGCATCGTGCCGGAGGAGCTGCCGCACGTCTTCGAACGGTTCCACCGGGTGCCGGGGGTGCGGGCACGCACCCACGAGGGCACCGGCATCGGCCTCGCGCTGGTCCGGGAGCTGGTCGAGATGCACGGCGGTGAGGTCGGACTGACCAGTCAGGTCGACGTGGGCAGCACCTTCACGGTGACCGTTCCGTTCGGCTCGGCGCACCTGCCGGCGGAGCGGGTGGTGGCGTTCGACCCGCTGCCCGAAGGTGAGCCCGAGCAGGCAAGACTCTTCGTGGCGGAGACCGCGCTGTGGGCCGGTGTCGCGCCGGCACCCGAGGTCGACCGTCAGCCGGCGACGGCCCTGCCGGCCGGCCGGATCCTGGTCGTCGACGACAACGCCGACCTTCAGGAGCACGTCAGCCGGCTGCTCTCCCCGACCTGGGAGGTGGTCACCGCCAACGACGGGCTCGACGCCCTGCCGATGGCCCGCGAGGGCGGGTTCGACCTGGTGCTCACCGACGTGATGATGCCTCGGCTGGACGGGTTCGGGCTGGTGAGCGCGCTGCGCGCGGACCCGCGTACCCGGTATGTGCCGATCGTGCTGCTCTCCGCCCGAGCCGGCTCCGCGGAGGCCGTCGCCGGCCTCGCCGTCGGCGCCGACGACTACCTCACCAAGCCGTTCTCCGCCCAGGAGCTGATCGCCCGGGTGCGGGCCAACGTGGAACTGGGCCAGCTGCGCGGGCAGATCATCCGCCGGCTCCGGGCGTTGGCCGACGCGGCGGTGGCGGTGAACACCGCCCGATCCACCGCCGACGTGCTCCAGGTCGCCGCCCGGCACGCGTTGAGCCTCGCCGAGGCCGCCCGGGTGGTGGTCACCGCGGCCGAGGCCCGTTTCGAGGCGGACGGCGGCGGCATCACCGCCGCCGACCCGTCCTTCGTGGCCGAGCTGACCGGCACCGCCGGAAGGAAGCTCGGTGAGCTGCAGGTCTGGCGGGCGGACGGCGATGAGGCGCAGGCCGACGACGCGGCGCTGACCCAGCTGGCCCGGCTCGTCGGGGTGCGACTGGAGAACGCCCAGCTCTACGAAGCCGAACACCGGATCGCCACCACCCTGCAGCACAGCCTGCTGCCCCGATCGCTGCCCCAACTGCCCGGCGCGGTCGTGGCCAGCCGCTACCTGCCCGGCAGCGCCGACGTCGAGGTCGGCGGCGACTGGTACGACGCTGTCGCGTTGAACGGCGACGAACTGGTGCTGGTCATCGGGGACGTGGTCGGTAAGGGCGTTCCGGCCGCCGCGGCGATGGGCCAGCTGCGTAACGCGCTGCGGGCGTACGTGCTGGAGGGCTTCGATCCGGGTGAGTCGCTGACCCGGCTCAACCGGCTGGTCGGCTCCACCGAGGGCCGATCCTTCGCGACGGTGGTCTGTCTGATGTTCAACCCCCGCACCGGTCGACTGCGGTACGCGAGCGCCGGTCATCCGTCCCCACTGCTGATTACCGGAGGCGATGTGGCGTTCCTGCACGACCGGGCGCTCGGTCCACCGGTCGGCGCCCTTCCCGGTGCCACGTACGAGTCGGTCGAGGCCGAGTTGCCGGCCGGCAGTCGGCTGCTGCTCTACACCGACGGGCTGATCGAGGACCGTCAGATCGGCATCGACGCCTCACTGGCCCAGCTCCGCGTCGACGCGGCCGCCCCGAGTGAGCACGTGGTGGACCTGATCGACGCGGTGGTCGAGCGGGTCACCGGGCGGCCGCGCCGCGACGACGTCGCCGTCCTCGCCCTGGAGGCGGCGGAGCTGAACCGTTTCGCACTGCGGCTGCCGGCGGACCCGACCCGGCTCAGCGTGCTGCGCAAGCGGTTGGAGGACTTCCTGGTCGCGCACTCCGTCGGCGAGACCGACCTGTTCGACCTGACCGTCGCCGTGTCCGAGGCCGCCGCCAACGCCATCGAGCACCCGATCCACCCCGCCGAGGCCATGATCAGTGTGGAGGTGGCCATCGAGGGTCGGACGGTGACGGCCACGGTGCGCGACAGCGGGCAGTGGCGGGAGTCGACCGGCTCCGGCTTCCGGGGCCGCGGCCTTGCCCTGATCAGAGCGCTCGGCGACCTGTCGGTGCAGCGTACCGATGAGGGCACCGAGGTGACGCTGCGCCGGCAGCTGCAGGACTGACCGCGCGCCCGGCGGCGGCCGGGCCCAGTGGGCCGGCGGGAGACTGTGACGCCGACCCTAGGCCGGGTCGAGCCAGCTCTGCTCGCCGAGGCCGGAGATCTCCAGCACGCGACGGACCTGCCGGGACGGACGAACGGTGAGCGCGCCCGGAACCTGCTGGGCGAGCCGGACCAGGGCGTGGATGGCGGCCGAGTCGAAGAAGGTGACAGCGCTCAGGTCGAGAGTGATCTTCCCGGCGGGCTCGCGCAGGGCTGTCTGGAGCATCGTGTCCGCGGTCGCCATGTCGACCTCACCGGCTACCACCACGTAGAGGTGGCCATCGTCGAGTTCGGCGCTGGCGGAGAAGACAGGCGGTGCTTCCCCTTGATCCACGCAGACACCTTGACACAGCCGTCCAGACAGGGCAACAACCCCCACCGGGCGGCCGTGGCGCGGCTCACCGGCGGTCCCGGCGATAGGCTTGCGACATGACCGTCCGCCCGCCGCTGACACCAGGCACGCTCTCCCCGATGCGACCGGTGCCGTCCCAGATCGCCCGACCGGAGTACGTGGGCAAGACGCGCCCGCAACAGTGGCGTGGCTCGCACGTGCAGACGCCGGAGACCATCGAGAAGATGCGGGTCGCCAGCCGGCTCGCCGCCCAGGCCACCCAGCTCGCCGGCGAGCACTGCAAGCCCGGTGTGACCACCGACGAGATCGACAAGGTGGTGCACGAGTTCCTCTGCGACCACGGCGCGTACCCGTCGACGTTGGGCTACAAGGGCTTCCCGAAGTCCTGCTGCACCAGCCTGAACGAGGTCATCTGCCACGGCATTCCGGACTCCACGGTCCTGCAGGACGGCGACATCATCAACGTCGACGTGACCGCGTACATCGGTGGGGTGCACGGTGACACCGACGCCACCTTCTGCGTCGGAGAGGTCAGCGAAGAGGCCCGGCTGCTGGTCGAGCGGACCCACGAGGCGATGATGCGCGGCATCCGCGCGGTCGCCCCGGGCCGCCAGATCAACGTCGTGGGCCGGGTCATCGAGTCGTACGCCAAGCGGTTCGGCTACGGCGTGGTCCGCGACTTCACCGGCCACGGCATCGGCGAGGCATTCCACAGCGGCCTCTATGTGCCGCACTACGACAGCCCGCGTCCCACGGACATCATGGAGCCGGGCATGACGTTCACCATCGAGCCGATGATCACCCTGGGCACCTACCAGTACGACATGTGGGACGACGGGTGGACCGTGGTCACCAAGGACCGGAAGTGGACGGCACAGTTCGAGCACACCATCGTGGTGACCGACGACGGCCACGAGATCCTGACGCTTCCGTGAGCGCGAGGAACGCAGCGCAGCGGAGTCCCGCAGTCGCGAACAGGGCCAGCGCCGTGAGCGCGAGGAACGCAGCGCAGCGGAGTCCCGCAGTCGCGAACAGGGCCAGCGCGGTGAGCGCGAGGAACGCAGCGCAGCGGAGTCCCGCAGTCGCGATCGAAGGGCAGGCGCCGTGACCGACACCCCGGCGGCGCTGCGTGAGGCGCACCACGCGGACGTCTCCGGCGGCTGGTTGCGCCCGGCCGTCTTCGGCGCGATGGACGGCCTGGTCACCAACATCGCCCTGATCGCCGGCGTCGGCGGCGGCGGGGTGTCGCCCCGCAGCATCGTGCTCACCGGCACCGCCGGCCTGGTGGCCGGCGCGATCTCGATGGGGCTCGGCGAGTACACCAGCGTGCGCTCCGCCAACGAGCAGGTCGCCGCCGAGGTGGCGAAGGAGCGCCGGGAGTTGGAACGGCACCCCGAGGCGGAGGCCCGGGAGCTGGCCGACGCGTGGGTGGCCCGGGGTCTGCCCCGGGACCTCGCGACCCAGGTCGCCGAGGCGGTGCGGCGCGACCCGGAGGAGGCGCTGCGGGTGCACGTCCGCGAGGAGTTGGGCGTCGACCCCGACGACCAGCCCAGCCCGTGGGCCGCGGCGATCTCGTCGTTCCTGTTCTTCTCGATCGGCGCGCTGGTTCCGCTGTTGCCGTACCTGCTCGGCGCCACCGAACTCTGGCTGACCCTCGCCGTCGGCGGGCTGGGGTTGTTCGTCGCCGGTGCCGTGGTGGCCCGCTTCACCAACCGTCCGTGGTGGACCAGTGGGCTGCGTCAGCTGCTGCTGGGCGCCGCAGCGGCCGGCGCCACCTATCTGATCGGCGCGCTGATCGGTGTGTCGGGCGGGCTGTGACGCGCGTCAGGTGCTGAGCAGCTCGTCGATGGTGCCGTCGACGGCGCGGCCCCGGGCGGCCAGCTCCTCGGCCTGCCGGGCCAGCACCACACCCACCTCGGTCATGTCCGCGCCGGCCAGACCGGTGCGGCGTACCGCGTCCCCCGGATCACGGAAGTAGGTGCGACTCAGCAGGCCGGTCACCGTGGCCGCCGCCAACCGGGCTTCACCGAGCATCAGCAGAGCCTGATCGGTCTCGTACCACTCGGCGAGCCGGGCCGCCCGGGAGTGCGCCGCGCTGCCCCGGTACCACGCCTGCCGGGCCGCGGAGCTGAACTCCGCCGGACGGGCCCGGGCCAGCCGGCCCAGATGTTCGTCGCGCAGCGTCCGCAACCAACCCGTCGGATCGTGCAACGCCTGCGTGGTGACGTACCGGTCGGCGGTCAGCGGCCACAGCGGGGTGAGCACCCGGGCCTGGGCCAGGTAGTCGTCGGCGGCGGCCACGGTCAGGTCGACGAGCACCCCGTCCACCCGCCGGGTCGCCGGTGGCGGGCCGGTCCCAGGTCGGTAGGTGACCACCAGCATGCCCGCCTCGCGGTCCCCACCGCCGTCGTCGTCACCGTGCGCCAGTGGCCCGTGCACCGCGATCGCGAGCACGTCGGCCGGGAACCGCCGCTGGACGGCCTCGGCGACCCGCTCCGCGACCGTCCACCGTCGGTCGTCGAGGCCCCGGTCGACACTGGCCTGTTCACTCACGGGTCCGCCTTTCGCTACCGAACGTCAGCCTAGCCAGCCGACGGCGGACCGTCGGGCGCGCCGCGCCCGGTCGGGGCCAGCCGGAAGATGTGGATCTCCCGGTCGCCGGCCCGCTGCACGTACGTCCGGTACGCGGGCCACTCGGTGACCAGCAGCTGCCACAACCGGTCCCGTTCGGCGCCGGTCGCCCGCTCGGCCCGCACCGCGACCCGCCGGCCCTTCACGTCCACCTCGGCGGCGGGATCGGCGAGCAGGTTCATCGCCCAACCGGGGTGGTGCGTCTGCCCCCAGTTGGAGCCGATCACGACGTACGCGTCGCCGTCGGGCACGTAGACGAGCGGATTGCTGCGCGGCTTGCCGGAGCGGCGGCCCGTCGTGGTGATCACCAGGGACGGGATCAGGCCGAGCGCTACCACCCGGCCCCGGGTGAGGCGACCGACCACCCGATCGGCGGGGACCAACAGCCGTGCGGCCGCGCCGAACCAACGATGATGACCGAGCCGACGGGTGACTCTTCCCAGCACTGACACGCCGATCAGTCTGCCGGCTGCCCGGCCCCGACGGCACCCCTGAGCGGTCCCCTTTCGATCGCCGGCGGATCAGTCAGTCCAGCCGCCGCTCGATCGGCAGTCGGGCCCTGGTGAACAGGCCCGCCCCGAGCATCGCCACCACCGGCACCAGCACCAGGATCCCGAGCGCGGGCCACGGCACCAGGAAGGGGTACGGGTCGGACACCGGCCAGTCGGTGGCGTACTGCCGGTTCACCGAGACCAGCACGATAGCGGCGGTGCCGAGGCCGGCCACGATGCCGAGCACCGACCCGAGACCGGCGATGACCCCGGCCTGGCAGATCGCCAGCAGCCGGCGTACCGCCGGGGCCGCGCCGACGGCCGCGAGGGTGGTCAGCTCGGCGCGTCCCTCGGCGGCGGCGAGCGCGGTGGCGATCCCCGCCGCCCCCACGGTGATCAACCCGGCCGCGGCCGCGAGCAGGAGAAGCAACGGTGAGACGTCGCGTGGCGCGCCGCCGTACTCCACCATCAGCGAGAACGTCCCGAAGGGCCGTATGGCGGCGGTGAACCGTGCCTGTTGCTCCTCGTCGGGCGGGGTCGTGGTGCCGATCACCCAGCCGGTCGGAGACCAGGTCAGATCGAGTTGCCGGGCGGCGGCGGCGGAGAGCAGCAGACGGGGCTGGCCGGTCGCCCGGGGCAGCGCGTACCCCGGAAGGTCGCGGACCGTGATCGGACGGTTTGGCTCGGCCCCCACGTCGCCGACCCGGACGGTCACCAGTCCGTCGTGCAGGTAGCGCGGGTCGGTCACCACCACGCCACCGGCGCGCAGGACGGCCGTGGCGGCGGCGGTCGTCGCTGGGTCCACGCCGGTGAGCAGGGGGAGCGCGGTCCCGTCGTCGACTCCGGTTTCCACGTAGCCGCCGAAGTAGTCCGCCTCGCGGATCTGGCAGCGGGGGTCGGCGCGGGCCTGCTGGCGCTGCGCCGCGGAGAGTTGGACGCCGGGCTGCCAGGGGCAGGCCCGGGTCAGCGGAAGCACTGGTGTGACATCGCAGTAGCCGGTGGGCCCTGCCCCGCAGGTCGGTGTCTGCACCTGGGCGACCGCGCCGACGCCGAACTGGGTGCGGGCCGCGTCGGTGATCTGGGCCAGCGTGGGCTGCCCGGCCGATCCGATCGGGTTGACCATCACGTGGCCGGTCGGCAGCGCCGGCCGGTAGGCGCGCGCGTCGCGGGCGACGTCGCTGGCGAGGTATCCGCCGAGGGCGACGCTGCTGGCGACGGCGGCCATCACGGCGCAGATGGCAGGTGCCGCGGCGGCCCGGTTGCGGCTGGCGTCGCGCAGCGCGATCCGTGGTGCCAGCGGCAACACCCGGCCCAGGCGAGCGAGCGCCCCGAGCAGCGTGGGCGTGCAGCAGACCAGGCCCAACTCGCCGAGAATCAGCCCGGTGAGAACCACCGCCGGGGACGTCTGGGTGGCCCCGAACGCCGCCAGCCCCGCCCCGCCGACCACCAGCGTCAGTCCGAGAACCAACCACCGGCCCTGGGATTTCGCCGGGGTGCGTCGCCCGGCGAGCCCGGCGCTGACGTCCTGCCGGGCGGCGGTCCAGGCCGGCGCCAGCGCGGCGAGCACCCCGGCCAGCACCGCGACACCACCGAGCAGGACCAGCGCGCTCGGCCAGCAGCGGTAGCCACCGAAACGGGCGCTGAAGACGTACTGCTCCATCAGCGGGCGACCGGCGAACGCCGCGCCGACGCCGACCAGCAGGCCGGCAGCGGCCCCCAGCACGCCCAGCACCACACCGTCGGCCAGGACGACCCGGCGGAGTTGGGCGGCGTCCCCACCCGCCACCGCGACCAGCGCCAGATCCCGCCGGCGGCGACGGACGCCGACGGCGAAGGCCGGCCCGACCAGCAGGACGACCTCCAGCAGCCCGAGGCCGGCGATCAGGATGCCGGTGCTCAGGTCGTTGGGGTCGCTTCCCACGATCGACCCGAACCAGGTCCGGTCCGCTCCGGTCGTCGGGGCAATCCAGTGTCGCGCGGTGACCACCACCCCACGGTCGTTGAGCCGGGACACCAGCGCCGCGTCGACGGTGCCCGGCACGTCCGCCAACCAGACACCGTCCGGCTCCGGACCGGTCGACGGCACGGCCCCCGGATGCAGCGCCACCACCGGCCCGAGGTCGTCGGGGAACTCGACCACCCCCACCACTGTGTACGCCCTGCTCCCGTCGGCGGCGGCCACGGCGCGGCCGAGGCGCAGATCCAGCCGGCGCAGCGCCACCGGACTGACGGCGACCTCACCGGCCTGCTGCGGCGCCCGGCCGGCCCGGAACCGCACCAGCCCACGGGCTAGCGGATCGGCGAGGTCCAGCACCCGACCGTTCACGACCTCGTCGCGGTGCGGGCCGCGCAGTGTCAGCGGAACGCGCTGACGAACCTCGGTGACACGGCTGCCCGGCCCGAGCAGCTCGGTCAGCTGGGCCGCGGTCACCTTGGCGGGGAGCTCGCCGTCGCGGGTGTACCAGCCCTCACCCCACTCGTCCTGCCCCACCGGGGCGTTGGCGATCCACTGCAGCTGCGCGTCGGCCACGCCGAGGCGGCGGTCGACGCGTTCCTGTGGGGTCAGCTCGGCCATGTCGTAACTGGCGGCCAGGAAGGCCAGCGCCGCGACCGGCATGGCGATCATCGCGAGCACCAGGATGGTCCGCCGTCGGGACCGGCGTGACTCCCGCCGGGCGATCCGCAGCGCCGCCCGCCAGGAGCCGGTCAGCTCGGCGAACCGCCGTCGGCCGACCGGGGCGGGCGGCGCGACCGGCTGCCGTGACGCGCTGTCGGCCCGACCGGGGGCCCGTGGCAGGCGGCGGATGGTCACCGTTCGCTGCCGGACAGCAACTGCTCGACGCTGCCCAGCGGCGCCGTGGTGTCGACGAGGACGCCGTCGCGGAGGAACACCACCCGGTCGGCCCAGCCGGCGTGCCGCGCCTCGTGGGTGACCAGCACTCCGGCGGCACCCGCGTCGATCCGGCGGCGCAGCAGGTGCAGCACCGCCTCACCGGTCTGCGAGTCCAACGCCCCGGTGGGCTCGTCGGCGAGGACCAGCCGGCGTTCGCCCACCAGCGCGCGGGCGATCGCCACCCGCTGCTGCTGTCCGCCGGAGAGTTGGTCCGGGAAGCGGTCGCCCAACGCGGGCAGGCCCACCTCGGTGAGCGCAGTCATGGCCAGTGCGCGGGCCCGACGCCCGCTGGTTCCGTCGAGTTCCAACGGGAGCGCCACGTTCTCCAGCGCGCTGAGGCTGCCCAGCAGGTTGAGCTGCTGGAAGATGTAGCCGATCCGGCGGCGACGCAGCTGGGCCAGCCCGCGGCGGTCCAGTGCCCCCAGCGGTTGCCCCTCGACCCGGACCTCGCCGCCGGTCGGGCGGTCCAACCCACCGGCGAGAGCCAGCAGGGTCGACTTGCCGGAGCCGGAGGGGCCCATCACGGCGACCAGCTCGCCGGGCCGAACGACAAGGCTGACGCCGCGCAGCGCGTGCACCGCCGCCGGCCCGGTGCCGTGGGTGCGGTGGACGGCGCGTAGCTCCAGCACCGCGTCGTCCGCCCCGCTCACCGTCGTGCCCCGCTCACCGTCGTGCCTCCTCGCCGGCCCATCGAGCAGCGTCCCGCGCGTCGGCGTCACCGGGCGGGGGAGCGGGAGGCGCCGGGCCGCTGGGCTGGTGCCGGACCAGACTGGTCTCGCAGTGGTCCAGCCAGCGCACCTCGGCCTCGGCCTGGAACACCATCGAGTCCAGTACGAGGCGCCAGGGGAGGTCCTCCGGCCGGTTGCTGCCGTACTTCAACCGGGTCAACTCCTGCAGGGCCCGCATCGTCGCGCTGCGCTGGGCCTGCACCACCGAGCGGACGTCGACCCCGGGCGTGGTCAGCGCCAACGCCAGCTTGATCGCCAGCTCGTCGCGGGGTCGGTCGGTGCGGCTGATCGGGGTGGCGAACCACAGCGCCAGGTCCGCGCGGCCGGCGTCGGTGATCTCGTACGGGCGCTGCCCGGCCTCGCTCTCCGGCAGCGGGCGTACCAGACCGTCCCGCTCCAGCCGGGACAGCGTGGTGTAGACCTGCCCGATGTTCAGCGGCCAGGTCGAGCCGGTCGACTCCTCGAACGCGGCGCGCAGCTGGTAGCCGTACATCTGGCCGCGTTCGAGCAGGGCGAGCAACCCGTGACGGATGGACATGGCAACGGAGTATGCATACCTGGTATGCGTACTGCAACCGGAGCGGACCGGTTCAGGTCGGTCGTCCGGGAAACGGGACAGTCAGCGGGGTCAGCCCGGCCGTCTTCCGCCACCGGGTGGCCCGCACGGCGTACTCGACCAGGGCGGCCAGTGCCTGGTCCCGATCGGCGCCGGTGGTGGACGCCAGGGCGGCCCGCCAGTGCGCGGCGGTGCGCTCCTCCACCTCGGCGGCGAGCCGCAGGGCGCTGGCCCGGTCGGTGACGGGGAACGGCAGCGCGTAACCGGCGCGGTCCGGCGGGACGACGCCACCGGCCGTGGTGAGCTGCACCACCAGCGCGTCGCGTCGGCGGCGGTGCGCCGCCTCCGCCTGGCGTGCCGCGTCCCGCGCCGCTCCGCTGAGCCGGACGCCGATCCGTCCGTAGGCGTAGATGGCCGCGTACTCGGCGGACAGTGCGGAGGCGAGCGCCTCCCCGGCGGACGGCTGCCTCACTTCAGTGCCTCCTGGTGGGTGGCCCGGGCGGCGACGATCGACCCGAGCAGTGCGGCCCGTTCCGCGGGCGCCGCCGCGCAGGCCGCGGTGGCGGACTGCTGGGCGGTCTTCTCCAGCGCCCGCAGGGCGGCCCGCGCGCCGTTCGGGTCGGCCGCCGGGGCGGTGCTCGGGGCGGCGGAGGCCGCCGACGGCAGCGTCACGCCGATCACCCGGGCCAGCTCGGTGGCGTGCGCGGTGTGCGTCTCGGCGATCGGGTTGAGCCGGTCGGCCAGCTCGGGATGCGCTGTCGCGCTCGCCCGGTACGCGGCGGCCAGCGCGAGTGACTCGTCCACCATCGGCCGCAGCGGGTCGGGCGGTGGCGTCGGCTCATCGTCACGGTCGAAAAGATCACAGCCGGTCAGCGGCGTCACGGTGCCACCGAGCACCAGCAGCACCCCGGCGCCCAGGAGCTTTCGCCGGGAATGTCCGGATGTTTGGTCGCGCTGTGTCGTTCTGCCGATCCCCACCGGCCAAGTCAACACCATGCGTGCCCGTCCAGGGGGCACCGGCGTCGGTGCGCCGCCCGGTCCGCCGCCGGGCAGGCGCGTTACGCTCTGCGCAACCACCGGCGTGTCCACTCCGGTGGCGTGCCGGCATGGCGGGACTTCCGGTCCCCGTCGACCAGGGAGAGGTGCGGAGATGACGCAGCGTGGCCGTGCCACCAGGCCGACGGGTCGACCCCGCGACACCGCGGGTCCCCGCGGCGGTGACCTCGCCGCGCGGCGGACCCGACTGCGGGCCGTGATCGAACCGGTGGTCAACGACGCCGGCTACGACCTTGAGGACCTGTCGGTCTCCCGGGCCGGCCGCCGACATGTGGTGCGGGTGCTGGTGGACACCGACGGCGGGATCGACCTGGACGCCGTCGCGGACGTCTCCCGCGCGGTCTCGGCCGCGCTGGACGCCGCCGAGGAGACCGGTGGCGACATCGTCTCCGGCGAGTACCAGCTGGAAGTCAGCTCGCCCGGTGTGGACCGGCCGCTCACCCTGCCCCGCCACTGGCGGCGCAACGTGGGCCGACTGGTCAAGGTCACCGTCCGGGGCGCGGCCACGCTGCCCGGCCAGCGTGGCGAACAGCCCGCCGGTGACCGTCAGGTGACCGGCCGGGTGGTCGCTGCCGACGACGAGGGCGTGCACCTGGAGACCGACGGCGGCCGTGCCGCCTGGGCGTACGCCCAGCTGGGCCCCGGCCGCGTACAGGTCGAGTTCACCCGGCTCGCCGAACTCGGCGAGCCGGACGACGAGATCGACGACGCGGACGATTCCGACGAGATCGACGATTCAGACGACATCGACGACGAAGATGATGTGGAGGACGAGGAGAGGTGAACATCGACCTCGCGGCGCTGCGCGCACTCGAGCGCGAGCGGGAGATCCCGTTCGACACGATTCTCGCGGCGATCGAGACCGCGTTGCTGACCGCCTACCGGCACACCGACGGGGCCGAACCGCACGCCCGGGTGGAGATCGACCGCAAGTCGGGCGCCGCCCTGGTGTACGCGCAGGAGATGGACTCCGACGGCAGCCTGGTACGCGAGTGGGACGACACCCCGCACGACTTCGGCCGGATCGCCGCCATGACCGCCAAGCAGGTGATCCTGCAGCGGTTGCGGGAGGCCACCGACGAGGTGCACTTCGGTGAGTACGTGGGCCGCGAGGGTGACCTGGTGACCGGTGTGGTGCAGGCGCACGAGACGCGTACCGAGAAGGGCATCGTCAGCGTCGACCTCGGCAAGCTGGAGGGCGTGCTGCCGCAGTCCGAGCAGGTGCCCGGTGAGCGGTACGCGCACGGCGAGCGGGTCCGCTGCGTCGTGGTGCACGTCGCCAAGGGCATGCGCGGGCCGCAGATCACCCTGTCCCGGTCGCACCCGGCGCTGGTCAAGAAGCTGTTCGCCCTGGAGGTCCCGGAGATCGCCGACGGCACCGTGGAGATCGGCGCGATCGCCCGTGAGGCGGGCCATCGCACGAAGATCGCCGTCCGCTCCACCACCCCTGGCGTGAACGCCAAGGGCGCCTGTATCGGCCCGATGGGTCAGCGGGTGCGGGCCGTGATGAGTGAGCTGCACGGCGAAAAGATCGACATTATCGACTGGTCGGACGACCCGGCCACCTTCGTCGGCAACGCGCTGTCGCCGGCCAAGGCGTTGCGGGTCGAGGTGGTCGACCTGGCCGGTCGGGCCGCCCGGGTGACAGTTCCCGACTTCCAGCTCTCGCTCGCGATCGGTCGGGAGGGGCAGAATGCCCGACTCGCGGCCCGATTGACCGGTTGGCGGATCGACATCCGCTCCGATGCGGAGCAGTCCCCGCCCGCCGCGCGTGGGGTAACTGATCACGTGCGGGAGCCGGGCGGCGCGATCTCGGGTAGCTAGGGGTAGACTTCCTCCAGTGGTACGACGCGCGCAGCCGGAGCGCACCTGTGTGGGTTGCCGGCAACGTGCGCCGGCCAGCGAATTGCTGCGGATCGTCGCGGTCAGGGACGAGGCTGGTCACAGCCTCCGGCCTGATCCGCTCCGCAGGCTGCCGGGTCGGGGAGCGAACATGCACCCGGATCCGGCCTGCTTCGCGCTGGCGGTGCGGCGCCGCGCCTTCGGGCGTGCGCTGCGCAGCACCGAGGTCCTTGACCACGGTGTGCTGGCAGAGCACGTCGATGCGCCAACCACTACGTCCGGTCAGCCCGACCGGGCGAGGGTCGCTAGCAGGGTAGGACGACCGACATGAGCACACGATGAAGTCCCTGAAATGACCAGGCTTCAAGTGCACGAGTGAGGTCGCTGCGGGTGCTGCCCGCACGACCTCGGAGTGAGGAGTGCAGTGGCAGGCAAGGCCCGCGTACACGAGCTTGCAAAAGAGCTCGGGGTCGAGAGTAAGACCGTTCTCGCCAAGTTGAAGGAAATGGGCGAGTTCGTGAAGTCCGCGTCCAGCACCGTCGAGGCGCCCGTCGCCCGGCGGCTGCGTAACGCATTCGTCGCGTCCGCCGGTGCCCCGGCACCGGCCGCCCCGTCGGCGCCCGCGTCGACGCCGGCTTCAGCCCCGACCCCGACGCCAACCCCGACCCCGGGCGCGCCCCGGGTCTCGGCCAAGCCGATGCCGCCTCGGCGGCCGGCCGCGCCGGCACCCGGTCCGAAGCCCAAGGGTCCGGTGCCCGGTGCGCCGCAGTCGGCGACTCCGGTCGCCAAGCCGGCGAGTGCCCACGACATCGAGGTGGCGGCCGCGGAGGCGCGTGCCGCCGCGCTGAAGGCTGAGCAGGAGGCCGCGGTCAAGGCCGCGCAGGCCGCCCGCCAGCAGCAGCGGGAGAACCCGGTTCGCCGGGAGCCCCCGGCGGACGGTGGCAGCGGTAACCGTCCCGGCCCTCGGCCGGGTCCCGCGGCGATGCCGCCCCGTCCCGGTTCGCCGGCAGCTCGTCCGAGCGCGCCGGCTCCCGGTCCGGGTGCCCGGCCGGGCGGTCGCCCGCCGGCGCGCGGTGCCGGTAACAACCCGTTCGGCATCCAGGGTGGCCAGCAGCAGCGGCCCCCGGCCGCCGGTGCGGGTGGCCCTCGGCCCAACAGCCCGGCGGGCATGCCGCCGCGGCCGAGCCCGAACTCCATGCCGCCGCGGCCCAGCCCGGCGTCCATGCCGAGCCAGCGTCCGGCTGCCGGTCGCCCCGGTCCCGGTGGGGCTGGTCGTCCCGGCGGCGGCGCAGGCCGTCCCGGTGGCGGTGGCGGCGGCTTCCGTGGCGGTCCCGGCGGTGGCGCCGGTGGCGGTGGCGGTTACCGCGGCGGCCCTGGTGGCGGCGCGGGTGCCGGCGGTGGCGGTGGCTACCGTGGCGGTCCCGGTGGCGGCGGCGGTGCTCCCGG
Source organism: Micromonospora parva (assembly GCF_000718515.1). Taxonomy (GTDB): domain Bacteria; phylum Actinomycetota; class Actinomycetes; order Mycobacteriales; family Micromonosporaceae; genus Micromonospora; species Micromonospora parva. The sequence goes on along the minus strand of NZ_JNZS01000032.1, from coordinate 14,958 downwards.
TGGCGGTTTCCGTCCGGGTGCTCCGGCTGGCGGCGGCGGTCGTCCGGGTGCCGGTGGTCGTGGCCGTGGCGGCGGTGCCGCGGGTGCCTTCGGGCGTCCGGGTGGCCGGCCGACGCGCGGTCGTAAGTCCAAGAAGCAGCGCAGACAGGAGTTCGACAACCTGTCGGCTCCGACCATGAGCTCGGGTGCTCCCCGGGGTCAGGGTCAGGTCGTCCGGCTCTCCCGTGGCGCCTCGCTGTCGGACTTCGCCGACAAGATCAACGCCAACCCGGGTTCGCTGGTCCAGGAGATGTTCAACCTGGGCGAGATGGTCACCGCGACCCAGTCCTGTTCTGACGACACCCTGCAGCTGCTGGGTGAGCACCTGGGCTTCGACATCCAGATCGTCAGCCCGGAGGACGAGGACCGCGAGCTGCTCGCGCAGTTCAACATCGACCTCGACGCGGAGGTGGCCGAGGAGCGTCTGGTCAGCCGCGCGCCGGTGGTGACCGTCATGGGTCACGTCGACCACGGTAAGACCAAGCTGCTCGACGCCATCCGCAAGGCGAACGTCGTGGCCGGTGAGGCGGGTGGCATCACCCAGCACATCGGTGCCTACCAGGTGCACGTTCCGCACGATGGTGTGGACCGCGCGGTGACCTTCATCGACACCCCGGGTCACGAGGCGTTCACCGCCATGCGTGCCCGTGGTGCCCAGGTGACGGACATCGTGATCCTGGTCGTCGCGGCCGACGACGGCGTGATGCCGCAGACCATCGAGGCGTTGAACCACGCCAAGGCGGCCGACGTGCCGATCGTGGTCGCGGTCAACAAGGTCGACAAGCCGGAGGCCAACCCGGACAAGGTCCGCCAGCAGCTGACCGAGTACGGCCTGGTCGCCGAGGAGTACGGCGGCGAGACCATGTTCGTCAACGTGGCCGCCAAGCCCGGCATCGGCATCGAGGAGCTGCTCGAGGCCGTCCTGCTGACCGCCGACGCGTCGCTGGAGCTGACCGCTCCGATCGACGGGCCGGCGCAGGGTGTGGCCATCGAGGCGCACCTGGACAAGGGCCGCGGTGCGGTGGCGACGGTGCTGGTGCAGAAGGGCACCCTGCGGGCGGGCGACTCGATCGTCGCCGGTGGGGCGCACGGCCGGGTCCGGGCCATGCTCGACGAGAACGGCAACCAGCTCTCCGAGGCTGGGCCGGCGCGTCCGGTCATGGTGCTGGGTCTGACCGCGCCGCCCGGTGCGGGTGACACGTTCCTCGCCGCGGCGGACGACCGCACGGTGCGGCAGATCGCCGAGCAGCGACAGGCACGGCGGCGGGCGGCGGCATTCGCCAACTCCCGTGGTCGGGCCACCCTCGAGACGCTCATGGAGCAGCTCAAGGAGGGCGAGAAGACCTCGCTCAACCTCATCCTCAAGGGCGATGTCTCCGGTTCGGTGGAGGCCCTGGAGGACGCGCTGTTCAACCTCGACATCCCCGAGGAGGTTCAGCTCAAGGTCCTCGACCGGGGCGTCGGCGCGATCACCGAGAGCAACGTCATGCTCGCGAGCGCCTCGTCCGAGCCGGTCACGATCATCGGCTTCAACGTGCGGGCCTCGAACAAGGTCCGTGAGATGGCCGACCGCGAGGGCGTGGAGATCCGGTACTACACCGTCATCTACCAGGCCATCGAGGAGATCGAGGCAGCGCTCAAGGGCCTGCTCAAGCCGGAGTACGAGGAGGCCGAGCTGGGCACCGCGGAGATCCGCGATGTCTTCCGCTCGTCCAAGATCGGCAACATCTCCGGTTGCATCGTCCGGTCGGGCGTCATCCGACGCAACGCGAAGGCTCGACTGCTTCGGGACGGGACGGTCGTGGCGGACAACCTCACGATCACCTCGCTCAAGCGGTTCAAGGACGACGCCACCGAGGTCCGCGAGGGCTTCGAGTGCGGTCTGACCCTGGGTGGTTACAACAACGTCCAGGTCGGCGACGTCATCGAGACCTTCGAGATGCGGGAGAAGGTTCGCGCCTGATCCGGCAGTGACACGCTGATCAAGGGGTTTACGCCGACCGGCGTAAACCCCTTGATCATGCGGGGCGGGTTGGCGGTATCGTCCGGGGCGATGTTCACCGGAACCGCGGTCTTCGACCTGCTGCTGCCAGGCGACTCCAGGTCGCTCAAAGCCAAGAGATCATATGTACGGCCGATCGTGGCGGCGCTGCGCCGTTTCGAGGTGTCGGCCGCCGAGGTGGGCGCGCTGGACCTGCATGGTCGAGCGCAGCTCGCGGTGGCCGTGGTGGCCGCCGAGACGACGCACGTCCGTGAGGTGCTGGACTCCTGTGAGCGCCTGGTGGCCGCGCGCCCCGAGGTCGAGTTGCTGTCGGTCCGTCGCCGGCTCTACGGGGCGGACGACGACTGACCATGGTGCCGGCTGTGCCGGGCGACCGGCGCGGCCGCGAAGGTAGTGTTCGAGATGTTGGCCGGTCGGCCGGCGGCCTCCGGGCCGCCGGGTCGACCGGGAGCAGGACGCCGTGGAGGTGGCGAGATGTCTGATCCGGCCAAGGTACGCCGGCACGCGGAACGGGTGCGTGAGCTGGTCGCGTCGGTGGTGCGGAGCCAGATCAAGGACCCGCGGCTCGGGATGATCACCATCACCGACGCCCGGATTACCGCTGACCTGCGCGACGCGACGGTCTTCTACACCGTGCTCGGTGACTCGGTGGCCCAGTCGGACACCGCCGCGGCGCTGGAGAGCGCCAAGGGGATGCTGCGCAGCACTGTCGGCAAGGCGCTCGGGCTGCGCCACTCGCCGACCCTCACCTTCGTCCTCGACGACGTGCAGGACCAGGTCAAGCACATCGACGACCTGCTCGCCGCCGCCCGTAACGCCGATGCCGAGGTGCAGCGGCTCGCCGCCCAGGCGAAGTACGCGGGCGAAGCCCAGCCGTACCGGGTGGACGACGACACGGACGAGGCCGACGAGACGGAAGAGGCCGACGAGGCCACCGACGTCAAGGATTCCCCGCGGGGTGGGGAAACGCGGTGACCAGCACCGCCGACGCCCCGCTCGCCGGGGCTACCGGGCTCGGCCCCGCCGAGGCGGACTGGGCCGCGGCCGAGGCGTTGCTGCGGGCTCTCCCGCCGACCGGCCGTACGCTGCTGATCTGCCACGTCAACCCGGACGGCGACGCGCTGGGCAGCATGCTCGGCTTCGGTCTGGGTCTGCGGCAGTTCGGCGTACGCGACGTCCAGGCGACCTTCCCCGGGCCGCCGGAGGTGCCGGAGCCGTTCCGTGGGCTGCCCGGTCTGGATCTGCTGGTCCCGGCAGACGCCGCCGACCCGGCGCCCGATCTGGTGATCTGCTTCGACGCGGCGAGCGTGTCGCGCCTCGGCGACCTGGCCGGGCGGTTGTCGACGGCGGGTGCGGCGCTGGTGCTCGACCACCATGCCTCGAACCCCGGTTTCGGCACGGTCAACCTGGTCGACCCGAGTGCGGCGGCCACGTCGGTCGTGGCCGAGCAGCTGCTGGCCCGGCTCGGGGTGGTGGTCGATCCGGCCATCGCCGAGTGCCTCTACACGGCGCTGACCACTGACACCGGCTCGTTCCGGTTCGAGGCGACCACGCCGGCGGTGCATCAGATGGCTGCCCGGTTGCTGGCGACCGGCATCTCGCCCGGTGACATCTCCCGCCGGGTCTTCGACACCCGGCCCTTCGGCGCGGTTCGCCTCTTCGGCGAGGTGCTCGGTCGGGCCCGGCTGGAGCCGGCCGCCGCTGCCGGCCGGGGGTTGGTCTGGACCTTCGCCACGCTGGACGACCTGGCCCGGCACGACCAGCGGCCGTACGTGCTGGAGGCGTTGATCGACTCGGTGCGATGCACCGCCGAGGCGGATGTGAGCTGCGTGGTGAAGCAGACCCGGCCCGCCGAGTGGGCGGTGTCGATGCGCAGCAAGGGCGCGGTGGACGTCAGTCGGGTCGCGGTCGCCCTGGGCGGTGGTGGGCACACGTTCGCGGCCGGGTTCACCGGTCGGGGCAGTGTCGAGCAGGTGGTCGAGTCGATCCGTGCTCAGCTGGACGCGGCACTGATCGGCTGAGGCCGAACTTCGACCTTCGTCGATCGGATCCGGAAGATCAGGGTCAGCTCCGGGGAGTGTCGGTCTTCCCGCCCTCCGTGTGACCGGGAAGAATTGCGGGATGGAGCAGCCGCACGACCTCACCGTGGAGGCCCCCCGCGCCTGGGACCGGCCCGCCGTCTCCGTTCCCGTTCTCGTCTGCCTGTCGCTCGTCGGTGGCCGGTTCGCGTCCTTCTCCACCGAGGCGAATCTGTTCACCCTCGGCACGGGTGGGGTGCTGATCTGGCTCGGTCTGAGCAACCGGGTGCCGCGCCGGCCCGCACCGCGCCAGCTGGGCGCGGGGGCCGTCTGGTGGGCGGTGCCGGTGGTGGTCTTCGGGGTCTTCGAGGGCGTGACCTTCGTGATGGCTGCCGGCGATGACTTCCCCACCTTCTCCCGGCTGGCCGACCCTCTCCTGGAAGATCATCTGACCCGGTCGGCAGCCTGGTTCGCCTGGTTGGCCGCCTTCTGGGGGCTGGTGCGGCGATGATGCGGGCGATCGCGATCGGCGGGTTCCTCACCGCGCTGGTCCTCTTCGCGGTGGTGGAGTGGATGGCCCGCCGGGAGGGGTCCCGCATCCCCACGTTGGGCGAGGTCTGCGCGTACGTGATGCGGTACGAGGTCGGCTCGGTGCCGGTGGGCCGGATCGGTCTGTTCGGGTTCTGGTGGTGGCTGGGCTGGCACTTTCTGGCCCGCTGAGCCGGGTTGTCGCGTGTCCAGATGGCGGGAACCGTAAGCAGTATGTGGACCTGAACGATAACTTGGGAGAGGGCCTGCGCCGCCTGGCGGTGCAGGTCACGGGCGGTGGTGCCACACCCTGTGCCGCCTCCCTCCAGGGTCGACCGACCCGGGCTCACGTTGCCCAGCCGGCTGCTCCGGTAACCCCGGACCGCCGTGGGGCGCTCAGCACGATCGCCCGTGAGGGCCGCCGCGTGCCGGCGGCTCCCGCCCTGGAAGAGGAGCGCCACCATGCCGAACAAGCCCAAGCCCGAGACCACCACCGACGACGCCCGTGAGCAGGCCCGCCGCGCGCTGCAGACGTCGATGGACACCCGTCAGTGAGTCGACCGCACCAGTGGTGATCCCCTCTGCCGACACGGCCGGGGAGGATCCGACGCCTCTTGGTGCGCCTTTGGAGCTGAATCGTCTACGACATCGCAGGACCTGCCCTGTCTGCGACGTCACGGCCCGCCTCGCCTGGATGTCACAGCCTGCTTCGTCTGCGACGTCACGGCCTGAGTTGTCTGCGGCGTGACCACCCGCTTTGTCTGCGACGTCACGACCTGATTCGTCTGCGACATCAGCTCCAAAGCCTCTGACCCCAGTTACTCGCCCCGGCCGGCCCGACCGCACCCGGCCGACCGGCGACCGGGTAAGCCCTGGGCGGGATTGCGATCCTTACTGTCGTCGTGCCAGGATCGGCGGCGATGAGTCAGACCGCCCCCACCGCCCACCGACCCGCCTCGCCGCGCCGGATCGCCGCGCTGGCCCTGCCGGCCCTCGTGGTGCTCGCCGCCGAGCCGCTGTACGTGCTGGTCGACACGGCAGTGGTCGGTCACCTCGGCCGGGTGCCGCTCGCCGCGCTCGCCGTCGGTGGCACGGTCATGACGCTGACCGCCTGGGTCGGCACCGTGGTCGCGTACGGCACCACCGGGCGCGCGGCCCGCCGGTTCGGCGCGGGTGACCGGGCGGCCGCCGTCTCCGAAGGCGTCCAGTCGTCCTGGCTGGCGTTCGGTGTCGGTCTGCTGATCGCGGTCGGCATGCAGTTCGGCGGTGGCGCGCTCGCACGTACCCTCGTCGGTGGTGGTGGCGAGGTGGCCGACGCCGCCGCGCAGTGGCTGCGGATCGCGGCCCTCGGCGCCCCCGGCCTGCTGCTCGCCGCCGCCGGCAACGGCTGGCTGCGCGGCGTGCAGGACACTCGCCGCCCGTTGGTCTTCGTGCTCGGCCCCAACCTGCTCTCCGCGCTGCTCTGCCCGCTGCTGGTCTACCCCGGCGGGCTGGGCCTGGTCGGCTCGGCGGTGGCCAACGTCGTCGCGCAGACGCTCTGCGGGGTGCTCTTCGCCGCCGCCCTGGTCGCTGAGCGGGTGTCGCTGCGACCCCGGCCCCGGGTGATCCGCCAGCAGCTGGTGCTCAGCCGCGACCTGCTGATCCGTGGGCTGGCGTTCCAGGCCAGCTTCCTGTCCGCGACCGCCGTCGCCGCCCGGTTCGGCGCCGCCGCCGTCGGTGCCCACCAGATCGCCCTGCAACTCTGGTTCTTCACCGCGCTGGTGCTCGACGCCCTCGCCATCGCCGCACAGTCCCTGGTCGGCGCCGCGCTCGGCGCCGGCGACGACGCGGGGGCGCGGGCGCTCGCCCGCCGGATCGGGCTGCTCGGCGGCGTCTGCGGCGTGGGCTTCGCGCTGCTCATCGCCGCCGGCGCCGGCATCGTGCCGTCGTGGTTCAGCTCCGATCCGGGGGTACGCGAGCAGGCCGCCGTCGCCTGGCCGTGGTTCGTCGTCATGCTGCCGCTGGCCGGGGTGGTGTTCGCCCTCGACGGCGTGCTGATCGGCGCGGGCGACGTGCGTTACCTGCGCAATCTCACCATCGTGGCGGCGCTCGGCGGCTTCCTGCCGGCCATCTGGCTGGCGTACGCGCTCGATCTCGGGCTGGGCGGCATCTGGGCCGGGCTCACGGTGTTCGTGGTGATCCGGCTGGTCGCCCTGCTGCTGCGGCTGCGCAACGGCGGCTGGGCGGTGACCGGCGCGGTCCGCTGAGCACCCCGCCGGTCGTCCGGGTCACCCGGGGGCCCGCCCACGCACTCTCCGACAGCGGTCATCTGGCAGGCTTGGCCGACGTGAGCACCGATGGTCTGATCGTGGTCGACAAGCCCGGCGGCATGACGTCGCACGACGTGGTGGCGCGGATCCGCCGACTGGCCAGGACCCGACGGGTCGGGCACGGCGGCACCCTCGACCCGATGGCCACCGGGGTGCTGGTGATCGGTGTCGGCCGGGCCACCCGGTTGCTGACGTACGTGATCGGCGCGGGCAAGAGCTACACCGGCACCATCCGGCTCGGCCAGACCACCGTCACCGACGACGCCGAGGGCGACGTGACCGCCACCGTGCCGGCCGGCCACGTCACCGACGACGCGATCCGCTCGGCGCTGGCCGGGCTCAGCGGTGAGGTGGACCAGGTGCCGAGCGCGGTCAGCGCCATCAAGATCGACGGGCAGCGGGCGTACAAGCGGGTCCGCGACGGGGAGAGCGTCGAGCTGCCGGCGCGGCGGGTCACCATCTCCCGGCTGGCGGTGCTGGCGATCCGCCGCACCGAACCGGACGTGGTGGACGTGGACGTGGACGTGACCTGTTCCTCCGGCACGTACATCCGGGCCATCGCCCGGGACGCGGGCCTGACGCTCGGCGTCGGTGGGCACCTCACGGCGTTGCGGCGCACCGCGGTGGGTGGCTTCACCCTCGCCGAGGCGGCCACCCTCGACGAGTTGGAGCAGCGCGCCCCGGACGTGGTGAACCTGCCCCTGGACGCGGCGGCCGACCGGTTCTTCGCGCGCCGGGAGGCCACGCCCGACGAGGCCCGGGTGCTCGCCCACGGTGGGCCACTGGACCCGGCCGGCCTCACCGGGCCGTACGCCGTGTTCGGGCCGGCCGGCGGCTTGATCGCTATCGTCAGCGAGCGGGACGGCCGGGCTCGGGCGGAGATCGTGCTCGCCCCGGCCTGACCGTGGGCGCAGGTCCGTCGGCCGGCAGCCGGCGGTGTCGACCCGCCGGCGGCGGGACAGCAGAGAGGAACGGCATGCAGCGGTGGCGGGGCTACGACGCGGCGCCCGGCGGGTGGGGACGCTCGGTGGTCACCATCGGCGTCTTCGACGGCGTGCACAAGGGGCACCAGGCGACCATCGGGCACACCGTGGCCCGGGCCCGCGAGCTGGGCGTGCAGTCGGTGGTGGTCACCTTCGACCCGCACCCGGCCGAGGTGGTCCGCCCCGGTTCGCACCCGGCGGTGCTCACCGAGCCGGCCCGCAAGGCCGAGCTGATCGAGGCGCTCGGCGTGGACGTGCTCTGCGTGGTGCCGTTCACCCCGGAGTTCTCCCGGGTGCCGGCCGAACAGTTCGTGCACGACGTCCTGGTCGAGCACCTGCACGCGGCGCTGGTGGTGGTCGGCAGCAACTTCCGCTTCGGGCACCGGGCGGCCGGCGACGTCGCGTTGCTGGAGCAGTTGGGTCGGACGTTCGGCTTCGGCGTGGAGGGCGGCCCGCTGGTCGCCGAGGACGGCACCGTCTTCTCCTCCACGTACATCCGGTCCTGCGTCGACGCTGGCGACGTGGGCGCGGCGGCCGCCGCGCTGGGCCGCCCACACCGCCTGGAGGGGGTCGTGGTCCGCGGCGACCAGCGGGGCCGGGAGCTGGGCTTCCCCACCGCCAACCTGCTCTGCCACCGGTACGCGGCGGTGCCCGCCGACGGGGTGTACGCGGCCCGGCTGATCCGGCGCGGTCAGCGTGAACCGCTGCTCGCGGCGGTCTCGGTGGGCACCAACCCCACCTTCTCCGGCCGGGAGCGGCGGGTGGAGGCGTACGCGCTGGACTTCTCCGGCGACCTGTACGGCGAGCGGCTGGCCCTGGACTTCGTGGCGCACCTGCGTGGTCAGGTCCGGTACGACTCGATCGAGCCGTTGATCGCCCAGATGAACCAGGACGTCGAGCGCACCAGGCGCGCGTTGGCCTGACCGTCGTGGCGTGACGGGCCGCCACCGAGGCCCTTCGCCGGGTGTTACCGGCGAGTGCTGGTAGTCTTGCCGGGACGTCGGGTGACCGGCGTGGGGCCTCGCGTGCCTGCTCGACGCCGCGGGTGCGAGGTACCGGTCCGTTCCCGGTCCATCGGGACGACGGACACCCACTTGATCAACCCATCGAAACAGGGAGAACATGGCGCTCGATCAGGAAGCCAAGGCCAGCATCCGCGCGGAGTACGCGACCGCCGAGGGCGACACCGGTTCGCCGGAGGTTCAGGTCGCGGTCCTCACCAAGCGGATCGCGGAGCTGACCGAGCACCTGAAGGTGCACAAGCACGACCACCACAGCCGCCGTGGGCTGCTGCTGCTGGTCGGCCGGCGCCGTCGGTTGCTCAACTACGTCCAGAAGAAGGACATTGCCCGCTACCGGTCGCTCATCGAGCGGCTCGGTCTGCGCCGGTGACGTGACGGGGGAGTGGCCGGACGGCCGCTCCCCCGTGCCGCGTCCCACCTGAAGAAACACGGGCCGCGCGACCACCCGAGAGGGAGCCGGTCAGCGTACCGGTCTCCGGTAGTGGCCCCCGGGAACCCGGCATCATGCCGACCACCCGGGCGCTTCGATCGAAGACCGGCCGGCTGAGCAGCTCCCCGATGTCGTGGGCCCACGACGCGAAGGAGCACGACAGCACATGACCGAGACCAAACTCGGCACCGAATCCCGCACCGCCGTGATCGACAACGGGTCCTTCGGTACCCGTGAGATCACCTTCTCCACCGGTCGGCTGGCTCGCCAGGCCGCCGGTTCCGTCATCGCCCAGCTGGGCGAGACGGTGGTTCTCTCCGCCACGACCGCCGGTAAGCACCCGAAGGAGCAGTTCGACTTCTTCCCGCTGACCGTCGACGTCGAGGAGCGGATGTACGCCGCGGGCCGCATCCCCGGCTCGTTCTTCCGCCGTGAGGGTCGGCCCAGCGAGGACGCCATCCTCACCTGCCGGCTGATCGACCGGCCGCTGCGCCCGTCCTTCGTCAAGGGCCTGCGCAACGAGGTCCAGGTCGTCGAGACCGTCCTCGCGCTCGACCCGCAGCACCCGTACGACGTCGTGGCGATCAACGCCGCCTCGATGTCGACCAAGCTCTCCGGCCTGCCGTTCTCCGGCCCGATCGGGGCGACCCGTGTCGCCCACATCGACGGCCAGTGGGTCGCCTTCCCGACCCTGGAGGAGCTGGCCCGCGCCACCTTCGACATGGTCGTGGCCGGCCGCACGCTCGACGACGGCGACGTCGCGATCATGATGGTCGAGGCCGAGGCCACCCCGAACGCCGTCGCCCTCATCTCGGCCGGTGCCACCGCCCCGACCGAGGAGATCGTCGCCAGCGGCCTGGAGGCCGCCAAACCGGCGATCCGTGAGCTGTGCCGCGCGCAGAGCGAGCTGGCCGAGGTCGCCGCCAAGCCGGTCACCGAGTTCCCGGTCTTCCTGGACTACCAGGACGACGTGTACGACGCCGTGGCCGAGCTGGCCCGCGCCGACGTGGCCGAGGCGATCACCATCGCCGGCAAGGCCGACCGTGAGGAAGCCCTGGACCGGGTCAAGGCCCGCGTCGCCGAGGAGCTGGGCGCTCGCTTCGAGGGTCGGGAGAAGGAGCTCAGCGCTGCCTTCCGCTCGCTGACCAAGTCCGAGGTGCGCAACCGCGTGCTGCGCGAGCAGGTCCGCATGGACGGGCGTGGCCCGCGCGACATCCGGGCGCTGACCGCCGAGGTCGGGGTGCTGCCCCGGGTGCACGGTTCGGCGCTGTTCGAGCGGGGCGAGACCCAGATCCTGGGTGTCACCACGCTGAACATGCTCCGGATGGAGCAGATGGTGGACACGCTCTCCCCGGAGAACCGCAAGCGCTACATGCACAACTACAACTTCCCGCCGTACTCGACCGGTGAGACCGGCCGGGTCGGCTCGCCGAAGCGTCGGGAGATCGGCCACGGCGCCCTCGCTGAGCGGGCGCTGATCCCGGTGCTGCCGTCGCGCGAGGAGTTCCCGTACGCCATCCGGCAGGTCTCCGAGGCGCTCGGCTCCAACGGCTCCACCTCGATGGGTTCGGTCTGCGCCTCGACGCTGGGCCTGCTCTCCGCCGGTGTCCCGTTGAAGGCGCCGGTCGCCGGCATCGCGATGGGCCTCATCTCCGACGAGGTGGACGGCAAGACCCAGTACGTGACGCTGACCGACATCCTCGGTGCCGAGGACGCGTTCGGTGACATGGACTTCAAGGTCGCCGGCACCCCGGAGTTCGTCACCGCGCTGCAGCTCGACACCAAGCTCAACGGCATCCCGTCGGACGTGCTCGCCGCCGCGCTTCAGCAGGCGAACGAGGCCCGGCAGGTCATCCTCGGGGTCATGAAGGCGGCGATCGAGGCTCCGGCCGAGATGTCCGACTACGCGCCGCGGGTCACCACCGTCAAGATCCCGGTCGACAAGATCGGCATGGTGATCGGCCCGAAGGGGCAGACCATCAACGCGATCCAGGACGAGACCGGCGCCGAGATCTCCATCGAGGACGACGGCACGATCTACGTCGGTGCCACCAACGGCCCGTCGGCCCAGGCGGCCGTCGACCGGATCAACGGCATCGCCAACCCGACGCTCCCGAAGCAGGGCGAGCGGTTCCTCGGCACGGTGGTCAAGACCGCCGCGTTCGGCGCGTTCATCTCGCTCCTGCCGGGCCGCGACGGCCTGCTGCACATCTCCAAGGTGGGCGACGGCAAGCGGGTCGAGCGGGTCGAGGACTTCCTCAACGTCGGTGACCGGGTCGAGGTCGAGATCGCGGACATCGACGCCCGCGGCAAGATCTACCTGGACAAGGTCCGCCCGGAGGGCACCGAGGCTCCGGCCGCCGGTGAGGCCGCCGCTGGCGACCGGCCGGCTGGTCGGGACCGCGGCGACCGGGCTCCGCGTGACCGCGGTGACCGTGAGCGCGGCGGCGACCGTGGCGGGCGTGGCCCGGAGCGCGGCGGCGAGGGCGGTAACGGCGGCGAGGGTGGCGAGGGCGGCGAGCGTCCGCGCCGCCGGACCCGGCACAGCTGATCGTCGTACCTCGCATCACCCACCCCTCGTCGAACCGGGAGCACCACGTGAGTCGGGCCTTCAGCGCGCCGTTTCCACCGGATCGACGGGGGGTGGCTGCGTCTCGGGGCACCGGGGCGGGCCGTTCCGGCGGCACCGCCCGCGCGGTGACCCGGACGCTCAGCGACGACCCGCTGGGCGGCACGGTACGACGTACCGTGCTGCCCAGCGGCCTGCGCGTCCTCACCGAGGCGATTCCGGCGATGCGCAGCGTCTCGTTCGGCATCTGGGTGGCGGTCGGCTCGCGCGACGAGACCGGCCCGCAGGCGGGTGCCGCGCACTTCCTGGAGCACCTGCTCTTCAAGGGCACCCACAAGCGCACCGCACTGGAGATCTCCTCGCAGATCGAAGCGGTGGGCGGTGAGACCAACGCCTTCACCACGAAGGAATACACCTGCTACTACGCGCGGGTGCTGGACGAGGACCTGCCGCTGGCGATCGACGTGATGTGCGACCTGGTCGCCGACTCGTTGTTGGAGCCGGCCGACGTCGAGACCGAGCGCGGCGTGATCCTGGAAGAGATCGCCATGCACGACGACGAGCCGGGCGACGAGGTGCACGACCTCTTCGTCCAGGCCGTCTACGGCGACCACCCGCTGGGCCGGCTCATCTCCGGCACCGCGGAGACCGTCACCCCGATGACCCGCCGGCAGATCCAGAACTTCTACCGGGGGCGTTACACAGCGCCGCAGATCGTCATCGCCGCCGCCGGCAATCTCGACCACGCGGCGGTGGTCAAGCTGGTCCGTCAGGCGGTGCGCGGCACCCCGCTGGACAGCGACCCGGCCAGCCCGGCACCGCACCGCGCGGCGACCCCGGCGGTACGCACCAGGCCGGTGACCACGGTGGTGGAGCCGAAGGAGACCGAGCAGGCGCACGTCATCCTCGGCTGCCCCGGCATCGACCGGCTCGACGATCGCCGGTTCGCCCTCGGGGTGCTCAACAACGTGCTCGGTGGCGGCATGTCCAGCCGCCTGTTCCAGGAGATCCGCGAGCAGCGCGGCCTGGCCTACTCGGTCTACTCCTACGCCAGCCAGTACGCCGACAGCGGCCTGTTCGCCGTCTACGCCGGCTGCGCGCCGGGCAAGGTGGACGAGGTGCTGGCCCTGACCCGCGCCGAGTTGGCCCGGGTGGCCGCCGACGGGTTGACCGAGGCCGAGGTGGCCCGGGGCAAGGGGATGAGCAAGGGCTCGTTCGTGCTCGGCCTGGAGGACACCGGTTCCCGGATGAGCCGGCTGGCGAAGGGTGAGCTGCTCTACGGCGACCTGATGCCCGTCGACGAGCTGCTCCGCCGGGTCGACGAGGTCAGCGTGGAGGACGTCAACGTCCTCGCCGCCGAGTTGCTCAGCCGCCCGATGTCGTTGGCAGTGGTGGGCCCGTTCGGCGCTGGCGACTTCGCGGTCTGAGGGCTGTCGCGGCCCGGTCCGGGGCGCGTCCCGGTCGGTGGAGCCGCCCGGATCCGACGACTGGGGCACGTCCCGATTGGGATAGGTTGTGCCCCGTGACTGACGAGCAGGAGAAGATTCGGGTCGGCGTGTTCGGCGCGCGCGGCCGGATGGGCATCGAGGTCTGCAAGGCCGTCGACGCCGCCGACGACCTCACCCTGACGGCGTCGATCGACCAGGGCGACAGTCGTTCGGCCGTCTCCGCCGCCGAGGTGGTCGTCGACTTCACCACGCCGGACGTCGTGATGGACAACCTCCGGTGGTGCGTCGAGCAGGGCATCAGCGCGGTGGTCGGCACGACCGGCTTCACCGAGCAGCGGTTGGAGCAGGTGCGCGGCTGGCTGGCCGACCGGCCCGAGGTGGGTGTGGTCATCGCCCCGAACTTCGGCATCGGCGCGGTGCTGATGATGCAGTTCGCCGCCCGCGCCGCCCGACACTTCGAGTCCGTCGAGATCATCGAGCAGCACCACCCGCGCAAGCTGGACGCCCCGAGCGGCACCGCCACCCACACCGCCCGGCAGATCGCCCGGGCCCGCGCCGAGGCCGGCCTCGGCCCGGTGCCGGACGCCACCAAGGACGAGGTGCCGGGTGCGCGCGGCGCCGACATCGACGGGGTACGCGTCCACGCGGTGCGCGCCACCGGCCTGGTCGCCCACCAGGAGGTGCTGTTCGGCGGCATCGGCGAGACGCTGACCATCCGACACGACTCGTACGACCGGGTGTCGTTCATGCCGGGCGTGCTGCTGGCCGTCCGCGCGGTGCGCAACCGCCCCGGCCTCACCGTCGGCCTGGACGCCCTGCTCGACTGACCGCAGATCTTGGACAGTTTCCGTTCTCCCGTGACGGAAACTGTCCAAGATCTCTCTGTCCGGGCCGGGTAGCATCCGCCGATGATCGATAACGCACACCTGGATCGGCTCGGTCGGCGGGTCACACTCCGGCCGGTCGACGACGACAACTGGCGGGCGGTGGCCGACGTCGCCCCGCGCGACGACCAGCGCCGGTTCGTGGCCGCGCTGGGTGCCCGCTACCTGCTGCTCAGCATGCGCTCCGACGTGTGGAACTCCCTGGCCGTGTACGCCGACGAGACCGTCGTCGGCCACGTCATGTGGGGTGTGGACGACGACGGCTCGCACTGGATCGGCGGGATGCTGATCGACGCGGCGGAGCAGGGCCGGGGCGTCGGCCGGGCCACCGTGCAAACCCTGGCGCCCTGGCTGGCGGCCCAGGACGGAAACCCCCCGGTCCGCCTCTCGTACCACCCGGACAACACCCCAGCAGCGGCGCTCTACACCTCCCTGGGCTTCCACCCCACCGGCGCCATGGACGACGACGAGCTGATCGCCGAACAAGCCCCCTGACCCTCACCCCCGCGATCTTGCACTTTCTGCGGTGGCACAAGGGGCATTCCACGCATCCCGACAACCGAAACCGCAAGATCGCCGGAGCCGCCCGGTCTGACCCTGTGTCGATCATGGAGTTGTTGCCTCGCAGAAGGGGCACACATGGAGCTTTCGCCCATCACAACTCCATGATCGACGGGGCCAGGGCCAGGGCGAGGGCGAGGGCGGGGCGGGGGCTATTGGGGGAGG
>NZ_JNZS01000031.1 GCF_000718515.1 Micromonospora parva | reverse complement strand
CCCGACCCGACCCACCCGGCCCGACCCGACCCGACCCACCCGGCGCGGCCTGGCGGCATGATCGACTCGGTTTCATTGAAGTCGCGGTGTCCCAGGGCCATCAATAGCGCGATATTCAGGAACCCGAGTGGATCTAGGCTGATCGCGCCTCAGATGGTGTCCGGCGCGGCACCCGACGGGGCCTGGTGCGCCGGAACCCACGCGCCCCGGGGGGGGGTGGGAGGGTGTGGATCAGGTGGGGAGCGGTGCGCAGGAGGCGGCGGCGACCCCTTCGAGGTAGCCGCGGGCGCGTTCCGCCTTGGGATAGCGACCGACCAGCGCCCAGAACCGGGCGTTGTGGCTGGGCACGATGAGGTGCGCCAACTCGTGGAGCAACACGTAGTCGATCACCCACTCGGGCATCTCCTGGACGCGGTGCGAGATGCGGATGCTGCGGTCCGCCGGGGTGCAGGAACCCCACCGGCCGTTCTGGTTGGTGACCCACCGGACGCTGGCCGGGACCGCTTTCGCGGGGTACTCGGCGAGATAGAGGTCGATGAGCCGGTTGGCGCGGGCCAGCAGCTCGGCGTCGGAGCGGGCCAGTCGCCCCTCACGCGCGGCGAGTCGGGCGAGCATCCGGTCGACCCACTCGCTCTCCTCGGCGCGGGAGAACTGGTCGGGGATGAGGACGACCACTCGCTCACCGTCACGGTACGCGGACACCGTGCGTCGTCGACGCTGGCTGCGCCGCACCTCGACGACAGGCTTGCGCGTCCCCGCCATCACTGGCCCGCGCAGCCTCGGCTACGTGTCACGAAGGAAAGCTAATGCCCACTGACCAGGGGTCCGCAAGAGTCAACCGCACGACACGCGCCCAGAAAATGGTGATTGGTCGCCAGGCGTCCCGAAAATTTCTTGACGGATGCGCCATCGCGCCATCTCGTCACCCTTCGTGAACGCCGATGACGCGGGTACGCGGCACGTCCCCACCGTAGGTGATCACCGTCCCGGATGCCCCTGCGGGGGCACTCGCACGGGTGGCTGTCAGGGTTTGGTCGGCGTGTCCCCGCCAAACTGACTTATCCGACCTATTTCGCCATGCACACTCTCGACGTCGACTTGCTCACAGTGTCGATGCACAGCTGACATGGAACTGCCCAGACCTGGGTAGGGTCCGCGAACCAGCGGTCACGAAGGTGGCCGCGGAGTGAGACCCAGCGCCGGCGCCCCGTGTGGCCCGCCGCCGGGCACCCCGCCGGAACGGCATTGACCGGCGGACGAGACGAGGAGGGCACCGTGGCCGACCAGGCCCAGACGACCTACAACGGTTACTGCGTGAAGTGCAAGGAGAAGCGGGACTTCGAGGGGCACGTCGAGGTCTCGAAGACCGGAATGAACATGGCCAAGGGCAAGTGTCCGGTATGCGGAACAACAGTGAACCGCATCCTGGGCAAGGCCAAGGTCTGACCCGAACGGGGTGAACGGGGGTGGGGTGGCCGGTGGCCACCCCACCCCCGTTGCCGATCGGCGCTCGACGCCACCGGCGTCGGGGGCGGCCCTGTCGGTTGGCTGACAACACGGCTCGCGGGCTGTGGAAAACCCGCCAGATCCTGTGGATAGCGCTGGACAGCGGCCTGACCGCCTGTGGACAACGATCGACCGAGCGCGAAGACGCGGTCACGATTCGTGACATGAGCCGCACCGCACTGCTCCGCCCCACCCTGCTGCCCGGCCTCAACCGGCTCTGGCGGGACCGGCACACCCTCCAGCTCGGCGTCGGCCCCGGTCCGGCAGTCCTGCTGGAGTTGGCCAACCCCCGCGCGGCCCACCTGCTCGACCTGCTCGACGGCACCCGCAGCGAGCGCACCGTGCTGGCCGAGGCGACGACCGCCCAGGTCAGCGCCAACGACGCGCGTACCCTGCTCGACGCGCTGCAAGCTGCCGGCCTGTTGGTGCCGGCGCACAGCCTGGTCCCCCGCGACCTGACCGGCCCGGTCCGGGCCCGACTCGCGGCGGAGGCCGGCGCGCTGGCCCTGACCGCCACCCGGCTGCCCGGCACCCCGGCTCAGGTCCTGCGTCGGCGGCGGGCGGCCCGCGTCCTGCTCACCGGTGTCGGGGCGCTCGGCGGGCCCCTGACGGTGGCGCTGGCCCAGTCCGGCGTGGGCCAGGTGATTCCCCAGCTCACCGGCCCGGTACGCGCCGTCGACCTGATCGGCACGGGCATCCCCGCCGCCGACCTGGGTCGCCCGCTGGCATCGGCGGTACGGGCCGCGGTCGATCGCGTCGCGCCGGGCACCGGCACCCACCCGAGCCGCGCCGGGCGGGTCGACCTGGTGATCCAGCTCGGCATGGACCGGCCTCCCGCGCTGCTCGCCGCCGGTTTCGCCCAGCGCCGGCAGCCGCACCTGCTCGTCACACTCCGCGAAGGCGTACCGGTGATCGGGCCCTTGGTCCGCCCGCCCGCCGGGCCCTGCCTGCACTGCGTCGAGCTGCACCGGGCCGACCGCGACCCGGATTGGCCGCGGCTCGCCGCTCAACTCGCCGTCGCCGACCCGGTGGCCGCCGGAACGACCGGCACCCTGCTCGCGGCCTGCGGGTACGCGCTGGCCGAGGCGCTGACACAGCTGGACGGGGGCCAACCGGAGACGCTTGGTGGTGCCGTGGAGATCGCCGGTGCCGGCCGTTTCCGTCGTCGGGGTTGGCCGCCACACCCGGCGTGCGGGTGCTCGCAGGGTCGAGTGTCCGCACCAGCCCGGCCGCAGAGCAGCAGGGGGGCCCTCCGGTCGGTAACAATGACCGGGTGACCGACATCCCGCGCCGCGCCGTGTCCCGCACCGCCAAGCTCGCCGCCCTGCCGCTCGGCTTCGCCGGCCGGACCGTTCTCGGGATGGGAAAGCGCGTCACCGGGCTCGCCTCCGACGTGATCTCGGCGGAGATCCAACAGCGCACCGCCGAGCAGCTGTTCAGCGTCCTGGGTCAGCTCAAGGGCGGGGCGATGAAGTTCGGCCAGGCGCTGTCGGTCTTCGAGGCGGCTCTGCCGGAGGAGATCGCCGCGCCCTACCGGCAGGCGTTGACGAAGTTGCAGGAGGCCGCGCCGCCGCTGCCGGCCGCCAGCGTGCACAAGGTGCTGGCCGAGCAGCTCGGCCCCGACTGGCGGGACCTGTTCGTCGAGTTCAACGACGTTCCGGCCGCCGCCGCGAGCATCGGTCAGGTGCACCGGGCGCGCTGGCGCGAGCCGGGGTTCGACGCGGCGGGCGCACCGAACAGCCGCGACGTGGCGGTCAAGATCCAATATCCGGGGGCCGGCGACGCCCTGCTCGCCGACCTCAAGCAGCTCTCCCGACTGGGCGGGATGTTCCGGGCCATCCAGCCCGGCCTGGACGTCAAGCCGCTCCTGGCCGAACTGCGCGAACGGATCACCGAGGAGTTGGACTACGAGCTGGAGGCCGAGTCGCAGCGCGCCTTCGCGTCCGCGTACGCCGACGATCCGGAGATCTACATCCCGGAGGTGGTCAACGCCTCGCCGCGGGTGCTGGTCACCGAGTGGGTGACGGGCACCCCGCTGGCCGACATCATCCGGGAGGGCACCGAGGAGGATCGGAACGAGGCCGGCCGGTTGATGGCCACCCTGCACCTCTCCGCGCCGCAGCGGGCCGGGCTGCTGCACGCCGACCCGCACCCGGGAAACTTCCGGCTGCTGCCCGACGGTCGGCTCGGCGTGATCGACTTCGGGGCGGTGGCCCGTATGCCGGAGGGCACTCCGGAGCCGATCGGTCGGATCGCCGCGATGGCCCTGCGCGGCAACGCCGACGAGGTCGTGGCGGGGCTGCGGTCGGAGGGGTTCATCGGCTCGGCCGACGAGATCGACGCCGAGGGGGTGCTCGACTTCATCCGTCCCATGCTGGAGCCCATCGCGGCGGACGGCTTCCGGTTCACCCGAGCCTGGCTGCGGGCCGAGGCGGGTCGACTGGCCAGCCCTCGCTCCCCCACGTACCAGCTGAGCCGGCAGCTCAACCTGCCACCGTCGTACCTGCTGATCCACCGGGTGACGCTCGGGTCGATCGGGGTGCTCTGCCAGTTGGAGGCGAAGGCCCCCTACCGGAGCATCCTCGAGCGCTGGCTGCCCGGCTTCGCCCCGGTCGCCTGAGCAGGTCGAGGCCCGGTCGCCTGAGCAGGCCGATGCCCGGTCGCCTGAGAACGTGAGGGGCTGAGAACGTGAGGAAGGGCGGGTGCCGGTCGGCACCCGCCCTTCTGAGTGGAGTGGTACTAGAGAACGCCCAGGTCGCGAGCCGCCTGATTGCGGCCGGTCATGGCGACGGTACGGGCGGATCGGGTTGCCTCAGTGCTCGTGGTGGTACGACCGGCCTGAGGCCGGCGCATTCGAGCCCTGGTCAACGCTTCGTTGAGTAGTTGCATCTCGAAGGCTCCACTCGGAATGTTCAACATCGTTTTCTCACTCACTGCCGGTAGGACACCGGCGTCGTTGGAACGGGTCGGGAACATGTCAGGCTGCCAGCCGGACCGCGCCACGCACCTCGGACAGCCCACTGGCTGCCAGGCGCGCCTCGGCCTCGACCCGAAGCGCGGCGTCTCGGGCGACGTCCTCCTTACGCGGACGGCCACGGGGCCGCTTACGCGGGACAACCGCGCCACGCTCGAAGATCTCGCCGCCCCAGACGCCCCAGGGCTCCGCTCGCTCAACGGCTCCGGCCAGGCACTCGACGCGCAGCGGGCAGTCCCCGCAGAGCGACTTGGCCAGCTCGAGCTCGGTGGGCGAGTCGGAGAACCACAGGTCGGGGTCGAACTTCCGGCAGGGCAGGTTCGCCTCCATCTCGACGCTCATGTCGAGGGGGGCCAACGCCAGACTCATCTCCCGGTCACCTCTCTCTCACTTCGATCTCGTGGATCGCATTCCGACGTACTTACGGCGGGCAAAAAACTGAGGCCGCGGATCCCGGTAAGCGGGTTCCGCGGCCTCGAGGTGAGCCGGAGTCTGATGGTCAGACCGGTTTACCTCGAGGTGGAACGCCGCGGACATCCATGCGCTTCTTGACGTCATTGATGCCCATGCCCGTGAAGCCACTGGTCCCCTCGACTCCGACGGGCGCGACGGTCAGGGTCAGCTCGGCCTGAACCTGGTGCACCTGCGGAACCGACGGTCGTGCAGCCGTGAGGGCCACCCGGACAGCCGACAGCGGAGCGCAGACAGACGGCATCGCCGTCAGACGCTCATAGGTGAAGATCTTCACGGTGGCCACCTCCCTCACGTTCCTCGAATCGACTGGACCGCCCCCGTGAGCAGCCGGAATGGCGCCGCTCGCGTGGTGTGTCCTGAGGCTATTCCTCGCGCCGGGGCGAGGGCAAACGAATTTACGACGAGATTTCGAAAGTTTTCTCCGGGCAGACATCGTCCACCCCGGCACCTGCCACGAGGGCCAGCACCGACTCCCCGTAGAGGCCCAGCTTGCGGGGGCCGATACCGGCGATGGCGATCAGCTCCTCCGACCGGGCCGGTCGCCGCTCGGCCAACGCGACGAGCGTCGCGTCGGTGAAGACCACGTACGCCGGGACCTTCTGCGCACCGGCCACCCGCTGCCGCCACTCGCGCAGCCGTTCGTGCAGCTCATCGTCGATGTCGGACGGGCAGGTGGGGCAGCGGCCGAGCTTTCGGTCCGGGCCGGCGAGCAGGGTGGCACCGCAGATCCGGCAGGAGACGATCTGGGTGCGTCGCCGCTCGGGACGGCGGGCCGGACCGGTGCCGCCGCTGGCCCGTTCGGTGCCGCCGGAGCGGTCCAGTTGGGGCAGGAACCGCGACGGACGCCGGGCCCGTCCGCCCGGCGACCGCGCGGCCGCGTACGACAGCCAGAGCCACTCGCGTGCGCGGGTGATCCCGACGTAGAGCAGCCGGCGCTCCTCCTCGACCTGCTCGACGGTCTTCGCGTACGTGGTGGGCAGGGTGCCCTCGGCGAGACCGACCAGGAAGACCGCGTCCCACTCCAGGCCCTTCGCCGAGTGCAGGGACGCCAGCGTCACGCCGTCCACGGTCGGTACGTGCTGCTGGGCGGCCCGGCGGGCCAGTTCCTCGGTGAAGTCGGTGAGGGTGACCGGGCGTTCCACCGAGGCGGCCTCGCCGATCGGCACGACCTCGGGGGTCGCCGCGTACTCCTCGGCGAGCTGGACCAGCGCGGACAGCGCCTCCCACCGCTCGCGGGCGGCACCGCCGGTCGGTGGGGTGTCCGGGGTCCAGCCGACGGCGGTGAGCGCCTCGACGACGGCGGCCGGCAACGGTGTCTCTCCCGGGATCGAGCGGGTGGCGGCACGCAGCGCGACCATCGCCTGGCGCACCTCGGCTCGTTCGAAGAACCGCTCCGCGCCCTGCACGACGTACGGCACCTCGGCCTCGGTGAGCGCCTTCTCGTACGCCTCGGACTGCGCGTTGACCCGGAACAGCACGGCGATCTCCTTCGCCGGGGTGCCCGCGTCGATCAGGGACCGGCAACGCGCGGCCACCGCGTTCGCCTCCGCCGGCTCGTCGGTGAAGATCCGCAGATCCGGTTCGGGGCCCGGGGGGCGCTGGCCGCTCAGTTCCAGGCGCAGGCGCGCCTCGGTGCCCCGGGCCTGGGAGATCACCGCGTTGGCCAGCCCGACCACCTGCGGGGTGGAGCGGTAGTCACGGACCAGCCGGACCACCGTGGCGTTGCGGTGTCGGCGCGGGAAGTCGACCAGGTACGCCGACGTCGCCCCGGTGAACGAGTAGATCGTCTGGCTGGCGTCCCCGACCACTGTCAGGTCGTCCCGGCCGCCGAGCCAGGCGTCCAGCAACCGCTGTTGGAGGGGGTTGACGTCCTGGTACTCGTCGACGACGAAGTGCCGGTACTGGCCACGGACCTGCTCACCGACGTCCGGGTGCTCCTCGATCCCCCACACCGCGGCCCGCAGCATGTCCTCGAAGTCGATCACACCGTTCGAGCGCTTGAGCTGCTCGTACGCGGTGAACACGTCGGCCACCTTCGCCGGCTCGTGGGGTGTGTCGCGCAGCGCCCGGGCCGCGGCCACCACGTAGTCCGTCGGTTCGACGAGCGACGACTTCGCCCACTCGATCTCGCCGGCCAGGTCGCGGGCGGCGGCCCGGTCGGTACGCAGGCCGACCCGGGCGGCAGCGAGGGTGACCAGTCGTACCTTGCTGTCCAGCAGTTCGGGCATGGCACGCCCGGCCAGCAGCCGGGGCGCGAAGTACCGCACCTGACGCAGCGCGGCGGCGTGGAACGTCCGCGCCTGGACGCCACCCACCCCGAGCACCGTGAGACGACTCCGCATCTCGGCGGCGGCGCGGGCGGTGAAGGTGACAGCGAGCACGTGTCGGGGGGAGATCTCCCCGGAGAGCGCCCGGTGGGCGATTCGGGAGGTGATCGCGCGGGTCTTGCCGGTGCCGGCGCCGGCCAGGATGCAGACCGGGCCGGCGGGTGCGGTCACCGCGGCGCGTTGCTCCGGGTCCAGCCCGGCGAGCACCTGTTCCGACGCTGAGTGAACCGCCACAACCAGGAATCATCTCAGCTCCTCCCAGCGTTGCAGCGAACAGCCTCGGCTTGATCGGCAAGCCGCGGCCGGAGGAGTTGGAGGATCCGACCATGTTGACGATGTATTCCACCCCCTGGTGCGGCTACTGCCACCGGCTGAAGTCGCAGCTCGACCGGGAGGGCATCGGTTACGAGGTGGTCGACATCGAGCAGGACCCGAAGGCCGCGGAGTTCGTGATGAGTGTCAACGGCGGTAACCAGACGGTGCCGACGCTGCGCTTCGCCGACGGCAGCGCGCTGACGAATCCCTCGATCACCCAGGTCAAGCAGCACCTGGAAACCCTCAACGCCTGATCTGCCGGTTCATCCTCGGCGCACGGCCGCCCCATCGGGGCGGCCGTTCGTCGTGTCCGGGCACGAGTCACGGTGGCGACGGTCGGCGGGCGTTGGAAGCCCGGGTCGGTCGGTGTCCTCAACCGGTCGGCGGGGTGCCGGGAGCGTCGGGCGGGTGGGTGGCGTCGGTGCGGGTGCCCCGGGCGGCGCGCTCAGGTGGCGGCCCCGCCACAGGTAGCTACCGGCGGCCAGGGTGGCCACTCCGACCAGCGCGAACAGCAGCCGGTAGTCCAGTAACCCGACCAGCAGGGCACCCGCCCCGATGGAGAACGCCTGCGGCCCGCTGACCACCGCCTGGGTGGCCGCGGCGACCCGGCCGACCAGCGCGGGCGGGGTGCGGCGCTGGATCAGCGTGTGCAAACCCACCATCGTCAGCGGGAGCGAGACCCCGGCCAGCAGCACCGCCGCGAACCCGAGCCGCAGATCGGGGTACGCGAGCGCGAGCGCGGCCGGCGAGAAGAAGGCGACCCCGGCGGCCAGCGTGCCGACCTCGCCGAGCCGGCGGACCAGCGTCGGTGAGCAGAGTCCGCCGAGCAGACCACCAACGCCCTGCACGGTGACCAGCACACCCACGAACGCGGCATCCCGGTTCAGCCCCTGGTCCACGTAGGCGAAGATGAGCGACTCGCTGAAGCCCATCACCAGTGAGCCGAGCCCGTAGCCGAGCAGGGCCCGCCGCAGGGCCGGCTCGCCGGCCAGGTGCCGCAGGCCGGCGCCCAGCTCGGCCGGCCACCGCAGCCGTACGGTCGGCGGCACCTGTTGCGGGGCGGGCAGCGCGGTCACCACCGCAGCCGCGGTCAGAAATCCGACCATGCCGATTCCGGCCAGCGCCCAGCCGCCGAGCGCCGCGTAGAGAGCCGCGCCCACCAGCGGGCCGACCAGTCGTATCCCCTGGCGTACGGTCTGCAGCACGCCGTTCGCCTCGGCCAGCAGCTCGACCGGCACCAACTCGCGGATGAGCCCGCTGAGCGCCGCACCGAGCGTGATGGACGAGAGTCCGTAGAGGGCGGCCACCAGGTAGACGACCCAGACGTCGCCCGCGTCGTGGACGGTGAACAGCGGGGTGAGCAGGGCGGCGGTCGCCACGTTCGCGGCGACGAAGAACGGTCGGCGCGGGTAGCGGTCCACGACCCAGCCGACCAGCGGTGCCAGCGTCATCGGCGCGATGACCGCGAAGATCGTGGCACCGGCCAACCCGTTCGAGCCAGTCAGATCCTTGACCCAGATGGCGAGCGCCAGCAGCAGGATCGACTCGGCGGTCATGCTGGCCAGCAGGCCGCCGAAGAGCAGACGGAAGTCGGGTCGGCGCAGGATCGTGCGCATGGGTCCCTCCGGCGGGATGGCGTGCCCAGGTGGGCGAGGTCGACGGCCGCGACCGCGGGTCCGTCGTCGTCCGGCATTCCCGTGGTCCGATTTTCGCAAGACACGCCCTCGCCGGAACCTCCGACACCGGTCGCGCCGTCCATACTGACCGTGGGGGGCGAATTTCATACAGTTACCGTCGCGTCTGCGGCGGTCGACGGGAAAGAGGACACTGTGCCTCCTGCCGCACCCAGCCCGATCCTGCGTCGTCGCCGGTTGGGCATCGAGCTGCGCCGCCTGCGTGAGGCCGCGGGCCTCACCGGCGATCAGGTCATCGAGCGTATCGGTTGGGCCTCCGCGTCCAAACTGTCCCGCCTGGAGAATGGCCGCAGCCGACCGGACCCGCAGGACGTCGGCGACCTGCTCGACCTCTACGGCGCCGACCAGGCGCTGCACGACGAGCTGCTGGGCATCACCAACGAGGCCGGCGACATGCGCGGCTGGTTGAAGAACTTCCCGGTGATGACGCAGCAGCAGCGCGGCTGGGCCGAGTTGGAGGCGGGCTGCGCGGAAATCTCCGAGTACAACCCGGTGCTGGTGCCGGGCCTGTTGCAGACCCCCGGGTACGCCCAGCTGCGGATCGTGTCGGCCCGCCAGGTGAGCGCGGGCGCGGGCGAGCCGGAGCCCGGCGACGAGCCGGAGACCGAGGTGCAGGCGCGATTGGCCCGCCAGTCGCTGCTCACCCGGGAGCCGCACGCTCCCCGCTACACCGCCGTGCTGGAGGAGGCCGCTCTCGGCCGCCGGGCCGGGCCGCCGGAGGTGCTGCACGAGCAGCTGCTCCAACTCTGCGAGCTGGCCCTGCTGCCGAACGTGACCCTGCACGTGCTGCTCCGGGACACCCAGATCGGCAGTTGGTTCCTTCCGCCGACCGCGTTCTCGGTCTATCGGTTCGCCGATCCCCTCGATCCGGAGACATTGGCCATCGAAGGTGGCTTCACCGACGTCATGTCGACCGAGGCAATCACGCTAAATCGCTATAAAGTGGTGTTCGAGTGGCTATGCACGGCGGCACTTAACGCCTCGGACACCCTCTCCTGGCTGATCGAGGCGGCGGGACGGCTGACCGAGGCGACGCCCCCATCCACAGTGGCGTTCGGGCCGGCAACGGCGCCGACCCAACGCCGCCAGGGTTCGGGGCGACTGACGGACCGGTGATCCACGGGGGACCTCCGTCGGGCGTGCGGCACCACTCGTCCCATCGGATCGCTGCACATCAGGAGCAGAACCATGAACGACATCCGCAACACGCCGTCCGTCTCCGCCCACTCGTTGGCGGACGCCCCGTGGCGTACCAGCACCCGCAGCCAGACCTCCAACTGCGTGGAGGTCGCCCCGCTCGCCACCGGCCCGTCGGCGGTCGCCCTACGCGACAGCAAGGACCGGGGCGGCCCGGTGCTGCTGTTCAACCGCGCAGGGTGGCTCGGTTTCATCACCGGCGCCAAGAAGGGCCAGTTCGATCTGAACTGACCCGGTCATCGGGTACGGGGCCGTCGGCGTAGCGCCGGCGGCCCCGTCTCGTCACACCCGTCGACCCGTCGCCCGGTGACCCGCCAACCCTGCTGAGCAGCCATCGACTGATCGGACGAGGCTCGAAACCGATAGGCGCGTTTCAGTTGCTGAGACGAACACGGGGCGTAACATGGCCCTCGGATACGTGGAACTTCCACACTGCTCATCCGTCGCGGTTCATCCGGAGACCCACATGCGGTTCCTGATCGTTCGCACCGACATCCGCGCCGTCGCCGACGGGGACATCGCCGCCGCCTGGGCGGACGGCCATCGACTTCGCGACGAGACGACCGCGCCCGAGCCGCGACGGCAGATCGTGCACGCCGAGGACCGGGACGCCGCACTCCTGCTGGCCCGCGCCCTCGCCACGGTCGGCGCGGTCCGCGCCGGCAAGCAGCGGGTCAAGGTCCTCCCGCTGATCGAGCCACGGCCCGCCTTCCGACAGAGACCGGGCCGCCTCGGCACCTGATTCACAGGTCGTCCGTCGTGGTCGGATCGGCTCCCCCGCCGCGTTACTCGCACCCACCGACCACGACGGCCCGTGTTCCCGGCCCGTGACCGTCGCGGCAACGGCGGTCGCGGGCCGGGACCGCGCTCAGCGGTCGGCGTCCACCCAGCCGTCCAGCCACCGGTGAATGAGGAAGAGCGCGATCGACGACGGCGGCGGCAGGACCAGTCGGGCCCCGTCGCCCACGTCGACCGTCTGCCCGGCCAGTGCCGCCCCGATCTCCTGGCGGGAGAACCACCGGGCGTACGCGATCTCGGACGGGTCGACCCGCACCGGCTCGGCCGGGTTCGCGGTGGCAAGGAAGCCCAGCATCAGCGAGCCGGGGAACGGCCAGGCCTGGCTGCCCACGTACCCGATGCGCTCGACCCCGATGCCCACCTCCTCGCGGACCTCGCGCAGCACTGCCGCCTCCGCCGACTCCCCCGGTTCCACGTAGCCCGCCAGGCAGGAGTAGCGGCGACCACCCGGGGTGCCCTGCCAGCCGGCGTTGTTGCCGAGCAGGCAGCGACCGTCCGGGCCGTCCACGCCGTCATGGACGAGCACGATCATCGCCGGGTCGGTACGCGGCCAGATCCGCCCGCCGTTGCGGTCCACCCGGGACCAACCGGCCTCGTCCATCGCGGTCGGCGCACCGGTGCTGGTCGAGTAACCGTGCCGGGTGTGCCAGTTGACGAGTGCCAGCGCGGTGGTGAAGATGCCGGCCTCCCGGTCGGCGAGCAGGTGACCCACCTCGCGGAGGTGGACCGCCCGGGTCCCCGGGATCGCCGGCAGCGGCGCGTCGACGGCGAAGACCGGCACCCCGTCCGGCTCGACCCCCAGGAACATCGCCGCCGACTCGGAGCCGGCGGGCACGTCAGCCGCACCGAACAGCACCAACGTCGGCGGCGACGTCTCGGTGCGGGCCAGCGTCCGACCGTCGTCCGTCGAGTCGATCAGCAGCACCCGGGCGCGCAACCACGCCTCGGTCAACCACTGCGAGTCGCCCCGCCGGTGCGCCGCCCGATCCAGCGTGGACCGCGCCAACGGCGGCGCCGCCTCCCCGCTCACGCCTGTCGCTCGGTGTGGACAGCGGTCAGCGCGGCCAGCCCCGGGGTGATCCGCTCCGCGTCGCCGAGCACCACGATCGCCGCCCGAGCCGGTGCCAGGTACCGGGCCGCCGCCTGCGCCACGTCCTCGATGCTCGCCTTCGCCAACCGCGCCGCGTACTCGGCGAGGAAGTCCAGGCGCAGCCCGTTGCCCGCGTACGCGCTGGTCAACGCGGCCAGCCCGGCCTGGGTGGACATGCCGAGCTGAAGGGTGCCCAGAGCGTACTGCCGGGCCTGCTCCAACTCCTCGGGCTTCGGTGGCAGCGACGCCAACCGGCCCAGCTCGTACGTCGTCTCCAGCAGCGCCGGACCGGTGACCTCGGTGGCCACGTCGGCGGCGGCGACCAGCACCGACCCGGCGACGGAGTGCTCGATACCCGAGTGCGGGCCGTACGTGTAGCCCTTGTCCTCGCGGATGTTCTCCACCCACCGGGAGGAGAAGTAGCCGCCGAAGATCAGGTTGGCCAGTTGCAGCGGGGCGTGGTCCGGGTCGGTGCGCGACACCGCCGGAAGCGCGATCCGCAGCGACGACTGCACCGAGCCCGGCCGGTCGACAAGCAGCAGCGGCCCCGGCTCCAGCGGCGGGGTCGCCGGCAGGTCGGCCGTACGCCCGGCACCCGACCAGCCGCCGAGTGCCCGCTCGGCGGCGTCCAACGCCTTCTCCGGCTGCACGTCACCGACCAGCACCAACTGCGCGCCGGTCGGATGCACCCGCTCCGAGTGCAGGGTGCGCAGGGCCGCCGGTCGGACGGCCCGGATCTGGTCGGGCTCGGGCGTCTGCGTCGCGTACGGGTGCCGGCCGTAGATCCGCTTGAGCAGCGCCTCCCGGGCCAGGTGCGCCGGTTGACTCTGCGCCACCTGGATCCGGTCGACCAGTCGGTCCCGTTCGGTGGCCACCTCGTCGCTGGGGTAGCTGGCGCCCATCAGCACCTCGGCCAGCAGCTCCAGCATCCGGTCCAGACCGGTGACCAGGCCGGCGCCGGAGAGCATCAGCCGGTCCGGGTCGACGCCCGCGGAGAGCCCGCCGCCCACCTTCTGCAACTCGGCGGCGATCTGCACGCTGGTCATCGACCCGGTGCCGGAGAGCATGGTCTGCGAGAGCATCGCGCCGCGGGCCAGGTGCACCCGTCCGAACGGCACCCAGAGCCGCAGTTCGACCAGGGGCACGGCGGGCCGGCGTACCGCGATCACGGTGAGCCCGTTGGGCAGCGTCCGCTCGGCCTGCTTGGGCACCTTGAGCTTGCGGGTCGGACCGAGCGGGGGAAGCGTGCGCGGCGCGGCGGCCACAGTCCCGGTCATCGGGCACCTCCGGGGATGACTTCGATGGCGGCGCGACGCTCCGGGCGCACTGTGGCCGCGGCGGCCCGGACCTGCTCCTCGGTGACCTCGCCGACCAGCCGGGGCAACTCGTTGAGCAGGCCCGGCTCGCCGCGTTGCTGCTCCAGCACT
This sequence comes from Micromonospora parva, assembly GCF_000718515.1. Taxonomy (GTDB): domain Bacteria; phylum Actinomycetota; class Actinomycetes; order Mycobacteriales; family Micromonosporaceae; genus Micromonospora; species Micromonospora parva. The sequence goes on along the minus strand of NZ_JNZS01000031.1, from coordinate 86,734 downwards.
GCCATCCGCAGCGCCCGACCGAGCACCGCGTCGGTGTCCCGCAGCAGGTGGGTCGCCATCCGGGCCTGGGTGCGGGCCAGCTCACCGTCGGTCAGCCCGTCGGTGGCCAGCCGGTCCAGCTCCTCGTCGATGGTGCGCAGCACCTTGTCCACGTCACCCCCGGGCGGCAGGTGCGCCTGCAACAGCAGCGCGGTGGGGTCGCGGACGTCGAACGGGTCGCCCATGAAACCGAGGTATCCGCCGAGGCTGGTCACGGTGCGGTCGCGCTGCACCAGCCGCTCGACCAGCCGCGACGCGTCGCCGTCGGTGAGCACCTCGGCCAGCACCACGTACGGCAGGTAGCCGGCGAAGTCGGTGACCGGGTCGGGCACCCGCCACGCGCCGGCCACCGCCGGCAGCGGCGCCAGGGCGTCGGTGTACGAGGTGCGCCGCTCGGCGCTCAGGTCGGGTTCGGTGAAGTCGGGCCGTTGCGGTGCCGGCCGGGCCGGCACGTCGCCGAAGTGCCGGCTGACCAGCTCGGTCGCCTCGGCCACGTCGATGTCACCGCTGACGGCGAGCACGGCGTTGCCGCTGGCGTAGTAGCGGCGGAAGAAGTCCGCTGCGTCAGCGACGGTCGCCGACTCCAGGTCGTCGAAGGAGCCGTAGCCGTCGTGGGCGTTGGGGAAGGTGTCGAACATGACCGGCGGCAGGGTCAGCCAGGGGAAACCGCCGTACGGCCGGTTGAGGACGTTGACCCGGATCTCCTCCTTGACCACGTCGACCTGGTTGCGCAGGTTCTCCTCGGTCAGCCGGGGGCCGCGCATCCGGTCCGCCTCCAGGAACAGTGCGCGTTCCAGCGCGTTGCTCGGCAACGTCTCGAAGTAGTCGGTGTAGTCCAGGTGGGTGGAGCCGTTGAAGGTGCCGCCCGCGCCCTGCACGTGCCGGAAGTGAGCCAGCTTCTCCAGGTTTTCCGAGCCCTGGAACATCAGGTGCTCGAAGAGGTGGGCGAAGCCGGTGCGCCCCTCGGGCTCCGAGCGGATGCCGACGTCGTAGACCACCGCCACCCCGATCACCGGGGCACTGCGATCGGGGGTGAGCACCACCCGCAGGCCGTTGTCGAGGGTGAACCGCTCGACCGGATACTTCGTCGCTGGAATTCTGGATCTCCGCGCCGCCACGGAGTCGACCCTAGCGCGTCGACACGGTCGCCACCCGCGACCTTCCCGGAGCCGCCGCGACGGGGGCGGTCACCAGGGTCAGCACCTCGTTGGCGACCCGTTCGGCCTCCTCGCGGTGCGGCCGAGTCGATCCGACGGAACCGGGCCTTTGCGGCGGCGAGCCCGCTCCGGGCTCGTCCCGGCCAGCAGCCGGTCGCTCCCCGCCAACGCTACGCCGCTTATCACAGCAAGCTGGTAGGAAATGCCGACATAACTGAGACGCGCCATCCCGCCATGTGGATGGGTCTTGACGCTGACCACGGCCTGGCCCACTCTTCCTACCAACTAAGTAGGAATACTGCGGATTGGATGGACGATGAGACGGCTCCCCCTGCACCGGACGGTCACGCTGATGACCCTCGCCGCCCTCGGCGCGGCGACCCTGGGCAGCACCGCCGGGTGCGGCGACGACAGCGGGGGCGCGGGCGGCAGCTCCGGCCCGGTGACGCTGCGCCTCGGCTACTTCCCCAACATCACCCACGCGCCAGCGGTCGTCGGCGTGGAGAAGGGCATCTTCGCGGAGAAGCTCGGCACCGACGTCAAGCTGGACCCGAAGACCTTCAACGCCGGGCCGGCCGCCATCGAGGCGGTCTTCTCCGGCGCGCTGGACGCCACCTACATCGGTCCGAACCCGACAGTGAACGCCTTCTCCAAGTCCAAGGGCGAGGCTGTCCGGGTCATCTCCGGAGCGGCGTCCGGCGGCGTGGCGCTGGTGGTCAAGCCCGGCATCACCGGGGCGCAGGACCTGAAGGGCAAAAAGATCGCCACCCCGCAGCTGGGCAACACCCAGGACGTGGCGGTCCGGTACTGGCTCAAGCAGCAGGGCCTCACCACCACCAAGGAGGGTGGCGGTGACGTCAAGATCGTGCCGCAGGAGAACGCCCAGACCATCGAGACGTTCACCAGTGGCGCGATCGACGGCGCCTGGGTGCCCGAGCCGTTCGTCTCCCGCCTGGTCAACGCCGGCGGCAAGGTGCTGGTCGACGAGCGCGACCTGTGGCCGGACAAGAAGTTCGTCATCACCAACCTGCTGGTGAGCACGAAGTTCCTCAAGGCGCACCCGGACGTGGTGCAGAAGCTGGTCGACGGCCAGGTGGCCGCCAACGAGTTCGTCAACACCAAGCCGGAGGAGGCGCAGCAGGCCATCTCCGACGCGATCGGCAAGATCACCGGCAAGCCGCTGGACCTGAAGCTGATCAAGCAGGCGTGGCCGACGTTGGAGTTCACCAACGACCCGATCCCGTCCTCCCTCAAGGCCGGGCTCGACCACGCCGTCGACGTGCAGCTGACCGAGCCGGTGGACCTCAAGGGCCTGTACGACCTGAAGTACCTCAACAACGCGCTGAAGGCCGCCGGCAAGCCCGAGGTCGTCCAGCCATGACGTCGACCACGACGACGCCGCGGAGCGCGACCACAGCCGTCGCGCTCTCCGGCGTGACCAAGGTGTACGGACGCGGGTCGAGCGCCGTCCTGGCCCTGGACGGTGTGTCGCTGGACGTCGCGCCCGGCGAGTTCGTCTGCCTGGTCGGCGCGTCCGGCTGCGGCAAGAGCACCCTGCTCAACCTGGTGGCCGGGCTGGACCGGGTCAGCGGTGGCCAGATCACCCTGGCCGGCGACGTCAACCCGGGCCTGATGTTCCAGGAACCGGCGCTCTTTCCGTGGCTGACCGTCGACGCCAACGTGGAGGTCCCCCTCAAGCTGCGCCGGCTCCCCCGGGCCCAACGCCGCGAGCGGGTCGCCGAACTGCTGCGGACGGTGCACCTGGGCGACTTCGGCCGCAAGCGCCCGCACGAACTCTCCGGCGGGATGCGGCAACGGGTCGCGCTGGCTCGCACGTTGGCCCTGGACACCCCGGTGCTGCTGATGGACGAGCCGTTCGGCGCGCTGGACGCGATGACCCGGGACATCCTGCACGACGAGCTGGAACGGATCTGGTCCGAGCGCCAACTCTCGGTGCTCTTCGTGACGCACAACGTCCGCGAGGCGGCCCGACTGGCCGACCGGATCATCCTGCTCTCCAGCCGACCCGGCCGGATCATCTACTCCACCGAGGTGACCATCCCGCGCCCCCGTCGGATCGACTCCCCCGAGGTCGCGGCCATCGCCGCCGAGGTCACCGAGCGGCTCCGTACGGAGGTGGGTCGCCATGGCCAGTGACACCCTCACCAGTTCGGCGCGTACCGACGCCGAGATCACCGGCCTGGACGCGCTGGAGATCGCCGGTCGGGACAAGGACGTCTCCCGGGGCACCCGCCTCTGGGCGGCCACCTGGCCCAAGCTCGCCGCGCTGGCCATCGCCATCGCCGCCTGGCAACTCGTGGTCCTCTCGGGCTGGAAGCCGCCGTACTCGCTGCCCGGCCCGCTGGAGGTCGGCCGCGAGCTGATGGCCCAGGCCCAGAGCCCGCAGCTCTGGGACGGCCTGGTCACCACGTTGCGCCGGGCCGCCCTCGGATACGTCTTCTCGGTCGCCGTCGGCCTGCTGCTCGGCCTCGCGGTGGCCCGGTCCACCGTGCTGCGCGCCGCCATCGGCTCGATGATCACCGCGTTGCAGACCATGCCGTCGATCGCCTGGTTCCCGCTGGCCATCCTGCTCTTCGAGCTGAGCGAGAAGGCGATCTTCTTCGTGGTGGTGCTCGGAGCGGCACCGTCCATCGCCAACGGGGTGATCTCCGGAGTGGACTACGTGCCGCCGCTGCTGCTGCGCGCCGGCCGCAACCTGGGCGCCCGTGGGCTCAACCTCTACCGGTACGTCATCGCTCCGGCCGCCCTGCCGGCGATCGTCGCCGGGCTCAAGCAGGGCTGGGCGTTCTCCTGGCGCAGCCTGATGGCCGGCGAGCTGCTCGTGGTCGGCATCTCGCAGACCTCACTCGGCGCCCAGCTCACCTACTCCCGCGAACTGTCCGACGCGCCCTGGCTGCTCTCCACGATGATCGTCATCCTGGTCGTCGGCCTGGTCGTGGACGCCGCGTTCGGCGCTGCGGACAAGGCGATCCGGCGCCGCTGGGGCGTACTGGACCAGGCTGGTCAGTGACGTGTTCGTCTCCGCGCGCAGCGACTACGCGCTCCGGGCGATGCTCGCTGTCGCCGCCGCCGGTGGTGGCGACGGCGACGGCGACAGGGCCGGCGAGTTGGTGAAGGCTGCCAGCCTGGCCGAGGTGCAGGGCATCCCGCTCAGCTTCCTGCAGGGCATCCTGCTCGACCTGCGCCGGGCCGGTCTGCTGCACAGCCACCGCGGTGCCGACGGCGGGTACGCGCTGACCCGCCCGCCCCACGAAATCACCGTCGGGGACGTGCTGCGCGCGGTCGGCGGTTCGCTCACCACGGTGCGCGGCCTGCCGGCCGAGCGGGCCGACTATCACGGAGTGGCCGCGGGGCTCACCGACGTCTGGCTGGCGGTGCACGGGGCGATCGCCACCGTCGTCGACAGCACCACCCTCGCCAACCTGCTCACCCAAACCCAAACCCCCACAACCCCCTAGCCCGCCCCGCCCCGCCCCGCGCCCCCGCGCCCCCGTGTCCCGTCGATCTTGCACTTTCTGTCGCGGCAAAAGGGACGTATCCTGCTGAATTGACAACCGAAAGCGCAAGATCGGCGCATGCGTGGGTTGCGGTGGGTTGCGGCGACGGTGATGTGGTCGGGCCGGTGCCCCGCCGACCCGACCACACCTCGCACCGATCCTGACCGGGCCTGCCCCTCCGCCGGCACCGGTAGGCCGGTCGCTGCTCAGCCCACGTGTGCGTCCGCCGGGCCGGAGCCCGGGCCGCCAGGACTGTGCAGCTCCACCAGACCGGCGGGAGCATTGCCCGCCGGGGTGGCATGCCAGGGCGCGAAGGCCGCGACCATGGCGAGCAACAACCCGGCGAGCGCGACCGCGACCACCAGGATCAGTTCACGCAGTGCGCCCGAGCCGGCTTCGCCCGCCATGGTCACCCCTCCCGTGTCGGGCCCCCCGCCCGACTTCCCCCGTCCGTCAGCCTCGACCACCACCGGCTGCGGCGCAGTCGGCCAGCCGACCCAGCGGAGGCTGATTACCGACTCAGCCGAACGGGTGACCGAGCCCTCATCACGAGGCGGCCCCGAGGGCGCGCGATGGGCGGGAACGACACCGACCCGCCCAGCCGAAGCGGGACGGGTCGGTCGACGAGCGGAAAATCAGACGGTACGGGGGCGACGCGGGCGCCGGGAGCGTCCCGACGCGCGGTGCGCCGGCCGGGCGCCGCCGTCGGAGGCCGAACCACCGGAGGTACGCGTCCGAGAGGCGGGCACCGGCGGCGCGACGATGGTCACCGGCACACCGGACGGCTCACGGGCACCGGTCACCCGGGCCAACGCCGCGTCACCGGGGCGCACCTGGACCGACTCGGGTCGGATGCCGGCAGTGGCCATCAGCCGGGACACGTCCCGGCGCTGCTCCGGCAGGACCAGGGTGACCACGGAACCGGACTCGCCGGCCCGGGCGGTACGGCCGCCCCGGTGCAGGTAGTCCTTCGCCTCGGTCGGCGGGTCCACGTTGACCACCATGTCCAGGCCATCCACGTGGATGCCACGGGCCGCCACGTCCGTGGCGACCAGGGCGGTCACCTGACCGTTGCGGAACTGCTCCAGGATCCGGGTGCGCTGCGGCTGGGACTTGCCGCCGTGCAGCGCGGCAGCGCGTACGCCCTTGGAGAGCAGCTGACGGGCCAGCCGGTCGGCGCGGTGCTTGGTGCCCATGAACAGGATGGTGCGGCCCTCACGGGCGGCGATCCGGGTCAACGCGTCGGGCTTGTCGGCGGCGTCGACGTGCAACACGTGGTGGGTCATCGCGGTGACGGTCGCGGTGCCCGGGTCGACCGAGTGGGTGACCGGGTTGCTCAGGAAGCGGCGGACCAGCCGGTCCACGCCGCCGTCCAGGGTTGCGGAGAAGAGCATCCGCTGCCCCTGCGGCGCGACCTGCTCCAGCAGCTTGGTGACCTGCGGCAGGAAACCCATGTCGGCCATCTGGTCGGCCTCGTCGAGCACGGTGATCTCGACCTGGTCGAGCCGGGCGTCGCCACGGTTGATCAGGTCGTGCAGCCGGCCGGGGGTGGCGACGACCACCTCGGCACCGGCACGCAGCGCGTCCGCCTGCCGTTGCAGCGACAGCCCGCCGACGACGGTGGCGCAGCGCAGCCCGACGGCGCGGGCGTACGGGGCCAGGGCGGTGGTGACCTGCTGGGCCAGTTCGCGGGTCGGCACCAGCACCAGGGCCAGCGGGCGACCCGGCCGGGCCTTACGGCCGGCGGTGCGCGACAGCAGGGGAAGCCCGAAGGCGAGGGTCTTGCCGGAGCCGGTACGGCCCCTTCCCAGCACGTCCCGGCCGGCGAGCGAGTCGGGCAGCGTCGCCGACTGGATCGGGAACGGCTCGGTGATGCCCTGCGCGGTCAGCGCGGTGAGCAGCGCCGGCGCCAGACCGGTATGGGCGAAAGAGGGAATAACTGTGGTCATGCGGAAGCCTTCCTCGACGCGGCACGTGTCGAGGGAGGGCGCCGAAGTCGGCGCTGTCAACCAGCGGAAAGAGACCGCCAGGACTCACAAGCACGAACCGAAGGGAGTACAGGCCGGCCCGCCGCCGGGCCGCCGCCTGCGGACGCAGGCGGCGGCGGGGCGGGCCGGTCCCGTCACCGTCACACCCGGAGGGCGCGACAGGTAATGCTGACCGATCCGAAGATCAGAGCGGGCGGATGTTCTCCGCCTGCGGGCCCTTCTGGCCCTGGGTCACCTCGAACTCGACCCGCTGGTTCTCGTCCAGGCTCCGGTAGCCGGAGGACTGGATCGCCGAGAAGTGGGCGAAGACGTCAGCGCCGCCGCCGTCCGGGGTGATGAAGCCGAAGCCCTTGTCAGCGTTGAACCACTTCACGGTGCCAATAGCCATGTGTTTCGTCTCCTTGACGGAACGTCGGACGCGCACTTGTTGCACGCCCGAAGAGGAGCGCTCCGCGCGGGGATGCGCGAATCGCCTGTCGCTTCTGGTCGCCCCGCCCGGAGAACTCCGGACACAACAAAGAGCGCCTGGGGCCACAATCCCGCCAGGCGCACACAGAGTCTCTGGTAACCAAAACTGCAACCCGGTCAACCTACCACGGTTTTCCCCGCAGTGGTCAATGTTGGGCAGAATCCTCGGGCAACTGGGCGATCATGGCCGTGAGGCCCGCCACATCCAGCAGGTCGGCGGGCCGTACGGTCACCCCGTGCCGGACGTAGTGGAACGCCGCGCCCACCCGCTCGACCGGCACACCGGCCAACTCCGCCCAGGCCAGCCGGTACACGGCCAGCTGCACGGAGGCCACCTCAGCCGCCGGCCCGGTGGGCTGCGCGCCGGTCTTCCAGTCGACCACGTCGAACCGGCCACCCGGCCGGGCGAAGACCGCGTCCATCCGGCCCCGTACCACCACCCCGGCGATCACCGTGGCGAACGGCACCTCCACCTCCACCGGTGACCGGTCGGCCCACTCGCTGGCCAGGAACCGCTCCTGAAGCTCGACAAGCGCCTCGTCGGGTGCGGCATCGGCATCGGCAGCGCCGGGCAGTTCGTCCAGGTCCAACAGGCGGTCCGCGCCGAAGCGCTGCTCCAACCAGGCGTGGAAGGCGGTGCCCCGACGCGCGTACGGGTTGGGTTCGGTCGGCACCGGCCGGCGCAGCGTACGGGCCAGCGCCGCCGGATCGCGCCGCAACGCGACGAGCTGGGTGACGCTCAGCGCCCCGGGCAGCGCCACCTCTACCGCGCCGGAGAGCCGGGTCAGCTCGGCGCGCTCGGCCAGCAGCAGATCCGCCTCACGCTGCCAGCGCGCCACCTCCGGGTCCACCTCCGGCTCGGCCGCCTCGACAGTCGGCCCGCCCGGCATCACCGACCCGGCGGGCGCCGAGCCGGCCGCCGCCACCGATCCGGCGGGCACCGAGCCACTCGACCCGACCGGCCCGGGGAGGACCGGCCCGACCGGTCCCGGGAGCGCCGCCGCCGGACCGTCGGCCATCAGGCGACGCACCAGCCCGGCAGCCTCGGCCAGCGCCGGCCGGCGACCACCCAACGGGTCGGCCGGCCACTCCGCGCGGAGCACCACCTCGGCCGTGGGGTTCGTCGCGTCCGGGGTCGGCTCCGGTGCCCACACGTCGATCAGGTGCCCCGGCCCACCGTCGAGGCAGGCGTCGTACACCTCACGCAGGAAGACCGACGGACCTCGCGGTCGCTTCGTGCCCTCCCCCCACCAGTAACCGGAGCAGAGCAGCAGCCGGCGCGGCCGGGTCACCGCCACGTACGTCAGCCGGCGTTCCTCCCGCTCGTCGTGGGCCCGCCACGCGTCGGTGAAGTCGGTCACCGCCCGCGCCACGGCCCGCTGGTCGCCCGCCTCGTCGAGCGCCAACTCGGGCAGCCCGTCGGCGTCACCGCGCAGCGGGAACGGCAGCACGCCCAGCCCGCCCAACCAGTGGTCGGAGTTGCGGACCGGCCCGGGCCACAGCCCGCGACTGAGCCCGGCCACCGCCACCACGTCCCACTCCAGACCCTTGGCGGCGTGTGCGGTGACCACCTGCACCGCGCCCTCCACCACTTCGACCTCGCCCGGCGCCAGACCACGCTCCTCGTCCTCGGCGGCGGTCAGATAGGACAGGAAACCGGACAGGGTGGCGCCGGGCGTCTCCCCGCTGAACCGGGCCGCCACGTCGCCGAGCGCGTCCAGGTGCCCCCGGGCCAGGCCCGCGTCGCCGGCGCCGTCGCGGCCGGCCCGCACCGCGACCTCCACGTCCAGGCCGATGGTCCGCTCGATGTCCGCGATCAGGTCCGGCAGCGCCTGGTCCAGTCGGTAGCGCAGCAGCGCCAACTCCCGGCCGTACGCGCGCAGCCGCGCGAACCCCTCCGCCGAGTACGCCTGCGCCGGCCCGAGGTCGGCCAGCGCCTCCACCAGAGTCGCCTCGTCCAACAGGTCGGGGCTGATCTCCGCGTCGTCGTCGGCGGCCACCTGCCGTCGAGCTGTAGCGATGGCCCGAGCCCGGCGGTGCAGGGCCACCAGGTCACGCGGCCCGATCCGCCAACGGGCACCGGTGAGCAGCCGCAACAGCGCGGCCCCGTCGGTCGGGTCGGCCAGCACCCGCAACGTGCACACCACGTCGCGCACCTCGGGAGTGTCCAGCAGGCCGCCCAGCCCCACCACCTCGACCGGCAGACCACGCTCGCGCAGCGCCGACTCGATCGCCGGGATCTGGCTGCGTACCCGAACCAGCACGGCGGTCGTCGGGCGCCGCGCCACCGGGATGTGCTCCGGGGCCACGCCCGGCATCCCGGCCGCCCCACGCCAGGCGGCCAGCACGCTGTCGGCGATCCAGTCGGCCTCGTCGGCGTACGTGGGCAGCATCGCGCAGTGCACGGTGCCCCCGGCCGCACCGGCCGGGCTGCGGTGCGGGATCGGGTCCCGGACGGTCAACGCCGAGCGCAGCTCCGGCACCCGGGCACCCGCCGCCCGCAGCGGGGTGGAGAGCGCGTTCGCCACCCGGAGGATCTCCGGACGGTTGCGCCAACTCGTGGTGAGCCCCAGCGCCGGGGCCGGCTCACCGTCGGCGCGGGCGAACTCGGTGGGAAACCGGTCCAGGGTGCCCGCGCTGGCCCCCCGCCAGCCGTAGATCGACTGGCACGGGTCGCCCACCGCGGTCACCGGGTGCCCCCCACCGAACAGCGCGTTGAGCAACACCACCTGGGCGTGGCTGGTGTCCTGGTACTCGTCGAGCAACACCACCCGGAACCGGTCCCGCTCGATCGCGCCGACCGCCGGATGGTCCCGGGCCACCCGCGCCGCCCGGGCGAGCTGGTCGGCGAAGTCCATCGCCTCGAAGTCCACCTTGCGCCGGGCGTACGCCCGCACCAACGGCAGCAGCCGCAACCGGGTCTGCTGCAGGGTGAGCGCCTTGCGCACGTCGGCGTACACCCGACCCGGCCGGGACTGCACCTCGGCGAAGAACCGACCGGTCCAGGCCGCCAACTCGTCCGGCGCGACCAGGTGCTCGTCCAACTCCCCGGCGAGCGCCAGCACCGCGTCGGTGATGGTGCTCGGCATCCGGTCCACCTCGGACATGTCGCCGTCGTAGTTGCGCACCAGCAGGTCCACCAACTGCCAGCGGGACGCTTCGGTGAGCAGCCGGGTGGACGGCTCGTAGCCAGCCCGTAGCCCGTGCTCGGTGACGATCCGCCCCGCGTACGAGTGGTAGGTGGAGACGGTGGGCTCACCGGCGAGCGGATCGTCCAACGGGTCCCGCCCCTGCCGGCCGACGCGGCGGATCAGCTGGTCGAGCCGGGTGCGTACCCGATGGGCCAACTCGCCGGCCGCCTTGCGGGTGAAGGTCAACCCGAGGATCTGCTCCGGCCGCACGTACGAGTTGGCCACCAGCCAGACCACCCGCGCGGCCATCGTCTCGGTCTTGCCCGACCCGGCACCGGCGACCACCAGCAGCGGCTCCACCGGAGCGGCGATGATCGCGGCCTGCTCCCGGGTCGGTGCCGGCAACCGCAGCAGCTTGGCCAGCTCCACCGGCGTGTACCGGGGGCCGGAGTCCGCGAGCCGGGGCGTCGGTGCGGGACCCGCGCCGAACAGGGTGGGCTGACTCACGGTGTCGTCACAGGCTGCAACACCGGCTCACTCCTCGCCCTCACTGTGCCGTCTTGGTTCGTGACTGCGGGGCTCGCAACACCGGCTCACTCCTCGCCCTCACTGGTGCGCCGGACGGTGGGCGGCTCGACGACCTGGCGCCCCTGCCCGGAGACCGGGCAGCTGGTGCGCACCGGGCAGACCCGGCACTTCGAGTTGGCCACCGCCGCGAACGTGGCGGCTGCCATCGTATCGGCGGTTCGCCGGACCAGCGCGGTCGCCCAACCGGCCGCCGGCCCCTCGCTGGCCGCCGGTTGGTTCTGCTCCCTGGCGTCCTTGGCGGTGGTCCCCAGCTGCACCAGCGCGGCGCCCCCGGACTCGTCACCGAACTCGGCGAACGCCCCCGCCTCCACCGCCGCCTGGTAGGCGCCAAGCTGCGGGTGCTCCGCCAGGTCGGCGCCGGTGACAGCGGTGGACTTGCCGGTCTTCAGGTCGATCACCACCAACCGCCCGGCCTCGTCGACCTCCAGCCGGTCGACCCGACCGGTCAGCTCGACGGGCCGGTGGGGATCGTCCAGGCGGACGGCGAACTCGTGCTCGATGGCGAGCAACCGACGCGGGTTGGTGGCCAGCCAGCGCAGCAGCTTGTCGACCATCGCCTCGGCGCGCTCCCGCTCCGGCCCGGCCATCCACCGGGCCGCCAGCTCGATCGCGTCGAACCGGGCGGCCACGTAGTCGAGCAGCGCGCCCCGGTCGGCACTGGCGTCCTCGGCGAGCATCGCGGCGGCGTGCACCAGGTTGCCCACCCCCTGCGCGGTGCTGGTCGGCCCGCTGCCGCCATGCCGTTCCAACAGCCACCGCAGGCTGCACCGCAGCGCGCTCTCCATGGCCGACGGGGTGACCCGCACCGGGTCGCCGTCGTCGACGAGCGGCCGGTCGTCGGAGAGCGCCCGCAACCCCCACCAGTCGTCGGGGTGCGCGCCGGGCACTCCGGCGGCGGCAAGCCGGGCCAGTTCGGCCGCCGCGGCGCGCCGCCGGGTCGCCGGGGCGGCCGGGTCGGTGATGGCGGTACGGAGTTCCGCCACCAACGCCGGCAGGGTGAGCGCCCGGGGTGGACGGGTCACCGGCAGCGCCCCCGGATGGTCCGGCCCCTCGTCGCCGGCCTCACCCGCGGTGGTGCCACCGGAGGACGGCTCGGTGCGGGGACCGGGCGGCGGGCCCGGCGCTGTCGGCGGGGTGCCGGGCGGCGGCGTGCCGGGCGGGGTGTTCGGGATCAGCTCGTGCAGGAACCGGCTCGGCTGCTCCTCGTGATCGTCACCGCCGACGGCGGCCGACGCCACCGCGCTGACCAGCAACCGGTGCCGGGCCCGGCTGACGGCGACGTGGAAGAGCCGACGCTCCTCGTCCAGCAACGCCGAGGTCTGACCCACCACGTTCGCCGCTCTCGCGCCGTCGACCGACCGGCCGGCCAGCACGTCGACCAGCCGCTCGGAGCCGAGCAGGCTGCCGCGCAGCCGCAGGTCCGGCCAGATGCCCTCCTGCACGCCGGCCACCGCGACCAGGTCCCATTCCAGGCCCTTCGCCGCGTGCGCGGTGAGCAGGCGTACCGCCGCACCCCGGTCGGCGGTCGGCGCGATGGTGTCGGCCGGCAGATCCTGGGCGAGCACGTGATCGAGGAACACCTCGGTACGGGCACCGGGCAGCCGGTCGGTGAACCGGGCCGCCGCGTCGAAGAGGACCAGCACGGCGTCCAGGTCACGGTCGGCCGCCTCGGCCCGCCGTCGCCGGGCCAGGTCACCCTCGCCGGCCTCCGGGCGGCCCTGGTTGATCGCGCCGGCCCAGCGTTCGGCGAGACCACTGGCCTGCCAGACGGCCCAGAGCACGTCCTCGGCTGTCGAACCCGGCCGATCGGCGGCCTCGCGTGCGATGGCCAGCAGCCCGGCCACCGCCTGCGCCGGTTCCGCCCAGCGACGGTCGATGCCGGCCAACTCCTCCGGATCGCGCAACGCCTCGACGATCAGCTCACCGGAGGGACGTCGGTCACCGGCAGCCAGCGCGAGCGCCCGCAGGCCCTGCCGCAGTCGCCGCTCGGCCAGCGGGTCTGCCCCACCCAGCGGCGAGTGCAGCAGTGCGACAGCCGACTCCTCGTCGAGGCGTTCCGGCTCCAGTGCGCACCGCAGCAGGAGCAGCAGCGGCGCGACCGCCGGTTGCAGGTGCAGGGGCAGATCCTCACCGTGCACCACTGTGGGCACCCCGGCCGCGTGCAACGCCCGTCGCAGGGTGGGCAGCTGCAACGCGGTGGACCGCACCAGCACCGCCATCCGGGACCAGGGCACGCCGTCGAGCAGGTGCGCCGAGCGCAGCGCGTGGGCCAACCAGGCGGCCTCGCTGGTCGCCGAGCGGAACGTGTGCACCTCGACCACACCAGGCGGCGCGTCCGGCAGCGGGTGCAGCCGGCGGTGCGCGGCCGGACCCCGCAACCGGCGACCCAGCCGGGCGATCGCCGCGAGCAGACCCGGCCCGGCCCGGTACGACGTGGACAGCAGCACCTGTGCGGCGGGCGCACCGGAGGCCGTCCGGAACCGGTGCGTGAACGTCGTCACCCCGGCCGGGTCGGCGCCCCGGAAGGCGTACGTGGACGAGTCGGGGTCGGCGAACGCGACAAGCGACTTGCCGCCGCCCGCGATGACCGAGAGCAGCTCCAGTTGGGCAGGGTCGGTGTCGGCCAACTCGTCGAGGTAGACGTGGGCGAGCCGGCGGCGCTCGGCGGCCAGCAACTCCTCGTCGTCGCGCAGCAGCCCGGTGGCCGCCCGGACCAGCTCCGCCGGGTCGTACGCGATGGAGCCGCGGTTGCTGACGTCGCGCAGGGCGAGCACTGCCACGTACTCCCGCAGGAAGCGGGCGGCAGCGGGCCAGTCGGCGCGGCCGAGCTTCTCACCCAGCCGGGCCAGGTCGGCCGAGCCCACCCCGCGTTCGGCGGCGCGCATCAGCAGGTCACGCAGCTGGCCGGCGAACGCCCTGGTCCGCAGGGCTGGGCGCAGGTCGGTCGGCCAGCCGACCGGGTCGTCCTCGGGCTCCTCGCCCACCACGTCCAGCAGCTCACGGATGATCAGATCCTGCTCGGGGCCGGTGAGCAGCCGGGGCGACGGTTCCCCCCGCTCGGCGGCGGCGCGGCGGAGCAACCCGAAGGCGTACGCCGGGAAGGTGCGCACCAGCGGCTCCCGCAGCACCCGGTGGCCGTCCTGCGCGATGCGGGCCTCGATGCGCTGCCGCAGTGCGGTGGCGCCTCGGCGGCCGAAGGTCAGCACGAGGATCCGTTCGGGGTCGACCCCCTCGGCCACCCGGGCGGCGACCGCCTCGACCAGCGTGCTGGTCTTGCCGGTGCCCGGACCACCGAGCACGAGCATCGGCCCGTCGGTGTGCCCGACCACCTCGGCCTGCACCGGATCGGCCCGCCAGCCGCCGCCGACCGCCACCTCAGGCCCGACCACACGCTCGGCCCCACCGACGCCGGTGGACCCACCCGGGCGCGCGGACCCACCCGCCGCCCCGACACCGCCGCCGGACGTGCCGTCGCTGGCAGGCACGGAAGCGCCGTCAGGCGTCGCCCCGTCCCCCCGCGCCGGCCCACCGGGCCGCCGCACCAACCGGTACGCCTGCATCAGCTCATCCCATCAGACCCATCCGACACCAACCCACCCACACCCCAACCCACCTCGTCGATCATGAAGTTAGCGGCGCGACACGCCGACAGCGACGTCGACAACTTCATGATCACCGCAGGGGCGGAGGGGTGCGGGTCAGGTCAGGTGGGATTCGAGGATGTCCAGGGCCTCGGTAACGGTGGTGGTCACGGTCAGCAGGTCGCGGCCGGCGGGCTTCAGGAAGGTCTGATCGGCCAGCGCGTCGAGCCAGTCCAACAGGGGGCGGTAGAACCCGTCGGTGTCGTCCGACTTGTCGATCATCACGGTCTTGCGGGTGGCCATCGAGTCGGTCACCAGCAGCTCGTCCGAGGCCAGGTCGGCGACCTCCAGGTCGACCAGCGACTGCGGGATCACGCCGAGGGTGCGCCCACCGGCGGAGCGGGCGCCGTCGGCCAACGCGCCCATCATGCCGACGCAGCCACCGCCGCTGACCAGCGTGTGCCCGCGCCGGGCCAGCTCCGCACCGGTCTCGGCGGCCAGGTCCAACCAGCGCTGGTCGAGGGTACGAGAGGAGGCGCAGAAGACGCAGATCGCCGCCATCAGTCGTGATCCCGGGGCTGCTCGGTGGCCTGGACGGCGGCGGCCTGCTGGTCCGCCCCGGTCCGGGCGACGGCCTCCTCGCGGACCGCCTCCTGCTCGGCGGAGAGCACGGCCTCCGCCTCGACGATGTACCGGACCGCCTCGTTGACCTCGTCGGTGAGACAGATCAGGTCCAGGTCGACCGGCCCGATCTTGCCGGTGGCGGCCATCGTGTCGCGCAGCCAGTCCAGCAGGCCCTGCCAGTAGGCGACGCCCATCAGCACCACCGGGAACCGGGTGACCTTGCCGGTCTGCACCAGGGTGAGCGCCTCGAACAGCTCGTCCATGGTGCCGAACCCGCCGGGCAGCACGACGAACGCCTGGGCGTACTTGACGAACATCGTCTTGCGGGCGAAGAAGTAGCGGAAGTCGATGGCCAGGTCGACCCACTCGTTGATGCCCTGCTCGAACGGAAGCTCGATGCCGAGGCCCACGGAGAGCCCGCCGGCCTCGCTGGCGCCGCGGTTGGCGGCCTCCATCACTCCGGGCCCACCTCCGGTGATCACCGCGTAGCCGGCTCGGGCCAGCGCGCCACCCAACTCCTCGGCCAACTGGCACTCGGCGCTGTCCGGCGCGCTGCGCGCGGAGCCGAAGACGCTGACCGCCGACGGCACGTCGGCGAGGGTGTCGAAGCCCTCGACGAACTCGGCGAGGATGCGCAGCGCGCGCCAGGCGTCCTTGGTCTTCCAGTCGCCGCGCCCCCGCGAATCCAGCAGACGCTGGTCGGCGGTGCTGCTCGGGATCGCCCCCCTGCGCAGGGTGACCGCACCGCGATGCCGCTCCTGGCCCGGACCGCGACCGGCCTCCCGCCCGTTGCTCTGGCTCATGGAGCAACCGTAGTGGAGCAGCACCGGCCGGGTGCGCGGGGCGGGGACGCCGAGAAATTGTTCGCGATCAAGGGCAACTATTCGACGCTCCCGTACGTCTTACTATTCACATACCGGGTATGCCCCGGCGCGCGCCTTCGGGGGAGGAGACAGCGTGATCAGCAACAGCGAGATGATCCGGATCCGTCGCCAGATGCAGCGACGGATCCGAGACGTGGTGGCCGAACGCCGCCGCACCCGCCAGCAGAACCCGATCCCCACCTCCCCCACCCCGTCCGGAGCCGATCAAGAGGTTTGCGTCGCCGACAACGGGCCAGGCTGACGCAAACCTCTTGATCACCGACGGAAGCCGGGCCGCGACCGGTCAGGCTGGGGCTAGCCAGCGGTGCAGGGTTGCCGCGCCGTCGCGGATCTTGCTGATCTCGACGTGCTCGTCGGGGTGGTGGGCCAGGTTCGGGTCGCCGGGGCCGAAGTTGAGCGCGGGGATGCCCATCGCCGCGAACCGGGCCACGTCCGTCCAGCCCAGCTTGCCGATCGGCGCGGCGCCGACCGCCGCCAGGAACTCCTTCGCGGGGGCCGCTTCGAGCCCGGGCGCGGCACCGGCAGCCATGTCGGTGACCGTCACCTCGAAGCCGTCGAAGACCTCCCGCAGGTGCGCCTCCGCCTCGGCCGGCGTACGGTCCGGCGCGAACCGGTAGTTGACCTCGACCTCGCAGTGGTCGGGAACCACGTTGCCGGCGACCCCGCCGTTGATCCGTACCGCGTTCATGCCCTCGCGGTAGTCGCAACCGTCGATGGTGACCCGGCGGGCCTCGTACGTCTGGAGACGCCGCAGCACCTCACCGGCGGCGTGGATGGCGTTCACCCCGTGCCAGGAGCGCGCCGAGTGGGCGCGTACCCCGGTCGTGGTGACCACCGAACGCATGGTGCCCTGGCAGCCCGCCTCGACGATGCCGTAGGTCGGCTCCAGCAGCACCGCGAAGTCCGCCTGCAGCCACTCCGGGAACGCCTGGGCGACGAGGTTGAGACCGTTGTACCGGGACTCGATCTCCTCGGCCTCGTAGAAGAAGTACGTCACGTCGTAGCGCGGCTCGGGCAGGGTGACCGCCAGGTGCAGTGCGTACGCGGTGCCGGACTTCATGTCGGAGGTGCCGCAGCCGTACATCAGGTCGCCGCGCATGGTCGACGGGAAGTTGTTGTTCAACGGCACCGTGTCGAGGTGCCCGGCCAGCACGACACGCTGCGGCCGACCGAGGTCGGTGCGCGCCATCACCGTGTTGCCGTGCCGGTGGGTGGTCAGGTGCGGTACGCCCCGCAGCACCTCCTCGACACAGTCGGCGATCGCCTTCTCGTTGAGGGACACGGACTCTATGTCGACCAGAGCGCGGGTCAGCTGCACCGGATCGGCGAGGACCTCGGGGGTCAGCGGGTTCTCCATGGTTCGCACGGTACCTTCAGGTCTGTCAGTGCGAGGAGCGAGCCGAGGTCAGCCCGGCCGTGACCGAGAGGTGTAACAGTGACGTCCGCAGATTCCGCCTGGGGCATCGGCCTGGCTACGGTCACCGCAGACGAGCAGGTGCTCGACACCTGGTACCCGACCGGCAAGCTGGGCCTGGGCGAGCTGCCGCTGGTCGCCGGCGAGGACAAGGCGGACGTGCTCGACCTGCCGCCGGCCGCGCTCGGTGACCGGCCGCTGCCCGGTCTGCGTACCGTGCAGGTGGTCACCGTGATCGGCTCGCTGGACGACCCGATCAAGGACGCCTCCGACGCGTACCTCCGGTTGCACCTGCTCTCGCACCGCCTGGTGCGACCCAACCAGGTCAACCTGGACGGCATCTTCGGCAAGCTGGCCAACGTGGCCTGGACGTCCGCCGGGCCGTGCCCACCGGAGCGGGTGGACGAGCTGCGGGTGATCGAGCGGGCGGCCGGCCGGCACCTGTCGGTGTACGGGGTGGACAAGTTCCCCCGGATGACCGACTACGTGGTGCCGTCCGGGGTGCGGATCGCCGACGCCGATCGCGTCCGCCTGGGCGCGCACCTGGCGGCCGGCACCACAGTGATGCACGAGGGCTTCGTCAACTTCAACGCCGGCACCGTGGGCACCTCGATGGTCGAGGGGCGGATCGTGCAGGGCGTGCTGGTCGGCGACGGCTCCGACATCGGCGGCGGGGCCTCCATCATGGGCACCCTCTCCGGCGGCGGCACCGACAAGATCAGCATCGGTGAGCGGAGCCTGGTCGGCGCGAACGCCGGCGTCGGCATCTCGCTCGGCGACGACTGTGTGGTCGAGGCCGGCTGCTACATCACCGCCGCGTCGAAGATCACGCTCCCCGACGGCCGCGTCGTCAAGGCCCGGGAGCTGTCCGGCGTCGACGGGCTGCTGTTCTGGCGCAACTCGGTCACCGGCGGGCTGGAGGCCCGGCCGCGCACCGGCCGGGGCATCGAGCTGAACGCCGCCCTGCACGCCAACGACTGACGGCCCCGCCGGGTCCGCGGCGTTCGGCCGCGGGCCCGGACGGGGTACGCCTCAGCGCAACCGGTACGCCTGGATGATCCGTTGGGTCACCGTGTTACCGGCGGTGTCCCGGGCGGTGGCCCGCAGCGACACGTGGCCGGTGCCGGCCGGATGCCGCAACAGCGCCGACCAGCCGTCGGCCGAGGTGCGGACCAGCTTCGCCCTGCCCCAGGTCTTCCCGCCGTCATAGGAGACGTCGACGGTGAGCTTCTCCACCCGGGCGCTCGGCGCGCCGGGCTGCCGCTGCACCCGTACCGGGATGACGAAGCCCTGACCGGCCGGAGCGCTGTTGTCGACCCGCAGCGGCGGCGCGAAGCGCACCACCGACAGTGGCAGTCGGGCCGGCGTGTCACCGGCGACGTGCCGCGACCGGAAGGTCCAGCTGGACTCCACCTCGGTGCTCAGGTCGGTGAAGCTGCGCTTCGCCGACGTGACGAGCCGGTAGTCCGCCTTGCCCGGCGGCACTGCGAACTCGCCGTAGCCGGCGTACTCGCTCTCGCCGACCAGCTTGCCGTTGCGCCAGAGCTTGGTCTGCTCGCTGTCGTTCAGTGAGCCGCCCGGGTGCCCGGCCGCGTCG
Source organism: Micromonospora parva (assembly GCF_000718515.1). Lineage (GTDB taxonomy): Bacteria > Actinomycetota > Actinomycetes > Mycobacteriales > Micromonosporaceae > Micromonospora > Micromonospora parva. Next base: position 67,745 of record NZ_JNZS01000031.1, on the reverse strand, counting down.
CTGTGGATCGGCACGTCGACCACTATCGTGTCGCCGTCGCGGGTGACGCTCTGGTGCGGCCAGCGCGGCTTCGGGAACGACGGTCCGTACGGGCCCTGGTTCCAGATCTCCTGCACCGTCCGCCCAGCCCGGTACGCGGTGGGGACGGAGAACAGCACCGTCTGCGGGTTCAACCAGCCTTCGTCGTCCACCGTCCCGAAGGAGACCTCGGATTCCCACGTCACCCCCTTGGTGTTGTAGTGCTCGACCCGCTGGCCGGGCACGGCGGTGGGCAGGATCAGGGCGGAGCCGCCGACGTTGTACTCCAGTACGGGGTACACGATCCGCTCGGCCTGCATGCCCGGGTAGCCGCCACGGAACCGGTGCACGACGGTTGCCAGGTCCCGTCGGGTGTAGTCACGGACGAACCCGGTCGGCATCCGGCCGGGGATCGCCTCGGCCAGCGCGTACAGGTACGGGCTGTTGGTCGGGTCCGGCGTGGTCCACTGGCTGCTGACGGTGGCGACGAACCGGTCGGCGGGGCTCGGCTTGCCGAGCTGACCGCTGGTCAGGTCGGCGAACGTCTCGGCCCAGAGGCCGACGGTGTACGCGCTGCCGTCGTCGGCGGTGAAGTTGCCGCTGACGTCGATCAGGAGCGGTACGGCGGTCCGGTCCGGAATGGTCGTCCGCACCGGCTTGGCGCGGCGGGCGTCCACCACGATCCGGGTGTCCCGCTCGACTGTCACCTCGGGCTGCGCCAACAGGGACATCCCGCGCGGCTCATCCTCCGGACCGGGCTCGAAGACCAGACCGCTGAGGCCGTAGCGCCCCTTCGGCACCCGAACGCTGGCCACCCCGTCGGAGCTGACGACGTCCCAGGCGCCGAAGGTGTCCATCCCGAGCAGCAACGTCCAGTGGTCAGCGGTGCGCTCACCGGCCCGGTTCAGGTGCTCCACTGTCAGCGTGTAGCTCTCCACCTCCCGGTTCACTGCCAACGGGGTGACCGCGACCGCCGCCCCGGATCGGGCCACGATCCGCCCGGTCCAGTAGCCGTCGGCGTCGCCGAGGCGGGTGTCGGTGGTGACGGTCGTGGCGGCCGTGCCGCCGGCCGGCACGGTGAGTTGGTTGGCACCCAACTGGAACAGGCCGGCTGGCAGCGCGCGACCGCCGGGGCCGGCGCCCTCGACGCTCAACTCCAGGGTGACCGCCGCCGGACCGTCGTTGCGCCAGGTCACCGTGCGGGTGATCGGCGCGTCGTCACCGTGCGGCCAGAGCGCACGCCCGAACGAGACACTCACCGGGTCGGTGGTGACCTGCTGGGTGATCGCGTGCGCGACGTCGACCCGCCCGGCTCCCTGCTGGTAGGCGGTCTGCTCCGGGTGCGGCTTGGCGGCGGCCATCAGGGTGGCCTTGATCCGGTCGGCCCGCCATCCCGGGTGCTGCTGGGCCAGCAGCGCGGCCGACCCGGCCACGTGCGGGGTGGCCATCGAGGTGCCGGAGATGGTGACGTAACGGTCGTCGACCGGATCGCCGATGAAGCCGTTGGCGGACCGGGCGGCGACGATGTCGACGCCGGGCGCGGTGATGTCCGGCTTCACCGCGTCGTCGCCGACCCGGGGACCCCGGCTGGAGAAGTCGGCCAGTTCGTCGTCCCGGTCCACCGCGCCCACGGCGAGCCCGGCGTCGGCGCTGGCCGGGGAGCCCACCGAGCCGTCCGAGCCGTCGTTGCCGGCGGCGAGGACGAAGAGGGTGCCGGTCTGCGCGGTCAGCGTCTGCACGGCCTCCTCCAGCGGGTCCACCTCGGGGGTGTCCCAGCCGCTGAGGCTCATGTTGACCACGGCGGCCTTCTTCTCGACAGCGGCCCACTGCATCCCGGCGAGGATCGCCGAGTCACTGCAGCCGGCGTCCTCACAGACCTTGCCGTCCAGCAGCGTCGCGTCCGGCGCCACACCCCGGTACTTGCCGCCGGAGGCCGCGCCGCTGCCCGCGATGGTCGAGGCCACGTGGGTGCCGTGACCGACCGTGTCCCGAGCGTCGGTGGCCTCGGTGAAGTTGCGCGCCTCGGCCACCTTGCCGGCCAGGTCGGGGTGCGTCGCGTCGACGCCGGTGTCCAGCACCGCGACGGACACTCCCGCGCCGGTGAACCCGGCCGCCCAGGCGGCGGGCGCGCCGATCTGCGGCACGCTGTGGTCGAGGGTCACCCGTCGACGGCCGTCCAGCCAGATCCGTTCGACGCCCCCTGCCGCGTCGAGCCGGGCCCCAGCGGGACCGGTGGTCACCGTCTCCCAGACCGCGCCCAAAGAGGATTTGTCGCTGGCCAGCGCGGCGCCGCGAATCACCGGCAGGTCGCGGGTCTGCCGGGTGCCGGGCAGCGCGGCCGGGGCACGCCGGGCGGCACCCGTCGCGCCGTACGTCACCAGGAGCGGCAGGGTGTCCCGGTGGGCGTCGTCGTAACCCGCCTCGACCAGCCCGGTGACGTCGAAGAGTCGCCGGTCCACCCGGCCCGAACGCAGCAACGGCAGCGCGTCCGTCGGCGTCACCGAGAGGCGTCCGCGCTCGCGCCGGACGAGGAACTGCACGCTCTCCCGGCCGGCGCCGGGCCGGACCGCGGCGCCGGAGGCGGTGACGGTGACCCGGTCACCGGTGATCAGCGTGACGGTGGTCGAGCGGTTGGCGGTGGGTCCACCCGGCGTGGTCTGGCCGGTGCCGCCGGGTGAGGCGGGCGCGGCGGCCGTGGCTGAGGCGGGAGCCGGCGCGGAGAGCGCCAGCGTGAGCACGAGGCCGACGGCGGCCAATCTTCTTGTCTGATGCAACGGATCCTCCTGGTCAAGCGTCTTTGATACATGGGAGTCGCATTGACATCCCACAATTACATACTGGGTATGCAAAATGAAGTACAAAAAATGACGGACCCGCCACGAGCCGACGAACCGGGCCGGCATGATCGGGCGGTGACCTCCATGAAGGACAAGATGCTCGCCGGCGAGCCGTACCTGGCCGACGATCCGGACATCGTCGCCGACCTGGCCCGGGCCGCCCGGCTGATGGAACGCTTCAACACCAGTCCCGCCGACGACCCCCAGGCCCGGATCGCGGCGCTGCGGGACCTCCTCGGCGAACTGGGCGAGGACACCTGGATCCGCCCGCCGTTCTACTGCGACTACGGCTGGCAGATCCGAATCGGCCCGCGCAGCTTCGTCAACTACAACGCCGTCTTCCTCGACGTCGGCCGGATCACCCTCGGCGCGGACGTCCAGGTCGGCCCGAACGTGCAGCTGCTCACCCCGACACACCCGGTCGAACCCGGCCCGCGACGGGACAAGTGGGAGGCGGCCCGACCGATCACCATCGGCGACAACGTGTGGCTCGGCGGTGGCGCGATCGTGTTGGCCGGCGTGACGATCGGCGTGAACACCGTCGTCGGGGCGGGCGCCGTGGTCACCCGGGACCTGCCCGCCAACGTCGTGGCGGTCGGCAACCCCGCCCGACCCGTCCGTCAACTCGACTAGGGTGCGCCATCGAGGGCTAACTCGAGCGGGAACACGGAGGACAGCATGGGCACGATCCACATTGACCTGTTCGCGACACTCGACCTGGTCGCCCAGGCCCCGGGTGGTCCCGAGGAGGACCCCGAAGGCTTCCCGTACGGAGGGTGGCAGGCGCCCCTGTTCGACGAGACGGGCGGCCGCCAGGTCATGGACGGCATGCGGGGCATGGACGCGCTGCTCCTGGGCCGCCGGACCTACGACATCTTCGCCGCGTACTGGCCGCACCAGGCCGACGGCGTCGACGGCGGAATCGCCACCCTGTTCAACAGCATCCCGAAGTACGTCGCCTCACGCGGCAACCCGGATCTGGGCTGGGAGGGCTCGACACACCTCGGACCCGACCTGGCGACCGCCGTCCGGGCGGTGCGGGACAAGCACGAGAAGGTCCACGTGATCGGCAGCCTGAACCTGGTGCAGACGCTGCTGCACGAGCGCCTCTTCGACCAGCTCAACCTGTGGATCTTCCCCATCGTGCTGGGCGTCGGCAAGAAGGTGTTCGACGGCGGCGCGGTGCCCGCGAACCTGACCCTGCTCGAACCGCCAGCCACCTCCGGCAGGGGCGCGGTGCTCCTGCGGTACGGCCTCGCCGCCGGGACGCCCGGCACCGGGGACATGAGCCGCCCGGGACGCGGCGTCGAGCAGTAGCGCGTCCCGGCTGGCCCGTGGTCAGGCCGGCGGGGGCTCCGACAGACGGACCACCAGGTCAGCCCGGTCGGCGGTGGGGGTGATCAGGGCCGCGTTCGCCTCGTCGCTGCCCAGCGCCCACGCCCGCGCCTGCTCCGGGGACCTACCGAACGCCTCGTGCCGGGCGGTCAGCCGGCGGTGCCGCACCTCGGCCTCCAGGTCGAGAAACCACGCCTCGTGCAGCAGCGGTCGGATCTCCTGCCAGGGGAAATCCCGCAGCAACAGGTAGTTGCCCTCGGTCACCACCAGCCGGACCGAGGGCAGCACCTCGATGGCGCCGGCCACCGGCTCCTCCAACTCCCGGCGGAACTCCGGGGCGTAGACCGACGTCGGCTCCAACCGGTGCAACCGGCGCAGCAGCGAGACGTACCCGTTGACGTCGAAGGTGTCCGCCGCGCCCTTGCGGTCGGCGCGGCCCAGGCGGACCAGCTGCGCCTGCGCCAGGTGGAAGCCGTCCATCGGCACCAGACAGGCGGCCGACCCGACCTCGGCGACGATCCGTTCCGCCAGGGTGGATTTCCCGGCCCCCGGCGCGCCGGCGATGCCGAGCAGTTGTCGCGGGCCCGCCTCGGCGAGCGCCTTCGCCCGCGCCACCAGCTCGTCGACGGAGAGCACCCGGGCCGGCGGCATCAGCCCAGAACCGGGTCGCTGATGGTGAACCGCGCCTGCACGGCCGCCTGCACGGTCTGCGGCTGCGGGTCCAGCTGAAGCTCCGGCGGACCGCCCGCGTCGGCGGCCCCGGCGAAGGCCGCACGGGCGAACATCGGCCGGTCGACGGGGCCCGCGTCGGCCAGCTCGATCAACGAGGTGACCCGCGCGCCCAGCGCCTCCGCGTACTCCCGGGCGCGCAGCAGCGCGTCGCTGATCGCGGCGTGCCGGGCCGCACGATGGGCGGGGCTGTCCGGACGGAGCTCCCACCACGGGCCGGCCACCTCGACCTGGTCCTGGTCGGCGAGCCGGAGCATCAGCTCACCCAGCGCGGTGAAGTCGGTGACGGTGACGGTGGTGGTGACACTGCCGTGCCAGGCGACCACCCGCTCACCCGAGCGCCGGGTCTCCGGCCACACCCGCAGGTCGCCGGTCTCCCGCCGGGCCACCGCCGGCCCGGAGCCGTCCAACAGCACCCGGACCGCCGCGGCCCGCTCGGCCAACCGGGTCAGCGTCGCCTCCCGGTCCCGGTCGCGGGCTGTCGCGGTGACCGCGAACCGGGCCAGCTCGGGCGGCACCTCCTGGTACGCCTCGCCGCGCACCTGCACCACCGGACCGTCCACCGCCATGCCCCTCAGCCTAGTCAGCCACGGGACGCCGCGCCGCGTAGGAGACAGTGTCCGCGTCGACGTGCAGACCGCTCAGATGGCCGCCGCTCACCCCCAGCTCCCGCAGCCAGGACACCTCTGCGGCGTGGTCACCACCGGCCGGGAACCGCCTGTCGTCCGCGTCGAACCGCCGGTCGCGCAGCGCCGCGCGGGCGGCGCGCGCCTCGTCGTACCGGGCGGTGAGCCCGGCGGCGTCGTCGGCGCGCAGCGCGGTGGTCAGGTCGTCCAGGAACCTGGTGACCTCGGCCAGCTCCCGCAGCACCTGGTCCCGGTTGCCCAGCAGCATGTTGGCGGTCCGATCGGCCGGGGTCCCGGCGACCCGGGTGCCGTCGGAGAAGCTGCCGGCGGCGAGCGCGAGTATCGCGTCGCGCAGTGGTGCGCGCTGCACAGCACCGGCCAGCGCGCCGGCGAGCAGGTGCGGCACGTGTGAGGCGAGCGCGGCGGCCGAGTCGTGCTCAGTGGCCGACATCGGCACCACCCGGGCCTCGAAGTGCTCCACCAGCAGCGCGGCCAGCCAGCGGAACGCGGTGATCGCCGGCCCGGGGGCCGGACAGAGCACCCAGGCCGCGCCGGTGAGCAGGTCCGCCCGCGCGGCGGTCAGCCCGGCCCGGTCGGTGCCCGCCATCGGGTGGCCGGGCACGAACCGGTGCGTCAGCCCCTGCGCGGCGGCGAACGCCGCCACCTGTTCCTTGGTGCTGCCGACGTCGGTCAGCACACACCGCTCACCGGTCATCGCCGCCACCTCGACCAGCGTCGACGGCAGGGTGGGCAGCGGCCCGCACAGGAAGACCACGTCCCGGTCGGCCACCGCCTCGACCAGCCGGTCCGGCGCGGGTACGCCCGCCCGTCGGGTCTCCCGCCGGGTGGCCTCGTCCGGGTCCCACCCGACCACGTCGACGCCGGCGGCCACCAGCCGGAGCAGCAGCGAACCACCGATCAGGCCGGTGCCGACCACCGCCGCCCGCACCCGCGCACCTGGCCTGTCCACCATCCGCACACCTCGATGTTCCTGCTGGGCTCGCGGGGCCGCGACGGCCCCGACCAGGTCCGGCGCCGAGGATATCGGTCGGCGCGGGCCGGTCGTCGCGCCGCGGACCCGGGACGGCTCGACCCGCCCGGACCGCGATCAGGCCAGGCGCGCGGCGACGGCGGCGACGTGCTCGTCGGACTCGGTCAGGGCGACGCGGACATGCTGCCCGGCCGTGGGGCCGTAGAAGACGCCGGCGGCGACCAGGATGCCGCGTCGGGCCAGCCAGTCGACCGTCTGCCAGCAGTCCTCACCTCTGGTCAGCCAGAGGTACAGGCCCGCCTCGGAGTGCTCGACGGTGAACCCGGCACCGGTGAACGCCGCGGTGAGCACCTCCCGCCGGGCGCGGTAACGCTCCCGCTGCTCCTCGGCGTGTCGCTCGTCCTCCAGCGCTGCCACCATGGCCGCCTGCACCGGCGCGGGCACGATCATGCCGGCGTGCTTGCGCACCTTGAGCAGCTCGGCGACGAGCGCCGGGTCGCCGGCGACGAACCCGGCCCGGTAGCCGGCGAGGTTGGACCGCTTGGAGAGCGAGTGCACGGCCAGCACCCCGGCGTAGCTGCCCCCGCTGACCTGCGGAGACAGCACCGAAACCGGGTCGGCCGACCAGCCCAGGGGCAGGTAGCACTCGTCGCTCGCGACGACGGCGCCGCGCTCGCGGGCCCAGTCGACCACCTTGCGCAGGTGCGCCGCTGGCAACACCCGGCCGGTCGGGTTGCCGGGCGAGTTGACCCAGACCAGCCGGACCCGTGGGGTCGGCCCGAGCGAGGTGAGCGAGTCGGTACGGACGACGGTGGCGCCGGCCAGCCGGGCACCGTCCTCGTAGGTGGGGTACGCGATCGACGGCACCACCACCACGTCCCCCGGGCCGATCCCGAGCAGCGTCGGCAGCCAGGCCACCAGCTCCTTCGAGCCGATGGTCGGCAGCACTCCGAGACCGTCGACGCCAGCGCCACAGGCCCGGGACACCCACGCCGCGATGGCGGCCCGCAACGCCGGGGTGCCGGCGGTCAGCGGGTAACCGGGAGCGTCGGACGCGTCAGCAAGCGCCCGCCGGATCACCTCGGGCACCGGGTCGACCGGCGTACCCATGGAGAGGTTGATCAGGCCCTCCGGATGCGCCGCGGCCAGTGTGGCCGCGGCGTCCAGGGTGTCCCAGGTGAACTCGGGCAGCCGCGACGAGACCGGCGCGGGCCGGTTCAGTGGCCCTCGCCGCGCGGCGGCTGCGCGGCGACGAAGGTGGCGTCCTTCTCCACCTTGCCGATCTTCGAGGCACCACCGGGCGAGCCCAGATCCTCGAAGAACTCGTAGTTCGCGCCGGTGTAGTCCTTCCACTGCTCCGGGACGTCGTCCTCGTAGAAGATCGCCTCCACGGGGCAGACGGGCTCACAGGCACCACAGTCGACGCACTCGTCGGGGTGGATGTAGAGCATCCGGTTGCCCTCGTAAATGCAGTCGACCGGGCACTCCTCGATGCATGCCTTGTCGAGCACATCTACGCACGGCTCGGCGATGATGTAGGTCACCGGTCTTCTCCTCCGCAAGACTCGCCGCGATCTCCCGCGACGGTAAGAGCCTAGTATCTCGCCGGGGAGGGGGTCGATCGTGCTCCGACAGCAGGATGTGGGACACCGAATCGTGGTCCGCCGGATTGTGGGGATTCGCGAGGGCCGCCCGCTATTCTCCGACGCTCTCGGCGAGCTGGTCGAGCTGAGCGAGACTCATCTCACGCTGGCCACCGCGCAGGGGCAGCTTCGGGTTCCGGTGGCGCAGGTCCACCGGGCCAAGCGCGTACCGCCGACCCGTCGGCCGACCGCCGCCGCGGTGGTGGCGCTGGAGCGGGCCGCCGACGAGGCCTGGCCGGCACCGACCCGGGGCCGGCTGGGTGACTGGCTGCTCCGGTCGGCCGAGGGCTGGACCGGGCGCGCCAACTCGGCACTGCCGATCGGCGATCCGGACCGGCCGCTGGCCGCCGCTGTCGACGCCGTGCAGCGCTGGTACGCCGAGCTGGGCCAACCCGCGTTGGTCAACACGCCGCTGCCGCTCGCCGCCCCGGTCGGCGCCGAACTGGACGCCCGCGGCTGGGGCACCCGCCCACCGACGCTGGTGCAGACCGCGCCGCTCCCCCGGCTCGCGTCGGCCTCCGCCGACGAGCACTGCGGCACGGCCACCGACCAGGGCGACGCCAGGGGTGCACCGACCGATACTGCCGACCCCGCCTCCGGCACACCGGACGCCGCCGCTCGGATCGACGCCGCCGCCGGTGCGCCAGCCGGCGGGAGCAGTGCGGTCGTCGATCTGGCCGCCACGCCGAGCGACGAGTGGCTGGCCATCGCCGCCGGGCGCAAGGGCGGCCTACCGGAGGCCGCCCGGCACGTCCTCTCCGCGGTGGACCAGGTCCGCTTCGCCCACGTGTACGCCGACGGCACCCTGGTGGCGATCGGCCGTGGCACGGTGACCGGCCAGGGGCGCTGGCTGGGCCTCAGCCTGATCGAAGTGCTGCCGGTGGCCCGCCGACAGGGACTGGCTCGCCGTGTGATCAACGAACTGGCCGGCTGGGGGGCGTCCGGCGGCGCAACGCACGCCTTTCTTCAGGTCGAGCAGCGCAACGAAGCGGCGGTCGCGCTCTACCAGCGGCTCGGGTTCGTCACCCACCACACCTACCTGACCCGGGTCGCCCCGGACAGATGATCGACTCGACTGTCAACAAGTCGCGGCGTCCCGGCGGTGGTCGACTCGACTTTCCGGAAATCGCGGCATTCCGGCGCCCGGGACACCCCGACTTCACGGAAACCGAGTCGATCAAGCTTGGGGGCGTGGGACGGACCGCCACACGTACCGCCGGACGGGCCGAGGCTGGCGCGGGTCGGGCTGGGCCGGTGGTCAGCGGCGCACGACCCGGCGCGGCTTGGCGGCCTTGACCTCCGCGTACCGCTTGAGCTGCTGAGAGCGGTAGTCACGGCCGAGCGCGGTGAGCACCAGGTAACCGACCAGCACCCCCGCGCCGGTGGCGAGCAGGTAGAGCCAGATCTGGGCGAAGAACGTCCCCGCGCCACCGGCGAACGGGTTGTGACCGACCAGCAGGGGCCCGACCAGCACTGTCAACACCATCGCCACCGGCACCACGAGGGCCATGTCAGCCGCCCAGTCCGCCAACGGCCGGCGTCGACCCCAGCGGAAGGCGACAACGGCGAGGATCAACCCGATCACCGCGAACATCGTCAGCGACACCCGGTCGGCGGCGGTGTCGTCACCGTCGAAGCCGAACTCGGTGATCAGCCGGGCGACCACGTTGACCGCGAACAACGCTGCTACGAGCACCCCGATGTCACGCCACCGCTTGTCCATCGCCGGACCCTCCTGCCGTACGCCCCGTCGTGGGGTTCGCATCCCTGGCAGGAATATCTACCACCCTTACCTGGGATCCGTCATCAGCCGGCAGCAGCCACGGCGTCAGCCGCCGAGCATGGGCGGCTGCGGGGCGAGAATCTGCCGGAAACCCATCACCGCGAACGTCATCGCGCCCGCCACGATCATGGCCAGCCCGACCCAGTTGTCGCCGGCCAGCAGCAGGTCGCCCTCGCTGGTCCGGATGGCGGCGACCGCCATCAGCGCGAACCACGGCACCGCCGGCAGCGCCACCGCCCAGCGACGGCCGACCGCCTCGTGCGCGAACCAGCTCAACACGATGTTGGCGCCGATGGCGAGGAGCACCGACACACCGACCAGTTGCCCGCCGACGCGGACCGTGGCGAGCAGCAGCTCCAGCACGCCGGTCACCACCCCGGCGACGGCCACGACGAGCGCACCGACCAGCCGCAGACCCAGGTCCACCAGTCGCGGCGGTGGCCCCGCCGGGGGCGGGGCTTCCTGGTCGTCCACGACCGTCACCGGTGCGGCCGGCAGCGTCACCGCAGACCCGCCGCCGCGACCGGGGAACGGTCCGGGGCGGGCTGCGCGGGCAGACCGGCGAAGAGGTCGTCCTCCCAGCCGTACGGCCCGGCGCCCGGACCCTTCTCGCCGACCGCGAGGGTGAAGAACTCCACACCCATGAACTCGCCGCCGAAGTTGCCGGCGATCGAGTAGAGCCAGGAGTTGGCCGGGATCTGGGTGGCGTGCGCCCGCATCGCGGCCTCCTTGGCCAGGTGCTGGTCGGTGCCGTCGATCCGGGCGGCGATCTGGGCGTCCGGGGTGCCGAAGGGCAGGTCGGCGATGTCCTCGATGCCGCCGAACGGGTTGTCGGACGACTCGGCGAAGTGCGCCATGCCGGCTTCCAGGACGCTGAGCGGCATGGCCGTCCAGTAGACCTTCGCCGGGGCGCAGCCCTGCGCGGCGGCCAGCTCGACGGCGCGCATGGCCACCCGGTGCGCCTGGATGTGGTCGGGGTGGCCGTAGAAGCCGTTCGGGTCGTACGTGACGAGCACCTGTGGGCGTACCTCCCGCATGATCTCCACGAGATGCCCGGCGGCCTCGTCGAGGTCGGCCTGCCAGAAGGCCCGGGGGTGCTCGTTGGTCGCGAGCCCCATCATCCCGGAGTCGCGGTATCGGCCCGCGCCGCCGAGGAAGCGGTGGTCGCGGACGCCGAGCGCGGCACACGCGGCAGCCAGCTCGGCGATGCGGTACCCGCCGAGCTGGTCGGCCTCGGCGGCGGCGAGCTGGGCCAACGCGGGCACGTGGATCTCGCCCTCCTCGCCGAGCGTGCAGGTCACCAGGGTGACGTGCGCGCCGGCGGCGGCGTAGTGAGCCATCGTCGAGCCGGTGCCGATCGACTCGTCATCGGGGTGCGCGTGGACCAGCAGCAGGCGGCGGTCGGGCAGCATCGTCACGACGGTCACTCTAACTGGCAGTTCTCCCCGGCCGAGGCTGACGCGTCCGCCCAGGTCGGCCACATCACCTCCGCTGCGGCTCTACGATTTGGCGTGTGGACTTTCCGGAGCTGGCCGCCCGCACCCGCCGGTTCAGCCACGGCGCGCCACGCGCTGTCTCGGTGGCTGAGGACGGCTCCCGGGTGATCTTCCTGCGCTCCGCCGGCCCCGAGGATCCGGCGGACGCGCTCTGGCTGCTGGACGTCAGCACCGGCGAGGAGCGGCTGGTCGCCGATCCGGCGACCCTGCTGGGCGAGGGCGGGGACGTCCGGTCCCTCTCCCCCGGCGAACGGGCGCTGCGCGAGCGTCTGCGGCTCAGCGCCGCCGGCATCGGCTCGTACGCGTTGGACGCGGCCGGCCGGGTTGCGGTGTTCGCGCTGGCCGGGCGGCTGTTCCGGGCCGACCTGGTGCACGGCGACGTGGTGGAGGTGGCGGCCGTCGGCCCGGTGCTGGACCCCCGTCCGGACCCGAGCGGGCAACGCCTGGCGTACGTGACGGACGCCGCCGACGGTGTGCGTCGGGGTGAGCTGCGGGTGATCGACAGCGACGGCACCGACACCCTGCTGGCCGGCGAGGACGCCGGGGTGAGCTGGGGGTTGGCCGAGCACATCGCGGCGGAGGAGTTCGGCCGGTACCGGGGGTACTGGTGGGCGCCGGACGGCCGGATGGTGCTCGCCGCCCGGGTCGACGAGTCCCGCCTGGAGCGGTGGCACCTGCACGACCCGGCGCAGCCGGCGAGCCCGCCGACGGCGGTGGCGTACCCCCGGGCCGGTGGGCCGAACGCGGAGGTCAGCCTGCACCTGCTGGACCTGGACGACGGCTGGGTCGACGTGCACTGGGACCGGGAGACCTACCCGTACCTGACCGGGGTCAGCTGGGGCGAGGGCAGCCCGTTGATCACCGTGCTGCGCCGCTCGCAGCAGCACGGGCTGGTGCTGGCCGTGGACCCACGAACGGGTGAGACGCAGGTGCACGCCGAACTGGCCGACCCGCGCTGGGTCGAACCGATCGCCGGCACCCCCGCCCACCTGCCCGACGGCCGGGTGCTGGTCGGTGGGGAGCTGGCCCACGACGGGTACGACGCCCGGTGCCTGTTCGCGGACGGCACCCTGCTGACCCCGCCGTCGCTGTACGTGCGGCGGGTGGTGGGTCGGCTGCCGGCCGCCGCCGGCCCGGCCGACCTGCTGGTGGAGGCGAGCGACGGCGAGCCGAGCGAACGGCACCTGTTCCGGGTCCGCACCACCATCGGCGGTGGGGTGGACGCGCGCCGGCTCACCACCGACTCCGGCTGGTACACCGCAGCGGTGGGTGGGGACGTGCTGGCCGTCGGCGTCGCGTCACTGGACCACGCCGGGGTGCGCTGGACGGTCCGCCGCGGCAACGAGGAGATCGCCGAACTGCAGTCGTTCGCCGCCACCCCGCCGTACTCCCCACTGCCGCTGCTGGAACGGGTGACTGATCGACGGCTGCCGGCGGCGGTGCTCTACCCGGACAACCACGTGACGGGCCGACGGCTGCCGGTGCTGCTGGACATCTACGGCGGCCCGGGGCACCAGGAGGTCGTGGCGGCGCGGGCCGCGTGGTTGGAACGGCAGTGGTGGGCCGACGCCGGGTTCGCGGTGGTCACCATCGACAACCGGGGTACGCCGGGCGTCGCCCCGTCGTTCGAGAAGGCGATCCACCGGCGGGTCGCCGACGTGATCCTGACCGACCAGATCGACGCGCTGACCGCGCTCGCCGGCAAGCACCCGGATCTGGACCTGGGTCGGGTGGGGGTGCGCGGTTGGTCGTTCGGCGGGTGGCTGGCCGGGTTGGCGGTGCTGCGCCACCCGGAGCTGTTCCGGTGCGGGATCGCGGGTGCGCCGGTGACCGACTGGGCGCTGTACGACACCGCGTACACCGAGCGTTATCTGGGGTTGCCGGAAGACGGCATGGACATCTACGCGCACCACTCGCTGGTCGAGTTGGCCGGCGAGCCGGTCACCGGCCCGGACCAGGCCCGCCCGTTGCTGCTGGTGCACGGCATGGCGGACGACAACGTGGTGGCAGCGCACACGCTGCGGCTCTCCGCGGCCCTGCTGAGCGCCGGCCGGCCGCACGCCGTGCTGCCGTTGACCGGGGCCACCCACATGGCCTCCAATGGCACCGCCGAGCGGCTACTCCCCCTGGAGCTGGATTTCCTCCGCACCCACCTGCTGTAAAGGGCCGCGATCACCAACGCTCCACGAGGTGTTCCCGGCCCGGCGGCGGGTCGTACGGCTCGGGCCAGTAGTCGATGATCTTGCTGATCAACCAGTGCTCGGACAGCTCCAGCCAGACGCACGCGTCCTGCTGCTCCACGCCGACGCGGACGTCGAGCCACAGGGCAGCGAGGCGGCCATCGACGATCACCCGTCGTGGCCGGAGGTGCCAGTCTCCGGGATACTCGGTGTTGAACCGCACGAACGCGTCCTTGCCGCGAATCCGCTCCCGGGTCTGCGGCATCTCGTAGACCACATCGTCGGTGAGCAGAGCCGCCAACCCAGACCAGTCGCGGCGCTCCAAGAGATCAACGTAGGCGTGGGCGGCCCGCCGGGCCGTCGAGGTGTCATCCACGGCGCGGACCCTAGCCGCCACCCACGACACGACGGCGCGCCCTCGGCGGGCGCAGGCAAGCCGGCGAGCGATACGTCAGGACGGTCCGCGGTGCCTTCAGGGGCGGGCGTCGAACTGGGTCCGGGCTTCGAAGACGCGGTCCATGTGTGTCTCCGCCCAGTTCTTGATCGCGACCATGACCGGGAACAGCTCATGGCCGAGCGGGGTGAGCGCGTAGTCGACGCAGACCGGCACCGAGAGGGTGACCGTACGGGTGACCAGGCCGTCGCGCTCCAGCGTGCGCAGGGTCTGGGTGAGCATCTTCTGGCTGACACCGGCGATGCGGCGGGCGAGTTCGCCGTGCCGCAGCGGGCCGCCGGCGAGCGCCGGAATCACCAGGGCGACCCATTTGTCGGTGAGCCTGCTCAGCAGCTCACGGGTAGGGCAACCCTCCAGGAACGCGTCGTAGTCGCGTTTGGCCTGCTCGCGGCGTTGCGCCGCGGATGTCGTCGCCATCGATTCCCCCTCGGGTGCCCTAGGCACTTTACGGTACCTACTTACTGACAGTGCCTGTGATTCGTACGGTCGTGGTGATCAGAAAAAAAGCCACGAAGGAGACGGCGATGCGCGCGGTCAGTTATGCACAGTTCGGAGGGCCGGAGGTCCTGCAGGTGGTCGACGTGCCGATGCCCGAGCCCGGGCCGGGGCAGGTGCGGGTACGGGTCGCGGCGTCGGTGATACATCCGGTCGATCTGATGATCCGCTCCGGTCGGTTCCCGGCCCCGCTGCCGACCGGCCTGCCGTACACGCCCGGCTGGGACGTCGCCGGCAGCGTCGACGCGGTCGGCCCGTCGGTCGAGGAGTTCACCATCGGCGACGAGGTCATCGGCTTCTCGCCGTGGCTACAGACCACCGTCGGCACCCACGCGGAGTACGTGGTCCTCGACGTCGCCTGGCTGACCTCCGCGCCCACCGGTGTCCCCGCCACCGAGGCGGCGACGCTGCCGACCAATGGCCTCGCCGCCGCCCAGGCCCTCGACCTGCTCGCGCTCCCCGCGGGGTCGACAGTGCTCGTCACCGGCGCCGCCGGGCAGGTTGGCGGGTTCGTGCTGGCGCTGGCCCGGGCGACCGGTCTGCACGCCACGGGACTCGCCGGGGCCGACGACAGAGAGTTCGTCGAGTCGCTGGGCGCGGCGTTCCTGTCGCGCGCCGACGACCCGACCGGGACGTACGACGCGGTCATCGACCTGGCGGTGATCGGCCCCTCGCTGCTGGACCTCGTTCGGGACGGCGGCGGCTACGTGGCCGCGTCACCCCCGCTGCGCCCGGAGCCGGTGCGGGGAATCCGGACCTCCGCGCTGGAGGTGCAACCGGACGGATCCCGGCTGGGCGAGTTGGTCAAACTCGTCGCCACCGGCGACCTCCCGCTCCGGGTCGCTCACGTGTACCACTTCGCCGACGCGGCGACCGCCCACGAGCGGGTGGCCCAGGGCGGCGTGCGCGGCGGAGTGGTGCTCGTCCCCTGATCCGCCGCGCCGCCGCCAGACGGAAGGGTCCCCTCCCGCCAAGAATGTCGAGAAGGGACCCTCCCCTGCCCGCGGTCAAGCTACCGCCTGACGTGCGCGTTCGGGATGTTCACGCGATGCTGGGCGCGGACAGCGGTCAGCCCTTGGGACTGGGGCCAAAGCGGTTCGCTCCGGGGGTGCTGTCCGATACGAAGAACACGATCAGGACGATGGCGCCCACGAGCGGCACCACGCCGATCAGCAACCACCACCCCGTCCGGTCGGTGTCGTGCAGGCGCCGCACCGCGACCGCCAGCGCCGGCAGCAGCAGCGCCAGGGAGGCGACAAGACCGATGAAGCCGGTCGACGAGCCCTCGAAGGTCAATCCCAGCGCGCTGTCCAGGATGGCGGCGGCAATGCTGACAAGGAATGTGAACAGGGTGAACCACCAGTACTCAGATCGGCGGGCCCGACCCGAGAATCCGACGTACTGGCTGAGGACCGACTTGATTGCGGCACCGAAGGACATGACTATCTCCCGTTGTTTGAGGGGTTCTCAAGGTCATCGCGAAGGCAGCCAAGCAGATCGATATCCCGGGGTCAACGGCCGAGCAGCCGAGGAGCAGTAGCCGCAACGCCCACACTCTGAGAGGCGCAGCCAACATCACCGGGAGCGCCCGCACCGAAGTACACAGATTCCCCTCAACAGGCCACTGCGTCGCCTCACAATCACATTGGCACGAGGAACTGATTCGTGGCTTCGATGAGCAGGCTGCGGGTGCGGGTTCGGAGCCGCTGTGGCCCGCGCCTGAAGACCGATGCCCGAACGAGCTGAGTCAGTCGCCGACTCTCGGTGCCCCCCACATCGACAGGCAGAACGGGTGCCCGGCCGGGTCTGCGTACACGAAGCAGTGGTCCGCGTTGGGCTGATGCTCGAATCGGGTGGCACCGGCTGCCAGCACACGCGCTCCGGTCGCTTCCAGGTCGTCGACGAAGAACTCGAGGTGCATCTGCATCCCCACCTCGCCATCCGGCCAGGTGGGGGGCCGGTAGTCGTCGACCTGCTGGAAGCCGATGTCACCGTTCGGCCCTTCCACCAGCGCCCAGCACTCGTCACCCTTCGCGACCCCGCCGGTGATCTCTGCGTAGAACCGCGCGAGCGCGATGGCGTCGGGAGCATTTACCGTCGTCAGGCTGAGCCTGATCAGGTTCGACATCAACCGATCCCTATCTTTTGGTATGTCGGCGTGAGTTCTTCCCAGCGCTCCGTCCAGCCGGGCGCTCGGGAATCGGAGTTCCAGCCCTCCGGATGGACCGGTCCGTCGACCTCCAGCGACCGACCGAGATCCTCGAGGTGGACCCGCCAACCAGAGGCGTGGGACGGGAGGTGCCCCGTCGGCAGGCCGCGCTCCTCGACCACCAGCCGAGTCCTGGAGCCCTCCTCGGTCAGCCACGCCTCGATCTGCCCCTCGTCGTCCGCACCCGGCTTCGTCGTCAGCAGCAGGTGGTGAGGCGCATCGCACAACTCGATGCGCGCGGGACCGGTCCAACTGCTCGTGAAGACGGCCTGGATGGTGCCGCCGACCCGCATGTCGCCGTCGACCCGGGCGATCCAGCGGGCCAGCCGCTCGGGCGTCGTACACGCCTCCCAGAGGTCGTCGATGCCCGTGTCGTAAAGGGTCTCGACCCGGACTGCTCCGCGGTTTTCATCGAGCGTCCGCATCGTCGCGATCGTGGTCATCGTCGCGCCTTCTTTCCTCGTGCGATCTCGGTCTGAAGAGCGCCGAGCCGGTTCTCCCAGAGCCGGCGGTACTCCCCCAGCCACTCGTCGACCTCGACGAGCGCCTCCGGGCGGAGGGTGTAGATCCGGCGCTGCGCGTCCTGCCGTACGTCGACCAGCCCGGCTTCCCGCAGTACGCGGAGATGCCGGGAGACGCCCGGACGAGCGATCGGGAGGGCCTCGGCCAGCTCTCCCGCACTCGCCGGGCGGTCGCGGAGAATATCGAGAACCGTGCGCCGACTCTCGTCTGCCAGCGCGTGCAACACGGCGTCCATGGCAGCTAACGTAACCGGATGGGTACGTATCCACAAGGTTACATTCAGCCCTCTCATGGCGCAGGTTGCAGCCGACTCACGCCGGTCTGGCCCTGGGTCTCACGTCACGCCGGCTCGATGGGCAACCACAGTTCGCAGGTCGCGGTGCTGAAGTCGGCAGCGCGTTCGAGGATGGCAACCATCGATGGGCCCGGCCGCAGCCGCCACGGGTTGGACGGGAACCACTCGGTCGCGGTCGCGGCCCAGGTGTCCTGCAGGGCCTGCGGATGGGGTCCGGCGGTGCGGAAGACCGCCCACTGGCCGGCCGGCACCTCGATGGCGTCCAGGTCGTCGGGGACCGGGGTGTCCCGGGACACCGCGACCCCGTGCAGGTACGTCAGTTCGGTGCCCTCGGTGGCCTCGGCGTCGACGTCGTCGCTGACCTGCAGCAGCCCGGCGGGCTCGGTGTCGCTGAGCGCCTTGAGCCGGACATGCTCCTGCGGTGCCAGCCCGGCGATGTGCTGCTGGATGTGCGGGTTGATGCCCTGGTGGATGAGTGGTACCCGGGCGGCGTGTCCGACGAGCCGGAACGCGGGGCGGTCGGCGATGCGGGTGTCCATGGGGGTGCTCCCTTCGACGGTCAGGCGGAACCTGAGCTGCGGTTGTGTGCGAAGGGGGCCTCCATCGCGGCGTACGTCACCGGGGCTGGCACCGTGGACCGCCCGGAACGCCCGCCCGAACGCCTCGGTCGAGCCGTATCCGTGCCGGACGGCGATGCCCAGCAGATCGTCCTCGCCCCGAACGACGTCGGCGGCGGCGACGGTCATGCGGCGTCGGCGCACGTACTCGGACAGCGGCATGCCGGCCAACGAGGAGAACATCCGGCGCAGGTGGTACTCGGTGGTGCCGAGCGTCCTGGCCACCGCGTTGACGTCGAACTCCTCGGCAAGGTGCTCTTCGAGCAGGTCGACAAGCCTGTTGAGTGCCGCGATCACGAGGCCTCCTTTCGACGTCAAGCCTGACCGAAGGACCCTGCCCCGCACCCGACCGTAGCGGTCCGATCCGATCGGGGGCGCGGCTTCCCGGACGACGACAGGGGTCCCCTCCCGACGGCGTTGTCGGAAGGGGACCCCTGAACTTCTGCGCTGCGCCTTACGGCTTGACGTGCGCGTTCACGAACGACGGGTAGCCGAAGACGCTGGAGATGAAGACTCCGCCGGCCTTGGACCCGTGCACGTTGTACGCCACGTCCACGTAGAGCGGCACCACCGGCGCGTGCTCCTTCATGATCCGCTCGTCGAGCTTGGCCCACTCCGGGCCCTGGTCGGCCGGGGCGAGCGCCAGGATGCGGTCCATCTCGGCGTTGACGGCCGGGTCGTTGAAGAAGGACTGGTTGCTGTTGCCCTCGGCCTTGATGGTGCGGCCGTCATAGAGCACCGGCAGGATCGACGCCCCGCTCGGCCAGTCGGCAGCCCAGTTACCGATGTACAGGTCCCAGGGGTTGTTCTTCTTCTTGATCTCGTCGAGCTTGGCGTCGTCGGAGATGTTCCGCAGCGTGATCTTGAAGCCGGCCCGCTCCAGGTTGGCCTTGAGCTGGGCGCCCTGCTGCTGCTCGGTGGAGTTGTCGGCGACGCCGAGGACCAGCTCCGGCGTCTTGCCGCCGAGCAGCTCCTTGGCCTTGTCGACGTTGCCGTTGGGCCCGGCCGGGTACGCCTCGTACGCCTTGTAGCCGATGGTCGACGACGGCATCAGCGTGGTCAGCGGTGCGGCGACGTTCTGGCCGCCGAGCACCTTGATCATGCCTTCGCGGTCGATGGCGTAGTTGAGCGCCTGCCGGACCTTGAGGTCGGTGACCCGTTGGTTGTTGATGACCAACTGGTTGGCGCTCGGGGTCGGCGAGAGGATCGTCCGGGACTTGAGCGCGGCGTCTCCGGCCACCTTGGCGACCAGCGAGGCGGGCACGGTGTTGAACGCCAGTGCGCTCTGGTCAGCGCCGTTGTCGGCGATCACCCGGTTGTTGGCGGCGTCCGCGGTCGGCCCGAAGGTCCAGACGAACCGGTCCGGGTACTGGTGGCGCACCGGGTCGGTGTTGGCGTCCCAGTTCGGGTTGCGCTCCAGGGTGAGCTGGACGCCCACCTGGTTCTCGGCGACCCGGTACGGGCCGGACGAGAACGGCTGCTTGTCCACGTTGATGCCGGTGTCCTTGTCGGCGGGCAGCGGCGCGGTGGTCGGCAGCGAGGCGGCGAACGGCAGGTCGCAGCGGGGCTTGGCGAACTCGAAGCGCAGCGTCTTGGCGTCCGGCGTGGAGAGGCCGGGCGGCAGCGACGTCTTGTTCTTCTTGAAGTCCCACTTGGTGTCGAACTGCGCGGTGTCGGCCAGCCACTCCTGGATGTAGGTGGGGCCGCCGGCGAGGTCGGGGTCGAAGGACCGGGCGATGCCGTACGCGATCTCCTTGGCGGTGATCGGCCGGCCGTCCTCGAACTTCACCCCGTCCTTGATGGTGAATTCCCAGACCTTGCAGTCGTTGTTGACGTTCTTGCCCGGGGTCTCGGCCAGGTCACCCACCAGGACCAGGCCACCCTTGCCGTCGTCCTTCCAGGTGGTCAGGTAGCGGGACCAGAGCGGGTTGGCCATGAGACCGGCGAACGAGTACGTCCGTTGCGGGTCGAGGTGGGAGATCGGCGATTCCCGGATGACGGTGAAGGTGCCGCCCTTCGCGGCGCCGCTCACCTCGGCCGCCGGCCCCTGCGAGTCCTTGGGGTCGGTCGCGATGACCCCGGTCTGCTTCCGGTCGGTGTCCACCGTCGTGCCCTCGCCCGTGTTCTTCGAGCACGCACCCAGTGCCACAACCAGAGCAATCGCGCCGCCTGCGGCAACCGCCACGCGTGGTCGCATGAAGTACCTCCTTCAGCCATGTGCCGTGCGGTTTCGTCGGGGCGAGAACCGCCGACGTCCCGAGGATCGTAAGGAAGAAAACCTACGAGTTGTGTAACAGTTGTCGATAAATTTCGCCATCCGTCGGCGTGGCGGGCACCGTGGGGTCAGCGCAGCCGGACCCGGGGGTCGATCACCGCGTAGAGCAGATCCACCAACACGTTCGCCAGGACGACGAAGACGGCCGCGATCAGCACGGTGGCCATGATGGTGGGCAGATCGCCCGAGCGCACCGCGTCCACCGCCGTACGCCCCAACCCCTGGATGCCGAACGTCGTCTCGGTGATCACCGTCCCGCCCAGCGCCCCGCCCACGTCCAACCCGGCGATCGTCACCACCGGAGTGATCGCCGCGCGCAACGCGTGCCGCCCGTACACGGTGGGTTTGGCCAGGCCCTTGGCCCGCGCGGTCCGGACGAAGTCCTCCGACAGCGTCTCCAACATCTGCGCCCGGGACAGCCGGGCGTAGATGGCCGAGAACAGGAACGCCAGCGACACCCAGGCGAGCGCCAACCCACTGGCCCATTTCGCCGGGTTCTCGAACACCGACGTGTAGCTGGGCACCGGCAGCAGCCGCAGGTTGTAGACGAAGACCATCAGCAGCACCGCGCCCACGAAGTACAGCTGCAACGACGCGCCGGTCAACGAGAAGCCGATGGCGGCCCGGTCCAGCCAGGTGCCCCGACGCAACGCGGAGATCATGCCAAGACCGACACCGAGCAGCAACCACAGGATCGCCGCCGGGATCACGATGCTCAGCGTCACCGGCAGCACCCGGGCGATGGTGTCCGAAACGGCCTCGTTGGTGACGTACGACCAGCCCAGGCAGGGCGCGTCGCATCGACCACCCTGGGCGCTGCCCAAGTCCCGGCCGGTCACGATGCCCTTCATGTAACCGGCGTACTGGCTGATCAGCGGGTCGTTGAGGCCCAGGTCGTCGCGGACCCGTTCCAACCGCTCCGGGTTGCAGTTCTTCGAGCAGATGCTGCTCACCGGGTCACGCGGCAGGGCGAAGAACATCAGGAAGGTCAACACGCTCACCGCGAACAGGGTCAGCGTGGCCGAGAAGAGCCGCTTGAGCAGAAACCGCGCCATGGGGTACCCCCTACCGGGACGACTTCGGGTCGAGCGCGTCCCGCAACGCGTCGCCGAAGAGGTTGAAGGCGAACACCAGGGCGAAGATCATGACGCCCGGGAAGAACACGTACGCCGGGTCGGTCTGGAGGTAGTCCAGACTGTCGTAGATCATTCGGCCGAAGCTCGGCGTCTCATCACTGAGCCCGACGCCGATGAACGACAGCGCCGCCTCGCTGGTAATGAACTGCGGCACCGCCAGCGAGAACGAGACCAGGATCGGCGCCCAGATGTTCGGCAGCAGCTGCCGGAAGAGCATGTGCCCCAACCCGGCGCCACTGGCCTTGGCCGCCTCCACGAACTCCCGCTCCCGCAGCGCGATGACCTGCCCACGGACCAACCGCGCGGTGCTGGTCCAGCCGAAAATGGCGAAGACGGCGATCAGCACACCCACCCCGAACGCGGACGACACCTGCCCCCGCTCGCCGTAGAAGCGCAGCGTGATGGCGGGGGTGAGGGCCAGCGCGATGATCAGGAAGGGCATCGCCAGGGTCAGGTCGGTGATCCAGTTGACCACCGCGTCGAGCCAGCCACCGAGATAGCCGGCGAGCGTGCCGAGCGTGACGCCGATCGTCGCGGTGATCAGCGCGGCGGCGAGCGCGATGAACAGCGACGTGCGCAACCCGTAGATCAGCCGGACAAAGATGTCCCGTCCCAGCCCCGGTTCCAGCCCGAACCAGTGGTCACCGGTGACACCGCCGGCGTACCCCAGCGGCATGCCGTTGCCGTCCAGCAGATTCTGGAACTGCTCCCGCGGCCCGACCCCGTAGAGCATCTCGATCAGCGGCGCGGCCAACCCCAACACCATGAAGAACACCAGGAGTACGCCGCTGACCACTGCCGTCCGGTCACCGCGCAGCCGCAGCCAGGCGAGCTGCCCGGGTGAGCGGCCGACGACACCCCTGGCGGCGGTCGTGCTCGCGTCCGGGTCGGACTCGATCTCGGCCAGCGCCACACCCTCCACCGGGGAGAGACTCACGACGACACCTCCTCGTCGATCGGAGCCGCCACCTCGGGGAAGTGACACGCGGTGGCCTGCCGGCCGCCGTCGCGCGGGACCAGCGCGGGCTCCTCGGTGGCGCAGATGTCCTGCGCCTTCCAGCACCGGGTGCGGAACCGGCAGCCCGACGGCGGGTCGAGCGGGGTGGGCACGTCACCGGTCAGCCGGATCCGGCCCGCCGGGCCGAGCTGGGTGACGTCCGGGATCGCCGAGAGCAGAGCCCGGGTGTACGGGTGCTGCGGGCGCTCGTAGATGTCCTCCCGGTCGCCGATCTCCACGATCCGGCCCAGGTACATCACCGCGACCCGCTGGCAGAAGTGCCTGATCACCGCCAGGTCGTGCGCGATGAAGACGAACGCCAGGCCGAGTTCCCGTTGCAGGTCACGCAGCAGGTTGACGACCTGCGCCTGGATCGACACGTCCAGCGCGGAGACCGGCTCGTCGGCGACGATCAGCTTGGGCCGCAGGGCCAGCGCGCGGGCGATGCCGATGCGCTGGCGCTGGCCGCCGGAGAACTCGTGCGGGTACCTGTTGTAGTGCTCCGGGTTCAACCCGACCAGCTCCAGCAACTCCTGCACCCGCGCCTTGATCCCGCCCGGCGGCTTGATCCCGTTGACCTGCAACGGCATCGCCACGATCCGGCCGACGGTGTGCCGAGGGTTCAGCGACGCGTACGGGTCCTGGAAGATGATCTGGAGTTCCTGACGCAGCGGACGCAACTCCCGGCGGCCGGCGTGCGTGATGTCCCGGCCGGCGAACTCGATGCTGCCGCTGGTCGGCTCCAGCAGCCGCACCAGCATCCGACCGGTGGTGGTCTTGCCGCAGCCCGACTCCCCCACCAGGCCGAGCGTCTCGCCCGGGCGCACGTCGAAGTCGAGCCCGTCCACCGCCCGCACCAGGCCGGTGGCGCGCAGCCCCTGCCGTACCGGGAAATGCTTGGTCAGGCCGCGGACCCGCAGCAGTGGTTCGTCGGTCATCGGGCCACCCCCACGGATGCGACGTCCTCGGCGTAGAACGTGGCACGCTCCTCTTCGCCGAGGTGGCAGGCGACCAGGTGACCGGCCGCGCCGGCCGGGCGCAGCTCCGGCACGTCGGTGCGGGAGCGACTGCCGGCCCGGTCGGCGTACCGGCAGCGTGGGTGGAACGCGCAGCCCTGCGGCAGGTTGATCAGGCTGGGCGGGTTGCCGGGGATGGGCACCAGGTCCGCGTCCGCGTCGCCGTGCAGCGACGGCACGCTGGAGAGCAACCCCCAGGTGTACGGGTGCTGCGGCGAGCGGAGCACCTGCTCGACGCTGCCCCGCTCGACGGCCCGCCCGCCGTACATGACCAGCACGTCGTCGGCGACCTGGCCGACCACGCCGAGGTCGTGGGTGATCAGGATGATCGCGGAGTGGAACTCGGCCTGCAGGTCGGCGAGCAGGTCCAGGATCTGCGCCTGCACTGTCACGTCCAGCGCGGTGGTCGGCTCGTCGGCGATCAGCAGCGCCGGGTCGTTGACCAGGGACATCGCGATCATCGCCCGCTGTCGCATGCCGCCGGAGAACTCGTGCGGGTACTGGTCGAAGCGACGCGCCGGCTGCGGGATGCCCACCCGGTCCAACATGTCGACAGCCCGCTGGCGGGCCTCCCGCCGGTTGGCCTTCGGGTGGTGCACCCGGTACGCCTCGGCGATCTGCCGGCCCACCGTGTAGTACGGGTGCAGCGCCGACAGCGGATCCTGAAAGATCATCGCCATGTCCCGGCCGCGCAGCCGGCGTACCTCCTCGTCGGCGAGACCGACCACCTGCCGGCCGCCCACGGAGATCTCCCCGGTGATGGTGGTCCGTTTCGGGTCGTGCAGGCCGAGGATGGCCAGCGAGGTGACGCTCTTGCCGGAGCCGGACTCACCAACGATGCCGAGGGTGCGACCCCGGTCGACGGAGAACGACACCCCGTCGACGGCGCGCACCACGCCGTCCGAGGTGTCGAACCGGACCCGAAGGTCATCCACCCGCAGGTAGGCGTCCTGGTCGGAGCGTTGTGCCGGCACGGCGGGACGGTCGTCCGGTTCGCCGGACGGCAACGGTTCCGAGCTGTCCACGGCCACCTCCCTCAGTGACGAAGGGAACTTACAGGAAAGTCCCGAGGGTGAAAATAAGCTACAAAGTCGGCACGTGTCAGCGGGCCCGAGCGTAACGAGTCGGCATCGCGCCCCGCGCCCCGCGCCCCGCGCCCCGCGCCCCGCGCCAAGATCCGAGCAACTTCCCCGAAGTTGCTGTCTCCGACAGGCAGGAGACAGCAACATCCCCGATACTGCGCGGATCTTGACGACGAACACCGCCCCCGACAGACCGGAAGCGGAGTTTGGCGCGCCCCCTGCCGCCAAGGTCACGCTCGAACCAGGATGTAGTGGCATCGCCGACGCGCCGATACCACTACATCCAAGATCGGGCGCGATCTTGTAACTCAGCTGAGTTATCTGCACCATCCCCGATGCGCCTTGCCCTTCGACAGCAGGGACTGCCGCGACTCAGGGGCGATCAGGTGAGGTGCAGATAGTCGGCGGCGTGGCCCCCCTTCACCGACCGCGCGCATCGAACTCCTCGACGGCGGCCTGCTCATCGGCCCGTCTCCGTCCGTCCGACACCAGGTGATCGTCGGTGGCCTGCTAGTCGCTCTGGAACGAGGTTGCGCCAGGACGAGTCGCACCGTGCTCCCGGTGATCAACCTGCGGCTGAACGCCGTGCGGATCCTCAACCCTGACCTCGTGGTGGCCACGGAGCTGGATTTCGAGGCGTCCTGCGTACCGGCAGACGCGGTCCTCCTGGTCGGTGAGGTCGCCGCGCCACACACCGCCGTCATCGACCGGGTGTTGAAGCCGCACCTGTACGCGGCGGCCGGGATCGAGTGGTATCTGCTCGTTGACCAGGAGAGCCTGACCGTGCGTCTCCACCAACGGCAGGGCGGCCACTACCTGGAGAGGGCAACGACCAAGCGCGGCGAGGTTCTGGAACTGACCGAGCCGGTGCGGGCGACCATCCGGCCGGAGGAACTGCTTCCCTGACAGGTGTGGGCGGCTGGCCTAGGGTCGGTCCATGACCGAGTTCGACGCGGCGACCGCCGCC
The DNA here is from genome assembly GCF_000718515.1 of Micromonospora parva. Lineage (GTDB taxonomy): Bacteria > Actinomycetota > Actinomycetes > Mycobacteriales > Micromonosporaceae > Micromonospora > Micromonospora parva. The sequence continues at coordinate 42,042 of NZ_JNZS01000031.1, read as the reverse complement.
GTACAGGCCGCCCTCGACGCGGGCGCGCGGTACGCCGACGCCCGGGTGATGCACCGCCGCTACGAGTCGATGACCGCGCGCAACGGTGACGTGGAGGAGCTGACCCAGGACGAGAGCATCGGGCTGGGAGTCCGCGCGTTGGTCGGGGCGAGCTGGGGCTTCCACGCCGTACCCGATCTGTCGGACGCCGCCGCCCGCGACGCCGGCCGGCGCGCGACCCGGACCGCGATGGCGAGCGCGCGGGTGCCGGGCCCTCCGGTCGACCTGGTGCCGGTCGAGGCGGTCACCGCGAGCTGGGCCTCCGGCTGCCAGATCGACCCGCTCGGGGTGCCCCTGTCCGACAAGGGCGATCTGCTGGTCGACGCGACCCGCACGATGGCCGAGCACGGCGCGGATCTGGCCGAGGGCCTTTACCAGATCTGGGACACCGCGAAGTGGTTCGTCTCCAGCGAGGGCCACCGGATCGACCAGCGCATCCGCGAGTGCGGTGGTGGCATCTCGGCCACCTCCATCGGCGACGGCGAGACGCAGCGCCGGTCCTGGCCCAGCTACCGCGGCCAGTACGGCACGACCGGGTGGGAGCTGGTCGAGTCGCTGGACCTGGCCGCGCACGCCGCGCAGATCGCCGAGGAGTCCCGGGCGCTGCTCACCGCGCCGCAGTGCCCGGCCGGTGAGACGGATCTGATCCTCGGCGGCGAGCAGTTGGCCCTTCAGATCCACGAGTCGGTGGGGCACGCCATCGAACTGGACCGGATCCTCGGGTGGGAGGCGGCGTTCGCCGGCACGTCCTGGCTGGACCTGGCCCAGCTCGGTTCGCTGCGCTACGGCTCGGAGCTGATGAACATCACCATCGACCCGACGATCCCGGGCGCGTTGGGCAGCTTCGGTTTCGACGACGAGGGCTCCCCGGCGGTCAAGCGGGACGCGGTCCGCGACGGTCGCTGGGTGGGGGTGCTGGCCGGCCGGGACTCCGCAGCGATGGCCAGCCTCGACTACGGCGGCAGCGTACGGGCCGACGGGTGGGCGCGGCTGCCGATGGTGCGGATGACCAACGTCGGCCTGGAACCCGGCCCGCACACCCTGGAGGAGATCATCGCGGCCACCGACGACGGGGTGCTGATGGACCTCAACCGGTCCTGGTCGATCGACGACAAGCGTCTCAACTTCCAGTTCGGCTGCGAGGTCGGCTGGGAGATCAAGAAGGGGCGGCGGGGGCGGATGCTGCGCAACCCCACGTACACCGGGATCGGCCCGCTGTTCTGGCGCTCGATGGACATGCTCTCCGGTGAGACGGTCTCCTGGGGGACGCCCAACTGCGGCAAGGGCCAGCCCGGCCAGATCGGGCACACCGGCCACCCGGCCGCGCCGGCCCGGTTCCGCAACGTCCGGGTGGGGGTGTCGGCATGACCGAGCTGGAGCTGGCGGGGCAGGTTGTGGAGTTGGTGCGGCGGCTCGGCGGGCCGGCCGCGCAGGCGGAGGCGGTGGTGACCCGGGCGGACCTGGCGTTGACCCGGTTCGCCAACTCGGGCATCCATCAGAACGTTTCCGAGTCGACAGTGGGGGTCCGACTGCGGGTGCACGTCGACGGTCGGACGGCTGCCGGCGGCGGCAGCGTGGTCACCGCCGACGGGTTGTCCGCACTGGTGGAGCGCACCCTGACGGCGGCGCGGCTGTGCCCACCTGACCAGGGCTGGCCGGGGTTGACCGCGCCCGTGCCCATGCCGCAGGCGCCGCCCGTCGACGAGGCCACCGCGCAGGCCGAGCCGGATCAGCGGGCCGACCGGGTGGGGGCGTTCGTGGCCGCCGCCGGGGGCCTGAGCACCGCCGGTTACTGCCGTACCGCGCACCGCTCGTCGGCGTTCGCCAACTCGGCCGGGCACTCGGCGTACGGCCGCTCGGTGGAGGCGGCGATGGACGGCATCGCCCGCCGCGACGGCGCGGACGGGGTGGCCCGGCGCAGCGCTGACCGGCTGTCCGACCTCGACGGCGCCGAGTTGGGCGCGCAGGCGGCGGCGAAGGCGCAGGCGGCGGCCGACCCGGTCGAGTTGCCGCCGGGGCACTACGAGGTGGTGTTCGAGCCGGCCGCCGTGGCGGACCTGTTGCAGAATTTGTCGTTCTACGGCTTCAACGGCAAGCGGTACAACGAGCGGCAGTCGTTCGCCGAGCCGGGCGCGGCCCAGTTCGACAGGGCGGTGACAGTGGTGGACGATCCGCTGGGCGGGTCCGGGTTGCCGTTCGACGCGGAGGGCACCGGCCGGGGGGCGTTGACGTTGGTCGAGGCGGGCACCACCAGGGCGGTGGCCCACGATCGCCGGACCGCCGCCGAGGCGGGCACGGAGTCCACCGGGCACGCTGTCGCGGGGGGTGCCACCTGGGGCCCGATGCCCCGCAACCTGCGGCTGAGTGGTGCGGCGGCGGGCCCGGCCAGTGCCGCGGGCCGGAGCACCACCGGCGCGGCGGCCGGCGCTGTCGTCGACGCGGACACCGCCGCGCTGGTGGCTGGGGTGCGCCGGGGCCTGCTGGTCACCGACCTCTGGTACACGCGGGTGCTCGACCCGAGGAGCCTCGTCGTCACCGGGCTGACCCGCAATGGTGTCTGGCTGATCGAGGACGGCACTGTGGTCAGGGCGGTCCGTGACCTGCGGTTCACCGAGTCGTACCCGAGGGCGCTGGGGCCGGGGGCGGTGCTCGGGCTGGGTGCGCGGGCGGTGCGTCAACCGGATCGGGTGGACGGTGCCTGGTGGGCGGCGCCCTCGTTGCGGCTGGCGTCCTGGCACTTCACCGGAGGCGCCTCCGGTTGATGGTCAACCGGCGCACGGAAAAACCGGCTCGCTGGGGGCTTTTCCGCAGGCCAGACACACGGGACACTCCCTTGCGCGGACGGCCCGCAGAGATCGGCGTAACGTGTGTCACTTAGCTGCGTCGGTCGATCCGGCGCGGTCGTTGGTGTGCGCATGACGTGGCAGCGGGTGCGGGTTCGCCGGTCCGCGTGCCGACCGGAGAGAGATCAGCCCGCCCGTACGGGCCCGTCGAGGAGACGACTCGAATGACTTCAACGGCAACGAGGCCGAGGGGGGCGCGGGCGCGCGCCGCCATCGCGGCGAAGACGTTGCGTACCGACCGATGGTGGTTCGCCCCGCTGATCACCGTGATCGGGCTCAGCGCCTGGGTCGTGTACGCGACGGTCCGTGTCTTCATGCACGACTTCTACTGGGTCGCGGATTACCACTACCTGACCCCGTTCTACTCGCCCTGCGTCACGGAGCGGTGTATCGAGGGCGCCTCGCACTTCGGCCGTTTCCTGCCCGGCTGGTGGATCATCCCGGACGCCGCGCTGACGCTGCCGTTCCTGCTGCTGTTCCGGCTCACCTGCTACTACTACCGCAAGGCGTACTACCGGTCGTTCTGGCTGTCGCCGCCGGCCTGCGCCGTCCCGGACGGGCACAAGGAGTACAGCGGTGAGACCCGTTTCCCGCTGCTCGGGCAGAACCTGCACCGCTACTTCTTCTACGCCGCGGCGGTCATCTCGCTGATCAACACCTGGGACGCGATCCTCGCGTTCCACTCGCCGAAGGGCTTCGGCTTCGGGCTGGGCAACATCATCCTGGTGCTCAACGTGGTGATGCTCTGGGCGTACACGATTTCCTGCCACTCCTGCCGGCACATCATCGGCGGCCGGCTCAAGCACTTCTCCAAGCACCCGGTGCGCTACCGGGCCTGGACGTTCGTCTCGGCCCTGAACGTCCGGCACATGCAGCTCGCCTGGATCACCCTCGGCACCCTGGCGCTGGCCGACTTCTACATCATGGCGCTCGCTGCCGGCTGGTTCTCCGACCTGCGGTTCATCAACTAAAGGGCCCCTGACATGACCACAACCACTCGCATCGAACGACACCACTACGACGTCGTCGTCATCGGGGCCGGCGGCGCCGGTCTCCGCGCGGCGATCGAGGCCCGGCTCGCCGGCAAGAAGACCGCGATCATCTCCAAGTCGCTGTTCGGCAAGGCGCACACGGTGATGGCCGAGGGCGGCGCGGCCGCCGCGATGGGCAACGTGAACAGCCGGGACAACTGGCAGGTGCACTTCCGCGACACCATGCGCGGCGGGAAGTTCCTCAACAACTTCCGGATGGCCGAGCTGCACGCGAAGGAGTCGCCGCAGCGGATCTGGGAGCTGGAGACGTACGGTGCGCTCTTCGACCGCACCAAGGACGGCAAGATCTCGCAGCGCAACTTCGGCGGCCACGAGTACCCGCGTCTGGCGCATGTGGGCGACCGGACCGGCCTGGAGCTGATCCGCACCCTCCAGCAGAAGATCGTCTCCCTCCAGCAGGAAGACCAGCGCGAGTTCGGCTCGTACGACGCCCGGATCCGGGTGTTCTCCGAGACGACCATCACCGAGCTGCTGCTCGACGGTGACCGGGTGGCCGGCGCATTCGGCTACTACCGGGAGTCGGGCGAGTTCATCCTCTTCGAGGCGCCGGCGGTCGTGTTGGCCACCGGCGGTGTCGGACGCTCCTACAAGGTCACCTCGAACTCGTGGGAGTACACCGGGGACGGGCACGCGCTGGCGCTGCGCGCCGGGGCGACGCTGATCAACATGGAGTTCCTCCAGTTCCACCCCACCGGCATGGTCTGGCCGCCCTCGGTGAAGGGCATCCTGGTCACCGAGTCGGTGCGCGGTGACGGCGGTGTCCTGAAGAACTCCGAAGGCAAGCGGTTCATGTTCGACTACGTCCCCGACGTCTTCCGCAAGCAGTACGCGGAGACCGAGGAGGAGGCGGACCGCTGGTACACCGACCCGGACAACAACCGGCGTCCGCCGGAGCTGCTCCCCCGCGACGAGGTGGCCCGCGCCATCAACAGCGAGGTCAAGGCCGGTCGGGGCTCCCCCGCCGGTGGTGTCTTCCTGGACATCGCGAGCCGACGCTCCGCCGACGAGATCCGCCGGCGGCTGCCGTCGATGTACCACCAGTTCAAGGAGCTGGCCGACGTCGACATCACGGCCGAGCCGATGGAGGTGGGGCCGACCTGTCACTACGTGATGGGCGGCGTCGAGGTGGACCCGGATTCGGGTGCCGCCTTCGGCCACGTACGCGGGCTGTTCGCCGCCGGTGAGGTCTCCGGCGGCATGCACGGTTCCAACCGACTCGGTGGCAACTCCCTGTCCGACCTGCTGGTCTTCGGCAAGCGGGCGGGCGGGCACGCCGCCAGCTACGCCGACGGGCTGACCACCCGGCCGAAGGTGGCGGTGCACGAGGTCGAGGCCGCCGTGGAGACCGCCCTCGCTCCGCTGCAGCGGGACACCGGCGAGAGCCCGTACACCCTTCAGCAGGACCTCCAGGCGGTCATGGGGGATCTGGTGGGCATCATCCGCCGGGAGGGTGAGCTGGCCGACGCGCTGGTCCGGCTCGCCGAGCTGCGGGAGCGGGTGGCCAAGGTGAGCGCGGCCGGCGGCCGACGCTACAACCCGGGCTGGCACCTGGCCCTGGATCTGCGCAACATGCTGGTGGTCTCGGAGTGCACAGCGAAGGCGGCGCTGGAGCGGCAGGAGTCGCGCGGCGGGCACACCCGGGAGGACTACCCGGCGATGGAGCCCAAGTGGCGGCAGGTCAACCTGGTCTGCGCACTGGACGGCGACACCGTGCAGCTGACCCGCAAGCCGCTGCCGAAGATGCGGCCGGAGCTGATCGGCCTCTTCGACCGGGCCGAGCTGGCCAAGTACCTCACCGACGAGGAGCTCGCCGACTTCGACGCCCTCGTCGCCGACGCTGGAGAGGCGGACAACCGATGAGCGCGAAGCGTCAGTTCCGGATCTGGCGGGGCGACGAGAGCGGCGGTGACCTCCAGGACTACATGGTGGAGGTGAACGAGGGCGAGGTCGTCCTCGACGTCATCCACCGTCTGCAGGCCACCGACGCGCCCGACCTGGCCTGCCGGTGGAACTGCAAGGCCGGCAAGTGCGGCTCCTGCTCCATGGAGATCAACGGCAAGCCGCGGTTGGGTTGCATGACGCGGATGTCGACCTTCGGCGACGACGAGACCGTCACTGTCACCCCGCTGCGCACCTTCCCGGTGATCCGGGACCTGGTCACCGACGTCTCGTTCAACTACGAGAAGGCACGGGAGACCCCGGCGTTCGCGCCTCCGGCGGACGTCGCTCCGGGCGACTACCGGATGCAGCAGGTCGACGTCGAGCGCTCGCAGGAGTTCCGCAAGTGCATCGAGTGCTTCCTGTGCCAGACGGTCTGCCACGTGATCCGCGACCACGAGGAGAACAAGCAGGCGTTCTCCGGCCCGCGGTACTTCATCCGGGCGGCCGAGCTGGACATGCACCCGCTGGACGCGCGGACCGACCGCAAGGAGTACGCGCAGGCCGAACAGGGCCTCGGCTTCTGCAACATCACCAAGTGCTGCACCGAGGTCTGCCCCGAGCACATCAAGATCACCGACAACGGGATCATCCCCATGAAGGAACGGGTCGTCGACCGCAGGTACGATCCCCTTGTGTGGCTTGGTAGCAAGATCTTCCGTCGGGGCGAGACGCCCCAGACCAGCGTGACCACCGCCCGTCAGGGCTCGGCGACGCCGGGCTCCGCCCGGGGTGGGGTGCACTCGCACGCGGGTGGCTCCCACGACTCGCGGGCTGAGGCGCAGGCGCAGAGCGGCGTCAACTGGCACCGGGAGGTGCCCCACCCGACCGCTCCGGCGGTCGACGACCGGGGCAAGCTGCCGCTGACCGAGCTCACCTTCGACCGGGCCGCCGCGCCGTCGCCGTTCGGCGACGACGTGACCTTCCCGCTGCCTCCGGAGCACCTCAACTTCGCCCACCCGGAGCAGGACAACAAGCACTAATCACCCGGAACAACAACGGGGGCCGTGGCAGTTGCCACGGCCCCCGTCCCACTTGCGTGATCAACGGGGGCTGGGCGTGATCACCGGGGGGTGAGGAGGGGGCGGAGGGCTGCCACGATGGGGGCGTCGGCGGGGAGCCAGGTGACCGAGTCCAGTTCGTCGGCGGCGAGCCACCGCAGCGCCTCGTGCTCCAGCGCCTGCGGTTGGTCGCCGCCGAGCAGGCGGGCCGCGTACACCTTGAGCACCGAGCGGCCGTGCGCCATCCGTACGTTGCGGCCGACCCGGTCGCCGATCTCGACGCGTACGGCCAACTCCTCGGCGCACTCCCGGATCAACGCGTCGGTCTCGGCCTCCCCCGGCTCGACCTTTCCGCCCGGAAACTCCCACATGCCCGCTACCTCGGGTGGCGCGGAACGCGCACAGGCGAGCACCCGCCCATCCCGGATGATCGCCGCGCCGACGATCACCTTCAGGTCCCGTCGCTCGGCCTGCCCGCCACCATTCGCCCGTTCGGTCCGCACGGGCGTCCAGGGTGCCAGATCAATCGGCGGTTTGGGTACCGTAGCCGTCCGCTAGGCCAATAAGACACGGAAGTGTGGGCGTGGACACCCCCTCCGAGCAGCGAGAGACTAGGGGACACCGACAAGACACGGGATGGCGACGATTTGGCCACGAGCCGGCAACGGCGCTTGGGGGGTGCGGTGATGCGCGTGCTGTTCAACAGCAGGGCCAAGCACGACTACCTTTCCGACGCGTTGACCTTGCTATCTGGTTGGACACGCGAGGGCGAGCAGATCCGACGGACGCTCATGATCGACGATACCCAACACGCCGCACTAACTGAACGGGTCAAGGTCGTCGCGGACGCGCTGCATCTGCGGCCCGAGATCAGCCGCCGGGCCGACAGCACCCAGATCCGGGTCGGGCACGGCAGCGGCGAGCCCCTGACCGAGGGCGAGGTCCTGTTGGCCGCCCGCATCGAGGACGCGTACCGGGCGGTCACCGAGGGCTGACGACCGACGCCGACTCCGCGTCCTGCGGGTACCAGCGCAGCTCCACCGAGTTGCCGTCCGGGTCCCGCACGTAGATCGAGGTCGCCGAACCGCGGGCGCCAAACCGGCTGACCGGCCCCGTCAGCACCGTGAAGACTTCCGACCCGATCACCTGCGCCCAGTCCAACGGCGCCACCACCAGGCAGAAGTGGTCCACGTTCGCGCCCTGCGGTTCACCTCGAACGAGGTCGATGATGCTGTCGGGGCTGATCCGCACCGACGGAAACGGGACTGCGCCCGCCCGCCACTCGTCGACCCGTACCGGCGCCAGCCCGAGCCGGCCGCAGTAAAAGTCCAGGGACCGTTCCACGTCGGCGACGGTCAGCACCAGGTGGTCGAAACCGGTGACCCGCACCGCGCTCATGCCTGCTCCAAGTCGGCCGCCGCGCGCAACCAGCCGCTGAACAGCGCCGGGTCGACGTCGGCGAGGTCGCGCAGCTTCACCGCCGCCATCGAGCGCGCACCGGGCACCAACCGTCCTGACGGGTCGGCGATCTCCTGTCCCCGCCACAACCCGAAGGTGACAAAGGACCCGTACGCCTTGATCAGGCAGACCGGGCGCTGGCCGGGCCGGTCGCCCAGGCCCCAGACCGGGTGCCCGTGCCACATCGCCCCCGTCGCCGCCGGCAGGGCCGCCGCGATGATCGGCCTCAGCTTCTCGCCGATCTCGCGCAGTGGGCCGGCCAGGCCGGCCAGGTAGTCGTCAACGCTCACGTTCTCGCCTTTCGCTCGGTGTTCCCTGCCGCGTTCACGATCCCCTGACGAGGGACACCGACCAAGACCTGATGTCGCTACGATCGTTGCCCACAGGTCAACGATGGGGGCGGTGTGCTGGAGCGGTACGAGGTCGAGACCTTCCTGACGCTCGCGAAGGAACTGCACTTCGGCCGTACCGCCGAGCGGTTGACAGTCAGCACCGGTCGGGTCAGCCACATCGTGAAGAAGCTGGAACGCCGGATCGGGGCACCGCTGTTCGCCCGTACCAGTCGGGTCGTCCAGCTCACCCCGATCGGCCGGCAGCTCGCCGAGGAACTGGCCCCGCTGGTTGCCGGGATGGACGAGGCCGTCCGCCGCGCGACCGACGCCGCCCGGGGTGTGACCGGGACGCTACGGGTGGCGTTCCTCGGCGAGTGGACCGCGCCGGTGCTGCTCCGGGCGGTGGCCTTGTTCGGCGAGCGGCATCCCGACTGTCGGGTGGAGGTGCACGAGGCACAGTTGTCCACCACCCGCTCCGGGCTGCTCGACGGCTCGACGGACGTGTTGATCGCCTCGTACCCGTTCGACGGGATGGCCACCGGCCCGGCGCTGCTTCGCGAGGCTCGGGTGCTGGCGGTGGCGGCGGGTCACCCGCTCACCCGGGAACGGTCGGTGTCGTTGGAGGTGCTCGCCGACCACCCGGTGGTGCAGTACCCGAGCGTGACCTCGGCGGAGTTCAAGCGGGACCGCACCCCGGAGCGCACCCCCGGCGGCCGTCCGGTGCCGAAGGGACCCGCCGGGAACACCTTCTCCGAGATGCTGTCACTGGTCGCGCTGGGCCGGGGTGTGCTGCCGGTGGGCGAGCACACGCGGCGCTACTACCCGCGTCCCGACGTGGCGTACGTGCCCATCCACGACGCACCACCGATCGAACGGGGGCCGGTCTGGCTGCCCGGCAACACCACCACCCGCGTGCGCGAGTTCGTCCGCGCCGCGACCGACGCGAACCCCCGACGAGACACGCCGAGTGGGCGCTTACCCCCGCCGAGCTGACCCGGACGCTCGGGGTCCTCGCCCGGGTGGGCCCGTTGGCATCGGTTTTCTAGCCTGAACGGCATGGCGAACATCGCGTACGACCGCAAGGAGCAGGTCCAGCAGATCGAGAGTGGCCTCCTCGAAGGCGAGCAGATCATCGCCGTCTACGACGCCGTCGGCACCGGCACCGGGTTCATCGGGCTGACCGACCGCCGGGTGATCATCCAGGACCGCTCGTTCGTCGGGAAGCGGTTCGCGATCACCAGCATCCCGTACTCGAAGATCACCAGCGTGAGCGTGGTCAGCAACAAGTCGTGGGGTGGTTCGTTCTTCTCCACCGGCGCCATCGCCATCCACGTCGGCACGCACACCTACGAGGTGGAGTTCCGTGGCGCGCAGAAGAGCCACCACGTACACAACGTGATCCTGCACCACATCTCCTGACGGCACGTCCCGGCGTGGGCCCGGCTGGCGTAATTGCCTTGCCGGGCCCGCGGTGTCTCTGGTGTCCTCGGTCGACAGCCGCGCGAAGGGAGCAGCCGCCATGCCCGACACGACGAAGTCCCCCGAACCCACCGTCATCCGATCTGACGAATCGAGACTTCGTGAGCAGCACCGTTCCCCTGGCGCTGGGCGCCACTGACGCCAACCCCGGAGGCCGCTGATGTCGGTCTTCGACGATCCCGGCCTCTTCGGCCGGCTGTGGGCCGCCGACTACGACGACGGCGACACCAACCCTGACCCGGCCCCCGCCGTGGATTTCCTGGCCGACCTGGCCGACGGCGGCCCGGTTCTCGAACTGGCGATCGGCACCGGCCGGGTCGCGCTTCCGCTGGCCGAACGGGGCCTCGACGTGCACGGCGTCGAGGCGTCCGAGGAGATGCTGGCGCTGCTGCGGGCGAAACCCGGCGGCGAGCGGATACCGGTGGTCGTCGCCGACATGGCGGACGTCCCGGTGACCGGTGAGTTCCGGCTCGCGTACCTGGTCTTCAACACCCTGTTCAACCTGGTGGACGCCGAGCGGCAGGCGGACTGCTTCCGCAACGTCGCCCGGGTGCTGTCGCCCGGCGGCGCGTTCGTCGTCGAGACGTTCGTGCCCGACCCTCGCGGCTTCGACTCGGACGAGCAGGTGCAGGTGCGTGAGGTGACCGAGGATTCCGCGACGATCCGGCTGCACAAGTACGACCGGCCGGCGCAGCGGTTCATCCGGCAGACCATCACGTTCGACGCCGACGGTGTGCACCTGAAGCCGTTCGCCATGCGGTACGCCTGGCCACACCAGATCGACGAGATGGCGCAGCAGGCAGGGCTCCGGCTCACCGAGCGGTACGCCGACTGGCACCGGCGACCGTTCCAGGCCGACAGCCCGTCGCACATCTCCGTCTACCGGGCGGAGTAGCGGTTTGATCGACTCGGGTTCCGGAAAGTCGGGGTGTCATCGCCACGACGACACCCCGATTTCAAGGAACCCGAGTCGATCTCCCGCCGCCCGAAGGCGGCCATCGACTTGTCCTTCCCGGCCTCCCACGACAGCGGCTGCCCAGACCGGGGCGTGGCTGAGATCCGGCCACGTTCCGCCTTGGGCGGATTCTGCTGAGAGCAGGTTTTGCTGGTCTGCGAGGGCCACACCGGGGTGAGCTGACGGCATGCCGTACGCCTCCCGATTCCCACGCTCCTCGCCGTACTGGCCGGTGGTCAGTCACCCTCAGCTCCGGCGCGTGCTGCCCGGGCTCGCCGTCTCCGCGTTGGGCGACGGGATGGCGGTTGTCGCGGTGTCCTGGCTCGTCATCCAACTCGTCCCGCATGATCAATGGGGCCTTTGGATCGCGGTGACCATGGCGGCGTACACACTGCCCAGCGCGGCCGGAACTGTCGTCTTCGGCCGGCTGCTGCGCGGTCGCGGCGGCGCCCAGCTCGCCGGGTGGGACGCGATCCTGCGGGCCACGGCACTCGCGGCGATACCCGTCGCCTACCTCTTCGGCGCGCTCACCATCGGGCTGTACGTCGTGCTGCTGGCCGCGTCCGCACTGCTGCACTCGTGGGGTTCCGCCGGGCGGTTCACATTGATCGCCGAACTGCTGCCGCAGCGACACCATCTGCCGGCCAACGCGGTGCTCTCCACCATCGGCGGGTTCGCCACCATCGTCGGTCCACCACTGGCGGGCCTCCTGATCGCCTGGGTCGGGCCGGTATGGGTGATCGCCATCGACGCCGCCACCTTCGCCGCGCTGGCCCTCACCTACCGCTTCGCGGTGTCCGCCGCGGACAGCGACCACCGGCACGAACGCGGCGCGTCGCGGACCGCCGGGTTCGCTGTCATCCGCCGCAATCCCGCCCTCCTGGGCCTGCTGGCGCTGAGCCTCGCGTTCTTCTTCCTGTTCGGGCCGGTGTACGTGGCCATGCCGATCCACATCACCGATGACCTGCACGCCTCGGCGACGCTGTTGGGCGCCTACTACACCGCGTTCGGCGTCGGCGGCCTCGTCGGAGGGCTGATCACCGGACACCTGCGCCGCTGGCCGCTGCGGGCCACCACCATCACCATCGTCGTCGCGTTCGGCGTGGCCATGTTGCCGCTGGGCCTCGGTGCGCCCGTCGGCGTGTCGCTGCCGGCGTTCGCCTTGGCGGGCCTGATCTGGGCACCGTACATGTCCACGTCGATGGCGCTGTTCCAGCGCAGCACGTCCATCGCGCAGCTACCGGCGGTGCTCGCCGCCAACGGCGCGGTCCTCGTGGTGGCGGTGCCCCTGGGCACCATGCTGGGTGGGCCACTGGTGGGTGCCATCGGTGCCCGGCCGACGATGCTGCTCTGCGCCACGGCGATCGTGACCGTCGGCCTGGTCGCCGGAGGATTCGCGATTCCCTGGCGGAAGACACGATCCTCCGGCGACCCGGCAGTCACCGAGGTCAGTGCCCGTCGCTGAGCTGGACGTCGACCACTGTCAGCTTCCCTCGTTGGTGCGGTGGCGTTCGACCGTCTCGGCGATGCGCTTGATCCGGCGGAGTCGGGCGTCCCAGGTGGAGCCCACCGCCGACAGCTGGGCCACCGCGCGGGCGAGTTGCGCCTCGTCGACCTGGTAGTGACGCTCGCGACCGGCCGGCTCGGCGTGGATCAGCCCAACGCGGTCCAGCACCGCCAGGTGTTTCGAGACGGCCTGCCGGGTGACGGGTAGCTGCCTGCTCAACGAGGTGGCGGTGCCCGGTCCGTCGGAGAGCAGAAGATCGATCATCGTACGCCGAATCGGGTCGCCGATCGCCGACCACAGCTCGTCGTCGACCACAGTGCTCACGCGGTCGCGACCAGCCGCGAAACGTACACGCCCAGCCGGGGAATGTAGTGGTCCCAACCGTTCTCGTGGTCGCGGTACTGCTCCTCCAGGACGGCGACCTCCCACCCCTGCTCACGGAACCCGGTCTCGGTCATCCGGATCTGCGTCCCCGTGCCGTTGGGGATCAGGTCGAAGGTGACGAGCAGCGCCTGCCCGCCGCGGTCCGGCTCGGTGAAGCACCACCGGAAGGAGAACCGCTTCGGCGGGTCGACCTCGACCACGGCGAACGCGACGGTCGTCGTCTCGCCGGTGTCGGCGTCGCGCCACACCAGTTCGCCGGGCGCACCGGCGACCGACTCGAACCGCGCGTCGTCTGGCCACCACTCCCGCATGTGCTCGGGCTGGCTGACCACCTCGAAGACCACCTCGGGGGACGCGTTGACGTGGATGTCGCGTTCGATCGTTCCCTGTTCCATACCCACCACCTTTCGCAACCTTTGGTTGCACTCAACCTACGACAGCCGAACGCCGTCGCGCAACCTTTCGTTGCATGTCGCGGAATCCGTCGTACCCGGGATGCACAATGCCGGGCATGTCTGAGCCGTCGCCGCACCGCCACCACGCCATCGACTACATCGAGCTCACGGTGACCGACCTCGCCGTGGCCAAGCGCTTCTACGCCGACGCGTTCGGCTGGCAGTTCACCGACTACGGGCCGGAGTACGCCGGCATCCGCAGTCCACACGGCGACGACGCACCCGAGGTGGGCGGTCTCCGGCTGGACGCGGAAGTGCGGGCGGGCGGCCCACTCGTGCTGCTCTACTCCACCGACCTGGACCGGTCGGTGCAGGCCGTCAAGGAAGCCGGCGGCCAGGTGGTGAACGGGCCGTACGAGTTCCCCGGTGGCCGGCGGTTCCACTTCACCGACCCCAGCGGCAACGAGCTGGGTGCCTGGGCCGAGCAGTAGGACGCGTTCCTGACGAGAAGGCTCTCCGTCCCTGACCTGTCAGAGGTCCTCGCCGCTCAGGACGAGGCAGCCGAACATGTCCGTGAGGACGGCCCGCTGGTGGTCGGTCAACGGGTTCACGAAGACCGCAACGCCAACCCCGAACTGCTGGCACGCGTCGGCTACGTCGCGGGCCCTACCGGGGCTGAGCAACGTCCGCCGCGAGAACGGGTCGCCCATCTTGTCCGCGCCGCCGGATGAGACACCCCGCCGCTGCACGTGCCGGCTCACGACCCGGCCACCACGGGCTTCCACCAAGCCGGCCAGCAGGTCGAGCTTGCTTTCGAACTCCTTGTCCTTCGCCGAGAACAGGCCCACCAGCGCCACGTCGGTGCCTGCCAGCACAGCTTTCAACGCCCCCGTCCCGATATCTGCTCGCCGGTTCGCCGGCTGTCAGCGTCGCCGGGCGCGCAGCACGCCGGTCAGCATGGGCACTGTGAACTCACCGTTGGCGGTCTCCGGTCGACTCCCGAGGAAGGCGCGGACCCGGTCGAGTGTGGCCGCTCGTTCCGCGCCCGGCATCACCAGCATCCCGGCCCGCGTCGCGAGCGTCGCGACGAGCGAGTCGGCGGTACGCCGCTGACCGTGCGGGAACTCGACCTGCTCCGCCGACCCGAACCGGGCGATCAGGCCGGTGCGCGCAACGACCATGTCCGCCGTCGCCGCGCGCCAACTACTCAACGTGTCACGCGGGCCGATGGCGGCACTCCCGCTGACGCGTTCGAGCCCGGCAACCCAGTCGATCCGGTCGTCCATGATGTTCCACAGACCGGCCAGGACACCGCCCGGTGCGAGGACTCTGGCGACTTCCGCCCCGGCGACGGTCATGTCGAACCAGTGCAGGGCGTTGCCGGCCAGCACGGCGTCGACGGACGCGTCCGGCAACGGGATCGCCTCCGCGCTACCCGGCAGGGCACGGACGGCCGGCAGCGCACGGCGTAGCTCGGCAAGCATCGCCGGGTCGGGCTCGACCGCGACGACGTCCGCGCCCACCGCGATCAGCGTCGCCGACAACTTGCCGGTGCCGGCGCCCAGGTCGAGCACACGCAGGCCGGGCGCGGGCTCCAGCGCCCACCGCACCGCGGCCTGCGCGTAGTCCGGGCGGTGCTCGGCGTACGCGGCAGCGGCCGCGCCGAACGACGATCGCAGCAGCTGTTCGGCCATGCGGTCAACCTACCGCCGCTCGTGGGCATCGACTGCCCCGTGGCCGGCGTGCAGATCCTGCGGAGCCGGTGGGGCGTCCCGCCAGCCCGTCTACGTGCTCGGCATCCCGGTCAGGTTGATCATGATCCACTCGCCTTCCTGAATACCGCGCTATCGAGGTCGGAGGGACACCGCGACATCAATGAAGCCGAGTCGATCATGCATGTCAGACGTTGAAGCGGAACTCCACCACGTCGCCGTCCTGCATGACGTACTCCTTGCCCTCGATGCGGACCTTGCCCGCCGCCTTGGCCGCCGCCATCGAACCGTGCTCGACCAGGTCCTGGTACGAGACCACCTCGGCCTTGATGAAGCCGCGCTGGAAGTCGCTGTGGATGACGCCCGCGGCCTCCGGCGCGGTGGCGCCGATCGGGACGGTCCAGGCGCGCGCTTCCTTCGGGCCGGCCGTGAGGTACGTCTGGAGGCCGAGGGTGCGGAAGCCCACCCGGACCAGCTGGTTGAGGCCGGGCTCGTTCTGCCCGATCGACTCCAGCAGTTCGCGGGCCTCCTCCTCGGGCAGGTCCACCAGCTCGGACTCGATCTTGGCGTCCATGAAGATGGCCTCGGCGGGGGCGACGAGGGCGCGCAGCTCGTCGAGGAACGTCTCGTTGGCCAACTCGGCCTCGTCGACGTTGAAGACGTACAGGAAGGGCTTGGTGGTGAGCAGGTGCAGCTCGCGCAGGTGCTCCAGCTCGATCTTGGCGGCGGCGGCCCCGGAGTAGAGGGTGGTGCCACCGTCGAGCACCTCGATCGCGGCCTTCGCGGCGGCGACGGCGGCGGCCCGGTCCTTGCGGAGCTTGGCCTCCTTCTCCAACCGGGGCAGCGCCTTGTCCAGGGTTTGCAGGTCGGCGAGGATCAGCTCGGTGTTGATCGTCTCGATGTCGTCGGCCGGGGAGACCTTGCCGTCGACGTGCACCACGTTCGGGTCGGAGAAGGCCCGGACGACCTGGCAGATCGCCGAGGCGTCCCGGATGTTGGCCAGGAAGGCGTTGCCCCGGCCCTGCCCCTTCGACGCGCCACGGACCAGGCCGGCGATGTCGACGAACGACACCGGCGCCGGCAGCACCTTCTGCGAGGAGAAGATCTCGGCCAGCTTGCCCAGCCGCTCGTCGGGGAGCCCGACCACGCCGACGTTGGGCTCGATGGTGGCGAACGGGTAGTTCGCCGCCAGCACGTCGTTCTTGGTCAACGCGTTGAAAAGCGTGCTCTTGCCGACGTTGGGCAGGCCGACGATGCCGATGGTGAGACTCACGACGGGCCAGCTTACGCCGGTCCCGGCCGGGCCGGTCCAGGCGGCTCCGATTCGGCGGTCGGCAGGTGGTCGATCGTCGGGCCCGCCGGGCCCCGGTTGGCGTTGCTACCCTGCCGGTTCGATCTTCCACCGATGGAGGTGAGATGACCTCGACGTTGCCTGAGCTGTACATCGCCGTCGATGTGGAGGCGGACGGGCCGATCCCCGGGCCGTACAGCATGATCTCGCTGGGCATGGCCGTGGCCGGCCGCCCGGACCTGACCTTCTACACCGAGCTGCGTCCCATCTCCGACGAGTTCGTCCCGGCGGCGCTGGCCGTCTCCGGCCTGGACCGGGACCGTCTGCTGCGGGAGGCGCCCACCGCGCAGGAGGCGATGTCCGCCGCCGCGGCCTGGGTCAACGGGCTGCGGCGGGTCGGCCGTCCGGTCTTCCTGGCCGCCCCGGCCGTCTGGGACGGCATGTTCGTGCACTGGTACTTCGTCCGCTTCGTCGGGCACAGCCCGTTCGGCGCGACCGGCTCCGGCGTCGATCTGCGCAGCTACTGGATGGGGTTGACCGGCAGCGAATGGGTCCAGACCCGCAAAGGCACGATCAAGCACGAGCTGGGCCTGCACGACGTGTCGCACACGCACCACGCCGGTGAGGACGCCGCCGAGCTGGCCCAGGTCTTCGACGCGGTGCTCCGCCGCCGGCAGCCCGCCGAAGAGGCGTCACCCCCGGCCGAGCAGGCGTGACGCCCTGACCGACCGAGCAGGCGTAACGCTCAGCGAGGCGTGACGCTCAGCCGAGCAGGCGAGGGGCGATGACCGCCTCCCGGACGCTGCCGTCCACGCCCCGGCTGACCTCGTACGCCGAGACGCCCTCGCGGTCCGCGATTGCCTCGACCAGCCGGGTGCCCCGGTAGACCAGGCCGACGCCGTCGTCGGTGCAGTGACTCGTGGGGAGCGTGCCGTCGCCGACCAGCTCGTGCATGAGCGGGCGGCGCTGGCCCTCACTGTCGTAGTGCACCCCGTTGCCGTACGGCAACCAGGCCAGGCCGTCGGTGAAGCCGCGCAGCCGCGGCCCGAAACTGTCGGTGGCACCGCCGACGTGCCAGCAGATCGAGCCGGCGGAGACACCGGCCAGCACCACACCGGCCTGCCAGCACTCGTGCAGGATCTCGTCGAGCCCGTGCACCCGCCACACGGCGACCAGGTTGGCGACGCTGCCGCCACCGACCCAGATCACGTCCTGGGCGAGCAGGTGGGCGCGGACGTCCTCGACGTTCGGCATCGGGAACAGCGCGAGGTGTGACGGCTCGAACCGGGTGCCGGCGAACGCGCCGTAGACCCCGGTCAGCGAGGTGGGCTGGTCACCGACGGCTTGCCCGAGGTAGCAGATTCGCGGCCGCGAACCGGCCTCAGCCAGCTCGGCCGCCAGCTCGAAGACCGGGCCGGGGCGCAGGTCGTAGGGCCCACGGTCGCCCCGGAGGAAGCCCATGCTGGTGGCGATGATGGTCGGTTCGCTGGCGGGCATCGGGGCGTCCTTCCGTTGCGGGCGGTGCGGCGTCCATCCTGCCGCAGCCGGCCTCCCGCCCGTTGCGTTCCGGCGCGGGGCCCGACCTCCACCCGTGGCGATCATGGTGGTGGCGGGGTGTCCGACAGTCGCAGCCCCCGCCAACTTCCATGATCAACCAGACTGGTCGGGACGCCGTTGCCGGGGCACCTCGACGTCGGGCCACAGCCCCAGGGCGGGACGGTCGGCCGGCGGCAGTTGCCCTGCGGCGGCCCGGGGCAGGGTGAACCGGTCGGCGGCGGCCGGTCCGGCCGAAGCCGACTCGCGCAGCATCCACCGCACCTCGTCGGCCGTCCAGCCCAGCCCCGGCCGGGCGGCGAGCTCACGGATCAACCGCCGACCAACAGTCGTGTCGTCGTCGTAGAAACGCATGCACCAGTGGTGCGTCCACATCCCGAGCGCCCGCAGGCCGGCGTCGTCCAGCGAGCCCACCAACCGGCCGCAGGCGGTGTCGGGGAAGCGCTGCTCGGGATCGCCCGTCCGGTCCCGTTCGATGGCGCCGACGGCGGCCGGCGCGACGGCCCGCATCCGGCGGTAGAAGGACTGCGCCACCGCGCGGGGCAGCGGGGGGAACGCACCCGGTGTCGACGCCGTCGTCCAACCCGCCACGCTCGTCATTCGCCGCACCCCTTCTTCAGTTGGTGGCCGGACGCTACCCGGCGCGACCGACACTTTCGGGCCGAAAAACCCCACCGATCGTGGATAGCGACGATGACCTGGGACGTCTGTATCTGTGACAACGAAACGGGGTGGTGGGTGGACGAGGACGAGCGCGCGCGGCTGGCCGAGTTCGTCGGCAGCCGTACTCCGGCGCTGATGCGGGTCGCGTACCTGTTGACGGGGGACCGCAACGCCGCCGAGGACCTGTTCCAGTCGGCGTTGGCGCGGGCCATCCCCAAGTGGGACAGCATTCGACACGCCGATCCGGAGGGCTATCTGCGGGTGGTGATGTACCGCGAGCAGATCAGCTGGTGGCGGCGGTTTCGACGGCGGCGGGAGACCCCGCTCAACCCGGCGGACGAACCGGTCGGCGGTGACCCCAGCGGCGGCTCCGACGTGCGGTTGGCGATGCGTGCCGCGCTGCGTCACCTGCCACCGACACAGCGGGCGGTGGTGGTCCTGCGCTACTACGAGGACCTGCCCGAAGCCCGGGTGGCCGAGTTGCTCGGCTGCTCGGTGGGCACCGTGCGCAGCCGTACCCATCGAGCGGTGCAGCGACTGCGGGAACTACTGCCCGACGTCGACATGCTGGAGGTACGGCGATGACGGACCCCTTCGAGCACCTCATCCGCTCCACCCTCACCGACCTGGCCGAGGAGGCACCGATCGTGCATGACCAGTTGAGCCGAGCGGAACGGCGGGTGCGCAACCGACGCCGCGCCACGGTGACGGTGGGGGCGGTGAGCACCCTGGCGGCGATCCTGATCGCCACTCCGCTCGCAGTGGCCGCGACCGGCTCGGACGAACCGCCCCCGGCCGTGCCCAGCCCGGCCGGCCCGGCGGCCGTACCCAGCCCGTCGGCACCCATCCCGTCCGCGCCCACCGCGGTGCCGACGGTCGAGCCCAGCCCCGGTGGCGGACTGGCCAGCCCGGTGGGTCCGCCCGGCGTCCCCGGCCGGCCGACTGTGTCGCCGACCCCGTTGACGCCGCCGGGCGTGCCGGGCAAGCCGGGCGGACCGACCGTCTCACCGAGCCCGTCGAGCTCGGCGGGCCCGCCCGGTGTGCCGGGCCGGCCGACGGCTTCGCCGAGCCCGTTGTCCTGAGCACCACCGGTCCGGTCGGCGGTCACCGCACGCCGGCCGGACCGGCCGTCTCACCGTCACCGCCGGAGGCGGGAGCCGGCCGGTCGGAGATTCCGGTCACCTTCGCGCGCCACTCCCCCGCACCGGCGAGCGTCGTGCGGCGCGGCGACCAGCGGGCACCGGCGCACCAGATTTGTCGACGCCGACGTGCCCGCTCATCCTTGGGCCATGACCGATCCCGGACACCCGAGGCGCGCGCCGCGGGGGCACCGATGAGCACCGCCATGGCCCGGGTGCCCGACTCCCTCCGAGGGCAGATCGTCACGCCCGGCGACCGCCGGTACGCCAACCTGCGCTCGACGTACACCAGGTCGGCGTCGCCGGCCGCCGTCCTGCTGCCGAAGACCACCGCCCAGGTGGTCGACGCGCTCCGCTACGCCCGCGAGCAGCGGCTGCCCATCGCGGTCCGCAGCGGCGGGCACGGCCTGTCCGGGGCCTCGTCGAACAACGGTGGGATGGTCATCGACCTGTCCATGCTCAACCGGGTTCAGGTGATCGACGAGCGGGCCGGGCTGGTCCGGGTCGAGGCCGGTGCCCGCTGGGCGAACGTCGCGAAGGCGTTGGCCCCGTACGGCCTGGTGATCAGTTCGGGTGACTACGGCGGCGTCGGGGTCGGCGGCCTGGCCACCGGCGGTGGTGTCGGCTGGCTGGTCCGCGCGCACGGCCTGACCGTCGACCGGGTCCGCGCCGTCGAGGTGGTGCTGGCGGACGGGACGCTGGTACGCGCGGACGCCGACCACGAGCCGGAGCTGTTCTGGCTGGTCCGCGGGGCCGGAGCCGGCGCGGGGATCGTGGTGGCCTTCGAGATCGAGGCGGCCGAGCAGCGCAACGTCGGTGTCGCGCAGCTGGTCGTCGAGGCGCATCCGGACGGTCGCACGGTCCGGGAGTGGACGAGCTATCTCGCGCAGGCGCCCCGGGAGTTGTCCGCCGCCGCTGTGGTGTTCGCGGAGGGCCGATCGGTGCTCATGTCCATCACCGCCGTGGTCGCCGCCGAGAGCCTGCGTCGGGCCCGACCGGCGGTGGAGCCGCTGCTCGCCATCGGCAAGGTGCTCGAACACCGGACCGACCTGTTGCCCTACCCGACGCTGGTGCCGACCGCGCACCTCAACCCCAACGTCGGGCAGCAGCGTGGCACCACCACCAACGGGCTGTTTGCCGCGCTGGACGACGCCGGGGCGCGGGCCGTGACGCGAGCGGTGACCGGGCCGGGGCGGGCCGTGGTCCAACTCCGCTCGTTGGGCGGGGCGGTCAACGACGTCGCCCCCGACGCGACCGCGTACCCGCATCGCCACCAGGACACCCTGATCGTGGCGTCGGTGTTTCCGCCGCAGGCCGACGCCGCGTTGAACGCCGCCTGGCGGGCGGTCGGAGCGCGGGCCGACGGTGCGTACGTCAATTTCGAGAGCCGGCCGGACCCGGCCGCGTTCGCCCGGATCTACCCGGGCGAGACCGGGGCCCGGGTCCGGCGGCTGTGGAAGCGGTACGACCCGGACGGCGTGTTCCGACCGGCCCTGCTGACCGGCCAGCCCAACCGCACTGCCCAGCCCAGCCGATCCGGCCAGGCGGACCGCGCCGGTCAGCCCGCCCGATCCGGTCAGCCCAGCGGATCTGGTCAACCACACCGGCGTCGTCGACGCCCCCGCTGACCGGGCCGCCTCGCACCGGCACGCCCAGGTCCGATTCCCGCCAGCCGATGACCGGTCGAGCGGGGCATCATCGGTGACATGGAGTTGGACTTCGAGCGGTGTTACCGGGCCGTGGACAGCCGTGACCAGCGGTTCGACGGCTGGTTCTACACCGGTGTGACGTCCACCGGCATCTACTGCCGGCCGTCCTGCCCGGCGATCACCCCCAAGCGGAAGAACGTCCGGTTCTTCCCGTCCGCCGCGGCGGCGCAGGGCGCCGGGCTGCGCGCCTGCCGCCGCTGCCGGCCGGACGCCGCGCCCGGCTCACCGCAGTGGGACGTCCGCGCCGACGTGGTCGGCCGGGCGATGCGGTTGATCGCGGACGGGGTGATCGACCGGGACGGCGTGCCGGGGTTGGCCTCCCGGCTGGGGTACACCGAGCGGCACCTGCACCGGATGCTCAGCGCCGAGATGGGTGCCGGGCCGCTCGCGCTGGCCCGGGCGCAGCGCGCCCAGACCGCCCGGATCCTCATCGAGACGACCGACCTCGGGATGGCCGAGATCGCGTTCGCCGCGGGCTTCGGCAGCGTGCGGCAGTTCAACGACACGCTCCGCGAGGTGTACGCGAGCGCCCCGTCCGACCTGCGCACGGCCCGTGGTCGCCAGCGGACGGCGGTCGGGGCGGGGACGATCACGCTCCGGCTGGCGTACCGCCCGCCGCTGCACGCCCGGGCGCTGCTGGACTTCCTCGCGGTGCGGGCGTTGCCCGGTGTGGAGGAGGTCCGCGACGGGACGTACCACCGGGGTCTGCGGTTGCCACACGGCACCGGCCAGGTGGCCCTGACCCCGGCGGACGGGCACGTGGCGGCGACGTTGCGGCTGACCGACCTGCGCGACCTGGCGCCCGCTGTGGCCCGCTGCCGCCGGCTGCTCGACCTGGACGCGGACCCGGTGGCCATCGACGCCACGCTGGCCGCCGACCCGGCGCTGGCCCCGGCGGTCGCCGCTGAACCCGGCATCCGCGTTCCCCGGTCGGTCGACGGCTTCGAGGTGGCCGTCCGCGCCATCATCAACCAGCAGGTCTCGATCACCTCGGCAAGAACCACCCTCACCCGCCTCCTCTCCCACCGCGTTGATCATGAGGTTGACGAGGTCGATAAAGATCAAACCCCAGGTCAACCTCATGATCAACGGGGTGGGCTGCGGGGGTTCTTGGGGGCGGAGGAGCTCTTGTCGCTGCCGGATTCGGCGTTCGGAATGCCGGTGGGGCGGCGGGAGTCCTTGCGGGGGTTGGCCCGGGCCGTGGTGGACGGGTCTGTCGACCTCGCCCCCGGGGTGGATCGGGGGGAGGCCGTCCGAGGGCTGCTCGCGCTCCCGGGCATCGGCCCGTGGACCGCCAACTACCTGGCCATGCGCGCCTTCGGCGACCCGGACATCCTGCTCAGCTCCGACCTCGCGGTCCGGCGCGGTGCCGCCGCGCTCGGCCTGCCCGACACCCCGACAACCCTCGACCGGCACGCCCAGCGATGGCGTCCCTGGCGGTCCTACGCCACGATCAGACTCTGGAGAACGGCATGACCATCGACAGCACTGTACTGCGCACACCGGCCGGTCCACTGAGCATCCTCGCCGGCCCCGACGGTGCCGTTCGGGCGGCCGGCTTCACCCCGGACCCGGCGGCACTGCTGCCCCTGGTCCACCCGACCCTGCGGGCACCGCTGCGGGAGCGCACCGACCTCGGGCCGGTCAGCGCGGCGGTCACCTCCTACCTGGACGGTGACCTCGCCGCCATCGACGCGGTGCCGGTCCAGCAACGCACCGGCGGCGAGTTCATGGCGCACGCCTGGCAGGTGCTGCGCGAGGTGCCGCCCGGCACCCCGGTCACCTACACCGGGTACGCCGCGCTGGCCGGTCGGCCACCGGCGGTGCGGGCCGCCGCGGCGGCCTGCGCCCGGAACGCGGCAGCCCTCTTCGTGCCGTGCCACCGGGTTCTTCGCACCGACGGCACGCTCGGCGGTTACCGCTGGGGGCTGGAGGTGAAGGAGTGGCTTCTCGGTCATGAGCGCCGCTTGACGGCAAGCTGACAGAAGCATCGACACCTGTTAGACGCTACCGTCTGGTAGTGCCTGTGGAGAGCGACGGCGACCCGGCCACCCGGGCCGCCGCGGGAACCCGCCCCGCGCACAACCTCTGGCGGCTACGCCGCTACCTGCGCCCGTACGCCGCCGAGTTCGCCTGGCTGCTCGTCGCGGGGCTCGCCGGCACCGCCGCCGGGATCGCCGTACCGCTGGTCGTGCAGCGGGTCGTGGACGGGCCGGTGGCCCGACACGAACCGGCCGGGCTGCTCCAGCTCGGCGGCCTGGCGCTGCTGCTGGGTGTGGTCGAGGCGGTGCTCATCTTCATCCGCCGGTGGGTGCAGTCATCCTCGGCGGTGGGCATGGAGGCGGCGCTGCGCGCCGACGTCTACGCCCACCTGCAACGGCTGCCGACGAGCTTCCACGACCGCTGGCAGTCCGGCCAGCTGCTCTCCCGGATCACCAGCGACCTGTCGGTGATCCGCCGGTTCCTCTCCTTCGGCGTGTTCTTCCTGGTGCTCAACCTGACCACGTACGTGGTCGTGGTGCTGCTGCTGATCAACCTGCATCCGGTGCTCGGGGTGCTGGTAGCGGCCAGCGCGGTGCCGCTGCTGCTGATCAGTCGCCGGTTCGGGCGGCACTACCACGCCGCGTCCCGCCGGATGCAGGACCTGCAAGGCGACGTGGCGACCCTGGTCGAGGAGACCGCACAGGGTCTGCGCACCATGAAGGCGTACGGGCGGGGGCCCGAACTGGCCGCCCGCTTCGCCGGCGCGGCCCGGCGGCTGCACGACACCGGGGTCGGCAAGGGGCGGCTGCTGGCCAACACCTCGGCGCTGCTCGACCTGGTGCCCAACGTGACACTGGGCGTGGTGCTGGCGGCGGGGGCGGCCGCCGCCGCGCACGGGGCGCTCACCATCGGCGAGCTGGTCGCGTTCGTCAGCCTGCAACTGATGCTCATCTGGCCGGTGCAGTCACTGGGTTGGATCATCGCCAACGGTCAGGAGGCGGCCACCGCCGCCGACCGGATCCAGGAGGTGCTGGACACCCCACCGGAGATCGTGGATTCTCCCGGCGCTGTCGCTCTGCCCCGCGACGCGGTGCGCGGCCGGCTGCGCTTCGAGCGCGTCGCGTTCAGCTATCCGGGTGCCAGCACGCCGGTGCTGCGTGAGATCGACCTGAGCATCGAGCCGGGCGAGACACTGGCCCTGGTCGGCGCCACCGGCAGCGGCAAGAGCACACTGCTCTCCCTGGTGCCCCGGCTGCACGAGGTGACCGCCGGGCGGATCACAGTGGACGGCCACGACCTGCGCGACCTGCGGCTGGCCTCGCTGCGCCGGCTGGTCGGGGTGGCGTTCGAGGAACCCACGCTCTTCTCCATGTCGGTGCGCGAGAACCTCACCCTGGGTCGCCCGGACGCCGGCGACGACGAGGTCCGCGCGGCCCTCGCGCTGGCCCAGGCCGACTTCGCGTACGACCTGCCCTGGGGGTTGGCCACCCGGGTGGGCGAGCAGGGGTTGTCCCTCTCCGGCGGGCAACGGCAACGGCTCGCGTTGGCGCGGGCCGTGCTCGGCCGGCCGGCGGTGCTGGTGCTGGACGACCCGCTCTCCGCCCTCGACGTGCACACGGAAGCCCTGGTCGAGGCGGCGCTTCGCCGGGTCCTGCGCGACAGCACCGCGCTGCTGGTGGTGCACCGGCCGTCGACGATCGCGCTGGCCGACCGGGTCGCCCTGTTGGAGGACGGGCGGATCACCGCGACCGGCACACACTCCGACCTGCTGGCCACCGTCCCGGCGTACCGGGCGCTGCTCGCCGCCGAGCCCCCCGCCGGGCATCCCCCACCGGCCGGGGCCGGCGGGCCCAGCCCGTCCCCTTCGGACGGGTGGGGACTGGTGCGTTCGTGAGCGTGCCCAGGCAGGCCGACCCACCTCCGGAGGAGGAGCCCGAGCTCACCCGCTGGCGCGGAACCGCCACCGACCCGGAGGCCGACCGCAGTCGAGCGGAGGACACCAGCCCCGAGGCGGTGGCCCGGCTGCGCCGGCTCAGCCGCAGCCTGCTGGGCGACCTGCTGCGCGGGCACCGGAAGCGGCTCGCCGCGGCGGTCGCCCTGCTGCTGGTCCAGAACGCCGCCGCGATGGCCGGCCCGTACCTGGTCATGATCGGCATCGACCGGGCCATCCCACCGTTGCGCGCCGGCGACCCCGGGCTGCTGATCGCCGTCGCCGGGGCATTCGCGGTGGCCTCGGTGACCGAGTACGCGGCCCGCCGCGGCTTCCTCGCCCTGTCCGCCCGGATCGGCCAGGCCGTCCTGCTCGACCTGCGCAAACAGGTGTTCGGGCACTTCCTGCGGCTGTCGGTGGACTTCCACGAGCGGTACACGTCCGGCCGGATGGTGTCCCGGCTCACCAGCGACCTGGACTCGATCGCCGAGCTGGTCGACGGTGGGATCGACAGCCTGGTGCTGGCCGGGCTCTCGATCCTGTCGGTGGCCGCCATCCTGCTCTGGCTGGACCTGCCGCTGGCGGGCGTGACGCTGTTCGCGTTTCCGTTCCTGTTCTCGCTCTCCCGCTGGTTCGCCCGGTCGTCGGCCAGCGCGTACCGACGGACCCGGGACGCTGTCGCGCTGGTCATCGTGCACTTCGTCGAGTCGATGCGGGGCATCCGGGCGGTGCAGGCGTTCCGCCGGGAACCCCGCAACCAACGGATCTTCGTGGCGCTCGGCGACGACTACCGACGGACCAGCCTGCACGCGTTCCGGCTGATCGCCACGTACTCGCCGGCGATCAAGCTGATTGGCAACGTCACGGTGGCCGTGGTGCTCTGCTACGGCGGGTGGCGGGTGCTCGGCGGGCAGACCGAGATCGGTGTGCTCGCCGCGTTCCTGCTCTACCTGCGCCGCTTCTTCGAGCCGATGCAGGAGCTGAGCCAGTTCTACAACTCGTTGCAGTCGGCCACCGCCGCCCTGGAGAAGCTGGCCGGGGTGCTCGACGAACGACCGGCCGTCGCCGAACCGGCCCGGCCCACACCACTGCCGACCGGGCCCGGCCGTGGCGAGCTGACCTTCCGGGCGGTCAGCTTCGGCTACCGGACCGACACCCCGATCCTCCGCCGGCTGGAGTTGACGGTGCCGGCCGGGCAGACCGTCGCGCTGATCGGGCCCACCGGGGCGGGCAAGTCGACAATCGCCAAGCTGGTCGCCCGATTCCACGACCCGGACACCGGCACCGTCACGTTGGACGGGGTCGACCTGCGCGACGTACGCGACGCCGACCTGCGCCGGGCGGTGGTGCTGGTGACGCAGGAGAACCACCTGTTCAGCGGCACCGTCGCGGAGAACATCCGGTTCGGTCGCCCGGGGGCCGACGACGCCGCCGTGCAGGCCGCCGCGCGGGCGATCGGCGCGCACGACTTCATCGCCGCGCTACCCGACGGGTACGCCACCCAGGTGCACCGACGAGGCGGGCGGCTCTCCGCCGGGCAGCGGCAGCTCGTCGCGTTCGCCCGCGCGTTCCTGGCCGACCCGAGCGTGCTCATCCTGGACGAGGCGACGTCGTCGCTGGACGTGCCGACGGAACGTCTGGTGCAGCGGGCACTCGGCACCATCCTGCGCGACCGGACCGCACTGGTGATCGCCCACCGACTCTCCACGGTGGAGACCGCCGACCGGGTGCTCGTCATCGACGGCGGGAAGGTCGTCGAGGACGGCCCACCCGCCGTGCTGGCCCAGGCCGGCGGCCGGTACGCCGCCCTGCACCGCCAGTGGCGCGACTCGCTGATCTAGCCGGGCCGCCCCGGTGGTGGCCGTTCCCCGCCGGCCGGTGTGTTCGGCCGCAACTACGTCGCCCCGCACCCGGCGGATGCCTACGATCGCAGGATGACCGACACGGCGAGGACGGCCCGCGCCGGCGTTCCCGAGCGTCCGACCCTGGACGGGCTCGAGGAGAGCTGGGCGCGCCGCTGGCAGGAGGAAGGCACGTACGCGTTCGACCGCTCGAAGGAGCGCAAGGACGTGTACGCGATCGACACCCCGCCGCCGACCGTATCGGGCGAGCTGCACATGGGGCACGTGTTCTCGTACACGCACACCGACACCTCGGCGCGCTACCAGCGGATGCGCGGCAAGGCCGTCTTCTACCCGATGGGCTGGGACGACAACGGCCTGCCCACCGAGCGTCGGGCGCAGAACGTGTACGGGGTGCGACCCGACCCGGCGCTGCCGTACGACCCGGTGTGGCGGCCACCGGCGGCCCCGGTCGACGACGCGGCCCGCCGCGACCCCACCCCGATCTCCCGGCGCAACTTCATCGAGCTGTGCGAACGGCTGACGGTCACCGACGAGCAGGCCTTCGAGGCGCTGTGGCGGCGGCTGGGGCTCTCGGTGGACTGGTCCCTGACGTACACGACGATCGGCCGGATCGCCCGGACCACCAGCCAACGGGCGTTCCTGCGCAACCTGCGCCGCGGCGAGGCGTACCAGTCGGAGGCGCCGACGCTCTGGGACGTCGGCTTCGCCACCGCTGTCGCCCAAGCGGAGCTGGAGGACCGGGAGCGCCCCGGCGCCTACCACCGGCTGCGGTTCGCCACTGCCGACGGGCGTGCGGTGCTCATCGACACCACCCGGCCCGAGCTGTTGCCGGCCTGCGTGGCGCTGGTCTGCCACCCCGACGACGAGCGGTACGCCGACCTGGTGGGCGGCACGGTGCGCAGCCCGCTGTTCGACGTCGAGGTGCCGGTGTACGCCCATCCCCTCGCCGAACCCGGCAAGGGCACCGGCATCGCGATGGTCTGCACCTTCGGTGACCTGACCGACGTGACCTGGTGGCGTGAGCTGGGGCTGGCCACCCGGGTGGTGATCGGCCGGGACGGTCGACTGCTCCCCGAGCCGCCGGACGGGGTGCCCCCGCAGCCGTACGCGGCGCTGGCCGGGCAGACCGTCAACGGTGCCCGCCGGGAGATCGTCGGGATGCTGGCCGACGCCGGTGACCTGATCGGCGAGCCGCGCCCGGTCACGCACCCGGTCAAGTTCTACGAACGCGGTGACCGGCCACTGGAGATCGTCTCGACCCGACAGTGGTATCTGCGCAACGGCGGCCGGGACGAGGCGCTGCGCGCCACCCTGTTGGGTCGCGGCGAGGAGCTGCACTGGGTGCCGGCGCACATGAAACACCGCTACGACAACTGGGTGGGCGGCCTCAACGGGGACTGGCTGGTCAGCCGTCAACGCTTCTTCGGGGTGCCGGTGCCGGTGTGGTACCGGCTCGACGACGCTGGCGAGCCGGACTGGTCCCACCCTCTCACGCCGGACGAGTCCGCGCTGCCGGTCGATCCATCCAGCGATCCGGCGCCGGGGTACGACGAGTCTCAGCGCGGCCAGCCGGGCGGTTTCATCGGCGACCCGGACGTGCTGGACACCTGGGCCACGTCGTCGCTGACCCCGCAGATCGTCGGTGGCTGGGAGACCGACCCGGACCTGTTCGCCAGGGTCTTCCCGATGGACCTCCGCCCGCAGGGGCAGGAGATCATCCGGACCTGGCTCTTCGACAGCGTGGTCCGTTCCCACTTCGAACACGGGGTGCTGCCCTGGCGGGACACCGTGCTCTCGGGCTGGATCCTCGACCCCGACCGCAAGAAGATGGCGAAGTCCAAGGGGAACGTGGTGACCCCGCTGGCCCTGTTGGAGCAGCACGGCTCGGACGCGGTGCGCTACTGGGCGGCCAGCGGCAAGCCCGGCATGGACCTGGCGTTCGACCCGGCGCAGATCAAGGTGGGCCGGCGACTGGCCACCAAGCTGCTCAACGCGTCCAAGTTCGCGCTCGGGCTGGGCGCGGCGGACGCCCTGCGCGCCCCGGCGACCACACCACTGGACCGGGCCATGCTCGCCGAGCTGGCCACCGTGGTCACCGCCGCGGGTGCCGCCTTCGACTCGTACGACCACACGGCGGCGTTGCAGGTGACCGAGGCGTTCTTCTGGCGGTTCTGCGACGACTACATCGAGCTGGTCAAGGAGCGCGCCTACGGCACCGGCGCGGCGGCCGACTCGGCACGGGCCGCGTTGGCCTCGGCGCTGTCGGTGCAGCTGCGGTTGTTCGCCCCGGTGCTGCCGTACGTGACCGAGGAGGTCTGGTCGTGGTGGCGGTACGGCTCGGTGCACCGGGCACCCTGGCCCACCACCCACGAGGTGGCCCGGACGATCGAGGGGTCGGGGGACCCGGCGCTGCTGCGGCTCGCCGGTGACGCGTTGAGCCAGGTGCGCCGGGCCAAGTCGGAGCGGAAGCTGTCGATGAAGGCGGAGGTGCCGTTGGCCGAGGCGCTCGGCCCGGCGGCGCTGCTGGAGCAGCTCACCCTGGTCGCCGACGACCTACGAGCGGCGGGCCGGATCGGCAAGCTCGACCTGCTCCCGGACCGCGCCCCGGAGCTGGTCATCGCCTGCGCCTTCTGAGCCGGGTCCGCCGCCGCCCGTCCGGGCGGCGGCGGACCGTCGGGTCACCAGCCGCGCAGGAACCGCAGCCCGAGCAGGAACGCGACCACGGAGGGCCCCACCAGCAGGGTGATCGCCTGGAGTCGGTACGGCATCCGGTGCCGGGTCAGCTCCCCCGCGTTGCCCAGCACGATCGCCCCGGCCAGCATCAGGAAGGCGCCCCACCAGCCGGTCTTGAGGTGGATCAGATCCACCCGGATCAGTTGCAGGGTCACGCCGAGCAGCGCGCCGGTCAGCGCGAGCAGGGCGACCGCCCGATGCAGGCCGCGGGCCAGCGGGTGAGCCGCCCGCCAGCCGTAGGTGCCGGCGACGGCCAGGCAGGGCAGCACCACCAGCAGCGGCCAGCCCCGCCCCATCACGCCGAACATCAGCAGCGCGCCGACCGCGAAGACGATCGTGCCGACGCAGGCCAGCACGTACCCGGCGAAGGACCGGCCACCCCCGCGGGCCAGCAACGGCCCACCGCTGGCCGCGATCAACGCGGCCGGAATCAGGATGAACACGGCCCACCAGTGGAACTGGCCGCTGCCCTGGGCCGCCGTGGCGACCGTGGCACAGGCCAGCCCGGCGACGGCCAGGCTGGTCAGCCACGGCCGGCTGCTCCGGGAGTACGGCTCAGCCAACGACGTCCGCTCCGCTTCGACGCTCACGCCCGTCAGCCTGACCCGAGCGGGCCCGACCGGTCCATCCGGCCAGCCCTACCGCCGGGCGGGGGCTGGCCGGAACAGCGGCTCGCACCGCTGTCAACTCGTCTCGCCGGCCACGCTGAACGAGCGCAGGCGGTCGATGGCGAGCACTGTGAAGCCGACGCTGACCAGCGCGGTCATCACCGACGCCACCGACACCGACACGCTCGCCTCCAACAGCCCGGTGGGGGCGATCCGGTCGGCGAGGGCGATCACGTACTGCTGGATGGAGAGCACCTTGGTGCCGCTGACGAAGTTGCCCAGCAGACCCTCCCAGATCAGCACGTAGACCAGGCCGAGGAGCACCGGCCGCCTGGTGACCAGGCTGAGCGCGAGGAAGAACGCCGAGTACGCCAGCGCGCCGAGCGCCGCCGCGGCGGCCAGCGCCAGACCGAGGCGTACCGAACTGGCGAGCACGCCCGCGACGTAGAGCGGCACCGCCACGGTGACCGCGGTGACCCCGGCGGCCACCGCGAGCTTCGGCAGCACGATCTGCCAGCGCGGCAGCGGCTTGGTCAGGATGTGCACCACGGTGCCGTCGTCGATCTCGGCGCCCAGCACGCCCGTGCCGATGATCAGCGCGACCACCGGTAGCACCACGGCGAGCCCGAGACCGACGAGCACCGGCGGCCCCCACTCGCGCGGGTCCACCCCCAGCGACCGACAGAGCACGGCCAGGCCGAGCAGCACCAACGGCAGCGGCAACAGCAGCAGGAACCGACGTCGGCCGAACAACCCGCGCGCGGTGATCCAGGTAACCGTGGACATCTATGCCTCCACCAGGTAGGAGAAGACGCTCTCCAGGGATTCGTCGGACGGCACCAGTTGCCGCACCCGGATGCCCTTGCTCAGGGCGATCCGGGGTAGCGCCCGGGTGAACGCGCCGTAGTCACCGGCCCGCACGGTCAGGCCGGTCGGTTCCAACTCGACCCCGCTCACCGACGCCTCGGCGATCAGCGCGACGGCCAACGCCCGGTCGTCGGTGGAGCGCACCGCGAAGACGTGCGGGCGGTTGGTCATCAACCGACGGATGGTCCGGAAGTCGCCGGAGGCTGCCAACCGGCCGGCCACCATCACCTGCACCGTTCCGGAGACCTGCTCGACCTCCTCCAGGATGTGCGAGCTGAACAGGATCGTCCGGCCGGCGTCGCCCAGGGTGTGCAGCAGCTGCATCATGTGCAGCCGCTGGCGGGGGTCCATGCCGTTGAACGGCTCGTCGAGCAGCAGCACCTGCGGCTCGTGCACCAGTGCGGCGGCCACTCGGGCGCGCTGGCGCATGCCCTTGGAGTACGTGCCGATCCGGCGGTCCTGCGCCGATTCCAGCTCCACCAGATCGATCGCCCGTCGGGCCGCGGCCGCGGGGTCGGGCAGCCGGTGCAGCTTCGCGCTGGCCAGCACGAACTCGTACGCGGTCAGGAAGCCCTGCACCGCTTCCCGTTCGCTGACCAGCCCCAACCGCCGGTAGACGTCGGGGTTGCGCCAGGTCGGCTCGTCGTCGAGGGTGACAGTGCCGCGCGACGGGGCGAGGAACCCGGCCATCATGTGCAGCAGCGTGGTCTTGCCGGCGCCGTTCGGGCCGAGCAGCCCGGTCACGCCCGGCCCCAGGGCCATGCTGATGTCGTTGACGGCGACCACGTTGCCGTACCACCGGGACACCCCGGTCAGGCTCAGCGTGCTCATCAGGAGGCGACCTTCCGGTAGCGGGCCAGCAGCAGAGCGGTCGCGCCGGCGACCAGCAGCACCGCGGCCAGGGCGTAGACCGGGCCGAACCCGCCGATGGACGGGCCGCCCTGGTCACCTTCGACGAGCAGGTCACCGAGCGACCAGATGCCCACCCCCTGCACCAGCGTGGACGGGGAGGCGAGCCCGGCCAGTTCGTTGGCGGCGCGCGACGGCAGGATGCTCAGCACGCCCACGATCGGGGTGGTCATCAGAAAGACCGCGACCACACCGCCGGCGGCGAAGGCACGCTTGCCGGTCAGCGACGCGACGAGCAGGCCGACCGAGGCGAAGACCACCGCCCACAGGCCG
The DNA here is from genome assembly GCF_000718515.1 of Micromonospora parva. Lineage (GTDB taxonomy): Bacteria > Actinomycetota > Actinomycetes > Mycobacteriales > Micromonosporaceae > Micromonospora > Micromonospora parva. Next base: position 9,423 of record NZ_JNZS01000031.1, on the reverse strand, counting down.
GCGTAGAGCAGCCCGGGCAGCAGGTCGAGCAACTCGTTCCACACCCCGCGCATGCCCTGCTTGGTGGTGAACGCGGCGCCCAGGAACATCAGCAGCTGCGGCCCGCCGAGCAGCAGCCAGAGCGCGGTGGCCAGCGCCAGCAGCTTGGCCAACGCGTAGTCGCTGCGCGGCAGCGGCCGGGAGAAGTACAGCGGCAGTACACCGCTGCGCAGATCGCGGGAGACCAGCTCCGGGGCGACGACCGCGACGAAGAAGATGACCAGCCAGCTCATCGAGTCGGCGAACTGGGCGTACGTGGCGACCGGCTCGCCGATCTGGCTACGGATGGCGGCCAGGGCCACCGCGACCAGGGTGACGATGCCGACCACCAGCCACGGGAAGATCTTGGCCTTGGCGCTGCGCCCGAACCCGAACGCGGTGCGCAGACCGTGCAGGTAGAGCGCGCCGAAGACCTGCCGACGGCCCAGCCTCGGGCCCTCGTAGCGCTGGTAGCCGATGTCGTGGATGACTCCGGTCGGCGTCTGCCGGGCGGTGGTGGTGGACGGCTCAGGCATGAGTGAGCTCCCTCGTGGCGAAGAGTTCGGCCACCCGGTGCCGGCGCTGGTCGAGTCGGTGCAGTGGCAGGTCGAGGTCGGCGACCGCGCCGAGGATCAGGTCGTAGGTGCCGTCGTCGGCGAGCGGCACGAGGAGCAGCCGCCCGTCCCGGGCGACCGGCAGCTTCAGCTCGGCGAGTCGGGCGGCGAGCTCCTCGGTGCCCTCACTGACCTCAACGGCGAGCACGTCGGTGGCCGTGGTCATCGCGGAGATGTTGTCGGCGCGCAGCAACCGGCCACCGTCGATGGCGATCAGCGTGTCGCAGATCCGCTCGACCTCGCCGAGGAGGTGTGAGCAGACCAGGACGGAGATGCCGAACTCGGTGCCGATCCGGTGCACCAGGGCCAGCATGGCGTCGCGGCCGGCCGGGTCCAGACCGTTCGTCGGCTCGTCGAGCAACAGCAGGTCGGGGTCGTGCACGAGCGCCTGGGCCAGCTTGACGCGCTGCTTCATGCCGGTCGAGTAGCCACCGACCGGCCGGTAGCGCTCCTCGTAGAGCCCCACGTGCCGCAGCGCCTCCGAGGCCCGCTCGCGGGCCGCGGTGCGGGGCAGGCCGCTCATCCGGCCGAGGTGGGTGACCAGCTCGGCGGCGGACAGGTCCGGTGGGAGGCAGTCGTGCTCCGGCATGTAACCGACCCGGTTGCGGACGGCCGCCGGGTCCGCGGTCGGGTCGATGCCCAGCACCGAGACCTGGCCGCTGGTTGGTGCGATCAGGCCGAGCAGGATCTTGATCAAGGTGGATTTGCCGGCGCCGTTCGCGCCCACCAGGCCGATGATCCCGGGCTCGACGGCGACGGTGAGGTCGGCCAACGCGGTGACCCGACCTCCGTACGTCTTGGTGAGCGACTGGGTCGCGATCAGTGTCACGCGCCCAGCGTAGGGAGTCGATGCCCAGCATGGACACCGGCACGCCCCCGGCGCTCCCCTGATCCTTTCCCGGCCGGCCCCCTAAGGTCCGCGGCGGGCTCTCGCGGCGTTTTCGCCGGTCCCGCGTTCGGTCGGACCCCGCTTCCGGAAAGACCCATCCGAGGTGACACCATTCACCTCTCGTTCACCGGGCATCGATCCGCCTGGCGATCGACCGACGACGCGGGAGGGATCCTGATGGCCGAGGTGGGCGTCCCGAAGGTGAGCGTCGTGGTGCCGGCGTACAACTGCGGCCCGCACATCGAGAAGCTCGTCGCCTCACTGCTGCGCCAGTCACTGCCCGCCGACGAGTTCGAGATGATCTTCGTCGACGACGGCTCGACCGACGAGACGGCCGAGCGGCTGGATCGGCTGGCCGCTGAGCACCGACACGTCACTGTGCTGCACATCGAGAACTCCGGCTGGCCGTCGCGTCCGCGCAACCTCGGCATCGAGCAGGCCCGCGGCGAGTACGTCTTCTTCGCCGACGACGACGACTGGTTCGCCGACGAGGCGTTGGAGCGGCTGTACGCCTGCGCGAAGGCGAACGACGCCGACATCGTGATCGGGAAGATGGCCGGGTACGGCCGGCCCGTGCCGCGGGAGCTGTTCCGGAAGAACCGCTTCGACGCGACGCTCAGCAACTCACCTCTGATCGACAGTCTGACCTGCCACAAGCTGTTCCGGCGGTCGTTCCTCAACGAGCACGGTCTGCGGTTCCCGGAGGGCGGCAAGCGTCGGCTGGAGGATCATTCGCTGGTGGTCCGGGCCTACTTCCTGTCCCGGCGGACCTCCGTGTTGTCCGACTACATCTGCTACCACCACGTTCAACGGGGCGACGCACGCAACGTCACCGCGGCCCCGCTGGACCCGTCGAGCTACTACGCCAGCGTGCGGGAGGCGCTGGACGTGGTGGACGCCCACACCGAGCCGGGTGCGCTGCGGGACCGGCTGCACCGGCGCTGGCTGCGCAACGAGATGCTCAGCCGGCTGCGCGGCAAGCGGCTGCTGAACGCCCCTGAGGCATGGGTGGAGCAGGTCGCGCTGGAGGTCCAGAAGATCATGCAGGACCGCTTCGCCCCTGGCGTCGCCGGTGGACTGCCGCCGATGCTCCGGGCGATGGCGTACCTGGCGGAGCGGGGCCGGGTCGCGGACCTGCGCAGGCTTGCCCACTGGGAGGCGGGCATCGGCGCCCACGGCACCGTCGGTGAGCTTCGGCGCGCCGATCACGCCGTCACGGTGACCGTCGCCGCCGAGCTGCGCTCCGCGGACCAGCCGGTCAGCTTTCGCGCCGACGGTGACCGCGACGTGCTGATGCTGCCGATGGAGGAGATCGAGCCCGAGGTGCTCGACGCGACCGCGCAGGTGCGCAAGGCCCGCCTGGACCTGGTGGCCCGCCACCGGGAGACCGGCGCCGAGATCTTCCTGCCGAACACCTTCGAGACCGAACGGATCACCGGTACGACAGCGGCGGACACGGTCCACCTGGTGCACCGGGCCACCGCCACCATCGACTTCGCCGCCCTCAACGGCGGCCGGACGCGGGGTAGCTGGCTGCTCAAGGCCCGGATCACCAACGTGGGCTGGACCGAGGACGCGCGACTGCCGCTGGTGTTCATCTGCCGTGCCGACGGCTCGCGACCGCGCATCCGCGACGAGCGGAAGGTGTGGAACCGGCTGCGGTCGGCGGTGGGCCGGCGGATCAAACGCTGACCCGTCGGCGGGGGTCTTGGAGTGGCACCCTCGACCGATCGGCGGTCGGCTGCGAAACTGTGTGCCGGTCAGCGAGTGGGGAGCGTGAATGAGCAACGGCTGGGTGCTGCCCGACGAGGTGCTACGGGACGCGCCGGCGTACACGCCACGTCCCGGTGAGCTCGCGGATCTGGAGCTGCTGCTGACCGGCGCGTACGCCCCGCTGACCGGCTTCATGACCCGCGCTGACCTGGTCTCGGTGAGCCGGCGCGGCCGGCTGGCCGACGGCACCCCGTGGCAGGTGGCGGTGGTTCTCCAGGTGCCGACCGCGCTGGCGCAGAGCTTCGATCCGCGCGACCCGGCCCGCCGGGCGCTCGTGTTGACCGACGGGGAGGGTGCCCCGGCTGCGGCCCTGGACGTGGCCGACGTCTGGCCGATCCGCGAGGGTGTGGCGGGGGTGGGCGGCCAGGTCCGACGACTGGGCGACGGTGGGCACGGCCCGTTCCAGCGGCTGCGTCGTGACCCGGAGGAGGTCCGCGCGCTGCTGCCCCCGGGCCGGGTGCTCGGGGTGATCGCCGATCGGCCGTTGCATCGTCCGCAGCTCGCCCAGATCGCCCATGCCGCCCGCACCCTGGCCGCTCATCTGCTCGTGATGATCCCGGTCGGTGAGGGCGGCGTCGGTGGGCTCCCGCCGGAGGCGCTGGTCCGTACGATCTTCGCCGCCCGGGACCGGATGCCGCCCGCCACGCTGGTCGCGGTGCCGCTGTCGCACCGCCACGAGGAGATCAGCGACGCGTTGCTGCGCGCCCGGGTCTCCGCCGCGTACGGGGTCACCCACCTGCTCTCCACCGGGGAGATGCTCTCCGGTGCCGGGCTGCGGGTGCTGGTGCCCCGCGAACTCGCCTACGACAACCGGGACGGGCAGTGGCGGTGGCGGGAGGACATCCCACCGCGCAACCGCCGGCTCGCGCTGACCCAGGCGGAGATCGACGACCTGCTCGACAGGGGTTTCCCGCTGCCGGAGTGGCACACGCCGCCCGCTGTGGCGCGGGAGTTGGCCCGGGCCCGGCCGCCGCGCCGGCAGCGAGGGCTGGTGGTCTTCCTGACCGGCCTGTCCGGCTCCGGCAAGTCGACTGTCGCCCGGGGGCTGGCGGACGCGTTGCGGGAGAGCGGCGACCGGACGGTGACCCTGCTCGACGGGGACGTGGTGCGCCGGGAGCTCTCCGCCGGGTTGAGTTTCAGCAAGGCCGACCGGGACCTCAACGTCCGGCGGATCGGCTGGGTGGCCGCCGAGATCGCCCGGCACCGTGGGGTGAGCATCTGCTGCCCGATCGCCCCGTACGCGGCGGCCCGCGCCACCGCCCGGGAGATGGCTCTCGCCGCCGGGGCGGGTTTCGTGCTGGTGCACGTGGCCACTCCGCTGGAGGTGTGCGAGCGCAGGGACCGCAAGGGCCTGTACGCGCGGGCGCGGGCCGGCCTGCTCACCGGGATGACCGGCATCGACGACCCGTACGAGGAGCCGACCGACGCGGATCTGGTTCTCGACACCAGTGACGTGAGCGTGGCGGACGCGGTTCAGGCGGTGCTGCACCATCTGACCGAGACCGGTTGGGTGGAGCTGACCATCCCGTCCACCTGAGGCGTCGCCGTACCCCGTTTCTTCCGCCGCTGACCGGCACGCGCTAGTGTTCATCTTTGTTGGAACACGTTTGACCGCGTGAGGGTACGTGGACCCCGGGGAGGCACGGCGGATGCTCGCTCAGCAGCGGCAGGCGGCCATCCTGGAGCGGGTCCGCTCGACCGGCGGCGTCCGGGTCAGCGAGCTGGCCGGCGAGTTCGGCGTGTCCGACATGACCATCCGGCGTGACCTGGACGCGCTGCACGAGCGCGGCCTGCTGGCCAAGGTGCACGGCGGTGCCACCACGACCGGGCCGAGCGCGACCGACGAGCCGGGCTTCCGCGCCAAGTCGGTCCGCCAACTGCCGGAGAAGGCGGCCATCGCCGATCGGGCCGCCCAACTGGTCCGGCCCGGCGCGGCGGTCGCGCTCTCCGCCGGCACCACCACCGCCGAGCTGGCCCGCCGGCTGGTGGACGTCCCCGACCTGACCGTCGTGACGAACTCGCTGCCGGTGGCCGAGATCATGCACGCGGGCGGTCGTCCGGACCAGACGGTGGTGCTCACCGGCGGGGTACGCACACCGTCGGACGCGCTGGTCGGCCCACTCGCGGTGGGGGCCGTCCGGTCACTGCACCTGGATCTGCTCTTCCTGGGCGTGCACGGCATCACCGAGCGGGCCGGCTTCACCACCCCGAACCTGATGGAGGCGGAGACCGACCGGGCGCTGGTGGCCGCGGCGGACCAACTGGTGGTGCTCGCCGACCACACCAAGTGGGGCACCGTGGGCATCTCCTCGATCGTCGAGTTGGCGGCGGCCCACGTACTGGTCAGCGACGATCGGTTGCCCCCAGCCGCACGGCGGGTACTCGACGAACGGGTGGGCGAACTGATCATGGTGAAGGCGACAGGGGGCGGGCCGCGTGACGCGCACGCCGACAACTGAGGGGACGGCGCCGTGAAGCGCACCGCGATCGACCTGGCCGACGGCCGGGAGCTGATCTACTTCGACGAGCGCGACGACGCGGTCCGCGACCAGCCGGACCGCCGGGACCTGCCACCGCCTCCCCCCGCGTCGCAACTGCGCTACGACCCGCTGACCGACGAGTGGGTGGCGGTCGCCGTGCACCGGCAGACCCGCACCTTCCTCCCACCGGCGAACGAGTGCCCGCTCGACCCGTCGGTGGGCGACCGGCTGACCGAGATCCCCGCACCCGACTACGACGTGGTGGTCTTCGAGAACCGGTTTCCGTCGCTGAGCGGTCGGGTGGCCGAGGAGCCCGGGGAGATCACCCCGTTCACACCGGTCCGGCCGGGCGTCGGCCGGTGCGAGGTGGTCTGCTTCACCTCCGACCACAACGCGTCCTTCGCCAGCCTGCCGCCGCGCCGGGTCCGCACCGTGTTGGACGCGCTCGCCGACCGCACCGAGGCGCTCGGCGCGCTGCCCGGCGTCGAGCAGGTCTTCTGCTTCGAGAACCGGGGCGTCGAGATCGGTGTCACGCTGCACCACCCGCACGGGCAGATCTACGCGTACCCCTTCGTGACGCCGCGCACCCGCGCGATGCTGGCCGCGGCCCGCCGGCACGCCGAGCGGACCGGCGGGGGCAACCTGTACGCGGACGTGCTGGCCGCCGAGCGGGCCACCGGTGACCGGGTGGTCGCCGAGAACGAACACTGGACGGCGTACGTCCCGGCGGCCGCGCGCTGGCCGTTCGAGGTGCACGTCGCGCCGCACCGGGTGCTGCCGGACATCCCGGCGCTCAGCGACAGCGAGCGGGAGTCGTTCGGTCCGCTCTACCTGGATCTGCTGCGCCGCTTCGACGGCCTGTTCGACATGCCGATGCCGTACATCTCGGCCTGGCACCAGGCCCCGGTACGGATCGATCGCGAGTTGGGTTACCTGCACCTACAGCTGTTCAGCTTCCGGCGGGCCACCGACAAGCTGAAGTTCCTGGCGGGCTCCGAGTCCGGGATGGGCGTCTTCATCAACGACATCGCCCCGGAACGCGCCGCCGACCTGCTGCGTGCCGCCTGAGCGGGCCCGCTGTGGCCGTTGGGGCTGAGCACGGCCGGGCCGACGTTGCGGGAAACAGGGCGCGGGGGGCCCGGGACAGGGCCCCCCGCAGGGAAGGGACGGCTGGCTGTGCACGGCACAGCCGGGAAGGCTGGCTGATCGGCGCACGGTGCCGCGGGTCGACCGTGGTCAACCTTCCTGGACGCGACTGGCATCTCGTCCATCCTGGTCAACGAGGCGCGCCGGCAGCAGTGACGCCGGCCGGCGTGGCGGCCCCGGACACACCGGAGCCCGCCGGCAGGGTGCCGGCGGGCTCCGATGACGCGGTACGCCCGGATCAGGCGGCGAGCTTGCGGGCCAGGTTCTCGTCGAGAGCGTTCATGAACTCGTCGGTGGTCAGCCACGGGGCGTCGCGCGAGATGAGCAGCGCGAGGTCCTTGGTCATCTGGCCACCCTCGACGGTGTCGACGATGACCTGCTCCAGCGTGTTGGCGAACTCGGTGACCGCCGGCGTGCCGTCCAGCTTGCCCCGGTGGGCCAGGCCCCGGGTCCAGGCGTAGATCGACGCGATCGGGTTGGTCGAGGTCTTCTCGCCCTTCTGGTACTGCCGGTAGTGCCGGGTGACAGTGCCGTGCGCGGCCTCGGCCTCGACGGTACGGCCGTCCGGGGAGAGCAGGACGGAGGTCATCAGACCCAGCGAGCCGAAGCCCTGCGCCACGGTGTCGGACTGCACGTCACCGTCGTAGTTCTTGCAGGCCCAGACGTAGCCGCCCTCCCACTTGAGCGCGGCGGCGACCATGTCGTCGATGAGCCGGTGCTCGTAGGTGAGGCCGGCGGCGTCGAACTCGGCCTTGAACTCCGCCTCGAACACCTCGGCGAAGATGTCCTTGAAGCGGCCGTCGTACGCCTTGAGGATGGTGTTCTTGGTCGACATGTAGACCGGGTAGTTGCGGTCCAGGCCGTACCGGAACGAGGCGCGGGCGAAGTCCCGGATCGACTCGTCGTAGTTGTACATGCCCATGGCGATGCCGCCGCCGGGGAAGTTGGCGACCTCCATCTCCATCGGCGTGCCGCCGTCGGCCGGGGTGTAGGTGATGGTCACCGTGCCCGGGCCGGGGACGACGAAGTCGGTGGCCTTGTACTGGTCACCGTGGGCGTGCCGGCCGATGATGATCGGCTTGGTCCAGCCGGGGACCAGCCGCGGCACGTTGGACATGATGATCGGCTCACGGAAGACGACGCCGCCGAGGATGTTGCGGATGGTGCCGTTGGGCGACCGCCACATCTTCTTCAGGCCGAACTCCTCGACCCGGGCCTCGTCCGGGGTGATGGTCGCGCACTTGACGCCGACGCCGTGCTCCTTGATGGCGTTGGCGGCGTCGATCGTGACCTGGTCGTCGGTCTCGTCGCGGTGCTGGATCGACAGGTCGTAGTAGTGCAGGTCGACGTCGAGGTAGGGCAGGATCAGCTGCTCCCGGATCTGCTTCCAGATGATCCGGGTCATCTCGTCGCCGTCGAGTTCTACGACCGGGTTGTTTACCTTGATCTTCGCCATCGGCCGGCGCTCCTCTCGGGGGACACGTGCTCAAGCAGTACGAGCGTACTGCAATTGGACCGGCAGCCCCCAGCCGGCCTCGACCGGCCGGCGGAACCGGACTGCGCGGAACAGGAATGCCCTGGAATCATCGTCCGATGCCACTGAACCGCACCCTCGGGTCTATCACGGTCACCGCGCTCACCGACGGTGAGGGTCAGTTCTTCCAGCCTCGCGCGGACGCGTTTCCGCAGGCCACAGCCGCTCACTGGGCGGAGGCCGACCGACGCGACCCCGGCTCGGTGACCGCCGACGGGCAGTGGTGGCTGCCGTTCCGCAGCTTCGCGATCCGGGTCGACGACGGGCCGGTGACGCTCGTCGACGCCGGCATCGGGCCGTCGGACTCCCTCGCCGCGAGCTGGGCGCCGGTGCCCGGCCGGATGCCCGCCGAGCTGGCCGCCGCCGGCATCGACCCGGCCGACGTCGACACGGTGGTGCTGACCCATCTGCACAGCGACCACATCGGCTGGGCGGTCACCGGCACGCCGGGGCAGCCGTACTTCCCGAACGCGAGCTACCTGGTGCAACGCGCCGAGGTCGACGCGGCGGAGACGCTGAACCCGGGGCTGCCGGCCGGCGTGATCGGGCCGTTGCGCGCCGCCGGCCAGCTCCGGGTGGTCGAGGGCGAGACCACCCTCACCCCGGCGGTACGTCTGCTGCCCACCCCCGGCCACACCCCTGGCCACCAGTCGGTGCTGCTGACCGCAGCCGACGAGCGGATGCTGTTCACCGGCGACCTGCTGGTGCACATGGTGCAGCTGGTCGATCCCGACCTGGCGTACGCCCACGAGGTGGACCAGGAACAAGCCCGCCGCTCCCGCCAGACCGCCCTGGCCACGGCGAACCCCACCCTTTTGGCCACCCCCCACCTGGCCACCCCCTTCACCCTTCACCCCCTGCCCACCGCCTGACCCCACCCCCTGATCGGTTGATCATGAGGTTGGCGGGCTTTTCGATCTCCACGCCTGCCGCTAACCCCATGATCGACCGGCGGGGGTGGGGTGGGGT
>NZ_JNZS01000030.1 GCF_000718515.1 Micromonospora parva | reverse complement strand
CCCCTCGCCCCCTCTCCCGCCCCGCGATCTTGCACTTTCTGCGGCGACAAATCGGGGCTCAAGGGGCATTACGTCAACCGAAAGTGCAAGATCGGCGAGCAGGACGAGGGTGGGTAGACGCGACGGCGGGCGCCCCGTGCGGGGCGCCCGTCGTCGTGTGCGGGTCAGTTCTGTGCGGCCGCGTCGCTGGCGGTGAGGCGGTCCGGGGTGGCGTCCAGGCTGGAGATCCAGCCGGTGACGTCGCGGGCCACGTCCTGGGCGGTCAGGCCCAGGTCGGCGAGGATCTGCGCGCGGGTGCCGTGCGGGTGCCACCCGGCCGGCACACCCAGGTCCTTGAGCGGCACCCGGACGTCGGCGTCCCGCATCGCCTGGGCGAGCGCGTCACCCACACCGCCGACCCGGACACCGTCCTCGACGCTGACCACGAGCCGGTGGCGGGCGGCCAGGTCGACCAGCTCCGCCGGGACCGGACGCACCCAGCGCGGGTCCACGACGGTGACCCCGTAGCCCTGCTCGGCGACCCGGGCGGCCACCTCCATGCCCAGTTGGCCGAAGGAGCCGACGGCGACGAGCAGCACGTCGGTACGGGCGGACTCGGCCAGCACGTCGACCGGGCCGACCCGGCGCAGCGCCGGCAGGTCCGCGGCGACGGTGCCGGTCGGGAACCGCACCACTGTCGGGCCGTCGTCGACGGCCAGCGCCTCGCGCAGCTCCTCGCGCAGGGTGGCGGCGTCGCGGGGTGCGGCGATCCGCAGCCCCGGCACCACACCGAAGACCGACATGTCCCAGATGCCGTAGTGGCTGGGGCCGTCCGGGCCGGTGATGCCCGCCCGGTCCAGCACGAAGGTCACCGGCAGCTTGTGCATCGCCACGTCCAGCAGGACCTGGTCGAAGGCGCGGTTGAGGAAGGTGGCGTAAACAGCGACCACCGGGTGCAGCCCGCCGAGCGCCAACCCGGCCGCCGAGGTGGCGGCGTGCTGCTCGGCGATGCCCACGTCGTACACCCGCTCGGGGTACTTGCGGGCCAGCTTGGCGATGCCGGTCGGCTCGGCCATCGCGGCGGTGATGCCCACCACGTCCGGACGCTCGTCGGCGACGGCGAGCAGCTCGTCGGCGAAGACGTGCGTCCACTTCACGGCCGGGGCGGCCAGCAGCGCGCCGGTCTCCACGTCGAAGGCGCCGCCGGGGCCGTGCAGGCAGTCCGCCTCGTCCTCCTCGGCCGGGCGGTAGCCGTACCCCTTGCGGGTGACGGCGTGCACGATCACCGGGCCGCCGAAGTTCTTGGCCGCGCGCAGCGCCGCCTCGACCGCCGCCACGTCGTGCCCGTCCACCGGGCCCACGTACTTGATGCCGAGGTCCTCGAACATGGCCTGCGGGGCGACCGCGTCCTTGATGCCCTTCTTGACGGCGTGCAGCACCTCGTACATGGGCTTGCCGACCAGCGGGGTGGAGCCGAGGGCGTCCTTGACGGTGTCGAGGACCTTCTCGTAGCCGGGGTTGAGGCGCAGTGAGGAGAGGTGGTCGGCCAGGCCGCCGATGGTCGGCGAGTACGACCGGCCGTTGTCGTTGACCACGATGACCAGCGAGTTGCCGGCGGTGGCGATGTTGTTCAGCGCCTCCCAGCACATGCCGCCGGTCAGGGCGCCGTCGCCGACCACCGCCACCACGCTGCGCGCCTCGCCCCGCAGGGCGTACGCCTTGGCCAGGCCGTCGGCGTAGGAGAGCGCGGTGGAGGCGTGCGAGTTCTCGATGAGGTCGTGCTCGCTCTCGGCCTGGCTGGGGTAGCCGGAGAGGCCACCGCGCTGGCGGAGCTTGTCGAAGCCGGCCTGACGCCCGGTAATGATCTTGTGTACGTACGCCTGGTGGCCGGTGTCGAACAGGAGCCGGTCCCGGGGGGAGTCGAAGACGCGATGCATGGCGAGCGTCAGCTCGACCACACCGAGGTTGGGCCCGACGTGCCCGCCGGTACGGGACACCTTGGTGATCAGGAAGTCCCGGATCTCGGCGGCGAGGACGTCCAGCTCCTCGCCGGACATCCGCTTGACGTCCTGCGGACCGCGAACCGTCCCCAGCAGCCGGCCGTGGTTGGCCGTGTCCTCTTCAACACTCATGACCGGAGAGTCTATCGGCCGCCCGGTACTCCGCAGCTCGGCCCGAGCCCCGGCCACCCCGGCCGGGCGGGGAGTTGGCGGCTGAGCAACCGGTCAGGCGCCGGCCGGCGATCCTCGGGTGGCCGGCGACACTCCCGCTCAGGCCGGCGGGAGCAGCAGCCCGACCTGCTCGACGTGCTGGGTCATCGGGAAGAGGTCGAAGCCCCGCAGCGCCGCCAGCCGCCACCCGAGGTCGGCGAAGGTGCGCACGTCCCGGGCGAACGCCGCCGGGTCGCAGGCCACGTACGCGACAGCCCGGGGGCCGGCGGCGGCCAACGCGCGGACGACCGGGGCGCCGGCCCCGGAGCGCGGCGGGTCGAGCACCACCACGTCGACCGGGCCGGTTATCCGTCGGCGGGCCAGCGCGGTCTCCACCCGGGCCGCGACCACCTCGACGGTGGGCAGGTCGGCGAGGTTCTCCCGGGCGGCGGTGACACCCTGCGCCGCCGCTTCGACAAGCGTCACCCGCCCGGTCGCGCCGACCCGTGCGGCCAGCCCGGCGGCGAACAGCCCCGCACCGCCGTAGAGGTCCCAGGCGGTCTCGCCCGGCTGCGGGTCCAGCATCTCCAGCACCGCGGTGGCGAGGGTGTCCGCCGCAGCCGGGTGCACCTGCCAGAACGCGGACGCGGGCAGCGTCCAGTCCCGTCCGGCGGCGACCTCGCGGACCTCGGTCGGGCCACTGACCGGGGTGGGCACCCCGTCGCGCAGCTCGGTGACTGTCACGTCCCCTCCGGTGCTGGCGACGGTCTCCACCGCCTCGGCGGCCGGCCAGCGCGCGCCGGTGGGGGTGAGCACCGGCAGCTCCTGGATGGCCGGGTGGGCGATCCGGCACCTGTCGATCGGCACCACCTCGTGCGAGCGGTGCTTGAGCAGTCCGGCCCGGTCCGCGCCGTCGACCGCGTAACGGACCCGGGAGCGCCAACCCAGCAGCCCGCCGGGCAGCGCCTCGACCCGGACGCCGAGCCGGTCCAGTTCGACGTCGGTCAGCCCGCCGAGGCGGACCAGCTGTTCGCGCACCACGGCCGTCTTCCAGGCCAGCTGTGCGGCCGGGGCGACGTGTTGAAGGTCGCAGCCACCGCAGGCGCCCGGCTTCGCGTACGGGCAGGGTGGCTCGACCCGGTCCGGTGAGGGGTCCAGCACTGTCACCGCGTCGGCCCGGACGAACCCCTTGTGCACCTCGGTGACCTCGGCGATGACCCGCTCACCCGGCAGCGCGTGCCGGACGAAGACCACCTGCCCGTCCACCCGGGCCACACAGTGCCCGCCCGGGGCGACCGCGTCGACGGTCAGCTCGACCCGGTCCGCCTCGGCCAGGCCCCGCTCCAGGGCCGAGGAACCCGACGCCGACGGCGTCCGAGGTGTCGCGGTCCGACTGCCCGGCTCAGTCACTGGTGTTCCCCCTCGTCGCACTACCTCCGCGCTGCTCACCCTCGCCGGACGGCGCGGCGACCACCGGCGGCACGGCGACCGGCGGCGGGACGGCGCTGCGCGGCCCGCGCGCCGGGGTCCGGGACAGCGTGGCGTCCAGCCGGTCCAGGTTCTTGCTCGCCGTCGACGCGAGCTGCCACGGCACGCTGACCACCATCACCCCCGGTTCGAAGAGCAGCCGGCCCTTGAGGCGCAGCGCGCTCTGGTTGTGCAGCAGGTTCTCCCACCACCGGCCGACCACGTACTCCGGAATGAACACGGTGACCACGTCGCGGGGCGACTTGCGGCGGGTGGAGGCGACGAAGTCCAGGATCGGCCGGGTGATCTCCCGGTACGGCGAGTCGACAACGGTGAGCGGGATCGCCATCTCCCGGCGCTCCCAGTCGGCCTGCAGGTCCCGGGTGTCCGACTCGTCGACGTTGACGGTCACCGCGGTCAGCGTGTCCGGTCGGGTGGCGCGGGCGTAGGCGATGGCCCGCAGCGTCGGCTGGTGCAGCTTGCTGACCAGCACGATCGCGTGGTTGCGGGCGGGCAGCACGGCCCGGCCCTCATCCGGCGGCGTCAGCTCCACGGCGATCCGGTCGTAGTGCCGGCGGATGGCCAGCATCAACACGTAGATCACCGCCATCGCGGCGATCGCGATCCACGCGCCGAGCAGGAACTTGGTGATCAGGACGATCACCAACACCGCGCCGGTCAGGCCCGCGCCGAACGTGTTGATGGCCCGCGACCGGTGCATCCGGCGGCGCGCCTCCGGGTCCCGCTCGGTACGCAGGTGCCGGTTCCAGTGCCGGATCATGCCGGCCTGGGAGACGGTGAACGAGACGAACACCCCGACGATGTAGAGCTGGATGAGTCGGGTCACCTCGGCCTGGAAGCCGACGATCAGCACGATCGCGAAGAGGGCCAGGAAGACGATGCCGTTGGAGAACGCCAGCCGGTCACCCCGGGTGTGGAACTGCCGGGGCAGGTAGCGGTCCTGGGCGAGGATCGAGCCGAGCACCGGGAACCCGTTGAACGCGGTGTTGGCGGCCAGGAACAGGATGAGGGCGGTCATCCCGGCCACCACGTAGAGCAGGATCGACCCGGACCCGAAGACCGTCTCGCCGAGCTGGGTGGTGACCGTCTTCTGCACGTACCCCTCGGGGCCGGCGACGATCTGCAGGCCCGGATCCTCGACGAACTGCAGGTGGGTCAGACGGGCCAGCCAGATGATGCCGACCAGCATGCTCACCGAGATGCTGCCGAGCAGCAGCAGGGTGGTGGCGGCGTTGCGGCTCTTCGGCGCCTTGAACGCGGGGACCCCGTTGGAGATCGCCTCCACGCCGGTGAGCGCGGCGGCGCCCGAGCTGAACGTCCGCAGCAGCAGGAAGATGAGCGCGAAACCGGTCACACTGTGCTCGGCCTGGATGACCAGGTCGGCGCTCGGCGCGCGGAGCTCGTCACCCAGCACGAAGACCCGGAACAGCCCGGTGAGCAGCATCCCGCCCATCACGATGACGAAGCCGTAGGTGGGGATGGCGAACGCGGTGCCCGACTCGCGCAGACCGCGCAGGTTGACCGCGCTCAGCAGGACCACCGCGCTCACCGCGATCAGGACCTTGTGGGTGGCCACGAACGGCACGACCGAGCCCAGGTTGGCCACCCCGGAGGAGACCGACACCGCCACCGTGAGCACGTAGTCGACGAGCAACGCGCTGGCCACCCCGACGCCGAACTTCGGACCCAGGTTGACGGTGGCCACCTCGTAGTCACCACCACCGGACGGGTAGGCGTGCACGTTCTGCCGGTAGCTGGCCACCACGGTGAGCATGACCACGACCACGGCCAGGGCGATCCACGGCGAGAAGACGTACGCGGAGGCACCGGCGATGGACAGGGTCAACAGGATCTCGTCGGGCGCGTACGCGACGCTGGACAGCGCGTCGGAGGCGAAGACGGGAAGCGCGATGCGCTTCGGCAGGAGGGTGTGCTGCAGCCGGTCGGACCGGAACGGTCGACCGAGCAGAAGCCGCTTCAGCAGCGAGGTGGGACTGGCCACGAACGCCAAGGGTACGACCACCACGGCGGGGGCGCGGGGGTGGGCGATCACGGCCGTTCAGCACGGCGGGGTACGGTCGGTCCCCGCTCGCGACCGGGACGTGGCAGGCTCGCACTCGGAAGGCCACCGGCAGCGGGAGTGGTGCGCACCTTGGGAGGGACAGCGTGCACGTCGTGATCATGGGGTGTGGTCGGGTCGGGTCGACCCTCGCCCACAGCCTGGAGTCCCGAGGGCACTCGGTATCGGTGATCGACCAGGACGCCGACGCCTTCCGCCGGCTCGGCCCCGACTTCGCCGGGATCACGGTGACCGGTGCCGGTTTCGACGGCGAGGTGCTCCGGCAGGCCGGCATCGAACGCGCTGACGCCTTCGCGGCGGTGTCGAGCGGCGACAACTCCAACATCATCTCGGCCCGGCTGGCCCGCGAGACGTTCGGCGTGTCCCGGGTCGCCGCCCGCATCTACGACCAGCGCCGGGCACAGGTCTACGAGCGGCTGGGCATCCCCACCGTGGCGACGGTGCGGTGGACGGCGGACCGGATGCTGCGACACCTGGTGCCGGAGGGCAACGTGGAGATCTTCCGCGACCCCACGAGCACCGTGTCGATCGTCGAGGTGCCGGTGCACAAGGACTGGATCGGTCGACCGGTGCGGACCCTGGAGGAGGCGGCCGGAGCGCGGGTGGCCTACCTGATCCGCTTCGGCATCGGCACGCTGCCCACCGGCTCCACCGTCCTGCAAGAGGGTGACCAGGTGTTCATGCTGGTCAGCGACGACATCGTGGCGACGGTCACGTCGGTGGCGGCGACGGCGCCGGAAGGAGGGCACTGACCATGCGAGTCGCCATCGCTGGCGCGGGCAACGTGGGCCGCTCGATCGCCCAGGAGTTGATCGACAACGGCCACCAGGTGATGCTGATCGAGCGCCAGCCCAAGATGCTGCGCCCGGACCGGGTGCCGGACGCCGAGTGGGTGCTGGCCGACGCGTGCGAGCTGACCAGCCTGGAGGAGGCCGACGTCGCCGGGTGCGACGTCGTGGTCGCGGCGACCGGCGACGACAAGACCAATTTGGTGCTGTCGCTGTTGGCCAAGACCGAGTTCGCGGTGCCCCGGGTGGTCGCCCGGGTCAACCGGGCCGAGAACGAGTGGCTGTTCACCGAGCAGTGGGGCGTGGACGTCGCGGTGAGCAAGCCGCGGGTGATGGCCGCACTGGTCGAGGAGGCGGTCACCGTCGGCGACCTGGTCCGGCTGATGACCTTCCGGCAGGGTGAGGCGAACCTGGTCGAGATCACCCTGCCGCCGACCGCCCCGTACGTGGGTCAACCGATCCACGCGGTGCCGCTGCCCCGTGACTCCGCGCTGGTGGCGATCCTGCGCGGCAAGCGGGTCCTGGTGCCGAGCCCGGACGACCCGATCGAGGCCGGCGACGAGCTGATCTTCGTCTGCACCGCCGAGGTGGAGGACGACGTTCGCGCGGTGATCCTCGGGGCGGACAGCGTCGAACGGACCCGCGGCTCCCGCTGACCGCAGGGCCGCAGTGAGCGGCCGGGTGGCCCGGCCTCGCTCAGGCGCTGGGCAGCGGGGCCGGCGACGACTCCCGGGTGACCCGGCGAACCGTCCAGACCGTGATCAGCAGCAGCAGCGCGTACGGCGGGTAGCCCAGCGCCAGCCGGGCCACACCCAGCGCGGTGTCCTGGTGGGCCAGGTAGAGCCCGGCCTGCACGCCCACCTTGGCCAGCCAGACCACACCCCAGAGCACTGTCAGCTGGGTGAAGGTGCGGACCAGCTTCGGGTCGCTGCGCCACTCCGAACGGCCCTTGGCGACCAGCACCGACCAGATCCAGCCCACCAGCGGCTGCCGGATCGCGGCCGAGATCAGCAGGGCCACGCCGTACCCGATGCCGTAGAGGATGCCGGGGAGGTAGAAGTCACGTTCGTTGCCGGTGCGCCACGCGATGGCCGCGCCGACACCGACACCGAAGAGCCCGTTGACGGCGTGCCGGACGGGCCGGCGTTGAGCCAACCGCACCCCGGCGATCAGCACCGCGACGGAGACCGAGGCGATCACCGCCGGCCGCAGCTCGCCGATGATGTTGGCGAGGACGAAGACGACGACCGGGATGCTCGACTCGACCAACCCGCGCCAGCCGCCGAGCTGGTCGGCCATCTGCTCGGCGATCGTCGGCAGCCGCTCCTCGTCCTGAGGGCCCGTCTCGGGCTGTGCCGCCCGGTCCTGTCCCGTCGTCATCGCCGGCCTTTCGTCCGCAGTGTCGTCACTTGGGCGAGTCCAGCTCGTAGTAGGGGTTGTAGATGACCTTGCGGTCGTCGCGCACCGCCACCCGGCCACGGGCGGTCAGGTGCCGGCCCGGCTCGATCCCGGCGATGTGCCGCCGACCCAGCCAGACGAGAGTGACCACGTCACTGCCGTCGTACAGGTCGGCCTCAAGGGTGGGCAGGTTGGTGCGCGGGGTGTAGACCACGGTGCGCAACCGACCGGCGACCGAGACCATCTGCCCCCGGGAGCACTGCTGGGCGGGGATCCCGCCACACTCGGCGCTCTCCCGACGCAGCTCCTGCGCCTCGATCTCGGCCTCGCTGGCGGTGAACCTCTGCAGGATGCGCCGCAGCGACACCCGGCTCTCGTCGGCCGTCATGACCTCCGCGTCACCCTCTCCACGCTCGCCGTTCCCGGCCGGCCCCGGCGGCGCCGGAACCGTCCCGCCAGCGTACGCCGACGGGGCTGGTTCCGGCGGGCCGGTGCGCGCGGGTCAGACCTGACGCGGTGCGGCGGCGGCGTCGTCCGCCTCGGCCGCGGCCTGGTCGGCGACCTCCCGGGGCAACCGCAGCGGCAGCGGCTCGCGGACCGGCTTCGCCTCCTGCCCACGGTCGACCACCAGGCCGTCCAGGCACTCGACGAGCGGCCCGCCCAGGGCCGGGTCGGTGGCCACCGGGCCCTGGAACACGCCACGGACCATCCAGCGCGGCCCGTCGATTCCGACGAACCGCAGGTTCGTGGTGCCGTCCGGGGTACGCACCTGGGCGTGCAGCTCCGGGCCGTACTCGCCGGCGACCTCCTGCGCGCTCGCGCCGTCGCGGAGCAGCGACTGCCGGATCTCCTCGCGCACCTCGTCCCAGATCCCCTCGGACCGGGGGGCGGCGAAGACGCCCAGCTGGAGCGCGTTGTCGCCGTGCACCAGCACCACCTGCTGGATCACACCCTGCGGGTCGGCCTGCACCCGCACCTCGACGTCGGCGATCGCCGGGATGTGCAGGCTGCCGAGGTCGAGGCGCTGCACGTCGTCGTAGCTCTCGGAGATGTCGTACGGGCCGCGCTCCAGCGTCGGCGCCGCATCGCCCTGGTCCGGGACCTGGGTAACCCGCTCGTCACGGGTCTGCCGCTCGGCGTCGGCCCGCTTTCGGGAGAAGATCACTGCGCCTGCCCTCCGCTGTTCACACTCACCCTGCCACCTCTTCCGTCTGCCCGCGGCCCGGCTCGCTCGGCCGCCGCTCGACCCGGTCCTGACCCGTCGGCGACGGCACCAGCCCGGCGTGCCCACCGGTGGACCCGTGCCCACCGGTCCCACGCCGGGACGCGGGCAGCTCGACCACCGGCTCGAACCGCGCCCGTGCGACCTGCTGGACCACGAGCTGCGCGATCCGGTCGCCGCGGGAGATCTTCGCCGGCACATCCCGATCATGATTGATCAGGTTGACCAGGATCTCACCCCGGTAGCCGGCGTCGACCGTACCGGGCGCGTTGAGCACCGTCACGCCGAGCCTGGCCGCCAGACCGGAGCGCGGATGGACCAGGCCCACGTACCCCTCGGGCAACGCGATGGCCACCCCGGTGGGCACCAGGGCACGACCACCGGGCGGCAGCTCCACGTCCGCGGCCGCCACCAGGTCGGCCCCGGCGTCGCCGGGATGGGCGTACGTGGGCAGCGGCAGCTCGCTGTCGAGCAGCTGCACGGGCACGGGTACGACGTCGGTCACGGGTCCCCTCTTCCGTCCGGTTCGCGGGGTGACCCTGCCATCCTGCCGGTTCGTCGCGCCGCCGTGCGCCGTACCCTCGCAGGAGTGAGCATGTCGTCCTCCCCGTCCGCCGATCAGCCGCCCGTCGCCGCCCGTGCGGCGTACGCCGAGCGGCTGGATCTGCCCTGGTGGCTGTGGCTGGCCGGGCTGGTGGCCGCCGCGTTGCTGGCCGTCGAGATCTGGATGGGCGCCTCCGGCGTCCGCGCCTGGCTGCCGTTCGTCGTGCTGGTGCCGCTCACCGCGGCCGGGCTGTGGTGGCTGGGCCGGATCCGGGTCGGGGTGGCCGATGGCGAGCTGCGGGTGGACGACGCCCGCCTGCCGGTACGTTTCGTGGCCGACGTGGTGCCGCTGGACGTGGCCGGCCGACGTGAGGTGCTCGGCGTCGGCGCGGACCCGCTCGCCTTCGTGGTACAGCGACCATGGATCGGTGGCGCCGTGCAGGTGATCCTCAACGATCCGGCGGACCCGACCCCGTTCTGGGTGGTCAGCACCCGCCACCCGGTCGAGCTGGCCGAGGCGGTGCTGGCCGCGCGGGACGCCCTGACGCAGTCCCACCCGACGGCGGGCGAGCCGGCCTGACCCGACGCCGGAAACCGGCCTGACCCGACGGCCGGAAGGCCCCGCTCAGACCGGACGGCGAAGGCGGGCTCAGGGTCCCGCCCCGGACGGCGAAGGCGGGCTCAGGTGCCGGTTGGCGGGCCCGGGAGGGCCGTCGGTGGCGCGGGCCGGGCGATGCCCCGCCGACGCAGGTCGACCTGGAGTTGTTCGGCCATCTGCTGAGTGGCCCGGCGGTTGAGGAAGCTGGCCACCGCAGCGCCGGTCAGGAACGGCCCGAGCGTGGTGAGGTTGCGACCGAACCGCCGCAGCAGCATGTCGCGGAGTTCCTTGCGGGCGGCGGTGCCGAGGATCGCTCCCACACCCACGCCGGGCACCATCGGGTTGACGCCCCGCTGGGTGGCCCAGGAATGCACCAGGGCGACCGCCCGTTGGCTGCCGCCGGTCGGCAGCGCCACCCCGTGGATCTCGTGCAGCTCGCCCACCAGTTTCAGCTCCACCGCCACCACAGCCACGGTCTCGGCGGCGAGCAGCACCGGCGCGGAGAGCAGGGTCGGGGCGACAGTCCACTCGACGGCGGCGACACCCCCGCCGGCCGCGCCGATCGCTGCGGTGGTCCTCGACGCGTTGCGGATGAGCCTGTCGGCCAGGGCGGCGTCGTCCAGGCCGGGGAAGTGCCGGCGCAGGGCGTCCAGGTCCCGTACCGGCACGTGCGGGGCGATCTCGGCGACGGTGTCGACCATCCACCGCACGGCGGCGCGGGGCTTGAACAGGTCGGAGACGCCTCGTGCGCGGGCCTGCCCGACCATCCGGGTCAGCAGTTGGCGGCGACGGGCCGGCTCGATGTCGTCAGCTGTCAACGCCGCGACGGTGGCACCAAGGTCGCTCGCGCCGCCGTCAGTACCGAGGCCGCTCGCATCGCCGTCGGCGCCAGGATCACCCGCGCCACCAGGGGCCCTGACGTCACTCGCACCACCGGTGGCGCCGAGGCCGTCCGTGCCGCCATCGGTGGTGCCGCCTCGATCGCTCATCGGACCTCCCGGTGCTGTGGCTACCCGCTACGAGTCAAGCAGGTACCCACCGCTGACGCATGCCTACACCGGCAGCGGCGGCCCCGTTCCGGAGGCCGCCGCCGTGTCGTGGTTGTCAGACGCACTCGCGGCAGATCAGCTCGCCGTTGCGCTCGACCGCCAGCTGGCTACGGTGGTGGACCAGGAAGCAGCGGGCGCACCTGAACTCGTCCTGCTGCATCGGAAGCACCTTGACCGTGAGCTCCTCGTCGGCCAGATCGGCACCGGGCAGCTCGAAGCTCTCGGCCACCTCGGCCTCGTCGACATCCACCGCGCCCGACTGTGAGTCGACGCGCCGTGCCTTGAGCTCTTCCAGGCTGTCCTCGCCGAGGTCGACCTCGTCGCGACGCGGGGCGTCGTAGTCGGTGGCCATCGGTTTCACTCTCCCATATCGATGTTGTCGCTTCCGGTTGTAACGCCGGACGACGCTGTTTCGGTTCCGCTGGCCGGCCACCACTTGTGTCGGGCACCCGACCCGAGGACCGAACGGGTCGAGCTCGCTGGGGCGACTCCCCTGCGAGCGCGGAACCTTACCCCCCCTTGGGCGAGGCATGTATACCGCCCTTGCGGCTGAGATGTACGCCCCCGCACGCGAAGTTGTTCCCAATGTGATTCAGGCGACACGAAGATAGGGGTAGTAGTACCCGGTTCGCGGTCGCCGCGCCGGCATGTCGGGCTGTTTCCACGCGACGGCCGGACAACCGTTAACCTCAGCGGCGTATTCGACGGCCGGCGGCCTGAGCGATCGTTCCTGGCCGTCACCACCCACCTGAGGTCCGGGGAGTGCCCTGATGAGTTTTGCGCGCGTGCGAGCACTCGTCGTCGTCGGCCTGTTGGCGGTCATCGCCCTGGTCTTCGTCGTCGTCGCCGTGGTCCGCGACAGCCAGGGCAACGCGGGCACCGCGGCGGGTTGCCCCGAGGGTTGGCCACTGGCGGATCTGACCCTGCGCGAGCGCAAGGACGTCAAGATCAACGTATTCAACGCCACAGACCAGCCCGGCCTCGCCCACACCGTCGCCGACGAGTTCAGCAACCGACAGTTCCAGGTCAAGAAGACCGGGAACGAAAAGAAGGTCGACAGCGTCGCGGTGCTGCGGTTCGGCCCGAAGGGCGTCGGTTCCGCGCACCTGCTCCAGGCGTACTTCCTCAACAACGCCGTGCCGGGCTACGACCCGAAGCGCACCGACGACACCGTGGACGTGGTGCTGGGCAACCGCTTCCAGCAGCTCGCCACCACGACCGAGGTCAACCAGTCCCTCGGCGACTCGGGCCCGCCGGTGGCGCCCAAGGGCTCCTGCCCGTCCCCACCCGCCAAGTGACGGCGTAACCGCCCCGGCGTCAGGGACCGCCGGACGCGTCCAGGGCGGCCAGCCGATCGTGCAGCGGCGCGAAGAGCGCGGGCGGGGCCGCGACCACCAGGTCCGGCCCGGGCGGTCGACCGGCCAGGCCGGCGACCCGAACCCCCGCCTCGGCGGCCACCAGCCCGCCCGCCGCCAGGTCCCAGGCCGCAAGACCCTTCTCGAAGTACGCGTCGAGGCGCCCCTCGGCGACCAGGCAGAGGTCCAGCGCGGCGGCGCCGAGCCGACGGATGTCCCGCACGTGTGCGATCAGCCCGGCCACCACCCGCGCCTGGTGCGCCCGGCGGGCGGCGTCGTAGCCGAAGCCGGTGCCGACCAGCGCCTGCCCCAGGTCGACCTCGACGGAGCAGTGCAGCCGGACGCCGTCGCGCCAGGCACCGCCGCCGGCCGTGGCGGTCCACTCCTCGCCGGTGCTCACGTTGCGCACGACGCCGGCGACCACCACCCCGTCCACCTCGGCAGCCAGCGAGACCGCCGAGTGCGGCAGCCCGTACAGGTAGTTCACGGTGCCGTCGATCGGGTCGACGATCCAGCGCACCCCGCTGCGCCCCGCGTCGGAGGTCCCCTCGCCGTACTCCTCGCCGAGCACCGAGTCGTCCGGGCGGAGCGCGGCCAGCGCGTCGAGGATCTGCCGCTCCACCGCCCGGTCGGCGGCGGTGACCACGTCGGTGACGGTGCTCTTGGTGGCGGCCACGACGACCCCCTCGGCGCGCATCCGGTACGCGGTGTCCGCCGCGTCCCGGGCGACCTCCAGCGCGATGGCCAGCAGCTCCGACGGCGGCGTAGCCGAGTTGGTCATGATTCGCCTCTTTCCGCACGCCGGGTGCAGGTGGGTGGAACTGGCGACCCGGCTTCCGAAGATCATCGTTCCCCACGCGGTGCGACGGCACCAGACCGGGATGTTTGCGCAGGGCATCCCCCTGCGGGGCCACCTGGCCCACAGGCGCGGACTGACCGGGCCAACCTCAGCAAATATGCCCCTTTAGGTTGGTAATGTCGCTTAAGTGCTTACCGCCCTGTCCATGCTCAGCTCGCAACCGTTGCCCAACCGCGACCTGGTGGGGCCACCACCGGCCAGGCCGCCGGTGGTCCCGGTGATCCCCGCCGGCACCCTCGCCACCACCGCACCAACCGCGTACCCGCTGCTCAGGCGGCGGTTCGGACACGATCTGCGCACCGCCGGGCTCGACGACGGGCGCCCTTCGCCGGCCACGCGGCTATCATTACCGCGAAGCCAACATCTCCGCCGCGCTGACGGTCCCCACCGGCGGTACGCGGTGCGGAGCAGGATGATCGCCGCAGACGGCGTTACAATTCACCCCTGCCCACGCGGCACGGACCGCCGATCACCGGCCGGACCGTGACACGGGGGTCCCTCAACCACATCGCCCGGCACGGTAACCCTCGCTGCGCTGGACGAACACGCCGTGCCCGCTCTTCGCCTCCGGAAGGTCATTCGTGACAGAACCCCGCCAGCCCGGCGCCGACGTTCGCTCGCTCACCGACACCCTGATCGCCCACGCGCAGAGCGCCGGTGGCCAGCTCACGTCGGCCCAGCTCGCGCGCACCGTCGAGTCCGCCGAGGTGACTCCGGCCCAGGCCAAGAAGATCCTGCGGGCGCTCTCCGAGGCGGGAGTGACCGTCGTGGTGGACGGCTCGGCGAGCACCCGTCGCCGCGTCGCCGCGGCCCGCTCGACCACGCCGGCGTCCCGGGCCACCACCGCCAAGACCACCAAGAAGGCAGCCGCGCCGGCCCCGAAGCAGGCGCCCGCCGCCGACGACGCCCCGTCGACGCCGGGCCCGCGCAAGGTGGCCGCCCGCAAGGCGACCGGCACCGCCGCCGAGGCCGCCGCGGCGACGCCGGCGAAGGCGACCCGGTCGACCCGAGCCACCAAGGCGACGGTGGCAGCGGCTGCCGGAGCCAAGCCGACCAAGGCCGCCGGCAAGGCCAAGGGCGAGGGCGCCGAGGGCGAGATCGACCCGGAGGAGCTGGCCGCCGCGATCGAGGATGTGGTGGTCGAGGAGCCGGCCGAGCTGGCCCAGGCCGCCGAGACCGACGCCGCCGCCTCGGCGACCGACAACGACTTCGAGTGGGACGACGAGGAGTCCGAGGCCCTCAAGCAGGCGCGACGTGACGCCGAGCTGACCGCCTCCGCCGACTCCGTGCGGGCGTACCTGAAGCAGATCGGCAAGGTTCCGCTGCTCAACGCCGAGCAGGAGGTGGAACTGGCCAAGCGGATCGAGGCCGGGCTCTACGCCGCCGAGCGGCTGCGGGCCGCCGACGAGGGCGAGGAGAAGCTCGTCCGGGAGATGGTCCGTGACCTGGGCTGGATCTCCCGGGACGGCGAGCGGGCCAAGAACCACCTCCTGGAGGCGAACCTCCGACTGGTGGTGTCGCTGGCCAAGCGCTACACCGGCCGTGGCATGGCCTTCCTCGACCTGATCCAGGAGGGCAACCTCGGCCTGATCCGGGCGGTCGAGAAGTTCGACTACACCAAGGGCTACAAGTTCTCCACGTACGCCACCTGGTGGATCCGACAGGCCATCACCCGAGCAATGGCCGATCAGGCCCGTACCATCCGCATCCCGGTGCACATGGTCGAGGTCATCAACAAGCTCGGCCGCATACAGCGTGAGCTGCTCCAGGATCTGGGCCGCGAGCCCACTCCGGAGGAGCTGGCCAAGGAGATGGACATCACACCCGAGAAGGTGCTGGAGATCCAGCAGTACGCTCGGGAGCCCATTTCACTGGACCAGACCATCGGCGACGAGGGCGACAGCCAGCTCGGCGACTTCATCGAGGATTCCGAGGCCGTGGTTGCGGTCGACGCGGTTTCCTTCTCGCTCCTGCAGGACCAGCTCCAGCAGGTGCTGCAGACGCTCTCCGAGCGTGAGGCGGGTGTGGTACGCCTGCGCTTCGGCCTGACCGACGGCCAGCCTCGGACGCTCGACGAGATCGGCCAGGTCTACGGGGTGACCCGGGAGCGGATCCGGCAGATCGAGTCCAAGACGATGTCGAAGCTGCGTCACCCGTCCCGGTCGCAGGTCCTCAGGGATTACCTGGACTGAGCGGGTTTCGTCAACCCAACGTGTCGTTTTGACCACCTGGTGTGCAACACCAGATGGTGATCGTCCGGATGCACGAATGTGATCGTTGACGTGGCACCCTGGGTGCACGGCACACTGTCCCTTCCAGGTGTGACCTCGGTCCCCCGCGGGCACACAGGGAAGGCAGTGCCTAGTAAGGGTGTTGCACGATAGGTGAGCAACGACCGAAGAGATTGTTCATCGGTGACGACCAGAGGAGGAAGGCGATGACCCCGACCCTCACGCCGCCGCCCGAGACGGTGGCGCCCCCAGCCGCCGATGAACGGTGCGACCGCTGCAATGCTGCCGGGAAGCTCCGGATCACTCTGGCGGGTGGGAGCGAGCTGGTGTTCTGCGGGCACCACGCGAACAAGTACGCGGAGGATCTCGTGAAGATCACCGAGCGGTTCGCTACGGAGCCCGATTTCAGCTGGCGTGGCGCCGATCTGATGGCGAACTAAATCCGCAAACCGACATAGCCGGCCGGAGGCACCCAGAGGGTGCCTCCGGCCGGCTTTTCGGTCCAAACGTGCGTCGGGCATCCGGGCAGGCGATCCTCAGCGGCGGCAGGGCACGGTGATCCACTCGGTTTCACGGAAGTCGCGCTGTCCACCTCGCGCGGACACCGCGTTTTTCAGGAAACCGAGTTGATCAAGCAGCCAGCCCGGCCCGGCGCCAGCCAGCCCGGCCCCAGCCAGCCCAGCCCAGCCCGGCGCCTGCCCGGCGGCCGGCGTGCTAGAGGGTCTGCACGGTGGCGATGCGTTCCTCGAGCTGCTCGATGGTGGCCTGGGCGCTCGGCGGGCCGCCGCAGAGCCGGCGCAGTTCGGCATGGATCTTGCCGTGCGGCTGGCCGGTGCGGTGGTGTCGGGCGGCCACGAGGGCGTTCAGTTGACGCCGGAGCGCCACCCGACGCTGGGCGGCGCTCATGGGTGCCGGGGGCGCCGCGGTGGGCGCAGCGGCCGGCTCAGCGGCCCTGTCGGCCGTACGACGGCGTTGGGCGGCCAGCTGTGCGGCCTGCCGCTTGGTCAGCAGCAGCGACACCTGGTCGGCGGTGAGCAGGCCGGGCAGGCCGAGGTACTCCTCCTCTTCGGGGGTGCCGGCCTGGGCAGCGGTACCGAACGACGCGCCGTCGAAGATCACCTGGTCCAGCTCGGCGGTGGCCGAGAGCGCCGCGAACCGCTTCTCCAACTCCCCGCTGGCCTGCTCGTCGCGCTGGGCACGTTCCAGCAGGTCGTCGTCGAAACCGTCGGCTTCCTTGGGTTTGCCGAGGACGTGGTCGCGCTCGGTCTCCATCTCGCTGGCCAACCCGAGCAGGTGCGGCACGCTGGGCAGGAAGACCGACGCGGTCTCCCCCGGCCGACGGGCCCGCACGAACCGGCCGATCGCCTGGGCGAAGTAGAGCGGCGTACTGGCGCTCGTGGCGTAGACCCCGACCGCCAGTCGCGGGATGTCGACCCCTTCGGACACCATCCGCACCGCGACCAGCCAGCGCTGCTCGGACGCCGCGAACGTCGCGATCCGGGCGGACGCGCCCTGGTCGTCGGAGAGCACCACGGCGGCCTTCTCGCCGGTCACCTGCTCGATCAGCTTGGCGTACGAGCGGGCGGTCTGCTGGTCGGTGGCGATGATCAGACCACCGGCGTCGGCCATGCCGGCGTTGCGCAGCACGGTGAGTCGGGCGTCGGCGGCCCGCAGCACCTGCGGCATCCAGTCACCGGCCGGGTCCAGGGCGGTACGCCACGCCTGCGCCACCAGGTCCTGGGTCATCGGCTCACCCAGGCGCGCCGCCAGCTCCTCCCCCGCGTTGGTACGCCAGCGGGTCTCCCCGGAGTACGCCAGGAAGAGCACCGGCCGGACCACGCCGTCGCGCAGGGCGTCGGAGTAGCCATACACCGAGTCGGCGCGGGAACGCAGGAGCCCGTCCCCGCCCCGCTCGTAGCTGACGAACGGGATCGGGTTGTCGTCGGAGCGGAACGGCGTCCCGGTGAGCATCAACCGGCGTACGGCGGGTTCGAAGGCGGCCTTCACCCCGTCGCCCCAGGACCGGGAGTCGCCGGCGTGGTGGATCTCGTCGAGGATGACCAGGGTGCGCCGGGTCATGGTGCGCCGCCGGTGCACCTGCGGCGCCATGCCCACCTGGGCGTAGGTGACCACCGCGCCGTGGAAGTCGGCGGCGGAGTGCAGGTCGGCGTTGCGGAAGGCGGCGTCGAGCTGGATGCCCACCCGCGCCGCGGCTTCGGACCACTGGTTCTTCAGGTGCTCGGTGGGCGCGACCACGGTGACCGCCTCGACGGTGCCGTCGCCGAGCAGTTCCGCAGCGATCCGCAGGGCGAAGGTGGTCTTGCCGGCGCCCGGCGTGGCGACCGCCGTGAAATCCTCGCTGCGCCGCCGCAGGTACTCCACCAGGGCCTTGCGCTGCCAGGCGCGAAGTGCCGGGAACGTCTCAAGCACCGGCGTCCGGGCTGCCACGCGAAGCTCCTCTCCGACCGCACGACGGCGGACCCCGGGCGAGGGCCACGAGTATCCGCCGCCCATGAAAACGCCTCCGCGCAGAAGCTGCCGCGAAGGCCGACTCAGCATAACCAGCGCGGGCGGTGCGGCCCAGGCGACGCCACGCTGGTCACATCTCTCGACCGCCTCACCACTCCCGGTCGGTGCGCGGATCCGCCCCGTCGGCGCGCGGCGGGCGCAGCCGGGCCACCGGCGCGGACCAGCGTCGACGCAGCGCGATCAGGCGCAGCCCGAAGACCAGGACGGCGGCGGCGGTGAGCGGTGCGGGTCCGGTCTGCCCGGTGGCGTACAGCAGCACCACCAGGATCGCGCCGGCCAGCGCGGCCAGCGCGTAGATCTCGCGGCGCAGCACGACCGGGATCTCGGCGGTGAGCAGGTCCCGGCCGAGCCCGCCGCCGATAGCGGCGAGCATGCCGATCAGGCAGGCTCCGACCGCCGGCACCCGGGCGTCGAGCGCCTTGAGCGTGCCGGTGACGGTGAACAGCGCCAGACCGGCCGCGTCCAGCACCAGCACTGTCGTCCGCAGTCGGGTCAGCTGGGGGTGCAGCCAGAAGACGGCGAGCGCGGTGATCGCGGCGGTGGCCGCGTACCGCCAGTCGGCGAAGGCCAGCGGTGGCACCTCGTCGATGACCAGGTCCCGCAGGATTCCACCGCCGAGGGCGGCCACGAAGCCGACGAACGCGATGCCGAACAGGTCCAGTCGCTTGGCCACCGCCGCCGAGGCCCCGGAGGCGGCGAACACCGCCACCCCGGTCAGGTCGGCGACGAGCAGGGCGGTGGAGGTGGTCACCGCCGCAGGCTACGTCGCCGGCCGGAGCGCCGGCCGAGGTTCACTCGCGGTACGAGTCGTAGATCTCCTTGCACTTCGGGCAGACCGGGGAACCGGGCTTGGCCGCCTTGGTGACCGGGAAGGTCTCGCCGCACAGAGCGACGACGAAAGTGCCCATGACGGCGCTCTCGGCGATCTTCTCCTTGCGGACGTAGTGGAACATCTCGGGACCGGTGTCGGCGTCCTTCAGCTCTGGACGCTCGAGAACCTCTGTGCTCACGTCTGCACCTCCGACCGTCAAGTTTGGCAGGTCATCACGGCCGGGTCCACTTGAGGCCGGTCGAGGCACCACCCCGTACGGTGCCCGTGTGACTGACTTTCGCATCAGCTACGGCACCCCCGTCGCCGAAGCCCTGCGCGACGGCCGGCCCGTCGTCGCCCTGGAGAGCACCATCGTCTCGCACGGTCTGCCCCGGCCGGAGAATCTGCGGGTGGCCCGGGAGATCGAGCGGACCGTTCGGGACGCCGGGGCCGTTCCGGCCACCATCGGGATGATCGCCGGCGAGCTGGTGGTCGGCCTGGACGACGCGCAGCTGACCCGGCTGGCCACTGTCGACGGCGTGACCAAGCTCTCCGTCCGCGACCTCGCGGTGGCCGCCGCGACCGGCGCCGACGGCGCGACAACGGTGGCCGCGACCAGCGCGGTGGCCGCCGCCGCCGGCATCGGCGTGTTCGCCACCGGCGGGCTGGGTGGGGTGCACCGGGAGGCCGCGCACACCTTCGACGAGTCGGCGGACCTGGTCACCCTGGCGCAGACCCCGATCGCCGTGGTCTGCGCCGGGGTCAAGTCGATCCTCGACGTGGGCGCGACGCTGGAGCGCCTGGAGACCCTCGGGGTAGCGGTGGTCGGTTACCGCACCCGCCGGTTCCCCGGCTTCTACCTCACCGACGCCGGCTTCGACCTGGACTGGTCGGTGGACTCGCCGGAGCAGGTCGCCGCCGTGCTCGCCGCCCGCGACGGGCACGCCGTGCACACCGGCGGGCTGCTCATCGCCAACCCGCTGCCGGTCGATGAGCAACTCGACCCGGAGCTGCACGACCGGACGCTCACCGAGGGTCTGGCCCTGCTGGAGCGCGACGGGATCACCGGCAAGGCCGTCACGCCGTACCTGCTCGCGCACTTCCACTCGTCGACCGAGGGCGCGAGCCTGGCGGTGAACGTGCGGATCATCCTGCGCAACGCCGACCTGGCCGCGCGGATCGCGGTCGCCTCGGCGGCCCGCAGCACCGCCGTCCCGGCATGACCCGACCGGCCCGGGTGCTCGTCGTCGGGGACGTGATCACCGATGTGGTCGCCGTGCTGTCCGGGCCGCTCGCCGCCGGTTCGGACACCGGGGCCGAGATCAGTCTCGGCGGTGGCGGGCAGGCGGCCAACACCGCCGCCTGGGTCGCCGCGCAGCGGGTGGACGTCACGCTCGTCGGCGCTGTCGGCGACGACGACGCCGGGCGGGACCGGGTGGCCGAGCTCGACCGGGCGGGCGTCGACTGCGCGATCGAGCGGGTCGAAGGGGTTCCGACCGGCACGGTCATCGTGTTGGCCGCCGACGACGAGCGCACCATGGTCAGCCAGCGGGGCGCGAACCTGCGGTTGAGCGCCGCGCACGTCGAGCGGGCCCTCGCGGCGGCGCCCGACGCGGGGCATCTGCACCTGTCCGCGTACACCCTGCTGGACGCCGAGTCGCGCGGCGCCGGGCTGCGGGCGTTGGCCGCCGCCCGCGAGCGCGGGCTCACCATCAGCGTCGACGCGGCCTCCGCGGCGCCGTTACGGCGGGTCGGTGCGGCGGCGTTCCTGAGTTGGGTACGCGACATCGACCTGCTCCTGGTCAACGCGGACGAGGCCACCGTGCTGGCCGGCGGGCTGGAACCGGCGGCGCAGGGGCGGGTGCTGTCGGCGACGGCTCGGCGGGTGGTGGTGAAGGGCGGCGCGGCCGGCGCGGTCTGGGTCGACCGCACGACGCCGGTCTGTGTGGCGCCGGCCCGTCGGGTGGCGGTGGTGGACGTCACGGGCGCGGGCGACGCCTTCGCGGCCGGTCTGCTCACCGCGTGGCTCGCGGGCGCCACCCCGGCGGCGGCGTTGAGCCGTGCCACCGATCTGGGCGCGCTGGCCGTCTCCACAGCCGGCGCCCGGCCACAGGCCTAACGGCCGGCGCGCGGCCACCGGCGTGGTACGGCCCGGACCGGGCGAACCCTGGCCCGCTCGCGGGTCAGGGTTCGACGTCGATGACCTTGTGCGGGCGCTCCTCGGCGGTGAGGCTCATCGGCGGGGTGTCGTCCTGCTGGCGGGGGTGGAACCGGTTGGCCAACCGGTGCTCTTCCTTCGGCGGCCGGTCGTTGGCCAGCAGCACGGCCAGCCAGGGGATGAGCACCATGCCGAGGCCGCACAGCGGCAGCCAGAGCCAGAGCAGTGGGGCGTTCGCACCGACCAGGATCGCGCCGACGATGATGCACAGCACCCGGATGCCCATCATGAGGACATAGCGGCGCTGGCGACTGTTGAGCTGATCGTCCTGGCTGCGCGAGGCGTCGGTGATCAGAATCGGCTGGTACGCCTGACGCTTCACCATGGACCTCCTCGAGGGGGTTACGCCTCATCCTGTCACCGCAGGCCCGTGATCAGCGAACTTCGAGTCATCCCGTCGCGTGTTACGTGCGTGGTACGCTCCCGGCGTGGGCAGCAGGTTCAGCTTCACCGACGAGGCGTTGGCCAACCTGAGGGTCTACGACGTCACACCCGGGGAAGTCTGGGAGGCGCTGCACAGCGCCCGACGGGTCATCCGCCATCTGGGTGACGACGTGATGGTGGTCTACGCCGCCGCCCGCCGGGGCCGCCGACTGGCCGTGCTGCTCGCCGAAGCCGATGGCACCGACAACGACTGGGACATCCTCTCCGCCCGCGAGCTGAGCGACGTCGAGTCCAAGCGCTACGACGAGGCCGTACGGAGAGACCGCCGATGAGGGGGGCCGTGACGATGCACCGTAACGACGCGACCAAGCAGTTCCACGGCGGCGACGACCGGATCGCCGACCTGATCGACGAGAGCCCGGCGGTGGACCTGCCCACCCCCGACACCGACGTGCCGATGGTGAGCCGCTCGGTGCGGCTGCCGCTGGACACCTACGAGCGGGTCCGCGCCGCCGCCGACGCCCGGGGCATCGGGGTCACCACGCTGATGCGCCAGTGGATCGAGGCCGGCCTGGCCGACCTGGACGACTCGGCGACCGTCTCGCTGGCCGACGTCCGGCGCGCGCTGGCCTCGCTGGCGCACCCCACCGCAGCCTGAGGGTCATCCCCCCGCAGCCTTGGCCGCCGCCTTCATCTGCTGCTTGAACTCCCGCACCCGGCGCAGCGAGTCGGCGTCGGTGACGTCGGCCACCGACCGGTACGCGCCCGGGTCGCCGTAGTCCCCGGCCGCCTTCCGCCAGTCCTGCGGGGTCACCCCGAACCGCTTGCCGAGCAGGGCCACGAAGATCTGCGCCTTCTGCTTGCCGA
Source organism: Micromonospora parva (assembly GCF_000718515.1). GTDB lineage: Bacteria > Actinomycetota > Actinomycetes > Mycobacteriales > Micromonosporaceae > Micromonospora > Micromonospora parva. The sequence continues at coordinate 37,944 of NZ_JNZS01000030.1, read as the reverse complement.
AGCCGGGCAGCGCGGCGACCCGGCGCAGCAGCTCCGGCCCGTCCGTGACCTCCGCCCAGAGCAGCGCCGCGTCACCGTCGTAGCGCTCCACCAGCACCTGGCAGACCTCCTGCACCCGAGCCGCCATGGCCTTCGGGAACCGGTGCAGCGCGGGCGGCTGGGCGAAGAGCGCGACCAGCGCCTCCGGGTCGTACCCGGCCAGCTCCGCCGCGTCCAGGTCGTGACCGAGCCGCTGCGCCAGCACGTACGGCGAGGAGAACGCCTTCTCCATCGAGACTTGTTGATCAAGGACCATGCCGACCAGCAGGGCCAGCGGGCTGCGCTCCAGCAGCCGGTTGGCCTCCGGGTCGATGGGCAGTACGAGCGTCATGCGGACCATCCTGCCCGGCGCACCGATCCGGGTGGACACCGACGCTCCGACAGCTACCGGCGGGTGACGCTGACCCGGGACGCACCGGGAGGCAGGATGTCGGGGTGGACGAACACGACATGCTGCTCTCCCCCGCCGGCGTCGACGCGCTGCGGACCGCGCTGACCCGGACCGGTTTCACCAGCCACGGCATCGCCGAGCGGCTCGGCGCGCAGGCGACCGCCGCGGTCTCCCGCAACGACTACCGGGCCGCGCTGCGCGCCACCGAGGACGGCGACCCGCTGGACACCCTGATCCGGGTGTTCATCTGCGACCAGACCGAGCCGGAGGCGGCGGTGGCCACCGCGCTCGCACCGCTGAGCGTGGCCGAGGCCCTCGCCGGCGGGCTGGTCGAGCGGTACGGCGCCGGCCTGCGCGCCGGCGTCGACCTGGAGCCGTACGGGGAGGACTGGTGGGTGCTCGCCGACGTCCCGGCCAGCGCCCGCCCGGGTCGCCCGCTGCACGCCGAGCACGTCCTCGGCATCGGCGGGGCCACCCACACCCTGATCGGCGCGACCGTGCGCCGGCCGGTCGACACCGCACTGGACCTGGGCACCGGCTCCGGCGTCCAGGCCCTGCACCTGGCCACCCACGCCAGGTCGGTGACCGCCACCGACCTCTCGGAGCGGGCGCTGCGCTTCGCCGCGACCACCGCCGCCCTCAACGGTCAGGACTGGGAGCTGCTCCGCGGCGACCTGGTCGCCCCGGTGGCCGGCCGACGGTTCGACCTGGTGGTGAGCAACCCACCGTTCGTGGTCGGCCCGGGCACCACCACGCACGTCTACCGCGACTCCGGGCGGGTCGGTGACGCGATCGGCGCCGAACTGGCCGCCGCCGCCCCGGGCCTGCTCACCGAGGGCGGCACCATGCAGTACCTGGCGAACTGGGTGCACGTCGCCGGCGAGGCGTGGGACGAGCGGGTGGCCGGCTGGTTCGCCGGGACCGGCCTGGACGCCTGGGTGATCCAGCGCGAGGTGGCCGACCCGATGGCGTACGTCGACCTGTGGCTCACCGACGTCGGCGAGACCGCCGACCCGCAGCGGATGGCCGCCTGGCTGGACTGGTTCGACGCGCACAAGGTGGAGGGGATCGGATTCGGCATCGTGTCGGTGCGCCGGGGCGGACACGCCGACCCGGTGGTCCGGGTGGAGGACCTGCGCCAGCGGGTGCAGCCACCGCTGGGCGACCAGGTCGCCGCCTGGTTCGACCGCCAGGACTTTCTCCGGGTACGCGACACCGAGGCGTTGCTCGCCGAGCGCTACCGGGCCGCCGAGGGCCTCCAGCTGCGACAGGAGGCCACCATGGGCGACGAGGGTTGGGGGGTGGACCGGCAGGTCCTGGCGATGCCGCACGGCCTGCGCTGGACCGAGGAGATCGACCCGCTGGTGCTGGCGCTGGTGGGTGGCGCGGACGGCCGACTGCCGCTGCGTGACCAGCTCGCCCTGCTCGCCGCCGCACACGACGTGGAGCCCGACGAGATGGCCGAGGCCGCCGGCCCGATCGTGGCGCACCTGGTGGAGCGGGGCTTCATTGAGCCGGTGAGCGCCTGATGCGCGCGGTGGTGCAGACCGTCGGGCAGGCCAGCGTGACGGTGGACGGCGAGGTGGTCGGCGCGATCGAGAACGGTCTGCTGGTGCTGCTCGGGGTGACCCACACCGACACCGAGCAGACCGCCCAGACGATGGCCCGCAAGGTGCACGAGGTGCGCATCCTGGACGGTGAACGGTCCGCCGCCGACACCGGCGCGCCGATCCTGGTGGTCAGCCAGTTCACCCTCTACGGCGACGTCCGCAAGGGCCGCCGCCCGAGCTGGACCGCCGCCGCCCCCGCCGAGGTGGCCGAACCGCTGGTCACGGCGGTCGTGGAGGCGTTACGGCAACGCGGCGCCAAGGTGGAGACCGGCCGCTTCCGCACCCACATGCTGGTCGAGAGCACCAACATAGGCCCCCAAACCCTCCTCCTGGACCTCTGACCCGCACCCCACCCTCAGCCCGCCGAGCCCGGTGATCAAGAGGTTTGCGTCAAACCACGGGCAAAATCTGACGCAAACCTCTTGATCACCGCAGAGAAGCGGCCGGGAGGGGGTGGGTTGTGGTTATGAGAAGAGGCCTCGGCGGGTCAGGGACTGGCGGAGCCAGTTGTCGAGCTCGGCGGTCCAGTCGGTGCGGTCGGCGGTGGCGTGGTCGACAGTGAACCGGCCGAACGCGTCGCGGCCCTCGGTGAAGACACCGCCGCGCTTGTCGACCTCCAGCACCACCTGCATCTGCTGCGCGTCGGCGATGAAGGTGACCTCCAACTGGTTGATCGAGCGGGCGTACTGCGGCGCAGGATTGAACTCGATCTCCTGGTAGAACGGCAACGTCTGGCGTACGCCGTAGATGTGACCACGCTCCACATCGGCGCGGGCGAACCGGAAGCCCAGTCGCAGCAGCGCGTCCAGCAGTCGCTCCTGTGCCGGCAGCGGGTGCACCACCACGGCGTCCAGGTCACCCTTGTCGACCGCGCGGGCGACCTCCAGCTCCGTCCGCAGGCCCATCGTCATCCCGTGCAGGTGCTGTCCGTACAGCTCGGTGACCGGTGTCTCCCACGGCACGTCGAACCGGAACGGGATGTCGTAGCGCTGCCCCGGCTCCAGCCGGAACGCGCCGGTGACCTGCTGGCGGTGGAACTCCTGACTGGTGTCGTAGTCGTTGTCGCCGCTCTCGACCTCGACCCGGGTGACCAGGCCGAGGGTGACGTGGTCGATGTCGACCTGATGGTCACCGCCGAGCACCTGGATGCGGCCCTCCAGCTGGCCGCCGGGGCGGCAGTTCGGGTTGGCCAGCACCGTCTCCACCGACGGACCGCCGACGCCCATCGCCTTCATGAGCCGCTTGAAGACCACACCGTCCTCCTCTGTCGTTCTCGGCCGACCAGCGGTGGCCGGCCGTCCGCAACGTAGCCGGGCCGGGCAACCACACAGCGGGACGACACACCGCACCAGCGATCCGACCCAATTCCTGTCGGGTGCCCGATCGCCTCACTCCCGTTTTACGCCCCGCCCGCCAAGCTGTTGTCACACCGGCACCACTGGGCCGGGCACACGGCACAGATGTGGAAACGGGGAGACAGAGATGGTCCTGCAGATGACGGAACACCGGACGCGCCCGACCACCACGATCGACACTGACGGGGCCCCCGAGACCCTTGCCGACCTGGACGCCACCGACGAGCGCGGCATCTCCACCGACCTGGTCCGGGCCTACCTCAACGGGATCGGCCGGACCAAGCTGCTGACCGCCGCGCAGGAGGTCGACCTGGCCCGGCGCATCGAGGCCGGCCTGTTCGCCGACGAGAAGCTCGCCACCTGCATCCCCGTCTCCGCGGAGCTGCGAGCCGACCTGGAGCTGATCGTCGCGGAGGGTCGGGCGGCCAAGGACCACCTGTTGGAGGCGAACCTGCGGCTGGTGGTCAGCATCGCCAAGCGCTACACCGGCCGGGGCATGGCGTTTCTCGACCTGATTCAGGAGGGCAACCTCGGCCTGATCCGGGCGGTCGAGAAGTTCGACTACGCCAAGGGCTACAAGTTCTCCACGTACGCCACCTGGTGGATCCGACAGGCCATCACCCGAGCAATGGCCGACCAGGCCCGCACCATCCGCATCCCGGTGCACATGGTCGAGCAGGTCAACCGGATGGTCCGGGCCCGCCGCGAACTGGCGGTGACGCTGGGCCGCGAACCGACGGTCGCCGAGGTCGCCCGGGCGCTGGAGATCCCCGAGATCCAGGTCATCGAGCTGATCTCCTACGACCGGGAGCCGGTCAGCCTGGACCAGGCCGTCGGCGACGACGGTGAGAGCGCCCTCGGCGACTTCGTGGCCTCGGTGGACCCGCGCACCGAGCCGGGCGACGCCGCCGCCCAGGGTGAGCTGCGCAACGAGGTCAGCATCGTGCTCTCCACCCTGTCCCAGCGGGAGCAGGCGGTCATCCGCCTCCGGTTCGGCCTGGACGACGGCCGGCAGCGCACCCTGGACGAGGTGGGCCGCGAGTTCGGCCTGTCCCGGGAGCGGATCCGCCAGATCGAGAAGGTCACGCTGTTGAAGCTGCGCGCCCCGGAGCGGGCTCAGCGCCTGGAGGCGTACGCCTGCTGACGCACCCGGTTCCCACGAAAGGCCCCGGCGGTTCGCCGGGGCCTTTCGTGCTGTCGGGGTGTTTGACTGGGACACCGATCCGCGACCGACGAGGCGAGGAGAGCAACGATGAACTGGACGCTTGAAGTGGTGATCGTGCCGGTCTCCGATGTGGACCGGGCGAAGAAGTTCTACGCCGACCAGCTCGGCTTCACGGTGGACCACGACACGGTGATCAGCGACGAGGCACGCATCGTCCAGCTGACCCCGCCCGGCTCCGGCTGCTCGATCGTGATCGGTAAGGGTGTCGTCCCGGAGATGCCGCCCGGCTCACTCAAGGGCCTGCAACTGGTGGTGCCCGACCTGCGGCGGGCCCACGAGGAACTGCGCGGGCGAGGTGTGGAGGTCAGCGACATCCAGGTGGTCGGTCAGAACCCCCGGCCGGTCCCGGACCCACTGGACAATGTCGGCTTCGTCTTCTTCGCCGACCCGGACGGCAACACCTGGGGCGTCCAGCAGATCTCCAGCCGCGCCTGAGCGGGCACGCTCACAGGCGGCGGGGGCCGGTGTCCGGGCGGGCGACCACGCCACCCACCCTTAGCTGGGCGTGCAGGACCGAGAGGCCGTCCGGGCGGGCGAGCACCGGGTTGAGGGTCAGCGACCGCACCCGGGGCTGCTCGTCGGCGAGCTGACCCACCCGCAGCAGCAGGTCGACCAGGGCCGCCCGGTCGACCGGCGCGGCCCCCCGGTGCCCGCGCAGCAGCGGCGCGGCCCGGGGTTCGTCGACCAGCTCGGCCGCGTCCCGGTCGGTCAGCGGCACCGCCCGCCAGGCTCGATCGCCGAGCAGTTCGGTGGCGACCCCACCGAGGCCGAACCCGACCACCGGCCCGAACGCCGGATCTTCCACCACCTCCACCACGCAGGCCACCCCGGGCGCGACCATCGGCTGGACCAGCGCGTCCGCGCCGAAGGTCGCCGCCAGGTCGGCGTACGCGCGACGGAGGGTCGGCTCGTCGGGCAGGTCGAGCCGGACCGCGCCGAGGTCCAGCCGGTGCCGCAGCCCGGGGGCGGCCGCCTTGAGCGCCACCGGGAAGCCCAGCCGCGCCGCCGCGTCGACCGCCGCGTCGACCGAGTCGACGGACACCGAGGCCACCACGTCGATGCCGTACGCGGCCAGCAGCGCACCCGCGTCGGCGGCGTCGGCCCGCAGAGCGGCCTGCGCGGCGGCGCGGTCGAGGTCGGGCAGCTCCGGCGTCACCCCGGGCGGGCGACGAAGCCACTCGGCGTACCGGTGCGCGCGGGCGAGCGCGCGGACCGCCTCCTCCACGCCGCCGTACGCCGGCACCCCCGGCGGCAGCCGCCCGACCAGGAACGTCGCCACTGTCGGCTTGCCCAGCGCGAGGGCGTCCGGCAGTGCGGCTGTCACGTCGGCGTCCACAGCGGTGAGCTGGCCGGGAAGCGGCGGGGCGAAGACCACCACCAGGGCGTCCACCCGGTCGTCGGCGGCCGTCTCGGCGAGCGCGGCGGCGAACTCGGCGGCACCCGCGCTCGGCCCCACGTCGCGGGGGTAGCCGTCGGCGACGGTGAGGCCCTGCCCGACACAGGCGGTCGCGGCCAGCCCGGTGAGGGCGGAGGAGTTGCCGACCACACCGACCCGGCCGCCGGCCGGCAACGGCTGGTTGGCGAGCAGCACACCCACGTCGAGCAGCTCCGGCACGGTGTCCACCCGGATCACCCCGGACTGGGCGAAGAGCGCTGCCACCGCCACCTCGTCCGGCCCGGCGGCGTCGCCGACCCCGGGCGGGCGGGCCGGCGAGGCGAGCGCGACGACCGGTTTGGCGCGGCCGATCCGTCGGGCCAGCCGGGCGAACTTGCGGGGGTTTCCGAAGGTCTCCAGGTAGAGCATGATCACGTCGGTGCCGGTGTCGTCCTGCCAGTACTGCAGGAGGTCGTTGCCGGAGACGTCGGCCCGGTTGCCGGCCGAGACGAAGCTGGACAGCCCGAGGCCGCGCCGGTCCGCCTCGGCGAGCAACGCCACCCCGAACGCACCGGACTGACTGAAGATGCCGACCCGACCGGCCGGCGGCAACGCCGGGGCGAGAGTGGCGTTGAGGCGTACCGTCGGGTCGGTGTTGGCCACGCCGAGACAGTTCGGGCCGACGACCCGCATGCCGGCGGCGTGCGCCGCGCGGACCAGCGCGCGCTGCGTGGCCGCGCCCTCCGGGCCGGCCTCGGCGAAGCCGGCCGAGATGACCACCAGGCCGTGCACCCCTGCGGCGGCGGCGTCGGCGACCACCGCTGTCGCCGCCTCCGGCGGGACCGCCACCACCGCCAGGTCCACCGGGACGCCCGCGTCCACCGCTGAGGGGTACGCGGGAAGGCCCGCCACTGTCGACGCGCTCGGATGCACCGGCACCACCGCACCGGTGAACCCGCCGTCGCGCAGGTGCCCGAGCACCGCCGCGCCGACGCCCTGACCGGTGGCGCTGGCCCCGTAGACGACGATGCCGCGCGGGGCGAGCAGTCGGGCGATCGATCGGGCCTCGGTGCGGTGTTCCCGGCCGCGCTGCACCTCCAGGCTGGCCTCGGTGGGCGCGATGGGGAAGCTCAGGTGGACCACGCCGTCGGCGTACTCGCGCTGGACCTGGTAGCCGAAGTCGGCGAAGACCCGCAGCATCGTCCCGTTGGCCGGCAGCACCTCCGCGACGAAGCTCATGATGCCGTTGCGGCGGGCCGCGTCAGCCAGGTGCTCCATCAGCACCGAGCCGATGCCGCGACCCTGGTAGGCGTCCTCCACCACGAAGGCCACCTCCGCCTCGGGAGCCTGCGGGCCGAGGCGCTCGTACCGGCCCACAGCGACGATCTGGTCGGCGGCCAGCACCACGAACGCCTCCCGGTCGTGGTGGTCGACGGTGACGAAACGGATCAGATCCCGCTCCGGGATGCGCGGGTACGGCGAGAAGTACCGCAGGTAGCGGGTGCGCTCGGAGAACCGGCTGTGCATCGCCACGATGCCGGGCGCGTCAGCTGGCTCGATCGGTCGCAACTGGACGGTGCTGCCGTCGCTGAGCAGCACGTCGACCGGATGGCCCACGGTCGTCACCGGAACAGCCCTCCCCCGGCCCGGCTCAGTCCCGCGGATCGTGCGGGTCGAGCCCGAGCAACGGGAAGACCGTCTTGCGGGTGGCCGCGATCGCCCGGTCCACCGCGTTCGGCTCGCCGGTCGGCTGCCACGGCTCGTACGACGGGTCGGCGTCGTCGGTCATCCGCAGCGGCACCTCCCGACCCAGTTGCCGGGAGGCGACCAGGTCCCGCCACGCGGGTGGGGTGAGGGTGGCCGGGTCGATCGGATCACCGGTGGCCACCGCCAACAGGTGGGTCCAGGCCCGGGGCACCACCTCGACGAGGGCGTACCCGCCGCCGCCGGTGGCCACCCACCGGCCGTCACACAACTCGTCGGCCAGCGCCCGCATCGCCAGGTAGGTGGCCCGCTGCCCGTCGACAGTCAGGTTCAGGTCGGCGAGCGGATCCAGTCGGTGCCCGTCGGCGCCGCACTGACTGACCAGCACCTGCGGGCGGAACGCGCGCAGCACCGACGGCACGATCGCGTGGAACGCGCGCTGCCAGCCGCTGTCGTCGACACCCGGCGGCAACGGCATGTTGACAGCGGTGCCCTGCGCGCCCGGCCCACCCGTCTCGTCCGGGAAACCCGTGCCCGGGAAAAGGGCCAACGGGGTCTCGTGCACGCTGACCGTGAGCACCCGCGGGTCGTTCCAGAAGATCTGCTGCACGCCGTCGCCGTGGTGCACGTCGACGTCCACGTACGCGACCCGCTCGGCGCCCAGGTCGAGCAGCCGGGCGATGGCCACCGCCGGGTCGTTGTAGACGCAGAAGCCGGCGGCGCGGGCGCGCATCGCGTGGTGCAGCCCGCCGGCCACGTTCACCGCCCGGCGGGCGTCGCCGCGCCAGACCGCCTCGGCGGCGGCCACCGTCGCGCCGGCGATGAGCGCGCTGGACTCGTGCATCCCCTCGAAGACCGGGTTGTCGGAGGTGCCCAGCCCGTAACCGGCGAAGAGCGGGTCACGCGGCGCGTTGCGTACCGCGGCGAGGTAGGCCGGCTCGTGCACCCGGGTGAGCAGTGCGTCGTCGGCGGGCTCCGGCTTGACCACCCGCACCCCTGGCCGATTCAGGATGCCCAGCTCGCGGGCGAGCGCGAAGGTCAGTTCCACCCGGACCGGGTCGAGCGGATGGTCACCCATGTCGTAGGCGAGCAGCGACTCGTCCCACACCACCACCGTGTCGTCGGACATGAGCCCATCGTCGCACGAGGACGGGCGCCGGCCCACCGCACGCGCTGGTCAGTGGCCTGGTGTCGACCCGGAGGCGACCGGCCGGGCCGGGTCGGCCACCCAGTTGCTCCACGATCCAACGTAGAGCGCGGCGTCCGTGCGACCGGCCAGGTGCAACGCGAGCACCGCCTGCGCGGCGGTCACCCCCGAGCCGCAGTACGCCCCGACGGCCCGCCCCTCGGTCACCCCGGCTTCGGCGAACCGCTCGCTCAACACCTCGGCGGCCGGGAAGCGGCCGTCCGGCCCGACGTACACCCCGGCGGGCAGGTTCGCCGCCCCCGGCACGTGCCCGGCCACCGGGTCGATCGGTTCGACCTCGCCCCGGTAACGCGGCGCCGCCCGTACGTCGAGCAGCACGGCGTCGTCAGCGGCGGCCAGCGCGGCGGCCTGCCCGGCGTCCAGCACCGGGAGCTCACCGGGGCGCACCACGACGTCACCGGGGCGTGCGGCGGGCGCGTCGGTGGAGACGGGCCGGCCGGCGACGACCCAGGCCGGGTAGCCGCCGTGCAGCAGGCGCACCGAACGGTGCCCCGCCCAGCGCAGCGTCCACCAGGCCCGCGCGGCCGCCAGGCCGTCGCCGCCGTCGTACACCACCACGGGGTGACCGGCGCGGACGCCGGCGGCCCGCAGCGCCGCCTGCAACGCGGCCGGGTCGGGCAGCGGGTGCCGACCGCCGGCGCCGGGGGGCCCGCAGAGCGCGGTGTCCAGGTCGACGAAGACCGCCCCGGGCAGGTGACCGGCGAGGTAGTCGTCGCGGCCGGGCGGGCCGACGAGCCGCCAGCGCACGTCGAGCAGGGTGGGCGGATCGGCCTGGTCGAGCTCGGCGACGAGGGTGTCGACCTCGACCAACGGCTGCTGGGTACCGGACATGGCGACCATCCAACACCATTCGCGGAGACGGCACGCGGTTCGGCGGCGGTCGCCGGCCCGCCACCGAGGTAGCATCGTGCACCGGAGGGCCGCTGACCTTATGAAGTCTCACGACCTGGTCGACACGACCGAAATGTACCTGCGCACCATCCTTGAACTGGAAGAGGAGGGGGTGCCACCGCTGCGTGCCAGGATCGCCGAAAGGCTGCAGCAGAGTGGCCCCACCGTGAGCCAGACCGTCGCCCGGATGGAGCGTGACGGCCTGCTCACCGTCGAGGGAGATCGGCACCTGACGCTCACCCCCCAGGGGCGCGGCAGCGCGGTGTCGGTGATGCGCAAGCACCGCCTCGCCGAGCTGCTGCTGGTCAACGTCATCGGGATGCCCTACGAGGAGGCCCACGAGGAGGCCTGCCGCTGGGAGCACGTGATGAGCGACGCGGTGGAGAAGCGGGTGTACGACCTGCTCAACCGGCCGACCCGTTCCCCGTACGGCAACCCGATCCCGGGGCTTCAGGAGCTGGGTTCGCCGGCGGCGGAGACCACCGAGGCCGCCGAGGGCGAGCGCAACCTGGCCTTCCCGGGCCTCTCCGGTCCGGTCGTGGTGCGCCGGATCTGCGAGAGCGTGCAGAAGGACGCCGACGTGCTGCGCCAACTGCACGCCGCCGGTGTCGACCCGGGCGCCACGGTCACGGTGGCCCAGGAGCGTGACGGGGTGTCGATCGACCGCTCCGGTGACCGGGTGCGGCTGCCCCGCGAGGTCGCCTCCCGGGTCTTCGTCGCCGCCAGCTGATCGGGCGTGGGCCCGGGCGTCACAGCGCCCGGGTGTCCACCTTCTTGGCCAGTGCGACAAGGTCGCCGGTGAGCTTCTCCACCGCCGAGCGCTCACTGCCACGGGCCGCGGTCCAGCTCACCGTGGCGAGCCGTCCGTCGCCGGCCAGCCAGCCCACCTCGGCGACGGGTCCCCGCCCGCTGGCCGCGGCGGTGGTCCGCTTGTACGCCTGCTGACCCAGCCCGGTGATCTTCGCCGCCTTGTCCGGCACCACGTCCGCGCCGAAGCTGGTCTTGTCGATCGTGGTCTCGGTCACGCTGAGGGTCAGCTCCGGCAGGGTCGCACCGGCGGCCCGGACCACACAGGTGTGGGTGTCGCCCTGTTCGCTGGACGCCGCCACGTCGAAGCGCGTCTTCACCACCTGCTCGATCACCGTGAAGTCGAGCAGTCGGCAGGCGCCGCCCGAGGAGGCCGCCGCCACGTCCACAGCGGTCGGCACCGGCGGCGGTGCCGTCACCGGTTGCGCCTCGTCGGCGCAGCCACTCACCAGCAGCCCGGCCAACCCGGCGACCACGATCCGCCCGCGCACATCCCACCCTCTCGCCGACCGACGGCGGAAGGCGCCCGCCGGTTGTCCGTCGGACACCGTACGGGGTGTCGGTGTCGCGCGGAAGCCCCCGCGGACGACTACCCGGACGGCGTGTCGTCCACGTACGGGCAGTGCCGGCAGCCGCGCCCGCAGCACGTGCCACGGCGGGCCAGGAAGTCGGCGCTCAGCACGAACAACCCGCTCGCCGGGTCGAGGTAACCGGCCTCCCCGGCGGCCAGCGCGGCGGCGTGCGCGGCGAGGACCCGGGCCCGGTCGGGGTGCTCCGGCGGCAGCCGGGACGGGTGCGGCTCGGTGAGCGGCCGGTCGGCCAGTGGTCGTCGCTCTCCGGTCACCGCAGCAGTCTAGGGACGGCTACCGCCCGGCCTCCGAGCTGGATGCGCGACATGCCCGGTGTCGTCGCGGTGCGCTGTGGTTTCGTCGTACGGTCCGGGGACGATCGGTTCGACGCCCGTCGACGCATACGGAGGGGACGCGATGCGGAAGATCGTTGTGCAGATGAGCCTGTCGTTGGACGGGTTCTTCGAGGGCCCGGGGGGTGACATCGGCTGGCACCAGGTCGATGAGGAGTTGCACCAGCACTTCAACGATGTGATCGCCCCGATGGGCGGGTTCCTCAGTGGCCGGGTCAGCCACGAGTTGATGGCCGCCTACTGGCCGACCGCCGATCAGGACCCGAGCGCCAGCGGCCCGGAACGCGAGTTCGCCCGGATCTGGCGGGACATGCCGAAGATCGTCTACTCGCGCACGCTCGACCACGCCGACTGGAACGCGACAGTGGTGCGCGAGGTCGACGTCGAGCAGGTCCGCAAGCTCAAGGCCGAGCCGGGCGGCGATCTGGCACTCGGCGGGGCCGACCTGGCCGCGACGTTCGCCCGGCACGACCTGATCGACGAGTACCGGATCTACGTCCACCCGGTGCTGGTGGGTCGGGGCCGCCGGCTCTTCCCCGACGCCGAGACTCCGGCCGCGCTACGACTGGTGGAGAGCCGGGTCTTCGGCAACGGCGTGGTCCTCCTCCGCCACGAGCGGGCCCGCTGACCGATGATCACCACCTTCGCCGCGACCGACGGGACCGCCCTCGCGTACCGGACGGTCGGGGTGGGCGACCCGCTGGTCTGCCTGCCGGGCGGGCCGATGCGTGACTCCGCGTACCTCGGTGACCTCGGCGGTCTGGGCGCGCACCGGTCGCTGCTCGTCCTCGATCCGCGAGGCACCGGCCGCTCGGCGGTCCCGGCGGACGCCTCGACCTGCCGCTGCGACCGGATGGTCGACGATGTGGAGGCGCTGCGCGGACACCTGGGCCTCGACCGGCTGGATCTGCTCGGGCACTCCGCCGGCGCCAACCTGGCCCTGCGATACCTGACCGGGCACCCCGATCGGGTGGGCCGGCTGGCGCTGGTCGCCCCGAGCGTCCGCGCGGTCGGGCTGAAGGTGACCGCCGCGCAGCGCCGGGAGGTCACCGAGGCCCGGTCCGGCGAGCAGTGGTTTCCGGTGGCGGCCGCGGCGATGGAGGCCGTCCTCTCCGGTCGGGCCGGGCCCGACGCCAAGCAGGAGATCGCACCCTTCCTCTACGGCCGGTGGGACGCTGCGGCGCAGGCCCACCAGGCCGCTGAGGCCGGCCAGCACAACGAGGAGCTGGCGGCGATCTTCAGCTCGGACGGCGCGTTCGACCCACCGGTCACCCGTCGGGCACTCGCCGCGCACGCGGGCCCGGTGCTGCTGCTCGCCGGTGCCGTCGACCTGGCCGCGCCGCCGGGCCTGGTGGCCCGGTTCGCCGAACTGATTCCCCGCGCCACGCTGGTCGTCCAGCCGGACGCCGGGCACTATCCGTGGCTCGACGACGCCGAGGCGTTCACCGCGACGGTCGCGGCGTTCCTCGCCGGCTCGGACGGTGCTTGAGTCTCCAGCGGGGGGAGACGCGAGGGTGAGGGCATGAGCGGGGAGACACGGCACACGATCGGCGAGCTGGCGCGACGGACGGGCCTGAGCGTCAAGACCATCAGGTACTACGCCGACAGCGGGATCGTGCCTCCGACGGACCGGAGCCCGGCCGGCTACCGACGGTTCGGCCCGGCGGCCGTGGCCCGACTGGAGCTGGTCCGCACGTTGCGGGAGCTGGGCGTGGACCTGGCCACCATCCGGCGGGTGGTGAACAAGGAGGTGCCGCTGCCCGAGGTGGCCGCCGCGCACGCCGAGGCGTTGGCGGTGCAGATCCGGGTGCTGCGGCTGCGCCAGGGGGTGCTCACCGTGGCGGCGCGGCGCGGGTCCAGCGCGGCCGAGGTGGACGAGCTGCATCGGCTGGCCCAGCTCACCAGGCACGAGCGCGGGCAGCTGGTGGCGGACTTCCTGGGCGGCGTCTTCGCCGACCTCGGCGATTGGCCCGCGTCCCCGGGGGTGATCGTCTCGATGACACCGGAGCTGCCCGACGACCCCACCAGCGCGCAGATCGAGGCGTGGCTGGAGCTGGTCGAGCTGTGCCGGGACCCCGGGTTCCGGGAGCGGATGCGGCTGCTGGTACGGCAGCACGCCGCCGATCATGACGTCCCGGGACTGCCCCGCCCGGACGCCGTCGCGGTGGTCCGGGACGCGGTGGTCGCCGCCTTGACGGCCGGTCTCGACCCGACCAGCCCGGACGCCGACCCGGTGGTCGCCGCCGTCACCGGCCGGTATGCGCGCCTGCGCTGTCACCCGGACGACGCCGACCTGCGCCAGCTGTTGCTCGACCGGCTCGTTCCGGCCAACGACCCCCGCCGGGACCGCTACCTCGACCTGTTGGCGGTGCTCAACGGCTGGTCGACCGGCACCGCGACAGCGCCGGCGGTGGACTGGTTCATCCGGGCCCTGCGCGCCCGGATGCCCGAGCCGGCTCGTTGACCCGCCCGTCAGCCGAACCAGGTCATCGCCTGGCCGTGGCCTCTGGCCCAGGCCAGCGGCTTCCCGTCGAGCGCGAGAACGTTGTGCAGCGCGTCGTTCGGCGGCGCGGGCAACGCGTCGTACCGGAGCACCTCCGGCCCCTCGGCCGCCACCCAGTGCCCCGGCAGTTCGCGGACCAACCGGACGAACGCCTCCCGGCGCGGGGGCGGCACCTGGTAGAGCACTGACGTATGGAAGACCACGAGCGTCGCGTCGGCCGGTGCCCGCGCGGCCAGCGCCGGCAGGTCGTCCACCAGGTCGCCGCGGACCAGCAGCGGCGGGTCGGCCGCGGCGATCGCCGCCGCGGCGCGCAGCCGGACCCGCCGGTGGGCGTGTTCCGGCCAGATCAGGGCGTCCAACCAGGACACGTCGTCAGGGTCGGTCACGTCGAGCGGGTTGAGGTCCAGGCCGGCCCGCCACACCACCTGGGGTAGGCGTGCCGGCGGCACCAACCCGTCGGCAGCGCAGTCGAGGATCGGCTCACCGGAGCCGACCTGGTGATCGCCGTAGCGGTACCCGTACCGGTCGGGGTAGAGGCAGAGCCCGGCCGACGCGCCGACCTCCAGCAGGGCCACTGGCTGTGGCAACGCGGCGAGCAGCGGCAGCAGGACCGCGCACCGGCCCGCCTCGTTCGTCTGGGTGGCCCGGGTGAGCATCTGCGCCTCGATGGCCGGCCAGTGCGTCAGCACGTAGTCGTGGAAGGTGACCGGGTCGTCGACCGGGCCGCCGAGCCAGCGGACGACGCCGAACAGCAGGTTCGGCTGCCGTTTGGCCGGCGGTAGCCCGTCGAGCAGGGCCAGCAGGTCCTCGTCGTGGGCGACTGCCTGCGACAGGCGCTCGTACGTGGGCGACACCCCGCGCGCCTCCCGGACGGCGAAGTCGACGTACTGCTCGCTGATCGTCATGGCCCGATGATGGCACCTGCCCGATGGCCGGACCGTCCGCTGCTGCGGCGACCGCACCCGGGATGACGGCCAGCACCCGGTTCGCGGCGCTGGTCAGCGGTTCTGCCGTTCGATGCCGCGTCGGACGAGTCCGCGGATGCCGGGGAGGGTGACCGCTCGGATCGTGAGGTCGTTCATCCAGACGTGCAGCCGGCTCGGTGGCGCGTACTGGTACATGCCCCGGCGGGCGAGCGCCTGCCGCCTGGTCACCTCGGGGCGCAGGCCGGTCTCCCAGCCGGCCAGGGCGGACGGGATGTCGTCGCCGTGCCGGCGCAGGGCGGCACCGAGTTGGTCGGCGCCGGCGAGCGCCAGTCCCGCGCCGTGCCCGGCGAAGAGGGTGACGCACCAGGCCGCGTCGCCGAGCAGGACGGCGCGGCCGGTGCTCCACCGTGGGCTGTCCACCTGGCTGACCCGGTCGAAGTACGCCCCGGCCGGGTCGGTCTGGAGGTGACCGATCGCCTCGGGCACTCCCCCGGCCAGGTCTCCGAACGTCGCGCGGATCGCGTCCACCGGTCCGCGTGCCAACTCGCGAGCGGGGTCGGCGCACCGGTAGGTGAAGAAGGCCGACGAGCGGCCGGGCCCGAGGTTGACGATCGCCGCGGTGCGCCCGGGGCCGATGAAGGTCGTCGCCGACGACTCGGGCACATCCGGCACCGGGTGCGCCAGCGGGAAGGCCGCCACGACGTACGGCAGGTCGACCCGATGGTCCGGGCCGAGGATCGTCGCCCGGGTCGTGGAGTGCACGCCGTCGGCACCGACGAGCAGGTCGACGTCCTGCGTGGTGCCGTCGCTGAGGCTGATCCGCACCCGATCGGCGGTGGCGTCGATTGTGGACACGGTGGTGCCGAAGCGGATCTCCACCTGGTCGCGTACCGCCTCGTACAGTGCGGTTTCGAGGTCGCCGCGGAACACCGTCATGGTTCGGGGACCCAGCGCCGCCTCGGCGACCGCGGCGGGCACCGTGAGCTTCGGGCGACCGTCCGCCCGGACCAGCACTGTGGTGAACGGGCCCAACGCGTGGGCGGACAGCGCCGGAACCAGCCCGAGCCGCTCGGCCGCGTCGTAGCCGGCACCGAGCAGGTTGACCAGGTAGCCACTGCTGCGCCGGGTCGGAGATCGCTCGACGACGAGCGGATGCCACCCGTCCTGCGCCAGACGTAGGGCCGTCGCGAGACCAGCTATGCCGGCCCCGACGATCACCGCTCGTTTCATCAGCACTCCCCAAGACCAGAATGAGCATATGCTCAAACATTATGAGCAGATGCTCATCCCCGCACAACCCGCCTAGACTCAGGGAATGCCACGCGGAGTTCCCATCGCTGAGCCCCGGCAGCACCTCTTCGCCGCCGCCGAGCGCCTGATCGCCGCCGCAGGTCCCGGCCAGCTCACCAGCCGAGCCGTCACCGGCGAGGCCGGCGTCGCCACCGGGCTGCTCTTCGCCCACTTCGCGAACTTCGACGACTTCCTGGTGGGTTACGCCGTCGACCGCAGCTTCCAGATCGCCGGCACCGCGGCCGGCCTTCCCGCCCGCGCCGGCACCGGCACGATCGCCGCGAACCTCAGCGCGACGATCCTCGCGACCCCGCTGATCGTCCTGCGCGGTGTCACCCGGCTGACGGCCTGCCGGCCGGTGTTGGCCGCACAGGTCGAGGCGGTACTGGGCACCGGCAGCACCGTGCTGCAGAGCCTCGAACGCGCCGTCGTCGACTACCTGAACGCCGAACGACAGCGCGGACGGCTACCAGCGGGCGTCGACACCGAGGCGCTGGCGCTGGCCGTGGTGGGCGTGCTGCACCACGTCGCCCTCATCGACGCGACCGACGAGGTGGCGCACGCACGCATCCGGCACACCGTGACCGCGCTGGTGGAAAGCTTCCCGGCCGTCACGTCCTGAGCCCGCCCCCTGGCCCGCACCGGCCCGCCGGCACCGTAGAGTTCTGCGGCGGCCGGACCGTTGATCAGCAGCTCAGCGGGCAGGGGCAACGGGAGGAACGGGTCGTGCGGGGTGCGGGTGTCCGGGTACTGATCGTCGGCGGAGGTGTCGCCGGACTGGCGACGGTGGCCGCGCTGCGCGAGTGGGGCGCGACGATCGACGTGGTCGAGCGGGCGTCCGGGCCGACCGGCTCCGGCACCGGGATCTACCTCACCGGCAACGCGACGCGGATGCTCGACGTCCTCGGTCTGCGCGAGCCGGTCGCCGACGTCGCCGTGGAGATCACCCGGCAGCGCAGCGCCAACCAGCGCGGGCGTCGCCTCTTCGACATCGACGTGGCAGCGCTCTGGCGGGGCGTCGGGCCGTGCGTGTCATTGCCCCGCGCGCAGCTGCACCGGGCGCTGCTCGACGGCGTCGGCGACGCCCCGATCCGCTGGGGCCGCCAGCCGGTCGCACTGTTGCAGGAGGGCGGCCAGGTCGCCGTCGAGTTCGACGACACCAGCACCGACCGGTACGACCTGGTGATCGGCGCGGACGGGGTGCACTCGACCGTCCGCCGGCTCGCCTTCGACGGCCAGGCCGCCCGCGACCTCGGGCAGTACGCGTACCGGTGGGTCGCTCCGCGGATCGACGACGAGCCGGTCTGGTCGGTGCAGTTGGGGCGCGGGAGGCAGTTCCTGACGATCCCGATCAGCGCCGAGCAGACGTACTGCTACTACAACGACGGTCCGGTGGCCGAGCGGCAGGGCTGGCGCGACGAACTGGGTGCGACGTACAGCGAGCCGGTGGCCACCATGCTCAAGGCCCTGGACTACGACGACAGCACCCTGCACGCCGGGCCGAACCAGGAGGTGGTGCTCGACTCCTGGGCCCGGGGGCCGGTGCTGCTGGTCGGCGACGCCGCCCACGCCACCTCGCCGAACATGGCCCAGGGTGCGGCGATGGCGTTGGAGGACGCTGTCGTGCTCGCCTCGTCGTTGGCCGTCGCCGATTCCGTCGCCGACGCGCTGCGTGATTTCGAGGCGCGGCGGCGGCCACGGACGAACTGGGTGCTCAGTCAGACCCACCGCCGGGACAAGGCCACCGGGCTCCCGCCCGCGCTGCGCGACCTGGTGATGCGCCGCCTCGGCGAGCAGATGTTCCGCTCGAACTACGGGCCGCTGTTCGCCCAGCCCTGACCGGCGCTGCTCACGGCACCTGGCCCGGCCGGTCGACGATGGCGACCCGCAGGACGGCGGCGGCCGACTCCAGTGACTCCTTGCCGTTGCGTATCACCGAGTTGCGGGTGCCGAGGTAGACGTGGGAGTCCCTATCGAAGATGAGGTCCACGTTGCCACCGATCACACCGGGCATCCGAATCGCCACCCCGTGCCGGCCGGCGGCGTCCACCACGTCGCCGGAGATGACGACCGCCCCGGGCTCCCGTGCCAGCACCTCGTACAGCGCCGCCAGCGCTCGGGGTGGCACGTAGCCGCGAAGCATCGACCGCGCTGTGGTGTACGCCATGCTCTCGTCCCCGTACACGGCCTCCTCGTCGGCGCCTTCGGGAAGGTGCAGGTCGACCGGGTGCTCCCGGAGGTATCGCAGCAGCGCGTCCGGGTCGGTGGGCAGGCCGCCGTGGTACGCGGGCGGCTGGAACGCGTCAAGCTTCTTCTCGGGATCGCCGGCATCGTTCATACGGAGCTCCCTCAGCCCGCTCCACCCGTTCGGATCGGCCTCGGGTCGGTACCGCCCCTGGGTGTACGCGACTCCGCCGGCCGACTGCCACAGTTGGTTCCGGATCGTCAGGTACGGGCCGCTGTCCGGCAACTCCCGGGTCGTCGCCAGGATCTCCGTGAAGACGTACTGGTCGGGACGGGCGGTGAGCTCCGGTTGTTGCCGGGCGGCGTCGGCCGCCAGGTGGAAGATCTCCGACGCGCTGGCCGTCGGCGGCGGCTGATCACCCAGTCTGATCGTCTGGACCACCAGCGCACCGGCGGTCAACGTCACCGCCAGCCCGAACGCTCCGGCGAGGCGCCAACCGCTGAGAAACCGGGTACGGCGACCGGTGGGACGGGCCTCCGACGCCGCCTCGCCCCGATGGGCCACGTGTGCGGTCAGATCCCTGAGAAGTTGCTCCTCGAAACCCTGCGGCGACCGTTCGGTCTCGTTCATCGTCATCTCCGTCTCCTCAGGCGAGGGTGGTGGCAGGGCGGGCGAGCACGGCGCGGACGAGCCGACGGGCGCGATGCAGGCGGACCCGGGCGGCGACCGGCGACATCCCGAGCACTGTCGCCGCCTCCGCGACGGTGAGGCCGTCCACGGCGACGAGTTCGACAAGCGTCCGGGTGCCCTCGGGGAGGTCGCCCAGCGCCCGATACGTGCGGCGGGCGGCCTCCTCGGCGTCGATCCGCTCCTCGATCCGGGCGATGTCATCGGGGCCCAGGTCCCGCCGTCCGGCCAGACGACCGGCGACCCGCAGCCGTTGGGCTGCCCGACGCCGCTCGTCGCCGATGACGTTGCGGGCCACCCCGTACAGCCAGCCGATCTGGCTACCCCGGTCCGGCCGGTAGCCGGCCGCCGACTCGATCACCGCCAGGAACACGTCGGCGGTGAGGTCGGCGGCGAGGTGTGGATCGTCGACCCGCCGCGCCACGAACCGGCCCACCGCCTCCAGGTGCCGCCGGTAGAAGACCTCGAAGGCCACCGGATCGGTGCCGATGCCGGAAATGTCGTCATCGGCTCGGTCGGGCTCACTCACGGGCCGTCCTCTCTCGCGCCTTCACACCCCTTCTTCGTACGGCGGAGCGCGGGTGTTACGCCGTAATGCCGCTTCCCGCCCGGCGCGGAACGCGGCGCTGCCGGTCCAGTTGGGCAACCGCCCTGGTGATGCGGCATTATCGAAGCACCGGCGACTGGCGGCACGGGGATGGTGAAACCATCGGGGAGCCTCTCGCGGGCGTCGACCGCCTGGGCGCCTGCGTCGAGGGACCATCGTGACCACGACCAGCCCATCCGTCGACAACCGCAACCCGTCGGGCACGGCCCGACTCCTGCCGGGCGCACCAGTCGCCGCAGCCGTCCTGGCCGAAACCGCAGCTGCCGCCACCCGTCTGCGCGAGCGCGGCATCACACCGAGCCTCGCCACCATCCTCGTCGGCGACGACGACGCCAGCGCCGGTTACATCGCCATCAAGCAGCGTCAGGCCGCCGCGCTCGGGTTCGACTCCCCGCACGCGCACCTGCCGGCCACCGCCACCCAGGCGGAGCTGCACCAGGCCATCGCCCGGTTCAACAACGACCCGGCCGTGCACGGACTGCTCGTGCAGTACCCCGTTCCGGGGCACCTGGACTACGACGCCGCGCTGCAGACCATCGACCCGGACAAGGACGTCGACGGCATGCACCCGCTCAACATGGGACGCCTCGCCGTCGGGCTGCCCGGCCCGCTGCCGTGCACCCCCGCCGGCATCGAAGCCCTCCTGGCGTACCACGAGATCCCCGTCGCCGGTCGCGAGGTCGTCATCCTCGGCCGGGGCGCCACCCTGGGCCGCCCCCTGGCCATGCTGCTCGCCCAGAAGCGCCCGACCGCCAACGCCGCCGTCACCGTCGTGCACACCGGCGTGCCCGACTGGGACCGCTACACCCGCCGCGCCGACATCCTCGTCGCCGCCGCCGGCGTACCCGGCATCGTGCGGCCTGAGCACGTCAAGCCCGGCGCGGTCGTCATCGGCGCCGGCGTCCGCTACGACGGTCGGCGGCTCCTGCCCGATGTGGACGAAGCGTGCGCCGAGGTCGCCGGCGCCATCACGCCCCGGGTCGGCGGGGTCGGCCCGACCACCGTCGCGATGCTGTTCCGCAACGCGGTACGTGCCGCCGAACGCGCCAGCCAGTAACCCGGTCGCCGAGATCGCCTGATGCTGAGCAGCCCGGTCGTCCACAGCTACTCGGCATCAGGTGATCCAACCGGCTTTCTACGGTTGGATATCTCCTCCAGGTGCTGGAGCTGGTGCTGCCGGACCATCTCGTCCCAGGCCTCCTGGTCGTAGTCCGGGTCCGGCGGGATCCACTTGTGCGAGTTGTCGCTGTAGTGGAACCGCTCATCGCCCCGCCGGATCAGACTCACCGGACCCAGCCCAGGAAACGCCGGTGCAGCAGCCCGGCGGGCACCCAGGTCAGATCCTCGGCCGCCCAGACCAGGTAGGACCCCATATAGAGGGCCAACGACACAGGTGTGCCCTCGAACTCTGCAACCAGCTCGGTGCGCCGGGTCCGGCAGGGCCACGGTGCAGCGCAGCCGCCGCAGGTCCACACCGGAAGGACCGGGCCGTGGGTGGTCACGGCCGACCATCCAGGAAGCGCCGGATGGCCGACCGGGCGTGCCAGCGGACCGCCCATTCCGCCTGATAACAGGGGTACGGGGACAGCCGCGCCCACCACCAGCGACAGCCGGCGCAGAGCCCGTCAACGCCGGGCAGGTGCACGGACAAGATTCGTCCGACCTGATCCTCGGTCACTCCTGCTCCTCCCCTGGCCAGTGGCCTCGGCGGATCGGGATGCGGTGCCGGGCTCGGCACGGCAGGTCGGCGCCACATCGGCAGATCCGCCGCCACCGCTGCCACGACCAGACCGGCCGATGGCGCCGAGCCAACGTCAGCGCCACCGCCAGCAGGTAGTCGTCGTACGGCACGTGTTTGGGCACCCGACCTCCGCGCGAGTTGTCGCGCCGTCGCCTGGCGTGACCACTTCACCACACACCACTCAGCCGTGTCTTGTCAATCTGCAAGTGACAATAGTCAGCTGAAAGTCGCGCCTACGTTCAGGTCGTGAAGCGACCGCGCTTGTACGGGCCTGGCGAGTTGGCCGCCCTGTTCAACGTGTCGCGCCAGCGGGTACTCCAGATCACCCGCCGACCCGGCTTCCCCGAGCCGGTGGCCCGCCTCATCGGGACGACCATCTGGGACGCGGACGAGGTGGACGAGTGGGCCAAGCACAATCGCCCACCACGCCCAACTGAGGGCGACGAAGACCGCTAATCCCGCAAATCAGGAGCTGATCCGATCGGGCATGGAGACTTCGGATCGCCTGGTCTGGCGCAAGTCGAGCCACAGCGACAACAACGGCGGCGCTTGTGTCGAGGTCGCCGAACTGCATACGAGCATCGCGGTGCGCGACAGCAAGGACCCCAACGGGTCGACCCTTCGCTTCACGAGAGGCGCCTGGACCGAGTTCGTGCGCAGCATCCGGTAGCTCCCGGCCGCAATACCAGAGCAGCAGGCATGCCGTGCCCTCGGCCGACCCCTAGCAGTGGAGGCCCGTTCCGGCTGCCCAGCGGATGGCGATGCCCGCGGGGTGCGCCTACCGGCCGCTGTCCGGTTGGGGGGCCTCCAGGCGCCGGGCGATCTGTTCGATGGCGGTGAGGTCCTCTGGCGTGAGCCGGTCGATGAAATGGCGTCGTACCGACTCGACGTGGGCGGGTGCGGCCGTGGTGAGGGCGCCCAGGCCCTCTTCGGTAAGCACGAGGAGGCAACCTCGACCGTCGGCCGGGTCGGGAGTGCGCCGGAGTAGGCCGCGCTCCTCCATCCGGCTGGCGTGCCGGGACAGCCGGCTGCGGGACCAGCCCATCTTGTCGGCCTGCGCGTGCAGGGTGCTGGTGTGGTCGGGTCTTTCCGACAGGGTGCTCAGCACCTCGTAGTCGGGCTCCGAGAGTCCG
The DNA here is from genome assembly GCF_000718515.1 of Micromonospora parva. Taxonomy (GTDB): domain Bacteria; phylum Actinomycetota; class Actinomycetes; order Mycobacteriales; family Micromonosporaceae; genus Micromonospora; species Micromonospora parva. The sequence goes on along the minus strand of NZ_JNZS01000030.1, from coordinate 15,346 downwards.
ATCGCCGCCAGGTCACCCGAGGTGCCGGCCTGGACGGTCACCATCACCCGCAGAAACGCGCGCCACGCCCGCTCCTCGTCCGGGTTCAACCAGTGCACCTGCGCTACCTCAGGTCTCGTTGACATGTAAACAACCTACCCCTATATTTCGTTTCCATGTCAACGAAACCGCTCCGCCTCCTCGTCCTGGTATGCAGCACGCGCCCAGGGGCCCTCGGCCCGGTGATCGGGCAGTGGTTGATCGACGCGATCACGCCCTGCGCCGCCGAGCTTGGCGTCGAGTTGGTGCCAGTGGCCCTCGCCGACCTGAATCTGCCGTTCCTCGACGAGGAGGAACATCCGTCGTCGGGCATCTACCGGCAGGAACACACCCGTCGGTGGAGTTCGATCGTGGACGCGGCGGACGGTTTCATCGTGGTGACACCGGAATACAACTACGGGATGCCGGCGACCCTGAAGAACGCGCTGGACTACCTCGGCCGCGAGTGGGCGTGGAAGCCGATCGGCTTCGTCAGCTACGGCAACACGTCGGCCGGCACGCGGTCGGTCCAGCACGCCAAGCAGGTCGTGACTACGCTGCGACTGGTCCCGTTGGGCGCCACGGTCGCGATCCGCATCGGTGACGCGTTGGACGACGGACGGCTGCGCCCCGACGCCGCGCGCGATGCGGCGAGCCTAGGCCTCCTGAACGAACTGGTCCGGGTCTCCCACGCCCTCCGGCCGATGCGCGAACGGGCAGGCGCCGGGACGGTCGCTGGCCCCGTGCCGGGCTCGTATGCGCGGCGGCTGACCCCCGACGACGCGCCCGAGGTCACCGTGCTGCAGCGGTGCTGCTGGGTAGAGGAAGCCGTCGTCAACGACACCTTGGCCATACCTGCCCTGCACGAGTCGCTGGAGCAGGTCCGCGAGTGGCTGGCGGACCAGCACACCACGGGCGTCTGGCTGGACGGTCGACTCCTGGGCATGGTGCGTACCCGCCGCGCGGGCACCGACTGGCACGTGGGACGCCTCGCCGTCGTACCGGACCTACGCGGTCACGGGCTCGGCCGGTGGCTCCTGCGCACCGCCGAAGCCGCCGCCGACCCGGGCATCCGCCGCATCGTCCTGTTCACAGGTTCCAATAGCCAGCGGAACATCAACCTTTACCACAGCGAGGGATACGAGCTCGTGCCATCGACCAGCACGGACGGAACCGCGCTCCTCACCAAGGACGCTGAACCTACGCCCGAGCACCGACACTCGAGACTCGGTGAGAATGCACGCTCATAGCCGCTGGCCGGGCGCTTACCTCTGCACGCGCCCGGGGATGGAAGAGCCTGGAAACGGCGCTGCCCCGGCCTCCCAGAAGGGGAGCCGGGGCAGCGCTTATTGCCTACGTCAGCTGCAGCCGCTGGTGGAGCCGCAGCCCTCGCAGACGTAGCAGCTACCGGCCGGGCGCATCTTCGTACCGCAGGTGAAGCAGAGCGGCGCGTCGGCGGCCTTGCCGATCACGGCCTCCAGCAGTTCGGTGCTGGAACCCACTGTCGGAGCCGGCTTGGCGACGGCCACGTCGGCCATCTCCTGGGCCGGCTGGGCGACAGCCTCAGTCTTGGCCGGAGCCTCGACCGGCGCGGATGACGCCATCGCGGTGAGCTCGGCGCCGGTGACCCCGGCGGCCTCCGCGTCGGCTTCGGCCCGCAGCTGGGCGGCCCGCTCGCTGGCGGTGAAGATGCCCAGCTCGGCGCGGCGCTCGTAGGGCAGGAAGTCCAACGCCAGGCGACGGAAGATGTAGTCCATCACCGAGGCGGCCATCCGCACGTCCGGGTCGTCGGTCATGCCGGCCGGCTCGAAGCGCATGTTGGTGAACTTGCTGACGAACGTCTCCAGCGGCACGCCGTACTGCAGGCCGATGCTGATGGCCACCGAGAAGGCGTCCATCACGCCGGCCAGGGTGGAGCCCTGCTTGGACATCTTGAGGAAGACCTCACCGAGGCCGTCGTCCGGGTAGGACGACGCGGTCAGGTAACCCTCGGCGCCACCGACGGAGAAGCTGACCGTCTCGGACGGGCGCTTCTTCGGCAGGCGCTTACGCACCGGCCGGTACTCGATGACCTTCTCGACCGCGGCCGGCGCGGCGGCTGCGGTGTCGACGGCGGCCGGCTCGGTGGCCTTGTTGTTCTTGGCCACCGAGAGCGGCTGGCCGACCTTGCAGTTGTCGCGGTAGATCGCCAGCGCCTTCAGGCCGAGCTTCCAGCCCTCGAAGTAGATCTTCTCGACGTCCTCGACGGTGGCCGCCTCCGGCATGTTGACCGTCTTGGAGATCGCGCCGGAGACGAACGGCTGGATGGCCGCCATCATCCGCACGTGACCCATCGGGGCGATCGTCCGCTCGCCCATGGCGCAGTCGAAGACCGCGTAGTGCTCCGGCTTGAGGCCGGGGGCGTCCACCACGTGGCCGTGGTCGGCGATGTGCTCGACGATCGCCTCGACCTGCTCCTCGGGGTAGCCGAGGCTGCGCAGGGCGCGCGGCACCGTCTGGTTGACGATCTGCATCGAGCCGCCGCCGACGAGCTTCTTGAACTTGACCAGCGCCAGGTCCGGCTCCACGCCGGTCGTGTCGCAGTCCATCATGAAGCCGATGGTGCCGGTCGGGGCCAGGACGCTCGCCTGCGCGTTGCGCCAACCGAACTTGTCACCGATCTTGTTGCCCTGGGTCCACTGCTTGGTCGCCTCGCGGACGATCGCGGTGGCCACCGGGCTGGTCGGCTTGATCTCGTCGTTGGCCGCCGCGTGCTTGCGCATGACCCGCTTGTGCGGCTCGGCGTTGCGGGCGTAGCCGTCGTACGGGCCGACGACGCCGGCCAGCTCGGCCGAGCGGCGGTAGGCGGTGCCGGTCATCAGCGAGGTGATCGCCGCGGCGACCGAGCGGCCCTGGTCCGAGTCGTACGGCAGGCCGGTGGCCATCAGCAGGGCGCCGAGGTTGGCGTAGCCGATGCCGAGCTGCCGGTAGGCGCGGGACGTCTCACCGATCTTGTCGGTCGGGAAGTCCGCGAAGCAGATCGAGATGTCCATCGCGGTGATGACGAACTCGACGGACTTGACGAACTTCTCCACCTCGAAGCCACCGTCGGCGCGGAGGAACTTCATCAGGTTGAGCGAGGCGAGGTTGCACGAGGAGTTGTCCAGGTGCAGGTACTCCGAGCACGGGTTCGACGCGGTGATCCGGCCGGTCTCCGGGCAGGTGTGCCAGTCGTTGATCGTGTCGTCGTACTGCAGGCCCGGGTCGGCGCACTCCCAAGCGGCCTGGGCGATGGAACGGAAGAGCTTCTTCGCCTCGATCGTCTCGATGGTCGAGCCGTCGAGCCGACCCCGCAGGTCGAACCCGCCGTCGTTCTCCACCGCCGTCATGAACTCGTCGGAGACGCGGACCGAGTTGTTGGCGTTCTGGTACTGCACGCTGACGATGTCGGAGCCGCCGAGGTCCATGTCGAACCCGGCGTCGCGCAGCGCGCGGATCTTGTCCTCCTCGCGCGCCTTGGTGACCACGAACTCCTGGATGTCCGGGTGGTCGACGTCGAGGATGACCATCTTGGCCGCCCGGCGGGTCGCGCCGCCGGACTTGATGGTGCCGGCCGAGGCGTCCGCGCCGCGCATGAAGCTGACCGGGCCGGAAGCGTTGCCGCCGGAGGAGAGCAGCTCACGGGACGAACGGATGCGCGACAGGTTGACCCCGGAGCCGGAGCCGCCCTTGAAGATCAGCCCCTCCTCCTTGTACCAGTCGAGGATCGAGTCCATCGAGTCGTCGACGGCCAGGATGAAGCAGGCGCTGACCTGCTGCGGCGACGGCGTGCCGACGTTGAACCAGACCGGCGAGTTGAAGCTGAACACCTGGTGCAGCAGCATCCAGGTCAGCTCGTGCGCGAAGACCTCGGCGTCGGCCGGGCTGGCGAAGTAGCCGTACTCCTCACCGGCGGTGCGGTAGGTGTTGACCACCCGGTCGATCAGCTGCCGCAGCGACCACTCCCGCTCCGGGGTCCCCACCGCGCCCCGGAAGTACTTGGTGGTGACGATGTTCGCCGCGTTGACGCTCCACGACTCCGGGAACTCGACCCCCCGCTGCTCGAAGTTGATCGAGCCGTCCCGCCAGTTCGTCATCACGACGTCACGGCGCTCCCAGGAGACCTCGTCGTACGGGTGGACCCCCTCCGTCGTCCACACCCGGTCGATCTTCAGCCCCGCGCCTGCCTTGCTTCGTGAACGGCTAGTTGTCACGCCGTCGCCCCCCTCGTCTGCGCGGTGCCCCACCGCGCGTCCCAATCTCTCGAAAAACCGTGAAGACTCAGTTGGTACGGCCGGCGGCCTCAACCGCATCGGCCCGGCCCTGCTCCCGGGCTCGCGCCGCGGCCCGCAACGTCTCGATCTCGCGCTCGAAGTCGGCGAGCGAGTCGAACGAGCGGTAGACGCTGGCGAACCGCAGGTAGGCGATCTCGTCCAGGTCGCGCAGCGGACCCAGGATCGCCAGGCCCACCTCGTGACTGGGGATCTCGGCGGCTCCCTTGGCCCGGACCGTCTCCTCCACCCGCTGCGCGAGCAGCGCGAGGGAGTCGTCGTCCACCGGCCGGCCCTGGCACGCCTTACGCACCCCGCCGATGATCTTCGTACGACTGAACGGCTCGGTCACCCCGCTGCGCTTGACGACCGCGAGGACCGCCTCCTCGACGGTGGTGAACCGCTTGCCGCACTCCGGGCAGGACCGCCGCCGTCGGATGAGCTGGCCGTCGTCGGCCTCCCGCGAGTCGACCACCCGGGAGTCAGCGTGTCGGCAGTACGGACACCGCATCGCCCACCTCCTAAAAAAATGATCAACTGCGAGCACTCCGGACACTTCCGGGCACGCCTCACCGCGACGGTGCCATCCTCGGATGACGCCCGCCGTGATCGACGTTACGGGAGTGCGGTCGGTAGTCGAACCCAACCTGTAGGCAACTTACGCCCGTGTCACTACTACATCTAGGGGTCGACCGTATGTCGCCAAGGAAGCCGGGTCAAGTTGGCCGGCGTGTCCGGCGCGTCACGGACCATCCGGCCATCCACGCCCAGCAACGCGCCCGAAGACCCAACGCCACGACCCCGCCCGGGTTATCGGCCAGGGAGCCAGAACCGGGCCGGAAAACAGCCGACGATCGAACACCAGTTCTACCTGACGTACCATTTATCAGAACATCCGTACGAGCGGAGCGCTTTTTCACCCCGACACGCCGGTGAGAGGTCGTACAGATGTTTGAAAATGACTGATCTCACCTATACGGTCATGAACAACGTGGCACCACCGCACGCACCACGAGCCGACGAGGCACCCAGCGCCGACCAGGGAGGACGGACGTGACCGAGGACCGGGCCAGCCGGCCGAAGAGCCCGCAGCAGATCACCGAGGCGGGCCCGCCGGCCACCCGACGCCGCAGCGCCGCGCGCAGCCGGACGGGTCAGCCCGCCGTGCGCCAGGTCACCCCGGTGGTCAGCGCCTTCCCCGACCCGGCGACGGTCGACCTGACCGCCCGCCAGCGCCGCATCCTGGAGTTCATCCGCACCTGGGTGGAGCGCCACGGCTACCCCCCGAGCGTCCGGGAGATCGGCGAGGCCGTCGGCCTGGTCTCGCCGTCCAGCGTCGCCTACCAGCTCAAGGAGCTGGAAAAGAAGGGCTTCCTGCGGCGCGACCCCAACCGGCCACGCGCGGTGGACGTCCGCGCCCCCAGCGAGGCGATCGACGACGAGCTGTCGAGGGCACAACGACCCACCCCGGCGTACGTGCCGATGCTCGGTCGGATCGCCGCCGGTGGGCCGATCCTCGCCGAGCAGGCCGTCGAGGACATCTTCCCGCTCCCCCGCGAGCTGGTGGGTGAGGGCGAGGTCTTCATGCTCCAGGTCAAGGGCGACTCGATGCTCGACGCGGCGATCTGCGACGGCGACTGGGTGGTCGTCCGGCAGCAGCCGACCGCCGACTCCGGCGAGATTGTGGCCGCGATGCTCGACGGCGAGGCGACCGTCAAGACCTACCGGCGGCGCGACGGGCACGTCTGGCTGATGCCCCAGAACCCTGCCTTCGACCCCATCCCCGGCGATGACGCCACCATCATGGGCCGGGTCGTGGCGGTGCTCCGCCGGATCTGACCGATCGGCGGGTGGGTGCCGACGGCGCTCACCCGCACCGCTCGTCACGGGCGGGTGAGCGCCTCAACGCTGATCAGTAGCGGTCGCCCCGGTGACCGCGACCGCCACCGGGATACTGCCGGTACGGGTCGTTGGGCGCGTCGTCGTCGCGTCGGCGAGCGGGCCGCTGACCCCGGTAGTCGGGCTCCTGCCCACCGCGTCGGGGCGGCTCCGCGCGACCGGGTTGACCGCCGTCGCCGCCGCCGTACACGCCACCGCCGGGACGACCACCGCCCGCGCCCTGTGGGCGACCACCGCCACCGTGCGGGCGACCACCGCCAGCCGGAGGCCGACCGCCACCAACCGGTGGGCGAGCGCCACCACTGACAGGGGGCCGACCGCCGCCACCGGCCGGGGGACGTCCGCCGCCGTACACGCCGGCGCCACCCGGTGCTGGCGCACCGTAGCCACCATCGGCCGGGGCCGGCCGAGGGCCACCGCCGTACACGGCGCCACCGGCCGAGGCCGGGCCGCCGCGACCCGCGCCCCCGCCGTAGACCGCGCCGCCGGCCGGCGCGCCGCCACCGTAGACACCGCCCCTGCGGTCGTCGTCAGCACGGCCGCCACGCGGGCCTAACGGGTCGTCATCGGGATCCGAGGTGTCGGACGGGTCGGCGGTCGGCGGACGACGCCGCGCGCGAACGATGCCGAAGATGCCAGCGGCGACCAACAGCAGGCCGATCAGCCCGACCGCGCCGACCATGTACGTGATGTCGTCGAGGCTCAGCCCGTCCGTCCAGGACTTCGAGGCGGCCGGCTTGCCACCTTCCTCAGGGGCCAGTGGCACCGCGGTGGAGGTGGACGGGGTGTAGCTGAGGATGTCGAGCGGCTCGTCCTCGGTGAACCGGGCCGCATCGGAGACGGTGAGGAACGACTTCCCGTCCGAGGTGTAGCTGATGGCCTCACCGAACGGGTCGGCCAGCGGCGTCACCCGCGGCTTGCCGGTGGTGAGCGCGGCAACGATGTCACCATCGGTCACGTCGAATTCGAAGGCGTCCGCGTAGGTGCGCAGGACCACCCGAGAACCGTCAACGGTCCGGGACGCGCCGGTGATGGCGATCCGGCCGAACGTGTTGAGGGGGTTTTCCGTCTGGGTCTTCGGCAGCGTGAACTCGCCGGCCTTCTGCAGCGGCACCGGGTCGGTGTCCCCGCTCTTCAGGGCCGCCGACGGCGTGTAGATCTCGGCCTTGCCGCTGGTCACCTTGGTGATGATCAGCGGCTTTCCGTCGTCGCCGATGAGCAGCGCCTCGGCATCGTGCGGCTTCGACTCGGGGTAGGAGAGCCGGTGCAGCGTCGGCAGCCTGGAACCCGCGACCGGCATCGACCAGAGCGCGATGCGGCTGCGGCGCTCCTTCGAGTCGGGATTGTCACCGGTGTCGGCGATCCAGAGGGTCTTGCCGTCCTTGGACAGGGCGAGATCCTCGGTGTCCGACGGACCCTGCCCCGAGTAGCGGACCGGCTCCTTCGCGATCTTGCACTTGCTGTCGAGGAAGAAGATCCGCTTGCGTGCCGCGACCTCGGTGCCGTCGTTGATGACGATGAAGCCGGTCTTGGTGGCGACCAGCCCGGACAGCTCCCGAAGGCGCTCGTCGGTGATCGTGCATCGCTTCTGGCCAGGATTGGCGGCGGGCGGCCCGGACGCCCCGGGGGCGGGAGCCGCCGCGGCGACTCCGGCAAGCGCCACGGTTGCCCCGAGCAGGCCGAGGGCAACCGTGACCGAGGAAACAACGCGGCGCATTCGGCCAGTGTCGCATGCCGCGCGTTTCCAGTGGATGACGCCGTGGCCGGTCAGGACCGGCTGCCGGCCACCTGCTCCTGCCGTTCCACGTCGAACGCCGCCAGCTCCGCCGCCAACTCCGCGCCGACACGCACATGCAGCAGGGTGCCCTCCGGCAGGTGCGCAGTGCTGAGCACCTCACCCGTGCGGTGCGCCCGAGCCACCAGGTCACCCCGGTCGTACGGCAGCACGGCCCGGACCTCCACGGCCGGGCTCGGCAGCCGCTCCTCGATCGCCGCGCGCAGCTCGTCCATGCCCCGACCGGAGTACGCGGACACGAAGATCGCGTCCGGCCACAGCCGCTTGAGCCGCAGCAGCGTGTCCTCGTCGGCGGCGTCGGTCTTGTTGACCACCAACAGCTCGGGCAGCCGGTCCGCGCCCACCTCGGCGAGCACCTCGTGCACCGCCCGGACCTGCTCCTCCGGATCCGGGTGGGTGCCGTCGACGACGTGCACCACCAGATCCGCCTCGGCGACCTCCTCCAGCGTCGAGCGGAACGCCTCGACGATCTGGTGCGGCAGGTGCCGGACGAAGCCGACAGTGTCGGAGAGGGTGTAGAGCCGACCGTCCGAGGCGGTGGCCTTTCGGGTCGTCGGGTCCAGCGTGGCGAACAGCGCGTTCTCCACCAGGACGCCCGCGCCGGTCAGGCGGTTGAGCAGGCTGGACTTGCCGGCGTTGGTGTAGCCGGCGATGGCGACCGCGGGAACGGCGTTGCGGGAACGCCGGGCGCGCTTGGTCACGCGTACCGTCTTCATGCTCTTGATCTCGCGACGCAGCCGGGAGATGCGGTGACGGATGCGCCGCCGGTCGGTCTCCAGCTTGGTCTCACCGGGACCACGAACACCCACACCGCCGCCGGCGCCGCCGCCCCGGCCGGAACCACCGGTCTGGCGGGAGAGCGTCTCACCCCAACCGCGAAGTCGGGGCAGCAGGTATTCGAGCTGGGCCAGCTCGACCTGCGCCTTACCTTCCTTGCTCTTGGCGTGCTGGGCGAAGATGTCCAGAATCAGCGCCGTTCGGTCGACAACCTTGACCTTGGTGCGCTGCTCCAGGTTGCGCAGCTGCGACGGGGACAACTCACCGTCACAGATGACGGTGTCGGCGCCGGTGGAGAGCACCACAGCGCCCAGGTCGTCGACCTTGCCGCGGCCGATGTACGTGGCCGGGTCGGGTCGGGTCCGCCGCTGGATGAGCCCTTCGAGCACCTGCGAACCGGCGGTCTCGGCCAGCGCGGCCAGCTCGGTCAGGGAATTCTCCGCGTCGGTGACTGTGCCTTCGGTCCAGACGCCCACCAGGACGACCCGCTCCAACCGCAGCTGGCGGTATTCCACCTCGGTGACGTCGGTGAGCTCGGTTGACAGGCCCGGGACGCGTCGGAGTGACTGCCGCTCCGACAGCTCCATCTCGCCGGTGGTGACGTCGTCGAGCTCGTCCTCGACGGGGACAAAGCTCTCCTGGTCTCGCAAGCGGTTCTCCTGTCCGTTTTGATAAGTAGAACGTAATCCTGACATGACACAACGCCGAACGCACCTGCTATATGCCCATGGTGAAGGTCGCCAAAAGTGGGGGCGAATGCTGGTCGGCACCGACAACCCGGTAGAAATGCGGGCGGCGGCCGATCGGCCGCACAGCCGTTACGGAGGGATCCCGTGGCCATCACCCGACTGCCCAGCGCCGGATTTTCGATCACCATCCGGATCGCCGTGACCGCGGACGCGTCCTCGATCGGCCGGCTCACCACCTCCGTCGGCGAGGCCGGGGCGATCGTCACGGCGCTGGACGTGGTGGACTCGGACCCGACCAACGTGATCGTCGACCTGACCTGCGACACCGCCGACGCCGGTCACGCCGACCAGGTGGTCGACGCGCTGACCGCGCTGGACGGCGTGGACGTGCGCAAGGTGTCGGACCGGACGTTCCTGCTGCACCTGGGCGGCAAGATCGAGGTGACCTCGAAGGTCGCGCTGCGCAACCGCGACGAGTTGTCCCGCGCGTACACGCCGGGGGTGGCCCGGGTCTGCATGGCGATCGCCGAGAACCCGGCCGACGCCCGGCGACTGACCATCAAGCGCAACACCGTCGCGGTGGTCAGCGACGGCTCGGCGGTGCTCGGCCTGGGCAACCTCGGCCCGGCCGCGTCGCTGCCGGTGATGGAGGGCAAGGCGGCGCTGTTCAAGCGCTTCGGCGGGGTGGACGCCTGGCCGGTGGTGCTGGACACCCAGGACACCGACGAGATCGTGCAGATCGTCAAGGCGATCGCGCCGGCGTACGGCGGTATCAACCTGGAGGACATCGCCGCGCCGCGCTGCTTCGAGATCGAGGCCCGGCTGCGCGAGGCGCTGGACATCCCGGTCTTCCACGACGACCAGCACGGCACCGCGATCTGCGTGCTGGCCGCGCTCACCAACGCGCTGCGGGTGGTGGGCAAGCAGCTCCAGGACGTCCGGGTGGTCGTCTCCGGGGCCGGCGCGGCCGGCACCGCGATCATGAAGCTGCTGCTGCGCCAGGGCGTCGGCGACATCATCGCGTACGACCGGGAGGGCGCCCTGCACCGTGGGCTCACCGGGCTCAACTCGGCCTGGCAGTGGCTGGCGGAGAACACCAACAAGGAGAACTACTCCGGCGACCTGCCCGGCGCGATCCGGGGTGCCGACGTGTTCATCGGGGTCAGCGCGCCGAACCTGCTCACCGGCGACGACATCGCCCAGATGGCGAAGGACTCGATCGTCTTCGCCCTCGCGAACCCGGACCCGGAGGTCGACCCCCGGGAGGCGCGCAAGCACGCCGCAGTGGTCGCCACCGGCCGCTCGGACCAGCCGAACCAGATCAACAACGTGCTCGCGTTCCCCGGGGTGTTCCGCGGCATGCTGGACGCGCACGCCGAGGAGTTCACCGAGGAGATGGCCATCGCGGCGGCCCAGGCCATCGCGGACGTCGTCGGCGAGGACAAGATCAACCCGACGGTGATCGTGCCGAGCGTCTTCGACTCCCGGGTCGCCCCGGCGGTCGCCGCCGCCGTCCGCGCCGCCGCGCACAACCCCAGCCCGCTCCCCGCCGCCGACCCCGGCCCCGCCGACCTCCCCGAGATCGCCGCCAACGCCAGCGCCACCCCCTAACCCCGCACCCACCCCCACCCACGCTGGTGATCAAGAGATTTGCGTCAGGAACGACGCGAAATCCGACGCAAACCTCTTGATCAACAACGGTGGGGCAGGACCGGCGTCAGGTGAGGCGTGTTGGCGTTAGGGGTGCAGGGCGGTGGGGTTGATGTCGCCGGTGGCTACCAGCACGGCCGGGCCGGAGAGCCAGCACGAGTTCTCGGTGACGGTCACCGTGAGGCGGCCGCCGGGCACGTCGACAGCTACCACTCCGGTATCCCGGCCGAGGTCGCGCAGGGCCACCGCGCCCACCGCGCAGGCACCCGTGCCGCAGGACAGCGTCTCGGCGCTGCCGCGCTCGTACACCCGCATCACCGTGTGCCCGTCGGTGCCGTCGACCGGGTCGCCCGCCACGATGAACTCCACGTTCACCCCGCTCGGGAAGACCGCCGGGTCGTACCCGGGGGCCCTGGTGAGGTCCAGCGTCGACAGCTCCACGCCGGCCGGCAGGACGCAGACCAGGTGCGGGTTGCCGACGTCCACCATCGCGCCGGTCAGGGTCAGCCCGCCGAGGGTGGCGGCCGACTCGTCGTACACCCGGGGTCGGCGCATCTCGACGGAGACGGCGTCGCCCTCGACGAGCGCGCGCACGACGCCGGCCCGGGTGGCCACCGGCAGCGCCGCGCCGGCGGGCGTGGCCAGCCCGGTGTCGAGCAGGTAGCGCACGAAGACCCGGGCGCCGTTGCCGCACATCTCGGCGAACGAGCCGTCGGCGTTCCAGTAGTCCATGAACCACTCGGCTTCGCCGGCCAACCCCGCGCCGTCCGGATGCTTGGCCGCGCGGACCACCCGTAGTACGCCGTCCGCGCCGATGCCCCGACGCCGGTCGCAGAGCGCCGCGACCAGCTCCGGGGTCAGGTCGAGCTGACCGTCCGGGTCGGGAAGGAGGACGAAGTCGTTGCCGGTGCCGTGGCCCTTGGTGAACTCCACCGCACCATTATCGCGTCTCGGCCGGCACCAGGCGCAGGGCGGCCCCGATCAGGTCCGGGGTCGTCGAGTCCAGCCAGTGGATGCGCGGGTCGCGCCGGAACCAGGACCGCTGCCGGCGGACGAAGCGCCGGGTGGCCCGGACCGTCTCGTCGTGCGCCTGCGCCTCGGTCAACTCGCCGGCCAGCATGCGCAGCACCTGCTGGTAGCCGAGCGCCCGACTCGCCGTGCGCCCCTCGGGCAGCCCGTGCCCGACCAGCTCACGGGTCTCGGGCACCAGGCCGTCGGCCCACATCCGGTCCACCCGCAGCGCGATCCGCTCGTCCAGCAGCCCGGTGTCCAGGTCGACGCCGAGCTGCACCGACGGGTAGTACGGCGTGGGCTGCGGCAGCGACGCGGCGAACGGCGCGCCGGTCAACTCGATCACCTCCAGGGCCCGCACGATCCGACGCCCGTTACCCGGCAGGATGCTCTCGGCGGCGGCCGGGTCGGCGGCGCGCAGCCGCGCGTACAGCGGGGCCGGGCCGACCTCTGCCAACTCCCGTTCCAGCCGCTCCCGCAACGCCGCGTCGGTGCCCGGGAACTCGAAGCGCTCCAGCACCGCCCGCACGTACAGCCCGGAGCCACCGACGAGCAGCGGCACCCGCCCCCGGGACAGGATGTCGTCCACCGCCGCGCGCGCCAGCCGCTGGTACTCCGCCACGCTCGCCGGCTCGGTGACCTCCCAGATGTCCAGCAGGTGATGCGGTACACCGTCCCGCTCGGCGACTGTCAGCTTGGCGGTGCCGATGTCCATGCCCCGGTAGAGCTGCATCGAGTCGGCGTTGACCACCTCCCCGTCCAGGGCGTGCGCCAACGCGATGCTCAGCGCCGACTTGCCGGCCGCCGTCGGGCCGACCACCGCGACGACCGTGCCGCTGGTCACGCCCGCTCCCAGGACGCCACGAAGTAGGCCACACCGTAGGGGACGGAGTCGTGCAGCAACTCGCCGCGCCACGGTGAGCCGGCCGCGCGGGCCGCGCCGGCCAGCACCTGCCAGGAGGCGCGACCGGCGGCCTTCAGCTCCGCCGACACCACCGGGTCGAGGTCGACCAGGGCGTCCAGGTCCGCGACGGCCAGCGCCGCGGCAACCCCCTGGTCGTACGGGAGGGCACGCGCGTCGTCGTACCCGGGTGCCTTCTCTCCCCGGCAGGCCGACCCGTCCCCCAGCACCAGCGCCGCCACCCGGTCACCCGCGGCGTCGACCTGCTCGGCGAGCGCGGCCAGCTCGGCCGGGCCGGCGTCGGTGGCCACCTGCACGGCGGTCACCGGGACCCGAGGGTTGTGGCGACTCAGCAGCCACGCGCCGATGGTCAGGCTCAACGGCAGCACCGCGCCCCGGTCGGGCTGGCCGGGCACCAGCGGCACGTCCAGGTCGACGCCCCAGGGCTGGAGGGACCCGGTCGCCGGGGTGCGGATCGGGCCGGTCACCGGGCCGGTGCCCAGCAGCACCACGATGTCCGGATCGGTGGCCAACAGCCGGCGTACGGCGGTGTCACAGGCCGCCCGCAGATCGTCCAGCTCGGGGGCCGCTGACCCGGCCACCTCGGGCACGAGCAGGGGCGGATGCGGGCAGACGGCGGCGGCGACCAGTGGCACCCTGTCACCGTAGCGGGAATCCCCGGTGCGTCTCCGCGCCGATCCGGTCATTCGGCCCCTAGGACACCGTATGGTCACGGTCGGCGATAGGCGCTCGACGCGGACCGGGTGAGACCTGTGACAATGCCGGAAGTAACTTGGCTGCGCCGTGGCGGCGACGGGGGTTCGTTCCCTCGACGCCGGGAGAACGAGGATGGGCACATGAGCGACTGGACTGCCTTCGGACGGGTGGACGCGGACGGCACCGTGTACGTCAAGACCACCGAGGGCGAGCGGGTGGTCGGATCCTGGCAGGCGGGTGCGCCGGAGGAAGGTCTGGCACACTTCGCGCGCCGCTTCGCCGATCTGGTCACCGAGGTGGACCTGACCGAGGCACGGCTCAAGTCGGGTGCGGCTGATGCCGGGCACTCGTTGAGCACGATCCGGCGGATCCGCGCCACGCTGCCCGAGGCCAACGTGGTCGGCGACATCGACGCGCTCGCCGCACGCCTGGACAAGCTGGCGACGTTCGCCGAGGAGAAGGCCGGCGAGGCGCGCGCCGCCCGGGACGCCGCGCGCGTCGAGGCCCTGGCCCGCAAGACCGCCCTGGTCGAGGAGGCCGAGAAGCTGGCCGCCGAGTCCACCGGGTGGAAGACCGCCGGGGACCGGCTCAAGGAGATCCTCGACGAGTGGAAGACCATCCGTGGGGTCGACAAGAAGGCCGACGGTGAGCTGTGGAAGCGGTTCGCCGCCGCCCGGGACGGCTTCACCCGCCGCCGTGGCGCCCACTTCGCCTCCCTGGACTCGCAGCGCAAGCAGGCGCAGACCGTCAAGGAGGAGCTGGTCGCCGAAGCGGAGAAGCTTCAGGACTCCACCGACTGGGCCGCCACGGCAAACCAGCTCAAGGACCTGATGACCCAGTGGAAGGCCGCCCCGCGCGCCTCCAAGGAGGCCGAGCAGAAGCTCTGGGAACGGTTCCGGGGTGCCCAGGACGCCTTCTTCAGCCGACGCAGCGAGGTCTTCTCCGCCCGCGACAACGAGCAGCGCGGCAACCTGGAGCGCAAGCAGGCCCTGCTCGCCGAGGCCGAGGCGTTGGACATCGACGCCGACCCGAAGGGCGCCCAGGCCAAGCTGCGGGAGATCCAGGCCCAGTGGCACGAGGCCGGTCGGGTGCCCCGCGAGGCGGCCGCCGGGCTGGAGCGGCGTCTACGCGCCATCGACGACAAGGTCCGTGACGTGATGGACTCGGCGTGGCGTCGCACCACCAAGGAGGACAACCCGCTGCTCGCCCAGATGCGGGCGCAGGTGGCGGAGGCCGAGGACCGGCTGGCCCGGGCGCAGAGCGCCGGGGACGCACGCCGGATCAAGGAGGCTGAGCAGGCCCTCGCCTCCAAGCGGCAGTTCCTGCAACTCGCCGAGCAGGCCGGCTGAGCTGACGACGTCCGGAGCCCCCGGTCCCTCGTGGGACCGGGGGCTCTCGCGTGTCCAACCCACACCCCACCGCGCCGCCGGGGGCCAAGATCCGCGCAAGTTCAGGGATGTTGCTGCCTCCGGCGACCGACAGACAGCAACATCCCTGATGTTGCGCGGATCTTGCCGAAAGGCGGGACCGCGGAGACGGGTGGGCGGCGCCGGGACGGCGGGGGCGGGGCGGGGCAGGGCGGGGGGGGCGGGGGCGCCGG
>NZ_JNZS01000029.1 GCF_000718515.1 Micromonospora parva | reverse complement strand
GACGGTGGTATCCACTCCTTCGAGGGCGGGCACTACATCAGCGTCGTCGGCTACCGCGATGGCGGGAACGTGGTGAAGATCGCCGACTCCGCCAACCCGAACACCGCCTCCTACGAGGTCACCGTCGAGCACCTCGCGGACTGGATCGCCACCCGCGGCTACGCCACCAGCTGACACCAGCACGCCAGCACACAGCACGCCAGCACACAGCACCCCAGCACCCCAGCACACCGCCGAAGGGCCGGACCCCACCACGGGGCCCGGCCCTTCGGCGTGCCTCAGTCGGTGGCGAGGACGGCCAGGATCTGCTCGCCGTACTTGGCGAGTTTGTTCTCGCCGACCCCGCTGACCCGGGACAGGTCGGCCAGTGTGCGGGGCGCGTCGCTGGCGATCTGTCGCAGGGTGGCGTCGTGGAAGATCACGTACGCCGGAACGCCCTGCTCTTTGGCGGTGGTCGCTCGCCAGCCGCGCAGCCGCTCGAACAGCGACGCGGCGGCCGGGGTCAGCTCGGCCACGACGGTGGCCGAGCCGCGCGGCTTCGACGAGCGGCTCGATGGCGCCTTCTCCGGCTCGCGGCGCATGGTGACGGTGCGGCGACGACCCAGGACGTCGGCGCTGGCCTCGGTCAACGCCAGCGTGCCGTAGTCACCTTCGACGGCGAGCAGCCCTTCGGCGAGCAACTGCCGGACCACGCCCCGCCACTCGGCCTCACTGAGCTCGGCGCCGATGCCGAAGACGGTCAGCGAGTCGTGACCGTACTGGCTGATCTTGTCGGTCTGCTTGCCGAGCAGGATGTCGATGCAGTGCCCGGCACCGAAGCGCTGGTTGCGTTCGCGGTCGAGGCGGAAGACGGTGGACAGCAACTTCTGGGCGGCGACAGTGCCGTCCCAGGACTCCGGTGGGGTGAGGCAGGTGTCGCAGTTGCCGCAGGCGGTCGTCGTCGTCTCGCCGAAGTATTCGAGCAACTGGACCCGCCGGCAGCGGACCGTCTCGCAGAGGGCGAGCATCGCGTCCAGGTGGGCGGCGAGGTTGCGGCGGTGGGCGAGGTCGCCGTCGGACGTCTCGATCATCTTGCGTTGCTGGACGACGTCCTGCAGCCCGTACGCCAGCCAGGCGGTGGACGGCAGGCCGTCCCGGCCGGCGCGGCCGGTCTCCTGGTAGTAGCCCTCGACGGACTTGGGCAGGTCGAGGTGGGCGACGAACCTGACGTCGGGCTTGTCGATGCCCATGCCGAAGGCGATGGTGGCCACCATGACCAGGCCGTCCTCGCGCAGGAAGCGTTGCTGGTTGGCGGCGCGGGTGCCCGCGTCCAGCCCTGCGTGGTAGGGCAGGGCGGCGATGCCGTTGGCGGTGAGGAACTCCGCCGTCTTGTCGACCGAGGCCCGGGACAGGCAGTAGACGATGCCGGCGTCGCCGGGGTGCTCGTCGCGCAGCAGGGTCAGCAGCTGCTTGCGGGGCTCGCGCTTGGGCACGATCCGGTACTGGATGTTGGGCCGATCGAAGCTGGCCACGAAGTGCCGGGCGTCGTCGAGCTTGAGTCGGGTCGCGATCTCGGTGCGGGTGGCGCTGGTCGCGGTGGCGGTCAGCGCGATCCGGGGGACCTGCGGCCAGCGTTCGTGCAGCATCGACAGCGCGAGGTAGTCGGGGCGGAAGTCGTGCCCCCACTGGGACACGCAGTGCGCCTCGTCGATCGCGAACAGCGAGATGCGCCCGCGGTCCAGCAGGGCGAGGGTGGACCGGACGCCGAGCGCCTCCGGCGCCAGGTAGAGCAGGTCCAGCTCACCGGCGACGAAGGCGGCCTCCACCCGCCGCCGGGCGTCCAGGGTCTGGGTCGAGTTGAGGAACCCGGCGCGCACGCCGACCGCGGTGAGCGCGTCCACCTGGTCCTGCATGAGCGCGATCAGCGGGGACACCACGACCGCCACCCCTTCGCGGACCAGGGCCGGGATCTGGTAGCACAGGGACTTGCCGCCACCGGTGGGCATCAACACCAGCGCGTCGCCGCCGGCGACCACGTGGTCGATCACGTCCTGCTGGAAGCCACGGAACGCGTCGTAGCCGAAGACCCGGCCCAGCACATCCAGGGCGTCGGAGGCGGTACGCAGGTCGGTGGGAGAAGCCATCCGGGGAGTCTACGAGCCGACCCCGACAGCGCCCGCCCGGCGCACCCGGACCGGTGCGCCGGCCGGGGGAGCGGTCCGGGCGCGATCGGCATGAACCCAGCCGTACGCGGTGTCGGGAGGGCGACCGTCGCACGGTCCGCGGGGCATCGCCCGGCCACGGGTGCCCGGTCCTGACCCGACGGCGGGATAGAGTCGCTGATTGACCAATCGCGGCCGAAGGCGGCCGCGGCGCCACGGCTTGGGGGTACGGGTGAGCGAGGCGCGCACAGCCGGTGACCGGATCGACGGCCCGGAGGCCGACGACGAGCAGTCGGCGGCCGAGTCGGAAACCACTCTCGTGGTGGTCACCGGCCTCTCCGGGGGTGGCCGCAGCACTGTCGCCCGGGCGTTGGAGAACGTCGGCTACTACGTCGTGGACAACCTGCCGCAGGCCCTGATGCTGGACATGGCCGAGCTGGCGTTCAAGGCGGGCGGTGCGGCCCGGCGTACCGCCATGGTGCTGGACGTGCGGTCGCGGGCCTTCTCCACTGACCTGGCCGGGGCCATCCGGGAGCTCAAGGAGCGCGGGTTCTCGCCCCGGGTGGTCTTCGTCGACGCCGACGACGAGGTGCTGATCCGGCGGTTCGAGAGCGTTCGGCGTTCGCACCCGTTGCAGGGTGACGGGCGGTTGGCCGACGGCATCGCCGTGGAGCGCGGTCTGCTGGAGGAGGCCCGCGACCAGGCCGACGTGATCATCGACACCAGCCACCTGAACGTCAACCAGCTCCGGCGGCGCATCGAGGAGCTGTTCGGCGGCGAGGACGCCCGCCGGCTGCGGGTCACCGTGTTGTCGTTCGGCTTCAAGTACGGCCTGCCACCGGACGCCGACTTCGTGCTGGACGCCCGCTTCCTGCCCAACCCCTACTGGGTGCCGGAGCTGCGTGAGCACACCGGGCGGGAGGAGGCGGTCAGCGCGTACGTGCTGGGTCAGGAGGGCGCGGACGCCTTCGTCGCCTCGTACGCCGACCTGGTCAACGCCACCACCACCGGCTTCGAGCGGGAGGGCAAGCGGTACCTCACCGTCGCCGTGGGCTGCACCGGCGGCAAGCACCGCAGCGTGGCCATCGCCGAGGAGCTGGCCAGCCGACTGCGGCACTCCGGGCTGGCGGCGAACGCCCAGCACCGTGACCTGGGGCGGGAATGACGACCCGGCGGGTGGTGGCGTTCGGCGGCGGGCACGGGCTGTCCGCCTCGTTGCGCGCGCTGCGCCACTGCGCTCCCGAACTCGACCTCGACATCACCGCAGTGGTCACGGTGGGTGACGACGGCGGCTCGAGTGGCCGGCTGCGGGCCGAGCGGGGTGGTCTGCCCCCGGGTGATCTGCGTCAGGCGCTCGTGGCGTTGGCCGGGGACCACCCGGCCACCCGGCGCAGCGCCGGGCTGTTCCAGCACCGCTTCGCCGCCGTGCCGGTGGGCGTACCCCGATCCGACGGGACCGACCCGGGCCCGGCGGCGGGCGACGACCCGGGCCCGGACGGCCCGGCCCGACACGGTGCGGCCCTGCGCGGCACCGACGGGGCGTCGGCCGGCGGGGACGGTCTGGCCGGGCACGCGGTGGGCAACCTGGTGCTCTGCGGCCTGACGGAGCTGCTCGGCGACCCGGTGGCGGCGCTGGAGCACGCCGGCGCGATGCTCGGCGCGGTGGGCCGGGTGTTGCCGATGTCCCGACAACCGGTCGGGATCGAGGCCCGGGTACGCGGCGCCGACCCGGCCGCCCCCGACGAGGTGCGCACGGTCACCGGCCAGCACCAGGTGGCCGTCACCACCGGACGCGTCGAGTCGCTGCGCCTCACCCCGAGCGCCCCACCGGCCTGCGCCGAGGCCATCGAGGCGATCCGGGCGGCCGACTGGCTGATCTTCGGGCCGGGCAGCTGGTACACCAGCGTGCTACCGCACCTGCTGGTGCCGCAGTTGGCCGACGCCATCGTGTCCACCTCGGCCCGGCGGCTGGTCACGCTGAACCTCGCCGCGGAGAAGGAGACCCTCGGGCTCTCCGTCGCCGACCACCTCGCGGCGCTGCACTGGTACCTGCCCGAGCTGAAGGTGGATCTCGTGCTCGCCGACGCCAAGGCGGTGGGTGACCCCGAACCGGTCGAACGTGCGGCAGAATCGCTGGGTGCCCGCCTGGTCCTCGCCCCCGTCGCCGTTGTCGACGGGACTCCCCGCCATGATCCGGCTGCCCTGGGCGCCGCGCTGGTGCCTGTCCTGGGCGCCGATCGTTAGACACGTACGTAATCTCCGGCGACACGCCGGAACAGGTCCGTGAGGGGACGCACAATGGCGATGACGGCCGCGGTCAAGGACGAGCTGAGTCGGGTCGACGTGCCCAAGCCCTGCTGCCGGCGGGCGGAGATGGCCGCGCTGCTGCGCTTCGCCGGCGGGTTGCACATCGTCTCCGGCCGGGTGGTGGTGGAGGCGGAACTGGACACCGGGGCGGTTGCCCGGCGGCTGCGCCGGGAGATCGCCGAGGTCTACGGCTATCCCAGCGAGATCCACGTGCTGGCCTCCGGTGGGCTGCGCAAGGGCAGCCACTTCATCGTGCGGGTGGTCAAGGACGGTGAGGCCCTCGCCCGGCAGACCGGGCTGCTCGACGTGCGGGGCCGTCCGGTGCGCGGTCTGCCCCCGCACGTGGTGGCGGCGAACGTCTGCTGCGCGGTGTCCGCGTGGCGGGGCGCGTTCATGGCCCACGGCTCGCTCACCGAGCCCGGCCGCTCCAGCGCGCTGGAGATCACCTGCCCGGGGCCGGAGTCGGCGCTGGCGCTGGTCGGCGCGGCCCGGCGCATCGGCATCACCGCGAAGAACCGTGAGGTACGCGGGGTGGACCGGGTGGTCGTCAAGGACGGCGACGCGATCGCCGCGCTGCTCACCCGGATCGGCGCGCACTCCAGCGTGCTGGCCTGGGAGGAGCGCCGGGTACGCCGGGAGGTGCGGGCCACCGCCAACCGGCTCGCCAACTTCGACGACGCCAACCTGCGCCGTTCGGCGCGGGCGGCGGTCGCCGCGGCCGCCCGGGTCACCCGCGCGCTGGAGATCCTGGCCGACGAGGCGCCCAACCACCTGACCGACGCCGGGCGGCTGCGCCTGGAGCACCGGCAGGCGTCGCTGGAGGAGTTGGGGGCGCTGGCCGACCCCCCGCTGACCAAGGACGCCATCGCCGGGCGGATCCGCCGGCTCCTGGCGCTGGCCGACAAGCGGGCCCGGGACCTCGGCATCCCGGATACGGAAGCAGCCGTCACGCCCGACATGCTCGTGGTCTGATAGGACGGTGGGGCCGCACGGTGCGTCCGGGAGCACGACCCGGCGCAGCGTGGTCTCGCACGCTCGGATAGGGTCGCTGCGTACGGCAAGGGGGCCGACACCGGCACTCCTCGTCGTGCCCCACCGCCTCGGGCGGTCAGGTCCTCAGACCGCGCGGCGGGGTGGCCGAGATGAACCGTCGACGGCCGGCTCCAACGGTCGGCGCACACCATTCCCGCCGGCCCGTTGTGTGAAGCCGGCGGACCAGAACGCGAGGAGATGGGACCTGTGACCATCCGGGTTGGCATCAACGGCTTTGGCCGAATCGGCCGTAACTTCTTCCGGGCAGTGCTGGCGTCTGACGCCGACATCGAGGTCGTGGCGGTCAACGACCTGACCGACAACGGCACGCTCGCCCACCTGCTCAAGTACGACAGCATCCTCGGTCGTCTGCCCTACGAGGTCAAGGCCACCGCCGACGAGATCACCGTCGGTGGCAGGACCATCAAGGCGTACGCCGAGAAGGACCCGTCGAAGCTGCCGTGGGGCGAGGTCGGCGCCGACGTCGTCATCGAGTCGACCGGCTTCTTCACCGACGCCACCAAGGCCAAGGCGCACGTCGACGGCGGGGCCAAGAAGGTCATCATCTCCGCACCGGCGAAGAACGAGGACGTCACCGTCGTCATGGGTGTCAACCACGACACCTACGACCCGGCGAAGCACACCATCATCTCCAACGCCTCGTGCACCACCAACTGCCTCGCCCCGATGGCGAAGGTCCTGCACGACACGTTCGGCATCCAGCACGGTCTGATGACGACGATCCACGCGTACACCCAGGACCAGAACCTCCAGGACGCGCCGCACTCGGACCTGCGTCGGGCCCGGGCCGCCGCGCTGAACATCGTGCCGACCTCCACCGGCGCCGCCAAGGCGATCGGCCTGGTCCTGCCGGACCTCAAGGGCAAGCTCGACGGGTACGCCCTGCGGGTGCCGATCCCGACCGGCTCCGTCACCGACCTCACCGTCAACGTGGGTCGCGAGACCACCGTCGACGAGGTCAACGCCGCGCTGAAGGCCGCCGCGGACGGCCCGCTCAAGGGCATCCTGGTCTACAACGAGGACCCGATCGTCTCCACCGACATCGTGACCGACCCGGCGTCGTGCATCTTCGACGCGCCGCTGACCAAGGTGGTCGGCAACCAGGTCAAGGTCGTCGGCTGGTACGACAACGAGTGGGGCTACTCCAACCGCCTGGTCGACCTCGTCAAGCTGGTCGGTAGCTCGCTGTGAGCATCCGGACCCTCGACGATCTGCTCGCCGAGGGGGTGTCGGGTCGGCGCGTGCTGGTGCGCGCCGACCTGAACGTCCCGCTCGACAAGCAGACCGGTGCCATCACCGATGACGGCCGGATCCGTGCGGTGCTGCCGACCCTCGGCGCGCTGGTCGAGGCCGGCGCGAAGGTGGTCGTCTGCTCGCACCTGGGCCGTCCGAAGGGCGCTCCGGACCCGCAGTTCAGCCTGGGCCCGGTCGCCGGGCGCCTCGGTGAGCTGCTCGGCGCGCCGGTGCACTTCGCCACCGACACCGTCGGCGACTCCGCCCGTTCCACAGTGGCCGGCCTGGCCGACGGTCAGGTCGCCCTCCTGGAGAACCTGCGCTTCAACGCCGGTGAGACCAGCAAGGACGAGGCCGAGCGGGGTGCCTTCGCCGACCAGCTCGCCGCGTTCGGCGACGCCTACGTGGACGACGCGTTCGGTGCCGTGCACCGCAAGCACGCCAGCGTCTTCGACGTGCCGGCCCGGTTGCCGCACGTCGCGGGCCGGCTGGTGCTGCGTGAGGTCGAGGTCCTCTCCAAGCTCACCGGTGAGCCCGAGCGGCCGTACGTGGTGGTGCTCGGTGGGTCGAAGGTGTCCGACAAGCTCGCCGTGATCGAGGCGCTGCTGCCCACCGTCGACCGGCTGCTCATCGGTGGCGGGATGTGCTTCACCTTCCTCAAGGCCCAGGGCCTGGAGGTGGGCACCTCGCTGCTGGAGAAGGACATGGTCGAGACCTGCCGTAACCTGCTGGAGCGGTCCGGCGGCAAGATCATGCTTCCGGTCGACGTGGTGGTCGCGGACGCGTTCGCCCCGGACGCGGCGCACGACACGGTGCGGGTCGACGGCATCCCGAGCCACCGGCTCGGCCTGGATGTCGGCCCGGAGACGGTGGCTGGCTTCAGCGCCGCGCTGTCCCAGGCGAAGACGATCTTCTGGAACGGCCCGATGGGCGTGTTCGAGATGCCGGCCTTCGCGGCGGGCACCCGGGGGGTCGCGGAGGCGATCACCAAGGCCGACGCGTTCAGCGTCGTCGGCGGCGGTGACTCGGCAGCCGCGGTCCGTGCGTTGCGGCTGGACGAGACTGATTTCAATCACATCTCCACCGGTGGTGGCGCCTCCCTGGAATACCTCGAGGGCAAGACCCTCCCCGGCATCGCGGCCCTGGAGAACTGAATGTCGAGCACCACCCGCCGGCCGTTGATGGCCGGCAACTGGAAGATGAACCTCAACCACCTCGAGGCCAACCTGCTGGTGCAGAAGTTGGCGGCGAGCCTCACCGAGAAGCAGCTCACCGACGTCGAGACGGTCGTGCTGCCGCCCTTCACCGACCTGCGAACCGTGCAGACCGCGGTGGACGGCGACAAGCTGCTGATCGGCTACGGCGCGCAGGACCTCTCCCCGCACGCGTCCGGCGCGTACACCGGGGAGATCTCCGGGCCGATGCTGGCCAAGCTCGGCTGCACGTACGTCGTGGTGGGGCACTCCGAGCGGCGGGCCTACCACCACGAGGACGACGCGTTGGTCAACGCCAAGGTCAAGGCGGCGCTGACGCACGGCCTGACGCCGATCCTCTGCGTGGGGGAGGGGCTGGACGTCCGCGAGCAGGGCACCCACGTGGCGCACTGCTCCGACCAGCTCGACGGGGGCCTCGCCGGGCTCACCCCCGAGCAGGTGCGGCAGGTAGTGGTCGCGTACGAGCCGGTCTGGGCGATCGGCACCGGCAAGACCGCGACCCCTGACGACGCTCAGGAGGTCTGCGGGGCGGTGCGTCAGCGGCTGGCGGCCCGCTTCGACCAGGAGACCGCCGACCAGGTCCGGGTCCTCTACGGCGGCTCGGTCAAGGCGTCCAACATCGCCTCGATCATGGGTCAGGCGGACGTGGACGGGGGCCTGGTGGGGGGCGCCAGCCTGGACGCCGAGGAATTCGCTCAGATCTGCCGGTTCCCGGAGCACCTCGCTCGCTGATCGCTCGGTATCCTTGACACCGCCCGTCCGCCGGTCGGTGCCGCCGTGCCCGATCAGACCGGGCGAGGATCGCTACGAGAGGAACTGACCCCAGCCATGCCGATCTGGTTCGCATACACGTTGATCGTGTTGCTGGTCATCACGAGCATTCTGCTCACCCTGCTGATCCTGCTGCACCGCGGCAAGGGCGGCGGTCTGTCGAGCATGTTCGGCGGTGGCGTCAGCTCCAGCCTCGCGGGCTCCTCGGTCGCGGAGAAGAACCTGGACCGCTACACCGTGCTGGTGAGCGTCGTCTGGTTCGCCGCGATCGTCGGGCTCGGGCTCTGGCTGCGCCTCCAGATGAACAGCGGCGCCTGAGCAGGCCCAGTAAGTCGTACAATCTGCGCGCGGTTCGTCACTCGACGGACCGCGCGCAGGCTTTTCCCCGCTGCACCGCGTCGCCCGCCGCTCCACCCCCGAAGACGGCGGGTCCCCTCCGACGACAGGAGCGAGCAGCCGTGCCGAGTGGCAACGTTATCCGGGGAGCCCGGGTCGGGTCCGCACCCATGCGCCCGGACGAGCGGCACCAACCCGCCCCCCGACAGGACGTCACCTACTGGTGCCGTAACGACCACCGGGTCGACATCCGGATCGCCGCGGACGTCGAGCCGCCGGCCCAGTGGGACTGCCCCCGCTGCGGCCTGCCCGCCGGCCCGGACGCCCAGAACCCGCCGGGCCGGGCCCGCGCCGAACCGTACAAGAGCCACCTGGCGTACGTGAAGGAGCGGCGCACCGCCGAGGAGGGCGAGGCCCTGCTGAACGAGGCGCTCGCCGCTCTGCGGCGCCGACGCGGCGAGTAGCGGGCCGCGCTCAGCGCAGGCTGCGCAGCCGGGCGGGCACGTCGGCGGCCGCCGCCCGGTCCAACAGCCAGCGGGTGCGGCCCACACCGCGCACGCCGGCCGCCGGCAACTGCACCGGGCCCGCGCCGGCCAACGCCATACCCACCGCGCGAGCCTTGTCGGCGCCGGCGGCCACCAGCCAGACCTCTTCGGCGGTGTTGATCGCCGGCAGGGTGAGGGTGGTCCGCGTCGGCGGCGGCTTCGGGCTGCCCCGCACCGCGCTGACCGGCCGCGTCTCGTAGCCGACCGGGTGCTCGGGGAAGACCGACGCCACGTGGCCGTCCTCGCCGACGCCCAGCATCAGCACGTCGAAGTGCGGCAGGGTGGCGTGCCCGGGCCGGGCGGCGCGGGCCAGCTCCTCCGCGTACCCGGCAGCCGCCGCCTCGGGGTCGTTGCCGGCCGGGCCGTCCGAGGCCGGCATCGCGTGCACCCGGGCCGGGTCCAGCGGCACCACGTCCAGCAGGGCGGCGCGAGCCTGGGTCTCGTTGCGGTCCGGATCACCGGCGGGCAGGAACCGTTCGTCGCCCCACCACACGTCGACCCGGGACCAGTCCACCGCGTCGCGGGCCGGCAGCGCCGCCACCGCCCGGTACACGGCGGCGGCGACCCGACCGCCGGTGAGCACCACCGAGGCTTCGCCCCGGTCGGCCTGGGCGTCGAGCAGCTTCACCAGCAACCGGGCCGCCACGGCCTGCGCCAGCAGGTCGGCGTCGGCGTGGACGGCGACACTCGCCTCACTCATGGTTGCGCCTTCGTTTCCCGACCGCCCGGCGGTCGCTGTCGTGCCCGGGACGGTCCGCCCGAGGTGGTTGGGGCGAAAACCCCAGAGGTTGCGGGGCAGGGCCGGTGGGTACTGGCCCTGCCCGACGTCGTACCCCGGCTGGGCTCAGCCCTCGCCGCTGGTGCCGGCGTGCGCGGTGACCCCGGCCTCGGCGCGCTGCGCGGTGGCCGGATCCTTCCAGACGTGGACCCGCTGCGGCGGGCGCTGCTCCAGCCCGCGCAGGCCGGCCGTCGCGCCCAGCGCCTCCGCGTACACCTGGTCGGCGTCCAGCCGGCGCAGTTCCTCGGCCAGTTCGTCGCCGAGCGGGCGGCGGACCAGCGGCAGAGCCCGGTCTTCCTGACCCGTGCGCCGGAAGACGGCCATGCTGTCCTCGCGGGTCAGCGTCAGCTGGTCGCCGTTGGCGCAGCTGAGCTGCACCTCCCGCATGCGGGGGAACTCGTTGCTGTCCACCCGGTGCGGGGTGATGCCGAGCCGGCTGGACAGCCAACCGGCCATCAGCGCCGCCGTCGGGTCGCTGGGCGGCGCGACGATTCTCGCCTCGGTGACCTGGGCGCTGGTGGTGTCGAACGCCCCGGCGACCAGGGTGCGCCACGGGGTGATGCGGGTCCACGCCAGGTCGGTGTCGCCCGGTGCGTAGTCCCGGGCACGCTGCCGCAGCGCCTCCACCGGGTCGGCGGCCTGCGCGCAGTCGGTGATCCTCCGGTCGGCCACCACCCCGAGGAAGTCGGTGGCGATCTCCGCCGGCGGCTCGCCGTGCCACCAGGTGACCACCGGCACGTCGGGCACGAGCAGCGGCATCACGACCGACTCGGCGTGCAGCGACAAGCGGCCGTACATCCGGGTGACCACCGCCTCGCACGGGCCGAGCCGGCCACCGACCACGATCTCCGCGTCCAGTCGGTTGCGGTCCCGCTCGATCTCCGAGCGCACCACCACCAGGAGCCGGCACGGGTGGGCGGCGGCGGCGATCGTCGCCGCCGCCTCCGCCTCCCGGACCCGCTTCTCGTCCACGACCACGATGAGGGTGAGCGCCATGCCGCTGGCCACCCCGCCGGCGCTGCGCCGCTCGGCGGCGAGCGCCTTGACCACCTCGTTGCCGGTGGTGTCCCACAGCCCGATCATGCTCGTCTCCAGGCGCGGCCCTCGCGGGCCAGCATCTCGTCGGAGGCCCGTGGGCCCCACTCACCGGCCCGGTACGGCTCCGGGGTGGTGCCCGCCCAGGCGTGCTCCAGGGGGTCGATCACCTGCCAGCTCTGTTCGACCTCGGCCGCGTCCGGGAACAGGGTGCGGTCACCGATCAGCACGTCCAGCACCAGCCGCTCGTACGCCTCGGGGCTGGACTCGGTGAACGCCTCGCCGTACTGGAAGTCCATCGCGATGTCGCGGACCTCCATGGTGGTGCCCGGCACCTTCGAGCCGAACTTGAGCACCACGCCCTCGTCCGGCTGCACCCGGATGACCAGCTGGTTGTTGCCCAACGACTCCATGTCGGCGTCGTTGAACGGCAGGTGCGGCGCCTTCTTGAACATGATGGCGACCTCGGTGACCCGCCGGGGCAGCCGCTTGCCGGCCCGGATGTAGAACGGCACCTCCGCCCACCGGCGGTTCTGGATGCCCAGCCGCACCGCCACGTACGTCTCCGTGGTGGAGTCGGCGGGGACGTCCTGCTCGTCCCGGTAACCGACAGCGCGTTCGCCGCCCACCCAGCCGGGCAGGTACTGGCCGCGGACGGTGTCGCGGGTGACGTCCTTGGGCAGGGTGATGGCCTTGAGCACCTTCAGCTTCTCGGCCCGGATCTCGTCGGCGTCGAAGCTGGTCGGCTCCTCCATCGCCACCAGGGCGAGGAGTTGCAGGAGGTGGTTCTGCAGCACGTCACGGGCGGTGCCGACGGTGTCGTAGAAGCCGGCGCGGGTGCCGATGCCGACGTCCTCCGCCATGGTGATCTGCACCGAGTCGACGTACTTGGAGTTCCACAGAGGCTCGAACAGGTTGTTGGCGAACCGCAGGGCAAGGATGTTCTGAACCGTCTCCTTGCCCAGGTAGTGGTCGATCCGGAAGACGTCCTGGCGGGTGAACACGTCGTCGACGAGGTCGTTGAGCGCCTTCGCCGACGGCAGGTCGTTGCCGAAGGGCTTCTCCACCACGACCCGCCGCCAACCGCCGGACTTCTCGTTGTCGGCCATTCCGGTCCGTGCCAGCTGCTTGAGCACCACGGGGAACGCGGCCGGCGGGATGGAGAAGTAGAACGCCGCGTTGCCGGTGATGCCGTGGGTCTGACGCAGGTCGTCCAGCGTCGACGCGAGGTGGTCGAACGCGGCGTCGTCGTCGAACGACCCGCCGACGAACTTGATGTTGCCGGCCAGCCGCGCCCACACCTCGTCCCGCCACGGGGTGCGGGCGTGCTTCTTGGCCGCCTCGCACGCCAGGGTCTCGAAGTCGCCGTCACCCCAGTCGCGGCGCGCGAAACCGAGCACCACGAAGCCCGGCGGCAGCAACCCCCGGTTGGCCAGGTCGTAGACCGCGGGGAGCAGCTTCTTGCGGGCCAGGTCGCCGGTCACCCCGAAGATCACCAGAGCGCACGGCTCGGGGATCCGGGGCAACCGGCGGTCCTGCGGATCGCGCAGCGGGTTCACCGAGCCACCTTCGGTTCGCGACTCCGGGGCTCGCAACCCCGGCTCACTCCTCGCGCTCACGGAACCGCCTCCTCGCTCCGCTTCAGTCACGTCGTCCATCCTCACGCCCGCAGATCACCGACCGCGTCCAGTAGTTGGGCGACACCGGCGGCCCGGTCGGTCAGGTGCAACCGCAGGACCGGCCGGTCCCGACCGGCGAGCGCCTGCCGGTCCCCGGCGGCCTGCGCCGCCTGCAGCTCGCCGAAGGTGTACGGCTTGCCCGGCACCGCCAGGTCCTCGGCCACCGCGCCGGTCACCTGGAGGTAGCTACCCACCTGCGGACCGCCCTTGTGGTACTGGCCGGTCGAGTGCAGGAACCGCGGCCCCCAGCCGAAGGTGACCGGCCGCCCGCTCGCCTGCGCCAGCAGCGGCCGCAGCTTGGCCGTGTCGGCGTCGGCGAACCGGTCGAGGTACGCCATCACCGCGAGGTAACCGTCGTCGCCCAACCCGTCGAGCAGCCAGCGCAGCACGCCGGCCAGGTCACCCGGGGCGCCCTGCGGGGCGTACACCTCGATCGCGCCCTCGGTGAACGACGGCGTCTCCGCCGGCAGGCCCGAGGCCAGGATCTTGTTGGTGTTCTCCTTGGACTCCGTGACGTTCGGCTGGTTGAACGGGTCGATCCCGAGCACCACACCGGCCACCGCGGTGGCGTACTCCCAGGCCAGGAACTGCGCGCCCAGCGGGCCGTTGACGGCCACGTCCGGGGTGGCGCCGCCGCCCGGCACGTCACCGGGGGCCAGCGCGCCCCCGTAGCTGACGGTCAGCACGTCCGGGCCGGTGGCACCGGGGCTCTGCGGGGACTCCACCACCACCGGGAGGATGCCCACCCCGGCCTTGCCGGTCGACTCGGCGATCAACTGCTCGGCCCAGTCGCCGAGCCCGTCGATGCCGGTGCCGTCGGAAACGAGGGCGACCTTGTCCCGGGCCACAGTGGCCGCGGCGCCCAGGGCCGCGCCCAGGGCCAACGCCGGGTTGTTCTGGTCCGCGCCGAGCGACGTGGCCAGCGCGTCGGCCTGGTCGAGCAGTTCCGCGACCTCCACGCCGGCCAGCGCCGACGGCACCAGACCGAACGCGGTGAGCGCCGAGTACCGGCCGCCGACGTTCGGGTCGGCGAGCACTGTGAACGCGCCCATCTCGGTCGCGGTGGCCTCCAGCGGCGAACCCGGGTCGGTGACGATGACGAAGTGCCGGCCGGCCTCCGCCTCGGTCATCCCGGCGTCCAGGAACGCCTGCCAGTAGGCGCGCCGGTGGCTGTCGGTCTCCACCGTCGACCCGGACTTGCTGGCCACCACCACGACGGTGCGCTCCAGCCGGTCACCGAGCGCCGCCCGGACCTGGCCCGGGTCGGTGGTGTCCAGCACCGTCAGCGGACGACCCAGCGTCTGGGTGATCACCTCGGGCGCGAGCGACGAACCGCCCATGCCCGCGAGCACCACGTGATCCAGGTCGGCCAGCTCGGCGGTCAGCTCGGCCAACTGCGCGAGCAGCTCGCGGCTGCGCCGGTGGGTGTCCACCCAGCCCAGGCGGATCTTCGCCTCGGCCTCGGCGTCCGGACCCCACAGGCTCGCGTCCTTGCCCGCCAGCTTGCCCGGGACGCCGGCCTTGACCAGCGCCTCCCGGGTTGAGGCGGGCGCGGCCTTGTCGACCGCGTCCGCGCCGTACACGGAGAGCCCGGCGGCTCCCTCCACCGCCCCAGCAGGCAGGTCGCTCATGCCATCACTCCGCTTCGCTGCGTGCCGTCATGAGGCCTCATCGCACTGAGCTTGCTGATTCGCTCGCTGCGCTCGCTCATGCCGTCACTCCGCTTCGCTGCGTGCCGCCATGAGGCACCGTTGCACTGAGCTTGCTGATTCGCTCGCTCATGCGCCACCAGCCTTCTCGGCGGCCTTGGCGTTGCCCTTGGCCGCCTTGTTCGGCGAGCCCTTGCCGGTGCCCGCCGCCGCCAGCGACTTGCTGACACCGTCGAGCAGCTCCTGCCAGCTCGCCTCGAACTTCTCCACACCCTCGCGCTCCAGGGTGGCGATCACGTCGGACATGTCCACCCCGACCGACTCCAGGTCCGCGAAGACCTTCCGGGCCGCGTCGTAGGCGCCGGTCACGGTGTCGCCGCGCGTCTCGCCGTGATCGGCGTACGCGTGGATGACCGCCTCCGGCATCGTGTTGACCGTGCCGGGGGCGATCAGCTCCTCGACGTAGATCACGTCCCGGTAGTCCGGGTTCTTCGTCGAGGTGGACGCCCACAGCGGCCGCTGCGGGTGCGCGCCGGCCGCCTCGAGCGCCTTCCAGCGGTCCGAGGAGAACACCTCGGTGTAGCGCTCGTACGCCAGTTGGGCGTTGGCGACGGCGGCCTTGCCCTTGAGGCCCTTGGCCTGGTCGGAGCCGACCTTCTCCAGCCGCTTGTCGACCTCGGAGTCGACCCGGGAGACGAAGAACGACGCGACCGAGCCGATCTTCGACAGGTCGTGACCGTTGGCCTTGGCCTGCTCCAGACCGGCCAGGAACGCCTCCATGACCGCCGAGTAGCGGTCCAGACCGAAGATCAGCGTCACGTTGACGCTGATCCCCTCGGCGAGGGTGTCGGTGATCGCCGACAGGCCCTCCTCGGTGGCCGGGATCTTGATGAAGAGGTTGGGCCGGTCCACCAGCCACCACAGCGCCTTGGCCTCGGCGACGGTCTTGTCCGCGTCGTGCGCGCTGCGCGGGTCCACCTCGATCGAGACCCGGCCGTCGACACCGGCGCTGCCGTCGTACGACGGGCGCATGACGTCGCAGGCCCACCGTACGTCGTACGTGGTGAGCATCCGTACGGCCTCTTCCACGTCCACGCCACGGGTGGCGAGGTCGCGCAGCTGCCAGTTGTACTCGTCGGCGTCGCTCAGCGCCTTGGCGAAGATCGTCGGGTTGGTGGTGACGCCGGCCACGTGCTTCTCGCGGCGCAGCTGGTCCAGCCCGCCGGAGCTCAACCGCACCCGGGAAAGATCGTCGAGCCAGACCGCCACACCCGCGGCGGTGAGCTCATTCAGCTTGTCCGTCATGCCATCCACGCTCCCTCAGTTGCCGGTCGTGAAACCGGTGATGTCGCCCACCCGGGCCAGCGAGGCGTGTGCTGCCGCCACGATCCGGTCGGGGGTGAACCCGAACTGCTCGAAGAGCACGGTGTGCGGGGCGCTCGCTCCGTAGTGCTCCAGGCTGACGCTCTCGCCGAGGTCACCGACGATGCCGCGCCAGGACATCGCGATGCCCGCCTCCACGCTCACCCGTGCCTTTACCCCGCGCGGGAGCACCGACTCCCGGTACGCCTCGTCCTGCTCGTAGAACCATTCCTGGCAGGGCATCGAGACGACCCGGGTCGGGGTGCCGTCGGCCTCCAGCCGCTCCCAGGCGGTCAGGCAGAGCTGCACCTCGGAACCGGTGCCGATGATGATCACCTGAGGCTTGCCGTTGGACGCCTCGGCCAGCACGTAGCCACCGTTGGCCACGCCTTCCGCGCTGCCCAGGACGTCGCGGTCCAAGGTCGGCAGCGGCTGACGGCTCAGCGCCAGCGCGGTCGGCCGGTCGGTGTGCTCCAGCGCCTTCCGCCAGGCCCAGGCGGTCTCGTTGGCGTCCGCCGGACGGACCACGTCCAGGCCCGGGATGGCGCGCAGCGCGGTCAGGTGCTCCACCGGCTGGTGGGTCGGGCCGTCCTCGCCGAGGCCGATCGAGTCGTGCGTCCAGACGTAGGTCACCGGCAGCTTCATCAGCGCGGCCAGCCGCACCGACGGGCGCATGTAGTCGCTGAAGACCAGGAACGTGCCGCCGTACGGGCGGGTGCCGCCGTGCAGGGCGATGCCGTTGAGGATCGCGCCCATGGCGTGCTCACGGATGCCGAAGTGCAGCGTGCGGCCGTACTCGTGGCCCGGGAAGTCCTTGGTGGCGTGGGCGGCCGGGATGAACGACGGCTCGCCCTTCATCGTGGTGTTGTTGCTCTCGGCCAGGTCGGCCGAGCCACCCCACAGCTCCGGGAGCACCGGCGCGAGCGCCTCCAGCACCTTGCCGGACGCGGCCCGGGTGGCCACCCCCTTGGCGTCCGCGGGGAAGACCGGCAACGCGTCGGTCCAGCCGTCGGGGAGTACGCGGCCCGCCAACCGCTCGTAGAGCGCGGTGCGCTCCGGGTTGGCCTTCTTCCACGCGTCGAACGCGGTGGTCCACTCCTGCTGGGCGTCGGAGCCGCGTCCCATCACCGTGCGGGCGTGGCTGAGCACCTCCTCGTCGACCTGGAACGTCTGCTCCGGGTCGAAGTCGAGGATCCGCTTGGTGGCCTTCACCTCGTCGGCGCCCAGCGCCGAGCCGTGGATCTTGCCGGTGTTCTGCTTGTTGGGGGCGGGCCAGCCGATGATGGTGCGCAGCGCGATGAAGGAGGGGCGGGCGGTCTCCGCCTTGGCGGCCAGCAGCGCCGCGTAGAGCGCCTCGGCGTCCTCGTGGTAGTCGCCCTGGTCGGCGTCGCCGCTGCGCCAGTCGACGGTCTGCACGTGCCAGCCGTACGCCTCGTAGCGGGCGGCCACGTCCTCGCTCTTGGCGATCCGGGTGTCGTCCTCGATGGAGATCTCGTTGTCGTCGTAGATCACCGTGAGGTTGCCCAGCTGCTGGTGCCCGGCGAGCGCGCTGGCCTCGTGGCTGATGCCCTCTTCGATGTCACCGTCGGAGACGATGCACCAGATGTCGTGGTCGAAGACGGACGCGCCGAGCTCGGCCTCGGGGTCGAACAGGCCGCGCTCGCGGCGGGCCGCCATGGCCATGCCGACCGCGTTGCCCAGACCCTGCCCGAGCGGGCCGGTGGTGGTCTCGACGCCCGGCGTGTGCCCGTGCTCGGGGTGCCCCGGCGTCTGCGAGCCCCACTGCCGCAGCGACTTCAGGTCGTCCAGGCTCAGCGGGTAACCGGAGAGGAACAGCTGGATGTAGAGCGTCAGGCTGGAGTGCCCGGCGGAGAGGACGAACCGGTCGCGGCCGGGCCAGTTCGGGTCGGCCGGGTTGTGCCGCATGACCCGGTTGAAGAGGAGGTACGCCGCGGGCGCGAGGCTCATCGCGGTGCCCGGGTGACCGTTGCCGGATTTCTCTACGGCGTCCATGGCCAGCACGCGGACGGTATCGACGGCCCGGCGATCGAGGTCGGACCAGTTCAGTGCGGAGTGCTCGGGTCGTTTAACAGCCACGATGGTTGTGCTCCTCGGCAGATGGGCGGAACCCTCACCGATGACCTTATCGAGCGTCCCTAAACGTGCGCCCGGGGATCTGCGCATGGTGTGCGCTACGTGACCATCCGGATGCTCGGTTCAACCCGGTGGTGTGACGACCCGCACCGTTGTCGGGTCGGCCGGGCAGCCAAAACGACGACGCGTAGTGTGTGGGTCGGTATGCGGACCCTCCCGGTCCCGACCGATCCGATCTCCCCGTGCCCGATGCCGGAAGGTGGCAATCCGTGAGCATGATCACCGAGCGCCCCGCGAGCAACCCGGCCGGGCAGCATCCGGCGCGGGCGGCCGAGGGCACGGTGGCCCGGCGGGACGTACGCGCGGTCATCTCGGCGTACGTGACGCTCACCAAGCCTCGGATCGTCGAGTTGCTGCTGGTCACCACCATCCCGGCGATGATGCTCGCCGAGGGCGGGCTGCCGTCGCTGTGGCTGATGGCCGTCGTCCTGATCGGCGGCTCGCTCGCCGCCGGCGCGGCCAGCGTGCTCAACTGCTACATCGACCGGGACATCGACCAGTTGATGCGGCGTACCAAGCGTCGGCCGCTGCCGGCGCACACCGTCTCGCCGCGCAGCGCGTTGATCTTCGGTCTGGTGTTGGCGGCGGTGTCGGTCGCCCTGATGGCGGCGTTCACCAATCTGCTGGCCGCCGCGCTGACCCTCGCCGCGATCGCCTACTACGACCTCGTCTACACCCTGTGGCTCAAGCGCTCCACCCCGGCGAACACCTTCTGGGGCGGCGCCTGCGGGGCGGCCCCGGTGCTGATCGGGTGGGCGGCGGTGACGGGCTCGTTGGCGCCGGCCGCGTGGGGGCTGTTCGCTGTGGTCTTCTTCTGGCAGATGCCGCACTTCTACCCGCTCGCCATGAAGTACAAGGACGACTACGCCCGGGCCGGCATCCCGATGCTGCCGGTGGTGGCCTCGGTCCGCCGGGTGAACGCCGAGATCCTGATCTTCGCGTGGCTCACCGTGCTCACCTCCCTGGCCGTCTGGCCGCTGGGGCTCAGCGCGATCTACGGGGTGCCGACCCTGGTGGTGGGTGCCATCTTCGTGGTCGAGGCGCACAAGCTCTGCCGGCGTGCGACGCGCGGCGAGGCGGTCAAGCCGATGCGGCTGTTCCACTGGTCAACGACGTACCTGACGATCGTATTCGTGGCCGTCGCGCTCGACGCGCTGATCTGACCCGTCCCCACCCCGCCCGGTCGGCGCTTGACGGCGATGATCCACTGACTAATCATGAACGTGGATGAGTTGTCCGCTTTTAACGTCACATCAGAGTAACTTTCAGCATGAGCCAGGTCGGCTCAACTCAGGATGGTTCGGGGGCGTTTTGCCCACGTGGTTTGAGCGCAAAAGTCCTGATATAAACGGACAGCAAACCTGTGGTCGTCCTTAAACCTGTAGGTAATTGGCATCACAAAAGGTTCATGGTTCTCGCGCGACCGGGTGCAACTCTGCTTAGGCTTCGCGTCATGGCAGATGGTTCCGATACGACGCTGACGGCCGAGCAGACCACCGGCGAGCAGGCGCCCCACGGCCTGGTCGCGGGCCTCAAGGCGTTCGCCGCCGGGCACGGCGGCGCGAAGGCGGTCATCGAGTACGTCGGCAAGCGTGGCGCGCGGATCGTCCTGGTGGGTTCCGACGGTGAGTGGGGCGACCAGTTCGCCGACGACACCGTCACCGCCCGGGAGGCGTGCGCCAAGGCGGGAGTCACCGTCGAGAACGCCTGGGAGCGTGAGCTGATGGACCAGATGCGTCCGAGCAACGACCTCTGGCGGTCGATGGCCCGCCGCACGATGTCCCGCTGAATAGACAGTTGAATTGACCACATATCACCAGTCGGCCCGGGGGGAACCCCGGGTCGCTCTCGTCACCTGCTCCGAGCTGGCCGACCTCGACCCGGACGACCGGTTGGTCCTCGCCCCGCTCGCCGCCCGCGGCGTCGCCGCCCAATCCGTGGTCTGGGACGACCCCGACGTCGACTGGTCGTCCTACGACCTGGTCGTGCTCCGCTCACCCTGGGACTACGCGTTGCGCCGCGACGAGTTCGTGTCCTGGGCGGCGGGCGTCCCGGCGCTGGTCAACCCGGCCGACGTGGTCCGCTGGAACACCGACAAGCGCTACCTCGGTGAGCTGAGCGCCGCCGGGGTGCCGACAGTGCCGACGACCTGGATCGAGCCGGGGGAGAGCTGGCAAGCACCCGCCGAGACCGGCGAGTACGTGCTCAAGCCCGCCGTCAGCGCCGGCAGCCAGGACACCGGCCGCTACGACCTGGCCGACCCGGAACACCGGGAGTTGGCCGCCGCGCATGTTCGCCGGCTCTCCGACGCCGGCCGGGTGACCATGGTCCAGCCGTACCTGCGTGCCGTCGACACCGAGGGCGAGACGGCGCTGCTCTTCCTGGCCGGTCCGGAGGGGCTCGCGTTCAGCCACGCGATCCGCAAGGGTCCGATGCTGACCGGGCCGGATCTCGGCCCGGACGGGCTCTACAAGGCCGAAGAGATCACCGCGCGCACCGCCCGAGCCGACCAGCTGGCCGTGGCCGAGCAGACCCTCGCGGCGGTGCCCGGCGGCACTCGACAGCTGCTCTACGCGCGGGTCGACCTGATCCCCGGCCCGGACGGCAAGCCGGTCCTGGTCGAGCTGGAGCTGACCGAACCGTCGCTCTTCATCGGGTACGCCGACGGCGCCCCCGACCGGCTCGCCGACGCGATCACCACCCACCTGACCCGCCCCGGCTGACGGGGCGCCGGCCGGAAGATCGTGCTCGTTCATTGTTGTAGTGGTGTCCGCGCCTCGTGAGGCCACTACTTCCTGGTTCGAGCACGATCTTCGGCGCGGGGCGCGGGGCGCGGGGCGCGGGGCGCGGGGCGCGGGGCGCGGCGGTTACCGGCCCGTCGGGCGGTTGCGTGCCGGGGCGCGCGGGGGTTGTCAGGCGGGGGTCGGGACCGGGGTGGCCTCCTCGGCCGGGGTGGCCCGGGGCGCCGGGGTGACCGGCCGGCGTTCCCGGGTGGACCACTGCACCGCCAGGGTGGCCAGCAGCACCAGGCACGAGCCGAGCATGTGTGCCCCGACCAGGAGCGCCGGCACGTGGGTGAAGTACTGCACGAAACCGATCAGGCCCTGACTCAGCTCCACAACCAGCAGGATGACCGCGGCGCGGGTGGCCCGCTGCGCACCGACGGCGCGGAACGCGAAGATGAGCGCCACCGTGAGGCCGATGAGCAGGAAGACCGCGTCGGCGTGCACCTGGGAGATCGACTCCGGGTCCAGGCCGTTGCGGGCGGCGCCGTGGTCGCCGGCGTGCGGGCCGCTGCCGGTCACCCAGGTGCCGATGACCAGCACCGCGACGCTGACGCCGGTGGTGATCCGAGCGAGGGTGCGCAGCGGGGCGGGCACGACCGCCACGACCGGGCCGTCGGGGTCGACGATGCGCCGCCAGAGCGCGTACGCGGCGGCGATCACCGCCATCGAGGCGAGGAAGTGCAGCCCGACCACCCACGGGTTGAGATTGGTCAGCACGGTGATGCCACCGATCACCGCCTGCGCGGGAATGCCGAGGAAGACGGCGACGGCCAGCGCGAGGAGCCCGGGCCGGCGCGGCCGGTGGACCAGCACCGCCAGCACGGTGGCCAGCGCGATGAGGCCCACCGCGAAGGTCAGCAGCCGGTTGCCGAACTCGATCACCCCGTAGATGCCCATCTCGGGGGTGGTGACGTACGAATCGTCGGTGCACCGCGGCCAGGTGGGGCAGCCGAGGCCCGAGGCGGTCAACCGGACGGCCCCGCCGGTGACGACGATGCCCACGTTCGCGATGATCGAGGCGAGCGCGAGGCGGCGCAGCAGGATGCCGGAGACCGGACGGACGATTCGGTTCACGGCGCAAATCCTACGCACCGTAGTGATCGAGGTCCGTCCGACTCCGGCAGCTCGGTGGTTGGGATCACCGGGGCCCGGGTTTGCGGCCCTCCGGGTAATTACGTAACGTTGGCGTTGTGAAAAACGCGGCGGCGCTCTCCGGGCACCAACCGACGGCCGTAGCGGCCGTCGGTGCGCCGGTGTCCGCGCCCGCCGTGGGCACGTCGGCCGGCCTCGCCGGTCCGGCGGTGGCCGAGATCTCCACCCGGGATCGGGTCACCCGACTGCTGCTGGAACAGGGTGCCGCCACCGCCGCGCAGCTTGGCGCGGCGCTCGGGCTCAGTCCGGCGGCGATCCGCCGGCACCTGGACGCGATGCTCCTGGACGGTGACGTCTACGCCCGCGAGCAGACCGTGCAGGGCAGCCGTGGTCGGGGGCGCCCGGCCAAGGTGTTCCTGCTGACCGAGGCCGCCCGGGTCCGCTGTGGCACACACCACTACGACAACATGGCCACCGCCGCGCTGCGGTGGATCGCCCGCAGCGGCGGCTCGGACGCGGTCGAGGCGTTCGCCACCGAGCAGGTCTCCGCCCTCGAGTCCCGTTGTCGGACGGCCATGGAGGACGCCGGCGATGACCCTCTCGCCCGAGCCGAGGCACTCGCCGCAGCGCTCACCGCCGAGGGTTACGCTGCCAACGCGACCACGATCGCCTCCGGCGGCCAGCTCTGTCAGAACCACTGCCCGGTGGCGCACGTGGCCGCCGAGTTTCCTCAGCTGTGCGAGGCCGAGACCGCGGTCATCTCCCGTCTGGTCGGCACCCACGTGCAGCGTCTGGCCACCATCGCGCACGGCGACGGGGTGTGCACCACGCACATCCCGGCTCAGCCGGGCCGCGCTCAATCCGGTAATCCCGTCACCACTGTGAGGACAGATAGATGACCGAGCAGATCGTCCAGCCCCTGACCCAGGAAGAGCAGCTCGCCGCCCTGGGCCGGTACGAGTACGGCTGGTCCGACCCGGACGCCGCCGGCGCGGTCGCCCAGCGCGGCATCAACGAGGCGGTGGTGCGGGACATCTCGGCGAAGAAGAACGAGCCGGAGTGGATGCTCGACCTGCGGCTGAAGGGCCTGCGGCTGTTCGGCCGCAAGCCGATGCCGGCGTGGGGCGCGGACCTCACTGGGATCGACTTCGACAACATCAAGTACTTCGTGCGGTCCACCGAGAAGCAGGCCACCAGCTGGGAGGACCTGCCCGAGGACATCAAGAACACCTACGACCGGCTGGGCATCCCGGAGGCGGAGAAGCAGCGCCTGGTCGCCGGTGTCGCGGCGCAGTACGAGTCCGAGGTCGTCTACCACAAGATCCGTGAGGACCTTGAGGAGCAGGGCGTCCTCTTCCTGGACACCGACACGGCGCTGCGCGAGCACGAGGACGTCTTCAAGGAGTATTTCGGCACGGTGATCCCGGTCGGCGACAACAAGTTCGCCGCGCTGAACACCTCCGTGTGGTCCGGTGGCTCGTTCATCTACGTGCCGAAGGGCGTGCACGTGGAGATCCCGCTGCAGGCCTACTTCCGGATCAACACGGAGAACATGGGCCAGTTCGAGCGGACGCTGATCATCGTCGACGAGGGTGCGTACGTCCACTACGTCGAGGGCTGCACCGCGCCGCTGTACTCCTCCGACTCGCTGCACAGCGCGGTCGTGGAGATCATCGTCAAGAAGAACGCGCGCTGCCGCTACACGACCATCCAGAACTGGTCGAACAACGTCTACAACCTGGTCACCAAGCGCGCCGTCTGCCACGAGGGCGCGACCATGGAGTGGGTCGACGGCAACATCGGCTCCAAGGTGACCATGAAGTACCCGGCGGTCTACATGACCGGTGAGCACGCCAAGGGCGAGGTGCTCTCGGTGGCGATGGCCGGCGAGGGTCAGCACCAGGACGCCGGCGCCAAGATGGTGCACGCGGCCCCCCACACGAGCAGCACCATCGTGTCGAAGTCGATCGCCCGTGG
Organism: Micromonospora parva; assembly: GCF_000718515.1. Classification (GTDB taxonomy): domain Bacteria; phylum Actinomycetota; class Actinomycetes; order Mycobacteriales; family Micromonosporaceae; genus Micromonospora; species Micromonospora parva. The sequence goes on along the minus strand of NZ_JNZS01000029.1, from coordinate 37,471 downwards.
CGGCGGCCGCACCTCGTACCGCGGTCTGGTGCAGGTGCTGGAGGGTTCGCACCACAGCCGGAGCACCGTCAAGTGCGACGCGTTGCTGGTCGACACCATCTCCCGTTCGGACACCTACCCGTACGTCGACATCCGCGAGGACGACGTGTCGATGGGGCACGAGGCGACCGTCTCCAAGATCAGCGACGACCAGCTCTTCTACCTGATGAGCCGGGGCCTGAGCGAGGACGAGGCGATGGCCATGATCGTGCGCGGCTTCATCGAGCCGATCGCCAAGGAGCTTCCGATGGAGTACGCCCTGGAGCTCAACCGTCTGATCGAGCTTCAGATGGAGGGCGCGGTCGGCTGACGCCGCCCGCCCTACCGAGCACCTGACACCGTCGTCGTTGAACAGACCAAGGAAGAAATGACTACCCAGGCTTCCGCGCCGCCGCCCAGCACCAAGTCGCAGGCGCTGCGCTCGTACGACGTCGCCGACTTCCCGGCCCTCACCGGCCTGGAGGAGGAGTGGCGCTTCACCCCACTCAAGCGCCTCCGCGGCCTGACCACTGAGGCGCCGGCCGTGGCCGGCGCGGTCCGACACGAGTACGGCGACCTGCCCGAGGGCGTCGCCATCACCCGGGTCGGCCGGGACGACGAGCGGGTCGGCAGTGTGCTGACCCCGGTCGACCGGGTCAGCGCGTTGGCCTACGGTGCCGCCGCCGACGCCCTGCTGCTGCGGGTGGCCCCCGACGTGGTGCTCGGCGAGGCGGTGCGGCTGCGGGTGGTCGGCGAGGGTGTCGAGCAGCCGGTCTTCGGTCACACGTTCGTCGAGGTGGGCCGGTTCGCCGAGGCGACGGTGGTGGTGGAGCACGTCGGGTCGGCCACCCTGGCCGACAACGTCGAGGTCGCCGTGGCCGACGGGGCGAAGCTGACCCTGGTCACTGTCGCCGACTGGGCCGACGACGCGGTCCAGGCTCAGCACCTGAAGATCAAGCTGGGTCGGGACGCCAAGGTCATCCACATCCAGGTCACCCTCGGCGGCGACCTGGTCCGGCAGTTCACCAGCGTGGAGTACACCGGGCGGGGCGGCGAGGCCGAGCTGTACGGGGTCTACTTCGCCGATGCCGGCCAGCACCTGGAGCATCGGCAGCTGGTCGACCACAACGTGCCGGACTGCCGCAGCTACGTCGGCTACCGGGGCGCCCTGCAGGGCGAGAGCGCGCACACCGTCTGGGTGGGCGACGTGCTCATCCAGGCCGAGGCGACCGGCACCGACACGTACGAGATCAACCGGAACCTGCTGCTCACCGACGGCGCGCGGGCGGACTCCGTACCCAATCTGGAGATCGAGACCGGCGAGATCGCCGGCGCCGGTCACGCCAGCGCGACCGGCCGCTTCGACGACGAGCAGCTGTTCTACCTGATGGCCCGGGGGATTCCGGAGAGTGAGGCCCGCCGGCTGGTGGTCCGTGGCTTCTTCGCCGAGCTGATCAACAAGATTCCGGTGGAGTCGCTGCGCGAGCAGCTCGGCGACGCGATCGAGGCCCGGCTCACCAAGGCCGGCGCCTGATGATCCGGATCTGCTCGACCGAGGACGTGCCGAAGGGCACCGCGATCAGCGCGGACGTCGACGGCACGCCCATCGCGCTGGTGCACGGCGAGGACGGCGAGTTCTACGCCGCGTACGACGAGTGCTCCCACGCCGCGGTCGCCCTCTCCGAGGGCGAGGTCGACGGCTGCACGCTGGAGTGCTGGCTGCACGGCTCCCGTTTCGACCTGCGCACCGGCGAGCCGACCGGCCTGCCCGCCACCGAACCCGTCCCCGTCTATCCCGTCGACGTTCGCGACGGAGACATCTACCTCAGCCTGACGCCGAGTAATGGAGTGACCCGATAATGAGCACCCTGGAGATCCGCGACCTGAAGGTGTCGGTCAAGCTGCCCGAGGGTGAGCTCAAGCCGATCCTGGCCGGCGTCGACCTGACCGTGAAGTCGGGCGAGACCCACGCCATCATGGGCCCGAACGGCTCCGGTAAGTCCACCCTGGCGTACTCGATCGCCGGTCACCCCAAGTACGAGATCACCGGCGGCACGGTGACCCTCGACGGCGAGGACGTGCTCGCCATGACCGTCGACGAGCGGGCCCGCGCCGGCCTCTTCCTGGCCATGCAGTACCCGGTCGAGGTGCCCGGCGTCTCGGTGGCCAACTTCCTGCGCACCGCGAAGACCGCCATCGACGGCGAGGCACCGAAGCTGCGCACCTGGGGTGGCGAGCTGCGCGGCGCGATGGAGCGCCTCCAGATGGACCCGGCGTTCGCCCAGCGCAACGTCAACGAGGGCTTCTCCGGTGGTGAGAAGAAGCGCCACGAGATCGTCCAGCTGGAGCTGCTCAAGCCGAAGATCGCCATCCTCGACGAGACCGACTCGGGCCTCGACGTGGACGCGCTGCGCGTGGTCAGCGGGGGCGTCAACCGGGTCCGCGACACCGGTGACACCGGCGTGCTGCTGATCACCCACTACACGCGGATCCTGCGCTACATCAAGCCGGACTTCGTGCACGTGTTCATCGCCGGCCGGATCGTCGAGCAGGGCGGCCCGGAGCTGGCCGACAAGCTCGAGGCCGAGGGCTACGAGCGGTACGCCGCCGGGGCCGGCACGGCCAAGGCCTGAGTGGGAGAGGCGCTGCCGAGATGACCAGCATCGCGATCCCTTCGGGGATGCCGCAGTACGACGACGCGCCGCGTTTCGACGTGGCCCGGGTGCGCGCCGACTTCCCGATCCTGGACCGGGAGATCAACGGGCATCCGCTGGTCTATCTCGACAGCGCCAACACCTCGCACAAACCCCGGCAGGTGCTCGACGTGCTCGGGGAGCACTACGCGCTGCACAACGCCAACGTGTCGCGCTCGGTGCACACCCTGGGCACCGAGGCCACCGAGGCGTACGAGGGGGCACGGGCGAAGATCGCCGCGTTCATCAACGCGCCGAGCGCCGACGAGGTGGTGTTCACGAAGAACTCCACCGAGGCGATCAACATCGTGGCGTACGCCTTCTCGAACGCCTCGCTGCGTCCGGACGGCGACCCCCGGTTCCGGCTCGGTCCGGGCGACGAGGTGGTGATCTCCGAAATGGAGCACCACTCGAACATCGTCCCGTGGCAGCTGCTCTGCGAGCGGACCGGCGCGACCCTGCGCTGGTTCCCGGTCACCGACCAGGGGCGGCTGGACGAGTCGGGCCTGGAGGACCTGGTCACCGAGCGGACGAAGATCGTCTCGCTGGTGCACATGTCCAACATCCTCGGCACCGTCAACGCCACCTCCCGGATCACCGCGCGGGTCCGTGAGGTGGGCGCGCTGCTGCTGCTGGACTGCTCGCAGTCGGTGCCGCACCTGCCCATCGACGTGGTCGACCTGGACGCCGACTACATCGTCTTCACCGGGCACAAGATGTGCGGTCCGACCGGCATCGGCGTGCTCTGGGGTCGCGGTGAGCTGCTGGCGGTCATGCCGCCGGTCTTCGGCGGCGGTTCGATGATCGAGACGGTCACCATGGCCCGCTCGACGTTCGCGGCGCCACCGGCCCGGTTCGAGGCGGGCACCCCGCCGATCGCCGAGGCGGTCGCCCTCGGTGCGGCGGTCGACTACCTGACCGGGATCGGGATGCGGGCCATCCAGTGGCACGAGAAGGAGCTGACGGCGTACGCGCTGGACGCGCTCGGCTCGGTGCCGGACCTGCGGATCTTCGGCCCGACCGTGCCGGTGGGCCGGGGCGGCACCATCTCGTTCGCGCTCGGTGACGTGCACCCGCACGACGTGGGTCAGGTGCTCGACTCGCTCGGCGTGCAGGTGCGGGTGGGCCACCACTGTGCCAAGCCGGTGTGCAGCCGGTTCGGCGTCCCGGCGATGACCCGGGCCTCGTTCTACCTCTACACCACCACCGAGGAGATCGACGCTCTGGTGGCCGGTCTGGAGCAGGTGCGGAAGGTGTTCGACTGATGCAGCTCGACCAGCTCTACCAGGAGATCATCCTGGACCACTACAAGCACCCGCACGGGCGTGGCCTGCGCGACGCCGACGACCCGGGCGACCGGGTCGCGGAAGCGCACCATGTCAACCCCACCTGCGGCGACGAGGTCACCATCCGGGTGGCCACCGACGGCACCGTGCTGCACGACATCTCGTACGACGGGATGGGCTGCTCGATCAGCCAGGCGTCGGCGAGCGTGCTGCACGAGTTGCTGCGCGGTCGGGGCACCGGGGAAGCTTTCGAGGTGCACGAGGCGTTCGTGGAGTTGATGTCCGGACGTGGCCAGGTCACGCCGGACGAGGACGTGCTCGGTGACGGGGTGGCCTTCGCGGGCGTGGCCCGCTACCCGGCCCGGGTCAAGTGCGCGCTACTGCCGTGGATGGCGTTCAAGGACGCTGCGGCCCGCGCCGGTGTGGGCGTGAGCCCGGAGGTGAAGGCGTGACCGTGCGTCAGCGAGCGAATGACACAGTGGTGCCTGGTGGCATCACGAAGCGATGCGGAGGGACGGCATGAGCGAGAACACCGCTACCGAGGCGACGCCGGAGGCCGGTGACACCAGCGTGGTGCCGCAGACCGACGCCGCGACGACCGATGGCGGCGCTGACGCCGCTGCCGCTGCGGGCGGCGTCAGCAAGGCCATGCTCGCCGACATCGAGGAGGCGATGAAGGACGTCGTCGACCCGGAGCTCGGCATCAACGTGGTCGACCTGGGCCTGGTGTACGGCGTACACGTCGACGACGAGAACGTCGCCACCCTGGACATGACGCTCACCTCGGCGGCCTGCCCGCTGACCGACGTCATCGAGGACCAGACCCGGCAGGCGTTGACCACCGGCCCCGGCGGCGGCCTGGTCAACGACATCCGGATCAACTGGGTGTGGCTCCCGCCGTGGGGCCCGGACAAGATCACTGACGAGGGTCGGGACCAGCTCCGCTCCCTCGGCTTCAACGTCTGACCCGAACCACTTCGTCGAGCGCGGCACCCGTCCGGGTGCCGCGCTCGACGTGTTGAACGCCGACGTGAACAAGCACGGGTCGTTCCGGTCTGACGCTGACGGTCGACCGTCAACAGCTCAAGATCGCGCTCGATCATTGACTCAAGATCGCGCTCGATCATCGATGTAGTGGCCTCGGTGCGTCGCCGAGGCCACTAGATCCTGGTTCGAGCACGATCTTGGCGGGGCGAGCCGAGCCGGGCCGGGGCGAGCCGGGGCCGGGGGCGAGCCGAGCCGGGGCCGGGGCGGGGGCGCGGCGAGCCGGGCCGGGGGCGAGCCGGGGCGGGGCGCGGGGGAATTCGGTGGCGGGGGCGCGGGTTCGGCGCGCAGGATGCGCTTGTGATTGAGGCGTACCCGATGCAGGTCCCTGTCCGTGCGGCCACTGCCGTGCGTCGACAGCGGCCGGTTCCCGGACGAGCCTCGACCTGCCACCGACGTCCGTGACCGGGGCGTTCCTCGCCGGCCTGGTCGCCGGTTACGGCGTCGCCATTCCGGTCGGCGCGATCGCGATCCTCATCCTGGGGCTCAGTGCCCGTACCTCGTTTCGGGTCGGTGCGGCCGCGGCGCTCGCCGTGGCGACGGCCGACGGGCTCTACGCGGCCGTCGCCGTGCTCGGCGGTGCCGGGCTGGCCGATGTCATCGCGCCGGTCGCCGGGCCGCTGCGGGTGGTCGCCGCCGTGGTCCTGTTGGGGCTTGCCGGGCACGGCCTCTGGCGGACCTGGTCCGCGCACCATTCGCAGCGGCCACCGGCGGAACGCGCCGGTCGGGGCATGAGCACTCCGGGGCGGGCCTACGCGGCGCTGCTCGGCCTGACCCTGCTGAACCCGATGACGGTGCTCTACTTCGCCGCGCTGGTGCTCGGTCGCAGGGACACGGCCGAATCGGGCGTGGTCCCCATGGCACTCTTCGTGGCCGGGGTGTTCCTGGCGTCGGCGAGCTGGCAACTGGTCATCGCCGGCGGCGGCACGGTGGTCGGCCGGGCGTTGACCGGGCCGCGTGGCCGGCTGGTCACCGGCCTGGTCTCCAGCGCGCTCATCGCCGCGTTGGCGGTGGCCGCGCTACTGCCCAGCTGAACGGTCGCCGCGCCGTGCCGCGCCACGCTGGTCCGTGCCGGGCCGTGCTGCGTCTTGCCGGGCTGGGCCGTGGCGGGCCGTGCCGTGCCGCGCTGCGCCGCGCCGTGCCGTGCCGTGCCGGGCTGGTCCGTGCCGTGCCGTGCCGTGCCGCGCTGTGCCGGGCTGTGCCGTGCCGTGCCGCGCTGTGCCGGGCTGGGCCGTGCTGTGGCGGGCCGTGCTGCGTCGTGCCGTGCTGCGTCGTGCCGGGCTGGGCCGTGGCGGGCCGCGTCGGGTCGGGTCGGGCTGTCGGGCCGCGGAGCCCGCCCGGGGGTCCGGGCGGGCTCGCGGTGCCGTACGGTCGGGCGGTGACCAGTCGACCCGCAGCCGGCGGAGGTCGGTGGGTCGAGGTCGATCCGGCCCGCGTCGGCCGCTGGGTCGAGGGCTTCGCCGACCGGCACGGCCCGCCCATCACCAGCACACAGGAGTACGGCCTGCTGCTCGCCGCTCCGGACGGGGCGACCGCCGAGCTGTACGCCCCACCGGGCGCGCCGGTCGGCACGGATGTGGCCGGGTTCGTGGCCTCCGCCGTGACGCCGCGCCGGATCGGTCTGCTGCTGGCCCGCAAGGGCGCGGTGGCGATCGGGGTGGCCGAGGGTGCCGACCTCGTCAGCTCCAAGGTGGACACCCGGTACGTGCAGGGGCGCACCGCCGCGGGGGGATGGTCACAGCACCGGTTCGCCCGCCGGCGCGACAACCAGGCGAAGGCCGCGCTGGGCGACGCGGCGGACCTGGCCGTACGACTGCTGTTGCCGGCGGCGGCGACGCTCACCGCGCTGGTCTGCGGTGGTGACCGCAGGGCCGTGGACGGGGTGCTCGCCGACCGGCGGTTGGCCCCGCTCGTGCCGTTGCGGGCAGAGCGGTTGCTCGACGTGCCGGAGCCCCGGCACGCGGTGCTGCTCGCGGCGGTGGGCGCGGCCCGCGCGGTCCGGATCCGGTTGCGCGACCCCGATTGACCTCGCCCTCCGCCGACCAGGTCCCAGGGGAGACGGCCGCCACGCAAAACGGGGTTCCCGCCGTGCTGCCCGGCTGGCGGCCGGAGGATGGGCGCGTGGAGTTTCTGGTTGACATGGTGACGACGGTGCCGCCCGGAACGTCGGACGACGGGGTTGCTGAGATGCGCGCGCGTGAGGCGGCCCGCTCGGCCGAGCTGACGGCGCAGGGCAGTCTCCTGCGGCTGTGGCGGCCACCGCTGGCGCCGGGGGAGTGGCGTACGTGGGGGCTGTTCCGGGCCGACGACGCCGACGAGTTGGAGGCGGTGCTCGCGTCGATGCCGCTGCGTGCCTGGCGGCGCGAGACCGTGACGCCGTTGACGCCGCACCCGAACGACCCGGGACAACCGCCGCGCTGAGCCTGACGGGGCTCGCCCCGTGGGTCGGTGAGCACGACAGGCACGTTACGCGGCACGCCGCCAACAGGGAGATCATCATGTCCGAGGCCCAGATTCTGCGTACCGTCCTCGACCGGTGGAAGTCGGCTGTCGACGCCCACGAGCCCGATCGGGTCGCGGCGTGCTTCACCGACGACGCGATCTTCCAGGGGTTGCAGCCGTACTCGGTCGGTCGTGCCGGCGTCGCCGCGTACTACGCCGGCCAGCCGCTCGGCCTCACCGCCGCGTACGACGTCCGGGAGATCCGCCGTCTCGCCGACGACGTGGTCCTCGGCTACCTGGAGGTGGAGTTCGGCTTCACCGACCGGCCGGCCCTGACCGTCAACCTCGGTGTGCTGCTGCGGCGGGTAGGCGACGACTGGCTCATCGCCCACTACCAGGTGTCGCGGCTCACCTGACCAGGGAGGCGCCGTCGGCGACAGCGTCTGGTGCCCGAAACAGATCGTGGCAGGCCCGCCGGAGGGGCCTGCCACGATCTCGGAACTGGTCAGAGCTGGTCGGTGCCGAAGGTGTCACAGCTCTTCGGGTCGCCGCGGTCGTAGCCCTGGGTAAACCAGCGCTTGCGCTGCTCGGACGTGCCGTGGGTGAACTGGTCGGGGTTGACCCGCCCGCCGGAGCGTTCCTGGATGCTGTCGTCGCCGATCGCCTCGGCGGCCTGCACCGCCTCGCTGATGTCGGACTGGGTGATGGACGTGAACAGCGGCTCCTGGCCGGTCTTGTCCTTGCTCTCGGTGGCGTGCTTGGCCCAGGCGCCGGCGTAGCAGTCGGCCTGCAGCTCGAGCCGTACGGAGGCGGAGCGGGGGCCGCTCTGGTCGCCCTGGCCGGCCTTCGCGTTGGTGCCGAGCAGGTTCTGGATGTGGTGGCCGTACTCGTGGGCGAGCACGTAGGGCTGGGCGAACTCGCCCTTGGCGCCGAACCGGGAGGCCAGCTCGTCGTAGAAGCTCAGGTCGATGTACACCTGCTTGTCGGCGGGGCAGTAGAACGGGCCGACACCCGAGTCGGCCTGCCCGCAGCCGGTGTTCACGGCCGCCTGGAAGAAGTTGGTGTCGGTCGGCTCGTACTTCCCGTTGCCCACCTCCGGGTACGCCTTCTGCCAGTAGGCCTGGATGCTGTTGACGTAGAGCGCGTTGCGGCAGCGCGCGTCGTCGAGGCGCTGCGGGTTGTCGCGCGAGCAGAGCTGCTCCAGGTCGGTGCCGCCGGCCTGACCGCCCTCGTCGCCGTTGGTCATGGCGTTGAGGCCGAAGCCGCCGCCGAGCAGCGCGACGAGCACTGCCACCACGATGCCGATGATGCCGCCTCGACCGCCGCCGCCGGGGATCGGGATGCCGAAGCCGCCGCCGGATCCACCACCCCGGCCGACGTCGTTGACCTGGGAGGTGTCGATTTCGGCCCGCTCGTTGAGTTCCATGGTGACCCCGATCGCCGTATGCCGGTGAGTGTCTTTTATGTGTTTTTTCGTCCCTCAAGTGCCGGACGGGGTCCGGACAGGCGTTCCCGTACCCGATGATCTTGATCGGTAATCCGGGCGGGCCGCCCGGCGGCGCCCGGTACACTTGCCAGGTGCTGCGCTGCGAAGGCTGAACCGCCCCGCGCCGTCGGGCCCCTTGAGCCCGCCGGCCGTTTCGCGTGCCCCGAGTCAGCCTTCCGAACCCCGAGAGCGAGCCCGCAAACATGATCACTGCCACCGGCCTGGAACTGCGCGCCGGTTCCCGGATCCTGCTGTCCGACACCACCCTGCGCGTGCAGCCCGGTGACCGGATCGGCCTGGTCGGTCGTAACGGTGCCGGCAAGACCACCACGCTGAAGGTGCTCGCCGGTGAGGGGCAGCCGTACGGCGGCCAGATCGACCAGCGCAGCGCCATCGGCTACCTGCCGCAGGACCCGCGCACCGGCGACCTGGAGGTCACCGGCCGCGACCGGGTGCTCTCCGCCCGTGGCCTGGACGTGCTGATGGCGCAGATGCAGGAGATCGAGGCCCGGCTCGCCGAGGACGCCGACGAGAAGCTGGTCCGCCGGTACGGCGCGCTGGAGGACCAGTTCGCCGCCCTGGGCGGGTACGCGGCCGAGGCTGAGGCCGCGCGGATCTGCGCCAACCTCGGCCTACCGGACCGTGCGCTCGCGCAGACCATCGGCACCCTCTCCGGTGGTCAGCGTCGGCGCATCGAGCTGGCCCGGATCCTGTTCCGCGACGCGGGCGAGAACGGCGGCGGCATCCTGCTGCTCGACGAGCCCACCAACCACCTCGACGCCGACTCGATCACCTGGTTGCGAGGCTTCCTCGCCAACCACAAGGGCGGCCTCATCGTGATCTCCCACGACGGCGCGCTGCTGGAGTCGGTGGTCAACAAGGTCTGGTTCCTCGACGCCACCCGGTCGGTCATCGACGTGTACAACCTGGGCTGGAAGGCGTACCTGGAGGCCCGCGAGACCGACGAGCGGCGGCGGCGTCGGGAGCGGGCCAACGCGGAGAAGAAGGCCGGCGCTCTGATGGCGCAGGCCGACAAGATGCGGGCCAAGGCCACCAAGACCGTGGCCGCGCAGAACATGGCCCGCCGTGCCGAGAAGCTGATCTCCGGCCTGGAGGAGGTGCGGGTCGCCGACCGGGTGGCCAAGGTGCGTTTCCCCAGCCCCGCGCCGTGCGGCAAGACCCCGCTCACCGCGACCGGCCTGTCCAAGTCGTACGGCTCACTGGAGATCTTCACCGACGTCAACGTGGCGGTGGACCGCGGCTCCCGGGTGGCCATCCTCGGGCTCAACGGCGCCGGCAAGACGACCCTGCTGCGGATGCTCGGCGGGCTGCTCACCCCGGACACCGGCGAGGTGCACGCGGGGCACGGCCTGCGGTTGGGCTACTACGCCCAGGAGCACGAGACGCTGGACGTGGAGCGGACGGTGCTGGAGAACATGCGCGCCGCCGCCGTCGAGCAGTCCGACACCGACCTGCGCAAGATCCTCGGCGCGTTCCTCTTCTCCGGTGACGACGTGAACAAGCCGGCCGGAGTGCTCTCCGGTGGCGAGAAGACCCGGCTGGCGCTGTCCACCCTGGTCTGTTCCGGCGCCAACGTGCTCCTCCTCGACGAGCCGACGAACAACCTCGACCCGGTCAGCCGGGAGCAGGTGCTCGACGCCATCGCCAACTACCCGGGCGCGATCGTCCTGGTCACCCACGACCCGGGTGCGGTGCTCGCGCTCAAGCCCGACCGGGCCATCCTGCTGCCCGACGGCGACGAGGACGCCTGGAGCGACGACCTGCTCGAACTGGTCGAGCTGGCCTGATCGAGGCAGCTCGACGTGCGCTCGACCTCAACGTGCGCTCAAGCTCGACCTGCGCTCGACCTCGGCGCTGCGGTCAGCCGAGCAGGTCGACCAGCCGGCCGAGCACGCCGGAGCTGACCAGGATCACCAGCCCGATGGCGATGAAGATCGCCGGCACCAGCCAGGCGCCGGCGCGTTCGACGAGCCGGACCACCCTCCGATGCCCGCCCAGCCAGGCCCCGGCCACACACCACAGGGCGATCAGCAGCACGAAGACCAGCAGGAACACCGCGCTGTCGGCCACCCCGAGGGCCCGGAAGACGGGTACGTAGACCGCGACGTTGTCGGCACCGTTCGCGATCGTCACCCCGGCCACGCCGAGCGCTCCGGTGACGACAGCGGGTGGCTCGTCGTCGCCCGAACCCCGCAGTGCGCGGACACCGAGCGCGATCGGCAGCAGGCCCAGCAGACCCGTCCACGGGTCGGGCACCACCAGGAGCCCACCCGCGATCACCGCGCTGGCCAGCGCGAGCGCGCCGATGCCGAGGTATTGCCCGGCGACGATCTGCCAGGTGCGGGGTTGGCCGGTGGTGCGGGCCGCGACGAAGAACAGCGTCAGGATGACGATGTCGTCTATGTCGGTGGCGGCGAAGACGACGGCCGCTGCGCCCGCGGTGCTCAACAGGTCGATCACGACCGAAGGCTACGGGTCGTCGGCAGCCGCCAGCGTCCAGCGGTGGTACGCCCGGACGCCGCGGCGGGCCGGATCGCCAGGATCACTCTATCGGGAAGCTGACATTGCATAGCGTGTCGGTTGGCGAAGAGTTGATATCTGGCGCATGATCGTCCGAGGCGGTCTAATAGGTGGGACCGTATCCGAACCGCACAGTCTGGGACGTGAGGACACAGCATGGCAGCCACTGGCACAGCCACCAGCACTGAGAAGGGTCGCCGGATCGTCGGAGCCGAGCGTCAGACGCTCGCCAAGGACCTGGTAAAGCGGTACACCTCGGGGGAGAGCATCCGCGCGTTGGCGGCCTCGACCGGCCGTTCCTACGGGTTCATCCACCGAGTGCTCACCGAGTCCGGCGTGCAGCTGCGTCAGCGCGGTGGTGCCCGGCGCCGCAAGAAGGCGTGACCCGCCCCCCAGCGTCGTCCATCAGCGCCGCGCCCCGGGACGTCCGGTGACCGCCGAGGCGACCGGGGTTCGGCTGACCTGCGACGGGCCGGTCGCCACGGTGACGTTGTGCCGGCCCGACGTGCTCAACGCCCAGACGCCCGCGATGTGGCGAGCGATGAGCGACTTCTCCCGTGACCTGCCCGGCGATGTCCGGGTGGTGGTGGTCCGCGGTGAGGGTCGGGCGTTCTCGGCCGGCCTCGATCTCGCGGTGGCGGGTGCCTCCGGTCCGGGGTCGTTCGCCGAGTTGGCCACGCTGTCCGAGCAGGAGTGCGCCGAGCGCATCGCGGAGTTCCAGGCCGGTTTCACCTGGCTGCACCGGCCGGACGTGATCTCCGTCGCGGCCGTGCAGGGCCACGCCATCGGTGCCGGCTTCCAGCTGGCGCTCGCCTGTGACCTGCGGGTGCTCTCCGCTGACGCGAAGCTGTCGATGGCCGAGGTGACCCTCGGCCTGGTGCCCGACCTGGCCGGCACGAAGCGCCTCGTCGAGCTGGTCGGCTACGCGCGGGCGTTGGAGATCTGTGCGACCGGCCGCCGGTTGGACGCCGCCGAGGCGGACCGGATCGGCCTGGCCACCCTGGTCGTGCCGCCAGCCGAGCTGGACGGTGCGGTGCGGGACCTGACCGCCGGCCTGCTCTCCGGAGCCCGCGACGCGGTGGTGGAGATCAAGGCGTTGCTCGCCGGCGCGGCCGGGCGGTCGCACGCCGACCAGCAGCGCGCCGAGCGGGAGGCGCAGACCCGTCGGCTGCGTGACCTTGCCGGCACTGGAGAATAGGTAAGGACCGCACGGGAAGATCCGGGTTACGGCTGGGGTTGTCACACTCGTCGGGAGAATTGACCTGACGGTGCGGTCTGCCCGGCAACCCGGAGGTGAGCGATGTCCAACCCGATGTCCGGCGGTGGCATGGCCGGGTGGAGCATGCTCCGGTCGATGCGCAACAGCGACGAGGTCTCCACCCACCGCCTCAAGCGGGGGGTGGCCCGCCGCATCGTGGCCTTCGCGCGCCCCTACCGGCGCGACATCGTCATCTTCCTGATCACCGTGGTGCTGGCGGCCGTCATCGGCGTGGCCACACCGGTGCTCGCCGGCGACGTCATCAACGCGATCAACCGAGGCGGCGACGAGGCCGGCCGACTCGTGGTGCGGCTGGCCCTGTTCATCGCCGCGCTGGCGGTCGCCGACGCACTGCTCTCACTGGCCCAACGGTGGTATTCGGCCCGGATCGGCGAGGGCATCATCTTCAACCTGCGCACCCGGGTCTACGACCACGTGCAGCGGATGCCGTTGCAGTTCTTCACCCGTACCCAGACCGGGGCGCTGGTCAGCAGGCTCAACAACGACGTCCTCGGCGCCCAGCGGGCGTTCACCTCGACGTTGTCCGGCGTGGTCAGCAACGTCATCCAGTTGGTGCTCACCGCGGCGGTGATGTTCACCCTCTCCTGGCAGATCACCGCGCTCTCGCTGGTGCTGCTCCCGATTTTCATCATTCCGGCCCGCCGGGTCGGTCGGCGGCTGGCCGAGATCACCCGGGAGTCGTACAACCTCGACGCCAAGATGAACGCGACCATGACCGAACGGTTCGGGGTGGCCGGCGCACTGCTGGTGAAGCTCTTCGGTCAGCCCGAGATCGAGGCCCGCCGGTTCGCCGGGCGGGCCGAGCGGGTCCGCGACATCGGCATCCAGTCCGCCATGTACTCCCGCACCTTCTTCGTGGCGATGCTGTTGGTCGCCTCGCTGGCGCAGGCGCTGACCTACGGCCTCGGCGGCTGGCTCGCGGTGACCGGCGGTGTCAGTGCGGGCACCGTGGTGACCCTCGCGTTGCTGCTCACCCGCCTGTACGGTCCGCTCACCGCGCTCTCCAACGTCCGGGTGGACGTGATGAGCGCGCTGGTCTCCTTCGACCGGGTCTTCGAGGTGCTCGACCTCAAGCCGGGCATCGTGGAGAAGCCCGACGCCGTGGCGGTGCCGCGTGGCAGCGGCCGGGTCGACTTCCGCGACGTGCGGTTCCGCTACCCGAGCGCCGCCGAGATCTCCCTCGCCTCGCTGGAGGAGGTCGCCACCCTCGACCGGACGATCAACGAACCGGTGCTCAAGGGCGTCTCGTTCAGCGTCGAGCCGGGGCAGATGGTCGCGCTGGTCGGCCCGTCCGGGGCGGGCAAGTCGACGCTGTCGATGCTCATCTCCCGGATCTACGACGTCAGCGACGGCCAGGTGCTGGTCGGCGGGGTGGACGTGCGCGACGCGACGCTCGCCTCCCTGCGCGACGAGATCGGTGTGGTCACCCAGGATTCGCACCTGTTCCACGAGACGATCGCCGAGAACCTGCGCTACGCCAAGCCGGACGCCACCGACGACGAGATCTGGGCCGCGCTGGCCGGAGCGCAGGTCGCCGACCTGGTCCGGTCGCTGCCCGACGGGCTGGACACCACCGTGGGGGAGCGCGGCTACCGGTTCTCCGGCGGCGAGAAGCAGCGCATCGCCATCGCCCGCCTGCTGCTCAAGGCCCCGTCGATCGTGATCCTCGACGAGGCGACCGCACACCTGGATTCGGAGAGCGAGGCGGCGGTGCAGCGTGCGCTGTCGGTGGCGCTGACCGGGCGGACCGCCCTGGTGATCGCGCACCGGCTCTCCACGGTGCGCGATGCCGACCAGATCCTCGTTCTCGACGGCGGGCGGATCGTCGAGCGGGGGCGACACGACGAACTGGTGGCGGTCGGCGGGCTCTACGCCGAGCTGTACCGGACCCAGTTCGCTGTCGCCGACTCGCCCACCCCGTTCGTCGACGCGACCGGCCCCGAGCCGGTGGTCATGCCACTGGGCACGTACGTCGCGGACGAGGCCATGCCGCCCGCCGCCGCCAACTGACGGCTGCCGGCCTTGATCGACTCGGGTTCCCTGAAGTCGGGGTGTCCTGGTCGCGTTGACCGCCCGACTTCCTGAAAACCGAGTCGATCAAGGGGCGGTTACCTCGGTGGCCTCCCGCAACTCGGCGAACGCCAGGCCCAGGGTGACCGGGGTGAAGTGGGCGTTCAGGCCGCTCGGGTTGGGCAGCACCCACAGCCGCGCCCCGGCCAACGACTCCGGTTGCGGCCCGAAGGTTGCCTTGGGCCGTTGGAAACCGATCCGGTACGCGGTTACCCCCACCACCGCCACCCAACGCGGCCGGTACCGGGCCACCTTGTCGGTCAGGATCGCCGCTCCGTCGAGGAGTTCCTCGGTGCTGAGTTCGTCCGCGCGGGCGCTGGCCCGGGCGGCCATGTTGGTGATGCCGAGCCCGAGCGCGGGCAGCTCGTCCTGTTCGCTGGGGTGCAGCAGTCGGGGAGTGAACCCGCCCCGGTGCAGGGCAAGCCAGAACCGGTTGCCGGGCCGGGCGAAGTGCCAGCCGGTGGCAGCCGACCAGAGGCCGGGGTTGATGCCGACGAAGAGCACCGCCAGCCCCGGCGCGAGCACGTCGGGGATGGTCCGGTCAGCGGCCGCCGCCAACTCCGCCCGGGTCGGCCCGGCCGCTCTGTCGGTGCGGGCCGGCTTCGACGGTGTCACGGCCCGGGTGGGCCGGGCCCTGTCGGGGGTCACAGCCCGCGTAGCGCGCCGCCGTCGACCGGCACTGTGATCCCGGTGAGGTAGCTCGCGGCGGGGGAGAGCGCGAACGCGGCCACCCGACCGAACTCGGCCGGGTCGCCGATGCGGCGCAGCGGGATGCCGGCCTCCGCCTCGGCGCGGGCCCGCTCCGGGTCGCCGGTAGCTCCGAACAGCTCCCGGTTGCGATCGGTCATGATCCGGCCGGGCAACAGGCCGACCACGCGGACGCCCCGAGGGCCGTAGTCGTCGGCGATGTCCTTGGCGGCCCCGACCAGGCCGGGCCGCAGACCGTTGGAGATGCCGAGACCGGGCACCGGGCCACGCGCCGAGGTGGAGAGCACCAGCCCGATCGCGCCGCCCTCGGGCAGGGCGTTGGCGACAGTGCGTACGGCGCGGATGGTGCCCAGGAAGACCGTCTCGAAGGAGAGCCGCCACTGCTCGTCGGTGACCGCTGCGGCGTTGCCGGGCGGTGGCCCACCGACCGAGATCAGCGCGCCGTCGAGCCGGCCGAAGTGCTGCTGGGCGGCGGCGACGAGCTGCCCCGGGGTCTCCGGGTCGGCCAGGTCGCCGGTCAGCCCGATGGCGTGCTCCGGCCCACCCAGCTGCTGCGCGGCGGCGGCCACGGCGTCCGCGTCCCGGGCCGAGAGGACCACCCGTGCACCGTCGGCGACCAGGCACTGCGCTGTCGCGAAACCCAGGCCGCGGGAGGCGCCGGTGAGGACGTACACGCGGTCGGTCAGTCCGAGATCCATAATGCCGATCCTGCCGCATCCGAAACGCCGTCGCCAGCACGGGTGGATACCCGCGGGGCGGGGCGCAGCAGGCGTACCCGGCCGGCGATCTGCACCGCGACGGCCCCGCCGGCGCGGCCCACCGCCGGCAACCGGCGCGGACGTGGCGGCCGCAGCCCGTCGTAGCGCAGGAGTGCCTCCCGGGCGGCCAGCTCCTCGGCTGCCGGCGGCGGCAGCGCACGTTCGGCGTGCAGCGCGCGGGCCAGGTCCCAACCGTCGCGCAGCGACCCGGCGGTGGGTCGCCGCTCGGCCCAGCCGGCGAAGGTCGTCGTCCACCTGGCACCGAGGCTGGCGGCGAGCAACGGCCAGTGCCGGGCGACGGCACCGGCCCGTTTGCGCAGCAGGGCCGCGCGGGTGGCGGCCAGCGGGCCGGGCGCGAACCCCGGCGGGGGTGGCCCTCCGGCGACGAGCGCGGCGACCAGTTCGGCCTGCCGTTCGGCGAGCCCGGCGCGGGGCGCGGCTGTCGGGTCGCCGTGGGGCGCGCCGGTCATGTGACGGCCGGGAAGCCCGCGGCGGCGGCCAGGGCGTCCAGTTCGGCGCGGAGTTCAGGGGCCGGCGGGTAGTGGCCGTCGCGTTCCAGCAGCAGCGCCGGTGGCCGCTGCCGGGCGCAGAGCGCGCCGACCAGCTCCAGCACCGCTGACGGAACCGGGTCGGTGTGGGTGTCGTGGTAGAAACCGCCGTACTCCGCGCCGCCGGCCACATGGGCGTACGCGATCCGCTCCAGCGGCAGACGGTCCAGCAACGCCAGCGGGTCGGCGCCCCGGTTGCGGGCGTTGGCGTGCACGTTCGCCACGTCCAGCAGCAGCAGGGCCCCGGTCCGGTCGAGGATCTCGGTGAGGAAGTCCGCCTCGTCCAGCTCGTCGTCGGGCCAGTCGACCAACGCGGCGATCGGTTCCAGCGCGATGGGCACCGGCAGGTCGGCCTGGGCCCGCGCCACGTTGGCGCAGACCGCGTCGACGGCTTCCCGGCTGCGCGGCAGCGGCAGCAGGTGCCCGGCCTCCAGACCGCCGGCCCTGACGAACGCGATGTGTTCGCTGATCAGCGGGGCGTCCAGGCGTTGCGCCACCGCGGCCAGGTGGCCGACCCGGGCCGGGTCGACCGGCTCGGCGCCGCCGAGGGAGAGCCGCACCCCGTGCGGTACGACTGTCACCGCGCGTTCCCGCAGCTGTGTCAGCCCGGGTGGGAGCGGCCCGGACGCGGGCACCCCCTCGGCCACCACTTCGACGAAGCGCAGGCCGGGCAGGTCGGCCACGAAGCCGGCGATCTCCGGACGCCAGCCGATGCC
Source organism: Micromonospora parva (assembly GCF_000718515.1). Lineage (GTDB taxonomy): Bacteria > Actinomycetota > Actinomycetes > Mycobacteriales > Micromonosporaceae > Micromonospora > Micromonospora parva. The sequence continues at coordinate 19,882 of NZ_JNZS01000029.1, read as the reverse complement.
GACCCCGGACGGGCCGGTCATCCGCCGCACCCCCCGCCGCCGCACCCGCCACCACCGCCGCAGGAGCTGCCACCGTCTCCACCGGAGCTGTCCCCGCCGCCGGAGGACCCGTCGGACCCGCCCGTCCATCCGCTGCCGGAGGCGGCCTGGCGCTGAATCTCGGCCTGTTCGGCGAAGCCCGGGTCGAGTGCCCAGAGCGAGGCGGTGCCGTACAGGGCGACGCCCATCGCCGCGCCGGCCGCCCCGTAGGTGGCGTAGGCGGGTGCGGAGGCGGGCGCGAGGTGGGTGTGCTCGCGGCGGACGGAACGCACTGCCGATCGGCCGGCCCGGGTGAGCATGGGCGCCCGGCGCAGCACGAGCGTGATGATCAGCAGCGGAACCAGTGTCAGCAGCAGGTAACCGACCGGGTGACCGTTGAACAGGCCGGAGACCAACCGGAGCACACCGAGGCCCAGCAGGGCGATCAGGATCGTGGCCCAGAAGCGGGCGCGGGCGCGCTGCGCGTCGTCGGTGAGCAGTCCGCGCTGCTCCAGGCCGTTGCGGATCTGGTGCAGCGCGGTGCGTACCCGCTCGTCCTGCGGGAGGTCCCCGACCCGGGCGTGCTGGTGGGCCGCCCAGTGGATGGCCTGATCCAGCGGGGTGAGCCCGGTCGGCGCGGCCCCGACGGTGGTCAGCCGGCGGTCCGGTCGCACGCCGATCGCTCCGCTGGCGCGCAGCCCGCCGAGCGCGGCGTGTACGGCCAGCCGAGGCCCCCCGTTGAGGTACGCGACCTGCTGGGGCCCGAGGGGGTCGGTGGTCATGGCGCCGGTCGATCCGGCGGCGAGCCGGACCCGGTGGTACGCCGCGATCACCACCACCAGGATGGCCGCTGCGAGGTAGTACCGGAGGAAGGTCGGGCCGGAGATGCCCCAGGTGTCACCGGACGCGGCGTGGACGCTCATCGACTGCTCCTGTCACCGGAGGGGATCGGCGGCCCCATTGTGGAGCAGCCTCGCCACGGTCGACCGACCGGTGCCCGCGCGGTCAGTGCCGGCGGACCGCCTCCTCGACCAGGTCGAGCACCGGGCCCAGGTCACCGGCCGGTCGACCCATGGCCAGGTGCAGCACCAGACCGTCGTAGGCCAGCTCCAGGAACTGGGCCAGCACGTCGATCGGTACGTCCTCACGCAGCACCCCGGCGTCGCGCTGGCGGGCCAGCCGGTCCCGGGTCGCCTCCGCGATCGCGGCGGACCGCTCGGCCCACCGTTTGGCGAACGCGGGGTCGGTGCGCAGCCGCCGGGAGACCTCCAGTTGGCTGCCCAACCAGCCGGTGGTGTCGGGGGAGACGGCGCGGGCCAGCAGATCGCGCATCACCTGCACCAGACCGTTGCGGGCCACCGTCTCGACCATGGCCGCGGCGTCGTCCTCGGCGACGGCCAGGAAGAGCGAGTCCTTGTCGCGGAAGTGGTGGAAGATCGCGCCGCGGGACAGACCGGTGGCCTCCTCAAGGCGGCGTACGGTCGCGCCCTCGTAGCCGAGCCGGGCGAAACACGCCCGGGCGGCGGCGAGGATCTCCTGCCGGCGCGCGTCGAGCTGGTCCTGACTTACTCTGGGCACACGTCGATCGTCGCAGGTCAACCCGGGGCACGCAAACCGTACGTACGGCTTGGGATGTTGCCGTTTACCATCGCCCGGTGACCCAGCCCCACACCGTGCCCAGCTCCCCGCTGACAGTGGCCACCGTCCAGGCCACCCCCACGCCGGGCGACGTCGCCGGCAACGCGCTCGTCGCCGCCGACCTGGTCCGCCAGGCGGGCGAACGGGGCGCCCGGGTGGCAGTCCTGCCGGAGTTGTTCCTCTGCGCGTACCACCCGCCGGCCCTCGCCGCCGACCCGGCCGGCACGGACGTCGCCGCCGATCAGGGCGGGATGGTCGCGGATCCCCGGCTCGACCCGCTGCGCGTCGCGGCGCGCGAGGCCGGCGTCACCGCGCTGGTGGGCGCGGCCGTGCGGCACCCGGACGGCCGGCGGACCATCGCGGCGCTGGTGGTCGACCGGGCCGGCGAGGTGCGGGTCGGTTACGACAAGCAGCAGTTGTGGGGTGACGAACGGGAGCTGTTCGTCCCCGGCGATCGGGGTGCCACGCTGCTCGTCGACGACTGGCGGCTCGGGCTGGGCATCTGTTATGACGGTTGTTTCCCGGAGCACGGCCGGGCCGCCGCCCTCGACGGCGCACACGCCTACCTGTGCCCGAGCGGGTACCTGACCGGCTCCGAACACCGCCGGGATCTCTACTACGCCGCGCGGGCCCTGGACAACACGATGTTCGTGGTCTTCGCCAACGCGGTCGGCGGCGTCGACCCGTGGCGGTTCAACGGTGGCGCGGCCATCTACGACCCGGAGGGGCGGGTGCTGGCTCGCGGGGCCGACGACGGCACGGCGGTGCTCGTGGCGTCGCTGGATCCGGCCGTGCTCGCGGCCACCCGGGCGGCCCACTCGATGCTCGTCGATCGGCTGCCGGAGCAGGGCGGCGCGCGGGTGTCGATGCCTGGCTGAGCCCTTCGTCAGGTCGATACCCGCCGCATCTGTTGGCGGACACGTCGGTCCCGTAGGGTGCCCGAGTGCCACTGCTCCTGCTGGACCTGGACAACACCCTGCTGGATCGGGCCGGGCCGTTCCGCCGCTGGGGTGAGCGCTTCCTGGACAGCATCGGCGCGCCCCACACCGACATCGACTGGCTGGTCTCCATCGACGCCGACGGCCTGACCGACCGCTGGGACCTCGCCGACGCCATCCGGGACCGCTACGAGCTGCGCATTCCCTCGATCGACCTGGTGGAGGAGCTGCACGACGGGGTGGTGGCGCAGACCCGGCTCGACCCGCTGACCGCCTGCGCGCTGCGGATCGCCGACGACGCCGGCTGGGTGCCGGTGGTGGTCTGCAACGGCACCGTACGCGTCGAGGACGCCAAGATTCGCCGGACCGGGCTGGACCAGTACGTCGCCGACTGGGTGATCTCCGAAGAGGCCGGCGTCAGCAAGCCCAACCCGAGAATCTTCGCGCTCGCCGCCCAACGGGTGCGGATGCCGCTGCGCGGGTCGTGGGTGATCGGCGACAGCCCGGAGGCGGACATCGGCGGCGCTGCGGCCGTCGGGCTGCCCAGCGTCTGGCTGCACCGTGGGCGCACCTGGTCGGACGTCCGGTTCGCGCCGAGCCGCACCGTGGACGGGTTGATCGCCGCGGTCGCCACCGTCCTCGCCCGCTGAGGGTTCGCGCACTGGGCTCGGTTATTCGGTTGACCGGTCGCCGTGCTGCGACGAGCATTGTCCGCGCATCGTGCGTCCCGGGTGTGTGCCCGGTCGAGGAGAGGGGGTCGGTCATGGCCGTCTTCGCAGGTCGCTTCCAGCTGCCTATCTCAGCCTCGACCAAGGGAACCTCACCACAGTGCGCGATCATGATCTTCCGGCGCTTGAGCGCCGAACCCGCGGCAAGAGCCGCTTCGACGACGACGAACCGCAGTTTCTGAAGCGCGGGCGGCCCACCGAGCCGCTCGCGGACCCGGACAGCGAGCCCGACCCGGACACCGGCGAGCGCTGGTCGTCCTGGGACGACGCCGTGCACGGGCCGCAGCCGCACCCGGCCTGGCTGGTCACCGAACTGGCCGCCAAGGACACCGAGCTGGGTGTGCTGAAGACCGGCAAGGAGGCGGACGTCCACCTGGTCCGTCGGGCGGTGCCCGACACCGACCGGTCCTGTCTGCTGGCGGTGAAGCGCTACCGCGATCCCGAGCACCGGCTGTTCCACCGCGATGCCGGTTACCTGGAGGGCCGTCGGGTGCGCCGGTCCCGGGAGAACCGGGCGATGGCCGGCCGGACGGCGTTCGGCCGGCAGATGATCGCCGGGCAGTGGGCGGCGGCCGAGTTCGCCGCGCTGAGCCGGCTCTGGGAGATCGGCGCCGGCCACGACCGGATCGCCGTGCCGTACCCGGTGCAGTTGCGGGGCACCGAGTTGATGCTGGAGTTCGTCGGTGACGCCGAGTCGGGGGAGGCGGCGCCGCGACTGGCCCAACTGCGTCCCGGCCCGGCCGAGCTGAGTGACCTGTGGGCCCAGTTGGTGGAGGCGCTGCGGGTGCTGGCTCGGGCCGGCTACGCGCACGGCGACCTGTCGCCGTACAACCTGCTCGTGCACCAGGGGCGGCTGGTCGTGATCGACCTGCCGCAGGTGGTCGACGTGGTGGCGAACCCGCAGGGGCCGGAGTTCCTGGCCCGCGACGTGCGGGTGGTCGCCGCCTGGTTCGCGGCCCGGGGCCTCCCGGGCGAGCAGGCCGACAGCGGTCGGTTGACCGGAGAGCTGCTGCGCGAGGCGGGCCTGCGCTGACCGGAGCGGGTCGGGCGACCGTGTCGCCCGACCCGCCGCGCTGGCTATTGCAGGTAGCGCTCCACCTCGGGCTTGGGGCGTTCGCCCTGGGCGTCCGGGTCGCCGTGGGTGTCCCGGGCGGCCCGCCGACGGCGCAGCAGGTCCCAGCACTGGTCGAGGGACTCCTCCAGGGCGCGCAGGCGCTCGCTGGCCTCGCCCTCGGTGCCCGACTCGTGGGCCTGGGCCTCGGCCCGCAGCTTGTGCTCCTCGTCGACCAACTCGGAGATCCGGTTCAGGATGGTCTTGTCGTCCATGCCCCAGAGCCTGGCACAGGGTGCCGGGCGTCGCCCGGATTCGGGGGTACCGGTGCGTTCCGGGTCACTGACCGGCCCCGACCGGGCTGGCCTCGCCAAGCTGGTGCCGGTGCCGCAGGGACCGCCTCGGCGGGCCCGGGCCGTGACGCCCCGCGTACCGGCCTTATCGTCCTGCTGAGTGTCCACTCAGGATTCGCCAAAACAAAAATATCGACGCCGGTAGGTTTGTGTAGACGGAAATTGCGCTGTCCGCAAGTCTGGAGGTACCCCTCGTTTGGTGAGATGCTTCCCGTCGGCCCAGAAGGTGAAAGTTTCATCAGCCTGTCCGACCGAAGTGGATCGCTGCGGTCGACGGGACGACGAGGAGACGTGGTTCGATGTCGCAGGTGTCCGAGGCGCGCTCCGCCACCGTCAGCACCGAGCCCCGGACGATCCCGGCACGACGCGCGCTGCCCGCGCTGGTCCGTGATCCGCTGGGCGCGCTCGTCGACTTCGCGGATGCCGCCGCCGGCGAGGTCGTCCGGCTCAACCTCGGCTCGTTCCGCCCCTACCTGGTCAGCCATCCTGAGCACCTGCAACGCGTCCTGCGCGACAACGTTGCCAACTACATCCGGGACGGCGACGGGCTGCTCTGGCGACCCGTTCGCCGGATCGTCGGTGACGCCATCCTGGTCGCCGAGGGTGCGGTCTGGGAGTCCAGCCGAGGCGCGCTGCAGCCGTTGTTCACCGCCAAGCGGGCCGAGACGCTCGTCGACAAGATGGCCGAGGCGATCAACGAGGCGGTCGACGAGTGGCTCGAACCGGCCCGCACCGGTCGCCCGATCGACGGCGGCGCCGAACTGACCCGGATCGTCCTGCGTACCACCATGCGGGTGCTCTTCGCCGACCGGATCTCGGTCCCCGACGCGCTGCGGATCAGCGCCGCGCTGGACACCCTCACCACCGCGATGCTCCCGCGACTGGTGATGCCCGCCGTGCCGTACGCGGTGCCGATGCCCCGCGACCGGCAGTTCCGCGAGGCGGTGCGCACCATCGACGAGGTGGTGCTGCCGATCATCCGGCAGGCCCGGGCCCACCCCACCGACGGCGACGACATCATCTCCACCCTCTGCCGGCCGCGCGCCGACGGCAGCGAACCCGACGAGTACGCGATCCGCGGCGACGTGGTCGCGATGTTCTCCACCGCCACCGAGACCACCATCGCCCTGCTCTCCTGGCTGTGGCCGGTGCTGGCGTCCCGCCCCGACGTGGCCGAGCGGATGACCGACGAGATCGAGCAGGTGGTCGGCGCCGAACGGGTCGGCCGCGAGCACCTGCCCCAACTGCGCTACGGCCGGATGGTGCTCGACGAGATGCTGCGGCTCTACCCGGCGGGTTGGATGATCCCGCGCACCGCGGTCGGCGACGACATGCTCGGCGGGGTGCGGATCAAGGCCGGCGGCACCGTGCTGGTCAGCCCGTACGTGACCCAGCGGATGTCGACGTTCTGGGACAACCCGTCGCTCTTCGACCCGGAGCGGTTCGCGCCGGAGCTGCCCCGGCGGCGTTACCGGTACTCCTACTTCCCGTTCGGCGGGGGCCCGCACCAGTGCCTCGGGCAGTACCTGTTCCTGCTGGAGGCCCAACTCATCGTCAGCACCGTGCTGAGCCGCTACCGCTTCCGGCTGCGCGAACCGGTGGGCCTCACCCCTCGGATGGGTGCCTCCCTGCAACCCAAGCAGCGTGCCGAGGTCATCCTCACCGCGGTCGAGCGCCCGGCCGCATCGTGACCGAGACCCCGCGACCGGCACCGGCAGCTCATGACGCGATCGCCGAGCAGGGCCGGGTGTGCGCGCTCGCCGTGCGGGGCGTACGCGACCTGCAGGAAGTCACCGCCGACCATCCCGAGCTGTTCGACGCCGCGCCGTTCGACCCGGCGCTGCTCAGCTCGGTGGCCACCACCGTCGCCTTCATCGCACCCTGGCACAGTGCCGCCGAACTGCGGATCACCACCCGTACCGTGCTCTGGGTCTTCGCCACCGACTGGCAGGTCGACTACCTCGCCCGGTCCGTCGACGACATCCGGAAGGTGGTGACCGACTGCCTCGCGGTGGCCGACGGCGCCACGCCGGCACCCGGGCGGCACCTGGCCCGGCTGCTGGCCGACCTGCGCGACGAGCTGGCCACCGTGCCGGCGTTCGCCCGGCTGCGCCCGATCTGGCGCGACGAGCTGGCCCGGATGCTCGCCGCCATGGCCCGGGAGTGGGACTGGAAGAACCTGCCGACCGACCCGACCACCGGGCGACGCCTGCCGGACCTGGACCGCTACCTGGACAACGCCGACAACTCCGGCAGCTCCTTCGTCAACGTCACCCACTGGATCGCCACCGGCGACGAGAAGACCCTCGCCCAGTTGACCGACCTGCTGGACGCCGGACGTGGCGTGCAGCGGGTGCTGCGGCTGGTCAACGACCTCGCCACCCAGGGGCGCGACGCCGAGTGGGGTGACCTGAACGCCCTCTCGCTGGTCGACGGCCCGGCGCAGGTGCACGACCGACTGGCCGAGCTGACCGCCCGGTCCCGGGGGGACCTGGCCGCCCTCGCCGAGCGGTGCCCCCGCCAGGCGGATTACCTCAACCGGCAGATCTCCTTCACCGGCGGCTTCTACCAGCTGTCGGACTTCTGGGGGGTGCGTGATGAGTGACGGTGCCACCCGGGTGTTCGTCGACGCGGCGGCCGCGGCCGACCCGGTCGCCGACGCCGCCCGCGAGCTGATCGCCGGGCTCGGCCTGCGGCCGTGGGGGCAGGTCGCCGCCTCGGTGTACGAGACCGGCCGGCTGGTCGCCGTCGCTCCCTGGCTGACCGGGCACCACCAGCGGATCGCGTTCCTGGTGCGCAGCCAACGCCCGGACGGGGCGTGGGGCCCACCCGAGGGGTACGCGCTGGCGCCGACGCTGAGCGCCACCGACGCGTTGCTCGCCGCGCTGGCCGACGGCCGGACCGGAACGGAGCTGCTCGCCCCGGTGGCCGGTGGGCTCGGCGCGCTCGCCGACATGCTGCTCCGCGCCGACGCCCGGACGCTGCCGGACACCCCCGCGTTGGACCTCATCGTTCCGGCGCTGGTCGACACGATCAACGACCGGCTCGCCGGGCTGGAGCGGGCCGTCGCCGACCGGCTGCCCCGCCCGCCGTTGCCGCTGCCCGCCGGGTTGCACCGGGACCGGCTGCGCGCGGTGCGGTCCGCGGTGGCCGCCGGAGCGACGCTGCCACCGAAGGTGGCCCACTTCTACGAGCTGCTGGACGCGGTACCGGCCGACGCCGGCCCCACCCTCACCGCGGTTGGCGCCTCACCCGCGGCGACCGCGGCCTGGCTGACCGCCGTCGGGCCGGCCGCCGGCCCCGCCGCGCACGCCTTCCTGCGGACGTTGATCCGTGACGGGGGTGGCCCGGTGCCCTGCCCGGCACCGATCACCGTCTTCGAGCGAGCGTGGGTGCTGAGCGGCCTGCGCCGCGCCGGCATCGCCGTCAACCCGCCGGCCTCCGTGCTGGAGAGCCTAACCGCCGCCACCGCCGGCCAGGGCATCGCCACCGGTGACGGCCTGCCGACCGACGCCGACACCACGTCGGTGTCCCTCGACGCGTTGGCCCGGCTCGGCCATCCGGCGGACCCGGCCAGCCTGTGGGCGTACGAGACGGCCGACGGTTTCTGCACCTGGCCGGGGGAGGACGGCTTCTCGGTCACCACCAACGCCCACGTGCTGGACGCCTTCGGCCAGCACCTGACCCGGCACCCGGGCGCGGACGCGCGCTACCGCCGGGCCGTCGACCGGCTGAGCGGGGTGCTGGCCGGGCATCAGCGCGCGGACGGCGCCTGGCAGGACCGGTGGCACGCCTCGCCGTACTACGCCACTGCCTGTTGCGTGCTGGCGCTCGCCGAGTTCGGGCGCGGTGCGGCCGCCGCAGAGGCGGTGGACCGGGCTGCTGGCTGGGTGCTGAACAGCCAGCGCCCGGACGGCTCGTGGGGGCGGTGGGACGGCACCGCCGAGGAGACCGCGTACGCCCTGCAGGTGCTGTTGGCGGTGCCGACGACGGTGCCCCGGGTCGACGACGCGGTCGCCCGTGCGCACGCCTACCTGCACGAATCCGCCACCCGGGACCACCGTCCACTGTGGTATGGCAAAGAGCTGTACTGTCCGACAGTGATCGTTCGCGCGGCGGTGCTCGCCGCCTGCCGGTTGGCCACCGATCGGGTCTCCGGCGTGGACCGATCGGTGGTGGATTGCGGTTACCAGGCTACAAAAACAACAACTTGAGGGGTTGTGTGGACACTGCTAGCGTACGCAGAGCCTCAGCCCCGGATGCCCCACCGTGGTGGGACGTCGCCCCCTCTGATCATTCGTTGATGAGCTGAGTCAACGCCCGGCCTGGGACGGTTCAATGCGTTCTCGCGGTACGAGTATCCGCACCAAGGTTGTCGCCCTGCTGCTCTCCCTGGTCGCGCTGTGGATGTTCGCGGCCTGGGTGACCCTGCGCGACGGCTTCAACCTGCTCGGTGTCCAGGTGATCAACAGCAAGGTCTACGCGCCGACCGAGCCGTTGTTGCAGGAGCTCCAGTTGGAGCGGCGGCTGACCCAGGCGTACCTGAGCAACCCCGAGGCCGCGCAGCGGACGGCGCTCGAAGCCGAGCAGCGCAAGAGCGCGGGGCTGGCCGCCGACTTCGCCGACTCGGTGCGTGACTGGCAGGTCGACATCGCCGGCAGTTCCGCACTGGACACGCAGCTCGGTCTGACGATCGCTCAGGTCAACGCGTTGGAGCAGACCCGCGCCGAGGTGCTGGACCGCAAGATCGACCGGGTCGCCGCCGCCGAGGCGTACACCTCCGCGATCGAGTCGATCTTCCAGATCTACGACGTGACCGGCAGCCTGGACGACAAGCAGATCGCCGGCGAGGCGGCAGCCCTGATCCAGCTCAACCGGATGAAGGAGCTGATCTCCCAAGAGGACGCGCTGCTCAGCGGGCTCTTCGGCAACGGCCGGATGAGCGGGCCGGAGTACGCCCGCTACGTCAGCCTGGTCGCCGCCGAGCGGTTCCTCGGCGACGAGGTCCGGACCCGCCTCGCCGACGCCGACGAGCGCCGCTTCCGGCAGCTCGTCAGCGGGGAGGCGTTCACCAGACTGCGCGCCGTACAGGACAGCATCATCCGCGAGGGCCGGCCGTCGACCCAGCTACCGATCGGCGCCGAGCAGTGGCGGGGCACCGTCGAGCCGGCGTTGACCGAGGTGAACGACGCCGTCACCGCCGGCGGTGAGGGCATCGTTGATCGAGCCACCGGCGTGGCCGTGATGGTCGTCGTCCGACTGGTGCTCGCCACCGGTCTGGGTCTGCTCGCCGTCATCGCCTCCGTCGTCATCTCGATCACCACCGCGCGGAACCTGCTGCGCCAGCTGGACCGGCTGCGGGAGGCCGCCTGGCAGCTCGCCGACGAACGGCTGCCCCGGGTGGTGGAGCGGCTCGGGCGCGGCGAGGAGGTCGACGTGGCCACCGAGGCGCCCCCGCTGGAATTCGGCACCGACGAGATCGGGCAGGTCGGTAAGGCGTTCAACGCCGTTCAGGAGACCGCGCTGCGGACCGCCGTCGAGCAGGCCGACCTGCGTCGCAACGTTCGCGAGGTCTTCCTCAGCCTGGCCCGACGCACGCAGGCACTCGTACACCGTCAGCTCACCCTGCTCGACGCGATGGAGCGCCGCGAACACGACGCGGAGGAGCTGGAGGATCTGTTCCGGGTCGACCACCTGGCCACCCGGATGCGGCGCAACGCGGAAAACCTGATCGTGCTCTCCGGCTCCACCCCCGGTCGGGCCTGGCGGCGCAACGTCCCGATGGTCGACGTGGTGCGCGGCGCCGTGGCCGAGGTGGAGGACTACACCCGGGTCAACGTGCTGCCGCTCGGGCCGGTCTCGCTCGCCGGCCGCGCGGTCGGCGACGTCATCCACCTGCTGGCCGAGCTGATCGAGAACGGCCTGTCGTTCTCCCCGCCACACACGACCGTCGAGGTCCGCGGCCAGCTGGTCTCCAACGGGTTCGCCCTCGAGATCGAGGACCGGGGCCTCGGCATGAGCGAGGAGGACCTGGCCGCGGCGAACCACCGGATCGTCGACCAGTCCGAGCTGAACCTCGCCAACGCCGCCCGCCTCGGGCTCTACGTGGTGAGCCGGCTGACCGAACGGCACGGCGTGCGGGTCCGGCTCAAGGAGTCCGCGTACGGGGGCACCACGGCGGTCGTGCTGATCCCGCTGGAGCTGGTCACCGAGGCCGACGCCTCCCCGGAGGACTCGGGCTCGTTCCGGGCCGGTTCGGCCATCCCGATGCCGTCGACGCCGGCCGCGGAGAGCGGCAGCCCAACCTCGCTCGCACCGGTCGCCCTCGCCGCACCGACGACCACCGCGCCGGACGTGGCCGCGACGTCGTCGGCGCCGACGCCAACCGACACCACCACCCCGACGTCGGACGAGGAGGCCGAGGCGGACACCGTTCTCCCCACCCGACAGCGGACCACCCCGACGACCGGCACACCCGACCTGCCCACCCGCGCCCGGCGCGGCCCGGGTCAGCCAGCCCTGGAAGCCCCGACCGTGCCCACCGGCCTGCCCGCCGTCGAGCGCACCCGCCCGGAGACCCGCGACGCGGAGTCGGTCGCGGCTGGTGACGGTGGCCCGGTGCCCGCCCGCGCCGACGCGGAGCGGACCGACTCCGGCCTGCCCGTCCGGGTCCGACAGGCGAACATCGTTCCCGAGTTGCGAGACGACCCGGCGATGTCGGAGACCGACGACGAGGATGTGGTGCGCCCACCGGAGCAGGTCCGCCGGATGATGAGTTCCTACCAGACCGGCACCCGGCGTGGGCGAACCGACGCGGCTCGGCTGCTCGGCGGCGCCTCCGGCGCCCCGGCGGCGACGCCGTCCGAGCCGACCGACGAGGATCCACAAGCGACCTGACCGAGCACCGATGACGCGGGTTCCCGCGCGGTGTGACGGTCAAGCCCCAAACGAACACGGCGCACAGCCGGGCGAGAAGAGGACGACGAAGTGACCCAGAAGACGGCTTCGAGCGCCGACCTGACGTGGTTGCTGGATGACCTGGTGGGCCGGGTGAAGCAGGCCGAACACGCGGTCGCGCTCTCCACCGACGGCCTCTTGATGGCCTCCTCCCAGGGGTTGAGCCGAGACGACGGCGAGCACCTCGCGGCGATGGCGGCCGGCATCCAGAGCCTCGCCCGAGGCGCCGGCAAGCGTTTCGGTGGCGGGCAGGTGCAGCAGACCATCATCGAGATGCAGTCGTCGTTCCTGTTCGTCACCGCGGCCGGCCGCAACGCCTGCCTGGCGGTGCTGGCCACCGAGGACGCCGACGTCGGTCTGATCGCCTACGAGATGGCGATGCTGGTCACCCGCGTCGGCAAGTACGTCGCATCACCATCGCGTGGCACTGATCAGCAGGTCGGCGAGAGGTAACGGCGATGACGGTCCAGGGGGAGTCCGCAGACCATCAGTGGGTGGATGACCATGCGGGTCCGGTGGTGCGCCCGTACGCGGTGACGCGCGGTCGGGCCCGCCCGGTCACCGGCACATTCGACCTGATCTCCCTGGTCACGGCGACCCGAGCCGAGGTCACGCCCGAGGTGGGTCTCGGCCCCGAGCATTTGGCGATCGTCGGGCTGTGCCAACGCATACAGTCCGTCGCCGAGATCGCCGCCCATCTCGACCTGCCGGTGGGCACCATCCGGGTGCTCCTCGGTGATCTGGCAGCCCGCAGCCTGGTGCAGGTCCGCGAGCCGCAGACCACGGCCGGTCTTCCCGACAACAGCATCTTCGAGGCGGTAATCAATGGACTACGGGCACTCTGACCGGCCGGCGGGAGCGACGCCACTGCCCACCGCGATCAAGATTCTGGTCGCGGGCGGCTTCGGCGTGGGCAAGACGACCATGGTTGGCGCGGTCAGCGAAACCCGGCCGTTGCGGACCGAGGAGGTGCTGACGGAGTCGGGGGTCGGCATCGACGACCTCTCCGGTGTGGAAGGCAAGACCACCACCACCGTGGCCATGGACTTCGGCCGGATCACCATCAGCGACGACCTGGTGCTGTACCTGTTCGGCACTCCGGGACAGGACCGGTTCTGGTTCGTCTGGGACGAGTTGGCGTTGGGGGCGATCGGCGCCGTGGTGCTGGCCGACACCCGCCGGCTCGCCGACTGCTTCCCCTCGATCGACTACTTCGAGGGTCGCGGCACGCCCTTCGTGGTGGCGGTGAACTGCTTCCAGGGCGCGCGGACGTACCGGCTCGACGAGGTGCAGGCCGCGCTGAACCTGGACCCGGGCGTGCCGGTGCTGCTCTGCGACGCCCGGCAGCGTGAGTCCAGCAAGGAGGTGCTCGTCACGCTGATGGAGCACGCCATGAAGACCCGCGAGGCCCGCCGCCGCGCCGCCAGCGGAGACTGACCCGAGGTTTTTCGGGGGAGGGTGTCCGGAACGCTGTCGGCCGATCGTCATGCTGGTGATACCCCGAGAAACAAGGGAGCGACCAGATGAAGTTCATGATGTTCGTGTGCAGCGACGCCGAGCCGGACACCGACCCCACCGAGTTGCCCGACATCCACAAGTGGGTGGCGGAGAACGACTCACGGGGTCGCCGCCTGACCGGCGACGCGCTGGCGCCGACCAGCGCGGCCACCACCGTCCGGGTTCGCGGCGGTGAACTGCTCGTCTCCGAGGGCCCGTTCGCGGAGACCGCCGAGGTGATCGTGGGCTTCGACCTGCTCGACTGCGCCGACCTGGACGAGGCGATCGAGGTGGCCCGCACGCACCCGATGGCCCGCGAGGGGCGGCTGGAACTGCGCCCGTTCGCGGACCTACCCGACTGACGACGATGTTCACCTCGCCGCGCCGGCCGATGCCTACCCAGGCACCGGCCGGCGCGGCGGCGGCCGTCGCGGCCGCCAGCGTCGAGGCGTACCCCCGGATCGTCGCGACCCTGATCCGGGTGACCGGGGACTGGTCGTTGGCCGAGGACTGTGCCCAGGAGTCGTTGACCGCCGCGCTGGAGCGCTGGCCCGCCGACGGTGTGCCCGCCAACCCGGGCGGCTGGCTGATGACGGTGGCGCGTAACCGGGCGATCGACGTGCTGCGCCGCGCCACCGTGGAACGACGCAAGCTGCACGACCTGGCGTTGCTCACGCCGGATGAGGCGTCGCCGGAGCCGGAGGTGGGCCAGGACGTGGTGGACGACCGGCTGCGGCTCATCTTCACCTGCTGCCATCCGGCGCTCGCGATCGAGGCCCGGGTGGCGTTGACGTTGCGAACGGTCTGCGGCGTGCCGACCGCCGACATCGCCCGCCTCCTGCTGGTCAGCGAGTCGACGATGACCCGCCGGTTGACCCGGGCCCGCACCCGCATCACCCAGGCGGGCATCCCGTACCGGGTGCCGAGCGGGCCGGCGCTGACCGAGCGACTACCCGGCGTCCTCGCCGTGCTGTACCTGCTGTTCACCCGGGGCTACGTCGCCGACGGCGAACCGGCGTTCGCCGACGAGGCGGTCCGGCTGGCCCGGCTGCTCGACCGGCTGATGCCCGAGCAGTCCGAGGTCGCCGCGCTGCTGGCGCTGTTCCTGTTCCACCACTCCCGTCGGGATGCCCGCCGCGACGCCGCCGGCACCCTGCTCACCCTGCACCGGCAGGACCGCGACCGGTGGGACCGCGCCGCCATCGCCGAGGGCCTGGCCACCCTCGATCGGGTACGCCACGACGGGCCGTACGCGTGGCAGGCCCGGATCGCCGCCTGCCACGCCACCGCCGTCTCGGTCGACGACACCGACTGGCCGACGATCGCGCGGGCCTACGACGCGCTGGCCGACCTCCGCCCCTCGCCGGTGATCGCGCTCAACCGCGCGGTAGCGCACGGGTACGCGTACGGGCCGGCCGTGGGGCTGGCCCTGCTCGACGCGGCACGAGCCGGGGGCGGACTGGGCGGCTATCCGCTCGCCGTGGCGGTGGAGGCCGACCTGGTGGCCCGGCAGGGTGACCGGTTGCGCGCGGCCAGCCTGTTCCGGGAGGCGGCGGCGGCGGTCGCTTCGACCGCCGAGCGCCGTGCCCTGCTCGGCCGGGCTGACGAACTGGCCGGGTAGGCCGGCGGGGTCCAGCCGGGCCCGGCCAGCACCAGGAATCGGGTCCAGACCGCGAGGCCCTGGTCGACCGGGCCGACGACCTCATCCGCGAGGTTGACAGTCACGCCACAAGGATCGGTACGTCGTACTTGTGGATGCGGTCGTCCCGGGTGACCAGGGTCAGCCCCTCGTGCAGGGCCTGCGCGACAAGCATCCGGTCGAAAGGGTCCCGGTGGATCGCCGGCAGCCGACCAGCCGCGATGGCGTGATCGTGGAGGATCGGGAGTTCCCGCAGTTCGGCGTCGCGAATCCGCTCGGCGAGGTCGGCAGGGCCGGCCAACTTGCCCAGCGACTGTTTGATCGCGACCTCCCACAGCGTGACCGGGCTCAGATACACATCGGGTTCGGCGTCGATGCGGTCCTTGACGTCCGTGGCGAGCCCCGGGTCGTCGGTCAACCACCAGAGCACCACGTGCGTGTCGAGCAAGAGCCTCATCCGGACAGCCCGAAGTCGCGAGCAACCTCGTCGTTGACCTCGTCGGAATCCCAGTCTCCGGTGAGATCCAGCGCACCGCGCAGAGAGCCGCGACCAGTGCGTGTCGTACGACGAAGAGGAATGACTTTGGCGACCGGGTTACCGGCCCGACTGATCACGATTTCCTCGCCGTGCTCGACCCGTTCGATGATGCGTGACAGGTTCGTCTTCGCATCGTGGATGTTGAACTGTGCCGCAGCTTCACCGGCCACCATGACACCTCCTTAGCTAAGAGGTTAGCCCGGGGCGGGGTGTCGGGACGGGAACGACGCAGGCTCCCTCCCGCCGAAGGGCGGGAGGGAGCCTGGTGACATCGGTACGTCAGCTGGCGATCATGCGGCGCAGCACGAACTGCAGGATGCCGCCGTGCCGGTAGTAGTCCGCCTCGCCCGGGGTGTCGATCCGCACCACGGCCTCGAACTCGACGCCGGTGTCGGTGGTGACAGTCACCGTGCGCGGGGTCTCGCCGTCGTTGAGCGCGGTCACCCCGGTGATGCTGAACGTCTCGGTGCCGGTCAGGCCGAGCGACTCGGCGGTGACGTCCACCGGGAACTGCAGCGGCAGCACGCCCATGCCGATCAGGTTGGAGCGGTGGATCCGCTCGTACGACTCGGCGATGACCGCCCGGACGCCCAGCAGCATCGTGCCCTTGGCCGCCCAGTCCCGCGACGAACCCGAGCCGTACTCCTTGCCGGCCAGGATGACCAGCGGGATGCCGGCCTCCTGGTAGGCCATCGAGGCGTCG
The DNA here is from genome assembly GCF_000718515.1 of Micromonospora parva. GTDB lineage: Bacteria > Actinomycetota > Actinomycetes > Mycobacteriales > Micromonosporaceae > Micromonospora > Micromonospora parva. The sequence continues at coordinate 3,822 of NZ_JNZS01000029.1, read as the reverse complement.
TAGATCGAGGTCTGCTCGCCGGTGAGGTGGTTGACGGTGAAGCCGCCCTCCACCCCCGGAACCAGCTGGTTGCGCAGCCGGATGTTGGCGAAGGTGCCCCGGATCATCACCTCGTGGTTACCCCGGCGGGAACCGTACGAGTTGAACTCGTGGCGCGGCACGCCGTGCTCGGCCAGGTACGTGCCGGCCGGGGAGTCCGCCTTGATCGCACCGGCCGGCGAGATGTGGTCGGTGGTCACCGAGTCACCCAGCTTGGCCAGCACCCGGGCGGCGGAGATGTCGACGACCGGGCTCGGCTCCTGCTGCATGCCCTCGAAGTACGGGGGCTTGCGCACGTAGGTGGAGTCGTCCGCCCAGGCGAACGTGTCGCCGGTCGGGGTGGGCAGCGACTGCCAGCGCTCGTCACCGGCGAAGACGTCCGAGTACGCGGCGCTGAACCCGGTGGCGCCGATCGCCTGGGCGATGACGTCCTGAATCTCGGCGCTGTTCGGCCAGATCTCCCGCAGGTACACCGGGTTGCCCTCGGAGTCCTCACCGATCGGCTCGTTGGCCAGGTCGATGTCCATCGTGCCGGCCAGGGCGTACGCGACAACCAGCGGCGGCGACGCCAGGTAGTTCATCTTGACGTCCGGGTTGATCCGGCCCTCGAAGTTCCGGTTGCCGGAGAGCACCGAGACCACCGACAGGTCGTGCTCGTTGACCGCGGCGGACACCTCCTCGGGCAGCGGGCCCGAGTTGCCGATGCAGGTGGTGCAGCCGTAGCCGACCAGGTTGAAGCCGAGCTTGTCCAGGTACGGCGTGAGGCCGGCCCGCTCGTAGTAGTCCATGACGACCTTCGAGCCCGGGGCCAGGGTGGTCTTCACCCACGGCTTGCGGCTCAGGCCCTTCTCCACGGCGTTGCGGGCCAGCAGCGCGGCACCGATCATCACCTGCGGGTTGGACGTGTTGGTGCAGGACGTGATCGCGGCGATCACCACGGCGCCGTGGTCCAGCTCGTACTCGACGCCGTCGGCGCCGGTGACCCGGACCGGGTTGGTGGCCCGGCCACCCGCGCCGACCGCCGCCGTCTCCAGGTCACGCGGCTCGTCGGCCGGGTCGCTGAATTCGTTGGCCGGCGGGTCGCTGGCCGGGAAGGACTCGGCGCTGGCCTCGTCGGCCGGGCCATTGGCGCCGCGCGGCAGCTCCTCGCGGGGGACACCCGGCTTGATGTCACGCTCGTTGGTGGAGTCGTCGGCCACGTAGTCGGTCAACGCCGAGCGGAACAGCGTCTTCGCCGCGCCCAACGGCACCCGGTCCTGCGGGCGCTTCGGGCCGGCGAGCGACGGCTCGATGGTGCTGAGATCCAGCTCCAGGCGCTCGGAGTACTCCGGCTCGGCGTCCGGGTCGTGCCAGAGGCCCTGCTCCTTGGCGTACGCCTCGACGAGCGCGACCTGCGCGGCGTCGCGGCCGGTCAGCTCCAGGTAGCGGATGGTCTCACCGTCGATGGGGAAGATCGCCACGGTGGAGCCGTACTCCGGGGACATGTTGCCGATGGTGGCCCGGTTGGCCAGCGGCACGGCGCTCACGCCCGGGCCGTAGAACTCGACGAACTTGCCGACCACACCGTGCTTGCGCAGCATCTCGGTGATGGTCAGCACCAGGTCGGTGGCGGTGGTGCCGGCCGGCATCTCGCCGTGCAGCTTGAAGCCCACCACACGGGGGATCAGCATGCTGACCGGCTGGCCGAGCATCGCGGCCTCGGCCTCGATGCCGCCGACGCCCCAGCCCAGCACGCCCAGGCCGTTGACCATGGTGGTGTGCGAGTCGGTGCCGACGACGGTGTCCGGGTACGCCTGGCCGCCCCGCTCCATGATCGTGCGGGCCAGGTACTCGATGTTGACCTGGTGCACGATGCCGGTGCCCGGCGGGACGACCTTGAACTCGTTGAACGCGGTCTGGCCCCAGCGCAGGAACTGGTAGCGCTCCTTGTTGCGCTCGTACTCCAGCTCGACGTTGCGGGCGAACGCGTCCTCGCGGCCGAACAGGTCGGCGATGACCGAGTGGTCGATGACCAGCTCGGCGGGGGCGAGGGGGTTGACCTTGCTGGCGTCGCCGCCCAGCTCGCGGACGGCCTCGCGCATGGTGGCCAGGTCGACCACGCAGGGCACACCGGTGAAGTCCTGCATCAGCACCCGTGCCGGGGTGAACTGGATCTCCACGCTCGGGGCGGCGGTGGAGTCCCACCCGCCGAGCTGGCGGATGTGGTCGGCGGTGATGTTCGCGCCGTCCTCGGTCCGCAGCAGGTTCTCCAGCAGGATCTTCAGGCTGTACGGCAACCGGGCGTGGCCGTCCACCTTGTCGATCTTGAAAATCTCGTAGCTCGCGTCTCCGACGCGTAGCTGGGTCTTCGCACCGAAGGTGTCGAGGCTCGCCACGTCGTACTCCTTCACACCAGCGACCGTGAGTAGTCCTGAGCAGTCTGTCGCACCGGTCGGGGTGCCGCCGAGGTTAGGTGACACTTACCGCCGATTCCGCTTCCAACAAAACCGTACGTCCGTCTTGCTATATGTGCAACCCGGCGTACCGACCCGGCGGGCCCACGACCGCACCGCGCCGACAGACCGGCGGGGTAGGGTCGGGAACCGATCGGAAGGGGTGCCGAGTGATCGACGTTCAGCACTGGCTCTCGGCGCTGCCTCCAGGCGTGGTCTACCTGCTCGTCGCCGCAGTGATCGGCGTGGAGAGCATGGGCGTCCCCCTGCCCGGCGAAATCGTCCTGGTCAGCTCCGCACTGCTCGCCGCCACCGGCGTGGTGGAACCGGAGTGGGTGGCCACCGCGGCGGCGTTCGGCGCCATCGTCGGCGACTCCATCGGGTACGCCATCGGCAGACGCGGCGGCCGTCCGCTGCTCGTCCGGCTGGGCAGGCGCTTCCCCAAACACCTGGGCCCGGCGCAACTCGCCCGCGCCGAACAGAGCTTCGCGCGGCACGGCGTCTGGGCGGTCTTCTTCGGTCGGTTCGTGGCACTGCTGAGGATCCTGGCCGGGCCGCTCGCCGGGGCGCTGCACGTGCCGTACCGCCGCTTCCTGGTGGCCAACGCCGCCGGCGGGTTGGTCTGGGCCTTCGGCACGACGTACCTGCTCTACTCGGTGGGTCGCGCGGCCGAACACTGGCTGAAGGACATCTCCTGGGCCGGGCTGGTCCTCGCGGTGCTCGCCGGGCTCGGCAGCACCTGGTGGCTACGCCGACGCGCTCACCGCATCGAGGCGGCCGACGCCGGTAGGGGCCCGGCCGACGCCGGCAGTGGCCCGGAAGTGGCCGAGGTGGCCGAGGTGGCCGCCGGCGGTCCGACGGCTACGGTGGCCTCGGGCGGTCGGTCGGCTGGGGTGGCCTCGGGCGGTCGGTCGGCTGGGGTGGCCCCCGACCTCGGTCCGGTCCGTGTCGACCCGGTCCGTGTCGACCCCGTCCGCGCGGGCGACGAGCACTGACCTCTGGCGCTGACCTCTGGACATGCTGAAGGGCCGGCCCCGTGGTGGGGTCCGGCCCTTCGGCGGTGTGTGTGTTGGTGTGCTGGTGTCAGCTGGTGGCGTAGCCGCGGGTGGCGATCCAGTCGGCGAGGTGCTCGACGGTGACCTCGTAGGAGGCGGTGTTCGGGTTGGCGGAGTCGGCGATCTTGACGGTGTTGCCGTTGTCGCGGTAGCCGACGACGCTGATGTAGTGCCCGCCCTCGAAGGAGTGGGTGTTGCCGTCGGTGTCGGTGGTGGTGCCGGCGATGTTGGCGACCACGGCCCGGCCGTCGTCGACGGTCTTCACAACGTCGGCGCGCAGCTTGTCGGTCTGCTTG
>NZ_JNZS01000028.1 GCF_000718515.1 Micromonospora parva | reverse complement strand
GGTGGGGTGGGGTGGGGTGGGGGTGGGGTGGGGTGGGGGGGGGGTTAGACGGGGGTGGGGGCGAGGCCGTAGGTCAGGGCGTCGACCAGGGCGTGCCAGCTGGCCTCGACGACGTTCGGGTGGACGCCTACCGTGGTCCAGTCCCGGCCGCTGCTGTCGGAGGTCTCCAGCAGCACCCGGGTCACCGCGCCCGTGCCGTGGCTGCCCTCCAGGATGCGCACCTTGTAGTCGGCCAACTCGAAGTCGCGCAGCTGCGGGTAGTGCCGGGTCAGCCCCACCCGCAGCGCCTCGTCGAGGGCGTTGACCGGGCCGTTGCCCTCGGCGGTGGCGATCACCCGCTCACCGCGAACCCGGATCTTGACGGTGGCCTCGGAGACCACCCCGCCATCCTCGCGGTGCTCGACCAACACCCGGTACGACTCCAGGGTGAACGGTCGGGCCGGGCTTCCCTCGGGCAGCTCGGAGCGGACCAGCAACTCGAAGGACGCGTCGGCCGCCTCGAAGGACCAACCACCCGCTTCCAACTCCTTGACCCGCTTGGTGACCCGGGTCAGGGCGTCCGGGCTGCTGCCCAGGTCCAGGCCCAGCTCGCGGCTCTTCAGCTCGACGCTGGCCCGACCGGCCATCTCGGTGACCAGGATCCGCATGTCGTTGCCCACCACCGACGGGTCCACGTGGTTGTAGAGCAACGGGTCGACCTTGATCGCGCTCGCGTGCAGCCCCGCCTTGTGGGCGAAGGCGGCGGCCCCGGCGTACGCCTGGTGGGTGTCGGGGGCGATGTTGGCGATCTCGGCGATGGCGTGCGAGACCCGCACCATCTGTGCCAGGCAGCCCTCCGGTAGGACGGGCATGCCCAGCTTGAGTTCAAGGTTCGCGACGACCGCGAAGATGTCGGCGTTGCCCGGGCGTTCGCCGTACCCGTTGGCGGTGCCCTGCACGTGGCGGACGCCCGCCTCCACGGCGGCGATCGTGTTGGCCACGGCGCAGGCGGTGTCGTTCTGGGCGTGTATGCCGAACAGCGCGGGGTCGATTCCCAGCCGGTCGGTCAGGTCGCGGATCACGGCGGTCACCTGGGACGGCAGCATGCCGCCGTTGGTGTCGCAGAGCACCATCCGCTCGGCGCCGGCGGCGAGCGCGGTCTGCACCACCGCCGCACCGTACGCGGGGTCGTGCCGGTAGCCGTCGAAGAAGTGTTCGCCGTCGACGAAGACCCGGCGGCCCTCGCGGACGAGGTGGTCGACGGTGTCGTGGATCATCGCCAGGTTCTCCGCGCCGGTGGTCCGCAGCGCGCGCTCGACGTGCCGGGTGTCGGCCTTGGCGACCAGGGCCACCGCCGTCGTCTGCGCGTCCAGCAGGGCGCGCACCTGGGGGTCGTCGGCGACGGAGACGCCGGCCTTGCGGGTGGCGCCGAACGCGACGAGCACGGCGTGCCGCAGATCCAGTTCGGTGCGGGCGCGCCGGAAGAACTCGGTGTCCTTGGGTACCGCGCCCGGCCAGCCGCCCTCGATGAAGCCGACGCCGAACTCGTCGAGCAGCCGGGCCACGGCCAGCTTGTCGACCACCGAGTAGGTGAGCCCCTCGCGCTGGGCGCCGTCGCGCAACGTGGTGTCGAAGACCTGGAACGTCATCAGGATCCTTTCTCGGAGCAACAAAAAGACCTCCCGCGGATGCGGGAGGTCTGCGCGCTCGGCAGAGGGGAGAGCCGGCGCGCTAGGTCGCAATAATCAGGACGGTGCGTGTCACGATGGCTACTCTGCCACCCCGCCCATGGTTTTGGGAGGAACAATCCACATGGCGAGACGATTACTGAGCGTTCGTTCAGCTCGAGCCATCGCCCGTGATCGGCTTCACACGCCACCAGGGCGCCCACCGGCAGGAACAGCGGTGCGGAAGCATCTGGAACTGGCCACGTGCCAGTTGCAAGGAGGACCCGTGCTCACCGTCAGTGACCGCTTACCTGAGCACGGACTCACCGCCTGCGTATCGCTGGGCGCCACCAACGCGTCCAAGACGATCAACCACGCGTCCCACGAGGGCAAGTGGCGTCTGGTCTTCGTCGGGCCGATGGACGAGACCTCCATCAGCCCGACGGAGATCGCCGGGGTGTGACCATGGGCCTGGACGCGCTCACCGCGGCCCTGCCGGCGTACGCCACGGACATCAGGCTCAACCTGGGCTCCACCCTCGGCGCGTCGACGTTGACCCCGACGCAGACCTGGGGCACCGCGCTGGCCTCTGCGGTGGCCGCCCGCAACCCGGTGGTGCTGCGGGAGATCGCGGCCGAGGCGCTCGGACACCTCGGGCCGGAGGGGGTCGAGGCCGCCAAGGGCGCCGCGGCGATCATGGCGATGACCAACATCTACTACCGGGCCAAGCACCTCCTCGACGACGAGCGGTACACCTCGATGCCGGCCCGACTGCGGATGCAGATCGTCGCGCGGCCGGGGGTGGACAAGGGCGACTTCAAGCTCTGGTGCCTCGCCGTGTCGACCATCAACGACTGCGACGTGTGCGTGCGCTCGCACGAGAAGACGCTGCGCGACAAGGGCTTCACCCCGGAACAGGTGCACGAGGCCCTGCGGATCGCCGCCGTGGTGCACGCCGCTGCGGTCACCCTGGACGCCCAAGCCGCGCTGGCCTGAGCTGGTACGCCGTTTCCGGCCCCCGACGGCCGGGTAGCTCCGACGGAGACATGAGTTGCTCGGTGACAGTCAGGAGTGAACGGCATGGACAGGATCGATCCGCACGCCACCCACGCCGGGCCGGACCCGCTACGCGGGGGTGACCAGGGCACGGTGCCCGGCGGCGCGCCGGCCGGCACGTTCGACCCCTGGCGCTACCGCGACCAGGCCGGCGTGGCCGACGTCGACCTGGTCGGCTACAAGGTCGAGGCCACCGACGGTGGAATCGGCAAAATCGACAGCGCCAGTCACGAGGTGGGCGGCAGCTACCTGGTAGTGGACACCGGGCCGTGGATCTTCGGCAAGAAGGTGATGCTTCCGGCCGGCACCGTCAACCAGGTCGACCACGACCAGCGCACCGTCTCCGTCGACCGGACCCGGGACCAGATCAAGGCCGCCCCGGAGTACGACGAGAGCAGCCACAGCGACCCGAGCTACCGGGACCAGCTGGGTGGCTACTACGACGAGACGTACGGCGCGCTGCCGCCCGGCACGGCCCGGTGACTGTCCGACCCGACGGCCGGTGGGGCGATGTCCCACCGGCCGTTACCGTGTGACAGTGGACACCACCGAGGACGACCCCCAGCTCTCGCTCCCCGCCACCTTCAACTTCCGCGACGTCGGTGGCTACGTCGGCCACGACGACCGGACCGTGCGCCGGGGCCGGCTCTACCGCTCCGACTCGCTGCACCGCCTCACCGAGCAGGACCAGGACGCGTTCGCCGCGATCGGGATCCGCACCGTCATCGATCTGCGCCGCCCCACCGAGGTGGAGCGGGACGGTCGGGTGCCGGCGTACCAGGGTCTGACCTACCGGCACATCCACCCGGAGCACGCCGACTGGGCGGGTACGCCGCACGAGGAGGGCGCGAGCCTGGCGCGCTACCTCGCGGACCGGTACGCCGACCTGGCCCAGACCGGCACCGCCGGGCTGGCCGAGGCGGTCGGGTTGATCGCCGACTCCGCCAACGCCCCGGTGGTGGTGCACTGCGTCGCCGGCAAGGACCGCACCGGGATCGTCTGCGCGTTGACCCTGGCCGTGCTCGGCGTCGACGACGCGGACATCAGCGCGGACTACGCGTTGAGCAGCGCGGCGTCGGCCCGCTACAGCGCCTGGCTGGCCTCCGTCACCCCGGACGGTGTTGACGTGCCGGCACCGTTCCTGAGCTCACCCGCCGAGGCCATGCAGATCTTCCTCAACGAGCTGCGCGAGGGGCACGGCTCGGTCGAGGCGTACCTGCGCCACGCCGGGGTGACCGACGAGCAGCTCGCCGCGCTGCGCGACCACCTGCTCGACGAACCCGCCCAGGCCTGGGCCGACGACGACGCGCCGGGCGGCGTCGGGCACGGCTGACTGCGCCGGCCCGTCCGGGTGGGCGGGCCGGCCACAGCGACGGAGGTCAGAAGACCCGCTGCACCCAGCCGTACGGGTCGGCCGCCGTGCCCCGCTGGATGTCGACCAGCTGCTGGCGCAGGGCCATGGTGACCTGGCCGGGCTCGCCACCACCGATCAGGAACTCACCGTCCGGGAAGCGGACCCCACCGATCGGGGTGATGACCGCGGCGGTGCCGCAGGCGAACACCTCCCGTAGGCGACCGCTGGCGGCGTCGGCCTGCCAGTCGGCGAAGCTGACCGGCCGCTCCTCGACCCGGTGCCCGGCCGCGCCGGCCAGCGCGAGGACGGCGTCGCGGGTGATGCCCGGCAGGATCGTGCCGGTCAACGGTGGGGTGACCACAGTGCCGTCGTCGTAGACGAAGAAGACGTTCATGCCGCCCAGTTCGTCGACGAACCGGCGCTCCACCGCGTCCAGGAAGACGACCTGGTCGCAGCCGGCCTCGATGGCCTCCGCCTGCGCCGCCAACGACGCGGCATAGTTGCCGCCGCACTTGGCCGCGCCGGTGCCACCGGGCGCGGCCCGGGTGTAGTCCGGAGAGACCCAGACGGTGACCGGCTTCACGCCACCGCTGAAGTACGCACCGACCGGTGAGGCGATCACCATGTAGAGGTACTCGTTGGCCGGGCGGACGCCGAGGAAGACCTCGCTGGCGAACATGAACGGCCGCAGGTAGAGGCTGCCGTCCTCGCCGGTGGGGATCCACTCACGGTCGATCTCGATCAGCTTGTGCAACGAGTCGACGAACACCTCCGGCGGCAGCACCGGCATCGCCATCCGCTGCGCGGAGGTGGCGAAACGGGCGGCGTTGGCGTCCGGCCGGAACATCGTCACACCACCGTCGGCCGTGCGGTACGCCTTGAGCCCTTCGAAAATCTCCTGCGCGTAGTGCAGCACCGCGCTGGCCGGGTCCATCGGGATCGGGCCCCGCGCCTCCACCCGGGCGTCGTACCAGCCCTTGCCGTCGGCGTAGCGGACGGTGACCATGTGGTCGGTGAAGACCCGGCCGAACCCGGGGTTGACCAGGAGGGCGGCCCGATCGGCGGCGGATACCGGCGCGGCATTCGGACGGATCTCGAAGTCGAGCTTGTCACCACCGCTCATCGCGCTGACCTCCCTGCGGAACAACGGCATGCGGGACCGCACACCGAGATGGTTGTGCCAGAAACCTACCCCGAACGGTCGTTCAGCGGGTAGCGCCGGTCGGGCCGGACGGACGGCACCGGGCGGACCGGCGCCGGGCCGGTCGCCGGGCGGGCCGGGACGGTCAGGCTACGGCGTGGGCGGCGAGCCGGTCGCCGACCTCTTCGGTACGCAGCGGTACGCCCGGAACCCGGTTGGCCAGCTCGGCGGCGACCGCCGCGTTGACCCGGGCGGCGGACTCGGCGTGCCCGAGCTGATCCAGCAGCAACGCGGCGGAGAGCACGGCGGCGACCGGGTCGGCGATGCCCTGACCGGCGATGTCCGGCGCCGAGCCGTGCACCGGCTCGAACATCGAGGGGTACGCCCCCTCGGGGTTGATGCAGCCGCTGGCAGCCAGCCCGATGCCGCCGGTGACGGCCGCGGCGATGTCGGTGAGGATGTCGCCGAAGAGGTTGTCGGTGACCACCACGTCGTAGCGCTGCGGCTGGGTGACGAGGAACATGGCCGCCGCGTCGACGTGCTGGTATTCGGTGGCGACATCCGGGTGCTCGGCGGCGACGGCGTCGAACGTGCGCGCCCAGAGCGACCCGGCGTGGGTGAGCACGTTGGTCTTGTGCACGAGGGTGACCTTGCGCCGCTCCCGGCGGCCGGCGCGGGCGAACGCGTCGCGGATCACCCGTTCCACGCCGTGGCGGGTGTTCAGGCTCTCCTCGGTGGCGATTTCGGCCGGAGTGTCCCGGTGCAGGGAGCCACCGGCACCGGCGTAGAGCCCCTCGGTGCCCTCGCGCACCACCACGAGGTCGACCTCGCCCGGCTTCACGTTGCCCAGCGGACCGGTGACCCCGGGCCAGAGCCGGGACGGGCGCAGGTTGACGTACTGGTCGAAGGCGAAACGGAGCTTGAGCAGCAGCCCCCGCTCCAGCACCCCCGGCGGGACCGTCGGGTCACCGACCGCGCCGAGCAGGATCGCGTCGTGCCCGGCCAACTCGGCCAGCACCGAGTCGGGCAGCACCTCACCGGTACGGTGCCAGCGGGCGGCACCGAGGTCGTATTCGGTGGCCTGCACGTCGGGCAGCACCGCGTCGAGAACCTTGCGGGCCTGCGCGACCACCTCAGGCCCGATGCCGTCCCCGGCCACCACCGCGATCCGCGCCACGACCGCACTCCTCTGCTCAACGGTTCCGTCTGCGCAACGGTACGTCGCCGTCCCGCCTCCCGGTACGCAGCGTCCATGATTTGGGACGCGGGAATGCACAGCACCCTCTCAGCTGAGACTCATGGAGCGATCATCTCCGCTGCGTACGGTAGTGCTCAGTGGGTCGCGGGGGCCCGCTGACCAACGGGGTCGCGATGATGCGGCACCACGTGCGAGGGGGCAGATGCGATGCGCATCGACGAACAGCCACGGACCCGCTGGCCGGACCCGTCCGCGTTCCGCCACCGCCGGCCGGACCTCCGACTCGGCAGCCGCCGGCACCGGATCGACCCGGCCGGCGCCACCGAGGGCCGGATCGCGGTGCAGCACACCGTCCGCACCGCGACCGCCGAGTACACCCTGCTGCTCAACGCGCCCGAGTGGCTCGGCCGCCGGGGCGTGGGCGAGGCGCTGCGGGACAGCGTCGCCGAACTGCGCGCCATCGACCTCACCTACGGCCCCAACCGACCGGAGAGCCTGGTGTCCCGGCTGCGTCGGGGCGAGATCAGCCCCGAGTCGTACCCGCCGCTGGCCGACCTGGTGGACCGCTGCGCCGCGATGCGCGCCGCCACCGACGGGTGGTTCGACGCCTGGGCGGTGCCCGGCGGCTTCGACCCGGGCGGCCTGCTCGGCGGTTGGGCGGTGGAACGCGCCGCGGAGCGGCTGCGCGCCGCCGGCATCCACGACTACGCCGTCCTCGCCGGCGCCGACCTCGTCGTCCGGGGCCGCGCGCCGCACGGAGGGCCCTGGCGGGTCGCCGTGCACCACCCGACCGCACCCGAGCGCGCGCCGCTGGTGCTGGAGATGACCGCTGGCGCCATCGGCACCTCCGGCGTGACCGGACGGCAGGGGCACGTGGTGGACCCGCACACCGGCGAGCCGGCCGAGAACCTCGCCGCCGCCACCGTCGTGGGCCCCGACCTGGCGGTCGCCGACGCCTACGCCACGGCGCTCTACGCCGCCGGCCCCACCGGCCTGGCCTGGTTCCGGGGAAACTCCGACTATCGCGCGCTCTTCGCCCACCGTCGCTGAGCTGGTCGGGCACGCGATCGGCCCCCACGGTCTCGGCAACGACCATGGGGGCCGGTCAGCGACGAGTGCGCGTGGCTCGCACAACCGAGGGGTGCGGACCGGTCGGGCCGGACGTCGACCGCGCCACCCGAAGACGGGCCGGCGCCTCGAACTCGGCCAGTGACCGCAGTGCGTACGCTAGCGAATCGACGCAACTCGACGCAAGAGTCTCCACACCGGACCGTCGGCACCGGAGACTGCGACAATCGGTGGTTGACCGGCGGCGAGGCAATTTCGACATGGTGAACGGCGGATGGCACGCTGTCCGCCGTGAGTTTCGATCTGAGCGTGTGGGCCCTGGAGGACGGGGCGACGCCCGAGGACGTGCGGACAGCGGTCGACGGTTGCCGACAGGGACGGCACGTGGACCGCTACCCCGACCCACGGGTGGTCAGCTTCTACCGGGCGATCACGGCGTCCTATCCGGACCGTCACCCCGGCCCGGACAGCCCCTGGGCGGTGGCGCCGCTGCACGCGGCCCACGACCACGTCGAGTTGAACCTGCACCCGACCTGCGCGGACCAGGTGCTCCTGGACATCGAGCGGTTGGCCGGCGAACACGGGCTGATGCTCTTCGACCCGCAGGACGGCTCTGTCTACCCGCCCCCGGCACGACTGCCCGGCTGACCCGACCAGCGGCAGTAGACGGGAAATGACGAGGGGCCCGGCGAATCGCCAGGCCCCCCACAGTGCTTGTCGGCTGTTACTCGTCGCGCAGGTCGGCGGCGCTGGCCGCGGTGGCACCGATCGACTCGGCGGCCGAGGTGAGCAGGTCGGCGCCGAGCGCCTGGTCGACGGTGAGCGTCATCAGCGTCTCGCCGCCCGCCTCCCGACGCGCCACCTGCATGGCCGCGATGTTGATGCCCGACTCGCCGAGCAGGGTACCGACGGTGCCGACCACACCGGGCCGGTCGGCGTAGCGCAGGAAGAGCAGGATGCCCTCCGCGCCGATCTCCACGTCGAAGCCGTCCACCTCGGTCAGCTTCAGCACGTCGCGAGCGCCGGACTGGGTGACGGTGCCGGAGACACTCACCGTCCGGCCGTCCGGCAGCGCGCCGCGCACCGTGACCAGGGTCGGCTGATCGGCCGTCTCGGCCAGGGTGGCCAGGGTGACCTCGACGCCACGCTCGGCGGCCAGGTGCGGGGCGTTGACGTAGGTGACCTGCTCCTCGACCACGGAGCTGAACAGGCCCTTCGTGGCGGCGAGCTTGAGCACCGACACCTCGTGGCTGACGATCTCACCGCGAACCTCGACAGTGACGCTGGCGGCGACCCCGCCGGCGACAGCGGTGAACGCCCGGCCGAGCTTCTCCGCCAGCGGCAGCAGCGGCCGAACGTCCTCGGCGACCACCCCGCCGGCCTGCACGTTGACCGCGTCCGGGACGAACTCGCCCTGCAACGCCAGCTTCACGCTCTTGGCCACCGCGAGACCGGCCTTGTCCTGCGCCTCGTGGGTGGAGGCGCCCAGGTGCGGGGTGGCCACCACGTTGTCGAAGGCGAACAGCGGCGACGAGGTGCACGGCTCCTTGCTGTACACGTCGACACCGGCGCCGGCGACCCGACCCTCGGCGATCGCGTCCGCGAGCGCCTGCTCGTCGACCAGCCCACCACGGGCGGCGTTGACGATGCGGACGCCGGGCTTGACGATCGCCAGCTCCTTCTCACCGATCAGGCCCACCGTCTCCGGCGTCTTCGGCAGGTGGATGGAGATGAAGTCGCTCTCCCGCAGCAGCTCCTCCAGCCCCACCAGGCGGACGCCGAGCTGCGCCGCGCGGGCCGGCTGGATGTACGGGTCGTACGCGATCAGCCGGGTGCCGAACGCGGCGATGCGCTGGGCGAAGAGCACGCCGATGCGGCCGAGCCCGACCACGCCGACGGTCTTGCCCTGCACCTCGACGCCCGTGTACTTGGACCGCTTCCACTCCCCCGCCTTGAGCGCGGCGCTGGCGCTCGCGGTGTTACGCGCCACGGCGAGCAGCAGCGCGACGGCCTGCTCGGCGGCGGAGACGATGTTCGAGGTGGGCGCGTTGACGACCATGACGCCCCGGGCGGTGGCGGCCGGCACCTCGACGTTGTCCAGACCGACGCCCGCGCGGGCGACCACCTTGAGGCGCGGCGCCGCGGCGATGGCCTCGGCGTCGATCTGGGTCGCGCTGCGCACGATGACGGCGTCGGCCTCGGAGAGCGCCGAGAGCAGGGCCGGACGGTCGGTGCCGTCGACGTGACGGACGTCGAAGTCGTGGGCGAGCACCTCGATGGCGGCGGGGGCGAGTTCTTCGGCGATCAGTACGACAGGATTCATCGGTCCTCGTAGAGGTCGTGTTTGCGATCGGCCCGGGCGGCCGGGCGCCGCACTGCGCCCTGCGCTGATCCGTGCCGTGGCCGTCAGGTGCCGGCTGCTGCACCTACAGGCGATCGTAGGGGCCTCGCTGGTCGGCGTGTTCCGGTCTTCGGGGTGAGTGCCCTCACACGCCCGGTCGGGCGACGGACATCGGCCGTTCACCGCGTCGACACGGTCGCCCAGGCCGCGTCGGACCCCGGTGGTGTCGGTCACCCGGTCACCGTGGGCGAGCGGTGGCCCACGAACACCGCCGCCCGACGCATCGACGGGCGGCAGCATGCCGAGCAGCCCCGGGGCGGCGCTGGGGAGAGCGCCAGCCCAGGGGCTGCCGGTGGATCGTCGTCCGGCCGGGCCGGACGGTCAGGCGGTCTCGGTGATCGGGCGGTCGACCCAGCTCATCATGCCGCGCAGCTTCTTGCCGGTCTCCTCGATCGGGTGCGCCGCACCCTCGGCCTGCCACTTGGTGAAGTTGGGCCGGCCGGCCTCGTCCTCGGCGACCCACTCGCGGGCGAACTCGCCGGACTGGATCTCACCCAGGATCTTGCGCATCTCGTCCTTGACCCGGGAGTCGATGATGCGCGAGCCACGCGACAGGTCGCCGTACTCGGCGGTGTCGGAGATGCTGTAGCGCATCTTCGCGATGCCGCCCTCGTACATGAGGTCGACGATCAGCTTCAGCTCGTGCAGGCACTCGAAGTAGGCGACCTCCGGGGCGTAGCCGGCCTCGGTGAGCACCTCGAAGCCGGTCTGCACCAGCGCCGAGGCACCGCCGCAGAGCACCGCCTGCTCGCCGAAGAGGTCGGTCTCGGTCTCCTCGGTGAAGGTGGTCTTGATCGCGCCGGCCCGGGTGCCGCCGATCCCCTTGGCGTACGCGAGGGCGAGCGCGAGCGCGTTGCCGCTGGCGTCCTGCTCGACGGCGACGAGACAGGGCACGCCCTTGCCGTCGCTGTACTGGCGGCGGACCAGGTGGCCGGGGCCCTTGGGCGCGACCATCGCCACGTCCACCTCGGCCGGCGGCTTGATCAGGCCGTACCGGATGTTGAAGCCGTGGCCGAAGAAGATCGCCTTGCCGGGGGTGAGGTGCGGGGCGATCGACTCCGCGTAGATCCCGCGCTGGGCGGTGTCCGGTGCGAGCACCATGATCACGTCGGCCTCGGCGGCGGCCTGAGCCGGCGTGACGACCCGCAGGCCCTGCTCCTCAGCCTTGGGACGGCTCTTCGAGCCCTCCGGCAGACCGATCACCACGTCGACGCCGGAGTCACGCAGCGAGAGCGCGTGGGCGTGGCCCTGGCTGCCGTAACCGATGACCGCGACCTTCTTGGCCTGGATCAGGCCGAGGTCGGCATCGTCGTCGTAGTACACCTCAACGCTCATGAGAACTTCCCTTTCGTACGACGGCCGGGGCGGCCCGTCGTGGTCTGTGCGGATGAATTTCCGGGGCGGCCCGCCGGGGCCGACCGGCGGCGGGTCAGGCGGCCCGCAGCGCGGGACCGGCGGTGATCGAACGCGAGCCGCGCCCGATGGCCACCAGCCCGGACTGGACCATTTCCTTGATGCCGAAGGACTCGAGGTCGCGCAGGAGCGCGTCGAGCTTGTCCGGGGTGCCGGTGGCCTCGATGGTCAGCGTGTCCGGTGCGACGTCGACCACCCGGGCCCGGAACAGGTTGACGGTCTCCAGCACCTGCGAGCGCGCGGCCCGGTCGGCGCGAACCTTTACCAGCAGCAACTCCCGGGCAACCGAGACCTGCGGATCCAGCTCAACGATCTTGAGCACGTTGACCAGCTTGTTCAGCTGCTTGGTGACCTGCTCCAGCGGGGACGACTCCGCGTTGACCACGATGGTGATCCGGGAGACGTCCGGGTTCTCGGTCTCGCCGACGGCGAGACTGTCGATGTTGAACCCCCGCCGGGAGAACAGGCCGGAGACCCGGGCGAGCACGCCGGGCTTGTTCTCCACCAGCACCGAAAGCGTATGCATAGTCATGATCAGATGTCATCCTCGTCGAAGACCGGGCGGACGCCGCGGGCGAACATGATCTCGTCATTGCTGGTGCCGGCGGCGACCATCGGCCAGACCATCGCGTCCTTGCCGACCACAAAGTCGATCACCACGGGCGCGTCGTTGATCTCCATGGCGGCGGCGATGGTCTTGTCCACGTCAGCGGCGTTCTCGCAGCGCAGCCCGACGCAGCCCAGCGCCTCGGCGAGCTTGACGAAGTCGGGGATGCGGTGCTTGTGGGTGCCGAGCTCGGTGTTGGAGTAACGCTCGTTGTAGAAGAGCGTCTGCCACTGCCGGACCATCCCCAGATTGCCGTTGTTGATCACGGCGATCTTGACCGGGATGCCCTCCAGCGCGCAGGTGGCCAACTCCTGGTTGGTCATCTGGAAGCAGCCGTCACCGTCCACCGCCCAGACCACCGTGTCCGGCTTGCCGACCTTGGCGCCCATCGCCGCCGGCACCGCATAACCCATCGTGCCGAGACCGCCGGAGTTCAACCAGGTGTGCGGCTTCTCGTACGAGATGAACTGCGACGCCCACATCTGGTGCTGACCCACCCCGGCCACGAAGATCGCGTCCGGGCCGACGATCTCGCCCAGTCGCTTGATCACGTACTGCGGGGACAGCGTGCCGTCGGACGGCTCGTCGTAGCCCAGCGGGTAACGGTCGCGCAGGTCGTTCAGCTGCGTCCACCAGTCACCGAGGTCGGCGGTACGCCCCCCCGACCGCTCGGCGCTGACCGCGACGATCAACTCGTCGATGACGTGCTTGGCGTCGCCGACGATCGGCACGTCCACGTGCCGGTTCTTGCCGATCTCCGCCGGGTCGATGTCCGCGTGGACCACAGCCGCGTCCGGGGCGAACGAGTCCAGCTTGCCGGTGACGCGATCGTCGAAACGCGCGCCCAGCGCGACGATCAGATCCGCCTTCTGCAGGCCGTAGACCGCGGCGACGGTGCCGTGCATGCCGGGCATCCCCAGGTGCTGCTGATGCGAGTCGGGGAACGCCCCGAGCGCCATCAACGTGGTGACGACCGGGATGCCGGTCAGCTCGGCCAGCCGACGCAGCCCGTCGGTGGCACCGGCCTTGAGCACGCCGCCGCCGACATAGAGCACCGGCCGTCGGGCGCCAGCCATCAGCCGCGCCGCCTCCCGGATCTGCTTGCCGTGCGGGTGCAGGGTCGGCCGGTAGCCGGGCAGGTCCAGCGTGGGCGGCCAGGAGAAGGTGGTCGGCGCCTGGAGCACGTCCTTGGGGATGTCGACCAGGACCGGGCCGGGTCGCCCGCTGCTGGCCAGGTGGAACGCCTCGGCCAGCACCCGGGGGATCTCCTCGGCGTTCTGCACGAGGAAGTTGTGCTTGGTGATCGGCAGGGTGATGCCCTGGATGTCCGCCTCCTGGAAGGCGTCGGTGCCGATCGACGGGCGGGCCACCTGACCGGTGATCGCGACCATCGCCACCGAGTCCATGTACGCGTCGGCGATCGGGGTGACCAGGTTCGTCGCACCCGGGCCGGAGGTGGCGATGCAGACGCCGACCTTGCCGGTGGCCTGCGCGTAACCGGTCGCCGCGTGCCCCGCGCCCTGCTCGTGCCGCACCAGGATGTGCCGGACCGTCGAGTCGTAGAGCGGGTCGTACGCCGGCAGGATCGCGCCGCCCGGAATGCCGAAGACGACGTCGACGTCGAGCGCCTCAAGGGACCGCACGAGCGAGCCGGCCCCGGAAACCTGGGTCGCGGCGGCGGGCCGTACCGCCGGGGTGGCCGGGGTGGCCGTGCGCGTGCCGGCCTGGTCGACGTCGAGGGTCGGGTCGGCGGCCGCGCGGGCCCGGCGGGCGGTGTGGGCGAGGGTCTCGGGCGTGGGTCTCGTCATGGCGGTTCTGGCCTTCGGCTGGAGTGGCTGGTGGCTAGTCAAGCGATGCGACGCGGGCGCGGCCCGCTTCGCCAGGTTCCGATGGCAATAAAAACGGCCCTCGTGCAGATGCACGGGGCCAGCGCACTCTCGGTGAGGGAGAGTGCGCTCAGGTAAGTACTCGCAGCGACCGGTACGACGACATGCGGCTAAGCCTGACGCATCTCACGCGATGAGTCAACTGATCCCACATGTTGGTTAACGGAGGTCGGCGCGTCGCCCGGCGACGCGCCATCGGCAGACGGGTTGAGCTGCCCGGACCCGCCCGGAGCGGGACGTGGCGCCGGCACCGCGGTGGGACGCGCACCCGGGGACGTGGCCGCCTCCAGCATCGCCTCCAGGTGCTCGGCCGGCACCCCCCAACCGAAGAGCGCGCCCTGGCCGAACCGACAGCCGGCGGCCACCACGGCGGCCAGCTCGGTCGGGGTGGTCACCCCCTCGGCGATCACCTCCAGCCCCAGCTGATGGCCCAGTCGCATGACGATGTCGACCATCGGGGCGAAGGCCGGGCCGTCCTGGTCGACCGGGCGGACCGGTTCGTGCTCGGCGACCAGACTGTGGTCGATCTTGAGGATGTCGATCGGCAGCCGCCGTAGCTGCCCCAGCGACGAGTAGCCGGCCCCGAAGTCGTCCAGCGCGATCCGGACACCGGTCAACCGCAGCGCGGTCAGCCGCCGGATCAGCTCGTCCAGGTCGGTGGCGACCGCGTGCTCGGTGACCTCCAGCACCAGCCGCTGCGGCGGCACGTGGTGGGCGCGCAACGCCTCGGCGACCTGGACCACGTACTCCGGGGCGTGCAGCTCGCGGGGAGAGACGTTGACCGACACCCAGACGTCGTGCCCGTCCGCCAGCCACCGGGAGAGCTGGTAGCAGGCCTGGTGCAGCACCCAGGCGCCGAGCGGAGCGATCATGCCGCACTCCTCGGCGAGCGGGATGAACTCGTCCGGACGGACGTTGCCCAGCTCACTGTGGTGCCAGCGGAGCAACGCCTCGGCGCCGACCGGCCGCACCGACGGCAGCGACGCCACCGGCTGGAAGGCCAACCGCAGCTCGTCGCGCTCGATGGCCCCGCGCAGCTCGTGCTCCACCGTCGTCCGCCGGCGCAGCAGCTTGTCGTACGCGGCGTCGTACCGCTCGATCCGGTTCTTGCCCCGCTGCTTGGCGTAGCGCAACGCCAGGTCGGCGTGCCGCAGCAGCAACTCCACGTCCGGCTCGTCGGCCCAGTCGGCCACCCCGATGCTCACCGACAGGAAGACCGGCCCCTCCGGCTGGTCGTACGGCCGGTTGAGCACCCCGAGGAGCCGCTCGGCGACCCGGTCCGCCTCGACCGACCGGCCCTGCATGAGCACGGCGAACTCGTCGCCACCCAGCCGGGCGGCCACGTCACCGGGGCGCAGGTTGCCGCGCAGCCGCCGGCCCACCTCGGCCAGCACGGCGTCGCCCACGTCGTGGCCCCGCATGTCGTTGACGTTCTTGAAGCCGTCCAGGTCGAGGCCGAGCAGCACGCACGGGTTGCGGTCCGCGGCGTTGTGGTGCAGCGCCCGCAGCAGCCCGCGCCGGTTGGCCAACGACGTCAGCGGATCGGTGTGCGCCAACTCCCGGAAGTGCGCCTCCCGCTCGGCCAGGCGGCCCGCGTACCCCCGGACGTCGCGAAGGGTGAGGTACTGCCGCGCCACCAGGGCGAAACCCTCGACGCTGCCGGCCACGATGCCGGCCGCGGTGAACCGGCCGTCCTGGGCGAGGTGGTACATCGCCGAGGCGGCCATCGCCAGCATCGGGGCGATGGCGTACTCGCCGTCGCGACCGACCAGGTCCAGGTCGACCTGCCCCGGCCGGTCCGCCCGGTACAGGGCGAGCGCGACGGTCAGCAGGCCGGCGGCGAGCAGCGACGCGCCGGTCAGCGCCATGGTCGGCCCGGCCTGGCAGAGCCCGGCGCTGAGCCCCAGCCCGCCGCAGCTCACCGCGGTGATGCCGGCGCACAGCGCGGCGAGCCGTCGCCGTGGGGCGGCGGCCCGGAAGACGACGATCACGGCGAGGCCGGCGCCGAGCGCCGCGCTCACCGTGGCCACCAGGATCGCCGGGCAGGCCATCGGGGTGGCGGCACCGAGCAACCGGGTGGGCTCGGAGAAGAGCACCCAACCGACGAACCACAGCGCCGCCGCAATGACCAACCCGTCCAGGGCGAGCCGGGCCGTTCCCGCCGCGGTGGCGGCCACCCCGGGCAGTCGGAGCAGACCGGCGGCGAAGGCCAGCCCGCTCACCGCCGTGCCGATCGCCACCAGCGTCGCCCAACCCGTGCGCTGCCCCTGCTCGTGGGCCCAGTGGTCGTTCGCGCTGAGCGCGGCGACCACCCCGGCCAGGAGGCTGATCAGGGCACCGCCGGCGGCTGCCGCGAGCAGCACGTGCGCCGGTCGACGCGGCCCCGTCCGCCGCCGGGCGACGACGGTCAGCAGCACGACGGCCACCGCGGCGACGAGCCCGCTGAGCGCCGCGACAGCGGCCATGCCCGGTGGAAAATGCACGCCTCCAAGAGTGCCGGATGGGCGCACGTCGTGGGGGGCTGAGTGTGCATCTGTTGGGACACGGCAGATACCCGGGTGGGGCCGCGCGCCGGCGGTGTCATGCTGGTATGCATGCCTGAGCTGCGGTCGAGGACTTCCACACACGGTCGGACGATGGCCGGCGCCCGGGCCCTCTGGCGGGCCACCGGGATGACCGACGACGATTTCGGCAAGCCGATCGTCGCCATCGCCAACAGTTTCACCCAGTTCGTGCCTGGTCACGTACACCTCAAGGACATGGGGGGCCTGGTCGCCGACGCGGTCGCCGAGGCCGGCGGGGTGGGCCGGGAGTTCAACACCATCGCTGTCGACGACGGCATCGCGATGGGCCACGGCGGCATGCTCTACTCGCTGCCCAGCCGCGAGCTGATCGCCGACGCGGTCGAGTACATGGTCAACGCGCACTGCGCGGACGCCCTGGTCTGCATCTCCAACTGCGACAAGATCACCCCCGGGATGCTGCTGGCCGCGTTGCGGCTCAACATCCCCACCGTCTTCGTCTCCGGTGGCCCGATGGAGGCCGGCAAGACGATGGCGATCGAGGGCGTCGTGCACAGCAAGATCGACCTGATCGACGCGATGATCGCCTCCTCGAACGAGGCGGTCACCGACGAGCAGCTCGGCGAGATCGAACGTTCCGCCTGCCCGACCTGCGGCTCCTGCTCCGGCATGTTCACCGCCAACTCGATGAACTGCCTCACCGAGGCGATCGGGCTCGCGCTGCCCGGGAACGGTTCCACGCTGGCCACCCACGCCGCCCGCCGGTCACTCTTCGTCGAGGCCGGCCGGACCGTCGTGGAGATCGCCAAGCGGTGGTACGACGGCGACGACGAGTCGGTGCTGCCGCGCACTGTCGCCTCCAAGGCCGCCTTCGAGAACGCGGTCGCCCTGGACGTGGCGATGGGCGGCTCCACCAACACGGTGCTGCACCTGCTCGCCGCCGCCCGCGAGGCGGAGCTGGACTTCGGCGTCGCCGACATCGACGCGATCTCCCGACGGGTGCCGTGCCTGGCCAAGGTCGCGCCCAACTCCCCGCAGTACCACATGGAGGACGTGCACCGGGCCGGCGGCATCCCGGCGATCCTCGGCGAACTCGACCGGGCCGGGCAGCTCAACCGGGACGTGCACGCCGTGCACTCCCCCTCGCTGGCGCAGTGGCTGACCGACTGGGACGTGCGCGGCGGCTCCCCCACCCCGACCGCTGTCGAGCTGTTCCACGCCGCCCCCGGCGGGGTGCGTACCGTCGAGCCGTTCTCCACCACCAACCGCTGGTCGTCGCTGGACACCGACGCGGCCGGCGGCTGCATCCGGGACCGCGAGCACGCGTACTCCGCCGACGGCGGGCTGGCCATCCTGCACGGCAACCTGGCGCCCGAGGGCAGCGTGGTGAAGACGGCCGGCGTGCCGGACGACTGCCTGACCTTCCGGGGCCCGGCGAAGGTCTACGAGTCGCAGGACGACGCGGTGACAGCGATCCTCGCCAAGCAGGTGGTCGCCGGGGACGTGGTGGTGATCCGGTACGAGGGGCCCAAGGGTGGCCCCGGCATGCAGGAGATGCTCTACCCCACCTCGTTCCTCAAGGGACGCGGCCTGGGTCGCTCCTGCGCGCTGCTCACCGACGGCCGTTTCTCCGGTGGCACCTCCGGGCTCTCCATCGGGCACGTCTCCCCCGAGGCGGCCTCCGGCGGGATGATCGCCCTGGTCCGCGACGGCGACGAGATCGTCATCGACATCCCGAGCCGGTCGATCTCCCTCAACGTGCCGGAGGACGAGTTGGAGGCACGCCGGGTGGCCGAGGAGAAGCGCGACAGGCCGTACACGCCGACCGACCGGCAGCGCCCGGTGTCGGCGGCGCTGCGCGCGTACGCCTCGATGGCCACCTCGGCCAGCGACGGCGCCTACCGTCGCGTCCCGGAGTAACCGACCGCCAGCCCGACAACCCTCAGTCCATCGGGGCGTCGCGCGGGTCGGGAACATCGTCGAGGAGGCGTACGCCGTCGTCGTGGCGGTGCACGCGTCGGTGCGGCCAACCGCCTCCGGCAGTCGCCACTGCCGGTCCAGCCACAGCGACGGCAGGTCGGCCTCGTCCACCACCGCGGCGACGGTGGTCGGTCGACAAAGGCGGTGCCTCGAATAGACGGGGTGGGCTAGCGTGTCGACGGTCTACTGGGGATCGCCCCAGATTCCTACGGGGGAAGGTCGGTACGTGTCAGTTTGGAAGAAGCCCACGCTGGTGGCGGTCTCGGCGCTCAGCGCGTTCGCGATCTCCGCCTGCGGCGTGACGTCCGGCGAGTCCGAGGCGCCGAAGCAGCCCACCGTCCTGCAACTGCTGGCCAGTGATCTCAAGGGATCCCTGCAGAAGGCCGTCGACACCACCAACAAGACCGACTCGGTGACCGTGACGATGACGGGCACGATGGGCGGCGAGAAGATCTCGATGCGGGGTGTCCTGGACCTGGGTGACCCGCTCAAGGCCGACATGACGATGACCGACGCGAAGGGAACCACGACCACCGTCCGGATGATCGGTGCCGTGGTCTTCACCGAGATTCCGGAGGAGGGCCGCGCGCGTACGGGTGGGAAGCGCTGGATGAAGATGGACCTGTCGGGTCTGGGCGAGCTGACGGGCACGGGCTTCACCAAGCAGTTCGAGAACGCCGACCCGGTCAAGCAGGTCAAGACGCTGCTCGCCATCGAGGGCACGACGGTCGTGGGGCAGGAGACGGTGAGCGGGGTGCCAACTGTGCACTACACCGTCACCACTCCGGTGGCGACCTACCTCGCCCAGATCGACGCCGCGCGTCGGGACGTCACCGAGCAGGCGCTGGCCGCGCAGGGCGTCAAGGAACTGAAGATCGACCTGTGGGTCGACGAGCAGTACCGGCCGCGCCGGGCCGGCCTGGCGATGGGCGCGATGGGCGACATGGTGATCGACTACACCGACTACGACAAGGCGGTGACCATCGAGTCGCCGCCGCCAGCGGAGACCGCCGACTTCGCCGAGATGCTCAAGGGTCTGCAGGACCTGACCACGACCTGATCGGATCTTGGAGCACTGCCTGACTGGCATGACCGACACGGGATCAGTGATATCGGGGTAACGCGTGGACGCGGATACCGCGTGTTCAAGGATCCCGTGTCGATCATGGCTGGGGTCAGTCAGGAATCACCAGGTCAGGACGGCGCCCACGGTCCGCTGACGAACCGGCCGTCGCCGACGAACGGACTGACGTTGGGCAGGCACCCGCCCAGGTCGATGGTCTGGGTCATCATGACCGGGCCCGGCTCGCCCAGAGCGCCGCACTTCATGTGGGCGAAGCCGAGGAAGTGGCCGAACTCGTGATTGATCACGCCCGCGTGGTACTCCTCGATGGTGACCGGGTACCCCGGTGAGCCCTGGAGCCACCGCCGCAGATTGATCATGATGGTCTTGCCGTACTTACAGGAGTAGACCCCCTCGGTGTCGACGCCGCTCGCGCCGCAGAGCCGGTCCACCGTCCGGGGTGTCGCGAGCCGCACGTCGACGTCGGCCTTCGAGGTGCCGACCCGCTGGAAGGACCACGATGCCCGGCTCAGGTTCACGGCTTTGTTGGTGACCGGGTGCTGCGCCGAGGTGGCCCACCCGTTCGGTGCCGCCAACACCTGCTCGATGCTCTCGGCGAACCGGTCCGGTTTCCAGGCGGGGATGTCACCCCAGGCGATGCCCTTCTCCACCGAGACGCTGTAGCGCACCCGCTTCTTGCCGCTGCCGATCACGCGACCGGTGCCGGCGGCCCTGGTGAAGGTGCCGGCGGCTCTGGTGGGAATCTCCTCGTCGGTCGGGATCTCCGGGGTCGGGCTGGAGACGGGACTCTGCTCCGCGCTGCCGGCAGCCGGGCCGGAACGTGGGACTTCGGCCTGCCCGGAAGCCCGCGCCGACAGGCCACACGCAGCGGTCGCCAGCACCATCGCCAACGAGATCGGTACGAGCATCCGTCCGCTGATCCGCACGGTGAGAACCTCCAGAGTCGATCACGGTCAGGTGAGGAACGCTGGAAGGCTAGGTGACCAGGAGTAAGGAAAACGTCAGGACGATCGGCGTCGACAGCCCGCGGTGCGGTAGCGGACGAGCGAGGTCAGTTGGCCGCCACGACGTGGTCGATCACCAGGTGGGCGGCACCGGTGATGCCG
Source organism: Micromonospora parva (assembly GCF_000718515.1). Classification (GTDB taxonomy): domain Bacteria; phylum Actinomycetota; class Actinomycetes; order Mycobacteriales; family Micromonosporaceae; genus Micromonospora; species Micromonospora parva. The sequence continues at coordinate 41,479 of NZ_JNZS01000028.1, read as the reverse complement.
ACGTCCTGGCTGGCCGCGACCCGCTCGATGAGCAGGGTCTGGGTGGCCAACGGCAGGCACCGCTCGTAGAGGGTGGCGCGCATGCTGGCCAGCAGCGGTTCGCAGTCGGCGAGTCGGCCGCCGATGGCGACCACCTGCGGGTTGAAGAAGTTGACCACGACGGCCAGGATCTCGCCGATGGCCCGGCCGGCCTGCCGGGCGAGCGCTGTCGCGTGCCGGTCGCCGTCGTCGATCAGGCGGATCACACCGGTCAGGTCGGAGACCGTCACGCCCTGCTCGCGTAGCGCGGTGACCAGGGCCGCGCCGCTGGCCACGGCCTCCAGGCAACCGGCGTTGCCGCAGCTGCACAGCGGCGCGGGATCGGCCACCACCCGGCAGTGGCTGATGTCGCCGGCCGACCCCTGCGCGCCCCGGTGCAGCCGTCCACTGGAGATGACACCGGAGCCGATCCCGGTGCCGGCCTTGATGTAGACGGCATGGTCCAGTTCGGAGTGTGCGGTGCGGTGCGCGCCGAGCGCCATCAGATTGGCGTCGTTGTCCACGATGATCGGCACGTCGACCCGGCCGGCGCAGAACGCGGCGACGTCGAAGCCGTTCCAGCCGGGCATCCGGGACGGGCTGACGATCCGGCCGGTGGCGTGCTGCACCGGGCCGGGAATGCCGATGCCGAGACCTCGCAGAGCGCCCGGGTCGCCGTCCGCCGTCGAGGCTGACGACACGGGACCGGCGGACGTCGGGTCACCGGGCGAGGCGGCCAACGCCGCGACCTCGGCCAGCAGCGAACCGAGCACCTGCTCCGGGCCCTCCTCGATGCGGACCGGCAGGGTGCGTGCCTGGACCACCCGCCCGGAGAGGTCCAGCGTGCCGACGCGCGCGTGGTGCGCGCCGAGGTCGATGGCGCCGACCACGGCGCCGCCGGTGGGCACGGCGAGCTGGCGCGGCCGGCGTCCGCCTCGGGACCGCCCGGCGCCGGTCTCCTCCAACAACCCCTGGTTGATCAATGCCTCGACCCGCTGGGAGACCGTCGACGGAGACAGCCCGGAGAGCCGGGACAGGTCGGCACGACTGACTGCCGCTCCGGTGGCCACCCAGCGCAGCAGCTCCCGAGGGCCGCCCCGGAGGGCTTCGCGTGGCGCGTCGTCAATCGTCACGTCAGGTTCTTAGCATCCACAGTTTGTTCAAGCAACTGGTTGACTTAGTTTCCTGGCTACCTTTAGATGGCGCTGTTGGTTCGATATGAAGCCGACTTGATTCGGTAGTCGAAGAAAGTGGGGCCGTCTGGTGGCACCGGGGACGACGGGTGCGGACCGACCGATGGTGTCGGTACGCGGCCTGCACAAGTGGTTCGGCCCGCTGCACGTGCTCAAGGACATCGACCTCACGGTGGCCGCCGGCGAGGTGGTCGTCGTGGTGGGGCCGTCCGGCTCCGGCAAGTCGACCCTGTGCCGCTGCCTCAACCGGCTGGAGACGGCCGGGCAGGGCAGCATCGAGATCGACGGTGAACCGCTGCCGGCCGAGGGTCGGGCGCTGGCCCGGTTGCGCGCCGACGTCGGCATGGTCTTCCAGTCCTTCAACCTCTTCGGGCACAAGACGGTGCTGGACAACGTCACCCTCGGCCCCACCCGGGTCCGCAGGATCGCCCGTCCCGAGGCGCGGCAGCAGGCCATGGCCCTGCTGGAACGCGTCGGGATCGCCGACAAGGCGAACCACCACCCGGCCCAACTCTCCGGTGGGCAGCAGCAGCGGGCCGCGATCGCCCGGGCGCTGGCCATGCAACCGAAGGTGCTGCTCTTCGACGAGCCGACCTCGGCCCTGGACCCGGAGATGGTCAACGAGGTGCTCGACGTGATGGTCTCCCTCGCCAAGGAGGGGATGACCATGATCGTGGTCACCCACGAGATGGGCTTCGCCCGTCGCGCCGCCGACCGGGTCGTCTTCATGGACGACGGCCGCATCGTCGAATCCGGCGCCCCCGACGAATTCTTCGCAGCTCCGCGCACCGAGCGGGCCCGCGACTTCCTTTCCAAGATCCTCCAGCACTAGCCCCCAACGGGAGGGTGTCATGTCAATCCTCAAGAAGAGCTTCACCCGGCGGCGCTCGCTCGCCCTCACCGCGACCGCCGTGGCGGTGGCCCTCGTCGCCACCGGCTGCGGCGGTGACGGCGACAGCAGCGCCCCGAAGCTGCCCGGCGACGCCGGCCTCGGTGGCGACGGCGTGGTCGCCCAGTCCGTGTACGACGCCGCTCCGGTCGCCAGCGACGCGGACATCCCGGCCGGCTCGACCATGGACGCGATCCGCAAGCGCGGCTACCTGAACATCGGCGGTTCCCTGGACGCGCCGCTGCTCGCCCAGCAGAACCCGGTCAGCGGCACCATCGAGGGCTTCGACGCCGACATGGCGAAGCTGCTGGCGAAGTACATCATCGGCAAGCCCGAGGTGAAGACGACGACCATCGGCACCCAGACCCGCGAGGCCATGCTTCAGGCCAAGTCGGTCGACGCCGTCTTCCAGACGTACACGATCACCCCGCAACGGGCCACCCAGGTCGCCTTCGCCGGGCCGTACCTCACCTCCGGCCTCGCCGTCGGGGTTCGCAAGGACGACACCTCCATCAAGAGCGTCAAGGACCTCGCCGGCAAGACCGTGATCGTCGGGGCGAACACCCCCGCCGTCACCGCGCTGCCCTCCGCCGCGCCCGGCTCGAAGCAGATCGCCTTCGGCACCGACCCGCAGGCGCTGCAGGCCCTGCTGCAGAAGCGCGGCGACGCGTACGTGCAGGACTTCACGCTGCTCGCATCGGGTGCCAAGGCCAACCCGGGGATGAAGGTGGTGGGCGAGCCCTTCACCACCGAGGCGTACGGCATCGGCCTCAACCGGGAGGACACGCAGTTCAAGGAGTTCGTCAACAACTGGCTGAAGAAGATCCAGGCCGACGGCACGTGGGCGAAGGTCTGGGAGGGCACCCTCGGCTCGGTGGTCGAGGGCGGGGCACCCACCCCGCCGGCCCTCGGTTCCGTCGACGGCTCCTGAGCAGTCTCTCGTACCGATGGAAGCCCTCACCGCCCACCTGAGCCAGCTGGGCCACGGCTTGGTCACGACGGTCGAACTGACCGTCGTGACCACCGTCGGCGCGATGCTGCTGGGCATCGTCGTGGCCACCCTGCGGATCGCCCCCGTGCCGCTGCTGCGCGCCATCGGCACCGCGTACGTCGAGGTGTTCCAGAACCTGCCGCTGCTGGCGCTGCTGGTGCTCTTCGTGTTCGCGCTGCCGACCATCGGCATCACGTTCCCGCTGTTCACCTCCGCCGCGATCGTCATCGCGGTGTACGAGGGGGCGTACCTGGCCGAGGCGATCCGCGCCGGGATCAACACCGTCGGTGTGGGCCAGGCCGAGGCGGCCCGTGCCATCGGGCTCACCTTCGGCCAGTCCCTACGGCACGTGATCCTGCCGCAGGGACTCCGGGCGGTGATCCAGCCGATCGGCAACATCTGCATCGCGCTGCTCATGAACACCTCGCTGGCCGCCGCCGTCGGCGTGGTCGAGCTGACCCAGGCGGCCAACAACGTGAACCTGGTCGAGGCCCAACCGATCGCCGTCTTCACCGGCGCCGGCCTCGCCTACATGCTGCTGGCGCTGATCATCGGTCAGGTCACCGGCCTGCTCGAACGAAGGCTGGCGATCGTCCGATGAACAAGACCCAACAGATCCTCTTCGACGAACCCGGCCCCCGCGCCCAACGGCGGATCCGGATCGCCACCGTGCTGGGCGCCGTCGGGCTGGCCGGCGCCCTGGCCGCGGCCGTCTACCAGTTCGCCAGCCACGGCGAACTGGCCGCCGACCGGTGGGAGCCGTTCACCACCTGGCCGATCTGGCGGTACCTGCTCAACGGCCTGTGGGCGACGCTGCGCGCCGCCGCCGCGACCGCGGTGCTCAGCGCCGCGCTCGGGCTGATCCTGGCGCTCGGCCGGCTGTCGACGCACCGACCGCTGCGCTGGCTGGCCGGGGCGTACGTGGAGATCTTCCGGACCGTACCCACCCTGCTGCTGATCTACGTGACGCTGTTCGCGCTGCCGCAGTACGGCCTGAACTTCCCGCTGTTCTGGAAGCTCGTGGTGCCGTTGGTGGTATCCAACTCGGCGGCGTTCGCCGAGATCTTCCGGTCCGGCATCCTGGCGCTGGACCGGGGACAGACCGAGGCCGGCCTCGCGGTCGGGCTACGCCGCGGGCAGGTGATGGCGCTGGTCGTCCTGCCACAGGCGTTGCTCCAGCTCGCCCCGTCCCTGGTCAGCCAACTGGTCGGGCTGCTCAAGGACACCTCGCTCGGCTTCGTGGTCAGCTACACCGAGCTGCTCTACAGCGGGCAGGTGCTCGCCTCGTACACCCATTTGCTGATCCAGACGTTCCTGGTGGTGGCGCTGATCTACCTCGTGGTCAACGCCTCGCTGTCGAAGTTCGCCCGCGTACTCCAGGCCCGCAACGGCCGCTTCGGCGGCCGACGCGGACGGCGGACCGCTGAGCTGCCCCCGCCACTTCTCGAAGGGAACACTCCCCGGTGACCATCTTCCGCTACGCCGAACTGGCCCGGGTCGTGCGCAACGGCTTCGTCGAGAGCCGGCACTACGGCAGCGTCGTCGTGCTCGCCCCGGACGGGACAGTCGCCCTCGCCGCCGGCGTACCCGACGAGCCGGTCCTCCCCCGCTCCACCCTCAAGCCGGTGCAGGCGCTGGCCTGCCGGGTCGCGGCGGGCGACGAGCTGACCGGCCCGGCGCTGGCGCTCGCCGCCGGCAGCCACACCGGCGACGACCGGCACGTCGAGGTGGTCCGGGCGATGCTGGCCGGTGCCGGCCTGACCGAGGACGCGCTCGGCTGCCCGCAGGACTGGCCGGAGGACGAACCAACCCGGGACCGGCTGATCCGCGCCGGCGGGCAGCGCGAGCGGATCCGGATGAACTGCTCCGGCAAGCACGCCGCGATGCTCGTCGCCGCCGTCGCCCGGTCCTGGAGCACGCACGACTACCTCGACCCGGACCACCCGATCCAGCGGGAGACCGCCGCCACCGTCGCCCGGCTCGCTGGCACGCCGATCGCGCACCACGCTGTCGACGGCTGCGGCGCACCGCTGTTCGGGCTGCCGCTGACCGGCCTGGCCCGCACCTTCCAGGCCCTGGTCACCGCACCCACCGGCAGTGACGAGGCGCTGGTCGCGCAGGCCATGCGCCAACACCCGGAGTACGTCGGCGGCTGGCACGGCCACCCCAACACCGACCTGATGCGGGCGCTGCCCGGCGTCCTCGCCAAGGGCGGAGCCGAGGGTGTGCTCGGGGTGGCCGCACCGGACGGTCACGCCGTCGCGGTGAAGGTGGTCGACGGATCACCCCGCGCCACCACCGCGATCGCCCTCGCCGCCCTCGACGCCGTTGGCGTACCGGTGGGCGGGGCCGACGCGCTGCGCCAGGTGCCGGTGCTCGGCGGCGGCGCACCGGTCGGCGCCGTCACGGCCCTCATCGACTGGACCACCGCACCGTCTCGGACCGAAGCGGCACCGCCACGCACGGAAAAGGAAGAATCATGAGCACATTCGAGATCTGCATCGACAGCGTCGAGGGGGCGGTCGCCGCTGAGGAGGCCGGCGCCGACCGGGTGGAGCTGTGCTCCGCGCTCTTCGACGGCGGGCTGACCCCCAGCCTGGGCACCATCGAGACGACACTGCGCGCCGTCAACCGGATCCGGGTACACGTGATCGTCCGGCCGCGGGCCGGCGACTTCATCTACTCGCCGTTCGAGATCGAGGCGATGGAGCGGGACGTGCGGGCCGCGGTGGCGGCCGGCGCGCACGGCATCGTGATCGGTGCGTTGACCGCCGACGGTGACGTCGACGTGCCGACCACCCGCCGGCTGATCGCCGCCGCGGGCGACGTCAGCATCACCTTCCACCGGGCGTTCGACATGACCCGCGACCCGCACGCGGCGCTGGAGCAGCTGATCGAGCTGGGCGTGCACCGGGTGCTCACCTCGGGCCAGGAAGTCAGCGTGCTGGAGGGTGCCCCGCTCATCGCCGACCTGGTGCGCCGCGCCGCCGGCCGGATCATCGTCATGCCGGGCGGTGGCATCACCCCACGCAACATCGCCCGGATCGTCGAGGCGACCGGCGCCGACGAGTACCACTTCGCGGCCCTGGTCAGCTCGGACAGCCCGGCCGTGCACCGCAACCCGGCCCCGCTGATGGGCGGCAGCCTGAACCGGCCCGAGTACGAGCGCTCGGGCACCTCCGGCGCGCTGGTCGGCCAGGTGCTCGCCGCAGCCCGCGCCTGACCGCCTACTGCTACTGACGAGCGGTGGTCCCGGGGGACGTTCAAGTCCCTCCGTGACCACCGCTCGCGCCGTGGTGGAGCCGGTCATTCGGGCTACACCGGTCACCCGGTGGCGAGGTTGATGGCGACGCCGACCGGAATGGACGCCGCCAGCCCTGCGACCAGCCACCACAGCTGCTCCCGCCTGGCCTTTCGCTGTGCCGACTGGAGCCCGCCCTGGATCTGGCTCAGGGTGTTCGCCACCATCGTCAGGTCCTTGGCACGACCGGCCTGCTCGCTGGTGAGGGAACGCCGCAGCACGGAGCGGCGAACCCGGCTCGTCGTCGACAACGTCAGCTGATGCCGACGAACCCGACGCGACGCGAAGACCGTCGACCCCGGGTCCCCGAAGTCGTCGCCGGTGCCGCCATCGTCCGGATCCTCCTCGGCCTCGGGCCCGCGGAAGTAGCCGATCGGGAACAGGCGTGACCACAGCCGCGTCCAGCGGTCCTTCCACCAGAGACCACCGCCAGCGCCGAGCAGAACGAGGTTCACGACGATCGCGCCGATCGCCCACCTGCCGGTGACGAAGAAGCCGACGGCACCGACGGGGACAGCCGCCAGGATGAGTGCCTTCGCCGCCGCGGTGCCGCTGATCCCCTGCATGCCCGCCATTGAACCGGCCCCGCCCGGCCGACAGGGGCCCTGTTATCCGGAAGGCGACAGCAAGGTCCTCGCGGGACAGTTCATCGTCCGACCGGAAAGTGCGCCAGGCACAGAGCGGACGGCGACCTGCCTCAGTAGCCCAACAGGGCGATGAGCAGCGAGGACACCGCGGCGACCAGGAGCACCCCACCGGTGCCGAGGCCGACGACCGCGCTCACCGCCACGGCGCGAGCCCGGGCCACCGGCACCGCCGCGACCGCCACCACGGTGACGAGCGCGGCGACCAGATGAATCAACGGGTAGTCGATCAACGCCGCAACCGGGAAGAGGTGCACGCCCACGACGAGGGCGATCCATGGGGCGACCAGCTCATTACGCCGCAGCAGAGCGAGCAGCCCGGCACCGACCGCAGCGACGCCGAACTCGATGCCGACGACGATGCCGAAGGTTGGGCTGGTGTCGGCGTCGAATGCCGTACCGTCCGACCAGTGACGCCAGGCGAACAGAGCCCCGGCGGCCGCCGTGAGCAGGGAAAGAACCGACCCGGCGATGAGCACCCGCCGCCACCGCTTCGGGGGCGCCTCCTGCGCCCAACCGAACCAGCTGGTGGCGAAAAAGGCGAAGACGAACGCCGTCGCCGCCGCGTCCCGGACATGTTCAGTGATCATTGGCTCCCCGCGATACCGCTGGTTCGACGTCGGACTTCGCCGTTGACAGCGGCGCTGTCACCGCCGGGCCACGACGCGGTAATCCTGTCCTGACCGGTGTGCTCGATGACAGGGCGGGGTTGCAGTCGCTCACGCTCGGCCCTCTATCCGTGTAGCTCGCGGCCGTGTCGTCGGGCGCCGCCGCCTCGGTGCCGATGCCCCGCTACGTCCGGGCAGCCCGGCGGTGTTCCCGTGGGCTGACGCCGCGGATGCGTTTGAAGGCCGTGCTCAGGGCGAAGGAGCTGCCGTAGCCGACGTGGCGGGCGACGGCGCCGACGGTGGCGCCGGGCTCGCGGAGCAGGTCGGCTGCCAGGGCCAGCCGCCACTCGGTGAGGTAGGACATGGGCGATTCGCCGACGAGCGCGGTGAATCGGCGGGCCAGCGCCGCCCGGGAGACCCCGGTCTCGGCTGCCAGCGACGCGACGGTCCAGGGTTGGGCCGGCTTGTTGTGGAGCATTTGCAGGGCCCGGCCAACGATGGGATCGCTGTGCGCTTTGTACCAGCCGGGGGCATTGGCCGCCGGTCGCGCGAACCATTCACGTAGCGCGGCGATGAGCAGCAGGTCGAGCAGCCGGTCGAGGACCGCTTCCTGGCCGGGATCGTCCTTGACGATCTCGGTGGCCAGTAGCGGTACCAACGGGGAGTCCCAGGAGTCGCCCGGGACGACCAGTAGCGGCGGCAGTGCGCTCAGGAGCCGCTGACTGACCTCGCCCCGCATCGTGTAGGTGCCGGTGAGCAGCGTTGTCGGGCCGTCCGGGTTGTTGCCCCAGGTGCGTACGCCCAGCTCCATCATCCCGGGCAGTTCCTGCCCGTCGGGGGTGGTGCAGATCTGGCCTGGGTGAATGACGACCTGCGGCGCCGTGGCCGGCTCGTCGGCGACGGCGTACGGGTCGGGGCCACGAATGATCGCCAGGTCGCCTGGACTGAGCTGTACGGACGCACCCTCGTCGGGAACGACCCAGGCGTCCCCCTGGACCATGGCCACCAGGGTGAGCGGCGCCTGGTCTTCGATCCGTATCGACCAGGGCGGGGTCAGGACCGAGCGGAGGAGGAACGCTCCCCGGGCTCTGGGTCCGTCGAGGAGACTGACGACTGCGTCCATGTAGACGATTACACACAGAATCGCGCGCCTTGGCTATCCACAGTCTCACACCGCTGCGTTTCAATTATCGCTATGACGAACGAACAAGAGCGGAACACGATCCTGGTACTCGGCGGGACCGGCAAGACTGGCCGCCGCATCGTGAAGCGGCTCCAGGAGAGCGCAGTGCCCGTTCGGGCGGGTTCCCGCTCCGCTGCGCAGCCCTTCGACTGGGCTGACCAGGCGACCTGGACGCCGGTGCTGCAGGGCGTCGGAACGGTGTTTGTGTCCTACTACCCGGACCTGGCGGTGCCGGGCGCACCCGAGACGGTCGGCGCGTTCACTGAACTGGCGGTGGCGTCCGGGGTCTCCCGGCTGGTGCTGCTGTCCGGCCGGGGTGAAAAGGAAGCACAAGCCAGCGAAAGGCTCATCCAGTCCGCCGGGGTCGAGTGGACGATCCTGCGATCCAGTTGGTTCAGCCAGAATTTCAGCGAGGACTATCTGCTGGAGCCGGTGCTGGGCGGCGAGATCGTCCTCCCGGTCGGGAACGTGCCCGAGCCGTTCGTGGACGCCGACGACATCGCCGAGGTGGCTGTGGCCGCCCTGACCGAGGACGGGCACGCGGGGCAGATCTACGAGCTGACCGGCCCCCGGCTGCTCACCTTCGCCGAGGCGATCGCCGGGATTTCCACAGCGACGGGCCGGCGGATCGAATTCGTTCAGGTGTCTCCCGACGACTATGCCGAGGCGCTCACCGCGGAGGGCACGCCTTCCGGGGTCGTGGAGCTGCTGCTGTACCTGTTCACGACCGTGCTGGACGGGCGCAACGCCCATCTGGACGACGGGGTTCAGCGCGCCCTGGGCCGGCCGCCCCGCGACTTCGCCGACTACGCCACCGCCACCGCCGCCACCGGCATCTGGGACAGAGGGTAGGACACCAGTTGGGTCACCTGGAACATCGTCCGCTCGCTGGCCAACACGAACGCCGTCACGGCCGCGTCTCGGACACGTCGGTAATCATTGGCTTTCCGGGATACCGCTGGTTCGACGTCGGACTTCGCCGTTGACGGCGGCGCTGTCACCACCGGCTACGACCTTCGGTCGGCCCCCAGCGGAAAGCGCGACCGCGCGGGCGTACCGGATGGCGGCAGGGGTGTCCGGGAAGAGCAGTTCCTCGCGGCGCAGGTCGTCAGCGACTCCGAGGGTGGCGAGGACCTGGTCGTGGGCGGGGGTGATGCCGGAGAGCAGGACGGTGATCCCGCGTCCGCGTAGCCGCCGGATCGCATCGCCGAGGACGTGCGCGCCGGTGGCGTCCATCGTGGTCACCCGGGACATTCGCAGGATGACGACGCGGACGTCGGTGACCTCCGAGAGTTCGAGCAGGAAGGTGTGGGCGGCGGCGAAGAAGAGCGGCCCGTCCAGCCGGTACGCGACGATGTGTTCGCTGAGCAGCGCGTGCTCCTCGGCGCTGTGTTCCCCCGGGTCGAGGGGCACCTGTTCCAGCCGGGCGCTGCGGGCGACCGCGCGCAGGGCGAGCACCACGGCGACGCCGACGCCGACCGCGACGGCGGTGACGAGGTCCCAGATCACGGTGACGGCGAAGGTGAGCACCAGCACGACCGCGTCGCCCCGGGTGGCCCGGGCCAGCGCCCACAGCGAGCCGGCCTCCACCATGCGGACGGTGGTGGCGAGCAGCACCCCGGCCAGGGCGGCGAGCGGGATCCGGCCGACCAGCGGCGCGGCGGCCAGCACGATCGCCGCGAGGGCGACGGCGTGGGTGAGGGCCGCCAACTTCGAGGCCGCCCCGGCGCGGACGTTGACCGCTGTCCGGGCGATGGCGGCGGTCGCGGGAATGCCGCCGAAGACGGGGGCGGCGAGGTTGGCCAGCCCCTGACCGAACAGCTCCCGGTCCGGGTCATGCCGCTCACCGACGGTCATGCCGTCAGCGACGGTGGCGGAGAGCAGGCTCTCCAGGGCGGCGAGCGCGGCGACGGCGAGGGCGCTGGGCAGCAGCACACCGAGCGCGGCGAGGTCGAGGAAGCCGAGCGAAGGCGCTGGGAGGCCCTGCGGCAGCGCGCCGATCCGGGCCAGGTCGACCGGGAGGACCTCGGCGAGGACGGTGGCGGCCCCCACGCCGAGCAGGGAGAACGGCAGGCCGGGTCGCCACCGCGCTCCGAGCAGCATCAGCGCCGCGACGGCGAGGGCCACCGCGAGCGCGGCCGGCCGCGGATGGACGACGAACCGGGCGACCGCGTCGAAGGCGACGGCCCAGACCTTCTCCCCGTGCGCGTCGCTGACGCCGAGTGCGGCAGGAACCTGTTGCAGCGCGATGACCACGGCGATGCCGGCGGTGAAACCCTCCAGCACGGGGGTGGGCAGGTAGCGGACGTAGCGGCCCAGACGGGCCACGGCGAGCGCGATCAGCACCAGGCCGGCCATCGCCCCGACCATCAGCACGCCGGTGGCTCCGAACTGCTGCACCACTGGCACCAGCACCACTGTCATCGCCCCGGTCGGCCCGGAGACCTGGAGGTTGGAGCCGCCGAAGACGGCGGCCACCGCGCCGGCGACCACGGCGGTGATCAACCCGGCCTGGGCGCCCAGCCCGGAGGTGACGCCGAACGCCAGGGCCAGCGGCAGTGCCACCACCGCCACGGTGAGGCCGGCCAGCAGGTCCCGGCGTGGTGAGCGGTGGACCGCCGCCCAGTCGGCCCGGTCGGGTAGCAGCCCGAGGAGCCGCGCTCGGGCCACCGGGATGACGCGGCTCACCGGTCCGCGCCGGTGGCGCGCAGCTCCCCGAGGAGGCCGTCCCGGTCGGTGAGGACCGCGCCGAGGATCCGGCGCCCGGCGGCCAGCAGGTCGGCCACGTCCGGGGTGCTGAGCGCGTACACGACGAGGGGACCGTCGCGGTGTGAGGTGACCATCCCGGCGCGGCGAAGGACGGCGAGTTGTTGGGAGAGGTTGGAGGCCTCGACCTCGATCACGGCGAGCAGGTCACGGACCGGCTTCGGGCCGTCCTGGAGCAGTTCGAGGACCCGGATGCGCACCGGGTGCCCGAGGGTGCGGAAGAGTTCCGCCTTCGCCTGGTACAGCGGGACCGACATGAGCACCTCTCCCGATCGATGCGAAGACTTTAGCACTTGAAGAAGTCTTCAATCGTTCGGTGTGCGGTGACGAGCGTCCCTCCGCGTCGTCGGCGTCAGGCAGTCCGTCCGATGTCGTTGACGCAGCGCAGCACTGGTCGGGTGGTCAGCGCCCGGTCGTCCAGCAGGGCCCCGGCGCGCACGGTGAAGGTGGCCGACTCGCCCGGCAGCAGGGTGACCAGGGCCTTGTCCACGGTGGCGGTGCTGTCCAGCCGGTCCGGGAAGAGGGTCAGGTCGCGCAGCACCGTGCGGGCGGTGACCCGGACCCGCTGCCCGCCGCCGATCGGCTCGACCGTCGCGTCCCAGGCCGCCGCCGGCCAGTCCACGTCCCGGTCCTCGGCGAAGAACCACAGCGCGCGCTCCGCGGTGCCACCGGCCTCCGCGACCAGCAACTCCCGACGGCCCTCGTCCGGCCGCGCCAGCTCCGCCGGCAGCGCCAGCGCCACCGAGGAGTACGCCGGGACGTCGAGGTCGACCGAGGTCTTCGCCCTCGGCTCCCCGGTGAGCGTGCACCGGGTGACCGCGGCGGATGCCGTCCAGGCCTCGGCGGTTTCGTTGACGGCGACCACTGCCAGGCCGCCGTCCCGGGGCTGCACGGTGAGGAGCCGGTCGGCGTACGCGTGTCGCAGCGCATACCACAGGGGTTTGCGACGGCCGTCGCCGTCGACGGCCGACCAGGAGGTGACCGGCCAGCAGTCGTTGAGCTGCCAGACGATGGTGCCGGCGCAGACGTTCCGGTGGGAGCGGAAGTGCTCCACGCCGAGCTGGATGGCTCGGGCCTGGTTGAGCTGCGTCAGGTAGTGCCAGTCGTCGAAGTCCGCCGGGGCGGGCAGGTGCGCGTCGAGGCCCCGCTGGAGTTTGGCGTCACCGTCGGCCGCCTTCTGATGGTGCGCCATGCCCGGTGAGTCGTGCGCCAGGGGTTCGTCGCTCAGCGCCCGGCGCAGCGTGGCGTACGCCGGTGGGGCCTGGTAGCCGAACTCGGCGACGAAGCGCGGCACGTACTCCCGGTACCTGGTGTAGTCGTCGGTGTTCCACACGTCCCAGATGTGGGTGGTGCCGTGCGCCGGGTCGTTGGGGTGGATCGCCTCGGTGCCCGACCAGGGGCTGCCCGGCCAGTACGGGCGGGTCGGGTCCAGCTCGCCGACGATCCGGGGCAGCACGTCGAGGTAGTAGCCACGCCCCCAGGTGCGCCCGGCGAGGTCCTGCTGCCAGTCCCAGTCGTGCCAGCCCCAGATGTTCTCGTTGTTGCCGGTCCAGAGCACCAGCGACGGGTACGGCGCGAGCCGGGTCACCTGCTCGGCGGCCTCGGCGGCCACCTCGCTGCCGAACGGTTCCTCCTCCGGGTACGCGGCGCAGGCGAACAGGAAGTCCTGCTGGACGAGGAGGCCGCGCTCGTCGGCGAGGTCGTAGAAGTCGGCGGACTCGTACCGGCCGCCGCCCCAGACCCGCAGCAGGTTGACGTTGGCGGCGACCGCCTGGTCGAACCGCTCGGCGAGCCGGGCCCGGGTGATCCGGGTGGGGAACGCGTCGTCCGGGATCCAGTTGACCCCGCGCACGAAGACCGGGACGTCGTTCACCGACAACGAGAACGGGGTGCCGTGCTCGTCGGGTGTGGTGTCCAGGCGGACCGAGCGGAAGCCGATCCGGTGCGACCAGCTGTCCAGCAGGTCGCCGTCCGGCGCGTGCAGTGTCACATCGATCGGGTGACGCGCCTGCTCGCCGTACCCCCGGGGCCACCACAGCGCGGGCTCGCGAACGGTGAGGGTCAGCACGGCCGTGCGCTGCCCGGCCGGGACGACCACCTCGGCGTGTGCGCCGGCCACGGCGGCGCGGACGGTCAGCGGGACGTCCGCGACCCGCTCGACCTCGACGTGCACCTCGACGCGGCCGTCGCGACCGTCCATGGTGACGAGGGGACGGACGGTGGCCAGCCGGGCGGTCGACCAGGCGTGCAGGCTGATCTCCTGCCAGATGCCGGCGGTGACCAGTGTCGGCCCCCAGTCCCAGCCGAAGTTGCAGGCCATCTTGCGGATGAAGTGGAACGGCTCCGGGTAGGCGTTCGGGCGTTCGCCGAGCCGTTCCTGGTGTGCCTCGGCATAGCGGTACGCGGAGTCGAACGTGACGACCAGGTCGTTGTCACCGTCGCGCAGCAGCGGTCGGACGTCGAACCGGTAGCCGCGGTGCATGTTCGCGGTGCGGCCGACCTCGACGCCGTTGAGGGTGAGCGTGGCGACGGTGTCCAGGCCGGCGCAGACCAGGTCGACGCGGTCGTCGTCGCCCGCCCGGTGGACGATCGTGGACCGGTAGACCCAGTCGGTGCGCCCGATCCAGGCCAGCGTCCGCTCGTTGTCGTCGAGGTAGGGGTCTTCGATCAGCCCGGCGGCGAGCAGGTCGGTGTGCACGCAGCCCGGCACGGTCGCCGGCACGGACCGGTCTGCGACCTCCTCGGGCACCTGTGCTCCGGGGGCCGCTCGCACTGTCCAACCGTCGTAGAGTGCCTGTCGGCGCAAGACCTCACCGCACCTTCCGCATCGAAAGACGTTTACTGAACCGGATAAGCTAGGCAACCGTACGTTTCGGCCCCGCACGTGTCAACGGCCGTTGACGCCCGCGGCAGCACGTCGCGGCAGCACGTCGCGGCAGCACTCTCGCAGCAGCAAAGGAGCACGCCGGTGAAGCGGCCGACCATTGCCGACGTCGCCCAACGCGCCGGGGTGTCCAAGGGTGCCGTGTCGTACGCGCTGAACGGGCAGCCCGGCGTCTCCGAGGCCACCCGGCAGCGCATCCTGGCCATCGCCACGGAGATCGGGTTCAGCCGGAGCAGCGCGGCCCGCGCCCTCTCGGCCGCCACCGCCGGCGCGATCGGCCTGGCCCTGTGCCGACCGGCCCGGACACTCGGCGTCGAGCCGTTCTTCATGGCGCTGATCAGCGGCGTCGAAGCCGAACTCTCCGCCCGCTCGTACGCGCTGACCCTGCAGGTGGTGGCCGACCACGACGCCGAGATCGCGGTCTACCGCCGTTGGTGGGGCGAACGACGGGTGGACGGGGTGCTCGTCTGCGACCTGCGCACCGACGACCGTCGCATCCCCGCACTCGAACAGCTGCACCTGCCGGCGGTGGTGATCGGCGGCCCCGGCGGCACCGGCGAGCTGGCGAGTGTCTGGTCCGACGACGCCGCCGCGCTGACCGAGACGGTGGAGTACCTGGTCGCGCTCGGGCACCGTCGGATCGCCCGGGTCGCCGGCCTGCCCGACCTGCGGCACACCGAGATCCGCACCGACGCCTTCGCGGCGGTCCGCCAGCGGCTCAACCTGGACGACGCGGTCACCGTGTGGTCCGACTACACCGGCGAGGAGGGCGGGCGGGCCACCCGCCGGCTGCTCAGCTCCGCCCACCGGCCCACTGCGGTCATCTACGACAACGACGTGATGGCCGTCGCCGGGCTCTCCGTCGCCCAGGAGATGGGCCTGACCGTGCCCGGCGACCTGTCCATCGTGGCCTGGGACGACTCACCGCTGTGCCGCCTGGTGCACCCGCCGCTGACCGCGCTGGGCCGGGACATCCCGGCGTACGGGGCCCACGCCGCCCGGCAGCTGCTCGCCGTCGTCGCCGGGCAGCCGGCCGGCCGGGTGCAGGACGAGACGCCCCACCTCACTCCGCGTGGCAGCACCGCACCACCCCGAGCCAGATGAACCGGTTCAGCGCGATGCTGACGGAAACTCCTCGAAGTACGCCTCGACCCGTTCCGCCGTCGCCGGGCGGGCCAGCGCGAACCCCTGCCCGTACCGGCAACCGCCCCGGCGTGCCCCCTCGACCTGGGTCGACGACTCCAACTCCTCGGCGACGATCTCGACGCCCAGCCGCTCGCCCACGTTGACCACCACGTCGATCAGCGGTGGTTGCCCGTCCGGCCGTGCGCCCACCAGCTCCGGGCCCACCTTGAGCAGGTCGATCGGCAGTCGGCGAAGCTGCGCCAGGGAGGCGTGCTCGGCCCGGAAATCGTCCAACGCGGTGCGCACGCCCAGCGACCGGAGCCCGGCCAACCGGGCCACCACTGTCGACAGGTCACCGGCCACCCTCGGCTCGCTCACCTCCACCACCAGCCGCTCCGGCGGCACCCCGTGCGCGGCCAGCACGGCCGCGAGCCGCTGCACGAAGTCGGGAGTGGTCAGCTCCCGGGTCGTCACGTTGACCGCCATCCACAGCTCCCGGGCGCCCACCGACCAGTCGGACAACCGCCGGCAGGCCCGATCCAGCACCCACCACTCCAACTCGCCGACCAGGTCAAGGTCCTCGGCGACCGGCAGCAGCTCGGCCGGCAGCACCGTGCCGAGCACCGGGCTGCGCCACCGCAGCAGCGCCTCCGCGCCCACCGGCTGCCCGTCGGCCAGGTCGACCACCGGCTGGTAGACGAGATCCAGTTCGCCGCGCGCCACCGCACCGGGCAGCTCGCGCTCCAGGTCGAGCCGGCGGACCAGTTGTTCCTCAAGGAACGCGTCGTACCACTCCACCCGGTCCCGGCCCAGTTGCACGGCCCGTCGCCGGGCCAGTTCGGCCTGCCGGAGCACGTCCGCCGGCCCCACCCCGCTCACCTCGGCAAGCCCGATGCTCGTCTGCACCCGCAGCATCGCGCCGGCCAGCTGGTAGGGCGGACTGAGTGCGCTCAACAGTCGGGTGCCCAGCGCGTACGCCAGCACCGGGCCGGCGGCGGTGACCACCGCGAAGCCGGTACCCGCGCACCCGGTGACCAGATCGCCGGGGGCGATGACCGCGCGAGCCCGGTGCACCGCCTCGGCGAGCACGTCCTCCCGGGCGGTCGGGCCGATCCCCTCGGTGCCGTGCAGGTCGACCAGGAGCAGCGCGCCGGCCGGCACCGGCACGTCGCCGATCGCGGCCAGGGCGTCCAGCAGGGCGGCCCGGTCACCGGGGGTGCTGCTCGCGGCCGCGAACTGTCGCCGGTCGAGCCCCGACCACGCGGGGCTGTGCTCAGGCGACCAGATCGAGTCCGCGCCGGTTCCGGGGGCCGCGACCGCCGGGGCGTCGGGGCCGCGTTCCGGCGGCGGCTCCGGCGTGCCCGGCCCGCGTGCCGGACCCGAGCGGCGGTGCCGCAGCGACCGACCGGCCGGCCGGCGATGGGCGGCCCGCCGAACGGACGTGGCCGCGTCACCGGCGCGCAGCAGCTCGCGCAGCACCAGGGGCGGCACCGCCGCCAGGGCCAACAGCACGCTGGTCCGGTCCGGCGCGCGGCCGGCGGCCAGGTGCAGACCCGTCGCCAGCAGCAGCACCGCCGCCGGGAGCACCGACCGAGGCCAGGCCGCGGCGACCGGCTCCGCCGGCTGCGCGTCGTCCGTCGCACCGGCGGCACCGACCGCGACCAGCAACATCCCGAACACCAACGGGGGTACGGCCAGCAGGGCCACCCGCCCGGCCGGTGCGGACGGGGACACGGCCAGCAGCACCAACCCGCAGAGGGTGAGCAGGACGCCGCCTCGACAGATCGCCGCACCCGAGCGCCGCCACGGCCCCGCGAACACGTTCAACGCGGCCATCCCCAACCCGCCGAGCGTCAACGCGCAACCCAGCCGAACCGGGACCGACAGACCGTCCCACGGCAGCAGCAGCCAGCCGGCGAGGGCCAGACCGACGGCCGGGCCGGTCGACTCGACCAGCTCGCGCAACCGGACCGCGGCCGTCGGCCGCGAGCGCCCGGGGAGCCGGTACAGACCGCTCGCCGAGAGGGCCGCCACGACCAGCGACCCGATCAGCACGGCGCGGGTGTGCCCGATGTCCGCCAGGGGCAGCACGACGGCGGTGAGACCGGCCGCCACCACCGCCGCGTCGAGCAGCACGCCCGCCGCGCGCGGTGGCGGGTCGGTGCCACGCCGGCTGGCCAGCCGGGACAGTCGTAGCCCGGCGAGTGTGGCGCCGGCGCCGGCGCCCAACGCGATCACCACCGAGGTCGGGACCAGGCCGGCGGCACCGGCGAGGAGGAGCAGCGCCACCGCCACGGACGTGGCGGCCTCGGGTGCCGCACGACGGGGGACGAGAACGCGGAACGGGTACGCGAGGAGCACGGCGGACGCCTTCGTGAGGGGGCACGGGGGCGGTGCGGCGGTGCGGGGCACCGGACGTTGCGAGTCCGCTACCCACGATTGACAACGATGGACAGCCGAAGTGGTTACTTGCCGGTTACTCAGGGAAAACAACGACCGGTGTCACTGTACGGCGTACTCCCGGCCGGTGGCACCGCCCGCCGCGAGCCGAAACGGCAGGAAGTGGGATCATCGGAGGGTGAGTAAGCCCGACACGGTCCGTTTCCGGTACAACCAAGCCATCCTGGTGGCCGCGATCATCGCCTTCGTCGGCGCCCTGCCGCTGGCCAACGCCCGGGCCTACCTGCTGCCGGTGCTGCTCGTCCCGCTCGCCGTCGCGGTCTGGGCCTGGCGGGCCGGCACCGACGCCGACGCGCGGGAGCTGCGCCTGCGGGCGTTGGTCGGGCAACGCCGGATCGGCTGGGAGCAGGTCCTGGAGCTGGCCACCGACCAGCGGGGGCGCGCGGTGGCCCGGCTCGACGACGGCCAGCAGGTCACCCTGCCGGCCGTCCGTGGGGCGGACCTGCCCCGGCTGGTCGCGGCAACCGGCCAGCCACTGCCGGGTGCCCCGGCGGACGCGCCGGGTCAGTAGCCGTCGACCACTGTGTTGATCAGCGGTTGCCCGGCGGCGAAGCGGCGCACCTGATCGCCCACCAGCCGGTAGGCACGCGGTAGCAACCCCCGCACCGACCCGCCCACGTGCGGGGTGAGCAGCACGTTCGGCATGGTCCAGAGCGGGGAGTCGGCGGGCAGCGGTTCCGGGTCGGTGACGTCCAGCGCCGCCGAGATCCGACCGGTGCCCAGCTCGGCGACGAGCGCATCGGTGTGCGCCACCGGCCCGCGGGCGGCGTTGACCAACAGCGACCCGTCCGGCATCGCGGCCAGGAACGTCTTGTCGATCAGGCCACGGGTCTGGTCGGTGAGCGGCACCAGCACCACCACCACGTCCGCGTCGGGCAGCAGCCGGGGCAGCTCCTCGACGGCGTGCACCCCCTGCTCCGGGCGGGCCGTCCTGGCGACCAGGGTGAAGCTCACGTCGAAGGGGGCGAGCCGGTCGCGCACCGCGGTGCCGATCGAGCCGGCCCCGATGATCAGCACCCGCTTGCCGGTCAGCTCGTCGGTAGGGGTGTGCTCCGCGTACGCCCAACGCCGCTCGGCCTGCGCGCGGACGAACGCCGGAAACGCCCGCAGCTGGGCGAGGATCGCGGTGACGACCCACTCGGCGGTGGCGGGGTCGTGCACGCCCCGGGCGTCGCAGAGCGTGACAGTCGGCGGGGTCCGGCCGGCCCAGGCGTCCGCCCCGGCGGAGAGCAGTTGCACCACCGCCAGGTCGGGCAGCTCACCCAGCACCGTCGTCCCGTCCGAGCCACCCAGGAACGGCGGCACCCAGAAGCGAACGCCGGCCGCCTCGGACGGCATCCGGTCGGTGTGCTCGAAGACCTCCACCGTCACGTCCGGGGGCAGCGCGCCCAGGAGGTTCAGGCCGGCCTGGTGCGGAATCCATACCTTCACGTCCGCCGACGATAGTCCCCGGCGGCGCGGACGGTGCGGGCACGGCGGTGAACCGGCGTCCGGGGGGGTGGCGCACGGGGTCACGGCGGGCGAGACTCAGCACAGCGAGGTTCGAGCCGGGCCTTCGCGAGGTATAAGGAAGGGTCGGAGGGCCGTCCTCCTCCGCCCGGCAGACAGGTGCACGATGACCGACGGCTCCCCCGCCTCCCCCCGGCGACCGATCGCGCCCCCCTCGGCGCTCGGCGACCCAGCGCGGTTGCGCGCGCTCGCCGACACCGGGCTGGACGCCGCTCCGGACGAAGCGTTCGACCGGTTCGCCCGGTTGGTCAGCGACCTGTTGGACGTGCCGGTGGCGCTGGTCTCGCTGGTCTCCGCCGACCGGCAGTTCTTCCCCGGCGCGGTCGGTCTGCCCGAGCCCTGGTCGCAGCGCCGGCAGACTCCGCTGAGTCACTCGTTCTGTCAGCACGTGGTGGACATCGAGGTGCCGATGGTGCTGCCGGACGCCCGGCTCTACCCGCGCGTCCGGAACAACCTGGCCATCGACGACCTCGGCGTGGTCGCCTACGCCGGGATGCCGCTGACCGACCTATCCGGCCGGGTGCTCGGCTCGCTCTGCGCCATCGACAGCAAACCGCGCGCCTGGACCGCCGCCCAACTGCGGACCCTGGCCGACCTGGCCGCCGCCTGCTCGTCGGAGCTGCGCCTGCGGATCGCACTCGACGGCGCGCAGGAGGCGCGGCGGCGGGTCGTGCAGGCGCACGAACGGCTGGAGTTGCTGGCCGGGGTGAGCGAGACGTTGGCCGGCACCCTGGACGTGGGCGTCGCCCTGCGCCGGCTCGCCGCCACCATGGTGCCGCTGCTCGCCGACTGGTGCCTGCTCACCCTGATCGGGCCGACCGGCCTGCCCCGTGAGGTGGTCTCGGTGCACCGGGACCCGGCCCGCGCCGCGGACGTCGACCGCTTCGGTGAGCTGCTGCGCACCGGGCTGGGCCCCGATTCGATAGTCCGGGCGGTGCTGCGCACCGGCCAGCCTCGGCTCGGCAGCGTGGCGTCCCTGACCGACGTGGAGCGGGGCACCATCCACCCGGAAATGGTCTCCATCGCCGGCCGGTTGGGCATCGCCTCCTACCTGAGCGTGCCGGTGCGGGGCGTCGGCGGCACGGTGCTGGGGGCGATCACTCTCGTGAACGACGGGCACCGTCAGCAGTTCGACGACCGGGACCTGCTGACCGCGGTGGACATCGGCCGCCGGGCCGGCCAGGCCGTCGGTAACAGCTCGATGTACGGCGAGCAGCGGCACGTCGCCGAGGTGCTGCAACACAGCATGCTGCCCCGGCTGCCGGTGGTGGCGGAGCTGGAGCTGGCGGCCCGATACCAGCCGGCGGCCGACCGGGTGGAGGTCGGCGGCGACTGGTACGACGCCTTCGTGCAGCCCGACGGCGACGTGATCGCGGCGATCGGGGACGTGGCCGGGCACGACATCGAGGCCGCGGCGACCATGGGCCAGCTGCGCAACCTGGTGCGGGGCAACGCCTTCGGCCGGCCCGACGCGGTCGGGTCCCTGATGAGCGACCTGGACGGCGCCATCCGTGGCCTTCGGCTGCCGATCGCCGCCACCGCGACGCTGGTGCGGATCTGTCCGCAGCGCGCCGGTGCGCACGAGGTGACCTGGTCCAACGCCGGGCATCCGCCGGCCCTGGTGGTCCGCGTCGGCGGGGCGGTCGAGGTCCTGGCCGCGACGCCGGAGCCGCTGCTCGGCCTGGCCCGCCCGACGCGGCGGAGCAGCCACTCGACCAGCCTGGCCACCGGTGACACCCTGCTGCTCTACACCGACGGGCTGATCGAACGGCGGGACCGGTCCATCGACGACGGGTTGGCCGAGCTGATGAGCCGCCTGGCCGGCACTCACACGCTGCCCCTCGGCGACCTCTGCGACCTGCTGCTCGCCTCGATCCGGCACCGCGAGGACGACACCGCGCTGCTGGCCGTACGGGCCCGCTGAGGCCGGTCCACCGGAGACCATCGGTACCCGTTGGATCTCGACGGGCCCGGTCGGGCCGCGCGGCGGGCTACCCTGGGCCGGGTGAGCGCCCGTCCCCCGTACCCTCGCATCCGCCGCCTCCGGGCGGCTCTCGCGGCGTCCTGCGCGGCGTTGCTGTTCACCGCCGGTTGCAGCTTCGGTGAGCCGGAGCCCGACCCGGCCGGCGAACCGCCCAACCTGCCGACCCCGTCCGCGTCGGCGAACCCCGGCGGCAGCGGTCAGCAGGCGGTGGCGACAGTGCTCGCCAAGGGCCTGCGGGTGCCGTGGGCCATCGCCTTCCTCCCGGACGGCGGCGCGCTGGTCACCGAACGGGACAACGGCCGGATCCTCCAGGTCGGGCCCGAGTCCGGGCCGGACGGGCTGCGGGTCCGACCGGTGCAGACCATCCCCGACGTGGCGGCGGCGGGCGAGGGTGGCCTGCTCGGCATCGCCGTCTCCCCCGACTACGCCCGGGACCGGACGGTGTTCGTCTACTACACCGCCGAACGGGACAACCGGGTCGCCCGGCTGCAACTCGGCGGGCAGCCCACACCGATCCTCACCGGCATTCCCAAGGCCAACGTGCACAACGGCGGTGGGCTGGGCTTCGGCCCGGACAAGCAGCTCTACGTCAGCACGGGTGACGCCGGTCAGCGCCCGCTCTCGCAGGACGTGAAGAGCCTCGGCGGCAAGATCCTCCGGGTCACCCCGGACGGCAAGCCCGCCGCCGGCAACCCGTACCCCAACTCCCCGGTCTGGTCCATGGGGCACCGCAACGTGCAGGGTTTCACCTGGGACGCCGCGAAGCGGATGTACGCCGTCGAGTTCGGCCAGAACACCTGGGACGAGGTCAACCAGATCACCAAGGGCGGCAACTACGGCTGGCCCGAGGTCGAGGGTAAGGCCGGCGACAAGCGGTTCACCGACCCGATCGCGCAGTGGCCGACCTCGGACGCGTCCTGCTCCGGGCTGGCCGCCACCGAGCAGTTGCTGGTCACCGGCTGCCTGCGCGGCAAGCGCCTCTGGGTGATGGAGCTGACCGACACCGGGACGCTGCTCGGTCAGCCCAGTGAGCTGCTCACCAACCGCTACGGCCGGCTGCGCGCGGTGGCCGCGGCACCGGACGGGTCGCTCTGGGTGAGCACCTCCAACCACGACGGGCGGGGCGACCCGGCGGGCGACGACGACCGGCTGCTGCGGGTGGTCTTCGCGGGCGGCGACGGCGGGCGCAGCTGATTCCGTCACCATCCGTTCAGGTTTACCAAGATCTTCCGACGGGCAGGCCAGACTTTCAGCATGGACGGGCAACGCGACGAGCGGCACGACGACGCCGATGACCGGGACGACCCGGTGACCGGCGACGATCGGACGCGCCTGGGTTGGTGGGCCGGTGCCGCCGGCCCGCTGCGCCGCCTCGGGCTGGTCGTCGCCGTCCTCGCCGTGGCCCTGGCCGGGGCGGTTCTCGGGGTGCTGGCCGGTGGTCAGGTGAGCACCGACATCGGCCCGTTCCGGGCCAACCTCAGCATCTCCCCCGCCCGCGACGGCGGCACCACCGTCGACATCCCGCCGCTGGGCGCGCTGCTGCTCGACAGCCACAGCGGGCCGACCCACCTCACCGTTCGGCTGGGCGCGCTCGACCAGGGGCGCACCGAGGCGCTGATCGACGACCCGGCCAGCATCAGCCGGGCCAGCCAGAGCGCCGTGGAGGACGTCCGCTCCGGGGTGATGCGCCTCGGCCTGCGTACCCTCGGCGCGTCGGTGCTGGTCACGTTGATCCTGGCCGGGCTGATCTTCCGCAACGTCCGGCGCACCGCCTGGGCGGGTGGGCTGGCGCTGCTGGTCACCGCCAGCAGCCTCGGCACGGCGGCGGCGACCCTCCGGCCGCAGGCCATCGAGGAGCCACGCTACGAGGGGCTGCTGGTGAACGCGCCGGCCATCGTCGGTGACGCCCGCCGGATCGCCAACGACTACACGAAGTACGCGGAGCAGTTGCAGCGCCTCGTCGGCAACGTCAGCCAGCTCTACACCACCGTCTCCGCGCTGCCGCTGTTGGAGCCGACCCCCGGCACCACGCGGGTGCTGCACGTCTCCGACATGCACCTCAACCCGACCGGCTGGCAGCTGATCCGGACGGTCGTGGAGCAGTTCGGCATCGACGTGGTGATCGACACCGGGGACATCACCGACTGGGGCAGCGAACCGGAGGCCTCCTTCGTCGGCTCGATCGGCGTGCTGAAGAAGCCGTACGTCTTCATCCGGGGCAACCACGACTCCGGCAAGACCGCCGCCGCGGTGGCCCGCCAGCCGAACGCGATAGTCCTCAACAACACCACCACGACCGTCGCCGGGCTGACCATCGCCGGCATCGGCGACCCGCGTTTCACCCCGGACAAGAACACCTCCCCGGCCGGCAGCGGACTGACCCAGCAGGTGGCCGACCAGGTGATCGGGGCCGGCAACCAGCTCGCCGTGACGATCCGCAACTCACCGCGACCGGTCAACATCGCTCTCGTGCACGACCCGGCGTCGGCCGGGCCGCTCGCCGGCACCTGCCCGCTGGTGCTGGCCGGGCACACCCACGCCCGGCAGGTGTCCAAACTGCCGGAAACACCCGGGCAGCAGCCCACCACGCTGATGGTGGAGGGCTCCACCGGCGGTGCCGGGCTGCGCGGCCTGGAGGGCGAGAAGCCCACCCCGCTGTCGATGAGCGTGCTCTACTTCGACCAGCAGAAGATGCTCCAGGCGTACGACACGATCACCGTCGGCGGCACCGGCCAGGCCCAGGTCAACCTGGAACGACGCCTGGTGGAGAACCCGAACGCCGGTGTCTCCGCCACGCCGACGCCCACCCCGAGCGGGGGTGTGCCCGCCACACAGACGCCCACACCCACGCCCACCCCGACCGGCTGAGCCCACGCCGGCCGGCGCGGACGGGTCAGCGCAGGGCGATCGCGGCCAGCGCGGCGTTGACGATGCTGCCGGGCAGCAGGTCGTGCAGCTCGTACAGGTCGGCGACGCTGCCGGACTGGCCGAACTCGTCCACGCCGAGCGGCACCGCCGGTGCGCCGACCGCCGAGCCGAGCCAGGCCATCGCGTGCGACGCCGCGTCGTGCACTGTCACCACCGGCACCCGATCGGCGAACGCGGAGCGCAGCGCGCCCGGCACGCTGGGCACCGTGGCCGTCCGTACGCCCTGTCGCAGGGTGCGCTGCCAGGCCCGGTAGAGCCGGTCCAGCGAGGTCACGTCCACCACGTGCGCGGCGATGCCCTCGTCGGCCAGCTCCGCGGCGGCGGCCAGCACCTCGGGCAGCACCGCGCCGGAGGCGGCCAGTTGCACCACCGGGGCGTCGACCAGGTGCGGGTACGCCTGGTGCGCGTCGACCAGCCGGTACGCCCCGGCGACGACCTGCCGGCGCAGCACCGCGTCGCCGAGCCGCGCCCGGGCCGCCTCGAACGGCGCCTGGTCCAGCGGTCGGGTGCTCAACCGGAAGTAGTACGCGCCGTCCTCGGCGGGCGCGGCGGTCGCGGCCGGGGCCGACCCACCGGCGATCTGCCCGAGCGCGTCGCAGAGCAGCCAGTCGAGGGTGGCCGCGTACGCCGGCTCGACGAAGGTCACCCCGGGCAGTTCCAGGCCGACCGACGCGGTGATGGTGGACTGGTGGGCACCGCCCTCGGGGGCGAGGGTGATGCCGGACGGGGTGCCGGCCACCACGAACCGGGATCCGGAGTAGGTGCCGTAGAGGAACGCGTCGAGGCCGCGCAGCACGAACGGGTCGTAGACGGTGCCCACCGGCAGCAGCGGCTGCCCGGACAGGTCCCAGGAGAGCCCGAGCTGGCCGAGCAGCAGGAACAGGTTCATCTCCGAGATGCCCAGCTCGATGTGCTGCCCGGCGGGGCTCTCGGTCCAGCGCAGCATCCGGTCCTCGGCCCAGGATCGCTGCTCGGTGGGGGCGAACACCCCGGTCTTGTTGATGAACCCGGCCAGGTTGGTGGAGGTGGCCACGTCCGGTGCGGTGGTCACCAGGTAGCGGCCCACCTCCCGGTCCCGGGCCAGGTCCACCAGCACCCGACCGAAGACCTCCTGGGTGGAGATCGGCTTGGTTGCGCGTACTCCCGTGCTCTCCGGGACGGTGACCCCCAGCGCGCGCTCGCGGGGCGCGCGGGACAGCGCCTCCCGGCGGGCGCCGGCCTGGATCCCGGCCGGTGAGGCCGGGTCGAGGCGGTCCCACTCCGTCTCGGAGGTCAGCCCCTGCGCCGCGCGCAACGCGTCGACCTGCTCGGTGCTGAGCAGCGCCGAGTGGTTGCGCGGGTTGCCGGCGATGGGCAACCCCCAACCCTTCACGGTGTACGCGAAGACGACGCTGGGCCGGTCGGTGACCGCGTCGCACTGGGCGTACGCGTCCAGCATCGCCTGCAGGTCGTGCCCGCCCAGGTCGGTGACGAGCGGGCCGAGGTCCTCGTCGGCGACGCCTTCCACGAAGGCGCCCACCTCGGCCGGGGCGCCGTCCAGGAACTGCTTGCGCAGCGCCGGCCCGGTCAGCCCGAACAGCGACTGGTACTGCTCGTTGGGCATCGCGTCGATCCAGTCCCGCAACGCCTCCCCACCCGGGCGGGCGTACGCCTCGGCGAGCCGGCGGCCGTACTTGACCTCGACGACGTGCCAGCCGGCCGCCTCGAACTGGCCCCGCCACTGGTTGATCCGGATGCCGGGGACGACCCGGTCCAGCGACTGCCGGTTGAAGTCGACGAGCCACATGACGTTGCCCAGCCCGGTGGTGGCCGGGTCGGCGACCGCCTCCCAGATGTTGCCCTCGTCCAACTCGGCGTCGCCGATCAGGGCCACGAACCGGGAGTGCGGCCGGGCGCCGAAGTGCGCGTCGACGTAGCGGCGGGTCGCGGCGGCGAACAGCGGCGCCGCCGCGCCCAGGCCGACGGAACCGGTGGAGAAGTCCACTTCGTCCGGGTCCTTGGTGCGCGACGGGTACGACTGGAGGCCGCCCCGGGCCCGCAGTCGGGGCAGGTAGGAGCGGTCCAGGTTGCCGAGCAGGTACTGGATGGCGTGGAACACCGGGGAGGCGTGCGGCTTCACCGCGACCCGGTCCTCGGCGTCCAGGTGCGCGAACCACAGCGCGGTCATCGCCGTGACCAGGGAGGCGCTGGACGCCTGGTGGCCGCCGACCTTCACACCGTCGCCGGTGGCCCGGTCATGGTTGGCGGCGTCCACGATCCGGGTGGCGAGCCAGAGCACCCGCCGCTGGATCTCGTCGAGGACATCGAGGTCGTGCTGGGTCACGGTGGCTCCATCCAGGCGTCGCCGTTGACGCCCTCGCGAGGGGTGCGGTACATGTTGATCATGAGGTTGACGGCAGTCGTCGATCTTCAAACCGCCGTCAACCTCATGATCGACTCTTTGGCGTCGGGTGGGTCTCAGCCCTGGACGCCGAGGCGCTGCAGGATCAGCTCCCGCAGGGTCTTCGCGTCGGCCTGCCCGCGGGTGGTCTTCATGACCGCGCCGACCAGCGCGCCGACCGCCGCGACCTTGCCACTGCGGATCTTGTCGGCGATGGCGGGGTTAGCGGCGATCGCCTCGTCCACGGCGGCGGTGAGCGCGCCGGTGTCCGAGACGACTTCCAGGCCACGGCTGGTCATGATCTCGGTGGGCGAGCCCTCACCGTCGACCACACCCTCCAACACCGTGCGGGCCATCTTGTCGTTGAGCTTGCCGGCGTCGACCAGCCCCTGCAGCTCGGCGACCTGGGCGGGGGTGGCACCGATCTCGGCCAGCTCCACGCCGCTCTCGTTGGCCCGACGCGACAGCTCACCCAGCCACCACTTGCGGGCCGCCGCCGGGGTGGTGCCGGCGGCCACGGTGGCCTCGATCAGCTCGACGGCGCCGGCGTTCAACACCGACTGCATGTCCAGGTCCGACAGACCCCACTGCTCCTGGAGCCGACGCCGGTGCACCCGGGGCAGCTCCGGCAGGGCGGCCTTCAGCTCGGCCACCCAGGCCGGGTCCGGTGCGATCGGCACCAGATCCGGCTCCGGGAAGTACCGGTAGTCGGTCGCCGTCTCCTTCGAGCGACCCGGGGTGGTGTCACCGGTGTCCTCGTGGAAGTGGCGCGTCTCCTGGGTGATCCGGCCGCCCACGTCCAGCACCGACGCCTGCCGCAGCATCTCCGAGCGGACCGCCCGCTCCACCGACCGCAGCGAGTTGACGTTCTTCGTCTCGGTACGGGTGCCCCACTCCGCGCCCGGCAGGTTCAGCGAGGTGTTCACGTCACAGCGCAGCGAACCCTCCTCCATCCGCACGTCGGAGACGCCGAGGGTGCGGATCACGTCGCGCAGCTCGGCGACGTACGCCTTGGCCACCTCGGGGGCGAGCGCACCGGTGCCGGTGATCGGCTTGGTGACGATCTCGACGAGCGGGATGCCGGCCCGGTTGTAGTCGACAAGCGACTCCGTCGCGCCGTGGATGCGGCCGGTGGCACCGCCGACGTGCAGCGTCTTGCCGGTGTCCTCCTCGAGGTGCACCCGCTCGATCTCGATCCGCACCGTCTCGCCGCCCACCTCGACGTCCAGGTAACCGTCGACACAGATCGGCTCGTCGTACTGGCTGATCTGGAAGTTCTTCGGCATGTCCGGGTAGAAGTAGTTCTTCCGGGCGAACCGGCACCACTCGGCGATCGAGCAGTTCAACGCGAGACCGATCCGGATGATCGCCTCGATGGCCGCCTTGTTGGCCACCGGCAGCGAGCCGGGCAGCCCCAGGCAAACCGGGCAGACCCGGGTGTTGGGCTCGCCACCGAAGTCGGTCGGGCACCCACAGAACATCTTGGTGTTCGTGCCCAGCTCGACATGGGTCTCCAGGCCGATCACCGGTTCGAAGCGCGCAACGACCTCGTCGTACGCGGGCAGTGTCGTCGTCATCTGAGCTCCAGGAGCGATCCGGACAGAACCGTTCCAGCCTAATCGGCTGGTCCGGCCACCCCGCTGCCGGGCGTCACTCGGGTGTGGTGAAGCGCCGACGCTGGTAGGCCAGCACGAGCAGAATGCCACCGACGGAGAACGCCAGGACGCCCATCAGCAGCAGCACGAGGGGCGAGCCCGCTCCGGTGAGCGGCAACCAGCCACCCTTCGACCTCGACGGCGCGGGCGACGGCTGGGACGTCGCCGGGTCGCTCTCCGATGGCGAGGCGGCCGGATCGGTCGATGCCGTCGGGGTCGGGGTGGCCGTCGGGCCGGTCGGGGTCGCCGTGGGGGTGCCCGGGGACGCCGGGGCGACGACCAGTGACACGTCCCTCGTGGCACTGGTGCTGCGACCCGTCGCCTGGACCGTGAAGGTGAACGTGCCGGCGCTGCCGGGAACGCCGCTCAGCCGACCCAACTTGTCGAGGGTGAGACCGCCCGGCAGGGCCCCAGCGGCCAGGGCGAACGCGATGTCCGAATCACCGTCGGCGGTGAACCGGAAGGAGTAGGACCGCCCCACGGTGCCGGCGGGCGGGTCGCCGGAGGTGAAGGTGGCAGCGGCCGTGGCGACCACGATGGTGGCGGCCTGCTCGTCGAAGAGCTTGTTCTTGTCGGTCATCCGCAGCGTGAACGGGTAGGTGCCCGGCGTGGTCGGCGCGCCCCCGAGCGACGTGCCCACCACCAGCATGCCCGGCGGCAGGCTGCCCGACACCACCGACAGCGCGTACGGCCCGGTGCCGCCGGTCGCCTCCACGGTGTGGATCGCGTACACCTGCCCGATGTACATGGGTGACCGGGGCTTGCCCGAGGTGATGACGACCTTCTGTTGGCGTACCTCGATCGTCGCCGCCTGCTCGCCGAAGAGACCGTTCTTGTCGGTCATCCGCAGCCGGAACGGGAAGGTGCCCGGCGTGGTCGGCGCGCCCCCCAGCGCCGTGCCCACCACCAACATCCCCGGCGGCAGGCTGCCCGACACCACCGACAGCGCGTACGGCCCGGTGCCGCCGGTCGCCTCCACGGTGTGGATCGCGTACACCTGCCCGAGGTACATGACCGACCGGGGCTTGCCCGAGGTGATGGTGACGGTGTCGGCGGCGGTGGCTGGTTGCGCGGCACCCAGCAGCATCGCGACAACCATCGTCAGGGCCATGACCGGGCGAAGCGTCCCCATCGCACATCCAGGTCTTGATCGGAGCCGCTCGCGGCCGCCAGCGGACCAGAGTTCGTCGATCCAACAGACTCGGAGCTTATTCGACCAGTGCCACTGAACGCGGTCCATCCCCTGATCGGAGATCGTCGTGTCGCCGCGACGACAGCCGCGCCCGGCGCGGTCGTGGTGACCGCACCGGGCGCGTGACGACTTCCGGTACGACGGCGGGCGACCCGCCCCCGTACCGGCGGGTCAGAGGGCCGGCGGGGTGAACGTGCCGACGGCGGACTCCAACGCGGCGGCGACCCGGTACATCCGGTCGTCGGCCATCGTCGGGGCCATCACCTGCAAACCGACCGGCAGCCCCTCGGAGAGCCCGCACGGCACCGAGATGCCCGGCCCGCCGTACAGGTTCGTCGGGATGGTGTACAGGTCGGCCAGGTACATCTGGTACGGGTCGGCGGTCCGCGCGCCCATCGGGAACGCCACCGACGGGGTGGTCGGCGAGATCAGCGCGTCGACCCGCTCGAACGCGGCGTTGAAGTCCCGGGTGATCAGCGTCCGGACCTTCTGCGCCTGCCCGTAGTACGCGTCGTAGTAACCCGACGACAGCGCGTACGTGCCGATCATGATGCGGCGCTTGACCTCCGGGCCGAAGCCGGCCTCCCGGGTCAGCGACATGACCTCCTCCAGCGACCGGTTGCCGTCGTCGCCGACCCGCAGGCCGAACCGGACACCGTCGAACCGGGCCAGGTTGGAGGAGCACTCGCTCGGGGCGATCAGGTAGTACGCCGGCAGCGCGTACGCGAACGTCGGGCAGGACACCTCGACGACATCGGCGCCCATCTTGGTCAGCGCGTCCACCGACTCGCGGAACGCCGCCATCACACCCGGCTCGGCGCCCTCGCCGACGAACTCGCTCACGATGCCGAGCCGCACACCGGTCAGGTCACCGGTCGCGCCGAGCCTCGCCGCCGCCACCACGTCCGGCACGGGCTGCGGGATCGACGTCGAGTCCATCGGGTCGTGCCCACCGATCACCTGGTGCAGCAGGGCCGCGTCGAGCACGTTGCGGGCACACGGGCCGGGGGTGTCCAGCGACGACGAGAAGGCCACCAACCCGTAGCGGGAGGTGCCGCCGTAGGTGGGCTTGGCACCCACCGTGCCGGTGACCGCGCCGGGCTGACGGATCGAGCCGCCGGTGTCCGAGCCGATCGCCAGCGGCGCCTCGTACGCGGCCAGCGCGGCGGCGCTACCACCACCCGAGCCACCCGGGATCCGGCTCAGGTCCCACGGGTTGTGCGTCGGGCCGTACGCCGAGTACTCGGTGGAGGAACCCATCGCGAACTCGTCCATGTTGGTCTTGCCGAGCATCACCGTGCCGGCCTCGCGCAGCCGCTGCACGATCGTCGCGTCGTACGGCGGGCGCCAGCCCTCCAGGATCTTCGACCCCACGGTGGTCGGCACGCCCCGGGTGGCGAGCACGTCCTTGACCGCGACCGGCACACCCGCGAGCGGGCCCAACACCTCGCCGGCGGCCCGACGCTCGTCCACCGCGCGGGCCGCGGCGAGCGCACCCTCGGTGTCCACGTGCAGGAAGGCGTGCACCCGGTCGTCGACCGCGGCGATCCGGTCCAGGTGCGCCTGGGTCACCTCGACAGCGGAGGTCTCGCCCCCGGCGACCAGGCTCGCGATCTCCGTCGCGGTCATTCTGGTGAAGTCGCTCATGCCGGTCATCTCGCTCATGCCGTCACTCCGCTCCGCTCCGCGACGCCATGAGGCACCACGGCGCTGCACCGACTATTCGCTCGCTGCCGCTCGCTCATGAGGCCACGTCCTCGCTCAGGATCCGCGGTACGCGGAACCGCTGGTCCTCGGCGTCGGGCGCGCCCGACAGCGCTTCCTCCGGGGTCAGACACGGCGTGACGACGTCCTCGCGGAAGATGTTGGTCAGCGGCACCGAGTGCGAGGTCGGCGGGATGTCCGCGGCGGCGACCTCGCCGACCTGGGCGACCGCCTGGAGGATCACGTCGAGCTGGCCGGCGAACATGTCCAGCTCCTCCTCGGTGACGGCGAGCCGCGACAGGCGCGCCAGGTGCGCGACCTCCTCGCGGGAGATGGCGGCCATCCGTGCCCCCTTCTGAATTCCTGCTGGTCGGGCGGTGTGCCGGCCGCGCGACAGGTGGAGCGTGACACGCGGTGACCGCAGCGAGTCTATTGTTCCGCTCCGGTGCCGCGTCCCCGACTCCCCCTCCCCCGACCTCGTGCCGGGTCAGCGGGTGGGGCGGCGGGCGACGTCGGGCTGCGGGTGCCCGCCGGTCGGGCGGACCGGCCGGTACCGGGCCAGCCAGATGACCAACTCCTCGGCCGGCATCGGCCGGGCGTAGAACCAGCCCTGGGCGGCGTCGCAGCCGGCGGTGTGCAGCATCCGCCAGGTCCGCTCGTCCTCGACACCCTCGGCGACCACCCGCAACCCCAGCGCGCCGGCCAGCTCGATCATCGACCGGACGATCGCCGCGTCGTCGGCGTCGTCGGCCATGCCGAGGACGAACGACCGGTCCACCTTCACCTCGGACAGCGGCAGGCGGCGCAGATGCTGCAGCGAGGAGTAGCCGGTGCCGAAGTCGTCCAGCGAGATGGCCACCCCGATCCGGTGCAGCTGGGAGATGGTGGCCAGCACCCGGCGCGGGTCGGCCATCAACGCGCCCTCGGTGATCTCGACCTGCAACCGCTCGGCCGGCACCCCGTAGCGGGCCAGCCGGTCGGCGATCTGATCGGCGATCTCGCCGGTGTGCAGGTCGCGCACGCTCACGTTCAGCGCCGCACGCAGGCCGATGCCGGCCGCCGACCACTTGGCGAGCTGCTCCACCACGTCGTCGACGACCCGACGGGTCAGCAGTCGCATCACGGCGCTCTGCTCGGCGACCCGGATGAGTTCCTCCGGGTCGACC
This sequence comes from Micromonospora parva, assembly GCF_000718515.1. Lineage (GTDB taxonomy): Bacteria > Actinomycetota > Actinomycetes > Mycobacteriales > Micromonosporaceae > Micromonospora > Micromonospora parva. Next base: position 8,899 of record NZ_JNZS01000028.1, on the reverse strand, counting down.
ATGCCCCGTCGGGGGTGTCGCCACCGCAGCAGGGCCTCGACCCCGACCACCTCACCTGTCGCGATGGCGATCTGCGGCTGGTAGTACATGGTGATTTCCCCGGCGTCGTCGGCCGGTTCGTCGTCGGCGTGCGCCCACCCGGTCGGTTCGAGCGGCTGACCGGGCGTACCCGGCCCGGCGTCCCGGCGCGCCCCGCCACGTCCCCTGCCCACCGCGCTCCCGTTCGGGGACCGACGGCCGTTCCCACCCCCGGCGCGCCGCTCCCGGACCGAGCCCGAACGGGTGCCGTCGACGGTGGCCCGGGCGTTGCGGCCCCGGATCGGGTCGGCACCGGTGGCGATCTGGTTGATCAGCTCGTCGGAGTGCAGCGGCTCGGCGTCGGCGCGTCGACGGCGTACCCACCACCGACCACCGTGCCGCGTTGCCGTGACGACCGCCGGGTCCGCGGCTGACGCGGGCCGGGTCGCCGCCGCGCTGGGCAGCGCCGCCCCGTCACCGCCGCGCACCTCCGCCGTCGCGACAACTGGTACGTCGACAGCCGGCTCGGGGTCGACCGGCGGCTCGGCGTCGACAGCCGGCTCGGCGACCGGCGGCTCGGTGTCGACCGGCGTCTCGGCCGACGGGCTGACCTCCAGCACGCGGCGCAGGTCGGCGAGGAGGCCGAGCCGCTCGGCGGAGTTGTGGTCGGACTCCGGGGCGTACACGGCCACCGTGTCGTTGCGGTGTTTGGCGTCGTACATCGCCACGTCGGCGTGGCGCATCAGGGTGGCGAAGTCCTCGCCGTGCTCGGGGAAGAGGGCGATCCCGATCGACCCGCCCACGTCCAACGGCAGTCCGTCGAGCGGCACCGGCTCGGCCAGCGCCTGGACGACCCGGTCGGCCAACTCCCGCGCCTGACCGACGTCGCTCAGCCCGGTCATCACGATGGCGAACTCGTCACCGCCGAGCCGGGCGATCATCTGCGGCCGGGGCTGCACGTCGGTGAGCCGGGCGCTGACCTCGACCAGCAGCCGGTCACCCACGGCGTGCCCGAGGGCGTCGTTGACGTTCTTGAAGCGGTCCAGGTCGAGCAGCAGCAGCGCCAACTGCCCGTCGGGTTCACCGCGGGCGGTCCGCTCGGCGTGCACGTGCACCTGCTCCGCCACCTCGGCGAGCAGGGCCTTGCGGTTGGGCAGCCCGGTCAGCGGGTCGGCGGCGGCGAGGTGCTGCTGCTCGTTGGTCAGCCGCGCCATCCGGTAGACGGCGAAGAGCGGCACCAGCACCAGCGGAATCAGCGCGGCACTGACCCGCGCCGCGGCGACCAGCACCGGGGCGAGCAGCAGCAGCGAGCCGGTGGAGAGCAGCTCGAAGCCGAGGCCCTGACGGACGGTGGGCCACCAGCGATCGCCGAAACGCAGCCGCACCGCCCAGCTGACCAACCCGTAGTTGACGACGAACCAGACCAGCGCGGCGCCGCCGACAACGGCCACGTCGGTCCAGTGCAACCGCCCCCCGGAAAAGATCGTGCCCGACCCGAGTTGGATCACCCCGTACGCGGCGGCGAGGGCGCAGGCGTACTGGCCGACGTTGAACGCCGTACGCCACGCGGCGTGCCGCATCCGCCAACCCGAGACGACCACCCCCACCGCCTGCACCACCACCGCCGGGCCGAGACCCCAGCCGAGCAGGATCGCGAAGGTGAAGCAGGTGGACGGGAACACCGCCGACGTCTGCCGGCGCCCCGGTGGCACGAACGGGCGCGCGTCGCAGACCACGGCGAGCGCGGCCATCGTCCAGAACGCCACCGGCAGCCGGGGCAGGTCGTCGGGGAGCGTCGCGAGTGGAACGGCGGCGGTCAGCGCGGCGACCGCCAGGATGCTGGCGACGAAGGCGGCGAACGGTGCGACCCGTCCCGCAGGAAGCGAGTTGCGTGGGTCGGCGACCTCCACCACACCTCCCGACCGACCATTGGCGTGCCGGTGCGCACGCCGTGACCCAATGAAACGCCCTCGGCCCCCAGTTTCCCGGTATGACAGTCACGAATCGGTCGTAGTCGTAATTAAGTTGGTATACGCGGCCAGTCGCCGTCGCCAGCCGTCGGCGGGGTCAACCGCCCAGCTGAGCGACGTCCCGCGCGGCGTCCGGGCCCGCGTCCAGCAGGAGCCGGAACCCGTCCTCGTCGAGCACCGGCACCTTGAGGCTGGCGGCCTTGTCGGCCTTCGAGCCGGGGTTGTCCCCCACCACCACGAAGCTCGTCTTCTTGGAGACGGACCCGCTGACCTTGCCGCCCCGGCTCTGCACGGCCTCGGCGGCCTGATCGCGCGAGAACCCGGCGAGGGTGCCGGTCACCACCACCGTCAGCCCTTCCAGCGGGCGCGGACCCTCGTCGACCGCCTCCTCGGCCATCCGTACGCCGGCCTCGGCCCACTTGCGGACCACCTCGCGGTGCCAGTCCACCGCGAACCACTCCCGGATGCTGGCCGCGATGGTCGGACCGACCCCGTCGACGGAGGACAACTCCTCCTCCGAGGCCGCGTCGATGGCGTCCATGGAACGGAAGTGCCGGGCGAGCGCCTGGGCCGCCGTCGGGCCGACGTGCCGGATGGAGAGCGCCACCAGCACCCGCCAGAGGTCCCGTTCCCGGGCGACCGCGAGATTGTCCAACAGCTTGGTGGCGTTGCTGCCCAGGCTGCCGTCCTTGTTGACGAAGAACGGCGACCGGGACAGCTGCTCGGCGTCGAGCTGGAACAGGTCGCCCTCGTCGCTGATGATCTCCGCGTCGAGGAGGGCCGCCGCACCCTTGTAGCCGAGCACCTCGATGTCGAACGCGCCCCGGCCGGCGAGGTGGAACACCCGCTCCCGCAACTGCGCCGGGCAGCTGCGGGTGTTGGGGCAGCGGATGTCGACGTCGCCCTCCTTCGACGGCGCGAGCGGGGTGCCGCAGGCGGGGCAACTGGTCGGCATGACGAACGGCCGGGCGTCGACGGGCCGCAGGTCGACCACCGGGCCGAGCACCTCGGGAATCACGTCGCCGGCCTTGCGCAGCACCACCGTGTCGCCGATCAGCACACCCTTGCGCTCCACCTCACGGGCGTTGTGCAGGGTGGCGAGCGCGACTGTGGAACCGGCCACGCGCACCGGCTCGAGCACGGCGAACGGAGTGACCCGGCCGGTGCGCCCCACGTTCACGTCGATGTCGAGCAGCTTGGTGGTGACCTCCTCCGGCGGGTACTTGAAGGCGATCGCCCACCGTGGCGCGCGACTGGTCGAGCCGAGCCGGCCCTGGATGGAGACCGGGTCGACCTTGACCACCACCCCGTCGATCTCGTGCTCGACATCGTGCCGGTGCTCGGCGTAGTAGGCGATGAACTCGGCGACACCGGCCAGGTCGGGGACGACCCGCCACCGGTCGCTGGTGGGCAACCCCCAGGACTTGAGCGCGGCGTACGACTCGGACTGCGCCGTGGGCTGGAAGCCCCGGCGGGCGCCGATGCCGTGCACCACCAGGCGCAGTGGCCGGGTGGCGGTGATCCGTGGATCCTTCTGCCGGAGGCTGCCGGCGGCGGCGTTGCGCGGGTTGGCGAAGGGTGCCTTGCCCTGTTCCACCAGACCCGCGTTGAGATCGGCGAACGCGGCGATCGGGAAGTAGATCTCGCCCCGGACCTCCACCAGCTCGGGAACGTCCGGGAATTCGGCGGACGGGGTGAGCTGGCTGGGCACGTCCCGGATGCTGCGCACGTTGGCGGTGACGTCCTCACCGGTGCGCCCGTCGCCGCGGGTGGCGGCCCGGACCAGTCGACCCTTCTCGTAGGTCAGGTTGATCGCCAACCCGTCGACCTTCAGCTCGCACAGGTAGGGCACCGGGCCGCCCGCGTCCCGTTCGACCCGCTCGGCCCAGGCCGCCAACTCCTCGTCGGCGAAGGCGTTGTCGAGCGACAGCATCCGTTCGGCGTGGGTGACCGGGGTGAAGTCGGTGGAGAACGTGCCGCCCACCCGTTGGGTCGGCGAGTCGGGCGTCCGCAGCGCCGGGAACTGGGCCTCCAGCGCCTCCAGCTCGCGCAACTGCCTGTCGAAGTCGGCGTCGGGGATGGTCGGCGCGTCCAGGACGTAGTAGCGGTACTGGTGCTCGGTCAGCTCCTGGCTGAGGGCGGCATGCCGTTCCCGGGCCTGCGGCGTCGGCTCGGCCCCGGCCGCTGCCTCCTGCGCCGCGCTGACCTGCTGACCGATCTGCTCCTCGGACACACCGCCACCTTCGGACACGCCTGCGACCTCCCTGATCACGCTACTCCGGCACGGTATCGGGCCGGTGGGACAATCCGTCGCCCGCCCGCGCCGGGAGCGACGTCGCCCTCAGCCGGGATGCCCGGTGGGTGTCGACGAACCGCCCGACCACCCACCACCAGATGATCAGGTGAGGCGCGGGGTGATCGGGCAGCCGCGGTGTGGTTGGCGGGCGGCACGGGCCACGACGTGCAAGGATCGCCGGACGGTGCGACCGGCGGGTCGCCGGGAGGCGGAGGTACGGATGCCCGAGGCACTGCTCTGGGCGGTGGCGATCCTGCTGGCGGTGGCCGCCGGCTGGGCGTGGAACAGTTGGCGGCACCGGGTGACCAACCGACGTCCGGGCGCCCGGCCGGGTCGGGCCAGCACCGGCGGGCGTCGTCCCAGCCCGCCACGCCCCCGGGGCGGCGAGCGCCCGTCCACCCCGTCCCGCCGCCGCGACGCCGACCGGCACGACGACACCCCCGCGCCCGGTGAGATCTGGTGGGCCGACGTCCCGTACGCCGACGGCAGCGGGTCGAAGGTACGCCCGTGCCTGGTGCTGCGCGCGGACTCCAAGGGCGCCGACGTCCTGAAGATCACCAGCCAGGACAAGAGCGACCGGGACGACCACGTCCGGATTCCCACCCGGGACTGGGACCCCGGCGCGGAGCACGACAGCTACCTCAGCCTCACCGAGCCGATCCGACTCAACGCGGCCGCCTTCGCCGACCACGCCGGCCGCTGCGACGCCGACCTGTGGCGGAAGGTGCGCAGCCTGCGCCACCTGCCCACCACCTGACGCCTCTCGACCGCCCCTGCGGCGCGGCCGCCGGCCATGATCGACTCGGGTTCCTGAAAGTCGCGGTGTCCCGAGGCCCCGGATGCCCCGGTTTTCAGAATCCCGAGTCGATCAAGCCGATGAACCACGCCAGGCAGGCCAGACCGAGGCCCAGACCAAGCCAGGCCGAGGCCCAGACCAGGCCGAGGCCGAGTGGGGTCAGTCCCAGGCTGCGCCCAGGGTGGCGAGCTGGTCCGCGTACTCGATGCGGTCGGCCCACTCGCGCGGCCAGGCGCTCATGCCGACGGCCGCGCCCAGGAAGGCGCCGGCGAGGGCGGCGATCGAGTCGGAGTCGCCGGCGGTGGTCGCCCCCCGGGCCAGCGCCGAAACCGGATCGTCGGCGTGCCGTACGGCGCAGAGCAGCGCGGTTGCCAGCGCCTCCTCGGCCACCCAGCCCTCGCCGGTGGCCCGACACGGGTCGGCGCCGTCGTCCGGCTCGGCCAGGGCGGTGGTCAGTCGGCGCAGCACTGCCAGGCAGTCGTCCCAGCCCTGGGCGATGAACTCCTCAGGGGTGTCGGAACCGGCGCGCTGCCAGAGGTCTCCCAGCCACCGCTCCCGGTAGACCAGGCGCTGCGACAGCGCCCGCTCGGTGAGCACCGCGGGAAGCTCGGTCAGCGGGACGCCGGTACGCAGCGCGAAGACCGCGTACGCGGTGAGTTCGCTGGCGGCCAGCCCGGTCGGGTGGCCGTGGGTCAGCCCTGCCTGCAACTGGGCCAACCCGGCGAGCGTGTCGAGGTCCGTGTCGAGCAACCCGACCGGGGTGACCCGCATGTTGGCCCCGCAACCCTTCGAACCGACCACTGTCGCCTCCTGCCAGCGCGTCCCACGGCTCAGTTCGGCGCAGGCGCGCAGGCAGGTCATGCCCGGGGCACGGTTGTTGTCCGGGCTGACCGCCCAGGTCAGGAAGCGCCGCCGCAGCAGTGGCTGCACCGCCTCCGGCGTGAACGACGGCGTCTCGTGCAGCGCCCAACCCACCGCCAGCGCCATCTGGGTGTCGTCGGTGACCAGCGCCGGCTCGCCGGACAGCTCACGCGGGCCGGCCGGGCCGTACCGGCGCTGGATCTCGGCGACGGTCAGGAACTCGGTCGGCTTGCCCAACGCGTCACCGTAGGCGAGGCCGAACAGGGAGCCGGAGGCGCGCAGCGCGGAGGTGTGGATCACGGCGGCCATCATGCCCGGCCGCCGCAACCCACCGCGGGCTCAGTCCCAGCAGAGGCAGAACGGGTGGCCGACCGGGTCGGCGTAGACCCGGAACCCCTCGCCCTCACCCGGCAGCCGTCGGGCCCCGAGCGCCAGCGCCGCCTTCTCGGCGGCCTCGATGTCGTCCACCGTCACGTCGAGGTGGAACTGTTGTGGGCGCTCCGGGTCCGGCCAGGCCGGCGGCCGCAGGTTGAGCGCCTGTTGGAAGGCGAGACGTGGCTGGTGACCGGGCGGACCGCCCAGCACCACCCAGTCGTCTTCGGCGTCACCCTCGGCGAAGGGGATGCCGAGCAGCTCGGAGTAGAACGTCGCCAACGCCCGCGGATCCGGGCAGTCGAGCACCACTGAACGCAGCTGTCCAATCATGACCGTCATCCTGCCCAGCCGGTACGACAGGAAACCTCAGGCTTCGGCGAGGCGCCGGCCGGCGTCCCGGCACGCGGCGAGCACGGCCCGGGCGTACTGCGGGGTCGCGCCGGCGAGGCCACAGGCCGGGGTGACCACCACCTGCTCGGCGAGTTGCCGACGGGGAAAACCGAGGCGGTCCCAGAGTTGGCGTACCCGGTCGGCGATCTGGGCGGAGGTCGGCGCGCCACCGGCCGACGGCGGCCGGGTCGGCGCGGCCCCGGCCAGCAACCCGAGGCCTGCGTCGAGTGCCTCGCCCAGCGGGTCGAGGTCGGTGACCAGGTCCAGGTCGAGGGCGACAGCGACGGCACCGGTCGAGCGGATCAGCTCCAACGGCACGTCCGGGGCGCAGCAGTGCACCAGCGTCGGCACGCCGACCGCCTCGACGACGGTGCGCAGCAGGGCGGCGGCGTCCACCGACTCGACCGCCCGGTACGCGCCCAACCCACTCTCGGTCGGCACCCGCCCGGCCAGCACGGTCGGCAGTGACGGTTCGTCCAGTTGCAGCAGCACCGACGCCTGGGGCAGCCGGCGGGCGACCGCCGCGACGTGCGCGCGCAGCCCCTCGGCGAGGGAGCCGGTGAGATCGCGGACCGCGCCGGGATCGCGCAACAGCCGGCCACCGATCGGCAGCTCCAGGGAGGCGGCCAGCGTGAGCGGGCCGGCGGCCTGCACCTTGAGCGGCCCGGCGTACCCCTCGGCCTGCTCGGCGAGCTGGTCCAGGTCGCGTTCCATCAGGTCACGGGCCCGGCGCAGGTCGCGGCCCGGGCGTGGGGCGACCCGCCACCGCCCCGCGTACACCTCGACGGGCAGCTCGACGAGCAGCCCGGCGGACCGGCCGATCATGTCCGCTCCGGGGCCACGGGCCGGCAACTCGGGCAGGTGGGGCAGCTCGGGAAGCTCACCGAGGACCACCCGCTGAGCCTCGCCGATGTCGGTGCCGGGCAGCGAACCAATTCCGGTTGCCGCGCCGGCCGGCCATTGCCACGCCTGATCTGTCACGGGCGAAGGCTATCCCGCGAACACCCAGGCCGTGCGGTCAGCCGGTGATGGTCGCGGAGCCGAGGACCACGTCGCCGGCCGGGTCCGGCCGGTACGCCACCACGGCCTGACCGGCGGCGACGCCGCGTACCGGTCGGCGCAGCTCGGCGTGCAGCCGGTCACCGTCGAGGGCGACGGTCGCCGGCACCACGTCGCCGTGCGCGCGCAACTGCACCTCGCACTCGACCGGCGCGTCCGGACGCGCGCCGCCGGTCCAGACCGGACGGACGGCGTGCACGTCGGACACCTCCAGCGCCTCGGCCGGCCCGACCGTCACCGTGTTGGTCTTCGGGGTGATGGAGAGCACGTAGCGCGGTCGGCCATCCGGGGCGGGCCGGTCCAGGTGCAGCCCGCGACGCTGCCCCACCGTGTACGCGTACGCGCCGCTGTGGCTGCCGACGACAGCGCCGGTGGTGGCGTCCACCACGTCGCCGGGCGCCTCACCGAGGCGACCGGCCAGGAAGCCGCGGGTGTCCCCGTCGGCGATGAAGCAGATGTCGTGCGAGTCCGGCTTGTCGGCCACCGCCAGGCCACGCTCGGCGGCCTCCGCGCGGACCTGCGCCTTGGTCGAGTCACCGAGCGGGAAGATCGACCGGTCGAGCTGCTCGCGGGTGAGCACGGCGAGCACGTACGACTGGTCCTTGGCCAGGTCGACGCTGCGTCGCAGCAACCCGTCCGCACCGAGGCGGGCGTGGTGCCCGGTCACCACCGCGTCGAAGCCCAGGGCCACCGCCCGGTCCAGCACCGCCGCGAACTTGATCTTCTCGTTGCAGCGCAGGCAGGGGTTCGGGGTACGACCGGCGGCGTACTCGGCGACGAAGTCGTCGACCACGTCCTCGTGGAAGCGGTCGGCCATGTCCCACACGTAGAACGGGATACCGATCACGTCGGCCGCCCGTCGGGCGTCCCGGGAATCCTCCAGGGTGCAGCAGCCGCGCGCCCCGGTCCGATAGGTCTGTGGGTTGCGGGCCAGCGCCAGGTGCACGCCGGTCACGTCGTGCCCGGCCGCCACCGCCCGCGCCGCCGCCACGGCCGAGTCAACCCCACCCGACATCGCCGCCAGAACCCTCACCGACGCACTCCCTTTCCCGTCCCCACCCGTTCCCCCACGACAACCCTATCCACCACCCCCGAAAACCCCACCCACCCACCAGCCCGCGCAGTCACCCCCGC
>NZ_JNZS01000027.1 GCF_000718515.1 Micromonospora parva | reverse complement strand
CCCGACCACCCGACACCCCCACCCAAACCGGACACCGGTGCTCGCCGGGATGCCCCGACATGACGGACGAACGGGATGATCGACTCGGGTTCCTGAAAAGCGCGCTGTCCCGGTGCGGGGGCATTTGCGCCCGCTCGACCGGGGCCGACGCGGGGAGACAGTGCCTGACGGAACCGGGCGACTTGGCCGGACCCGGTCCCACCCTTGGGTCACGCCGCGGGCCCGTTCGCGTGCCCCTCGACGAAGCCCTCCCGATCGGGAGGGGTGTCAGCCTTCGCGACCGGGGAACATCGACAGGGCCTTCGCGCGCTGCGCGACGAGATCGGCGTAGGTGCCGTCACGTTCGGCCCAACGGTGCATGAGAACGCCCTTCACGAGGATTTCGCGCGGGGTGGGGTTCGCCGAGAGCAGCTGCATGACCTCGGTGGCGAAGTCGTCGAGCGGCAGCGCGTGCGGGTTCACCTTCTCCTGCCCGGCTGTCGCGACGGCCGGGGGAACGAGCTCGACGACGTCGACACCGGTGCCGTCGAGTTGCGCGCGCAGCGCCTCGGAGTAGGCGTGCACCGCTGCCTTCGAGGCGGCGTAGCTGGGCATGGGCGGGAACGGCAGGAAGGCGATGCCGGAGGTGACGGTGATGAACGTGCCGGCACCCCGACCCAGCAGGTGCGGGGTGAAGGCGTCGATGACCCGGATGGTGCCGACCAGGTTGGTGTCGATCGTCGCCTCCGCCGCCCCGAAGTGCGCAGGATCGCGAAGGTCTTCGGTGAGCATGACACCCGACATCGTCACCACCGTGTCCAGTTCGGGGTAACGGGCGAGCACGGCGTCCCGGACAGCGCCGACAGAGGCGCCGTCGGTGACGTCGATGCCGAACGTGCCGAAACCTTCCGCGGCGAGCGCGGAGAGGGCCTCGGGGCTGCGACCGCCAACGGCCACGGTGCTGCCCGCCGCGGCGAACCGCCGGGCCAGCTCCCGCCCGATACCCGACGTGCCGCCGACGATGAGAACTGTGCGGTTGGAGAGATCCACGAGATCTTCCCTTCGATTCAGAGGGCGCCGACGCGTCAACTCGCGGCGCGAACAGTGATGCGCGCTGTCCTTCTCAACAACAGCGCGATCACAGTCTTGACGGAGCCCGGCGGAGGTGGCAGGGCCCCCGTTTTCCCAGGTCCCACCAGGACCCCTCTGCGCCCCGCGCACCGCACTACCGTGGTGAGCATGAGGGATGAGGAGTCGGCCGGCGGCCATCGGCTGGGCAGCTACCTCCGGGCCCGGCGCGAACTGGTCTCACCGGCGCAGGTGGGGCTCCCGACCGGCGGTCGGCGCCGCGTGCCCGGCCTGCGCCGCGAGGAGGTCGCCCTGCTCGCCGGGATCAGCCCCGACTACTACCTGCGGCTGGAACGGGGCCGGGACAGGAACCCCTCACCGCAGGTCCTCGAATCACTCGCGCGCGTCCTGCAACTCGACGACATCGAGCGGACGTATCTGCTCGACCTCGCGGCGGCGCGTCCCAGGGCGCCGCGCCGCAAGCGGTCCGAGCACGTACCGGCGCGGGTGTACGAACTGCTCGCCCACCTTCAGATCCCCGCGTTCGTGGAAGGACGCGCCTTCGACGTCCTGGCCTCCAACCCGATGGCCGTGGCGCTCTCCCCGCGCCTGCGGCCCGGTCAGAACCGGCTGCGCTCGCTCCTGCTCGATCCGGAGGAACGAGCCTTCCACCAGGACTGGACGAAGGCCACCGCCGACTTCATCGCCACCCTGCGCACCACCATCGGCGACGACATCGACAACCCCCGGTTCGTCGAGCTGGTGGGCGAACTCGCGCTGTCCAGTCAGCGGTTCCGGACCCTGTGGGCCCGCCACGACGTCCGCAGCCTCGACGGGGGCACGACCACCGTCCACCACCCCGTCGTCGGTGAACTGCGCCTCCACCGGGACAAACTCCCCATCGGTGACGTCATCCTCGTCGTCTACTACCCCGACAAGGACAGCGACAGCGACGAGAAACTGCGGCTGCTCGCCGCACTCGCACACACCGAGACCGCCGACGACCACACCCGGGTGGGGCGGCCCGACGCGTCGTCGAACCGCCCCACCCGTTCCCAGAGCTGATCAGAAACCGAGGACGGCCCGCCCGCCGACCACCGGCAGTCGCAGCTCGCTGTCCTTCGGCGCGACCCGCAGCTCGGTGCCGCCCAGCGGCAGCAGGGTGTACTCCTGGTCGCTGGAGAAAACCACCACGCCGATGCGGTGGCCCGCCGGGAAGACGTAGTCCTTCGGCTCCATGGTCCACCGGTAGTCGTACAGCTTGCCCTGCTTGACCGGCTCGGTGCGGGCGGCGCTCTTGCGGTTCTGCGGGTCCATCCAGCCTCGCGTCACCACTGTCGGTGCTGCGGTCGACCCGGCCGGCCCGTAGTCGACCAGGTACGCGGTGAGGTTCGCGTCCGGCTTGTTGTCGATCGCCATCCGCAGCCGCATCTCCGGACGCCCCGAGATGCGCACGCTCTGCGTCAGCTCCGGGGAACGGTAGGCGAGCCGGTTGGCGCTCGCGACGTCCGGATTGGACACCAGGGTGTCCGGGTGGATGGTCCGGCCCTCGTCGACGAAGCTCTGCTCGACAGTGGCCTTGGGCGGCTTGCCGGTGGTGAGGGTGCCCGGCGCGGTGGCGTCGGTGGCGGCGAAGCGCAGCCCGACCTCCCGCGCGGCCGGGTCGGGCCAGTTGGCGTACGTGGTGTAGGCGCGATCCTCGCGCTGGAGCACCGCCGTCGGCTCGTCCATGATGCCGTTGCGCACGTTCCACAACCAGAAGTCGAACCAGCGGTTCTCGGTCTGCTTGTACGTCCACGTCTGACCGCTCGGCAGGGTCACCGAGGCGCTGCTGCCCGGGCCGCCGTGCCCGCCCTGGTGCAACCAGATCTTGCGCGGCACGTGGCGCTTGGCGAGCTCGTCCCACCAGCCGGCGAAGTGTTCGGTCTTCACGTTCCAGTCGTTGAGGCCGTGCACCACGAAGACGCTGGCCTCGACGTCGCGGGCGTCGAGGTAGTCGCGGTCGCGCCAGAACGTGGAGTAGTCGCCGGTGATCCGGTCCTGCTCCTCGGTGATCTTCGCGAGCTCGTCGGCGCACTGCCCCTCGGCGCGGGCCTGTCCGGCGGTGTACTGGGCCAGGATGTCGAGGTCCTCGCCCTGGAACGTGCCGGGTGCGACGACGAGGCCGTTGGCCCGGTAGTAGTCGTACCAGCTGCTGATCGCGGAGACCGGCACGATGGTCTTGAGCCCCTTGACGCCCGTGGTGGCGACCTGGTTGGGCAGCGTCCCGTTGTAGGAGACCCCGGTCATGCCGACCGCGCCGGTGGTCCAGCCGGCGGTGACCGGGGCGCCGTTGGCGTCGTACCCCTTGGCCCGGCCGTTGAGCCAGTCGATGACGGCCTTGGTGCCGAGCGTCTCGGCCTGGTCGCCGCTGGTCGGGCAGCCGTCCGAGTCGCCGGTGCCGACGCTCTGGCCGAGCACCACCGCGTACCCGCGGGGCACGTAGTAGTCGTCCAGCGAGCCGGGCAGGTTGGCCTTGGCCTGGGCCCGCTGCGTGCCCACGTCGAGCGCCCGGCGGCCGGAGCGGTCGGTCAGACCGTTCTGCGGCAGGTCGTCGACCAGCACGCTCGGGTACGGCACGTCACCCCAGGTGCCCTTGCGGTAGGGGCTGTGCTCGAAAATGACCGGCACCTTGAAGCCCTGGGTGGCGGTTTCCCGGGGACGGGAGATGTCGATGGCCACCCGGTCGAGTCGACCGTCGTGGTCGGTGTCCACCGGGGTCTGGACGAACACGCGTTCCTCGATCGCGTCGGCGAGCGAGAACACGGGTTGGGTCATGCCGTCGCTGACCACGATGCCGGTGGGCGTGGTGGGCGGGGGCGGGGCGGCAGCCGCTGGTGGGGCTGCGCTGAGCACCAGCGCGCCGGACACGCCGACGCTCAGGAGTGCCAGATGACGGGGTCGACGCATGCGCGTCTCCCTTCGGTTGGGCTGGTTGCCGGGGTCGGCGGGGGCCGATCTCGAAGATCCATTCGTCGCCATGCTAGGTCCGGTCCGGCGTCGCGTCGATCCCTTCGACCGGGTACGCACCTGTCGTCCACGCCGTCGCCGCCGGTCCGGCGGGCCGCAATCGAAACGACATCGAACTGAGCCCGTCGGCGATACAACGCCGAAATCCGCAGCGCGTGGGCCGGAAAACCCCCTCGTCAAGGGGTGCCCGCCTGGTCGTCTCCGTGCATATGATCTTGCGGGAAGTCGCCCGAAGAGGCGCTTTCGTCCACATAAGACGAGGAGCACCATGCTCAGGAAAACGCGGTGGCTGTTGGCCATCGCCGTCACGGCCACCACGCTGACCGCCCTACCGGGCGGCGCGGCCACGGCCGGACCCAGCCACATCGGTCAGACCGGCGCACCCGCAGCCACGGCCGATCCGAAGACGCACACCGTCACCCTGCTGACCGGGGACGTGGTGACCGTACGGGACACCGGACCGGGCTGCCCGCACGCCACGGTCCGGCCGGCCGACGAGAACGCGGTGATCCGCCAGAACTGTGGCCCCGACGGTCACCTGCACGTCATCCCCGCCCGCGTCGCGTCCCAGATCGGCTCGGTCCTCGACCCCGACCTCTTCGACGTCACCGCGCTGATCGCCGACGGGTACGACGACGAGAACACCCTCGAGTTGCCGCTCATCGTGCAGCCCGCCACGGCGTCGACCCGGGTGGCCGCGCTCGGCGACGTGCTGCCGTTGCCCAGCATCGGCGCGGTCGCCGGCCGCGTACCCAAGAAGGCCCCGGCCACCGCGAAGCTGGCGACGAACTCGCTGCTCGCCGGCGCGAAGAAGGTCTGGCTCGACCGCAGGGTCCGCGCCACCGCGCTGACCGGCGGCAAGCGCGCCGACCTCGACCGCAACCTGGAGCAGATCGCCGCATCCGACGCCTGGCAGGCCGGCTGGACCGGCAAGGGGAGCACCGTCGCGGTGCTCGACACCGGCGCCGACTTCACCCACCCGGACCTGGTCGGCCGGGTCGCCGACCGGGCCGACTTCACCGCCGAGGGCGGTGACGCCGTCGACCACAACGGCCACGGTACGCACGTCGCCGCCACTATCGCCGGCACCGGCGCGGCCGCCCAGGGGCAGCGTCGCGGCGTGGCGCCGGACGCCAGGCTGATGATCGGCAAGGTCCTCGACGACCACGGCTCCGGCGAGGACTCCGGCATCATCGCCGGCATGGAGTGGGCCGCCGCCCGGGCCGACGTCATCAACATGAGCCTCGGCGGCAGCGATGCGGACGACGGCAACGACCCGCTCTCGCTCGCCGTCGACGGCCTGAGCAAGTCCACCGGCGTCCTCTTCGTCATCGCCGCCGGCAACAGCGGCGGCGCGATCTCCTCGCCCGGCTCCGCCGCCAGCGCGCTGACCGTCGGCGCTGTCGACCGCAACGACAAGCTCGCCGACTTCTCCAGCCGCGGACCGCTGGTCACCAGCCACGTGGCGAAGCCGGAACTGGTGGCGCCCGGTGTCGACATCGTCGCCGCCCGGGCCGCCGGCACCAACCTGCAGGATCCGATCGACGAGCACTACGAGGCGATCAGCGGCACCTCGATGGCCAGCCCGCACGTGGCGGGCGCCGCCGCGCTCCTCGTCCAGCGGCACCCCGACTGGACCGGCGAGCAGATCAAGGCCGCGCTCGTCGGCGCCGCCGACCCGCTGACCGGTGTCGACGCGTACGCCGTCGGGGCCGGCCGGCTCAACGCGGCGCGGGCCCTCGGCGGCCCGACCAGCAACCAGCCGGTGGTCAACCTCGGCACCTTCGCGTACCCGCAGTCCGGGACCAGCGAGGCGAAGCTGAGCTGGACCGGCGCGGCGACCCCGGCGACGACCCACCTCGACCTCGACGTGTCGGTGGTCAACCACGACGGCCAGCCGGTGCCGCGCGGGGCGGCGTCGCTGTCGACCGACCGGGTGACGCTCAAGCGCGGTTCCACCGCCGGTACGACAGTGCGGATCGACCGTGCGGCGCTGTCCGCCCGGCCGGGCTTCTACCTGGCCACCGTCACCGCGCGCGGTCCCGGCCGCAAGCTGGTCTCGACCACCCCGGTGAGCTTCTCCGTCGAGCCGCCCAGCTATGACCTGACCATCCACACGAAGCCGCTGCCCGGGCTCAAGGACGGCGCGGAGAGCTGGATCAACCTGCTGGTCACCAACCTCGCCGACCCGGTGGTCTACTACAGCGGCGCGGGCGGTGCCCCCGGAGACACCTTCACGCTGCGGGTGCCAGCCGGCCGGTACGCGATCCTCGGCTCGTCCGTCGCCTACTACGTCGACAGTGACGTGCTGGAGACCACGCTCGCCGCCGAGGCCGACCTGGACGTGCGCGGTGCCCGGAGCGTGACCCTCGACCCGGCGCGGGCCAGGCCGGTGACGGCGACTGTCGACGGGGTGTCCACCACACCCACCAAGACCGACCTCACCAACGTCCAGACCGCGCCGAACGGGTTGTCCTGGTGGCACCAGGTCAGCGGGTACGGGTCCCAGACCACTGTCCGCACCACCGCGATGCCGAAACCCGGTGTCGGATCCCGGAGCAGCTGGGCGGCCGTCAACCTCGATTCGCCGGCCGGCACGGCCAAGCCGTACCGGTACAACCTGGTGCACGAGTACCCGGACGGCGTACCGGCCGACCCCGCCTTCCGGGTGGGCCGGGCCGAGCAGGCGACGCTCGCCCGCATCGATGAGCGATTCCACCAGATGGACTCGGAGGGGATGGTCACCCAACTGGTCCGCAGCGGCTTCACGCCGGACGGGTTCCCGGTGACGCAGACCCACGAGGGGAACCTGCCGCCGAACCGCACCGACTACCTCTCGCCCGGGTTCCGCTGGGCGGACGAGGGTGTCTACGGTGGCCTGTCGGCCCAGGAGGCGCCCCGCAGCTACCAGCCGGGCAGCCAGCAGACCAAGGTGTGGGCGCGGCAACCCCTGCACTCCGGCTTCTACGACGACCCGGCCGGCGTCGACCACAGCTGCGCCACCGCGCCGTCGCGGACCCGGGGCAACCTGCACATCGACCTGGTGTCGCTGACCGACCAGCACCAGCGGGCCGACTGCCTCCAGGGCCCCTCCATCGGGGTGAACCGCAAGCTGTCGCTGTACCGCAACGGCAAGCTGGTCGAGGAACGGGACCGCCCGCTCGCCGACTTCACGGTGCCGCAGCAGCTGTCTGACTACCGGTTGACCCTCGACGTCGACACGAGCCTGATCCTGCCGATCTCCACCAAGGTCAGCACCTCGTGGACGTTCCGGTCGGCCGGGCCGGACGGGACCGCAAGCGTGCCGTTGCCGCTGCTCGCGCTGGACTACGCGCTGCCGATGGACACCAACAACCACGCCACCGGCGGTACGGCCGAGCTGGCCGTCCGGCAGGCACACGGTGTCACGGCGCAGAAGGTGACCTCGTTCGAGGTGTGGACGTCGACCAACGACGGTGCCACCTGGACCTCGGCCCGGGTCACCAGCAGCGGCGACAGCTACCGGGTCGTGCTGCCGAAGGCCGCCGCCGGGCAGGCCGTCTCGCTGCGGGTGAAGGCCGGCGCGAACGGTGGTAGCGGCATCGACCAGACCATCATCCGGGCGTACCACGCCGGCTGACGGTCACCCCGCTGGTGCGGCCCGGGCCCTCGACCGGGCCGCACCGGCACCCCGAGACCGTCATCGGTACCGGTTGAGGACGTCACGCAGTCGGTTCTCCGGGCCCCGGACAAACAGGGCTCGGATCTCGACGAAGGGGTTGTTGCCGGGTCGGTACCTTTCGTCGTCGTCCTCTTCGTACTCGTCGCGTGGATCCTCGGGCATGAGCACGAACGGTGTGCCGTCCTGGTCAGGGTGGTTCACCGGGAGTTGCGGGTTGCAGTGCCACACGGTGCCGTAGTGCCGGTTCTGCACCTCGCCGAGGTACCAGGCCGAGACTGCCACGATCGGATCCTCCTGCGCCGCGCTCACCTCCTCCCAGGTGGAGAACTGCCGCCGGAGCAGGTCTTCGAGCTGATCCAGCGACCCGGGCGTGAAGTCCCACGCCTGGCCACTCTGCTGCGCCCACCCCGGGAAGGCCGCCTCCTGCTTCGCCAGCCACGCGTTCAGCCGTGGGTTGTCGGCCCACTCCTGCTCTTCGCTCTGCCGATCGACGCTCATGGCGTTCCACCCTACGACTGTGGTGGCGCGAACGTAACGATCCCGCATCCAAAGCTATCGATCAGGTAGTGCTGGACTGCATCGGCGGCGAACTCACGCCTAGGGTGCCTGACGGCGCTGGTGACCAGATGACTACGGGGAGGCATCTGCCGCAGCGCTTCCGCTGTCTGGTCTTTCAGCCTCCCCAGACGAGGATCCAGATGAGCTACCCGACACCCAGACGTCGCCCACGCAGCCTGGCGCGAATCGCGGTGGCGGTCGCCTGCGCCAGCGTGATGACCTTCAGTGGCCTGCCTGTTCTCACCGGCGGCGTGGAGGCGGCACCGAAGGCGAAGCGCTGCGACGAGATGTACGGCGTCAGAGGCGATCCAGCGAAGCCGGGCGGACTGCCGGCGGACAGCACGATCCGTCGCGAGGCGGACTGGGACGAGTACGAGTTCGACAACCCACGGCAGGCCATGGACGGTCTGACCCTTCCCTCTGACCCGGCCGAACGCACGAAATTCCTGGACGAGATCGGCGAGGACAGCTCGCGATACAAGGAGGGCGACCCGAAGCGGGTCTACGCCACCTACAACAACAACCAGAAGAACGGCACCAGGCCGTTCGCGGGCACGTTCGACGAGTGGCTGAACGAGGTCTACATCGAGAACTACGCCCGTAACCGGCGTGGTGCCGCGTTCACCGCGAAGATCGTACGCGATCTGAACCTCGTCGGACCGGACTGGCTGTGTGAGGAGTACATCCTCGACAAGGACGGCAAGACCATCCGCAAGTACGACGCGGCCAACCACCGGACCAAGGAATTCGTCGAGTTCAAGTCCGGCGGCGCGCACGACACGAGCCAGCCGCCGAAGGACCGCGTCGTACTCAAGGACCCGAGGTACCAGGACTACAAACTGCGGTACGCCTTCGGCCAGGAGCAGGAACCGAAGACCAGGACGGCTGTGCGGAACCTGGGCGCGGACATCGGCAACGACGCGCAGGGCAGGCCAAGGGTCACCACCTACGAGCACCGTTCCACTGCAGTCGTCCGCTACACGCCTGGCCCGCACAGCAGGTACGACTCCACCCTCAACGCCAAGCCGGGCGTGAACCAGGGCTCACGCGGCGGCGGCAACGACATGATCAACCGGTCCGCGCCGAACCCGGAGACCGCGCGCCAGCAGATCGAGCGTGCCCGTCAGTTGGACACGACCGGTCAGCGCGTGCGTGGTCCCGGCGGCGTGGACTTCTCCACCCTGGAACTGCGCTTCGTGGGCGCGCCGGTCAAGGGCGAGGGCCTGGACTATTCCTTCAGCGCCAAGAAGATGCCAGATCCGGACACCAATCCCGGTGCGGGCGGCAAGGAGAAGGCGGAGCTGGTCTCCGACTCGTTCTTCACCTGGCTCGCGCTCACCCCGGACAAGTTCTGGGTGAACCTCAACCCGGACCAACCCGACAAGATCATGGACGACCGGTTCGGCGAGACCGACGCTGGCCGCGTGCTGCTCGAAGCTGACCTGGATATGAAGCACGACTTCGCCCAGACGATGAACCCCAGCACCGCCCGCGGCGCCCGCTTCTGGGACTCGCTGAGTCGGGTCGACGGACGGCCCTGCCTGCACAGCATCCGCAACTGGATCGTCCCCCAGCCGGCGCAGGTGCGGGAGCAGGACGGCGGCATCTACATCCTCGACGCGCCGCTGAAGGTCAACTCCGTTCCGCAGGAGGTCAACACCCCTGTGCCAGGCGGCACCTGCGACCTGACCAAAGCGCAGATCGAGCACAACCAGAGCCTCGTCAACACCATGATCCTCCCCGAAGTCGAAAAGAAGATCAACAACCATGCGGCGTACGCCGACCTGCGCCGGGTGTACACCTCGCGCGTCGCCGCGGAGTGGATCCGGCTGCAGGACGCGGAGAAGGCCACCGACTACCGCGCCATCATCAACAGCAACGAGGTGTCCCGATGGCCGATCCGCGGTGCGAAGTGGGACAAGAACGAAACCTGGCAGCGGTACCTGAAATCCTTCAAGGAGGGCGACTACAGCTTCGAGCGTGAGTACGGCGGCAGGGTCTACGTCTACACCGTCGGCGGCGTGGACTTCTCACAGGCACCGAAGAAGAACATCACCAAATCGGAGTTCACCACGGCGCACCCGCACCTGCCGCGCACCACGCAGACCTCCGTCAAGGCGATGACCGACGACGCCGAGACCAAGAACATCCTCTACCTCGGCGGTAACACCACCGTGAAGGCGTCCAGGGGCGGAGGCGCGACCCCCGAGCCGCCGTCCAACGACGGCGGATCGGGTGGTGGTCTGCCCATCACCGGCGACAGCCTGCCCATCGGTCTGGTGCTCACGTTCGCTGCCGCGCTCATCGCCGTCGGCAGTGGCATGCTCTGGTGGACGCGTCGCCGTCGGCGATTCCAGAGCTAGCTGTCCCGTTCAGGTCTCCCGGCTGGGCCGGTGCCGTCTCCGGTTGCTGGTCAGCGCGTTGGCTGACCAGCAACCGGAGACCTTGGGCCCGCCCTCGACCCGGTGCCGAATCCTTCTGTCGCCGGAGGTGTCGATCCGGCGGGGCGGCGTTCCCGTCGCTGATCGCGGCCGGTCTGCTGCTCGCCTGGCGGGTCACTGGCCCTCCCAGACCGCCTTCGCCCCGGAGTCGCCGGTACGGAACACGTAGTAGACGGCGACGCCGGCGGCCACCACCGACAACACCTGCAACGCCACTGTCAGCGCAGGGGAGGGGCGCCGGTCGACGTCGCCGTCGGTCGCCCTGGGCGCGACGAACCAGACCAGTGCCAGCGCCACCACGGCCAACCCGATCGTCGCGTACAGCGTGATGTCACCGAACTCCTGATGCGCCTCAAGCTTCGGCAGGAACTCGGGAGTGACCCGGTTGGCCGCCTGCATCCGTTCGAGGAAGGCGTCGCCGGAGAGCTTCGTCAGCAGGGCGGCGATCGGTGCGCCCACCGCGAGCAGCCCCAACACCCAGCGGGTGTGCGGCCGGATCGGCGCGACCAACGCGTAGCCGACGGTCAGCAGGGCCAGCAGCGGCACGAACACCACGGCTGCGTGCAGCAGCAGAGGGTGGGCGGGGATGCCCATGAACTCCTCGAACATCGGCGTCTCCTCCTGATACCGGCCGGACGTCGTTCGTCCGGGCATGGACGCTATCGGTACCGCTCGGATGTGTCAGCCCCCACGATCGCCCGGCGGGGCGCGAGCCACGGCGACCTCAGGTCACCGCCGCCCGTACCCCGAGGCCGAGCAGGATCGCACCGGTCAACCGATCGAACGCGCGTCGCACCGAGGCGGTGCGGAGCAGCCGGGCGGCGGCACCGGAGACCTCGGTCCAGCCGGCGAGCCAACAGGTGTGCAGCGCGGCGTGTGCCGTGGCGAGAAGCACCATCGGCACGAGCACCGGTCGACCCGGTTCGAGGAACTGTGGTGCCAGGGTGAGGTAGATGGCGGCGGCCTTCGGGTTCAGCACGTTGCCGAGCAACCCCTGCAGGTACGGGTGGTCCACCCGCCAGGGCAGCCTCCGGCTGGGAACCGTCGGTGGTCGTTCCGTCTTCGTGCGACGGCGTGACGCGGACCAGAGCAGCCAGAGCCCGAGCCCGACCAGGTAACCGGCCCCGACCAGCTTGACGACCCAGAACGCCTGCGACGAGCGGAGCACCAGCGCGGCCAGACCGACAGCGGCCAGGGTGGCGTGCACGTACAGCCCGGTCACCGTACCCAGGATCACCCACCAGCCCTGCCGCCGGCCGCCGCTGGCGACCTGCGAGACGACCAGGGTCAGGCTCGCGCCCGGCGTGGCGGTGATCGGCGCGACGGCGAGCAGGAAGCCGAGCACCGCGACCCCGTGCACGCTCAGACCACCACCCGGTAGTGGGTGGTGAGCAGCCCGGTGTCGTCGTACACGTGGAACGCGACGCCGGGCGGCTGGGTCTGGGTGGTCAACGGGCCGTCACCCTCCCACGGCATCCGCAGCGTGGAGACCACACCCGGCGCGATCCGCAGTGGACGGCCCGCGAAGGTGCTCGCGGCGGCGGTGTGGAAGTGCCCGGTCAGCACGGCGACGACCTGGGGGTGGGCGGCGACGAGGTCGGCCAGGGGGTCGGCCGGCAGCAGCCGCATCGGATCGATGACCGGGTGGTGCAGCACCACCGGCGGGTGATGTAGGGCGATGAACGTCGGCGTCCCGGCCGGCACCGAACCCAGCTCGTCGACGAGCCACGCCATGGTCTCGTCGTCCAGGTGGCCCTCGTCGGCACCGGGCACCGACGAGTCGGCGAGGAGGAAGACCACGCCGGCCACGTCGTGCCGGGCGTTGATCGGGCCGGTGCCGCCGCCGTCGTCGCCGAGCAGACCCTTGCGGTACGCGTCGCGCACGTCGTGGTTGCCGGGGCAGACCATGATCGGCAGTGGGGATTCGAAGAGCTTCGCGGCGGTCTCGTACTCGGCCACCTCGCCGTGGTCGGCGATGTCCCCGGTGATCAGGATGGCGTCGACCGGTCGTGGCAGGGAGTGCAGGTGGTCCATGACCCGGGCGGTCCGCTCGGCTGATCGGGGATGACTGTCGATGTGAGTGTCACTGAGGTGTGCGATGACCAGCACGGCGCCCCCTAATGGTTCACGAACGGCGTAAGCATTAGGCAAGCTACTCTTGGCAGCATCGACAGCACAAGCCAGCACCGGAGGGACCGATGTCAGCGCAGCTCGCGCTCGCCCTGGTCAGCACGATTCGGCACGACGGCAACGGCGGCGTCGCCGACGACCTCGACGACCTCGCCGGCCTCACCACCTGGCTGCACGAGCACTACGAGGCGCTGCGGGAGTACGTCGGCGGAATCGACGCCCACGGCGAGGTGGTCGACGAACGGACCCGACTCGACGTGGTGGCGGTGCGCCGTGCCGCGCGTGGCCTGTTCGCCGTGGCGGTCCGCCCAGGCCCACCGAGCCGGGCCGACTCGGCCTCACTGCTCTCGCCGCAGGAGGCGGTCGCCCAGCTCAACCAGGCCGCCGGGGCGGTGCCGGTCCGGCCCGTGCTGAGCTGGGCGCAGGAGGGCGCACCGTCCCTCGCCTGGCACGGCGAGGCCGCCGACGCGCGGCTCGCGATCACCGCCGGCCTGGCCCGGGCCGTCATCGGCTTCCTCACCGGTCCGGCGCGCGAAGAGTTGCGCGCCTGCCCCGCACCCCGATGCGTGCGCTACTTCGTCAAGGACCACCCGCGTCAGGAGTGGTGCAAGCCCTCCTGCGGCAACCGGGCCCGGGTCGCCCGCCACTATCAGCGGCACGCCGCATCTCGATAGCTGCCACGCTCAGCTGCGGGAACGCGGCAGGCAGTCCTTCTTGTACTTGAGGCCCGACCCGCACCAGCAGGCGTCGTTGCGCTCCGGCGGCCAGGCGATCCGCGCGCTGGGTCGTGCCTGCACCTCGGCCGCGTATCCCGCCCGGACCGCGGCGTCGGCCGGATCGCCGTCACGTCGACCGGCAAACGCGTTCAACCCGTCCACGGTGGCACGGAACACGGCCAACCCGGCCTGACCGGCCCCCCTCAGCCGGACCAGTTCCTTCTCCAGCCGGCCCCGGTGCGCGTCCCAGTCCGACCCGTACACCTCGCTCAGCGCGGGGTGCTCGGCGAGCAGTCGGTCGAACTCGACCCGGGGCCAGAAGAGCAGGTCGGACTCGGCGTCCCTGCGCTCGCCGGCCCGGCGCACGAGTTGGGTCTCCAGCCGGTCTGCCAGGTCGTCCTGCCGGTCGTGCGGCAGGTTCAGGTTCCGGCGTACCCGATGCCGCTGTTGCAGCAGGAAGAAGGTGACACCGGGCGCGTCCGGCGGACCGAGATCGACCACCGGGTCGATCGCGGTGCTGGCCGGCCCGGAGGCGGCGGTCGCGCGTTCGTTGAGCACCGCGTCGACCGCCTCGCTCAGCCACTGCTCGGCAATCGCCGAACGACCACCGGCATCCAGCGCCGCGCTGACGTAGGCGGGGGCGTCGGGCTGCGTGCGCAGCAACGGGCGCAGCGCTGTCAACTCTGCCATCGCCTCGTCGTCCCGACCGCCGGCGCGGAACAGCGCCCGGGCCCGCAGCGCCCGGGCGAACCCGGCCCGCGGATCGTCCCCGGACGGGTACGCCGCCAGGGCCCGCTCCGCGTAGCGCAGGGCGGCATCCGGTCGGGCCCGGATCTCGGCGATCTCGGCGGCCAGTGTCAGCGCGTCCCCGGCGTCGTCGGGATCCTCCAGTCGGCCCTGCTCCGCCGCCTCGGCGAGATCAGCGGCGACGCCGAGCGGGTTGGCCGTCCCGAGCGCCGAGCGGCGAAGTTCAGCGAGGTCAGCCTTGGTGAGTACGTCTTTCGTCGACACGATCTCACGGTACGTCCGGGTGCTCGCGGTATGCGGGCAGATCACCTGTTACGCCGCTCTCATGCCGCCCGCCGGGCGGACTACGACCACGCGCCGGCCGCAGCGGCCCGTTCGGCGTAGGTGTCGAAGTCGAGCGGGTCCCGTCCGAGAACTCGACGTACCCCGTCGGTCGGTTCGGCGAGATGGCCCGCCCGCATCCCGGCGAACAGGGCGTTCAGCCCCGTGGCCGCCTGCGCCGGATAACCCTCGGCGCGCAGTTCGGCGTGGTACTGCTCCGGAGTGAGCTCCACGTAGCGGATCGAGCGGCCGGTCACCCGCGCGATCGTGGCGACCGCCGTAGCGAAGGTGAGCGCACGGGGGCCGGACAGGTCGTACACCTGTCCGTGGTGACCGGGCGAGGTCAACAGCGTCGCCGCCACGTCGGCGACGTCCTGGGCGTCGACGAACGGCTCGGGCGTGGCCCCCATCGGCAGGGCCAGCCGACCGTCGAGCAGTGGTTGGCGAAACAGGTCCTCGCTGAAGTTCTGACTGAAGTTGTTCGCCCGGATGATCGTCCACTCGATGCCGGACTTCCGCACTGCCTCTTCCGCGGCGAGCATGCCGGGGGAGAAGTCACCGATCCGGTCGATCCCGCGCCCGGAGAGCGCCACGATCCGGCCGACACCTGAGTCGACTGCCTGCGTCACGAAGTCGGTGGCCAGCGCCGGGTCCTCCGGAGCGAGCAGATAGACAGCAGAGGCACCTGCCACGGCCGGCCGCCAGGTGTCCCGCCGCGACCAGTCGAAGCGCACCTCACCGGAGCGAGAGGCGGCCCGGGCGTGGTGACCCGCCGCCCGCAGCGTCTGGACCAGCCGGCGACCGGTCTTGCCGGTGCCGGCCATCACGAGTGTCGAAGGTGCGTTCGTCGTCATGACCACGAGTCAACGCGCCCGGTCGTTTGCGGGACATGTCCTGTCGTACGACGGGCATGTCCGATCGTCCGCGGTCCATCCTCCGCGACCTATCGTCGGAGACATGGACCCGTTCGACAATCTGCTGCGCGGTCTGCACGCCGACGGCGCGGCCTTCGGCCGGTCGGTGCTGACGCCGCCGTGGGCGCTGCGGTTCACCGACGGCGCCCCGCTGACGCTCTGTGTTCCGATGCGGGGCGAGGGCTGGATCTCCCATCCGGACAGCGACAAGCCTCGCCTGGTCCGGGTCGGCGAGGCGGCCATCGTGCGCGGGCCGGCGCCGTTCGTCTTCTCCGCCGAGCCCCGGTCGAGCTTCGAGCCCGGGGAACTGCGGGACGTCCGGCGCGGCCAGACCGGGGTCGTCGACCCGGTGGACGCGGATCACACCGACCGCCTCGTGCTGTTGGTCGGGGTGTACCACGTCCGGGGTCGGGTGCCTCAGCGGTTGCTGGGCGCGCTGCCGCCGGTGCTCGTCGTGCCGGAAGACCAGGACTGCGCCGCGCTGCGCGACTACCTGGACGCCCAACTCAACGCGGGTCGGCCCGGACGGCAGGTCGTGCTGGACCGTCTGCTGGACTGGTTGTTGGTGTGCACGGTCCGGGACTGGTTCGACCAGCCGGAGGCCGAGGCGCCCGGCTGGTACCGCGCGCTGAGCGACGACACTGTCGGTCCGGTGCTGCGCGCCATGCACGACGCGCCGGGCCGACCGTGGACCCTGGCCGACCTGGCCGCCCAGGCCGGGGTGTCCCGGTCCACACTGGCGAAACGGTTCACCGCATTGGTGGGTGAACCGCCGCTCACCTACCTGACCGACTGGCGCATGGCGGTGGCCGCCGACCTGTTGTCCGAATCAACAGCGACGGTCGCCGCCGTGGCGCGTCGCCTCGGGTACGCGGACGCGTTCGGCTTCAGCGCGGCCTTCAAACGCGTGCACGGCCTGAGCCCGAGCGGGCATCGACGGCTCACCCGGGTCGACGTCACGGCGGCGTGACCGGCACTCATCGAGGGCCCAGAGCCGGTCGACGAGTGGTCGCAAAACCAACGAACTACGGTCATCCGCCGTCAACCCGTCGTCGGTAGCGTCCGGTCGCCAGTTTCTCGACCAGATCGCACAAAAGGCGGAGTTATGGGCACGGTGGATCGGCGCACGTTCCTCAAGGCGATGGGAGTCCCCGCGATCGGCGCGGCGCTCCCGCTGGACCTCAGCAAGGCGCTCGCCATCCCGGCGAACAACCGGACGGGCACGATCAAGGACGTCGAGCACGTCATCATCCTGATGCAGGAGAACCGTTCCTTCGACCACTACTTCGGCACCATGCGCGGTGTACGCGGATTCGGTGACCCCCATCCGGCGACACTGCCGTCCGGCAAGGACGTGTGGCACCAGCCCAATGGGGCCGACGAGCTGCTGCCCTTCCGGCCCGAGGTGAAGGACCTCGGCCAGACCTTCCTGCCGGACCCGCCGCACGGCTGGAACGACGGGCACGCCGCCTGGAACGACGGCCGGTTCGACAGGTGGGTGCCGAACAAGGGCGTCACGGCGATGACCTACCACACCCGCCAGGACCTGCCGTACCACTACGCGCTCGCCGACGCCTTCACTGTCTGCGACAGTTACCACTGTTCGCTGATGGGGCCGACCGACCCGAACCGCTACCACATGTTCAGCGGCTGGGTCGGCAACGATGGCAAGGGTGGCGGTCCGGTCATCACCAACGCGGAGGCCGGCTACGACTGGTCCACCTACCCGGAGCGGCTGGAGCGCAACGGCATCTCCTGGAAGATCTACCAGGACGTCGGCACCGGCCTGAACGCCGGCGGCTCCTGGGGCTGGACGAACGACCCGTACATCGGCAACTACGGCGACAACTCGCTGCTCTACTTCCACCAGTACCAGAACGCGCAGCCCGGAACGCCGCTGGCAGACAAGGCCAAGACCGGCACCGAGATCAGGACGCAGGGCCGCGACCCGGAGGCGCTGCTGGCCGACTTCCGCGCCGACGTCGAGGCGGGACGCCTGCCCCAGGTTTCCTGGATCACCGCTCCCGAGGCGTACACCGAGCACCCGAACTGGGAGCCGGCGTACGGCTCCTGGTACATCTCGCAGGTCATCGACATCCTCGCGGCGAACCCCGAGGTGTGGAGCAAGATGGCGCTCTTCATCACGTACGACGAGGAGGGCGGCTTCTTCGACCACGTGGTCCCGCCGACCCCACCGCAGTCGCGGGAGCACGGGCAGTCCACGGTGCCCACCACCAACGAGATCTTCCCCGGCGACGCCAACCACCCGGCCGGACCCTACGGGCTCGGCCTTCGCGTACCGATGATCATCGTGTCGCCGTGGACCCGCGGCGGCTACGTGAACTCCCAGGTCTTCGACCACACCTCGCTGATCAAGTTCCTGGAGGCGCGGTTCGGACACGGCCGGCCGGACCTGATCGAGCAGAACATCACCCCGTGGCGGCGTGCCGTCGTCGGCGACCTGACCACGGCCTTCGATTTCCGACACCCGAACCGCTCACGCGAGGTCCGGCTGCCCGACACCGACGACTTCAAGCCCGAGGACCTCATCCGGCACCCCGACGAGGTGCCGGTCCCGCCGGCGGACCAGCGGCTGCCGAAGCAGGAGCACGGGGTACGACCGGCGCGCCCGATCCCGTACACCCTGCACGCCGACGGGCACCTCGCCGACGGCGCGTTCCGGATCGACTTCCGCAACTCGGGCGGGGTCGCCGCGGTCTTCCAGGTCCGCCAGGCAGGCAGCGCGGACGCCCCGCGCAGCTTCACCGTCGAGCCGGGCAAGCACCTGTCGGACACGTGGAAGGTCGAGTCCGGGTACGACCTGTCGGTGCACGGGCCGAACGGGTTCTTCCGCCGGTTCACGGGCGGCCGGTCGAACCTCGACGTCACCCCCTCGTACGACGAGCGGGACTTCAAGGTCGCCCTCACGCTCACCAACCGTGGGTCGAAGCGGGTCGAGGTAACCGTCCGGGACCTCTACAACTCCCGTCCGGTCAAGCTGTCGCTGCGGCCCGGCGAGACGGAGCGGGCGCAGTGGCCGCTCTCCCGTACCCACGGCTGGTACGACCTGACCGTCAGCGTCGCGGGTGACGCCGCCTTCGAGTACCGGTACGCGGGCCACGTCGAGAACGGCAGGGACAGCATCAGCGACCCGTCCCTCGGCGGGCTCGTCTGATCTGACGCGCGCCGATGCCGTGCCGGGCGGCCGCCACGTGGCCGCCCGGCACCGGCGTGGGTTCAGTCGTCGCCGCCGCGCCCGGCGGTTGCCCACGTCCAACCAGCTTCGCAGGCCCAGGGGGAGTCGGCGTGCCGCGTCCTGGTCACGGCGGAGCAGCGCCCGGATTCTGGCCAGCAGTTCGGCGACTTCGGCAGGCTTGACCAGATAGTCCTCCGCGCCGGCAAGCGGCGGCCTGAGCGCCCGGCAAGGCGGGGGTCGCGGGCTCAGTCGGCCAGCAGCTCCCGCACCCGCGGGATCACCGCCGTGGCGTACAGCTCGATGCTGCTCATCAGGTGTTCGTGGGCCAGGGTGCCGGTGGCGTACTTGAGGTCGATGCGCTGCAGACCGAGCACCCGCACCGTCTCCGCGACCTTGCGGGCCACCGTCTCCGGCGAACCGACGTGCCAGGACCCCTCGGCGATGTCGGCTTCGAACCGGGCCCGGGTGGCCGGCGGCCAACCGCGCTCCCGGCCGATCCGGTTCAACATGTTGCGGGCGTGCGGCCAGAGCCGATCGGCCGCCTCCTTGTCGGTAGCGGCGACGAAGCCGGGCACGTGTGCGATGACCGGAAGGCGCTCGCGGCCGAACTGGTCGAGGGCACGGTGGTACAGCTCCACGTAGGGCGCGAACCGGGCCGGGTCACCACCGATCACCGCCAGGGCCAGCGGGAAACCGAGCCGGGCGGCCCGGACCACCGACTGCGGGCTGCCGCCGACGCCGACCCAGGTGCGAATCCGCCCGGACTCCGTCTTCGGGTAGACCTCCTGCTGCTTCAGCGGCGCCCGTACGCTGCCCTCCCAGGTCACCGGACCTTCCGCGAGCAGCCGGGACATCAGCTCCAGCTTCTCCTCGAACAACTTCTCGTAGTCACCCAGGTCGTAGCCGAACAGCGGGAACGACTCGGTGAACGAGCCCCGGCCCAGGGTGATCTCGGCGCGGCCCTGGGAGACCGCGTCGAGGGTGGCGAAGCGCTCGAAGACCCGCACCGGATCGTCCGAGCTGAGGACGGTCACCGCGGTGCCGAGCCGGATCCGCTCGGTCCGACCGGCGATAGCGGCGAGCACGATCTCCGGGGCGGAGATCGTGAAGTCGTCGCGGTGGTGCTCACCGAGGCCGATGGCGTCCACGCCGAGCCGGTCCGCGAGGACCGCCTGCTCGACGACGTTGCGGATCACCTGCGCGTACGGCAACGGTCTGCCCTTCGCGTCGACTGTGACATCCCCGAAGCTGTCCAGCCCGAACTCCACCTCGGTGGCCACGTCCGTCCTCCTCGTCACGATGCGCCCGCCGCATCCGTTCTCCCGCTGCTTCCGGCACTTCAACCCCGATCCCGCGGACCCGAATTCCCCGACCTGGGCGTGGTGAACAGCACGTCGGCCGAACCCGGCACACACCGTCACCGGTCAGCGCCGGACCGTCCGCCGCTGGTCGGCGGCTACCGCAGGTACGCGAGCACCGCCGGGCGGCTTCCCGGCAGGCCGTACTCCTCGACCAGCATGCTGACGTTGCCGAACTCCTGCCCGTCGATCAGCCACGGCTGCGGTGAGCGGCCCAGCACCTCGGCGAGCCGCCGCTGCCGGGGCGTCAACGCCGCGACCGGTGTCCCCGCCGGCG
The DNA here is from genome assembly GCF_000718515.1 of Micromonospora parva. Lineage (GTDB taxonomy): Bacteria > Actinomycetota > Actinomycetes > Mycobacteriales > Micromonosporaceae > Micromonospora > Micromonospora parva. Next base: position 100,708 of record NZ_JNZS01000027.1, on the reverse strand, counting down.
CGGGGCCGTCCGGGAAGGCGAGGCGCAGCGCGGCACCCAGCACCGTCAACGACCGGTCACCGCTGACGACGGGCAGCCGGTCGAGCAACGCGTCGAAGGCCCGGTCGCTGTGCCGGGGGCCGAGCTGCCGCAGGGCCAGGCCCGCGTAGCCGCCGAGGTCGCCGTCGAGGAACGGCACCCACCCCTCGGGCAGGGGTGCCAGCACCTCGTCCCGGCTCGGATCGGCCGCGTGGTCGGGGGCGGCGATGCCGTCGGGCGGGGACGCCGCCCAGCTCAGCAGCTCCTCGACGGTCGCCGGGTCGGCCGCCGCGCCGAGGACACGGGCCCGACCGATCGCGGCGCCCCACCGGACAACCGGGCGCGGATCGGCCAACCAGCGGACGTCCGGCGCCGCGCCGAGCAACCCCGACGCCACCAGCATCGTCGCCACCTCGCCGGACGCCACCTCGACGCCAGGCTTCCCGGCGGCGTCGATCGCGGCGGCCAGCGCGGGCACGCTGCCGGTGGCCTCCTCCGGAAACCAGGCCACTGTGTACGCCGCGCCCGTCCGCACGCCCGGGTCGCTGTGGTGCAGCAGGGTGCGCAACAGCGGCACCCCGGCGCGCACCGCGTCGTAGACCGACAGTTCGATGTACGCCCACAGCCGACGCTGATCCGCAGCGGAGAGGGACTCGACGTAGGTGTACTCGACGTACTCCTTGGTCGACTCGTCCGCGCCGGTCCACGGTGGCGGCTTCGCGGCGAGCAGCTCACGCCCGCCCTCGGCGGCCCGGCGGTGTTCGGCGACGGGGAAACCGTCGGGGAGGACACCCTCGTCGAAGCCGACCGCCAGGGCACCCAGCAGCCCGAGCACCGCCGCCGGGTCCGGGGTGGCCGCATCGGCGAGCAGTTCCAGCAGGAACGGCACCGCGTACGCGCTCGCCTCGAACCGGCCGCCCTGGTGGAAGACGTTGGTGTACAACTCGCCCAGCGCCGAGTCCCGGACGGCCGGGTCGGGCGAGGCGAGGGCGCGCAGTTGGTCGGGCACGTCGTCGGCCGCCCCGTAGGCGTGACCGAGCCGCGCCCAGTCGATGTCGTCGAGTCCGTCGAGCACGCCCCATGCTCTCCCGACCCCTGACCGTCCGGTGCGGCGGGCCGGTCAGAACTCCTCGTACACCGCCGGGTCCTGGTCCGCGAGACGCCCGTCCGGGCGGCCCAGCGCGGTGATGGCCGCGACCTCCGCGTCGGTGAGCGTGATCCCGAAGACGTCCAGGTTCTCGGCCTGCCGCTGCGGGGAGGCGGCCTTGGGCAGCGGGATCACCTGACGGGCCACGTGCCAGGCGAGGATGGCCTGCGCCGGGCTGACGCCGTGCGCCGCAGCGATCTCCCCGATCACCGGATGCTGTCGCAGGTCGTTGCCGTGGCCGAGCGGGCTCCACCCCTGCACCAGGATGCCGTGCTCCCGGTGGTAGTCGAGCGCCTCCTGCTGCGGGAAGTACGGGTGCACCTCGATCTGGTTGACCACCGGGGCGACACCGGTCTCGGCCACCAGCCGCTCGATGTGCTCGGGCAGGAAGTTGGACAGACCGATGTGCCGCACCAGCCCGCGCTCGCGGGCCTCGATCAGCGCTTGCCACGCCTGCACGTACCTGTCGACCTTCGGGTTCGGCCAGTGGATCAGGTACAGGTCGATCCGGTCGAGGCCGGTGCGGAACACACTCTCCTCGACGGTGGTCAGCGCCTCGTCGTAGCTGTGGTGCCGCCCCGGCAGCTTCGAGGTGACGATCAGCTCGTCCCGTACGTCGCCCGCCGACCGCACGGCCCGACCGACAGCGCCCTCGTTCTCGTAGTTGAACGCCGAGTCGAGCAACCGGTAACCCGCCCGGATCGCCTGACCGATCGCGTCGACACCCGCCGAGCCGTTCAGTTGGTAGGTGCCGAGCCCGATCGCCGGCAACGTGGTGCCGTCGGCGGCCGTCAGATGCGGAATCGTCATGATCGGAACCCTACCCGCGCGAGCCGTCCCACAGGCGTGTCCTGCGCTCGGACGGCCCCTCAGGCGGACCCGGCATCAGCGGGGGCGTCCCGGATGGCGAGTGCCGCCTGGACGAGCGCGGCGTGGGTCAGCGTCTGCGGGTAGTTGCCGAGGTGGGCACCCGTCGCCGGGTCCACCTCCTCGGCGTAGAGGCCGAGCGGGCTGGCGTAATCAACCATGGCCCGGAACATGTCGACGGCCTCGCGGCGACGCCCGGTGCGGGCAAGGCCCTGAACGAGCCAGAACGAGCACGGCAGGAACGCGCCCTCGGTGCCGGGCAGGCCGTCACGTCCGGGCGGGTAGCGGTAGAGCAGTGGGCCGCCGGCGGACAACCTGTCCCGCACGGCGTCGACGGTGCCCCGCACCCGCTGTGACTCGGCCCGGTCCATGTCCAGCAACGGCAGGACGAGCACTGCCGCGTCGAGATCGGCGGAGCCGTACCCCCGGACGTAGCTGTCCGCCCTCGTGTCGAAGCCGCGCGTCCGGACCTCGGCGGCGATGGCATCGCGGGCGTTCCGCCAGCGTCGGCGCTGACGCTCCCGCAGGGGGTGCGTGTCGGCGATGGCCAGGGCGCGGTCCAGCGCGAGCCAGCCCATGAGCTTGGAATGGACGTGCTGGCCGGGCTCCCGCACCTCCCAGATGCCGGCATCGGGTTCCTGCCAACACTCGGCGACCACGTCGGCGAAGCCGCGCACCGCCCGCCACGTCTCGGCGTCGAGGCGATGCCCGGCCGAAGCGAACGCCCAGGCGGCGTCGATCACCCAGCCGTAGCCGTCGAGCTGGTGTTGACCCGCCGCACCATTGCCGATCCGCACCGGACGACTGTCCAGGTAACCGGGCCAACCAGGCAGTTCTCGTTCCGCTGGCACGTGCCGGCCGTGCACGGTGAGCAGCGCCGGCAGGCGTGGCCGTTGCAACCGGCTGGCGTGCAGCAGCCAGGCGAGGAAACCGCGGGCCTCGTCGGCCTTACCCAAGCTGAGGAAGGCGCTGACGCCGATGCTGGCGTCCCGGGGCCAGACATAGCGGTAGTCCCAGTTGCGTCCGCCACCGGGATCCTCGGGCAACGACGTGGTCGGTGCGGCCACCGGCGCTCCGGACGGCGAGTAGGTCAGCAGCCGCATGGTGAGCAGGCTTCGGGCGACGTGTTCCCGGAACGGCAGCCGCTCGTCGATCTCCGCGGTCCAGGCCCGCCACCGGGCCTCGTCCTCGACGAGCAGGTCCCAGGCGGCCTCCGGCTCGACGTGGATCAGCGGTTCGCGGTGGGCCACGGCCAGGACGAGGGTGACCGGACGGCCCGGCCGGACCGTGACCGAGGTGGGCCGACCCGGTTCAATTCTGAACGGGGGCGTGCTGTCGAGCGCGACAGCGAGCGCCCCCCACTCACACACGAGGCCCTGGCGCCGGTGGTGGCTACGCGGCCGGCGGTGCCGTACGCCGAGGCGCGGATCGAAATCCACCACCGCGTCGACCGGTGCCTGCTCGGCCGACAACCGTCGCACGATCAGTGTCGTCGGCAGCAGCCGACCGCTGACCTCGGCCACCATCGCCTCGGTGAGGCGCAGCCGGCCGTCGCCCACCGCCCAGGTGGTCTCCACTGTGGCGGTGTGCTGCTTGTACCGTCGCTCGACGACGGTGGCCGCTCCGGCCGGGCCGACCCGGAACGTGCCGGCTTCCGGGCCTCCGACCAGCCGACCGAACAGCGGATCGCCGTCGAAACGTGGTACGCACAGCCAGTCCATCGCGCCGTCACTGGACACCAGGGCGGCGGTGCGCGTGTCGCCGATCAGCCCGTAGTCGCTGATCGGTGGCCCGTCGGTCATGCAGATCGCTCCGTGCCGGGCCGCCTGGACGAGCGGTGGGTCACGCGGGTCACCTGGCCTGCAGGAGCAACCCGAGGAAGGCCCCGTAGACGACGTGGACGACGACCGTGACCAGCGGGGTCTGGATGCCGTAGTTGACGGCGAACAACCCGGGCGGCTCCAACACCGCAGTGCTGGCCGGCCCCGCCCGCTGCGACGCCATCCGCGGGTGGACACCAGGAAGCAGCGGCAGAATCACCGTCAGCGCGATCCCGACGTGCACGACCCCCAACACCGCCCCGAGCCACCAGGTGGAACGATGCAACAGCGCGAACGCGGCCGCGTAACCGAGCGCGAAACCCTGACCAATGCAGAGATGCAGGAAGAACCCGACGACCCGCGCCCGGTCCGGATCCCCGGTGACGAAAGCCCCGAGCACCAGGGGAAGGTCGAGCCGGGTGAGACCGGCCAGTTGAGCAGTGATCATCGCCGCGGTGAGCGCCGCGGTGGCGACCAACCCGAACAACGCCCATCCGGCCCAGTCCATCTCAGCGGTTGTCGACGCCGAGGGCGTTGTCGTTCATCGGTGCACCCTTCGGCTGAACAACGTGAAACCCACGGCCGTGGGCCGCCCACCCGGCGCCCGACTTCTCACCATAGGTCACTGGACCGGTCGGGTTGACCTCCTCGCTCAGACATCCCTTGACCAGTTGACCCCGTGTGGCGAGTGCCCCTTCGCACCTGTCGTGCCGCCGAGCCCACCGGTCGTCAGCCGAGGTCGTCTCCGATGGCCGTTTCGTAGACAGTCTCGACCGGTCGGATCACCTTGACCATCGACGCGAGGTATTCCCGCGTCTCCGGGTCCGTGGAGTAGACGATCGTGCCCCGCATCCCGCGGGTCAGCAGAACCTTGTAGGTGTTGCGAATCAGCAAGTCGGCTTCGGTGTCGCTGACCAATTTGCGACTGCGAAACGCCGGGTCCTTCGACTCCTCGCGTCGAGTCACCAGCCGGCCATCCCGCGCCACCAGATCCGGTCCGATGATGACGCCCGACCAGGTGTACTCGAAACCCTGCGCGGTGTAGACGCAGCCCACCTGGCCAAAGCCGTCCGGGTCAGTGGCCCAGAACGCGCTACCTGGCGCCTCGCCGACGCTGCGGTCGCTCTTGACGTTCCAGGGCCTCGACCAGCCGCCGATCTGTACGTCCGGCACCAGGCTGTCGTCCGCTCGCGGGTCGCTCCACGGCCAGCAGTAGCCGGCGGACATGCGCGCCGTGAGACCGGCTGCCTGCCTGCCGGCGAGGAAGGTCTCCAACTCCTGCGGCGACTCGGCGAGGCGCAGGTCGACCCTCCCGTCGCCGGTCCAGACCGACGGCTCGCCGCCGTCGAGCCCGAGCAGATCAACGACCCACTGCTCGTACGCCTCGCTGCCGCCGCAGCGGAACTGAGTGTGTAGAGACACCACCTCGACGTCAAGGTTGAGCTGCTTCGCGTACGACGAGATGACCTCCACGTTGCCCAACTCACCCGGCTTGACTACCTGGTGCTCATCGAGCAGGAAGACCGGCACCCGAGCAGCGGCGATAAGCTCGTCGATCTGCGACCGAGCCTTCTCCCGCTTGACTTTCGGCGTGAACCGGTTGACGGAGGTTTCCCGGATGCGGTGCGCCTCGTCGCAGATCAAGACGTCCAGACCGTTGCGCTCGGCGGACATGAAGCTGTTGAAGTAGCTGAACAGGTTCTTGATCCGGGTCGAGCCTTTGCCTGCGTACCGGCGCAACGTCTGGGTGAACGACCGCGAGCCGGTCGCGTGCATGACGGACCGGTTCTGGCGTGCCAACTCACCGAGCACCGACAACGCGATCACGCTCTTGCCGCTGCCCGGTCCGCCCGATACGACAACGACCGATTTCCGATCCGCCGATCGGGCGCGCTCCACGGCGTGCAGCACCAACTCGTAAGCCACACGCTGCTGATCCAGCAGCGTGAAGTGCGACCGGCTTTGCAGTTCCTGTGCGGCGTACCTGAGCAGATGACGACTGGGGCGAACGGAACTGGTGAGGAACCGGTCTGCGGCCCCGGTACCTGATGTCGGGGCGAGATGGGTGCGCAGGTAATCGATGAACTGGCCGCGCCGCTGCTTGGTGAAGATGCGGCTCTGCTCGGTTGATCCGCGATCGAACAGGTCACTGATGTCTCGGTCGACCGCGTTGTGTAGGTATGCCACCCCACGGATCCGGTTCCGCTCCGTGGTGAGGACGCCGAGAAAGTCCGTCAGGTACTGGCAGTACAGCTCGACTTGGACGCCAGGGTGGAGCCGTGGGCCACGTGCGTGTTCCACCGCCACGAGGTCGCCGGAGCCCTCGTAGGACTCGGCGTAGGACCACTGCTTCAACTCCACGACAACGTAGGAGTCGTCGGCGGTCCTCGGGTCCACACCGGCGAGAACCACGTCGACCCGCTTGCTGGTCAGCGGCAACTGGTACTCGACGAGCATCTCGACCTGGCTCAGGCCGGCATCGGCGAGATCCTGGCCGAGCACCTCAAGGCTGCGCGACCAGGCACGGCGTTCCGCCGGACTCACGTTTCGGCCGATCTGCTCCGCGATCCGGTCCGCGAGAGTTCCGTTAGCGACCAGGCGCAGCAGACCATCGGCGGACGTACGAAACGCTGACAACTCTTGCCCCCGGGCAGCACGAAGTGATCGTGCGCATGGGGGGCGTATCCGACACTCGCCGGAAGCCCGTCGTGACGCGCTCCTACGTGGTGGACTGTAACGAATAGATCAACTCGGCGCCATGCCGACGCTGCCTGCGGCTACCGCTTCGAGGCTGAACCGCGAGCCAGGTCAACGGGGTAGCGACGAGCCGAATCCTGAAGCTTGGTCAGAGCCGCCTCCACTAGATCGACGTCGAGTACATCGGCGAGCCGGGTCAGGTAGATCATGACGTCGCCGATCTCGGCTCTCACCCGTTTGCCGGCGTCCGGGTCAGACATGACCGCCGCAGACTGCTCGGGCGTGAGCCACTGGAACTCGGCAATCAGCTCACCAACTTCACCAGCGAGTGCCATGGCCAAGTTCTTGGGCGTGTGGAACTGTTGCCAGTCCCGTTCTTCCGCGAATTGCCGTACGCGGCTCGTCAGGTCGTCCATGGCCTGAGCATGGCAGGCCTGCGAGCCAGCGGCGGCAGCCCCATTGCTGTCCCTCCGCTACTGGCGATGCCGGCGGACCGACTGCGAGTGGACGCGGTCGTCGGCAACTCCGGTGACCAATTCAGAGGTGAGATGGTCAGCGGCGGGCCCGCCGTCGGATTCCTCAAGAATATCGGACTGTCTATTCCGTGCGAATGTGACAGGTCGATGCGAGAGCCCGAGTTGCTGAAGGAATTATGTACGGAACCGATTGCTAGGTGCCGTCGTCGGTCACAACGAAATGATGACCGGCTGGATCTGGACGTTCTTTTTCAGCTGCTGCGGCGAGGGGATTGGCGTGCTGATGCTGACGGACGTGTTGTAGCCGTAGATGACGACCCCGTCGAGGTGGTTCGCGCCCGGCCAGTTCGACTCCAGGCGGACCGCCATCTGGGTGGGGAAGTTGGTCACCTCCTCGGCGCACGACCGGATCAGGACGACGCTCGGGGTGGCGGTCAGGTGGGTGGCCAGCATTCGGGCCAGCTTCTTGTACGTCCAGCCCCAGTCCTTGGCACCGGCTTCGGCGTCGCCGATTTCCTCGTCGTTGCCGTGCGCGCGGATGCACAGCGGCTCGCCCGCCTGCACCCCGGCCAGGTAGGTGGCCAGTTGCCGGTCCGCCTCGGCCTGCGTGAGCCCGGCGTCGATGGGTAGGAGGGCACCCCACGCGTCCGCGCCCGATTCGGGAGCCTCAGACTGACCGCGTGTCTTCGGATCCTGCGTCGCCACGATGAACATGACATTCTCCTTTAGGAATGGTCGCCTGTTTCAGCGAAACCGCCGAAGGCAGATTAGCGTGGTGGTCGAAGAAGTGCCCTGTCAGCTATCCGGCTCGCATTTAACTCTGTCGGTGGTCGGACAAAATGCTGGCGGCTTCGACGGAGTGACACGTGATTGCCGTCCATCACGGATGCGCAATTCCCGCACGTGCAACAGACGTGCGATGGCAGCCGGCGTTGGGGGAGCTACCCGGGGGGTGAGGGTGCGTTATCAGATCCACGTCGAGCAGGAGTTGCCCGCAGGGGCGCTCTGCCGATTTCTGGACGAGAGCTACGGCATCTCGCCGGACGCCGTCTACGTGGGACGCGTCGAGGATCGAGCAGTCGATGACCCTCGGCCGGTCGCCATGCTCAGCCCTCCACCGCACGACGAGGAGTTCGGCTGGATCCTGACCGGTGACACCGACCCAGCCGATGCCACCGGTCAGGGTGAACGAGAGTCGGCGATTACCTTGGCCCGCGCCTTCGGGGTGCGGGCGCTGGTCGACGACGGCAGCATCTACCCCAGCCGGTGGCTGCTGGTCAGCACCGACGGCAGCAGTGGCCGCGTCATCATCGACGAGGACGCGGCGGCCGACGGGCACCTGCGGGTGGTGCACGCCCTCGAACCGATCAGTGCGGAGCCGCACCTCGCCGTCACACCGCCGTCGAAGTGGGCAGGTGACTGGTGACCGACTGGTTAAGGCGGCGCCCGCACACCGTCGGCGACGCCCGACCTTCAGCTGGCGCGGCCCTCATGTTTGGCCGCCGCGATGAAGTCCGTCCAGGCCTGGGCGGTGAAGGTGAGTACCGGTCCCGTGGAATCCTTCGAGTCGCGCACGGCGACAACGCCGGGGAGGTTTGTGGCGACCTCGACGCAGTCACCGCCGTTGTCGCCGCTGCGGGTGCTTTTGCGCCAGACGGCGCCACTCAGGTCAGTCATGCCGCATCTCCCCAGCGATCCGCTTGATCATGTCAGTCGATTCTGCCTCGCCGAGGGCCAGCGCATCCAGGCCTCGCCAGACGCGCTGGTAGGCGGCCAGCTCGTCGGGCTTGTCGAGGTACAGAGCGCCGGTCAATGACTCGCTGTAGACCACGGAGGGCTCCGGCGCGGTACGACCGCCCTTGGTGGCCGGGAAATCGAGGATCACAAAGGATCCCGCGACCGCCCCGGGCTGCGGGCCTGCTGCCAGGGGCAGCACTCTGACGCTGACGTTCGGTAGCTCGGACAGCTTGGTGAGGTGAGCGAGCTGCTCGGTCATGACGGTTGGGCTGCCAACGCCACGCCGAAGCACCGCCTCGGACAACACGGATTCAACCCTGGGAGCTGCCGGCAGCCGCCGAGAGAGCAGTGCCTGCCGTTGAAGCCGGACCTGGACCGCGCGCTCGCGTTCCTCCTCGTTCAGCATCCCGCCAAGGCGATAAAGCGCGCGGGCGTACTCCTTGGTCTGAAGGATCCCAGGGATGAGCGACTCGTCATAACGGCGGAGGTGGGCGGCGGCGGATTCCAGGCCGACGTACAGCTCGAACCAGTTCGGCACCGCATCGCCGTACGCGTGCCACCAGCCCTTCGACTTCGTCTCCACGGCCAGCCCGCGCATCGCCTCGGTCATCTCCGGCGACACCCCGTACAGCTCGCACATCGCCTTGACGTCGAGCACCCGGACGGAACCCTGGCCGCATTCGAGGCGCCAGATCTTCTGCCGGCTGTATTCGAGGGCCTCGGCGGCGGCGTCGAGCGTCACCCCGGCCTCGTTGCGGAACTGCCGCAGCAGCCGGCCGAGTTGCCGGCGCGGCACTGTCGATCCGATGTCTTCGGGCATCCGCACACTCCCTGGTTCCGTCTCGCAACACTGCGTGACCTGCTCCTGCAACTCCTACGGGTTTCAGCAAAGAAAGTCAATGCACAGCAGCGAAATTGCGGTTTAGAACGTTGCGTTTCCACTGCGGACTGTCGCAGGCTGATCACAGCACGGCGGCCGGCCGGTCCCCCCGAACGGCCGCCGTGTCTCCCGAACCCCTCGCCCCTCCGCAGCAGGAAGGCAGGCAGACATGAACGCCAGCAACCAGCGACCAGAGCCGCCGCGCGGCGGCGCGACCTACCGCTCGGCCGCGTACACCAGTCTGCTGCCGTGGCAGGTGCGTGAGCGCCGCTTCCCGCCGGTCGGGCTCGGACGTCGCGGCCTGAACCCCGACGACGTGTACGCCTTCCTCGACCGGGTCGCCGGCGACATGGCCGCCGTCTACGCCGCGCTCGCCGAGAGTCGCCGCGAAACCGCACGGATCAAGGCCGGTCTGCGTCGCTGGCAGACCGATCAGGCCCGCGCCCGCAACGAGCGGGACCAGACCAGATGAGCCAGCGGTACGTCATCCATCTGCCCGTCGTTGCCAACGACCTGCCGGCCGCGCAACGCCTGGCTAGGGTCATCGGCCGATGGATGCTGGTGCTGCCCATGGCGGATCCGGGGGAGACCACCGTTTCCGCGGAGGACCAGCAGTTCCTCCGTCACCGGGTCTTCTGCGACCTGCGACTGCCCGGCGGTCGGCGTTGCCTCCTGCGCGACGGTCACGACGGCGACTGCTCCCGCCGCCGACGCCGCTGACCAGGCGTCTCCAGTCCAGTTGGACCTGATCGACGTGCCAAACTGCGCTGGTCGACATCGCCGTGTCCTGATCGACGAGGACGCGGCGGCCGACGGGGACCAGGCGTCGGTCCAGCCCGGGCCGCCTGTTGCGAATCCAACGTTGGAACGTGCAGGTGACGGCGAGCGGGTGTCGCATCGCCCGATGGTGGTGTTCTCGGACGGCAGGTCATCAAGCAGCTTCGGACGTCCGTAAGTGCTCTACCGGTCACCGGCGTGAATCCCGCCCGCGCAACAGCACCAGTACGACCGACGACACGAGCATCGCACCGGACCCGAGTAGCACGGCGAAGTACAACACTGGACCACCGAACCCCTGGTTGGGGCCCCTCATCAGCATCGCAGCAAAGGTGCCGGCCGCCGATACCAGCATTGCCCGGAGGAACCATCGAGGTTGCCGTCGTAGGTCCTGCCACATCCGTTTGAAGATCACGCCGCCCCGCTCATCGAAAGCCGCTATGGCACATCCGCCGTCATGAGTGCAGGCCTCCCTGCCTGATTGATGGGCCCGGTCGCCGTCCAATCTAAGTTTTCTTCGCGGCTGCCGTCGTCCGGAGCTTGGCCGTCACCGCACCCGGAATCGCCCACCTACACGGCATTGCCCTGGCCGGCTGATCCGAAAACGGATCGTGGTCGACGCCTGCGTCCAGTGCGAGACATCGCCAAGGTCCTGGTCCTGTGGCGTCAGTGGTAGCCGAGGATCCGTGTCGCCTCCTCGCCGATCAGCCGAAGTCGATCTCCTCGGAGATCAGGCACGCGAGCGTCGTCTTCAGGGCTGGTGATGCCGATGGCGGACCCGGGGGAGACCACTGTCTCGGAGGAGGACCAGCAATTTCTCCGTCACCCGGTCTTCTGCGACCTGCTGATGCCGGGCGGCCGGCGATGCCTCCTGCGCGACGGCTACGACGGCGACTGCTCCCGCCGTCTGCACCGTTGACTATGCGTGGTTCGGTGAAGCATCATCGCGATCTGCGACGATGAGTGACGCACGACCAACTACCCACCTCGGTGTATCACCTGGTCGGCCCGGAGCGTGACCATGGCGGTGGTGCGACCGTCGGCGTCGGCGAACTCGATTTCGTAGGCAGTTGGGGAGCCGTTGAAAATATGAACGACGGTTCCCACTGCCCCGGCAGGCAGTGATTCTCCCGGAATGGCTTCGCGGAGCTCAACCACGTCGTACAACTCCAACATGTCACCCTTCCTTGGGCGGGAACGAGATGGTCACCATTCGCGGCGAAGAGGATCCATTCTCCAGTATCCAAGCTGTGCGGACGATGACCGTGCCACCTGGCCCGGTCAGGGGTAGATCCACGTTCCACCGCTGGCCGAACTCGTCGGCCTTGCCCAGCAGTGGCGTACCAGCGACAACCCCTTCGCGGATCTGCTGCATGATCACGTCGGCATCCTCCGGGCCGAGGCCGGTGGTGGAGTTGATGACGCGGTACTTGTTCTTGCCGACAGGGTGGTCCGGGTTCATGGCGTAGGTGGTGATCTTCCGTGCGTCGATCTCGGCCTTGGTGAAGTCCGGTCGGCTGGGATAGCCCGGAGTCTTGGTCGGCTCGGGGCCGTCGGGCTTCTGTGAGGCGGGTGGCTGCTTATGGAGTCGCCCCAACGCCTGTTTGAGCTTCTCGATGAGGTCGGCGAGTCGGCGTACCTCCGGGATCAGCCGCCGCAGGCTGGCCAGCAACCCGCGCAGCAGCCGCGCGATCCGTGCACCCCACGACGCGACCAACGTCGTCACCTGCTCCACGACCAGGGGTGCGGCCAGGCCGCCGGTGATGAGGAGTTCGCCCGCGTACACGATGATGCGGGACACGCAGGTGGCGATGGCGTCGCGGACGAGGAGCCGGACGGCGGCGATCAGGCCGGCGGCACCTTCGGTGATCGCGGCCAGGGTGTCGGCGCCCTGGGCGAGGCCGGTGATGGCCTGGTGTTGTTCGTTGGCCCAGGCCCGGTAGGCGGGGCCGGCGCTGCCGCCCCAGCCGGCGACGTCGTTGCGCACGGCGCGGGCCAGTTCGGCGGCGTCGTCGCGCAGTGACCCGGCGACGGCGCGCCAGGTCTGGGCGTGTGCGGTGATCTGCGCGGGGTCGCCGGCGAGCCAGTCCAGCGCCTCGCTGAGCGGCTTGACGTGTTCGATGAGCCAGGCGATCCCGTACTGGAGCAGCGCACCGACCGGGTCGGAGACGAGGGCGAGGGCGTCCAGCCCGGCGCTCACGACGCCGAGGCTGCCGTCGATCCAGCTGCCGTTGCGGATGCCCTGCGCGATGAGGTCGATGTCCTCGCAGATCCACACGCCCGCCCAGGCGCTGGGCGGGGTGTCCGCAGCGGTGGCGACGAGCGGGTTCGACGTCACCGGTGTTGCCGCACCCCGTCGAGCGGGTGCTGCCGCACCTCGTCGAGCCGGTGCTGCCGCACGCTGTCGAGCAGATGTTGGGCATGGGTGTCGGAGCTGCGGTAGCGATCCGCTCCGACCCGCAGCCTGCCGGCGGTGTCGCGTACCGACGTGGCGGCGGCGCCGATGCCGTCGACCACTGCCTGCTGGAGGCCGCCGAGCAGCACCGGCATCATCGCGCAGAGCTGCCCGTAGGCGTCAGCGCCCAACCGGACGTGCTGTCCTGCCTGGTGGGCGGTGTCGAGACTGCCGGCGCAGCGGTCGAGGCGCGCGGCGTGGGCGGTCAGGTCGTCCGGGTCGACCTGGATGCCGTCACCGGCGGGCATCGTTCGACCCCTGGTCGGGGAGAAGCCGGCTGCGGTACGAGTCGATGATGGCCGGGGCGCTCGCGTCGTCGCCGAGCGTCTCCCCGACTGTGGCGCTGACCTGCCGGAGCAGGTCCGCGCGGGCGGCGGCGGTGATTTCCAGGATCTGCCGGGCGGTGCGGGTCGCGGGTTGTTGCCGGATGCCCTCGTCGAGCGTGAGGTCGATCAGCAGGCCGGTCGAGTCGACGGTGACCTCGACCGTCCGGTCGGCGTTGCGGGCGGTGCCGGTCAGGTCCCGCATCGTCGTCGACAGCGCCCTGGCGCGTTCCGCCCGTTCGGCGAGCGATGATTCCCACTCGTCGAGCCGGCGCGCCGCCGCGTCGAGCGCGGCGTCGTCCGCCCACATGTCGACCCTCCCCAGGGGAGCGCCGCCGACGGCAACCGGCGACCCCACGACACGTTACCAACCGGTGCCGCTGCGTGCATGCCCGCCAAGGTCGCCGCCCTCCCCGCGCGATCTTGCACTTTCTGTCGCGACAAATGACACGGAAGCCCGCAACCCGACCACCGAAAGCGCAAGATCGGCGCAGTGGGGGAGGGATGAGCGCGCGGGGTCGTCTTCCCTGGGCAGGAGTGGCAATCGGGGCCGTGTGACGGTCGGGTCGGCGAAGATTGTCCCCGTGACGAGCGACAACATGCGCCGGGGCTGGACCAGCCGAACGGCCTGGCAGGGGCGGATCAACGCTCCGCTGCGCCGGTTCCTGCGCACCGAGACCGGCGGCGCGCGGGTGGTGCTCATCGCCGCGGTGGCCGCTCTCGGCTGGGCGAACCTGCATGTGTCGTCGTACGAGTCGGTCTGGCGTACCTCCCTGTCGATCCAGCTCGGCGGATGGACCGTGTCGCACGACCTGCGTACCTGGATCAACAGCGGCCTGATGACGTTCTTCTTCCTGGTCGCGGGGCTGGAGTTGCGCCGCGAGTTCGACATCGGCGAGTTGCGGGAGCGGCGTCGCCTGGCGTTGCCCATGCTGGTCGGGATCGGTGGCATGCTCGTGCCGGTCGCGATCTATCTCGCGATCAACGCCGGGCAGACCACCGCCGCGGGGTGGGGCGCGGTGATGGCCACGGACACGGCGCTCGCGCTCGGGGCTCTGGCCGTCTTCGGGCCGCGCTTCTCGGAACGGTTGCGGGGTTTCCTGCTGACCGTCGCCGTCGTCGACGACGTGGTGGCGATCGCGGTGCTGGCCATCGCGTACCCGCACCATCCCTCGGTGACGGCACTGGTCGTCGCGGCGGTGATCTTCGGCGTCGTCCTGCTCGTCCGGGCGTGGGGTGTGCGCTTCGGGCCGGTCTACGGGGTGTTGGGGGTGGCGGCCTGGTTGGCGGTCTCGATGTCCGGCGTCGATCCGGTGGCGGTGGGCCTGGTCATGGGGTTGCTGACCTACGCGTACGCCCCCGGCCGCAGCGACCTGCAACACGCCAGCGACCAGTTCCGCCTCTTCCGGGAACAGCCCACCCCGCAACTGGCCCGCATGGCGCGAGCCGGGCTCACCGCCGCGCTGTCGCCGAACGAGCGGCTGCAGACGCTCTACCACCCGTGGGCCAGTTACCTGGTGGTGCCACTGTTCGCGCTGGCCAACGTCGGGATCGTGATCGACGGCGACCTGCTGGCCAGGGCCGTGACCTCCCCGGTCACGCTCGGCGTCGTGGTGGCGTACGTCGTCGGCAAGCCGGCCGGGATCGTGCTCACCGCGTGGCTGGTGGCCCGGCTGAGCGGTAACCGGTTCCGGCCGCCCGTCGGGTGGATCGCCGTCCTCGGGGTCGGCACGGTCTCCGGCATCGGGTTCACCGTCGCGCTGCTGATCGCCACCCATGCCCTGGACGGCCCGGCCCTGGACGAGGCGAAGTTCGGCATCCTCGTGGCCACGTTCGGCGCGTCCCTCGTCACCTGGCTGGTGTTCCGCTCCGTCGGCCGGCTCTCGCCGGCGCGGCGGTCACGCGCGCTGCTGGGCGTCACCGAGGGCATCGTCGACCTGATGTTGCCGGTCGACCCGAACCGCGACCACATGCGCGGGTCGCTCGAAGCGCCGGTGACGGTGGTGGAGTACGGCGACTTCGAGTGCCCCTACTGCGGGCAGGCCGAGCCGGTGGTCCGAGAGCTGTTGGCAGACTTCGCCAACGTCCGGTACGTCTGGCGGCACCTGCCGCTCACCGACGTCCACCCGCATGCCCAGCTCGCCGCCGAGGCCGCCGAGGCGGCGGGGGAACAGGGCGCGTTCTGGGAGATGCACGACCTGCTGCTCGCCCACCAGGACGCGCTCAGCCCCACCGACGTGCTCGGCTACGCCGAGCAGCTCGGCCTGGATCTGGACGGGTTCCGGGAGCACATGGTGAAGCGGATGGGCGTGGACCGGATCGCCGAGGACGTCGACTCCGCCGACCTCAGCGGCGTCACCGGCACCCCGACCTTCTTCATCAACGGCCGTCGACACCACGGCGCGTACGACATCGCCGCCCTCTCGGCGGCAGTGAAGGCGGCGTTCGCGAGCGCGAAGCTGCGCCCCGAGTACCGCCCCCGGGACCCCGATCGCCGCGAGGGCGGGCCGGCGAGCTGACCGCGCGGGCGCTGGTCGCCTCCAGCCAGGTGATTGATGGGTACGGATGGGCAAACACCTCGCCCAGCGCCGGGCACTCGCGGCGCCATCGGATCGGCGGCTGAGTCGGCGGCTGGGGCGCCGGGCCTCCGGGTGTGAACGGCGGCCGAGCGGGTGTTGCCGCAGGGGTGGGCATCTTCAGGGCGGAGCCGTAGGTGGCGGTCGCTGCCTTTGGAGCTGAATCGTTTGCGGCATCGCCCGCTTGTCGGTGTGGGTGGTCTGATCGTTTGCGGGATCGCCGGCCTGGCGGTGGGCGGTGTGATCGTTTGTGGCATCGTCGGCCCGGCGGAGTGGACGGCTGATTCGTTTGTGACATCAGCTCCAAAGGCAATCCGCTAAGCCTGCCACGCCGAGCCGCCGAGCCGCCGAGCCGCCGAACCCGTGACACCCCGGAGCCCCACGCCCTCCGCGATCCGATGGGCTTAGAGGCCTCGCCGTGTGCCGGCGGCCAGGCAGCAGGAAAGACGGCCACGGTCGATGTCCGGAGTGGAACAGCTGCGGAACGTGGTGGCGGAATCACGATGGACGCCGGCTCTTGACTCCCGGGAAACATCAGGCCACCATCTGACAACGTTGTCACGGATCCCCGCCGTCTGACAACGTTGTCACTTCTGGAGGCACGATGTCCGAGCCATCGCCGATTTCGCGGCGTACCTTCCTCTCCGCCGGTGCGACGCTGCTCGCCTCGGTCGGGGTGACAGCGGTCCTGCCGGACGCCCTCGCGTCCGCCGCCGGGCCGACGCCGAGCACCACCCCGACCACCACCGACCTCGCCCGGTACCGCCCGGTGGCGGTCTCCTCGACCGACTACGCCCCGACCCCCGCCACCTTCGCCGTGGACGGTCTGCCGCTGGTGGGCGTGCGGGGGAGCGGATGGCGGGCCGCCAACGGCGATCCACAGTGGATCTCGGTGGACCTCGAGGCGCCGTGCCGGGTCGAGGCCGTCTGCCTGGTCTTCGAGGCCACGCTCACCGACGCGCCGTTCGACGGCAACTACACCGACACCGACGGCGACGAGATCCTGTCCAGCGCCGCGACGGCGTACCGGATCGAGGTCTCCACCGACGGCCGTTCCTGGCGGTCGGTGTACGAGACCAGCGAGGGGCAGGGCGGCGTACAGACCATCAAGCTGCCGGAGCCCGTCACCGCCCGGTGGATCCGGATGACCGTCACGAAGCGCTCGAACAGCAACCCGGTGGGCCTCAACGGCTTCCAGGTCTACGGCGTACCGCTGGCCGGCCGGCCGAAGGCCGCTGGTTGGACCAGCTGGGAGGGCGGCAACACCGGCCCGGCCCCCGAGCTGAGAGTCGCCGCCGACGGTACGGTCCCGCTGGAGTCGGGCTGGTCGTTGACGATGGACGACTTCGCCGGCACCGCCGACGGCGCCGAACTCTCCCGCGCCGGTGTCGACGTCCGGTCCTGGCTGCCGGCGACGGTGCCCGGCACCGTGCTGGGCACCCTGGTCGAGCAGGGTCACCTGCCCGACCCCGTGGCCGGCTTCAACAACATGCGCATCCCGGAGGCGCTGTCACGGCACGCCTGGTGGTACCGGCGCGCGCTGCGACTGCCACGCGAGCTGGACACCTCGGCAGGCCGACGGATCTGGCTGGAGTTCGACGGGATCAACCACGAGGCGACCGCCTGGGTCAACGGCGTCCAGGTCGGCACCGTCACGCACCCGTTCGCGCGGGCGGCCTTCGACATCACCGACGCGTTGGCCGGTCACCGTGGCGAGCACGTCCTCGCCGTCCGGGTGACCCCGATGCCGCACCCGGGCACCCCCGGCGACAAGGGCCCCGACGGCCGTACCTTCCTCCAGTCGGCCCGCCACTACCTGGACGCGCCGACCTACCTGGCGGTGTCCGGGTGGGACTGGATGCCCGCCGTCCGCGACCGGGTCACCGGCCTCTGGGACCACGTCCGCCTGCGCAGCACCGGCGCCGTGGTCATCGGCGACCCGCACGTGCAGACCACGCTGCCCGACCTGCCCGGCACCGACACCGCCGAGGTCACCATCCGGGTGCCGGTCCGCAACGCGGCGGCCAGCGCCACCACTGTCACCGTCCGCGCCGAGTTCGACAAGGTACGCGTCGAGTCCACGGTGACCGTCCCCGCCGGCGCGAACACCACAGTCACCTTCAGCCCGCAGCGCTTCCCCGCGTTGCGGCTGCGCAAGCCCCGGCTCTGGTGGCCCAACGGCTACGGCGACCCGCACCTGTACGACCTCACCCTCACCGCCACCGTCAACCGCTCGGTCAGCGACCGGCGCGCGCTGCGCTTCGGCATCCGCGAGTTCGCCTACGACTGGCACCAGCCGGTCGTCATCTCGCCCCCCGGCAAGCCGGCGCTGGAGTTCGTCGACGGCGCCGCGACCCAGACGGTCACGTTCGACCGTCAGCACGCCCAGCACGTACGCATCCAGGCCGGCCAGCGCGCCACCGGTTGGGGCATCTCGATGTTCTCGCTGTCGGTCGCCGACGGCACCGGCCCGGATCTCGCCCTGCGCCGCGACGCCATCGCGTCGTCCTCGGAGAACGACGGCAACGGTCCCGGAAGGGCCGTCGACGGCGATCCGGCGACCCGGTGGGCCTCCCGGGCCGAGGACGACCAGTGGATCCAGGTCGACCTCGGCGCGGCGGTCGACTTCGACCGGGTCACCATCGTGTGGGAGCAGGCGTACGCGCTGGACTACCGCGTCCAGGTCTCCGCCGACGGGAACGCGTGGACCGACGTGAAGGCCGTCAGCAACGACACCCCGCTGGGCAGCCGCGCCACCCAGGTCGAGACGTTCCCCAGCCAGACCGCCCAGCACCTGCGCATCCAGACCGGTGCGCGGGCGACGTCGTGGGGTGTGTCCATGTGGGCGCTCTCGGTGCAGCGCCAGGCCGAGCCGGACGTCGACCTGGCGCTGCGCCGCACCGCCACCGCGTCGTCGTCCGACGGCGACTCCAACGGCCCGGAGCGGGCCGTCGACGGCAACCCGCGGACCCGGTGGTCGTCGAAGTTCGAGGACAACCAGTGGATCCAGGTCGACCTCGGCGCTCCCGTCGCGTTCGACCAGGTCACCATCGTCTGGGAGCAGGCGTACGCCCGCGACTTCGTCATCCAGGTCTCCGCCGACGGGCAGCGCTGGACCGACGTCAAGACGGTCAGCAACAAGATCACCGAACTGAAGATCACGGTGAACGGCGTGCCGGTGTTCGCCCGTGGCGGCAACTGGGGCTGGGACGAGCTGCTGCGCCGGGTGCTGCCCGACCGGCTGGCCGACACGGTCGAGATGCACCGCGACATGAACTTCACGATGATCCGCAACTGGCTCGGCAGCAGCAACCGCGAGGAGCTGTACCAGGCCTGCGACGAGCAGGGCATCCTGGTGTGGAACGACTTCTGGCAGGCCGGCGCGTTCCTGCCCAACCCGCCCGGCTACGTCGACATCGCCGCCGACACCATCCGGCGCTTCCGCCACCACCCGAGCATCGTCGTCTGGTGCGGCGCCAACGAGGGGGACCCGCCGCCGATCGTCGACGCCGGGCTCAAGCAGGCCGTCGCCACCGAGCACCCGGAGATCCTCTACATCCCCAACTCGGCCAGCGGCATCGTGAGCGGGCGTGGACCGTACGGCTGGGTCGACCCGACGACCTACACCGACAAGACGATCTACGAGGCGGACTCGTTCGGCTTCCACACCGAGATCGGCATGCCGGTGGTGTCGGTGACCGAGAGCATGCGCAACCTCGTCGGGGACGCTCCGGAGTGGCCGATCGGTGAGGTGTGGAACTACCACGACTGGTCGACGGTCGGTAACCAGCGCGTCGGCACGTACCAGGCGGCGATCGACGCGCGCCTCGGTGAGTCCGGCTCGCTCGACGAGTTCGCCACCCGGGCGCAGTTCGTCAACTACGAGAGCCACCGCGCCATGTTCGAGGCGTGGAACGCCAACCTGTGGCAGGACGCCACCGGTCTGCTGCTGTGGATGTCGCACCCGGCGTGGCACAGCACGGTCTGGCAGACCTACGACTACGACCTCGACGTGAACGGCGCCTACTACGGAGCCCGCAAGGGATGCGAGCCGGTGCACGTCCAGGCCGACCCGGGCACCTGGCAGGTGCGGGTGGTCAACCACACCGCCGCGCCGCTGAGCGGGGTCACCGTGAGCGCCCGACGCTACGACCTGAGCGGCCGGTCGTTGGGTCCGGCGCAGCGTCAGCGGGTGGACGTGGCCCGCTCGGCCACGAGGACGGTCTTCCCCCTCGCCGCGCCGGACGGCGGCGGGCTGCACCTGGTGCGACTGGAGCTGCGCGACAGCCGGGACCGGCTGCTCGCGGAGAACACCTACTGGCGCTACGACAAGGCCGAGCAGATGCGGGCGCTCAACGACGTGCCGCGCACCCGACTGTCGACGTCGTCGAGCACCGTACGCGTCGTGGACGGGCGCAACACCGTCACCACGACCGTCCGCAACCAGGGCCGTACGGTCGCCGCGCTGGTCCGGCTCGCCGTGCGCGACAAGGACGGCAACCGGGTTCTGCCGGCCCGCTACGACGACAACTACTTCTGGCTGCTGCCGGGGGAGACCCGGGAGGTACGGGTCTCCTGGCCGGCGCGGCCGGGCGTAGCCCGTCAGGTCACGGTGACCGCGCAGGCGTACAACTCCTAGGAGGACGGTGGGAAGCGGCGCTGAGCGGGCCGCTTCCCACCGGGGCCCGGCCGTCGGGTCACTTCTTCTTCAGCACGGCCTCGCGCCAGATCAGACCCGCGATGCTCGGCCTGACCTCGGTGGTGACCACCGCCATCGCCCGCCGGACGTACCGCTCGTCGGTCAGCTGCGCCAGCATGCTCGCCGCCAGGTCCGCGCGTGCCGTGAAGAGGCCGTCGGCGACGTCCTCGGCCACCTGGTAGCGGGTGACGGTCGGGTGGTCGAACAGCCCGGACGGTCGGGCGATGGTCCAGTCCAGGTCGCTCTCGCGGACGAGGGACTCCATCCGCCGCATGTCCTCGTGCGCGGTGCGGCCCGCCCTGCGGTTGAACAGCGGGTCCAGCACGTTGTTGAAGAAGAACTCGCCGGTCGGTCGCCAGGTGGGGTCGAGCACGCTGGAGCTGACGGTGATCAGGCGCTTGACCCCGTGGCGGTGCATGGCGGCCAGGATGTTCGCGTTGCCCGTCGAGTAGACGGTGATCGGCTTCGGGGTGAGCGGGACGCCCAGGCTGGACAGGACGGCGTCGCCGCCGGCCACCGCCCGGTCGACGGCGTCGAGGTCGGCGACGTCGGCGCTGACCACGGTGAGGCCGGGGCGCGGTGGCCCGGCGGGCGGGCGGCGGGTGACAGCGACGACCTCGTGGCCGGCGGCCAGAGCCTGTTCGGTGATCTGACGGCCGGTGGGGCCGGTGGCGCCGAAGACGACAGTGCGCATGTGTTCGCTCCTCGCTGGGGTTGACGGCGTTGACCGTGCCAGCGGGGAAGCGCAGTATTCAACCGTGTTGAATAAAACTCGGGGCCGGCCCCGCGGCAACCCCGACACCAAGGCCCGCATCGCGCGGGCCGCCCGCGAGCTGTTCCTGACGCACGGTTATCCGGGCACCACCCTGCGGGCCGTCGCCGCCGCCGCTGGCGTCGACGTGGCGCTGATCAGCTACCACTTCGGCTCCAAGCAGGGCCTCTTCAGTCAGTCACTGAACCTGCTCTGCGTTGATCCCACCGCTCTCGACCAGGCGTTGCGGGGCAACCGGGAGCAGTTGGCCGACCGTCTGCTGGACTCGGTCACCGGCTTGTGGGACGCCGCCGGGCCCGCGCAGAGCCGGATGGTGGTGCAGGATGACGCCACCATGCGCGCCCTGAGGGACTACCTGGACGGTGAGCTGCGCCTCCGCATCGCTGAATTTATCGGCGGGCCGGACGCGACGCGACGGGCCACCGCAGCGGTCGCTGTGCTGGGTGGGCTGATCTTCACGCGGTACCTGAACCCGATCCGCTCGGTCGGTGCGCTGTCCCCGGCCGATGTCCGGCGGGTCTTCCGGCCGGCGCTGCGCGCGGCCCTGTACGGCCGCACCCCGGCCTGAGAAGCCCCGTCACGGAGGTCTTGCGGCGGTCATCGTATACAACATACGCTCCCCGAATCGCCCACTTGAGGAGCTCTCCATGACGAACCTCTCCGTCCGCGAAACGACACTGCCCCGCCGTCGGGTGCTCCGGGCCGCGGTGGCGGCGGTTGCCGTCGTCTGCACGGCCGTCGCCTGCTCACCGGTGTCGAACAGCGATGGCGGCAACCCGTCCGGCGGCGACCAGTCGGCCGGCCAGGACGCCTTCGGCACGCCCGCGGACCCCGCCTCCGTGAAGCAGGGCGGCAACCTGGTCATCGCCCTCTCCGCCGAACCCGACGCGCTGGACCCGACACTGTCGAGAAGCCTCTACTCCCGCTACGTCTTCCAGGCGATGTGCGAGAAGCTCTACGACGTCAACGAGCAGGCGCAGGTCGTACCGCAGCTCGCGACGGCCCTGCCCACCACGAGCGACGACGGCCGGACGGTGACCATCCCGCTGCGGCCCGGCGTGCGCTTCGCGGACGGGACGGCGTTCGACTCGGCCGCGGTGAAGGCCACCCTGCAACGCCACCTCACCAACGCCCGGTCGGCGCGCAAGAGCGAACTCGGCCCCATCGACGGCGTCGACACCCCGGACGCGCAGACCGTCGTCCTGCGACTGAAGCAGCCGTTCGCGCCGCTGCTCGGCGCCCTCGCCGACCGGGCCGGCATGATCATGAGCGCGCAGGCACTGCAGGCCCGGGGGGACGACTTCGCCTCGGCGCCGGTCTGCGTCGGTCCCTTCAAGTTCGCCAAGCGGGTGCCCCAGAACTCGATCGAGGTGGTGCGGGACCCGAACTACTACGACGCCAGCAAGGTGCACCTGGATGGCATCTCGTGGCGGATCCTCACCGACGCGAGCATCCGGGCCGCCAACCTGCGCTCCGGTGACGCGCAGGTGGCCGACTCCGTCTCCACCCAGGACGTCGCCTCGCTCCGGCAGGACGCCGCGGTCTCCGTCCTTCAGTCGCAGTCCCTCGGATACCAGGGCCTGACCATCAACGTCGGCAACGTCGACGGTGTCGGCACCACTCCCAAGCCCATCAACCGCCCGCTCGCCCAGAACGCCAAGGTGCGGCAGGCCTTCGAGCACGCCATCGACCGCAAGGCCCTGGTCGACGCGGTCTTCAACGGTGAGCACGCCGTCGCCTGCTCGCCGATCTCGCCAGCGAGCACGTTCTCGTCCCCCGAGGCGCAGACCTGCCCGGCGCACGACCCCGCCAAGGCCAAGCAGTTGCTCGCCGAGGCCGGAGTGCAGACGCCGTACGAGGTGACGATGCTCGCCTCGAACACCCCTGACACGCTGCGCCTGGCCCAGGCGTTGCAGTCCATGGTCAAGGACGGCGGATTCGACCTGAAGATCAACCCGGTGGAGTATTCCTCGCTCCTCGACGAGCAGGACCGCGGCAACTTCGAGCTGCTGCAACTGGGGTGGAGCGGACGGATCGACCCGGACGCCAACATCACCAACTTCGTCGGCACCGGCGGCAGCCAGAACGTCGCCGGCTACCGCAACCCGCAGCTCGACACGCTGCTGACCCAGGCCCGCCAGGCCGGTGACGTCGAGCAGCGCCGCAAGCTGTACGGCCAGGCGGTCACCCTGCTGCAGCAGGACGACGCCCTGATCTACCTCTACCGGCAGCGCAACCTGACCGCCGTCAGCAAGCAGGTTCAGGGTTTGCAGGTCTACCCGGACGGCGTCATCCGGGCGGCCTTCGCCGGCTTCGGCAAGTAGGTCGTCGTGGCCCGATATCTGCTCACCCGTGCCTGGCAGTCGGCAGTGACCCTGCTGTTGTCGACGATCGTGGTCTTCGTCGGCGTACGGGCGCTCCCCGGTGACCCGGCCCTCGCGCTGGCCGGCGAGGACCGGTCGCCGGAGGCCCTGGAGGCCATCCGTCGGCACTACGGGCTGGACCAGCCGCTGCCGGTGCAGTTCGCCCAGTACGTGGAGCGGATGGCGCAGGGCGACTTCGGCGTGTCGATCCGCACGGGCACGCCGGTCTCGTCGATGCTCACGACCGCGCTGCCGGTGACCGTCGAGCTGTCCGTCCTGGCGATCCTCATCGCGTCGGCCCTCGGCGTCGGCGCCGGGGTGCTCGCGGCGGTCCGTCGTGGACGGCCGGCGGAGTGGCTCGCCAACGGCCTGGCCCTGATCGGCCTGTCGGTGCCGCACTTCTGGCTCGGGCTGCTGGCGATCCTCTACCTGTCCGTGGCGACCGGACTCTTCCCCGCCTCCGGCTTCGTGCCGATCCTGGAGGACCCGGTGGACAACCTGCACCACATCGTCCTGCCCGCGGTGATCCTCGGCACCGGCCTCGCCGCCATCATCATGCGGCAGACCCGCTCGGCGATGCTCGACTCGCTCTCCTCCGACTACGTGCGGACGGCGAAGGCGAAGGGGCTGCGACCGCGCGCCGTCATCACCCGGCACGCCCTGCGCAACAGCCTCATCGTGGTGGTGACCGTCGTGGGCCTGCAACTCGGCGGGCTGATCTCCGGCGCGGTCGTCACCGAACAGATCTTCGGGCTGCCGGGCTTCGGCAAGATGACCATCGACGCGGTGTTCCAACGGGACTACCCGGTGATCCAGGCCGTCGTCCTGCTCACCGCAGCGGCCTACATCGTGATCAACCTCTTCGTGGATCTGCTCTACTCGGTCATCGATCCACGCATCCGGGTGACGGGAGATCCGGCATGACCGTCCTCACCGTACCGATGGCGGAGACCGGCACCGCCAGCGTCACCCGGCGTACCCGCGTGCTGCGGCGGCTGCGCCGCAACCCGCTCGCCGTCGTGAGTTTCGTCGTGCTCGCGCTGGCGGGCGTCATCGCCGTGCTGTCGCCCTGGCTCGCGCCCTACTCGGTCGACCAGACCGACTTCGCCCGTACGTTCGCACCGCCCGGCACCGCCGGGCACCTGCTGGGCACCGACGACCTCGGCCGCGACGTCCTCTCCCGCATCATGCTCGGTGCCCGGGCGTCGTTGCAGGTGGGGCTCCTCGCGGTGGCCACGTCCCTGGTCATCGGGGTGCCACTCGGGCTCGCGGCCGGCTACTTCCGGGCCTGGGACGCGGTGATCTCCCGCTTCACCGACCTGCTGCTGGCGTTCCCGTTCCTGATCATGGCGGTGGGGCTGGCGGCCATCCGGGGCGCCAGCCTCGGCAACGCCGCGGTGGCCATCGGCATCGCCCAGATCCCCGGGGTGATCCGGGTGGTCCGCTCGGACACCCTGCGCCTCAAGTCACTCGACTTCGTGGCGGCGGCCGTCGTCGACGGCGCGAGCGACCTGTGGGTGCTGGCCCGGCACATCCTGCCGAACGCGACGTCGGTGATCCTGGTGCAGGCCACCGTCGCCATCCCCGCCGCGATCCTCGGCGAGGCGGTGCTGTCGTTCCTCGGCCTCGGCATCCAGCCCCCGGCGCCCAGCCTCGGCACCATGCTGGCCACCGCCCAGCAGTTCGCCGCCCGCGCACCGTGGGCCGCCGTCCTGCCCGGCGTCGTCATCATGGGGCTGGCGCTGGCGTTCAACGTCTTCGGTGACGCCCTGCGCGACGCCCTCGACCCGAAGGGAGACCGACGATGACCACGGCCGGAGCGCCCGTGCTGGAGATCCGCGACCTGTCGGTGTCGTTCCCCACCGAGACCGGCACCGTCTCGGCGGTCGACGGTGTCAGCCTTGACCTCGCGCCCGGCGAGATCGTTGGGATGGTGGGCGAGTCGGGGTGCGGAAAGAGCGTCACCGCGATGAGCATCGCCGGGCTGCTACCGGGCAGCGCCCGGGTCACCGGCTCGGTACGCCTGGACGGCACCCAGCTGATCGGGGCCCGCGAGGCGGCGCTTCGCCGGGTCCGGGGCCGGGAGATCGCCTACATCTTTCAGGAACCGATGACGTCGTTGAACCCGGTGCTCACCGTCGGGAGGCAGATCGGCGAGGTGCTCCAGGTCCACGAGCGGATGTCCCGGCGGGCGTCGCGGGCGCGCGCCGTCGAGTTGCTGACGCTCGTCGGGATCCCGTCCGCGGCCCAACGCGTCGACACCTATCCGCACCAGCTCTCCGGCGGCATGCGCCAGCGCGTGATGATCGCGATGGCGGTGGCCTGCGGCCCGAAGGTGCTGGTGGCCGACGAGCCGACCACCGCACTGGACGTCACCGTGCAGGCCGGCATCCTGCAGGTGCTGCGGAACCTGCGCGACCAGCTCGGCACGAGTGTCCTCATCATCACCCACGACCTCGGCGTGATCGCCGACATCGCGGACCGCGTCGTCGTCATGTACGCGGGACGGGTGGCGGAACGGGCACCAGTGGACGACCTGTTCGCCCACCCCCGACACCGGTACACCGCCGGTCTGCTGTCGGCGTCGCCGCAGCCGGGCCGGCACGCCGGGACGGACCGGTTGACCGAGATCCCCGGGCTGGTGCCCGTCCTGGCCAGCCAACCCGACGCCTGCACCTTCGCGGATCGCTGCCCGGCCGCCGACGAGCGGTGCCGCACGGCCGCCCCGCCGCTGGCGGGGGTCGGTGGCACCGACCACGTCGCGGCCTGCTGGCACCCGTGCGAGACGGCCCCTCAGGAGGCGAACCGATGACGCCGCAGCCGAACGCCCTGGAGATCACGGACCTGGTGATGCACTTCGGCCCGGTGCGTGCCGTGGACGGGGTGTCGCTGACCATCCCGCGCGGCCGGGTCACCGCCCTGGTGGGGGAAAGCGGCTCCGGAAAGTCGACGGTGGGCCGCTGCGTGGTACGCCTCGTCGAGCCGACAGCGGGAACGGTGCGGATCGCCGGCACTGACGTCACCCACCTGTCCCGACGGCACCTGCGACCCCATCGCGGCGCGGTGTCGATCGTCTTCCAGGACCCGGCCGCGTCCCTGGACCCGCGCATGCTGGTGGGTGAGATCGTGGCCGAGCCGCTGCGGCTTTCCGGCAAACGGATGTCCCGGCGCGAGCGGGAGGCCCGCGTCGCTCCCCAACTGGAACGGGTGGGCCTGCGCGCCGAGGTGGCCCGTCGCTATCCCCACGAACTGTCCGGCGGGCAACGCCAGCGGGTCAGCATCGCACGGGCACTGATCTCCGAACCGATGCTGCTCATCGCTGACGAACCGACCAGCGCGCTCGACGTGTCGGTGCAGGCGTCGGTGCTCAACCTCCTCGCCGACCTGCAACGCGACATCGGGTTCGCCTGCCTCTTCATCACCCACGATCTCTCCGCCGTCGAGTACCTGGCCGACGAGATCGCGGTCATGTACCTGGGGCAACTCGTCGAGCGGGGCAGCCGGGAGCGGATCTTCGCCCGGCCCGCCCACCCGTACACGCAGGCGCTGCTGTCCGCCGCGCCGGTGGCCGATCCGGTACGCCAACGCGAACGTCAGCCGGTGCTGCTCGGCGACGACCTGCCGTCCGCGCTCGACCCGCCGTCGGGCTGCCGGTTCCGGACCCGGTGCCCGCTCGCCTTCGACAGGTGCGCGACCGAGGTGCCGGCGCAGACCGCGATCGGCGACGGCATGGCCGCGTGCCACCTGGTCCAGCCGGACGGCACCGGCCCCGACGTTCGCACCGCAGATCCCAGTGAGGTGTTGTCATGACGTTCACCACCCGACCCACGTTGCAGGGCACCTTCGGCATGGTGTCCTCGACCCACTGGCTCGCCAGCCAGGCGGCGATGGGCATCCTCGAACGCGGGGGAAACGCCTTCGACGCCGCGGTCACCGCCGGGTTCGTCCTGCACGTCGTCGAGCCGCACCTGAACGGGCCGGGCGGCGAGGTGCCGGCCATCGTGGCCACCGCACAGGACCCCCGGCCGAAGGTGCTGTGCGGGCAGGGGCCGGCACCGGCCGGCGCCACCATCGCGCACTTCCGGTCCCTCGGGATGGACCTCATCCCGGGCGCCGGCCCGCTCGCGGCGGCCGTGCCCGGCGCCGTGGACGCCTGGCTCCTGCTGCTGCGTGAGCACGGCACGCTCACCCTCGCCGAGGTGCTGGAACCGGCCATCGGCTACGCCGGCGCCGGACACCCCGTGGTGGGCCGGGTCGGTGACACGGTGGCCGCCGTCCGGTCGTTGTTCGAGGAACACTGGCCCACGTCCGCCGCGCTCTGGCTGCGCGACGGCCGGCCACCGGCCGCGGGGGAGTTGGTCACCAACCCGGCGTACGCGGACACGCTGCGTCGGCTCGTCGAGGCGGGACAGGCGGCCGGCGTCGACCGGGAGGCCCAGATCGAGGCGGCGCGCCGGGCCTGGAGCACGGGTTTCGTCGCCGAGGCGATCGACGCGTTCAGCCGGCGACCGTTCCAGGACTCCAGCGGACGCCCGCACGCCGGGCTGGTCACCGGCGACGACCTGGCCGCGTACTCGGCGAGCTGGGAGGCGCCCGCCACCCTCGACTGGCACGGCTACTCGGTGGCGAAGACCGGGTTCTGGGGTCAGGGCCCGGTGCTGCTGGAGTCACTGGCCACATTGGACGCGCTCGACGACCCGGGCGCGTACGACCCGGGGACCGCGGCCGGCGTCCACGCCCAGGTCGAGGCGCTCAAGCTCGCCTTCGCCGACCGGGAGGCCTGGTACGGCGACGACGTCGACGTGCCCGCCAAGGCGCTGCTCTCCCCGCAGTACGCGCGGGAGCGGGCCGCCCTGATCGGCGACCGCGCGTCGGCGGAGCTGCGGCCGGGGCGTCCGGACGGTGCGCAGCCGCGCCTGCCGGCCCACGTCCGACCCGGTGCCGTCCGGCGTACCGGGTCGACGGATGCCGCGACGGGGGAGCCGACGGTGCAGTCGGACGGGGTGACCCGGGGCGACACGTGTCACGTGGACGTGGTCGACCGCTGGGGCAACATGATCTCCGCGACGCCCAGCGGCGGCTGGTTGCAGAGCTCCCCGACGATTCCGGAGCTCGGTTTCCCGTTGGGCAGCAGGTTGCAGATGTTCTGGCTGGAGGAGGGGCTGGCCTCGTCGCTGGCACCGGGCCGTCGCCCGCGGACGACGTTGAGCCCGACGATGGTGCACCGCGACGGTGAGCCGGTGCTGGCGTGCGGCACCCCCGGTGGCGACCAGCAGGACCAGTGGCAGTTGCCGTTCCTGCTGCGGCACCTCGTGGGCGGTCAGAGTCTGCAGGAGGCCATCGACGCGCCGGCGTGGCACACGGTCAGCCTGCCGGGGTCGTTCTATCCACGCGACATGCAGCCGGGTGTCCTGGTGGTGGAGGACCGGCTCGACGAGGGCGTGCTGGCGGCGCTGCGGGCGTACGGGCACGAGGTGCGGGTCACCGACGGGTGGAGCTTGGGCCGGCTCTGTGCGGTGACCCGCGACCCGGCCACCGGGCTGCTGGCCGCCGGTGCGAACCCCCGGGGGATGCAGGGTTACGCGTGCGGCCGGTAGCGGGTGCCGCGGCCACCTGAGCGTCAGCGGGCGGCGTAGCCGCCTTCGGCGTTCTCGTAGGCCGCGGCGGAGGCCGCGTCGAGGTGGTTGAGCGCGGCCCGCTCGGCGCGGTCGCCGTCGCCCGACTCGATGGCGTCGACGAGCTGGATGTGCTCGGCCCACGAGTGGGGGGCCCGTTCGGCCGCCCCGAGCCGGAAGATCCACTGCACATGGAGGTAGAGCGACTTGGCGATCGACGACAGCCAGGGGTTTCCGCTGATCTGCAGGATGCGCAGGTGCAGCGTGCTGTTGAGCTCGGCGACCCGGGCCAGGTCCTGTCGCTGCGTCGCCTCGCGGCCCTGGTCGAGCAGGGCGCGCAGGGACGCCACGTCGGCGGCGGTGGCCCGCTCGGCGGCCAGCCGGGCGGCCAACGCCTCCAGCCGCTCGCGTACGGCGAACATGTCGGCGATGGTCCCGCTGCTCGGTGAGGCGACGACAGCTCCCCGGCGGGGGAGGATCACCACGAACCCCTCCGCCTCGGCGACCCGCAGCGCCTCCCGGACGGGGTTGCGGGAGACGCCGAAGTCCTCGGCGAGCCGGTCCTCGGTGAGCCGTTCCCCGGGAAGGTAGTCGCCGTCGATGATGGCGGTCCGCAGCGCGGCGAGG
Source organism: Micromonospora parva (assembly GCF_000718515.1). Classification (GTDB taxonomy): domain Bacteria; phylum Actinomycetota; class Actinomycetes; order Mycobacteriales; family Micromonosporaceae; genus Micromonospora; species Micromonospora parva. Next base: position 70,859 of record NZ_JNZS01000027.1, on the reverse strand, counting down.
ACCTGATCGCGGAGCGGCAGGTGTTGCGCGCCGAGCTTGTCCCGTAGGTCTTCAGCCACCTGGTCGCCTCTCCGTGAACGTGTCCGGACAAAGTGTATACGAAGAACAATCACCGGAAGGTGGCCGACAGTGTCGAGCACAGCGCCCCGCGTCACCCGCCCCCACGTCGCCGCACATCCAGACGATCGACTGCTGCGCCGACGGCACGCGCTCGTCGTCGTCCTCACCTTCCTGACCGGAACCGCCGACGCTCTCGGGTTCCTCGCCCTCGGCGGCGCGTTCGCCAGCGTGATGACCGGCAACATGGTCCTGCTCGGGCTCTCGGCGGGCCGGGGCGAGGCCGATTTGGCCCTGACGTCGGGCTGCGCCATCGTCAGCTTCATCGTCGGTGTCCTCGCGGGCGCCCGCGTCGTCGGCTCGGCGCAGCCTGACGACCCGGTCTGGCCTCGACGGGTCACCTGGGCGCTGGTCCTGGAGCTGTCGGTGTTCGTGGTGTTCGCCGTCGTCTGGGAGGTCACGCTGCACGCCCCCGACGCGCGCGTGCACCTGGCGCTGCTGATGCTGTCCGCGGTCGCGTTGGGCGTGCAGAGCAGCGCCATCCAACGCTTCGGCGTCTCCGGCCTGTCCTCCACGTACCTGACCGGCACGCTCACCAGCCTGATCGCCGGGGTCGCCGCCCGCAGCCCGTGGGCCGGCCTGCGGCCCAAGGCGCAGGTGCTGCTGGCCCTGATGGTCGGCGCGGCGGTCGGCGCCCTGGTCGCCCTGCACCTGCCGGTCGTCGCCCCGGCCCTGCCGCTGGTGCCGCTGGTGCTCGTCATCGTCGTGTCCGCGCGGATGCGGGGCTGACAGGGGTGGTGGCCCGCCGGTGTCGGTGGGGCCAACGCGGGATGGCGGAGACCCGCCATGTCCGTGCTCCGCCAGTGATCTTGCGGGTCAACCGGATGCCCGTCGCCCGAGAATCGGCGACGGCGGTGTCGGCCCTCCCGGGCGACCGCCCGAGGGAGGGACGTACGTCATGCTCAGACCCAGACCGCTGACACGTCGAGCCATGGGCGCCGTCGGCGCGGCGCTGGCCATCGTGCTCGCACTGCCGACCGGCGCCGCCGTGGCCGCGCCCGCACCGGGCAACGGCGCTGCCGACCCACTGCGCAAGGTGGACCCGCTGGTGCTCGGCTCGGCCCGCGCCGGCACCAACGCCAGCTTCTTCGTCGAGCTGACCGACGAGGCCACGCTGAACCAGAGCGACCTGGACCGGGTCGCGCGGGCCGCCGGTGGCCGGGCCGGGCGGGTCGCCCGCACCACCCGGGTCTACCAGACCAAGCTGGCCCATGCCGAGAAGACCCAGCGTGGGCTGCGTGCCCTGCTGCGCGAGCGGCACGCCGACTTCACCCCGTACTGGATCGCGAACATCATCGAGGTCACCGGCGACCTGAAGCTGGTGACCGAGCTGGCCGGCCGGGCGGACGTCGCGCGGATCACCGCGATCGGTGGGACCGCGCTCGCGGAGCCGGTCCGCACCGCCGGCGCCGCCGCCGACGACCCGCAGCTGCCGTGGAACCTCACGTCGCTCGCCGCCGACAAGGTCTGGCGCGAGTACGGCACCCGCGGCGAGGGCATCGTCGTCGGCAGCGTCGACTCCGGTGTGCAGTACGACCACCCGGCCCTGGTCCGCCAGTACCGTGGCAACGACGGTGACGGCACCTTCACGCACGACTACAACTGGTACGACCCGACCGGGATCTGCCTGCCGTCGACGCCCTGCGACAACTTCGGGCACGGCACCCACACGGTCGGCACGATGGTCGGCGACGACGGCGACGGGCGGATCACCGGTGTGGCCCCGGGCGCCAGCTGGATCGCGGCCAAGGGGTGCGAGGCCAACTACTGCAGCAACAGCGCGTTGCTCGCCGCCGGTCAGTGGATGCTCGCACCGACCGACCACAACGGCGAGAACCCCCGCCCCGACCTCGCCCCGGACATCATCAACAACTCCTGGGGCGGCCACGACGGTGACCCCACCTTCTACGACACCATCATCGACTCCTGGGTCGCCGCCGGCATCTTCCCGGTCTTCGCGGTCGGCAACGAGGCCAAGGAGCTGCCCGAGCCGTGCGGCTCGGCGGGGCACCCGGCCACCAACCCGCTGGCGTACGCCGTCGGCGCGACCGACTCCACCGGTGTGATCGCCGACTTCTCCAGCCGTGGGCCGGGCCGCGAGGACGCGGTACGGCCGGACATCACCGCCCCCGGGGTGGGCATCCTCTCCTCAGTGCCGGGCAGCGACTGGGGCATGAGCGACGGCACCTCCATGGCCGCGCCGCACGTCGCCGGCGCGGTCGCCCTGGCGTGGTCGGCGGTGCCGAACCTGCGCCGCGACCTGGCGACCACCCGGGAACTGCTGGACCGCACCGCGCACGACGTCAACGACCTTCAGTGCGGTGGCACCCCGGCCGACAACAACGTCTACGGCGAGGGTCGGCTCGACGCGTACGACCTGGTGACCCAGGCCTCGACGGCGCAGCTCGGCGGCGTCGTGGTGCACGCGAAGCTGAACGGGACCGTGCTCTCCGGTGCGAAGATCACCCTGACCTCCGCGCTGGTCACCCGCACCGCCCGCACCGAGGCGCGCGGCACCGTCCAACTGGGTCGGGTCCCGGCCGGGGAGTACACCCTGACCGCGTCGTTCTTCGCGCGGCGGACCGTACGGCAGAGCATCACCGTGTCGACCAGCGGCACCACCAACCTGACCGTGGACCTGTCCGAGCCCGCGCCGTGGCAGGCGATCCAGGGCCGGGTCACCGACCCGGCGGGCAAACCGGTCGTGGGCGCCCGGTTGGCGCTCGCCGGGGAGACGTTCCCGGCATTCGTCACCGACGCCGACGGTCACTACACCGGGATGCTGCCCGAGGCCGACTACGACCTGCTGGTCGAGTACGGCCGGTGGCTGGCACCCAAGACTGTCGCGCTGAGCGTCGACGGGCCGCAGACGGTGGACGTGGCGCTCGCCGCGAAGGCCGACCGGCACGGCTACCAGGCGGGGACGGCCACCGCGCAGTGGGTCGACGGCGGCAGCGTGCTCGCCCTCACCGGTGACGCCGCGAGCCGGGCCGTCGACCTGCCGTTCCCGATGACCTTCTACGGCAGCACCTACCGTCGGCTCACCGTGCACACCGACGGTTACCTGACCCTCGGCGTCGACACGAGCACCTCGGTCGGCGACAACGGTCCGCTGCCCGCCCCGGCGGTCTCGGCGCCGGCCGTCTACGCGTTCTGGGACGACCTGATCCTGGACCACGCCTCGACGGTGCGTACCAGGGTGTCCGGCACCGGCACGACCCGACAGTTCGTGGTCAGCTGGAACCGGGCCGCGCTCAAGAGCGCGCCGAAGAACCGGATCGACGTGCAGGTACGCCTCGGCGAGAACGGCACCGTCACCATCCAGTACCGCAAGCTCGCCACCACCGCAGCGGGGGCCGGCGGCTCGGCGACCGTCGGCATCGAGGACGCCACCGGCCGCGACGCGCTGATTTACTCGCGCGACGAGCAGGCGCTCGACGCGGGCGACGCGGTCACCTTCCGGGTGGCCGGTCGGGGCCTGCTGCGGGGCACGGTGCGCGACGCGAACGACCGTCAGCCGCTGGCCGGCGCGACGGTACGGGTCGAGTCGGCCGACGCCCCTCAGCCGGTCACCGCTACCACCGACGCGGACGGCTTCTACCAGCTGGAGGCGCCGGCCGGGCCGGTCACGGTGACCGCGCTGCAACCGGGCTACGACCTGCCGGGGAGCACCGTCGACGTGGTCGAGTCGACGGTCGTCACGCACGACCTGGCGCTGCGTACGCCGTTGCTGCTGGCCAACAGGAACGCGATCTCGGTGACCGCCCGCGCCGGGGCGACCCGGACCGCGACGGTGACACTGACCAACCGGGGTGACCTGCCGGCCAGCTGGCTGGCCCGGGAGATCAACTCGCCCACCCCGCCGACCGGCATCCCCGGCCGGCAGCTCAGCTCGTTCCCGCTCAAGGAGCTCTACAACGCCTACGGCGTCGGCTACCGCAACGGCGAGTTGATCGTCTCCAACTCGTACCTGTTCGGGCAGTTGCAGCGCTTCAGCACCGACGGCCGGTCACTGGCCAAGGGTGTGCTGCCGATCGACGGCTGGCCCTCGGACATGGCGTACGTGGCGAGCCGGGACCTGATGTGCGCGCCGAAGATGTCGTTCATCGGGGACCTGCCGATCGTGTGTTTCGACCCGGACACCCTGGAGGTGAAGGAGACCATCACCGGGCCGTGGGCCGGCAAGCTCTACTACGGGCTGGCCTACCGCGCCTCGGACGACACCTTCTACCTCAGCGGCGACAACCGCATCCGGCACCTCGCCGGGCTGTCGCACCCGCAGCCCGGCTCGGTGCTGGGGGAGTGCACCCCGCCCATCCCGTGGATGACCGGCCTGGCCCTCAACGAGGAACACAACGTGTTGTGGGGCATCAACCAGGACTCCAAGGAGTCGATCTGGGCGCTCGACCCGGCCACCTGCCAGCCGCTGGCCTCGGTGCCCGACCCGGACCCGAACCCGCTCAGCGGGGCCGGGCTGGACCTGGACGAGCAGGGCAACCTGTGGGTGCTCGGTAACGCGACCGGCCGGCCGTACGGCGCCAAGGTCTATCACGTCGACGGTTCGCTGCCGGCGTACAGCGACGTGTCGTGGCTGTCCGCCGCCACCTCCGGCGAGGTGCCGGCTGGGGCGAAGGGCACGCTGGCCGTCACTGTGGACACCACCGGCCTGGCGCCGGGCACGTACGTCGCCACGCTGCTGGTCACCAACAACGGTGCCAAGGGCGCGTCCACCCCGGTCACCGTGTCGGTGACGGTCACGAAGTGAGCACCGGGGCCTGCCGTCACCTCCCGTGTCGGCAGGCCCCCCACCGCCGGGTTCAGAGCCAGTCGTGGCGGGCGATGAACCAGCCGAGCTGCATCCGGGTGGCGCTCCCGGTCGCGTCCATCAACTGCCGCAACCGCCGCTGCACCGTCCGCAGCGAGATGCCCAACTGGGAGGCGACCGCCTTGTCCGGCAGCCCGGTCATCAGCAGGGACAGGATCTGCCGGTCGACGAGGGTGGGCGTGCTCTGCCGCTCGACGTCGTCGACCACCTCGCTGGCCGGGGCGAGCCGCAGCGGCGTGGCCCGGTCCCAGACCTCGGTGAACAGCGCCACGAGCACCTCCACCCAGGTGGCGCCCCGCACCACCAGTGCCCACGGTTCGGTGCTGTCGGCGCGGGCGGGGAAGGAGATCAGGGCGACCCGGCGGTCGGCGACGGCGAGCTTGCCGGGCACGTTCGCGGCGACCCGTGCCTGTTCACCGGCGGCGACGAACCGGCCGATGTGGGCGGCCGCACCCGGCCGTTCCAACCCCCGCCGGTCGTACACCACCCGGAAGGCGACGCCCCGGCCGAGCATCTCGATCTCGGTCGGGTTGTCCTGCAGCACTGCCGCGTACGGCGGGCGGTCGAAGCCGAGCACCTCCTCCTGCGCCCCGCGTAGGAACTGGTCGAACGCCTGCATGATCGCGGGAACGCCGACCACCAGCTGGACGTCCTGGTCCATCGGGTCCGCCGGGCGTTGCTGCCGCAGCCAGTCCCACAGGCCGACCCGCGCCTCCTGAAGCTCGCGCATCCGCTGGTTCAGCAGCGACTCGATGGCCAGGTCGGGTGGGGCGGCACCGGCGCGGCCGGCGACCACGCGGACCAGCCCGGCCCGGGTGAGGGCGTCGAGCGCGTGCTCCAGCTCGGCGACCGTGGCCGCGACCCGTGGTGCCAGCTCCGCAGCGGTCCCGGCACTGCCCCGGACCAACTCCAGGTAGACCTTCTCCTCCAGCTCGCTCAGACCGAATGCGCCCAGCAACAGACCACCACACCCGCCTCGGGCGGCCCGCCGTTCGTGCGGCTCCGCTCCAGCTGATCTTGGAGCGCTCCCAGCGGCACGTCAAGAGGCGCGAGCGGACGGCTTCCGCGCGTCAGACGCCGCGAGCGAACAGCGCCAGACGGACCCGGTTGGGGCTGTCGGTCTTGGCCATCAGGCTGGTGATGTGGGTCTTGACCGTGGTGACGCCGATGTGGAGCCGGTCGGCGATCTCGGTGTTGGACAGACCCTCGGCGACCAGGTCGAGCACGTCGCGTTCCCGGGCGGTCAGACCCGGCAGGACCGGTGGGGCGTCGGGGCGGGCGTGCACCGCGCGCTGGACGAGGCGACGCAGCACCTCCGGGCTGAACGGGCTGTCACCGACGGCGGCCCGGCGGATGCCGTCCAGCAGCTCGATGGGGGGCGCGTCCTTGAGCAGGAACCCGCACGCCCCGGCGGTCAACGCGGGGTACAGGTGGTCGTCGTCGCCGAACGTGGTCAGCACCAGGATGCGGGTGGTGGGACGGTCGGCGAGGATCCGGCTGGTCGCGGTGATCCCGTCGACACCGGGCATCCGCAGGTCCATCACGACGACGTCGGGGACGAGCCGCCCGGCCAGCGCAATCGCCTCGCGGCCGTTGTCGGCCTCCCCGACGACCTCGATGTCGGGTTGGGCGTCGCAGAGCATGCGCAGCCCGGCCCGGATGAGGTGCTGGTCGTCGACCAGCAGCACCCGGATCACGCCGGCTCCGGTGCGGGGGAGCCGGCGGACGCCGCACGGTCGCGGGGCAGCGACCGGGTCGACGGCTCGGTGGCGTTGGCCGGGAGCACGGTCCGCACCCGCCACCCCGTTTCCGTCGGGCCGGCCTCCAGCCGGCCGCCGAGGACCTCGACCCGCTCGCGCATTCCGGTGATGCCGTGCCCACCGCCGGCCGGCACGCCCACCGGCACCCCACCACGGCCGTTGTCGCTGACCTCCCAGTGCACCGCGCCGTCCCGGACGGCGACCACGAGGTGCGCGAGCGCGGACGTTCCCGCGTGTTTGGCCACGTTGGTCAGCGCCTCCTGGGTCAGTCGCAGCACCGCCATGCCGCGCACCGCGTCGAGGGAACCGATCGCCGGGTCGAGGTCGGCCTCCACGGTGATACCGGCCTGGCGGGCCCGGTCGATGGACGCGCCGAGCGCCGCCGGCAGCGCGGTGGGCTCGATGGCGGTCAGCGCCGCGTCGCCGCGTACCCCGTCGGGGTTGCGCAGCACCGCGACCAGCCGGCGCAGCTCCGCGAGGGCCGCGGTGCCGGTGCCGTGCACGTCGTCGAACACCTCGGCCACCCGGGGGTCCGGGTCGGTGAGCACGTGCCGGGCCACGCCGACCCGCAGGACCATCGACGCCACGTGATGCGCGACGACGTCGTGCAGCTCGCGGGCGATGGCGCTGCGTTCGTCGGCGCGGGCCGCGCGGCTCTCCGACTCGTGCTGGCGTTGCTCGGCCAGGGCCCGTTCCACGGCCTGCCGGCCCAGCTCCCGGTTGGCGCGGATGACCAGGCCGAGCAGCACCGGCACGCCGACCTCCACGGCGAGCCCGACGACCCCGGAGGCGAACCGGCGTGGCGGGTCGCCGATCGAGTCGGTCAGGTCGACCACCACCAGCAGCGCGGTGGCCAGCCAGATGGCCCGGGGGCCGCGCGCCCGCATGGTCATCTCGAGCAACGCCCAACTGGCGCCGACCTGGTTGATGGTGAAGTCGTCGATCAGGCTGATGGCGACCGCCAGCAGGGCGGCCTGCGCCACCATGTTGACAACCGGTCGACGGTGCGCCGCCAGCGCCATCGCGAACGCTGGCACCGCGAGGACCCACTGTGCCGTCGTGGGCGTGCTGGTGGAGTGCGGGACGACGAGCAGGTAGCACAACCCGGTGAGGTCGAGCAGCACCATCCGCACGAGTGTGTCCCGCAGGTCGAACAGTCGCACCAGCCAGCTCACGACGGTCAGCCTAGGCGCTGCGGGCCGGTGGCGGCGGTCGCCGGCCGCCGCCACCGGGTCCGGACCGCGAGGTAGGCGGCCAGGCCGAGCGGTCCGAGCAGGATGGTCAGCAGCAGCACCGGAGCCATCACCAGCGCCGGCACCCCCCGTTCCCTGCTGTCCAACCACGCCCACCGCCCGACGAACAGATCGAACGCGATCATGTGCGCCCAGCCCGCCGCCGCCCCGTCGGAGGTGCCGAGCAGGTCGCGCACCCCGGTCAGGGTCGGCGACGCCACGGCCGGCAGCACGTCACCGAACGCCGGAAGGACCAGCAGCGCGTAGATCAGCACGACCGGCAGCACGATCAGCGGCGAGGCGATGATCCGGGCGGTCCACGACCAGCGGGGCAGCAGGATCATCAGCGCCCAGAACGGCGCGGCCACCGCGAAGGTCAGGGCGAACAGCGTCGCGGTCATGCGGCCAGCGCCACATCAGGGCGGCGGCGGGCCAGCACCAGGCCAGTCGCGGTCGCCGTCGCGACCACCAGGGCCGCGACCGCCACGAGGGTGGCGGCGTCCGGGCGCAACAGCGGCTGTCCGCGCAGGGCCTGCCAGGTCAACAACACAGTGAGTACGCCGTACGCGCCGCCCGCGACGACCAGCAGCCGGGCGCGGGTGCGCTCGTCCAACCGGGTGGCGAACCGGCTCAGCAGGATCGCCAGGATCGGCAACGCCTGCAGCGCGTGCAGCCCCACGAAGTGCCCGATCCGCAGGTCACCGCCGGTGGTGCTCCAGCCGACGATCGGCAACCCCGGCCCGCCGTCGAGCACGCCGACGCTGTGCGCCCCGCCGATCCCCTCGATCCCCGGGTCCTGCATGGGCAGCGCCATCGGTACCGCCGCGAGCATGCCCAGCAGGGACAGGCCGAGCCCCCACCCGACGGCCGTCAGAGCCGCCCGGTCCGGGATCCGCCGGATCAGCACCACGATGCCGACCACGAGGTGCGCGAGGAAGAGCACCATGATCGCCGCGCCCATCGCCGCGAACAGCGCGGTGTTCAGGGGAGTGGTGTCGTTGAAGTGGCTGGTCTGCCCGCGTACCACCTGACCGACGATCACCAGCATCTCGATCACCGCCATCGCGACGATGACAGTGAAGGCCCACTCGGCGGCCCGGCTGCGACGCGGCAGCAGGGAGAGCATCCAGGCGAGCGTCGCGCCGTACAGCACGAAGGACACCGCGAACTTGAACGGCTTGAGCCAGATCGGCGCTCCGGTGAGGACGCGCGGGTCGACAAGGATGCCGACCGCCGCGACGACGGCGAGCACCGCCATCGCGGAGACGAAGACCATCATTGGGCGATTCCAGTGCGTCGCCCGGCGCAGCAGGGTTGTCATGCCTGTAGATGTTCGTGGCCGCGCCCGCCGGTCGCGTCCGACCCCGAGCCCTGGTCGCGGCCGGTGGTCGGAGCCCGTCTCCTCCCCGGGTAGGAGACGAAACCCGTCGAAGCCGTCCGACGGTGCTGGCACAATGGCCGGCCTGTCGACCGGACGGGGAGCGACCATGACCACCAATGCGGACCGTGTCCAACCGAACGAGACCGCAGTGCCGCTGCTGCACTGTGCCGACCCGGAGCAGACACTGGCGTTCTGGCGGGCGCTCGGGTTCGAGGTGACCTACGAGCAGACCAGGCCGTACGTGTACCTGGCGTTTCGGTGGAGCGGCTTCGACCTGCACTACGGGCCGGCGCCGAAGGATCTCGACCCGGCGAGAGAGCACTCCGGCGGCTGCCTGGTGTTGGTGGACGCGGTCGCCGCGTACCACGAGGTGTTCACCGAGGCGATGCGCCGCAGCTACGGCAAGGTGCTGGTCAAGGGCCTGCCGCGGATGACCCGTTACCGGGCCGGAGCGTCGCGGTTCAGCATCGTCGACCCGTCGGGCAACACCATCACCTTCATCCAGCGGGATGAGCCGAAGGACGTGGAGTACGGCGGTTCGAAGGAGCTTGCGGGGTTGGCCCGGGTGCTCGACAACGCGCGGATCCTGCGCGAGTTCAAGCTGGACGATCAGGCGGCCTACCGGGCGCTCGACTCGGGGATGCGCCGCCGCGCGGAGGACGCGCCGGTGGTCGAGCAGGCGATGGCGCTGGCCGCCCTGATCGAACTGGCGACCGTGTTGGACAAGGACGATCGGGTGCCGGAGTGGGGCGAGCGCCTCCGCGCGCTGCCCCTGCCTGCGGAGCAGCGGACGCCGGTGCGGGAGTACGTCGCCGACCCGGCCGTCCTGGAACCGTGGTGGCCTGACGCCAGCTGAGCGTCGGCCTCAGCGGGCGTAGGTCGCGGCGGGGTAGCTGACCCCCGGTGGGTGCGTCTGGTCATTCCATGGAACGGCACGAAATTACCGCTTTAGGGTAAGTATGGCGATCTGCGATAGCTGGTCCGATAACTTTCGAAAGAGAGGAAAACTCGTATTCCTCCCTTCGGATGCATGAGGAGTCAGTGATGAAGCGCAGTGTCGCACTCGCGGCAGCCCTCCTGGCAGGTCTGACCAGCATCGGATCGATCCCCGGGACCGCCCTCGCCGATGGCGGTGGCCCTGGGTACCACGACGACCGCAAGGGGGGTGATCACCACCACGGCGACGAGGGCGCGGTCTTCGTCCAGACCAACAAGGCCGAGGGCAACACCATCAAGGTGTACGACCGCGACGAGGACGGCCGTCTCACCAAGGCGGGTGAGTACGAGACGGGCGGGCTGGGTGGCTTCACCATCGGCGCGCCGCTCGACGCGCTGGCCTCGCAGGGTTCCCTGACCTATCACAAGGGGCTGCTGTTCGCCGTCAACGCCGGCAGCAACACCGTCACTGTCTTCCGCGTCGAGGGCACCAGGCTGCACAAGCTCCAGGTCATCTGGTCCGGTGGCCTGCTGCCGGTCAGCGTCGCGGCCCGTGGCGACCTCGTCTACGTCCTCAACGCCGGTGGCGAGGGCTCGGTGCAGGGCTTCGAGCTGCACAAGGGTCGGCTGTCCCGGATCGAGGACGCCAACCGGTCACTCGGGTTGCACAACGGCAACCCGCCCGCGTTCGGCACCGCCCCGGCCCAGGTCAAGATCGACCCGGACAGCGAGTTCGTGTTGGTGTCGACCAAGGCCGCCAACGTCATGTTCAGCTACGAGATCGGACGCCACGGCAACCTGTCGCGCACCCCGGTCATCAGCGACGCGGGCAACACCCCGTTCGGCTTCACCTTCGACACCGACGACACGCTGCTGGTCACCGAGTCCGGCGCGAACGCGGTGAGCCGGTTCGAGCTGGAGGACGACGGGGCGCTCGACCAGATCGGGCCGTCGGTGCCCAACGGTCAGCAGGCGACGTGCTGGATCCAGCGCGTCGGCGACTACTTCTTCGCCGCCAACGCCGGCACCTCCACCATCAGCTCCTACCGGGTCAACGACCACGGCAAGCTCGAACTCGTCAAGGGCGTCGCCGCCGACACCGGCGGCGGGTCGATCGACATGACCACCAGCGACGGCTTCCTGTACGTGCAGAACGCCGTCGCCGGCAACGTGCAGGGCTACGAGGTGGGCAAGGACGGGTCGCTGACACTCGTCACCACAGTGGAGGGCCTGCCGAAGTTCGCCGACGGCATCGGCATGGAGGGCATCGCCGCCTCCTGAGCGCACCACCCGCTGGTCCCGGTCGGTCATCGACCGGGACCAGCGCCGTGTGGTCGGTCACCGGTCGACCCGTCCCGTTGAGGTGGGGCCGAGACTACGAGGCCAGTCGCTCGCCAGCGACGTGTGCCGGTCGGGGGAGGTTGGCGGCGGCGTCCGACGTGTTGATCTCCGACCAGACGGCGTCGAGGGAGAGGCCGAGCACGTCGGCGATCGCCGCGATGGTCGGGAAGGCGGGGGTGGCTATCCGGCCGGACTCGATCTTTCGAAGGGTCTCCGGCGAGACGCCCGCGTCGAGCGCGGTGAGGAGCATCGAACGCTCTCCGCGGGCGCGACGCAGCAGGGCGCCGAGGCGCTGTCCGCGTTCGACCTCCGCGGGAGTGAGTGGCAACCTGACCATGCTCCGATTCTAGTACCGGGATAATATGGCCGGGATACTTATTGGTTCGTGGAAGGCGTTGCATGATCGAGATCCTGAGCCCCGCCGACGTGCTGCGCGCGAAGGAGACCGGCGCGCTGGTCGCCGGCATCCTTCAGACACTGAAGAGCCGCTGCGTGGTCGGCACCAACCTGCTGGACATCGACCGGTGGGCCCAGGCCATGATCACCGAAGCCGGGGCGCAGTCCTGCTACGTCGACTACGAGCCGTCCTTCGGGCGCGGCCCGTTCGGCCACTACATCTGCACGTCGGTCAACGACGCGGTGTTGCACGGGCTGCCGCACGACTACCCGCTCGCCGACGGCGACCTGCTCTCGCTCGACCTCGCCGTCTCACTGGGGGGAGTTGTCACGGATTCGGCCATCAGCTTCATCGTCGGCGACGTCCGGCCCCCGGAGAGCGTCGCGCTGATCGACGCGACCGAACGCGCGTTGCAAGCCGGGATCGCCGCCGCCGGCCCCGGCGTACGCATCGGTGACATCTCGTACGCCATCGGCTCTGTCCTCGGCGCGGCGGGATACTCGATCAACACCGAGTTCGGCGGCCACGGCGTCGGGTCGACGATGCACCAGGACCCCCACATCTCCAACACCGGGCGCCCCGGGCGCGGATACCGGCTGCGTCCGGGGCTGCTGCTGGCGCTGGAGCCATGGGTCATGGCCGACACCGCCACGCTCGTCACCGACCCCGACGGCTGGACCCTGCGCAGCGCCACCGGCTGCCGGACCGCGCACAGCGAGCACACCATCGCCATCACCGACGACGGCGTCGAGGTGCTCACCCTGCCGAGGTCCTGACCCCGACGTCAGTGACCACCGGCCCGGCGGATCGCGGCGGCCATCTTCGACGAGTCGTGGTCGGCCTCCACCCCCTCGACGAGGACCAGCTCGCCCGCGAGGTGCCTCGTCCGCAAGGGCTTGATCTCCTGGTACGCGCTGGACTGGTACCAGGAGCGTGCCCGGATCAGGTCCGGAAACTCGACGACGACCAGATCGCCCGACCAGTCGCCCTCCAGCACCTCGATGGGCCCACCGTGGACGATGAACCGGCCATCGAAGGGCAGGAGGGTGGCCTGGATGCGCTCCAGGTATTCCAGCACCTCGGCATGCATGGGTGCCTTACGCAGATGAGCAAGCGCGTACGCGGTCATGACTCTCCGTTCGTTTCGGTCGGGTGGTTCCCCGCATCCCAGGAGATGGTCGCGCGCGCCGGTACGCGCTGTCGATTACGTCGCAGGTAAAGCGGCGCACACAGGTGAGGTCACTACGGTCAGGGTGTGACGACAGTGGCCCGACCGGAGCGACCGCTGGGGGACCTCCTGCGCGAGTGGCGTCGAACTCGTGGAATGAGTCAGCTCGACCTGTCGATCGAGGCGGGGGTGTCGGCCCGGCATCTGAGCTTCGTGGAGACCGGGCGATCCCGACCGAGCCCCGACCTGATCCTGCGGCTGGCGGAGCAGCTCGACATTCCGCTGGCTGAGCGCAACACCATGCTGCTCGCCGCCGGATACGCCCCCGCCTACCCCAGCCACCAGCTGGCCGACCCGGAACTGGCCCCGCTGCGGGCAGCCGTACGGCAGATCCTCGACGGACACGGCCCGTACCCCGCGGTGCTCGTCGACCGACAGTGGCACCTCGTCGAGGCCAACCCCGCCGTCGCGCTGTTCACCGCCGGCGTCGACCCCCGCCTCCTGGTCCCACCGGTCAACGTCCTGCGGCTCACCCTGCACCCCGGCGGTTTGGCCCCGCGCATCGTCAACCTCTCCCAGTGGCGGGGCCACCTTCTCGGACGGTTGCGCCAGCAGGTCCTGGCAACCGACGACGCGGCCCTGTCCGCCCTGCTCCAGGAGCTTCGTGGCTATCCCGGCGGTGACGATGTCGCGGCACCGGAGGACGACACCCTGTCGCGTGTCGTCATCCCCCTTCGCTACCGCCACGGCGACCGGGATTTGTCCTTCGTCAGCACGACCACCCTCTTCGGCACCCCGCTGGATGTCACCGTCTCCGGGCTGGCCGTCGAGGCGTTCTTCCCGGCCGACCCGGTCACCACCGCCACGCTCCACGCCCTCGGCTCGTCCGCGACCGGCGTGACCTGACCTGAACACGTCGTCGCGTCCGGGGCGTCGTCGGCGGCGACGGCCTGCACTCACCGGCGACGACTAATCCGCATCCGACGGGGCACGTCCGTCCGTATACATGGTGAGGCTCGTTCAGAATGAACCGATCGGTCATGTTTTCCGTGATGACGGTCAGGGTCCCCCCCCAAAGTCACGGAGGCGCGATGTCAACGGTTCGAACGGGTCCGGTCATCGGGCTGCTCGCGCAGATCGGTGTGCTGGCGGTGCTCGCGCAGACGGTCGGCCTCGGCCCGGCCGGGTGGGCGGCCGGGCTGGTCTACGGGGTGGTCCTGTGCGCCCTGCTGAGTCGGGGGATGACCCGCGCGGGCGCTCCTGATCTGAGCCCTGCCGACCGGGTGACCCTGAGCCGGGCGATCCTCGCCGGCGGCGTGACGGCCCTGGCCGCGGACTCGTTCACCCGACCGGCACCGGTCGCGGTGATGGTCGTCCTCACCAGTGTGGCGCTGGCCCTCGACGCGGTGGATGGATACACGGCCCGCCGCACCGGGACGTCCAGCGAACTCGGCGCGCGCTTCGACATGGAGATCGACTCCTTCCTCGTCCTGGTGCTCTGCCTGTACGTGGCCCCCTCGACGGGTGCCTGGGTGCTCGCGATCGGCGCGATGCGGTACGTCTTCGTCGCCGCGAGCTGGGTGCTGAGCTGGATGCGCGGCTCGTTGCCCCCGCGCTACTGGCGCAAGGTCGTCGCCGCGGTCCAGGGCGTGGTGCTGACGGTGGCGATGGGCGATGCGCTGCCCGGTCCGCTGACGACAGTCGTGCTGGTGGCGTCACTGGCGCTGCTGGTCGAGTCGTTCGGGCGGGACGTCAGGTGGCTGTGGACGACCCGTCACCTCCGCCGCGCCGTCGCCAACGACGCGGTCGACCAACAGACGAGCGTTGCACACGGGTCGGACGCGATGGTGCACGCGGGCAGCCAGCCGAGCCACAGCGCCGTGAGCGCGGGCGCGGGGCTGACCGGTCTGGGCCACGGCAGGACGGATGGGCTGCCCTGGCCGGAACACCGGCCGGTCGCCGTGGCCCGACGCGGGATCGCCCGCGTCTGAGCCGCCCGGATGCCGCGCCCAACGAAGATCATGGAAGGATGCCCGGGTTGTCGCTCTTGACGCGCGTACGTCAGCTGCCGAGCCAGGGACGGAGGGCGATGAGGGGCGAACTGCCGGACCCCGCCGCCACGGGTGCCACCGCCACCGACGGCACCGCACCCGAGGGTCGGCCGCGCCGCTCCATCGCGGGCCGACTGGTCACCCTGCTGGCCGTGCTGCTGGTGCTGCTCGTGCTCACCCTGCCGTACGACTTCGGCCGGTTCAGCCCCGGTGCGTTCGTGCGGATCCCCCTGGAGGCGCTGCTCGCCGTCGCCCTCCTGCTCGCCCTGCCGCCGCGCGGAAGCCGGTGGGTCGCCACCCTCGCCGGGCTGGCCCTCGGCCTGCTCGGTCTGCTCAAGCTGTTCGACCTGGGGTTCACCGCCTCGCTCAGCCGGGCCTTCGACCCGGTGCTCGACTGGGCGCTGCTCGACGAGGGGTTCGCGTTCCTCAGCGAGTCGTACGGCCGTCCCGCCGCCATCGGCGTGGCGGTCGCCCTGGCGGTGGTGGCGGTGGGCCTGCCCACGGCGGCCACGCTGTCGATGCGGCGGTTGCGCGGGCTGGTGATCCGGCACCGCGCCGGGACCACCCGGACCGTTGCGGCGCTGGTGGTCGTCTGGGTGGTCTGCGCCGCTTTCAACGTGCGGGTGGTCGAAGGCGTGACAGTCGCCGACACGTCCGCGACCACGCTGACCAACGGCCACGGCTTCCAGGTGCGCATGCGACTCGACGACCGGGAGAAGTTCGCCGCGCTGCTGCAGGACGACCGGTTCGCGCAGACCCCCGGCGACCAACTCCTCACCGCGCTGCGCGGCAAGAACGTGGTCATCTCCTTCGTGGAGAGCTACGGCCGCGACGCCGTCGAGGACCCGGAGTTCGCCCCGCAGGTCGGTGCGGTCCTCGACGACGGGACCAATCGGCTGAACGCGGCGGGGTTCGCCGCGCAGAGCGGCTTCCTCACCTCGCCGACGTTCGGCGGCGGCAGCTGGCTCGCGCACGACACGCTGCTCTCCGGACTGTGGGTCGACAACGACCAGCGGCACCGTACCCTGCTGGCGAGTGACCGGATGACCCTCAACGGCGCCTTCCGCCGGGCCGACTGGCAGACCGTGGGCGTGATGCCCGCCGTCAGCAGGGCGTGGCCGGAGGGCTCCTTCTTCGGCTACCAGCGGTTCTACGACGCCAGAGCCCTCGGGTACCGCGGCCCGAAGTTCAGCTTCGGCACGATGCCCGACCAGTACACCCTCGCCAGTTGGCGGCGCCTGGAGCAGGCGAAGCGCGACGGCAAGCCGACGATGACGGAACTCGCGCTGGTGTCGAGCCACGCGCCCTGGACGCCCGTCCCCGACCTGGTCGACTGGGCCGCCATCGGCGACGGGACGATCTTCAAGGGGACCGCCAAGGAGTCCGACGACCGGCGCCGCAACGCCACCCAGATCCGCGCCGACTACCGGCACTCCATCGAGTACACGTTGAGCGCACTGATCTCCTACGTGCAGACCTACGGCGACGATGACCTGGTGTTCATCTTCCTCGGCGACCACCAGCCCGCCGCCGTGGTCACCGGCGAGAACGCCAGCCGCGACGTCCCGATCACCATCATCACCCGGGACCGGGCCGTACTGGACCGGATCTCCGGGTGGGGCTGGCAGGACGGGCTCAAGCCCGGTCCGCAGGCGCCGGTCTGGCGGATGGACACCTTCCGGGACCGCTTCCTGACCGCCTTCGGGCCGTAGGCCCGGCCAACCCCACGGACTGGACACACACAGATGACGGCTGGCACCGACACCAGGATCGCCGCGCTCAGAACCGACCCCGGGATGTCCCTCCTGCACCGATCGCTGGATGTCTACTACGGCGACGCCGAGCGCGACGCACGGATGGACGCCTTCTACTCCCGGTTCGTCACCGAGGGCGATCTCGTCTTCGACGTCGGCTCACACGTGGGCGACCACATCGCCAGCTTCCGTCGCCTCGGGGCGCGGGTGGTCGCCGTGGAGCCGCAGCCGCTGTGCCTCCGCGCCCTGCGGACCATCTACGCCGACGACGACCAGGTGACGCTCGTCGAAGCGGTCTGCGGCGCGGCCCCCGGCAGCACCCGCTTCCACGTCAACTCCGCCAATCCCACAGTGTCCACCGCCTCGCCCGACTTCGTGCGCGCGGCGGAAGGCGCGGGCGGGTGGGAGGGCGAGGTGTGGGACACCGACATCGAGGTCCCGGTGGTCACCGTCGACGCGCTCATCACCGAGTACGGCGAGCCGACGTTCGCGAAGATCGACGTGGAGGGTTTCGAGGACGAGGTGCTGGCCGGGCTGACCCGCCCGCTGCCCGCGCTCTCGTTCGAGTTCACCACGATCGCGCGACCGGTCGCCTCCCGGTGTCTCGACCGGCTGACCGCGCTCGGCTTCGACGGCTTCGACGTGGCGTTGGGCGACGACAAGTCGATGACGTTCCAACGCTGGGTCTCCGCGACCGACATGACCACCCACCTCGCCGCGTTGCCGCACGACGCGAACTCCGGCGACGTGTACTGCGTGTCTCGTGGCCGGTTGCGACAGCTACCGCCGCCTCACGACGCGAAGCGGCGGTAGCCAGGCTCAGAAGGGGCCACCGTTCGTGACTGCCGGCCGCCAGGGGTCAGGGCTCGCGGCGGGTGCGTAGGCGTATCAGGGCCAGGCCGCCGACCAGGAGAACACCGAGGGCAGCCACAGAAGCTCCAAGTGTGGCGATGGCTGTCAGACGTCCACCCGTGACGGGCATGGGCGGAACCGGCCCGGTGAGGACCACTGTCGAGGAGCAGCTCGGTGTGCAGTCCGGGTCGGACACACCAGTGGGCGGGGTGAGGGTGGCCGTGTTGGTGAGGTCGCCGGCGGTGCCCTTCGGCACGGTTCCGCTGATCGTGTAGGTCACTGTGCCGCCAGCGAGGACGGTGATGGTGTCGTTGATGTCACCGGTGCCGGACGTTGTGCAGGTGCTTCCGGTGGATGGTTCGCAGGTCCAGGTGAATCCGGCCAGTGGTGCGGGCAGGGGGTCGGTCAGTGTCGCGCCGACCGCGTCGGACGGTCCCCGGTTGGTCACTGTCACTGTGAAGGTCACCGGTTCACCTGGCACGTAGTGGCTCGGGGTTGCGGTTTTCACCACTGCCTGGGGTGAGGGTGGCGGTGTTGGTGAGGTCGCCGGTGGTGCCGGAGGGCACGGTTCCGCTGATCGTGTAGGTCACGGTCCCGCCCGAGAGGACGGTGATCGTGTCGTTGATGGTGCCGGTCCCGGACGCGGTGCAGGAACTTCCGGTGGACGCTTCACAGGTCCAGGTGAAGCCGGCCAGTGGTGCGGGCAGTGGGTCGGTCAGGTTCGCGCCGACGGCGTCGGATGGTCCGCCGTTGGTCACCGTGACCGTGTAGGAGAAGGCTGCGCCTGGTACGTAAGGACTTGGTGTCGCTGTTTTGACGACAACGAGGTCCACCGTCGGGGTGGGGTGAGGGTGGCGGTGTTGGTGAGGTCGCCGGTGGTGCCGGAGGGCACGGTTCCGCTGATCGTGTAGGTCACGGTCCCGCCCGAGAGGACGGTGATGCTGTCATTGATGTTGCCTGTGCCAGACGCGGTGCACGCGCTGCCGGGGGATGCCACACAGGTCCAGGTGAATCCGGCCAAGGGTGCGGCCAGGGGGTCGGTCAGATTCGCGCCGACCGCGTCCGAAGGGCCGCCGTTGCTGACGGTCACTGTGTAGGAGAAGGCTGCGCCTGGCACGTAGGGGCTCGGGGTGGCTGTTTTGACGACGGCGAGGTCCACCGTCAGGGCAGCCGGCGTCACGACGGTCGACGAGCAGTTCGGAGTGCACTCCGGATCCGAGGCTCCGGCCGGTGGGCTGACGGTGGCGGTGTTGGTCAGATCGCCGGTGGTGCCGGACGGCACCGTTCCGCTGATCGTGTACGTCACCGTCCCACCGGCGAGGACGGTGACGGTGTCGTTGATGGTGCCGGTACCCGAAGCGGTGCAGGAACTTCCGGTAGCTGGCGCACAGGTCCAGGTGAACCCGGCCAAGGGTGCGGGAAGCGGGTCGGTCACTGTCGCACCGACGGCGTCGGAGGGTCCGCCGTTGGTGACGGTGACCGTGTAGGTCAGCGGTGCACCCGGCACGTACGGGCTTGAGGACGCGGTTTTCACGACGGCTAGGTCCACCGTCAGCGCCGCCGGGGTCACGACGGTCGACGAGCAGTTCGGTGTGCAGTCCGGGTCGGTGACGCCTTCCGGCGGGGTGAGCGTTGCGGTGTTCGTCAGGTCGCCGGTGGTGCCCGACGGGACGGTGCCGCTGATCGTGTACGTCACTGTCCCGCCGGCCGGGACGGTGATGGTGTCGTTGATGCTGCCGGTGCCGGAGGCGGTGCAGGAACTTCCGGCGGACGGCTCGCAGGTCCAGGTGAATCCGCCCAGTGGTGCGGGCAGCGGGTCGGTCAGGTTCGCGCCGACGGCGTCAGAGGGTCCGCCGTTGGTGACGGTGACCGTGTAGGAGAAGGCTGCGCCCGGCACGTAGGGGCTTGGGGACGCGGTTTTGACGACGACGAGGTCGACCACTGGTCCGGCGGGGGTGACCACTGTCGAAGAGCAGTTCGGTGTGCAGTCCGGGTCGGTGACGCCTTCCGGCGGGGTGAGCGTTGCGGTGTTCGTCAGGTCGCCGGTGGTGCCCGCCGGGACGGTTCCGCTGATCGTGTACGTCACCGTCCCGCCGGCCGGGACGGTGATGGTGTCGTTGATGCTGCCGGTGCCGGAGGCGGTGCAGGAACTTCCGGCGGACGGCTCGCAGGTCCAGGTGAACCCGGCCAGTGGTGCGGGCAGCGGGTCGGTCAGGTTCGCGCCGACGACGTCGGACGGGCCGCCGTTGGTCACGGTGACTGCGTAGGAGAAGGACGCGCCCGGAACATACGGGCTCGGGTTTGCGGTCTTGACCACCGCCAGATCCACCGTCAGCGTCGCCGGAGTCACGACGGTCGATGAGCAACTAGGCGTGCAGTCCGGATCTGAGACGCCCTCCGGTGGGGTGAGAGTGGCCGTGTTGGTGAGGTCGCCGGTGGTGCCCGACGGGACCGTTCCGCTGATCGTGTACGTCACCGTTCCGCCCGCGAGGACGGTGATCGTGTCGTTGATGGTGCCCGTTCCGGACGCGGTGCACGCGCTGCCAGGGGATGGTGCACAGGTCCAGGTGAATTCGGCCAACGGCGGAGGCAGGGGATCGGTCAGGTTCGCGCCGACGGCGTCGGAGGGCCCGCCGTTGGTCACTGTCACCGTGTAGGTCAGCGGCGTGCCTGGCACGTATGGGTTGGGGGATGCGGTCTTCACGACGGCCAGGTCGACCACTGGTCCGGCGGGCGTGGCCACAGCCGACGAGCAGTTCGGGGTGCAGTCCGGGTCAGTCGCGCCGGTGGGCGGGGTGAGCGTGGCCGTGTTGGTCAAATCGCCGCTGGTTCCGGAGGGCACGGTTCCGCTGATCGTGTACGTCACGGTCCCGCCCGCGAGGACGGTGATGGTGTCGTTGATGCTGCCGGTGCCGGAGGCGGTGCACGCACTGCCGGCGGACGCCTCGCAGGTCCAGGTGAACCCGGCCAGCGGTGCGGGCAGCGGGTCGGTCAGGGTTGCCCCGACCGCATCGGACGGTCCGCCGTTGGTCACTGTCACCGTGTAGGAGAAGGGTGCACCCGGCACGTACGGGCTCGGGTTTGCGGTTTTCACCACCGCCAGATCCACCGTCAGCGTCGCCGGGGTCACGACCGTCGACGAGCAGTTCGGTGTGCACTCCGGATCCGAGACGCCGTCTGGTGGGGTGAGCGTTGCGGTGTTGGTCAGGTCGCCCGTGGTGCCCGACGGCACGGTCCCGCTGATCGTGTACGTCACGGTCCCGCCTGCGAGAACGGTGATGGTGTCGTTGATGCTGCCGGTGCCGGACGCGGTGCAGGAACTTCCCGCGGACGCCTCACAGCTCCAGGTGAACCCGGCCAGCGGTGCGGGCAGCGGGTCGGTCAGGGTTGCCCCAACCGCATCGGACGGTCCGCCGTTGGTCACTGCCACCGTGTAGGAGAAGGGCGCGCCCGGCACGTAGGGACTTTGCGACGCGGTCTTCACCACAGCGAGGTCAACAGTGGGGATGACGGTGAGGGTGGTGGAGCCGGGCGGGTTGATCCCGACGATGGTGGGAAGTTGCTCTCGCAGCCGGGGATCGTGGAGCCGTCCGGGGCGACGCATCCGGTGTTGGTGTACGAGCCGACCACAGTGCTGGTCACCTGGATGGAGATCGTGCAGGAGGCGACGTTCAGGTCCAGGTTGCCGGCGAAGTCGACGGACGTGGCGCCGGCGGGAGCGGTCACAGTGGCGTCCGAGCACGTGGTGCTGTTGACCCCGGTGGCGGTCACATTGGCGGGAAGGGTGTCGGTGAAACTCATCCCGTTCTTGGCTTGCAGATCGTCGGTGTTGGTGATGGTGAACGTCAGCGTGGACGTCTGCCCCTGCCCGATGGTGGTGGGGTTGAAAGCCTTGTCGAGTTGGGGGGTGACGTCGACGATCTGCGGAAGGTCGAACGCGACGTCGTTGCCGATGCCCGTTGCGGTCGCGTTGTAGAGGCGCAGGCCCAGGGTCGGTGTATCAGCCACCGACAATTGCAGTGCCAACGATTGCAGCTTGGCTATCCAGGTGTTGTTGACGATCTCGGCGCCGGGATCCGTGCATGGGCTCAGGTTCTGTGCGAGCACCGTCGGGACGCCGTTGAGAAGCAGCTCGAACCGAAGTCGCGCCCGCTGGGCGGACGGAACGGTGCAGTTCCTCTCAGCGAAGATCGCCGAGACCGAGTAGAAGTGGCCACCGATCGCCGGAATGGTGTTGTTGTCGGTCTCCAGTTGGTATCCGGGAAGCTGCGCGCCGGTCACGCTGTTGGTGTACTCGGTGAGTACCTGGTTCGTGGCGGCCTCCCCGGGGCTCTGCCCCTGAAACAGCCCCATGTCACGGGCCATCTCCTGTAGCCGGCCCCATGCGTCTGAACGACCGCACTGGTCGTTGTTGGTGACCGGCGGGTCGCCACCGTTGGGCGGCAGCGGCGACGTCTGACGCATGATCCAGCCGTTGCACGCGCCCGCGCCGGGGCTCCACGCGGGATCCGCCGTATAGGTCTCACCGTCCGCGCCGCTGCCACCCGGCCCCGGCACGTAAACGGAACCTGGCGATCCGGTGTAGGAACCAATGCGAATCGGCGCCGCAGCCGCGCTCTCGTTGGAAAAGTCCTCAGTGAAAATCGGGGTGCCGGGCTGAGGCGTTCCGGGCAGGCCCGGCACGGTCGCCAATGCGGGTTGGCTTGACGCCACAACCACCAGCGTGGACGACGCGGCAAACGCGCCGACCGCCGCCAGCGCTGATGTGAACCATCGGCGTTCCCCGCGAACCATATTCGTTTCCCCCGTCATGCGGCCTGCAGGAGTCGCAGTAGTGGCGTTCCGACCGCGCCTGACGATCTCAAATCGCGAACGCCAGACAGAATCACCCGATACGTGGTCACCCAATCGAGTGAGGGAATGATGGCCGAATGCAATGACCGGGATGTGCAGGGAATTCGACGCGCGGCGGCTCAGCCGGGCCATCACGGCGGCCAGCTCGGCCGGCGGATCGGCGTCCCAGCCGTCCGACCCGATCACCACCACCGCCCCGCGGGTCGCCTCCGCGTGGTGGGAGGTGAGCAGGGCGCGCAGATTCGTGGCGATCCGGGTGCCCCCGTACCGGTCGGTCACCGCAACAGCCCCTCCGATGATCCGGGTAGCCTTCGCGGATGGACCTCGATGATCTTCCGCTCGCCGAGTTCGCGTTTCCGGGGCCACTGCGGGACAAACTCGTGGGCGCGATCCTGTCCGGGGCGAAGACCTCGACGACCGGTCTGCTGATCGGCTACCAGCGCGCCGACGAGCCGCTGCCGACGGTGGGCCAACTGTCCGCCGTGGTGGACTCCGCCGGTCGGCGGGTCGCGGCCATCGAGCTGACCGACGTACGGGTGATCCGGCTCGCCGACGTCGACCTGGCACACGCCCTTGCCGAGGGGGAGGGCGACGAGTCGGTGGCCCAGTGGCGCGCGGGACACGAGACGTTCTGGCACAGCGCCGCCGTGCGCGCCGAACTGGGCGACCCCGACTTCACAGTGGACGACGACACCCTGGTCGTGACCGAACGCTTCCGGCTGGTGCACGTCGTCTGAGCGACCGGAGCCGCCGTGCACCGGTCCGCGACGGGCCACACGGTCGTGCAAGGTCACCTATGCTCGGCGCGTGATCCCCCCGGCACTCGAGATCCGTGGCCTGGTCAAGACCTTCGCGGCGCATCGCGCGGTGGACGGCGTCGATCTGACCGTCCACCCCGGCACCTTCCACGGCATCGTCGGTCCCAACGGCGCCGGCAAGTCCACCACCATCGGGATGGCCGTCGGCCTGGTCACCCCGGACTCCGGCGAGATCCGGATCCTCGGCCACGACGCGCTGCGCGAGCGCGGCGTGACCCGCGCGCTGACCGGCGTACTCCCCGACGGCCTCGACTTCCCGGAACGCCTCACCGGTGCCGAGCTGCTGCGCTACAGCGCCGGCCTGCGCGGGCTGTCCCGGGCCGCGGCCACCGACCGGGCCGCCGAACTGATCGATGTGCTCGGCCTGACCAAGGGTGCCGGCACACCCCTGGCCGACTGTTCCACCGGCACCCGCAAGAAGCTCGGCCTCGCCCAGGCGCTGCTGCACGCGCCCCGGCTGCTCGTGCTCGACGAACCGTTCGAGGCGGTCGACCCGGTGTCGGCGGCCACCATCCGCCGGGTGCTGCGCCGGTTCGTGGCCGGCGGCGGCACCTGTGTGCTGTCCACCCACTCGATGCTGCTCGTCGAGCAGATGTGCGACGACGTCACCGTGATCCACCAGGGCCGGGTGGTCGCCGCCGGGCCGGTCGCCGAGGTCGCCGCCGGCAGCAGCCTGGAGGACCGGTTCGTCGAGTTGGTCGGCGCCGAAACCTCCGGCAGCGCCGGCCTGGACTGGCTGACCGGGGCACGATGAGCGCGCAACCCTCCCTCGCCCCGCTGGCCGACACCCTCGGCGCGATCGCGGTGCCGGCCCGGATGCGCACGACGATGCTGCGCCGCTCGCTGCGCGAGCACCCCGGGCCGACCGTGGCCGCCCTGGTCGGTCTGCTGGCCGCCGCCTGGCTGATCCGGTACGCGCTGCGCGGCGACCAGCACACCCTCGGCCTGCTCGCCGGTGCCTGGGTGCTCGGCTGGATCGTCCTGCCGCTGCTGCTCGGCGGCGGGCGCGGCCGGGTCCGCCCGGCCCACCTGCGGTTGGAGCCGATCGGCGGGGTCCCGGCCGCGATCGGTCTGCTCGCCGCGTCGGCGATCGGCATCGGTCCGGCCGTCTCGCTGGTGGCGCTCGCCGCGCTGCCGGTGCACGCCGCCCGGCACGGCACCGTCGCGGTCCTCGTCACCGCCGGCGGCGCGGTGCTGCTCTGGCTGTTCGGGCTGATCGGTTCGGCCATCGCGCTGGAGGTCGTCGGCCACGCCGGTGGTCCCGCCGGGGCGTTGCTCACCGGCGTCTTCACCGGCACGGCGATGGGTGTCGCGGGGTCGCTCTGGGCGGTCTTCCCGTGGGTGTCGGTCCTGCTCGTGGCAGCGCCGCAGGAGGTGGTCCGGGCGATGGCGTACGTGCCGAGCGGTTGGCCGATCGCCGCCGTGACCGGGCCAACCGGGCGAGGGGTGGGCATGATGGCGGCCCTGGTGGGCATCGTGGCGCTCTGCGCCGCCGCGTACCTCATGCTTGTCCGAAGGGTGATCGCTGCTGGCGTGCCGTTCCGGCCGCGCCGGACCACCGCGGCGTCGCTGGCCGCACCTGACCGCGAGTGGCTGGGCTGGGTGCCGGCCGCGACGCGGGCGGTCGTCGGCCGCGAGCTGCGGGCCTGGATGCGGCATCCGTTGCGGTTGCAGTATCTGGCGTTCGCGGTGGTGTACGGGGCGCTGCTCGCCGGGCTGCCGCTGCTGTCCGACGTGGATCTGCTGCTGCCGTGGGCCGGGCCGCTCGCCGTGCTCGGCGCGGCGGCCATGTCGGCCGGCCTGGTCGGGCTGGACGGCACCGCGTTGTGGCTGCCGCTCACCACGCCCGGCGGCGAACGAGCCGAGGTCCGGGGACGGGCCCTGGCCTGGCTGGTGCTGGTCACCCCGATCGGGGTGCTGCTCACCGTCGCCGGTGTCCTCCTCGCACCGGACGTCGACCCGCTGGCCGCGCTCTGCACCCTGCCGGCTCTGCTCGGCGCGGGCGCGTCGGTGCCGGTGTGGGTGTCGCTGCTGCGGGTACGGCCGGTGGCCGACCCCCGGCACCCCACCGCGGCCGACAACCCCACGGACATCGTCAGCGTGCTGGTCGCCACCGGGTCAGGGCTGGTCGCTGCCGCGCCGGTGCTCGCCCTGGTGATCTGGGGTCCGTCGGGAGTGACGCCGCTGCTGCCACTGGTCGGGCTGCTCAGCGGCGCCGCGGCCTGGCGAGGCGGCATCTGGTTGGCCGACGAACGTCTCACCCGACGCGGGCTCGACGTGCTCGCCGCCGCCGGCCAGCGCAGCCGGCCCACGGAGACGGTGCTCCCGCCGACCTGGGACGCACAGTGGTTCCGGGAGAACAAGCTGACCGCGTGGGCGCTGGGGTTGCTCACCGTGGGGTGGATCCCGGTCATCCCGCAGGGGGTGATGCCGTTGGCGTTCGGAATCGGCAGTGGGTGGATCGTGGCGGGCCACCTGAGCGGGGGTGCGCGCACCGCCGTGGGGTTGGCCATGATCGGCCTGGGTGTGGCAATGCTGCTCGCGGGCCTGGTGCTGTGGGATCGCCGGCCGCAGCCAGGCGGCAGTGCCCACCCTGCTTCCGGGCAAGCGGAGTAGGCGGGGTTTGGCACGTCGATCGGTGGCAGCTCAGCGGGGCACCGCTCGGCGTGTCGAACAGCTCAGCTGCCAACGATCGAGGGAGCAGCGCTGCCGCCGGGACGTCGTCAGGATCTCAGTGCCGTTGTTCGTCTTCGTAACCTTGGTCCGACAGACTGCGCGGTATGCGTGATGGTTGGCGCCGGTGGGCGTGGGTCGGGGTGTTCGTCGTCGGGCTGATCCTTTATCTGGCGGTGCTGCGCACCCTGGTCAGCACCAAGAATCCGAACTTCGTACCGGCGTTGATCCTGCTCGGGGCGACGCTGGTGCCGTTGACGTTCCTGACGTTCGCGCAGGCTCGTACCGGGCGGTGGCAGGTGCCGGCGTCGGTCCTGGTGACGTCGGCGTTCTTCGGTGGTGTGATCGGCACGGTGGTCGCCGGAACGCTGGAGTACGACACCCTGCGGGGGCTCGGCACCCTGCCGATGCTGTTCGTGGCGTTGATCGAGGAGTCGGCGAAGTTGATCGTCCCGGTGATCCTGGTGTTCACGGTGGTGGCCCAGCACCGGCGTCGGGTGCCCTCGGACGGGCTGATCATCGGGGTCGCGGCCGGCATGGGTTTCGCCGCGCTGGAGACGATGGGCTACGCCTTCACCGCGCTGCTGAGCTCGCAGGGCAACATCGGCGCGGTGGAGCAGACCTTGTTCATCCGTGGGCTGACCGCGCCGGCCGGGCACACCGCCTGGACCGGGCTCACCGCTGGCGCGCTGTGGGCGTTGTTGGCGAGCCCGAGTGTCGGTCGGATCTTCGGGTTCATCGGCACGTTTCTGGGTGTCGTCGCCCTGCACACCCTCTGGGACACGTTCTCCGGCTCGCTGGTCTTCGTCGTGGTGGCGATCATCAGCATCGGCTGGTTGTTCTGGGCGCTGCGCCGCTACCGCACCTTCGGCGAGCACCCCGTCGGTCAGCTCGCACCGAGCTGACCAGCGCCCCACCCGGCGCCTCGCCCGGCCGGTGTGAACGGCTGGCACGAACGGCTGGCACGGACGGCCGGGGCAGGCATGACTGTTGGTGATCCCGCTGCGACCGGACCGGCACCTCATCTACCGTCAGAGTGTTCATATATGGCGGATTGGTCGGGAAGGTGCGGCGATGGGGGTGCGCAGCTGGTTCGCGGGTTGGCCGGTGTACCGCCAGCTCACCGGCACGGACCCGCTGGGCCGGGGTGCCGCCGCGAAGTCGGACGGGTCCCGCGCGCTGACTGCCCGTACCGATACCGCTGACAGCGTGGCGCGGTCGGTGTGCCCGTACTGCGCGGTGGGGTGTGGTCAGCGGGTGTTCGTCAAGGACGGGCAGGTCAGTCAGATCGAGGGCGATCCGGACAGCCCGATCTCCCGGGGTCGGCTCTGCCCGAAGGGTTCGGCGAGCAAGAGCCTGGTGACCAGCCCGCTGCGGCAGACCACCGTGCGCTACCGCCGCCCGTACAGCACCGAGTGGGAGGACCTGGACCTCGACACCGCGATGAACATGATCGCCGATCGGGTCCTGGCCGCGCGGGACGAAACCTGGGAGGACGTCGACGCCGAGGGACGACCGCTCAACCGGACGCTGGGCATCTCCAGTCTGGGCGGGGCGACGCTCGACAACGAGGAGAACTACCTGATCAAGAAGTTGTTCACCGCGATGGGGGCGCTTCAGATCGAGAATCAGGCTCGTATTTGACACTCCTCCACCGTCCCCGGTCTGGGGACCAGCTTCGGTCGTGGCGGCGCCACCCAGTACCAGCAGGACCTGTCGAACTCCGACGTCATCGTCATCCAGGGTTCGAACATGGCCGAGGCGCACCCGGTGGGTTTCCAGTGGGTGATGGAGGCCAAGCGCCGGGGGGCGAAGGTCTTCCACATCGACCCTCGCTTCACCCGCACCAGCGCGCTGGCCGACGCGTACCTGCCGATCCGGGCGGGCACCGACATCGCGCTGCTCGGCGGGGTGATCCGCTACATCCTCGACAACGAACTGGACTTCCGGGAGTACGTGGTCTCCTACACCAACGCCGCGACGATCGTGACCGAGGAGTTCGTCGACACCGAGGACATGCACGGGCTCTTCTCCGGTTTCCAGGAGGAGAACGCCTCGTACGACCAGACCAGTTGGCGCTACGAGGGCCAAGGCCAGAACCAGACGACCCGGGACACCGAGACGCAGCGGGAGACCGGGGCCGGGCTGGAACACGAGTCACACGGCGCCCCCGTCGGCGGCGAGACCGAGCGTGACGAGACGTTGCAGCACCCGCGCTGCGTCTACCAGATCCTCAAGCGGCACTACGCCCGCTACACGCCGGAGATGGTGGAACGGGTCTGCGGCATCCCACAGGAGAAGTTCCTCGAACTGGCCCAGGCCTGGACGCAGAACTCCGGCCGGGACCGCACCGGCATGCTCGTCTACTCGGTGGGGTGGACGCAGCACAGCGTGGGTGTGCAGTACATCCGAACTGGCGCGATCATCCAGCTGTTGCTGGGCAACATGGGTCGCCCGGGCGGCGGGGTGATGGCCCTGCGCGGGCACGCCAGCATCCAGGGGTCGACCGACATCCCGACACTGTTCAACCTGCTGCCCGGTTACCTGCCGATGCCGCACCACGCCGACCACCCCACCCTGACCGAGTGGGTGGACAGCATCGCGCACCCCGGGCAGAAGGGGTTCTGGGGCAACGCCCGCACCTACGGCGTCAACCTGCTCAAGGCGTACTGGGGAGATGCCGCCACCGCCGAGAACGACTTCTGCTACGGCTACATGCCGCGGATGACCGGTGATCACGGCACCTACCAGCAGGTGCTGAACATGATCGACGGGAAGATCAAGGGGTACTTCCTGCTCGGGCAGAACCCGGCCGTCGGGTCGGCCCACGGTCGGGCCCAGCGCCTCGGCATGGCCAACCTCGACTGGCTCGTCGTCCGGGACCTGTTCGAGATCGAAAGCGCCACGTTCTGGAAGAACGCGCCGGAGATCGAGACCGGGGAGATCGTGCCCGAGGAGTGCCGTACCGAGGTGTTCTTCCTGCCCGCGGCGTCGCATGTGGAGAAGGAAGGCACGTTCACGCAGACGCAGCGGTTGTTGCAGTGGCGGGAGAAGGCCGTCGAGCCGCCGGGCGACGCCCGCTCCGAGCTGTGGTTCTTCTACCACCTCGGGCGCATCATCCGGGAACGGCTGGCGGCGTCGACCATGCCGCGCGACCGGGCGTTGCTCGACCTCGCCTGGGACTATCCCACGCACGGTCCGTACGCGGAGCCGAGCGCCGAGGCGGTGCTGCGCGAGATCAACGGGTACGACGTGGCCACCGGCCGGCCGCTGGCGTCGTTCACCGAGATGAAGGACGACGGCTCCACCGTCGGCGGCTGTTGGATCTACACCGGGGTGTACGCGGACGGCGTCAACCAGGCCGCCCGGCGCAAACCCGGCGCGCAGCAGTCACTGGTGGCGCCCGAGTGGGGTTGGGCGTGGCCGGCGAACCGGCGCATCCTCTACAACCGGGCCTCGGCCGACCCGGACGGCAACCCATGGAGTGAGCGCAAACGCTACGTGTGGTGGGACGCGGACAAGGGCGAGTGGACCGGTTACGACGTGCCGGACTTCGAGAAGACCAAACCGCCGTCCTACCGACCGGAGCACGACGCCGCAGGCGTGGCGGGCATCGCCGGCGACGACCCGTTCATCCTTCAGGGCGACGGCAAGGGTTGGCTGTACGCGCCCACCGGCGTCCTGGACGGGCCCCTGCCGACCCACTACGAGCCGGTGGAGTCGCCGGTGCGTAACCCGCTCTACCGGCAGCAGGCCAACCCGACCCGCAAGGTCTACACGCACCCGATCAACACGTTGAATCCGAGCCCGCCGCAGGAGCACAGTCAGGTGTTCCCGTACGTGTTCACTGTCAGCCGGCTCACCGAGCACCACACCGCCGGCGCGATGAGCCGCAACGTGTCGCCGTTGGCCGAGTTGCAGCCCGAGATGTTCGTCGAGGTGTCGCCGGAGCTGGCTGCCCTGCGAGGGCTGAGCCATCTGGGCTGGGCCCATCTGGTGACCAGCCGCGCGTCGGTGGAGGCGAAGGTGCTGGTGACCGACCGTGTCACGCCGTTGCGGGTGGACGGCCGGATCATCCACCAGGTCTGGTTGCCGTACCACTTCGGTTTTGAGGGTCTGGTGACCGGCGACTCGGCCAACGACCTGTTCGGCATCACCCTCGACCCCAACGTCCTGATTCAGGAGAGCAAGGTCGGCACGTGCGACGTCCGGCCCGGACGACGCCCCAGAGGCCAGGAGCTGTTGGACCTCGTCGTCGACTACCGACGGCGGTCGGGGAACCTCGTGCACCGTTACCCACCGATGGTCACGACGCGGATGGGGTTCTTCACCGATACCAGCGTCTGTATCGGTTGCAAGGCGTGTGAGGTGGCCTGCAAGGAGTGGAACGGTGTGCCGGAGAGTGGCCTCGACCTGCTGGGCATGTCGTACGACAACACGGGTGCGTTGACCGCGAACTCGTGGCGGCACGTCGCGTTCATCGAACAGCCCCGCTCGGTGGGCTGGGCGACTGCGGCGTTCGAGGACAACCCGGACGGGCCGGCGGTCAGTCCGCTCACGGCTGCCGTCGGCGCGCGTACCGAGACCGACACCGGTACGGATCCGGGTCTGCCCACCGGTTCGCCGGGGGCGGCGGCGCGGATGTCGGGTGGGCCGGAGTTTCTGGGGATGCCGGGTGCGCAGCCGCCGGGGCGGGGTTCGGGTGCGGAGGGTCGGACGGATTTCCGGTGGTTGATGATGTCGGATGTCTGTAAGCACTGCACCCATGCGGCGTGTCTGGACGTGTGTCCGACGGGTTCGTTGTTCCGGACGGAGTTCGGGACGGTGGTGGTGCAGGAGGACATCTGCAACGGCTGCGGTTACTGCATCTCCGCGTGCCCGTACGGGGTGATTGACCAGCGGTCGGGCGTGGAAGTGCACGTTGTGCTACGACCGGTTGGGTGTGGGGATGACGCCGGCGTGTGCGCAGGCGTGTCCGACCGAGTCGATCCAGTACGGGGAACTGGACGAGTTGCGGGAGCGGGCTGCCGCGCGGGTGGCGACGCTGCACGAGCGGGGGGTTGCGGAGGCGCGACTGTACGGGCACGACCCGAACGACGGTGTGGGTGGGGACGGGGCGTTCTTCCTGCTCCTGGACGAGCCCGAGGTGTACGGCCTGCCACCCGACCCGGTGGTGACCACCCGCGACCTACCGGCCATGTGGAAACGCGCCGGCCTGGCGGCGATGACGATGGCGGTCGCCGCGGCGGTCGCGTTCCTGGGTAGGCGGCAATGACCGACGAGACACCATCGAACGAGTCGGTCGGCGCCCGGTTCCGCGAGTTCCAGGCCGGCCTCGACCAGCCCGACGGGAAGCGCCACCGGCAGCCCGGCCGGCGACGCGGCGACGGCGGTGAGCAGCTCACCGTGCCGCCGGCCGACTTCGCCTCCTACTACGGCCGGCCCGTGCTGAAGCCGCCGGTGTGGAAGTACGACATCGCCGGCTACCTGTTCACCGGTGGCCTCGCCGCCGGAAGCGCGCTGGTCGGCGCGGGCGCCCAGCTGACCGGACGACCGGGGCTGCGCAAGGTGGGCCGGTGGACGGCGCTCGGCGGCGTCGCCGCCAGCACGTACCTGCTGATCCACGACCTCGGCCGGCCGACCCGGTTCCATCACATGCTCCGGGTGGCCAAGGTGACCTCGCCGATGTCGGTCGGCACCTGGATCCTCGCCGCGTTCGGGCCCCTCGCAGGCGTGGCAGCGGTCGCCGAACTCGCACCGCTGCTCCCGCGGCATGGTGTGCTCGGCCTCGCCCGCCGGATCGGACCGCCCGTCGGGAACGTCGCCGGACTGGCCGCCGCGGCCACGGCACCGGCGCTGGCGACGTACACCGGGGTGCTGCTCGCCGACACGGCCGTGCCGTCCTGGCACGACGCCTACCCCTCGCTGCCGTTCGTCTTCGCCGGCAGCGCGCTCGCCGCCGCGTCCGGGGTCGGACTGATCGCGGCACCGCCCTCGGAGACCGCCCCACTACGGCGACTCGCAGTGGCCGCGGCGGCCGTCGAGTTCGGTGGGGGGCACCATCTGGAGCGGCAGGGCCTCACCGGTGAGCCCTACACGCACGGACGCAGCGGCCGGCTGGTCAAGGCGGGACGCGTCCTGCTGACAGTGGGCACGGTCGCCGCACTGGTCAGTCGACGCAGCCGGATCCTGTCGGCGCTCTCCGGCGCCGCCCTGGTGGCGTCGTCGATCGCGACCCGGTTCGGTGTCTTCGAGGCGGGACGGGTCTCGGCGCGCGATCCGAAGTACACGGTCGTGCCCCAGCGGGAGCGGCTCGACGAGAGCCGGTCGACGACCCCACTCTGAGCGGACCGACGAGGAAGGCGCCCCCCGACGGGGCGCCTTCCTCGGATCCGAGGAGAGGTGTGGGCGCGACGGGCCACCGCCGGCGCGGCCGGTCAGCCGGTGAACAGCTTCGCGGCGGTGATGGCGGTCTGGACGATGCCGTACCCGAGGAGCACCGCGACCAGCAGCCACGACAACCACAGTCGTCCGGTCTGGCTACCGACTCGTGGCGGCGCGGGCGGCTGGCTCTGCGGCCCGATGGCCACCGGTTCGGTGATGGTCGCCTTCGCCACGGGCGACGTCGGCCCCCGGTTTGGTTCGTGGAACCGCTCGGGCACCGAACGGACCAGCAGGTTCGCGATGAACCCGATGGCGAGGACGCCGACCATGGTGAACAGCGCGGGCCGGTACGCCGCCGCGGTGAGTGTGCCGGGCTTGCCCTGCGTGTCGAGGATCCCGTTGACGATCAGCGGGCCGGCGACACCCGCGGCCGACCAGGCGGTGAGGATCCGGCCGTGGATCGCCCCGACCTGGAAGGTGCCGAACAGGTCACGCAGGTAGGCCGGCATGGTGGCGAAGCCACCGCCGTAGAAGGAGATGATCGCGGCGGCGATCAGCACGAAGACCGCTGTCGCGGAGTGCCCGGCCACGGCGAGCAGCAGGTACAACACCATGCCGACGCCGAGGTAGACCATGTAGATGGGCTTGCGGCCGATGAGGTCGGACGTCGTGGACCAGACGAACCGGCCCGCCATGTTGAACAGCGACAGCACCCCCACGAAGCCGGCCGCCGCCGACACCGAGACCGTGGTGGCGGTCCCGTTGTCCCGGAAGAAGTCCTGGATCATCGGGCTGGCCTGCTCCAGGATGCCGATGCCCGCGGTGACGTTGCAGAACAGCACGATCCACAGCAACCAGAACGACCGGGTACGCACCGCGTTCGACGCCGACACGCTCGCCGTCGTCACCAGAGGTTTGGCGGCAACGCTCGCCGGGTCGAACCCGGCGGGCCGCCAGTCCGGTGCCGGAACCCGGACGTTGAACGGGCCGAACATCATGATCACGAAATACCCGATGCCGAACGTGACGAAGAGCGCCACGAGGGCGCTGCCCGACGCCACGGCGGCCGGGTTGTCGGGGTTGTAGCCGGAGTCGTAGAGGGAGAGCAGTTGGCGCGCGAGCGGGCCGGCGACCAGGGCGCCACCGCCGAACCCCATGATGGCCAGCCCGGTGGCCAGGCCGGGGCGGTCCGGGAACCACTTGATCAGTGTCGAGACGGGTGAGATGTAGCCGATGCCGAGCCCGATGCCGCCGATGACGCCGTATCCGAGGTAGAGCAGCCAGAGTTGTTGCGTCGCGATGCCGAGCGCGCCGACCAGGAACCCGGTGGCCCAGAAGCAGGCGGAGGCGAACATCGCCCGGCGCGGCCCGTTCTTTTCCACCCAACGGCCACCCACCGCGGCGGACGAACCCAGCATGACGATGGCGATGCTGAAGATCGCCCCGATCGCCGTCTGGCTGCTGTCGAAGTGCGCGATGAGGGAGTTCTTGTAGACACTCGTCGCGTAGACCTGACCGATGCACACGTGCACAGCCAGTGCCGCGGTTGGGATGAGCCAGCGGCTGTATCCCGGGGGAGCGACAGTGTGCCGAGGATCGAAGACCGAGAGCATGGGCATCGTCCACACCTCCTGCGGCTGAGCGACGTTGCGGAGCTGTCCGACCCGGCAGTTGGCCGAGCGGCGCCGCCGCAGTGGCGGCCGGGCGCACGTCTGGCGATCAGCCGATTACCGGCTCTACCTCACGTTACGTGGCGACTTGTGCACGTCATGTGATTACCGAAAAACGCGGGGATGGCGACGTCGGCGCCCGCGGCTGAGGCCGGAAGGGGGCACGAAGCGGGGGCGGGCCCTCCGGCCCGCCCCCGACTCTCTGTCGTACCGCTCAGTGCATCGCGGCCTTTGCGGCCGCCTCCTCCTGGGCGCGTCGTTCGTCCCCGCTGACGGTGTGCAGCGGCTTCTCCTTGATGAACAGCACGACGATCAGCGCCAGCAGCGCGAACGGCGCGCCGACCAGGAAGAGGTCCGCGGTGGCGATGCCGTACACGTCCTGGAGGATGCGTACCACCGGTTCGGGCAGGGTGGACAGGTCGGGCACCTCGGTGGAGCCACCACCGGCGGTGGCCGCCGGGCCGAGACGCTCGGTCGTCAGTGAGGTCACCCGGCTCGCCAGGACCGCGCCGAGGGCGCTGACCCCGATCGCGCCGCCCATGCTGCGGAAGAACGTCAGTACGGAGGTGGCAGCGCCGAGCTCCTGCGCTGGCACGTCGTTCTGCGCGGCGAGCACGAGGTTCTGCATGAGCATGCCGACGCCGACACCCAGCACGGCCATGTAGATCGACAGGACGACGACGCTGGTGTTGGCGTCGATGGTGCCGAGCAGCAGCATGCCGGCGGTCATCACCGCGGCGCCGGCGACCAGGTACGCCTTCCACCGCCCGTACTTCGTGATGAGCTGCCCGGCCACCGTCGACGACACCAGCAGACCGAAGATCATCGGGAGGCTCATGAGGCCCGCGACGGTGGGCGACTTGCCCAGCGAGATCTGGAAGTACTGGGAGAGGAAGACGGTGCCGCCGAACATCGCCACACCCACCAGCACGCTGGCGATCGTCGCGAGCGAGACCGTGCGGTTGCGGAAGATGTC
Organism: Micromonospora parva; assembly: GCF_000718515.1. Taxonomy (GTDB): domain Bacteria; phylum Actinomycetota; class Actinomycetes; order Mycobacteriales; family Micromonosporaceae; genus Micromonospora; species Micromonospora parva. The sequence continues at coordinate 35,670 of NZ_JNZS01000027.1, read as the reverse complement.
GAGCGGGACGATCGGCTCGGCCGCCCGCGACTCGACGACCACGGCCAGCGCCAGCAGGACCAGGCCGCCGGCGACCATCAGGGCCGTCCAGCCGGAGGCCCAGTCGAACTTGTTCCCGGCCAGCGACGACCAGATCAGCAGCGTGGAGACGCCCGAGGTGATGAGCAGGGCGCCCAGCCAGTCGATCGTCGCCTTGCGGCGGACGACGGGCAGGTGAAGGGTGCGCTGGAGAAGGGCGATGGAGATGATGCTGAACGGGACGCCGATCAGGAAGCACCACCGCCAGCCCAACCACGACGTGTCGACGAGCAGGCCGCCGATCAGCGGACCGGCGATGGTGCCCACACCGAAGACCGCGCCGAAGATGCCGGCGTAGCGGCCCAGCTCACGCGGCGGGATCATCGCCGCCATGACGATCGTGGCCAGCGCTGTCATGCCGCCGGCGCCGATGCCCTGGACGACCCGGCTGAGCAGCAGAACCTCGACGTTCGGCGTGAAGCCCGCGATGAGCGAACCGACCACGAACAGTCCCAGCGACAGCTGGATCAGCAGCTTCTTGCTGTACAGGTCGGCCATCTTGCCCCACAGCGGCACCGTCGCGGTCATGGCGAGCAGTTCGCTGGTGACGATCCAGGTGTAGACGGTCTGGCTGCCGTTGAGGTCGGCGATGATCCGCGGCAGCGCGTTCGCCACCACCGTGGAGGCGAGGATGGACACGAACATGCCGACCATCAGGCCGGACAGGGCCTGGAGCACCTCCCGACGCGACATGCGCGTGCCGGCGGCGACGTCGGCGGGCGGGGCGGTTGTGGTCATTGACGCTCCCTTATCGGGTTTGTGGCGGAGTGACTGGCCCCGGCGCTGATGCGGCGGGGCGGGACCGGTGGGGGTTCACGAGGCGGGTGGCGGATCCGGCAGGCCGGCGGCCACCGCGGCGAAGGCCTCGTCGACGAGGTCGCGGAGCGGGCGGGTGTCGTCGCCGGCGGCCCACCGCAGCATCGCGGTGTGGAAGGCGGCGCTGGTGACAGCGGTGATCAGTGGCGGGAGGCCGTGGTCGGGGCCCACGCCGAGGCGGGTGGCGATGACCGAGACCATGGCCCGCTCGGTCGCGATGTTGCTGGACACCAGCCGAGGCAGCAGCGTGGGGTTCTGGGTGATGACCGTGAGCCGCAACCGCCACAGCTCCCGGTCGGCCTGGATCGTGTCGATCGCCTCGTCGAGGGCCAGCCGGACGGCCCGCAAGGCCGGCACGTGCGCGGGGACGGCGGCCAGACGCGCCACGACCGGTGTGCCGTCGAGTGCCGGATCGTCGGTGAGTGCCTCGTCCTTGCAGGTGAAGTAGTTGAAGAAGGTCCGCGAGGAGACGTCTGCGGCCTCGCTGATCTCCTCCACGGTCACGTGCTCCAGGCCGCGTTCGGCCACCAGTCGCAACGCGGCGGCGGTCAGCGCGGCCCGGGTCTGTGCCTTCTTGCGGTCCCGACGCCCGATGGCGACGTTGTCGGTGTCGGTCACGCGAGCGAGGCTAGGAGCGAAGTTGCACAGACTGCAAGTTTTTAGCGTGTGAAGTGATCTTCCTGACTCGGGACCGTCAGACGGCAACCGACGGATCCGGCCGGTCGCCGCGGGGGACGGCGCCGGTGGTCTCCAGGATGAGCGCGGCGACCAGGTCCGGGTCGTCGCTCATCGGCACGTGACCGCAACGGGGCAGCGTCACCACCCGTGCCGCCGGCAGGCCCGCCCGGACGCGCTCGGCCTGGTGAACGCCGAAGATCCGGTCGCGGTCGCCCCAGCCGACGGTCACCGGCACCGCCGGGTCGGACAGTCGATGGCAGTCGAAGCGGTAGTCGCGGGCGGCTCTGGCCACCGCGTTGAAGCCGCGTCCACGGCGTAGGGCGAGCGCGTCGCCCAGCGCGCGCTCGACGTCCAGCAGCGTCGGGCGGGCCATCAGCGGCGCGAAGCACAACGCCCGCAGGTACGCCGAGCGCAGCGCGACCCGCATGATCGGCGTGGGCAGGTACGAGTTGGCCCGGAGCATCCGGAGGATGGCCAGCGCCCGGCGGCGCTCCGCCGGGGTGAAGAAGCCGGCGGGGGAAAGTGCGGTGGCCGAGGCGACCGCCCCGGCGGCGGCGAGTTCCAGGGCGATCGCCCCACCGAGGCTGTAGCCGGCGACGTGCGGACGCGTCAGCCCCCACCCGGTCAGGACCGGCAGGACCCCGGCCACGGTGGCGGCCATGTCGGCGGGCATGCCGGTGCCGGGCACCGGCGAGTTCCCGAACCCGGGCAGGTCGAGCGCGATCACGTCGTGGTGGGCGGTGAGCCGGTCGAACACCGGCTCCCACGCCTGATGACGGTGACCGATGCCGTGGACGAGCACGAGCGGCTCCCCGCTGCCCGCCCGGCGGAAATGAACTGTCATGACCGCCCTCCCACCGACGTCCTGCCGAAGGACCGCCCGAGCTGGCGCACCTCGTCCTCCATCTGGTCGACCATCGTCCGGCCGCCGAACCTGGTGATCAACGCGTCCGTCAAGCCGCTCAGCACCACCGGTCGCAGCGCCTGCACCACGGCGAGCGAGCGTGGCACGTACACCTTGCGTCTGCGGCGCTCGACACCGCGCAGCAGGGCCTCGACGCACTGCTCGACCGGGACGACCGTGGACAGCGGCCGTGGCAGCCGGCGCAGCGCGGTGCGGAACGACGCCAGGTCGTCACGGATGTCGCGGACCAGGTCGGTGTCGATCCAGATCGGATGCGCGGTGCCGACGGTGACGCCCTGCGGGCGGGTCTCCAGGCGCAGCACGTTGGCGAACTGCTCCACCCCCGCCTTGGACGCGCAGTAGGCGGCCATGCCGGGCATCGCCGTGAAGGCCGCGGCGGACGAGACGATCAGGACGTGACCACGGGCGGCGGTGACGTGGGGCAGCGCCGCGCTGACCGTGCGGATCGCGCCGCAGAGGTTCACCTCGACGGTACGGACCAGCGCGTCGACCGGTCCCACGGCGACGGTGCCGAGGTTCGCGATGCCCGCGTTGGCCACGACGACGTCGATGCCACCGAAGCGGTCCACGGTCGAGGCCACGGCGGCGTCCAACGCCGCCTGGTCGGTGACGTCGCACTCGTACCAGTGCGCGTCGAGGTCGGCGCTGAGCCGCTCGAGCAGCTCGCCCTCCAGGCCGACGAGGGCGACCCGGGCCCCGCGGGCGACGGCCTCGCGGGCCAGTTGCGCCCCGATGCCGCGCGCCGCGCCGGTGATGAGAATGGTCTTGCCGGCCAGGTCATAGCGCATCGGCATGCTCCCGTTCCGAGTCGTTGGGGGTGCTGCCGGCCGAAACGGTCCGGTAGTCGGCCGGGCGGAAGCGGCGCAGACGCATCCGGAAGCTGGTCGCGAGGCCCGGCCAGACGGTGGTGTTGCGGCCGGTGGCGTCGAGATACCAGCTCGAACAGCCGGTCTGCCAGACGGTGCCGGCCATCTTCTGGTCGATCCGCTCGGTCCAGCGCTGTTGCGCCTGCGCGGTGGGCTCGATGGCCTGGATGCCCGTGGCCCGCATGTGCCGCAGGGCCGCGAGGACCAGGCGCAACTGCGCCTCGATCATCAGCACCACCGAGGTGTGCCCGAGCCCGGTGTTCGGGCCGAGCAGGAAGAACAGGTTGGGGAAGCCGGCGATGGTGGTGCCCCGGTACGCGTGCATGCTCGGGGTCCAGGCCTCGCTCAGGCTACGTCCGGCACGGCCGTGGATGCGCCGCACGACGGGGGAGTCGGTGACATGGAAGCCGGTGCCGAAGATGACCGTGTCCGCCGCGTGGTGCACACCGTCGTCGGTGACGAGGCCGTCCGGCACGAGCCGGGCGATGCCGGCGGTCACCACGTCGACGTTGGGCCGGGTGAGCGACGGCCAGTAGTCGTTGGAGATCAGCACCCGCTTGCAACCCATCGTGTACCGGGGGGTGAGCTTGTCCCGCAGGTGCTGGTCGGGGACCTGCCGGCGCAGCGTACGCAGTGACAGCCGGGAGGCGAAGCGGTTGAGCGCCGGGTACAGGAAGCCCAGGCCCAGGCTCTCGCGGAGCAGATAGAGCCGTGCCCGGGCGAGGCGTTGCGCGCCGGGCACTGTGCGAAACGCGGCCTGCTCGACAGCGCTGATCCGGCGCGACAGCCTCGGCATGATCCACGCGGGGGTGCGCTGGAAGAGCGTCAGCTTCTCGACCGTCGGCTGGATCTGGGGCACGAACTGGACGGCGGAGGCGCCGGTGCCGATCACCGCGACGCGGCGGCCGGTGAGGTCGTGATCGTGCCGCCACCGCGCCGAGTGGAACACGGTGCCGGCGAACTCGTCGATCCCGGGCAGGTCGGGGATGGCCGGGTCGCTGAGCGGGCCGGCCGCACAGATCAGGACCCGGGCGGTGTGCTCGCCGCCGGAGGTGCGCAGCAGCCACCGTTGGCGCTGATCGTCCCACCTCGCCTCGTGCACCTCGTGGCGCAGCCGCAACCTCGGGCGGATCCCGAAGCGGTCGACGCAGCCGCGCAGGTAGTCCCAGATCTCCGGCTGACCGGAGAAGGTGTTGGACCAGTTCGGGTTGGGCGCGAAGGAGAACGAGTAGAGGTGCGACGGGACGTCGCAGGCGCAGCCGGGGTAGCTGTTGTCCCGCCAGGTGCCGCCGACGTCGTCACCCCGGTCGAAGACGAGAAAGTCGGTGAAGCCGGCCCGCTGCAGGCGGATGGCGGCGCCCAGGCCACCGAAGCCGGCGCCGATGATGGCAACGTCTGTCTCCATTCACTCCTCCGTGGGCTCGGTTGCGGCGGCTGGGTCGGGCTCGGGCGGCCAGGGCGGATCGCCCACGCCGGTGACGCGTACGCCGCCCCACGGGTCGACCTCGGCCAGTCGGGCGGGTCGGACCCGGTCGGCGATGCGCACCTCGACGTCGCGCCGCCCGCGGCGCAGCAGGTGGGTCACCAGTGGCGCCGGTTCGATCCGCCCACCCCAGTGGAAGCGACCGTCGACCGGCTCCCACCGCCCGCTGAGATGCACCCGGACCGAGATGCCCTCGACACCCGCCGGGCCGTGGTAGGTCACGGCACGATCCGTTCGTGGGCGCGGGTCAGCTCGGGCGGCAGGTCGGCGCTGGCGCGTACCCCCTCGATGCCGCTCCACAGCAGAGTGGTCAGGTAGTCGGTGAGGGCGGCCCGGCTGATCGGCTGGCCGTGCGTGGTCCACCAGTCGCCGACCGCCTGCACGAAGCCCACCAGGCCGTACGCCCAGGGCTCCGCCGGGCCGGCGTCCAGCCCCAGCGCCCGTAACCGGTCACCGATCACCCGGGCCAGCCCGGCGGCGACCTGCCGGCTGGTGCCGGCGACCACCTGGTGGATGCCGGGTTGACCGGACTGTCGCATCAGGAACCGGTAGAGCGTGGGCTGTGACTCGATCACCCCGAGGTACGCGTCGATCGTCGCCTCGACCAGGTCACGTTCCTCGCGGACCTGCTCGATCGCCGGCGCGATGGCGTCGACCACCCGGGCCGCCACCACCTCGCTCACCGCGACCCAGAGCTGCGACTTGTCGGCGAAGTAGCGGTACAGGACCGGTTTGCTGACGCCCGCGGTGGCGGCGACCTGTTCCATGTCGACGTCCGGGCCGTGTCGCAGCAGCGCCTGCACGGCGGCGCCGACCAACTCCTGCCGTCGGTGCTCACGATGGTCTGCCCAGCGGTCCCGGCGGCCGTTGCCCTTCGCTTTCGGATCGTCGGCCGGAGGTGGGTCGGATGCATTGACATCAGTGAGCGGCGATTGCATGCTACTACTCGTAACAGTTACCGGCCGTCACGTCAATATGGAGGAGTCATGGAGGCCGCACCGGCGAAAACCGAGCGCGCGGCGGTCGCCGAGCGACTGCTCACGTCCACACTGCGGACCAGCTACGACCCCACCGTCGAGATCGACTGGGACGCCCCGCACATTCCCGGCGCCTACTGGCTGCCCCCACAACGCAGCAGCCTCTACGGCACGCCGTTGTGGGAGCGGCTCAGCGAGGAGCAGCGCGTCGAACTGACGAGGCACGAGGTGGCCAGCGCCGCCAGCGCCGGGCTGTGGTTCGAGACGATCCTCATGCAGATGCTGATCCGGGAGTACTACCGCGCCGACCCGACCAGCCGCCAGGCCCAGTACGCGTTGACCGAGGTCGCCGACGAGTGCCGCCACTCCATCATGTTCGGCCGGCTGATCGAGGCGATGGGTTGCCCGGTCTACCGCGCGAGCACTGTGGACCACCACCTCGGGCGCTTCCTCAAGGCCACCGCCAGCGGCCCCCGGATGTACGCCGCGATCCTCATCGCGGAGGAGATCCTCGACGCGTTCCAGCGCGAGATCATGGCGGACGAGTCGCTCCAACCGTTGATCCGGATGGTCTCCCGCATCCACGTCGTGGAGGAGGCGCGGCACGTCCGGTTCGCCCGCGAGGAGTTGGCCGCCGCGGTGGCGGCCACCGGCCCGGTGGGCATGGCGTACGCCCGGCTGTTGGTCGGCCGCGCCGCCTACACGATCGCCAACCGCCTGGTCCATCCCGACGTGTACGCGGCGGTGGGCATTCCACCGGCGGTCGGTCGTGCCGCCGCCCGCGCCAACCCGCACTGGCGAGCCACCCTGCGCTGGTCGGCGGCGCGGGTGCACGCCAACCTGGCGGGTGTCGGCCTGGTGGCGGGGCCGGGGCGTCTGCTGTGGGCCCGGGCCGGGCTGATCTGACCGGTCGTCACCTGGGGCGACAGCGTGGGGGGTCCGGGGTTGTTGCTGATCTTCCGGTCGAGATCGGTTCAGGCGACGTCGCTGTCAGGCCCGTTCGACCCGGGCCTGCTGGTGATCGGTCAGCCGTAGCCCCACCCCGCGCACCACGTCGATGGTGGCCCCGGTGCCCAGGTCGGTCAGCTTGCGGCGCAGTCGCTTCACCAGCGACTGCACGTCCGCCTTGCGTTCGCGCCCCTCGTCACCCCAGACCGACCGGTGCAGCTCGGCGTAGCTCCACACCCGGGCCGGCTCGGTGATCAGGCAGGTCAGCAGGTCGTGTTCCAGCCGGGTGAGGTCGATCTCCCGATCTCCGCAGCGGGCGCTGGAGCGGGCGGAGTCGATCACCAGGGTGGCGACCGGCGCCGGTTCGGACGCGGCGGCGACCTGCTGCGGAGCGGCGATCAGCCGGCGCAGCTCGTCGAGGTCGGCGACCAGCAGCAGCGGCGCGATGCCGTCGAGAAGCTCCGCGAGCCGGATGCGCTCGGCCGGCGACGGGGTGACCGCGATCAGCAGCGGGAACGGCTCGTCGGCCGCATCACCCCTGTTCACCGTTGCCTCGTCCTTGGCCACCGCACCACCCGGGATCGATGGGCATCCCTGCCCAGCTCTCGTCACGGTTCTGACAATGATTGGCAAGCGCGCCGCCGGCCACTGCGACTCTTAGCGACAAGTTGCTCACGGCAAGTTCTTGATCGTCCGTTCTTCTCGATCATAGTGTCCACTCGGGCAACCGGCGTGACCCGCGCGGTGCATGGGGAGGTCCACCATGGCCCACTACACCCTGGGTCGTTCTGAGGGAGGCAGCACCTATGTTCAGACGTCCACAATGGCGGCGCGCAGCCAGATCGCTGGTGAGCGCCGGTGCGGCGACGATCCTCGCCGCGACATGCCTGGTCACCATCGGTTCGGGCGCGCAGGCCGCGCCGGGCGGTGCGATGGGGGCGGGCACCTCGACCGGGGACAAGATCCGACCCGAACTCGCCAAGCAGCTCCAGGCCAAGAGTGAAGGGGACTTCTGGATCCGGTTCAAGGACCGGGCGGACCTGAGCAAGGCCAGCGCCATCAAGGACTGGTCGAAGCGCGGCACAGCGGTGGCGGACGCGCTGCGCAAGACCGCCGCGGCGAGCCAGGGCAAGATCCGGGCCGACCTCGACAGCTCGGGCACGAAGTACCAGACCTTCTGGGCCACCAACGCCATCAAGGTGAACAGCGGCTCGCTGGCGATGGCGCAGAAGTTCGCCGGCCACTCGGAGGTCGAGGGCCTCTACGCCCCGGTCGCGTACAAGGTGCCGGAGACGACGAAGGGCGCCGACGAGAAGACGGTGAACGCCCTGGAGTGGGGCATCGCCAACATCAACGCCGACGACGTCTGGTCCCAGTACGGCGTCAAGGGCGAGGGCATCACCATCGCGAACATCGACACCGGGGTGCAGTTCGACCACCCGGCGCTGGTGAACTCCTACCGGGGCAACAACGGTGACGGGACCTTCGACCACAACTACAACTGGTTCAACGCCGCCAACGCCACCGGGGCCTGCGCGACAGCTCCCTGCGACGGCGACGGTCACGGTACGCACACGATGGGCACCATGGCCGGCTCCGACGGCGCGAACCAGATCGGTGTCGCCCCCGGGGTCAGGTGGATCGCGGCGAACGGGTGCTGCCCCAGTGACGCCGCCCTGATCGAATCCGGTCAGTGGATGCTGGAGCCGCTGGACCTCAACGGTCAGAACGCGGACGCGAGCAAGCGACCGAACATCATCAACAACTCGTGGGGCACCCGGGACCCGTCCAACGAGCCGTTCATGGAGGACGTGACGAACGCCTGGGCCGCGTCCGGCATCTTCGGCGTCTGGTCCAACGGCAACAGCGGACCGGCCTGCCAGACCAGTGGCTCGCCGGGCAGCCTCGCCAGCAACTACTCCACCGGCGCGTACGACATCAACAACAACGTCGCCGGCTTCTCCTCCCGCGGCGCCGGGCAGAACGGCGAGATCAAGCCCAACATCTCCGCGCCGGGCGTGAATGTCCGGTCGAGCATCCCGGGCAGCGCCTACGGCAGCATCAGCGGCACCTCGATGGCCGCGCCGCACCTCGCGGGCGCGATCGCGCTGCTGTACTCGGCGGCGCCGTCGCTGGTCGGTGACGTCAACGCGACCCGCGCACTGCTCAACGGCGCCGCGATCGACAAGGCCGACGACCAGTGCGGTGGCACCGCCGCCGACAACAACGTCTACGGCGAAGGCCGACTGGACGCCCTCGCGCTGCTCAACGCCGCCCCGACCGGCGACATCGGCACGCTGGCCGGCACCGTCACCGACGCGACCTCCGGCGCCCCGATCGCCGGCGCGACGCTGACGCTCACCGGCCCGTCCGAGCGTGAGCTCACCACCGGTGCCGACGGCAAGTTCTCGACCCAGCTGCCCACCGGTGACTACCAGGTCGCCGTCGCGGCGTTCGGGTACGGCGGCACCACCACGACGGCAACCATCGCCAAGGGCACGACCACGACGCTCAACGTCGCCCTCACCGCGGTGCCGAGTGTCAACGTCACCGGAGCGGTCACCGACGGCTCCGGCCACGGCTGGCCGTTGTACGCGAAGGTGACAGTGACCGGCGTGTCCGGCGTCTACGACTACACCACCCCGTCGAACGGCCGCTACAGCATCAAGCTGCCGGCCGGGCAGACGTACACCCTGACGTACGAGTCGCAGTACCCCGGCTACCAGACCGTCACCAAGCAGGTAGTGGTCGGCTCGAGCAACGTCACCGCCAACGTCGCCGTGCCGGTGGACACCACCGACTGCACCACCGCCGCCGGGTACACGTTCGGCTCCGACGGTGAGTACGAGACCTTCGACGCCACCACCACGCCGGCCGGCTGGACCGTCGTGGACAACGCGGGCAGCGGTCAGGTCTGGAAGTTCACCGACGACGGCAACCGGGGCAACCTGACCGGCGGCAGCGGCAACTTCGCGATGATCGACAGCGACGACTACGGTGCGGGCACCAGCCAGGACACCTCCCTGGTCAGCCCGGTGGTCGACCTGACCGCCGTCACCGCCCCGGTGATCCGGTTCAACCAGGACTTCAACCAGCTCAACGACGACACCGCCGACGTCGACCTGAGCATCGACGGCGGTGCCACCTGGACCAACGTGCTCCGGCAGGAGACGGACGTCCGGGGACCGAAGCTGACCGAGATCCCGATCCCGCAGGCCGCCGGTCAGGCGCGGGTGCAGGTCCGGTTCCACTACTACGACGCCTCGTACGAGTGGTGGTGGGAGGTCGACAACGTCCTGATCGGCAGCCAGGTGACCTGCGTGCCGGTCGACGGTGGTCTGGTCGTCGGCAACGTCCGTGACAAGAACGACGGCAGCTACGTCAACGGCGCGACCGTCACCAGCAAGGACCGGCCCGCCGAGAAGGCCGTCACGGTGGCGACCCCGGACGACCCGGAGCTGGCCGACGGCTTCTACTGGATCTACTCGTCGCTGACCGGCGAGCACCCGTTCACCGCGTCCGCCGGCAACTACGTCGGCCAGGCCAAGACTGTCGACGTCGAGGCCGACTGGGCGACCACCGCGAACTTCCAGCTCGCGGCCGGCCGGCTGTCGGTGACGCCGACGCAGCTCAGCGCCACCCTCCAGATGCCCAACGGCAAGACCAGCAAGACGTTCACGGTGACCAACACCGGCGGCGCGCCGGTCGAGGTGAAGTTCGGTGAGCGGGACAACGGGTTCGAACTCCTGCGGGCGGACGGCTCCACTGTCACCCGGCAGCAGGTGCTCGGGTCCGGCGGCGCGCCGGAGCAGCGGCTCACCGTGCCGACGTCGTTCGCCGCCAAGGCGTCCGGCAAGGAGGCCAAGGCCGCTGCCGCTGCGGTCGGCCCGAACGCGGCGCCGTGGACCGACATCGCCAACTACCCGGCCACGATCATGGACAACCGGGTGGTGAACCTGGACGGCAAGGTGTACTCGCTCGGTGGCGGCAACGGTGAGGCGTCCACCACCAAGAACTACGCCTACGACCCGGCCGCGCAGACCTGGACGGCGATCGCCGACCTTCCGGGCGCCCGCAACGCCGTGACCGCCGGCGTGGTGAACGGCAAGATCATCGTCAGTGGTGGCTGGGGCGACGCCGGCCCGGACTCCGCCACCTGGTCGTACGACCCCGGGGCCAACACCTGGACCGAGCTGGCCGACAACCCGGCGCCCCGGGCCGCGGCCGGTCAGGGTGTCGTCGACGGCAAGCTGTACGCGGTCGGTGGCTGCACGACCGCGTCCTGCACGCCGATGTCGAACAGCGTGGTCCGGTACGACCCGACCAGTGACACCTGGGAGACGATGGCCAACTACCCGAAGTCGGTGGCCTTCGCCTCCTGCGGCGGGATCGACGGCGTCCTCTACTGCACCGGCGGCAACGACGGTTCCGCCGCGCAGAAGTCCAGCTACGCCTTCGACCCGGGTGCCAACACGTGGACCGCCATCGCCGACGCGCCGACCGACAACTGGGCCAGCGCGTACGCCGTCGCCAGCGGCAAGCTGCTCGTCGTCGGTGGTTCGCAGGGCGGGGCCATCAGCAACGCCGGCTTCGCCTACGACCCGGCCGCCGGTTCGTGGTCCAACCTGCCCAACGCCAACACCGCGCGGTACCGCGGCGGCGCGGCGTGCGGCTTCTACAAGATCGGCGGCTCGTCCGGCAGCTTCGACGCGGCTCCCGAGAGTGAGGTGCTCCCGGGCTTCGAGGGATGCTCCGAGTCGGCCGCCGACGTCAGCTGGATGACCGTCGACAAGTCGGAGGTCACCCTCGCACCGGGTGCGAAGGTCACTGTCACCGTCGGTCTGACGGCGAACGTGGACCAGCCGGGCACCTACTCCGGCGCGGTAGCGATCTCCGAGAACACCCCGTACTCGGTCGCGCCGGTCGCGGTGACCATGACCGCGAACCCCCCGAAGACCTGGGGCAAGCTCATGGGTACGGTCACCGGCACCAGCTGCCAGGGTGCGACCTCGCCGCTCGCCGGTGCGGTCGTGCAGGTCGACTCGTGGGCGGCGTCGTACACCTTCGCCACCGATGCCGAGGGCAAGTACGCCTACTGGGTGGACCGCCGCAACAACCCGCTCACGATGATCGTGGCCAAGGACGGCTGGAAGCCGCAGACCCGCCAGACCCGGATCGACACCGCGACCCCCACGGTGGAGAACTTCGGGTTGGCGCCCATCAGGTGCTGACGGCCGAGCACTAGTCGCGTGACGTCCGGCCCGCCTGGTCCTCGACCAGGCGGGCCGGACCGCGCCCGGGGTGATCAGACGGGCGCGAGCCGGAATCCGACGCCGCGTACCGAGTGGATCGTCGCCGCGGCGTTGAGCCTGGCGAGTTTGGCGCGCACCCGGCGGACCACCGAGTGCATGTCCGAGCCCCGGCCGAGGTGCCGGTTGCCCCAGACCTCCAGGTGCAGCCGCTCGTAGGTCCACACCTGCCCGGGGGCGTGCACAAGGCAGAGCAGCACGTCGTGCTCCAACCGGGTCAGGTCGATCTCCTGGTCACGCCACCGCAGCACCCGACGGTCGGAGTCGACCGCCAGGTCCGGTGGCGGGGGCTGCGGGCTCGGCGCCACCTCGGCGCGCGCCGCGGTGGTCGGCGGGGCCGGTGCGGCGGGCGCCTCGACCACCCCGAGAAACTCTCGCGCCTGGTCGACTGTCGAGACGATCAGAAAGGCGTCGCTGCCGCCGAGCAGCCGGGCCAGATGTCGCCGCTCGGCCGGCGAGGATGCGATGCCGATGACCAGGCTGGCGACTGGAATTTCCTGCATGTGCCAACACCTTCCGGTTCCCCACATCACTCCGGATGGATTGTCGTACCGCCGACCGAGACATCGATCGGCGTCCTGACCCTAGTGGTGGCTGATCTCGGCTGGGTAAAACATAGTTGCATGTAAGCATGTGAATCCCGTTGCGCCGACCAGGCCACCCGACCCCACCGCCGACCATGCGCTTCTCCGGAAGCGGCGGGGGTGGTTGTGACAGAACCAAGACAATCCGAGGACGGCGTACGGACCTGCGGGGGCGAGCATGGTCGCCATGTCCACCGGATCGCTGTACTCCGTCGGGCGCCCGACACCCGGTCCGGCGCGCCCGCTGCCCCACGCCCGCGCGGCGGTGCCGTTGGGGCTCCGACTGCTCGCCGCGGCGCTGTGTGGTCTGCTCGCGCTGACCCTCACCGCCGCTGTCTTCGTGCGGACCTATCCCGGGCAGTGGCTGGACGGGGTGCTCCTGCCGCCCGCCGAATCCGGCGGCGGGTACGAGCAGCGGACAGCGCTCGTGGGCCCGGCCAAGACCGCGCTGGCCACCTTCGGCAACCCGACGCTCATCGCGGCCCTGCTCGGCGTGGTGCTGCTGGTGGGTGTGCTGCGCCGCCGGCTGGTGGCGGGCGTCGTCGGCGTGGGCATGGTCGTCTGCGCGGTGCTGGTGGCCGGCGCGGTGAAGACACAACTGCCCCGCCCGGACCTGCAGATCGAGAGTTCCACCACCCACAACAGCTTTCCCAGCGGTCACGTGGCGGCGGCGACCGCCCTGCTGCTGGCGTTTCTGCTGGTCCTGCCCGGGTGGGCCCGGCGCTGGCTGGCGGTGCCGGGTGCGGCGGGAGTCTCGGTGATCGCCGCCGCCACGATGATCGCGGGCTGGCACCGGTTCAGCGACGTGCTCGGTGGCGTACTGCTGGGGGTGACACTGTTTCTCCTGGCCGCGGCCGCGTTGGCGGCCCGGCCCACCGACCACGACGCGACCGGCGGTTCGGCCGGCGGCGGCCTCTGGCGCGGGCTGGCCGAGGCGGCGGTCGGGCTGGTCGTGCTGGTCTGGGCGCTGGTGGTGGTCGTGCCCGGTCTGGCCGCGTCGGTGCAGCGCGGGCCGCTGGTTGCGATCGTGGCCGCGGCCGTTTCGACGATGTTCCTGGTGGGCGCTGTGGTGTTCCTGGTGCGTTCGACGGATTTCGCGGTGCCGAGGGCGGTGCGGAGCCCCGCGCAGCCGCAGCCGTCGACCGAAGCCCGAAAGATCTCATGATGGGATACTTGACGACATGTCCCAGGTGCTGTTGATCGAAGACCACCAGACGGTGCGCGACGGACTGCAGTTGGCGCTCACCCGGCAGGGCCACACGGTGCACGCCGTGGGCACCGGTGAGCAAGGGCTGGAGCGGCTGCGCGCGGCCCCGTCCGACGTCGTGGTGCTCGATCTCATGCTGCCCGGGATGGACGGGTTCGAGGTCTGCCGCCGGATCCGGCAGCTCGGTGACCTGCCGATCATCATGCTCACGGCCCGCAACGACGACATGGACGTGGTCGCCGGCCTGGAGGCCGGCGCCGACGACTACGTGGTCAAGCCGGTGCAGGCCCGGGTCCTGGAGGCGCGCATCCGCGCGGTGCTGCGACGCACCGGTGGCGACTCGCGGCGCGGCGGCGAGCGGGCCGGCCTGGAACAGCACGGCGCGTTGACCATCGACCGGGCGGCGCTGGTGGTCAGCAAGGACGGGACGCCGGTCAGCCTCGCCCCCACGGAGCTGCGGCTGCTGCTCGAACTCTCGCACACGCCCGGTCAGGTGCTCAGCCGGCAGCAACTGCTGGAGGCCGTGTGGGAGCACGGGTATCTCGGTGACTCGCGACTGGTGGACGCGTGCGTCCAGCGGGTCCGCGCCAAGATCGAGGCCGATTCGTCGGCGCCGGTCTTCATCCAGACCGTGCGTGGTTTCGGATACCGGTTCGGGCCGCTGTGACCTTCTGGCGCTCGGTCGCCGCCCAGGCATCGAGCCTGCGGGTCCGGCTGCTGCTGGCGTTCGCGCTGCTCGGGGTCACCACCACGGCCGTCGTGGCCAGCGGCAGCTACTTCCAGGCCCGGACCGTCATCCTCCAGCAGGCGCAGGACGCCGCGGTGATGTCGCTGACCGACCAGCTCACCAAGGTCTACCCGATCGCCCAGCTTCCGCCGACCCAGAACGACCTGGACCTGTTGGCCCAGCGGCTCTCCGACCGCGAGGGCTTCGCGGTGGTCATCTACCGGGACATGCGGGCACAGGGCTCGCAGACACCCGCCCCGCTCAGCCCCGAGCTGCGGGCGGAGGTCGGCGACGGTCAGATCGCCTGGCAGCGTGTCTCGCAGGACGGGCGGCCCTGGCTGCTCATCGGCACCCAACTGCGGCTCGAGCGCCCCGACGGCACGGCCCACCCGTCCGGGTTGGAGGTCTATTCGGTGCGCGATCTCGTGCCCGAGCAGCAGAGCATCGACCAGCTCGCCACCAGGGCGTGGTGGACCGGAGGGTTGTCCCTGCTGCTCGCCGTCCTGCTGGCCCTGCTGTCCGCCCGGGGGGTCCTGCGACCCGTCCGCGATCTGGGCCGAGCGGCCCGCCGCCTCGGCGAGGGCGACCTGAGCACCCGGCTGACGGTCCGGGGCGTGGACGAGCTGGCCGACGTGGCGCGGACCTTCAACGACACCGCCGGCACGCTGGAGCGGCAGGTCGGGGAGCTGCGGCGGATGGAGTCCGACGCCCGCCGCTTCGTCGCCGACGTCTCGCACGAGCTCCGCACCCCGCTGGCCGCGATGACGGCGGTCACCGACGTGCTCGATGAGGAGGCCGAGCACCTGCCCGGGGACGCGGGCCGGGCCGCTCGGCTGGTCAGCCAGGAGACGCAGAACCTCACCCACCTGGTCAACGACCTCATCGAGATCAGCAGGTTCGACTCTGGCACGGCCCGGCTCGCCCTCGACGACGTGGACGTGGGCGCGGCGGTGACCGCGACCCTGCGGATCCGCGGCTGGACCGACCGGGTACGCGCCGACCTGCCTCCCGCTGTGGTGGCCCGGCTCGATCCCCGCCGGCTGGACGTCATCGTCGCCAACCTGGTCGGCAACGCCTTCCGGCACGGTGCCGAGCCGGTGACCGTACGCGTGAGCGCCGATCCGGACTGGGTCACCATCGAGGTGGCCGACCAGGGGCCGGGGCTGGACCCGGAGGTGTTACCGCACGTGTTCGACCGCTTCTACAAGGCCGACACCGCGCGGACCCGCTCCGAGGGCAGCGGCCTCGGCCTCGCCATCTCCTGGGAGAACGCGCGGCTGCACCGCCACGGCGAGCGCCGGGGGGCTCTCGTCGCCGGCAACGCCCCGGGTGGCGGCGCGGTCTTCACGCTCCGGCTGCCCCGCGAGACGACGGACACCGGGGGTGCCCGGTGACCGGCCGGCGCACCGGGCGGGCGCTGCTCGCCGGCGCACTGCTGCTCGGTCCGCTGCTGGCGGGGTGCGGGGTACGGCCCAGCCTCGTCATCACCGGTCGTCCCGCGGTCAGCGGCCCCGCGCAGGGAGTCGGGCTCTACCTGGTCGCGCAGGGCGAACTGGTGCTGGTCCTGCGCCCGGCCCGGGGGGATTCCTCACCGACCAAGGCACTTGCCCTGCTCGCCGCCGGCCCGCAGCCGAACGAACGCGACCAGGGTCTGACCAGCGACGTGCCGACCGGGTTGAACCCGGTCGTCGAGGTGACGCCCACGGCCGGTCGGTTCGGTGGTCTCACGGTGCGCGTCACCGGGACGGCGCAGGCGTTGTCGCCGACGGCTACCGACCAGATCATCTGTACGGTGTCCGACGCCGCCGCCCAGGCCGGCGTGGTGGCAAGCTCGGGCCCGGTCACCATCGTCGGGTCCGACGGTGCCCAGCCAGCCCGCCGGTGTCCCGCCAGGTGACCGGGCCCCACCGCCTCACACCAGGTCGACAGCTCGGGCCTGCCGGGGCAGGCCGCTGTGGTGGCGGTGGTCCTGATCGGCCAGCGCGCCGGAGATCAGGATGTCGATCAGGGTGGCGAACCCGATACCGGCCTGCTGCCAGATCTGCGGGAACTGTGACGCGGCGGTGAAGCCGGGGAAGGTGTTGACCTCGTTCACGATGGGCTCGGGCGACCCCTCGGCGGGCAGGAAGAAGTCGACCCGCAGCAGCCCGCGGCAGTCGAGGGCCTGGAAGGCGCGGATCGCACGGTCCTGGAGCACCTCGGTGGTCGCCGCGTCGAGTGGGGCGGGAATCTGGAAGGTCGCCCCGCCGTCGTACTTCGCGTCGTAGTCGAAGAAACCCGCGCCGCTCACCCTGATCTCCAGCGGCGGGCCGGCCTGCACCCGCCCGTCCGGGTGCTGGAGGACGGCCACGTCGATCTCGCGTCCGCGCGCGCCCTGCTCGATGAGCACCTTCGGGTCGACCTGACGGGCCTGCTCCAGCGCGGCGGGAACCCCCGCCCAGTCGTCGACCTTGACCACACCCAGGCTCGAACCCGCCCGGGCCGGTTTCACGAAGACCGGCAGCTGCAGCCGGCGCTGGTCATCGGGCGACAGTTCCTCGCCGGGACGCACTGTCACCCCCGGGCTGACCCGCAGGCCCTCCGCCGCGAGGAGCCGCTTGGTGACGCCCTTGTCCATGCCGGCGGCGCTGGCGAACACACCGTTGCCGACGTAGGGCACGCCGAGCCATTCCAGCAGCGACGACACGGTGCCGTCCTCGCCGTACGGGCCGTGCAGGGCGGGGAACACCACGTCCTGGGCGCGCAGCACACGCAACGCCGCGGGAAGTGGCGTCGGTCGACCGCCGACGTGCCACCCGCCGTCGCGGTCGATGAGGACCTCGGTGACCTGGTACCGCTCACGGTCCAGGTGGGCGAGGATGCTCGCCGCCGAGCGGCAGGACACCTCGTGCTCGCCGCTCTGCCCGCCGTAGAGGACCGCCAGTCGCGTTGTCATGAATTCCGTGCCCTTCCGTCGAGGTGGTCGCGGGCCACCCGAGCCCCGATGCCGGTCAAGATCTCGTGTGGGTTGGTGTCGGCCCAACGGGCCCACTCGACGACGGTCGGAGGGTGGTGGTCACCCTCGGCGGGGCCGAACACCACCACCGGGTCGCCGATCGTCACGGGAAGATCCCCGGCGTCGACCACGCACTGGTCCATGGCGATGCGTCCGACGATCGGGCACCGCCGACCGCCGAGCCACACCGAGGCGCGCCCACCCGCGACCCGGGGCAGCCCGTCGGCGTAGCCGAGCGGCAGCAGCGCCAGCGTGGTCGGTGCGCTGGTCACGTGTTCGAACCCGTAGGAGACACCCGTACCGGCCGGCACCCGCTTGACGTTGACCACGCTCGTCCGCAGTGTCATCGCGGCGCGCAGCCCGTACTCGCCGGGACCACTCGCGCCGAACGGGTCCACGCCGTACAGGGCGATCCCGATCCGGCAGAGGTCGAAGCGGGTCTCTGGTGCGCAGAACGCGGCCGCCGAGTTGGCCAGGTGGACGAGATCGGGGTCCAGACCCGCCGACCGTGCGATCCGCAGCGCCTCCTCGAAGATCGCCACCTGTCGGGTGAGCGCGGGGGCGCCCGGCAGGTCGGCGTCGGCGAGGTGGGACCACACCCCGCGCACCCGGATACCGCCCTCCCGTTCGTACTTGCGGGCCCAACCGACCATCTCGGGCCAGTCGTCCCCGGCGGCCCCGTTGCGGGACAACCCGGTGTCCGCCTTGAGCTGCACCATCGCCGGCGCGCCGAGCAGACGGGCCGCGTCGGCGACGGCGTGCAGGTGCGTCGTCGTGGACACGCCGATGTCGACGCCACCCTTGATCAACATACCGAAGTCGTCGTCCGGGCGGTGCAGCCAGCTCAACGTGGGCGCTGTCACACCCGCCTCGCGCAGGCTCAGCGCCTCGGCCGTCGAGGTCACCCCCAACCAGGCGGCACCGGCCCGGAGCGCGGCCCGGGCCACCTGCACCGCGCCGTGGCCGAACCCGTTGGCCTTCACCACGGCCATCAGCCCGGTGCCGGTGACCGACGCGATCGTCCGCACGTTGGTGGAGATCGCCTCCAGGTCGACCAGGGCTTCGGCGAGCATGCTCATCGGGCCGCCTCCACCCGCCGCCGGCCGGGGAGCGCGAACAGCCAGCCCGCGCGGACCGCGAGCAGCGCGCGGTGCACGGCCAGGCTCAGGCCGATCACCAGCCCGGTCAGCAGAATCGGATAACCGAACACGATCAGGCCCTGAGCAGACCCACCCAACCCGGAAACCGGTACGAGCAACAGCCGGTGCAGCAGGGCCAGGACCGGCATGTGGACGACGTAGATCGGCAGGGTGATGCGGCCGAGCCTAGCCAGTGGATCGCTGAGCACCGACCAGGAGGTCAGCCGGGCGGCGGCGGTTATGCCGAAGATCACTGCCAGCACGGAGACGGCCGGCCACACACCGAACCACTGCTGCGCGCCGGTCACCGCCATCGCGGCGAGCGCCAGGACGTAGGCCCCCGAGGTCAGTACCAGCCGGCGGCGGTTGGCGGTGGCCGCCCACCGTTCGATCTGCTGTCGCAGGGACAGGCCGGCGAGGAAGAAGACCAGGTTCTGGTAGAGACCCGCACGGTTGCCCGGGGTGTCGAGCAGGCCGGCGGCGGCGACGGCGGACAGCGCGGCGGCGGGGAGCAGGACCAGCGTCCGGGGCAGCCGTCGGGTCGCCTTGGCGATCGTGAAGTACACCGCCAGGGCGTACAGGTACCAGAGGTTGGACGGCGTGATGGTGAGCTGCTCCAGCAGACCGAGCGCCGAGGTGGCCCGGTCGGTCGGCAGTTGCGGCGCGGCGGCGAGCACCGCCGTGTGGATCAGCAGCCAGACGGCGTACAGGTAGAGGAACCCGGCGATCCGGCCGCGGGCGACCAGCCGCCAGGGCCGCTGGGCGGCGTTCGCCGCGAAGACGCCCGAGATGGTGAAGAACAGCGGCATCCGCAGCGGGAGGAACTGCTCACCGAGCGTTCCCCAGAAGCCCGGCACCGGTACGCCGATGCGCCAGTCGATCTGGAGGTAGTCCTTCACCACCACGTGCCACAGCACGACGAGGACGATGCAGACGCCCTTCGCGGCATCGGCCCACTGCGCCCGCGGTGATCCGGCGGCGGGCGCGGACACGGTGGCAGGGGTGGGTCCGGTCCGCTGGCGGTGGCGGAACCGGACACGCGTCGCGTCGGGCTCCCGCTCGGTGGGCCGGGACTCGGTGGTCTGTTGGATCACCCACCGAAAGCTGCCAGCCGGATATCCGCGCGTGATCCCCGAATTGTCATGATCCGGTAATGGACGTGGCCGCACCCGACTCGTCGGCGACGCGGAGCCGCCCCGGCGCGGGCCGGGCGGCACTAGGCTCGTTGCGGAGGTGCCGAACATGAAGCTCGGGCTGCACTACTGGAACTACTCGACCCCGGCCGACCCGGCCGCCATCGCACCGACACTGGCCCAGGCCGCCGCCAGCGCCGAGCAGGCCGGCGTCGCGTCGTTCACGGTGATGGACCACTTCTTCCAGATGGACGCGGTGTTCGCGGCCGACGAACCGATGCTGGAGGCGTACACCACGCTGGCCTACGTCGCGGCGAAGACCCAGCGGATGACGCTGGGCGTGCTGGTCACCGGTGTGATGTACCGGTACCCGGGATTGCTGGCCAAGACCGTGACGACCCTCGACGTGCTCTCCGGCGGCCGGGCCCGCCTCGGCATCGGCGCCTCCTGGTACGAGCGGGAGCAGCTCGGGCTGGGTGTGCCGGTGGTACCGGTGGCCGAACGGTTCGAGCGGTTGGAGGAGACGCTGCGCATCTGCCTGCAGATGTGGAGCGCCGACGACGGCCCGTTCAACGGCAAGCACTACCAGCTCGCCGAGACCATCAACTCGCCGCAGCCGTTGAGCCGCCCGCACCCGCCCATCATGATCGGTGGCGGGGGCGAGAAGAAGACCCTGCTGCTGGTGGCCCGGTACGCCGACGCCTGCAACCTGTTCGGCCGCGCGGGCATCGACGACGTCGCGCGCAAGCTGGATGTGCTGCGCGGGCACTGCGCCGCCGAGGGCCGCGACTACGACACCATCGAGAAGACGGTGGTCGCCGCCCAGGCGCCGCTGGACGACACCGACGCGTTCCTCGCCGAGGTGTCCGCGTACGCGGCGCTCGGCGTGAGCGAGGTGCAGGTGACGCCGGATCGGCACCCGGTCGAGTTCGCCCAGCGGCTCGGCGACGAGGTGCTGCCCCGGTTGGCCGACATCGGCTGACGGGGGCCGCGACTGGCGGTGTCGACACGAGACAGCCGCGGTGGATCCGGCGACAGCGTCAGGACACCGACGAGGGCCGTCCTCCCGGTGGAGCGGAGGACGGCCCTCGTCGGTCGGTCAGGTCAGGTCAGGCGACCGAGACAGGGAATCGTTCCCACACCCGGTGCGCGGCCATCAACTGCTGCACCGCGGTCAGTGCCTCGGTGCCCGAGCCCGCCGCGACGACACCCGGCGTGCCGGCGACGCCGGCCTGCTCCAGCACCGTGACGCCGGCGCCCCAGGCGCCGATCGCCTTCGCGTGCCGCCAGCACTCCTCGACCAGCAGCAGCACCCGTGGGTCGACAGTGGTCGGTTCCGGCCGGCCCGCCTTGGCGTCGCGGGCGGGCAGGGCGTCCGGCGCGGGTGCCGGCGCTCCGGCCAGCAGGACCGCGTCGAACTCGACCGACCGGCCGGTGGCGAAGGTGCGCTGCACCGGCAGGTCACCCACCATGCCGCCGTGCGGGGCGATCAGCAGCGGCACCATGCCGGCGTCGAACACGGCCCGGCGGACCTCGTCGACACCGTCCAGGTCACCGGCGGGGTCGACGACGATCCCGACGGTACGGCCGTCGCCGGGCCACTCCCGGCCGACCTGCGACAGCGCCGGGCTGGGCGCGACGTCGGCCAGCGGCACGCTCGGCTGCGGCGCGGGCAGACCCAGGCCGGTGGCGACCTGCTCACACAGCACCGGGTCGATGTTGGCCAGGCTCTGCAGCTGACGCTCCTTGATCGCCTGGTGGTAGCACTTGCCCAGCTCGAAGGTGTACGCCCGGATGATGTGCTCCTTCTCGACCGGCGACATGCTCAGCCAGAACAGGCGGACCTGGCTGTAGTGGTCGTCGAACGAGGCGGGGTTGGCGCGTACCTTCGGCGCTTCCGCCACCGTGACCGGCACGTCGACGAAGGCGTGCTCGGCGTCCCCGGCGGGGAACGGGTTGCCGCCGTCGAGCGAGTTCGGCCGGTACGGCGCGACGCCCGCGTGCACGGCGTGCTGGTGGAAGCCGTCGCGCAGCATGTCGTTCACTGCGGCGTGCGGGCGGTTGATGGGGATCTGCGCGAAGTTGGGCCCGCCCAGCCGGGTGAGCTGCGTGTCGAGGTACGAGAAGAGCCGGCCCTGCAGCAGCGGGTCGTTGGTGACGTCGATGCCCGGCGGCAGGTGGCCCAGGTGGAAGGCGACCTGCTCGGTCTCGGCGAAGAAGTTCGTCGGCGTCCGGTTGAGCACCAGCCGGCCGATCGGCTGCACCTCGGCCAGCTCCTCCGGCACGATCTTCGTCGGGTCCAGCAGGTCGATGCCGGCGAAGGTCTCCTCGGGAGTGTCCGGGAAGACCTGGATGCCCAGCTCCCACTCGGGGTACGCGCCGGCCTCGATGGCGTCGTACAGGTCGCGGCGGTGGAAGTCCGGATCCATGCCGCCGAGCAGCTGCGCCTCCTCCCAGGTCAGCGAGTGCACACCCAGCTTCGGCTTCCAGTGGAACTTCGCCAGCACCGTCTCACCGGCCTCGTTGACCAGCCGGAAGGTGTGCACACCGAAGCCCTCCATCGTCCGGTACGAACGCGGGATGCCCCGGTCGGACATGTTCCAGATGGTGTGGTGCTGCGCCTCGGTGTGCAGCGACACGAAGTCCCAGAAGGTGTCGTGGGCGCTCTGCGCCTGCGGGATCTCCCGGTCCGGGTGCGGCTTGCCGGCGTGGATGATGTCCGGGAACTTGATGGCGTCCTGGATGAAGAACACCGGCATGTTGTTGCCGACCAGGTCGAAGGTGCCCTCGTCGGTGTAGAACTTCGTCGCGAAGCCACGGGTGTCGCGGACGGTGTCGGCCGAGCCCCGCGAACCGAGGACCGTGGAGAAGCGGACGAAGACCTCGGTCTCCCGCCCCTTCTTCAGGAACCCGGCCCGGGTGACCGCCTCGGCGGTGCCGTACGCGGTGAACACGCCGTGCGCGCCGGCGCCCCGGGCGTGCACCACCCGCTCCGGGATGCGTTCGTGGTCGAAGTGCGTGATCTTCTCGCGGAGGTGGTGGTCCTGCAGGAGCACCGGGCCGCGCGGGCCGGCCTTGAGCGAGTGGTCGGTGTCGCGCAGCCGCGCACCGTTCGCGGTCGTGAGGTAGGCCCCCTGCTGACCGTTCGCGGTCGTCGGCGCGCCGGTTTCCGCTCCGGTCGGGGTGCGCGTCTGCGGTGCCCCCTGCTCCGGCTTCGGCGGCAGCGGTTCGTGCGGCGTCGTCGGCTCCTCGACGGGCGGTGGCGCGCTCCCCGGCGCACCGGGGACGTCCGGGGTGAGGGCGTCGGCGATCTTTCCTGAGGCGGTCTTCACGGCGTTCTTGACCGCCTCGGCGGGCTTGCTGGAATCCACTGAACGAACCCTCTCCATGGCGCGTGTACGGGCAGGCGCCTGCCCTGCTACCCCTGGTCAGAGGGTCGAAACACATCTGGGCGCGGCATCCTTCGCGGGGACTGGTGATTTCGCCGATGCCGGGACCGCCGGAGCGGCTGAAACTGACACACGTCGATATCCCTCGACTCTAGGGAGTGCCCGACGTGTCCTCACCAACCACCACCCGTCCCCGTTCCGTCGTAGCCCGGTTCGCACTGGCCGCCGTCCTGGCCGCCGGCGGCGTCGTGGCCGGCTCGGCCGGTGCCGCCCAGGCCGCGAGCCCGTACGAGCGGGGCCCGGCCCCGACCACCGCGATCCTGGAGGCCAGTCGCGGCCCGTTCGCCACGGCCTCGCAGAGCGTGTCCTCGCTGAGCGTCACCGGCTTCGGCGGCGGCGTCATCTACTACCCGACCAGCACCAGCGAGGGCACCTTCGGCGCCATCGCCATCTCGCCCGGCTACACCGCCAGCTGGTCGAGCATCAGCTGGCTCGGACCGCGCATCGCCTCGCACGGCTTCGTGGTGATCGGCATCGAGACCAACACCCGGCTGGACCAGCCGGACAGCCGGGGCCGGCAGCTGCTCGCCGCGCTGGACTACCTCACCGAACGCAGCTCGGTGCGGACCCGGATCGACAGCAGCCGACTCGCTGTGGCCGGCCACTCCATGGGTGGCGGGGGCAGCCTGGAGGCCGCCTCGTCGCGGCCCTCGTTGCAGGCAGCGGTGCCACTGGCGCCGTGGAACCTGGACAAGAGCTGGTCCGAGCTGCGGGTGCCGACCCTGATCATCGGTGGGGAGAGCGACAGCGTCGCGCCGGTGGCGACGCACTCGGTGCCCTTCTACAACAGCATCCCGGCCTCGGCGGAGAAGGCGTACCTGGAGCTGAACGGGGCGAGCCACTTCTTCCCGCAGACCACCAACACGCCGACCGCCCGGCAGATGGTGGCCTGGTTGAAGCGGTTCGTCGACGACGACACCCGCTACGAGCAGTTCCTCTGCCCCGGCCCGAGCGGTTCGGCCATCCAGGAGTACCGCAACACCTGTCCGAGCGCCTGACGGCGGTCACCGGGGCGGTCGCCGTTGGCGGCCGCCCCGTCCGCCTGTTCGGGGGAGCATTGAAGGTCTTGACGCCATACCCGAGAAACGTACACTGCGAGTGTAAATAAACACCCGCCACGACAGAGGGATGGGTGATGGAGCGCGGCCTCGAACTGCACCACATCGGCGTCCGTTTCGGCGGCCTCACCGCCCTCGACGACGTGTCCCTGCGGGTGCCACCCAACCGGGTGGTGGGCGTGATCGGGCCCAACGGCGCCGGCAAGACCACGCTTTTCAACGTGATCTGTGGTTTCGTCGCGCCGGAGACGGGCTCGCTCACCCTCGACGGCCGGCCGCTGCGGCCCCGACCGCACCGGCTGACCCGGCTCGGCATCGCCCGGACCCTGCAGGGCACCGGGCTCTTCGCCGGGCTCAGCGTGGTGGAGAACGTGATGACCGGCGCGTCGCACACCGCCCGTGCCGGCTTCGTCCCGGCGCTGCTCGGGCTGCCGGCCAGCGACCGCGACGAGCGCCGGCTGCGCGGCGACGCCCTGGCCATCCTCGACGAGCTGGGCATCGCCGGGCACGCCGAGGCCGCGCCGGGCACCCTGCCCTTCGCGGTACGTCAGCGGGTGGCCCTGGCCCGCGCGCTCGCCGCCCGGCCCCGGCTGCTGCTGCTCGACGAGCCGGCCGGTGGCCTCGGCGCCGACGACATCGCCGAGCTGGCGGAGCTGGTGCGGCAACTGCCCCGGCGGGACACCGATCCCTGTGCGGTGCTCCTGGTCGAGCACCACATGGATCTGGTGATGGCCGTGTGCGACGAGATCGTGGTGCTCGACTTCGGCCGGGTCATCGCCGCCGGCACCCCGGACGAGGTCCGCGACGACCCCGCGGTCACCGACGCGTACCTCGGTGCCACCGTCGAGGAAGAGGTCTCCCCGTGAGCGCGAGGAGTGAGCCGGGTTTGCGAGCCCCGCAGTCGCGAACGAAAGGCGGCACGGTGTGAGCGCGAGGAGTGAGCCGGGTTTGCGAGCCCCGCAGTCGCGAACGAAAGGCGGCACGGTGACCGGGACCGACCTGCTCGTCGTGCGGGGGCTGGCCGCCGGTTACGGCGCCGCGCCCGTGCTGCGGGCCATCGACCTCACCGTCCCGGCCGGCACGATCGCCGCTGTGGTCGGCGCCAACGGCGCCGGCAAGACCACCCTGCTGCGCGCGCTCTCCGGCATGATCCGCCCGACCGCCGGCCAGGTTCTGCTGGGCGGGGAGGACCTTCGGGGTACGCCGGTGGAGCAGCTCGTTCGACGCGGGATGGCGCACGTCCCGGAGGGCCGGGGCGTGATCAGCGAGCTGACCGTTGACGAGAACCTGCGGCTCGGCGGGTTGTGGCGGCGTGACCGGGCCGACGCGGGACGGGCTCTCGACGAGGTCTACCAGCTCTTCGAGCCACTGGCCCGACGCCGTCGGCACCTGGGTCACCAGCTCTCCGGGGGTGAGCGGCAGATGCTCGCGCTCGGTCGGGCCCTGGTCGGCCGACCCCGTCTGCTGCTGCTGGACGAGCCGTCCCTCGGCCTGGCGCCACGGGTGGTCGCGCGGACCATGGCCCTGCTCCGCCAACTGCGCGACCGCACCGGCCTGACCGTCCTGCTCGTCGAGCAGAACGTGCGCAGCGCGCTCGCCGTCGCCGACCAGGGCGTCGTGATGTCCCTCGGTCGGGTGGTGATCGCCGCCCCGGCGGCGCAACTGCGCGACGACGTCGACCTGCGCCACGCGTACCTCGGTTTCTGACCACCACCTCGTCCCCCGGAGGGAGGACTGTTGGACCGCTTCGTCTTCCTCACCGTCGACGGCCTGTCCCGGGGCGCGGTGTACGCCGCGTTCGCGTTGGCCCTGGTGCTCATCTGGCGGGCGGCGCGGGTCGTCAACTTCGCCCAGGGGGCGATGGCCGTCGCCGCCGCGTACGTCGCCTACTCCGTCAGCACCGCGACCGGCTCGTACTGGCTGGGCTTCGTGGTCGCGATCGTCGCCGGCCTGTTGCTCGGCGCGCTGGTGGACCGGGTGGTGATGCGGCACGTCGATCACGCCTCACCGCTGAACCCGGTGATCGTCGCGCTCGGGCTGGTGCTGCTGATCCAGGCCGTGCTGGGCATGGTGTACGGCAGCGAGTTCCGCCCCGCGCAGGCCCCGTTCAGCCGGTCCGCCCTCACCGTGGGCGGGGTGGCCGTGCTGTCCCCGTACGACCTGTTCGTCTTCGCCACGATCGGCGTGGTGGTCAGTGGCCTGGCCTGGCTGTTCGCCCGTACCCCGGTGGGGTTGCGGATGCGCGCGGCGGCCTTCGCCCCCGAGGTGTCCCGGCTGCTCGGGGTCAACGTGGGTGGGATGCTGACTCTCGGCTGGGCGCTCGCCTCCGGGGTGGGCGCGCTGGCCGCCATGCTGGTTCTTCCGACCGAGTTGGGCCTGCACCCGCACGCGATGGACCTGGGGTTCGTCTCGGCGTTCACCGCGGCGGTGGTCGGCGGGCTGGACAGTCCACCGGGGGCGGTGGTCGGCGGCCTGGTGGTGGGGTTGCTGCTCTCCTACGTGAGTGGCTACGCCGGCAGCGACCTGACGCCGCTCGCGGTGCTGGTCCTGCTGCTGGCGGTGCTGTTGGTCCGGCCCGGTGGGCTGTTCGCCCCGGTCGCGGCGAGGCGGGTGTGAGCGCCACCAGGGCGGCGGTGCCGCCGAAACAGCAGCTCGTCGGGGCGGGCCGACCGGCCGACCGTCGGCGCGGCTCGACCCTGCTGCGTCACCTGGCGGTCGTGCTCGCCGCCGGGTTGCTGCTGGTGGCGGTCAGCTACTCCGTGGAGCCGTTCCGCAACTTCCAGCTCGCCACGGTGGCCGCTTACTTCTGCGCGACCGCCGGGCTGACCGTCCTCACCGGGCTCAACGGTCAACTGTCGCTCGGGCACGGCGCGTTGATGGCCACCGGTGCGTACACCGTGGCGCTGTGCCAGACCGCGTTCGCCGACCGGGGGATGACCGGCGGCTGGCTGTTGCCGCTCTCGCTGGCGGCGGCGGTCGTCAGCACGGTGGCGGTCGGCGCGGTGGTCGGGGTGGCCGCGGCCCGGCTGCGCGGCCCCTACCTGGCCGGGGTCACTCTCGCCGTGGCCGTGGTGGTGCCGGCGCTGGCCGTCACCTTCGACGGCGTGTTCAACGGCGAGCAGGGGTTGTCGGTGCCGGTGGAGCCGCCGCCGTTGTCGCTCGGCGCGTACTTCCCGTACGAGCGGTGGCAGCTCTGGGTCACCGGCGCGGCCACCCTGCTGGCGTTGCTGCTGCTGGCGAACCTGATCCGCAGCCGGTACGGGCGGACCTTCCGGGCGGTCCGCGACGACGAGGTGGCGGCCCGCCTCGCCGGTATCCACGTGGCCCGCACCCAGGTCCTCGCGTTCGTGGTCAGCGCCGCCACCGCCGGGCTCGGCGGCGCGCTGCTGGCGGTGCTCGCGCAGAGCGTCTCACCCGGGGCGTTCTCGCTGACCCTGTCGCTGTTCCTGCTGATGGCGGTGGTGATCGGTGGCCTGGGTCGACTGAGCGGCGCGCTGTGGGGGGCGGTCCTGCTGGTCGCCCTGCCCGATCTCACCCACTCGCTGACCGAGCTGCTGACGCTCTCGCCCGCGGTGGCGCAGCGGCTGGAGGGCAACCTCCCGCTGGCGATCTTCGGACTCACCCTGATCGTCGTCATGATCGCCGCCCCGGGCGGTGTGCAGGGTCTGCTGTCGCGTCTCGGCCGGGCTCTGCTGGCCAGGCGGCCGACCCGGCATTCCTGAGCTGTCCTCGGTCCGGCCTCGGCCGGGCGCCCCACCACCACACCGTTCCCCAGACAACCGGACCGAGAAAGGTCGGTGTTTCCCATGCACCGTAAAGCGCATCGCGGCCTCGCGATCGCCAGCACCCTTGCCCTGCTCATCGCCGTGGCCGGCTGCGGCGGTGACGACGGCCCCGGCTCAGGCGGGGCGCCGGTGCCGGGCGTCACCGACACCGAGATCACCGTCGGCACCCACATGCCGCTGACCGGGCCGGCCTCGGCCGGCTACTCGAAGATCGCCCCGGCGACGAAGGCGTACTTCGACTACGTCAACGCCAACGGTGGCGTGCACGGCCGCAAGATCACCTACAAGATCATGGACGACGGCTACAACCCGGCGAACACCCAGCAGGTGGTCCGTCAGCTCGTCCTGCAGGACAAGGTCTTCGCCGTCCTCAACGGCCTCGGCACGCCGACGCACACCGGGGTGCTCGACTTCCTCAAGAGCAACCGCGTGCCGGATCTCTTCGTCGCCTCGGGCAGCCGCAGCTGGGACCAGCCCGACAAGTATCCGGGCACGTTCGGGTTCAACCCGGACTACACGGTCGAGGGCAAGATCCTCGCCACCTACGCGAAGACGAACCTGGCTGGTCAGAAGGTCTGCTTCCTCGGGCAGGACGACGACTTCGGCCGGGACAGCCTGGTCGGCGTGGAGAAGGTGCTCGGTGCGTCGGCCGTGGCGGTCAAGCAGACGTACGTCACCAGCAACACCAACGTGGCGCCGCAGATCGGCGCGTTCAAGGCGGCCGGTTGCCAGGTCGTCGTGCTCGCCACGGTGCCCGGCTTCACCGCGCTCTCCATCGGCACCGCCGCACGGCTGGGCTTCAAGCCGCAGTGGCTGGTCTCCAACGTCGGCGCCGACCACCCGACCCTGGCCAAGCAGCTCGGCGCCGCCGCGCCGCTGCTGGAGGGCATGGTCGGCACCAACTACCTGCCGATGCAGAACGACACCGCGAACCCGTGGATCCAGCTCTTCACGAAGATCAACAAGGAGCACAACGGGGACGCGCCGTTCGACGGCAACACCGTCTACGGCATGTCGGTCGGGTACCTCTTCGTGCAGGTGCTGCTCGCCGCCGGCAAGGACCTCACCCGGGAGAAGGTGCTGGACGCCGTGCAGAAGGGTGGCTTCCAGGGCCCCGGGCTGGTGCCGCTGCGCTTCTCCGAGAAGGACCACTCCGGGTACGGCGGCCAGCGGTTGAGCCGGGTGAGCGGGGGAGTGCAGACCTACTTCGGGCCGGCGTACGAGACGGACGAGGCCGACGGGGCGGTCAACGAGTACACCGCCCCTGCGGCGGTGCCGCCGGCGAACGGGGTGCCGACCGGCTCCTGAGCCGGGGTGTCCGGACGTCCGACCGGGCTGGTTCGCGTGACCACGCCCGGTCGGACGGCTGCGCGCGTGTTGCTGACGCGGTCTGCCGGCGCGACCGTCCGAGGCGTTGACCGATGCCGATTGACGCTCCTACTATCTGCACCGTGAATGCATATTCGGATCGCCTCGCGGACCGGGTCGCCATCGTCACCGGCGCCGGTCGGGGGACCGGTCTGGCCCTCGCCCAGTGCCTCGTCGCCGAGGGCGCGCGGGTGGGTCGGTGCGACGGCGGCGTCTCGCTGACCGGCCGGGCCGGATGACGGCGTCGGTGGCGCGTCCGGGAACGCTGATCAGCCCCTGTCTAGACTCGGCGGTGCGTCGGGGGACGCCATGGCGGTGAGGGGGCGGGGGCGGATGGACGGGGTCGATGTGGTGGGCCGGGTCGACGGGCGCACCGCCCGCGCCGAACGCACCCGCGCGGCCATCGTCGAGGCGCACCTCGCGCTCATCTCCGAGGGTGACCTCCGCCCGACCGGCGAGCGCATCGCCGAGCGGGCCGGGATCTCGCTGCGCACCCTCTGGACCAACTTCAAGGACATGGAGACGCTCTTCGAGGCCAGCGGCGCGGAGGTGCTCCGTCAGCAGGACGCCGCACACCGGCCGATCTCACCCGGGCTGCCGCTGGCGAAGCGGGTCGACGCGTACTGCCGCCAGCGGGCTCGGCTGCTCCAGCTCATCGCGCCGTCGGCGCGGGCCGCCCAGATGCGTGAGCCCGTCTCCGAGCAGCTGCACCGCAACAAACTCAAGCACATCGAGCGGGTCCGCGACGAGGTCGAGGAGCTGTTCGCCGTCGAGCTGGCCGAGGCCGGGCCGGGGCGGGAACAGTTGGTGCACGCCCTGGTGGCGGCGAGCACCTGGCAGGCCTGGTCGATGCTGCGCTACGGGCTCGGTCTGGGCGTGGACCAGGCCCGCGCGGTGATGTCCCGGACCGTGGGCGCGCTGCTGGCCGAGGTCACGCCCGACTGATTCCGGCCCGGCCCGATATCGCCCCCTCTTTCCATTCGGTTTCCGATGGGTAACACTGGCAGGCATGGTTACTGCATCAAGAGTGCAACTAACCGTGCTGCGTGGCCGGGACGACGAGTGCCGGGCTGTCCGGAGCCTGCTCGACGGCATGACCAACGCCGGCGGTGCCCTGCTGTTACGCGGAGAGCCGGGATCGGGCCGGACCGCGCTGATCGGCTACGCCCACCGGCACGCCGAGGACCGCACCGTGCTCGTCGGCAGTGGGCTCGCCGAGGAGGCCACCCTGCCGTACGCCGGCCTGCAACGGTTGGTCGACCCGGTGCTGCACCATGCCGCCGAGCTGCCCGACGAGCAGCGCCAACTGCTGCGGCGCGCGCTGGCCGGGGAGAGCTGCCCGGCCGACCGGCAACTGACGCTGTCGATGGCGGTGCTCGGGCTGCTCGCCGCCGCCGCCCACACGCGGCCGTTGCTCGCCACCATGGACGACGTCGACCGGGGTGACCCGCAGACCGCGCAGGTGCTCGCGTTCGTCGCCCGCCGACTGCGGCACCTGCCGCTGGCCGTCCTGCTCACCGCTGACGTCACCGCCAACCTCGACGGGATACCGGCGCACCGGCTGCGGGCGCTGACCGAGCACGAGAGCAGCGCCGTCCTCACCGACCGGCTTCGTCGGCTCGCCGAGCGCGCGGGCGTCGACCGGCTCCCCGAACGGCCGGCCGCGTCGGCGCTGGCCGCGTTGGCCACGACCGGCGGCGGCAACCCGCAGGCCCTGGTGGACCTCGCCGAGGGGCTCAGCGCGGGGCAGTGGCGGGGGGAGGAGCCGCTGCCCGCCGCGCCACCGGCGGACGGGGCGCTCGGTCGGGCGTACCGGGCCCGGCTGGACCGGCTGCCACCGGAGACCCGACGGGTGCTGCTGCTCGCCGCGCTCGACGAGGACGGCGCACCGGGCACCCTGATCCGGGCCGCCGCAGCCGCCGGCGCCGAGGTCGAGGCGCTCGCCCCGGCGGAGGTCGCCGGCCTGGTCCGCGTCGAGCAACGTGGTGTCACCTTTCCGCAGCCGCTGGTGCGCATGATGATCGCGGCCAGCGCACCGCTCGCGGAGCGCCGCGCGGCGCACCGACTGCTCGCCGAGGTGCTGGTCGCGCAGGGGCAGCGGCTGCGCCGGGCGATGCACCTCGCCGCCGCGACGGCGGGCGCCGATCCGGCCCTCGCCGCCGAGTTGGAACAGGCCGCGGTCGGCGGATCCGATGGCTGGGCCACCGCGTCGGTGGCCCTGCGGTGGGCCGCCGAGTTGAGCGATCAACCCCAGTTGACCGCCGCCCGGCTGTTGACCGCCGCCCGCTACGCCTGGGCCGGTGGGCAACCCGACGCGGCCCGGCTGCTGCTCGACCGCCTCCGCGCGGTCTGCCCCGATCCGGTCGTCCGCGCGCGTGCCGACCTGCTCCGCGGTGAGCTGGAGCTGCGCTGCGGCACCGCGTCGGGCGCGTCGGTCACGCTGCTGGCCGCCGCGGCGGCCGTGGACGGCACCGACCGTGCCCTGGCCCTGACCGGGCTGGTGCGGGCCGGTGAGGCGGTCTGCTTCTCCGGCGACCAGTACCGCTACGCCGAGGTCGGCCGCCGTGCGCTGGCGTTGCGGCGCCCGGACGACCCGCCGGCCCTGGAGGTGATGGGCTGTCTGGTCGCCGGGGTGGCGGCGACCCTGCGGGGCGACCACGAGCGGGCCGGACCCGCGCTGCGCCGCGCCGTGGTGCTGGGCGGCCGGCTGACCGGTTGGGCGCTGACCCCCACCGCGCTCAGCTGCGCCGCGGCGGCCGGGCTGCTGGTGGCGGTGGACGGCGCGGCCCACCGGCTCGCCGGGCGCGCTGTCGAGCTGGCCCGGGAACGGGGCGAGCTGTCGATGCTGTCGCGGGCGTTGGAGCTGCGGGCGGTCGCCGAATACTGGCTGGGTCGACACGAGGCGGCGGCGGAGACCTCCCGCGACGGGCTGCGCGTCGCCCGGGCCACCGGCCAGGTCAACTGCGCCAACGTCCATCTGGGCATGCTGGCCGTGCTGGCCGCGATCCGGGCCGACCGGGCCACCAGCCTGCGGCGGATTCGGGAGATCGGCGAGTCACCGACGCCGGGCAGCCGTCCGCACGCGCTCGCCGCGTGGGCCCTGGCGGTGCTCGACCTGGTCGACGGCCGGCACGCCGAGGCGGCGGACCGGCTGGCGTCGCTGGCCCGGCTCGGCACCGGTCGAGGTCAGGTCCTCGTGCAGGTGATGGCCACCCCGTACCTGGTGGAGGCGGCGGCGCACCTGGCGCACCGGCCGGCGGCGACGGCCGCGCTCGCCGCCTTCGACAGGTGGGCCAGCAGCACCGCGAGCCCGCTGCGCCGGGCCCTGTCCGCGCGGTGCCACGCGCTGCTCGCTCCGCGGGGTGGCGCTGAGGCGGAACGACACTTCGAGGCGGCGTTGCGGCTGCACCCGACAGAGGCCGGCACGTTCGAGCGGGCCCGCACCGAACTGCTCTTCGGTCAGGAGTTGCGCCGCAACCGACGCCCCCGCGACGCGCGGACGCACCTGCACCAGGCCCGCGAGATGTTCAGCCTGCTCGGCGTGGAGTGCTGGGCCGAGCAGGCCACCACGGAGCTGCGGGCGGCGGGGGAGTCGATCGGCCCGCCGGACCTGCCCGCGGCACGATTGCTGACCGGCCAGCAACTGCGGATCGCCGAGCTGGTCGCCGAGGGCGCCACCAACCGGGAGATCGCCGCCCGGCTGTTCCTCTCCACCCGTACTGTCGATCACCACCTGCGCAACGTGTTCCACCGGCTGGGCATCCGTTCGCGTACCGAACTGGCCCGCGCGTTCACCGCCGAACGGCACGTCGGTCTGGCCTCGGACCGGTGACCCTCCGGTCTGGACGCGTTAAACTATCACCGCTAGTTTGATCGTCATGGACCTCACCCTCTCCGCCGAGCAGGCGGCGGTCCGCCAGCTGGCCGCCGAGTTCGCCGACCGCGAGCTGCTGCCGCACGCGGCCGCCTGGGATCGCCGCGAATCGGTCGACCCCGCCATCGTCGGCATGCTCGGTGACCTGGGCTTCCTGGGGCTGACCATCGCCGAGACCGACGGCGGGTCCGGCGGCGACCACCTCGCGTACTGCCTGGTGCTGGAAGAGCTGGGCCGGGGCGACTCGGCGGTGCGCGGCATCGTCTCGGTCTCCCTCGGCCTGGTCGCGAAGTCGATCGCCGCCAACGGCAGCGCGGAACAGCGGGCCGAGTGGCTGCCGAAGCTCTGCGCCGGCACCGCGCTCGGCTGCTTCGCGCTGACCGAGCCGGACAGCGGCTCGGACGCGGCCGCACTGCGTACCCGTGCGGTCCGCGACGGCACCGACTGGCTGATCTCCGGCACGAAGACGTTCATCACCAACGGCACCACCGCCGACGTGGCGCTGGTCTTCGCCCGCACCGGCGGCCCCGGGCACCGGGGGATCAGCGCGTTCCTGGTGCCCACCCGCAGTCCGGGGCTGACCCGACGGGAGATCCACGGCAAGCTCGGCCTGCGCGGCCAGGCCACCGGCGAGCTGGGCTTCGACGAGGTGCGCGTGCCCGACACGGCGCTGCTCGGTGCCGAGGGCGGTGGATTCCGGCTGGCCCTGGCCACCCTCGCCAAGGGGCGGATGTCGGTGGCCGCCGGGTGTGTCGGCATCGCCCAGGGCTGCCTCGACGCGGCGGTCGGTTACGCCGGGCAGCGGACCCAGTTCGGCGGGCCGATCGCCGGGCACCAGCTCGTTCAGCAACTGCTCGCCGCCATCGCTGTGGACACCGCCGCGGCCCGGCTGCTGGTCTGGCAGGTGGCCGACCTGATCGACCGCGACCAGCCGTTCGCCACCGAGGCGTCGGTGGCCAAGCTCTTCGCCAGCGAGGCCGCCGTCCGCGCGGCCAACAACGCGGTCCAGGTGTTCGGTGGGTACGGCTACATCGACGAGTACCCGGTCGGCAAGTACCTGCGCGACGCCCGGGTCGCCACCCTCTACGAGGGCACCAGTCAGATCCAGCAACTCCTCATCGGACGCGCGCTCACCGGCGTCAACGCCTTCTAGTAGCTGTAGGGAGACCTGGCATGAGAGTGTTCACCTCGTTCGAGGAGTTGGCCGCCGCGACCGGTGAGAGCCTCGGACCCGGTCCGTGGCAGCGTGTCGAGCAGAGCCGTGTCGACCTGTTCGCCGACGCCACCGACGACCACCAGTGGATCCATGTCGACCCGGTCCGAGCCGCGGCCGGGCCGTTCGGCCAGCCGATCGCGCACGGGTATCTCACCCTGTCGCTGTTGCCGGCGCTGGCCGGTGGGCTCTACCGGGTCGAGGGGGTGGCGATGGGTGTCAACTACGGGCTGAACCGGGTGCGTTTCCCCGCGCCGCTGCGGGTCGGCGCCGCCGTACGCGCCACCGCCACCATCGCCGACGTGTCGCCGGTGAGCGGCGGCGTGCAGCTGGTCGTGACGGTCGTGGTGGAGAGCGACAGCGGCGGCAAGCCCGTCTGCGTGGCCGAGACCGTGAGCCGGCTCTACGCTGCCGCGCAGCGCTGACCCCAGCTCGTCTGCGGTCTGGTCGGTGTGCCGCGACCTCCGGTAGCGTTGCGAGAGAACTTCCGGAACTTGCGGTGCCCTGCGGCTGGTGAATCCACCCGGCCGATGTAACAGGGCACCGCCGTCGCCTTCCGATGGCACCCGGCCTGGGCAGCTACGTCCTGCTCCGGTACCCGGGCCGAATCAATTCTCGCAATCCTTCCGGAAATTCTTGCCTGTCGATCAGTGGCGCTGACATACTTCACATCCACCGAGGTCGATGACCAGCGGTGTGTGCCACTTCCCGGGCGCACTCCCGCGCGTGGTCGTGACCCGGCACCCCACCACCGCAGGGGCGGTGCGTGTCACCTGCGCTGCCCCGGGTTCACGGAAGGAAAAGACATGATCGAACGGTGCCAAGAGGACACCCGCCCACGCTTCGGCCCCCGAGCCCGTACGGCGGTCGTCCTCGCCGCCGCCGCTCTGCTCGCCGCAACCAGCGCCGCGTTCCTGCCGGGCACGGCGAGCGCCGGTACGACGCTGGGCGCGTCGGCCGCGGAGAAGGGGCGGTATTTCGGTACGGCGGTGGCGGCGAACAAGTTGTCTGATAGTGCGTACACGACGATTTTGAACCGTGAGTTCAATTCGGTGACG
>NZ_JNZS01000026.1 GCF_000718515.1 Micromonospora parva | reverse complement strand
GTTCGGGGGTGGGGGGGTTGGGGTTGGGGGTGGGGTTAGCGGAGGGCTTGGCGGGCGGCTCGGGCGTCGCGCTTCTCCTCGAAGCGGCTCGCGGCGCGGTCCAGGTCCGCCAACTGGGTGGCGAGCTGCTCGCGGGCGGCCTCGCCGTCGGCGTTAAGGCCGGTCACGTTGAAGACGTCCCACTGGCGCAGGACCGGCTGCAGCACCTCGTCGCGGTGCTGGCGCAGGTCGTAGATGCCGGCCAGGGCGATCGCCACCGACTTGCGGGCGAAGCCGTCGATGCCACTGCCCGGCATCTGGAAGTCGGCCACCACGTCGGCGACGGCCCGCATGGCCTGACTCGGGGCCAGCTCGAACGCGGCGGCGAGCAGGTTGCGGTAGAAGACCATGTGCAGGTTCTCGTCGGCCGCCACCCGCGCCAGCAGCGCCTCGCAGGCCGGGTCGCCGGTGGCCTTGCCGGTGTTGCGGTGCGAGATGCGGGTGGCCAACTCCTGGAACGAGACGTACGCCAGCGAGTGCAGCACCTCGTCGCCGTGGGCGTTGGTGTAGCCCTCCGACATGTGCGTCATCCGGGCCCGCTCCAACGCCACCGGGTCGACCGCCCGGGTGACGGTCAGGTAGTCGCGGATCGCGACGCCGTGCCGCCCCTCCTCGGCGGTCCACCGGTGCACCCAGGTGCCCCACGCGCCGTCCCGGCCGAACAGGGTGGCGATCTCGTGGTGGTACGAGGGCAGGTTGTCCTCGGTCAGCAGGTTCACGATCAGCGCGGTGCGGGCCACGTCCGGGATGGTGGAGTCGGTCGGCGACCACGCCTCGCCGCCGAGCGGCCCGTCGAAGGTCCGCCCCTCGCTCCACGGCACGTACTCGTGCGGGAACCACTCCTTGGCGAGCGAGAGGTGGCGGTCGAGGTTGCGCGCGACCACCGGCTCCAACTCGACGAGCAGCGCGGTCTGACTCAATGTGGTGCTGACGGTCACGAGAAACTCCCTACGGTGGCGTAACTTACGCTACCGTAGGTCCCCGCGGCCGTCAGCGCCAGTGGAGAGACTCACCCAACCGTCGGCTTGAGGTCCTCCAGAGGGGGCATCCACTCCTGCGCAGCGGCGGTGACCTGCTCACCTGAGCGGATGTCCTTCACCTCGTCCGGCGCTCCGTCGACGCCCGGGAACCAGACGTACGGAATCCCCCGCCGCTCGGCGTAGCGGATCTGCTTGCCGAACTTCGCCGCGCTCGGTGACACCTCGGTCGGCACCCCGCGCCGCCGCAACGCCTCCGCCACCCGGTTGCTGGCTGCCCGCTGCTCCTCGCTGGTCACCGCGACGAGCACGGCGGTCGGCACCTCCCGGGAAACCGACAGCGCCCCCGCGCCGAAGAGCAGCCCGAGCAGCCGGGTCACACCGATCGAGATCCCCACCCCCGGGTACGAGACAGCACCGGCGCTGGCCAGGTTGTCATACCGGCCGCCGGAGCAGATCGAGCCGAAGCGCTCGTAGCCACGCAACTGGGTCTCGTAGACGGTGCCGGTGTAGTAGTCCAGGCCACGGGCGATGCGCAGGTCCGCCACGCAGAGCCCGGGCGAGTGCGCGGCGGCGGTCTCCACCACCCGGATCAGTTCCTCGACGCCCTCGTCGAGCAGCGGGTCACTCACCCCGAGCGCCCGCACGGCGTCGGCGAACGACGCGTCCGGGGCGGAGATCTCGGCCAGCGCCAGGCACGCCTTGGCCTGCGCCTCGCTCGCCCCGGCGGTCTGGGCGAGCAGCTCGGCCACCTTCGCCGGGCCGATCTTGTCGAGCTTGTCGACGGCGCGCAGCGCGGCCTCCGGGTCGGTCAGCCCGACACCCCGGTAGAAACCCTCGCTGATCTTGCGGTTGTTGACCTGGATCGTCACCGGCGGTATCGGCAACGACCGCAGCGCGTCCCCGATGACCAGTGGCATCTCCGCCTCGTGGTGCGGGGCCAGGGTGTCCCGGTCGACGATGTCGATGTCGGCCTGGACGAACTCCCGGTAGCGACCCTCCTGCGGCCGCTCTCCGCGCCACACCTTCTGGATCTGGTAGCGGCGGAACGGGAAGCTCAGCTTTCCGGCGTTCTCCAGCACGTACCGGGCGAACGGCACTGTCAGGTCGAAGTGCAGGCCGAGCTGGTCGTCACCGGCCGGGCCCTCAGCGTCGGCGTGCAACCGCCGGATCACGTAGACCTCCTTCGAGGTCTCGCCCTTGCGCAACAGCTGGTCCAGTGGCTCCACGGCGCGGGTCTCCAGCGGCGCGAAACCGTACAGCTCGAAGGTGGCCCGGATCTTGTCGAGCACGAACTGCTCGATCATCCGCTGACCGGGGGTCCACTCCGGGAAGCCGGAGATGGGCGTGGGCTTGCTCATCGGCGTACTCCTTGCGGTTCCGCGCCGGTGGCGCGGTGGTGTCGTGGGTCCGCGCGTGGCGCGGACGAAGATCTAGAGGCCCCGGGTGGGAGCGGCCGGCGACGTGCCAGCCACCTCGATGAGGTACGGGTTGCTGGCGCGCTCGCGGCCGATGGTGGTGCTGGGGCCATGGCCGGGCAGCACGACGGTGTCGTCGGCCAGCGGGAGGATCTTGTCGCGCAGGCTGCTGAGCATGGCCGGCATGCTCCCGCCCGGCAGGTCGGTGCGGCCGATCGACCCGGCGAAGAGGACGTCACCGGAGAGGCACAGCTCGTCGGCCTCCCAGCCCGACCCGGCGCCCGGCAGCCGGAACAGCACCGACCCGCCGGTATGGCCCGGGGCATGGTCGACGGCGATCTCCAGGCCGGCGAGGGTGAGGGTGGCGCCGTCGGTCAGCTCCGCCACGTCCTCCGGCTCGGTGTAGCTCAATCGGCCACCGAAGAGCGACGTCAGGTCGGCCGAGAGGCCCTTGGCCGGGTCGGCCAGCATCTCCCGGTCGCCCGGGTGCACGTAGGCGGTGATGCCGCGCGCACCGCAGACCGGCGCTACCGAGAAGGTGTGGTCGAGGTGGCCGTGGGTGAGCAGCACGGCGGCCGGATGCAGGCGGTGCTCGGCGAGCAGCGCGTCGAGGCGGCCGAGCACCCCGATGCCGGGGTCGACCACCACGCACTGCTCCCCCGGCGCGGTGGCAACCACGTAGCAGTTGGTGCCGAAGGCGTCCGCGGGAAAGCCGGCCACGAGCACTGGCGCTGTCCTTTCCGTCGAGCAGCTGTCGTCCTGCCCCGCAGCCTATCGGGCGCGCCCAGCCGGTTTGCCGCGTCCGTCCCCGGCACCCCGTAGGGCACAGTGACGATCTCCGATAAGCGCTGCTCGGGACGGGGCGGACCTCGTACACCACATTCCCAGTCGCTAGCCGTACACTCTGGCGGGCGTGTGGCGCGGCACACGTGACGCCCGGACGGGCCGGGGCGACCGGCCGCCGGCGACGACCAGGTAGAGGAAAGGGGAGCACTGGTGGCTTCCAGCAGGGACCGGCAGCGCAAACTGGCACGGGCCAAGCTCGACCGGCAGTTGGCTCGCCGGGCGGCCGCTACGCGGCGCCGACGGCAGATCCAGGCCGGAGTCGGCGCCGCTCTGATCCTCGTGTTGGTAGTGGCCGGCTCGGCCTGGGCGCTCGGGGCGTTCGACTCCGACCCGAAGCAGAACACGGCCGCGGCGGAAACCTGCCTCTGGACGCCACAGGACGCGACGGCCAACACCAACCTCAAGGACGTCGGCACGCCGGCCACCAAGGACCTGCCCACCGACGGCACCCGGCCGATGACCGTGACCACCAACCAGGGCGCGCCGATCACCGCGGAGCTGAACCTCACCAACTCCCCGTGCGCGGCGGCGAGCATCGCCCACCTGGCGAGCCGGTCGTTCTACGACAACACCAAGTGCCACGAGATCACCGCCGAGGGCGCGCTGCGCTGCGGCGACCCCAGCGGCACCGGCCTCGGTGGGCCGACCTACTCGTTCTACGACGAGGAACTGCCGACCGTGCCGTCGGCGTCACCGTCGGCCACCCCCGCCCCCGACCAGCCGCCGACGTACCCGAAGGGCACTGTGGCGATGGTCTCCAACCCGCCGGGCAGCAACGGCAGCCAGTTCCTGATCTTCTTCAAGGATTTCACCACCACCGACCCGAAGTACCCGGTCATCGGCCGGGTGACCGGCGGGCTGGACGTGGTGGAGAAGATCGGTGCCCTCCCGACCGTGGACAATGGGACCGGGGCGAAGGTCAAGCCCAGCACCGATGTGACGATCCAGAGCCTCACGGTCGGTGAGCCGGTCTCCGCTGCGGCACCGGCGCCGTCGGCCTCCGGCACCCCGGCCAGCAGCCCGAGCGCCGGCTGACCGGGCGCCACCACCCACCCAAGCGGCACTCAGCAGCAGACAGCCAGGAGGATCCAGGCGTGACGTCCACCAGAGAGCGGCAGCGCGCGGCGGCCCGCGCCCGGCTCGAGAAGGAGATGGCCGAGCGCGCGGCCAAGGCCCGCAAGCGCCGGCAGACGACGGCGATCGTCAGCGCGGGTGCCGCGCTGGTGCTCGTGGTCGCCGGCACCGTCTGGCTGGCGGTGAGCCTCGGCGGCGACGACGACAAGCCCGACACCACCACCGCGGCGCCCGGCGCGTCCGAGTGCGTGTACAACGCGGTGCCCACCGAGCAGCGGCCACCGCAGATCAAGGACGTGGGGTTGCCGGGCAACCAGCAGTCCGCCACCGGCGTGCAGACCATGACGATCGACACCAACCTCGGCCCGATCACCGCCAAGGTCGACCGGTCGCTGGTGCCGTGCACGGCGGGCAGCTTCACCTACCTCGCGGAGAAGAACTTCTTCGACAACACCAAGTGCCACCGCCTGGTGACCGAGGGCATCAAGGTGTTGCAGTGCGGTGACCCCAGCGCCACCGGCAACGGCTGGCGGGACACCGACGGCCAGGGCGGCCCGAGCTACCGCCTGCCCGAGGAGAACCTGCCCACCGACAAGCGCCCGCCGTACCCGGAGGGTGTCATCGCGATGGCCAACTCCGGCCAGCCGGGCAGCACCGGCAGCCAGTTCTTCATCGTCTACGGCGACTCTCCGCTGGACCCGGCGTACACGGTGCTGGGCACCATCACCGGCGGCCTGGACCTGGTCAAGGACGTGGCCAAGGCCGGCGACGACGGGGCGTTCGCCCAGCAGGCCGGCGGCGGCCACCCGAAGAAGGAGGTCATCATCAAGGACCTCGCGATGAGCAACCCGCAGGGCTGACACCCGCGCAGACGACACAGCGCCCGCCGGCTGAGCCGGCGGGCGCTGTCGTGTTCGGGGTACGGCGTCAGGCGCCCGAGGTGACCCGGTAGGCGTCGAAGACGCCGTCGACCTTGCGGACCGTGGCCAGCAGGTGGCCCAGGTGCTTCGGGTCGGCCATCTCGAAGCTGAACCGGCTCACCGCCACCCGGTCACGGGTGGTGGTGACGGTGGCGGAGAGGATGTTGACCCGCTCGTCGGAGAGCACCCGGGTGACGTCGGCCAGCAGCTTGTGCCGGTCCAACGCCTCGACCTGGATGGCGACCAGGAACGTCGAGGCGGAGGTGAGCTTCCAACTCACCTCGACCACCCGCTCGCTCTGCGCGCGCAGGTCCTCGGCGTTGGCGCAGTCGTCGCGGTGCACGCTCACCCCGCCGGAGCGGGTGACGAAGCCGAACACCGAGTCCGGAGGCACGGGGGTGCAGCACCGGGCCAGCTTGATCCAGACGTCGCTGACGCCCCGGACCACCACGCCCGGGTCACTGCTGCTCTGCCGGCTGCGCGGCGGCCGGGTGGCGACGGCGGTCTCGGCGATGTCCTCCGCCGCACCCTCCTCGCCGCCGTACGCGGCCATCAGCTTCTGCACCACCGACTGCGCGGAGACCTGGCTGTCGCCGACCGCCGCGTACAGCGAGGCCACGTCGGCCAGGTGCAGGTCGCGGGCGATCGACATGAGCGCGTCGGAGGTGAGCATCCGCTGCAACGGCATGCCCTGCTTGCGCATCGCCTTGACGATCGCGTCCTTGCCGGCCTCGATCGCCTCCTCGCGCCGCTCCTTGTTGAAGTACTGCCGGATCTTCGTCCGGGCGCGCGGGCTCTTGACGAAGCCCAGCCAGTCCTGCGTGGGGCCGGCCGTCTCGGACTTCGACGTGAAGATCTCGATCACGTCGCCGTTGGACAGCGTCGACTCCAGCGGCACCAGCTTGCCGTTGACCCGCGCCCCGATGCACTTGTGCCCCACCTCGGTGTGCACCGCGTACGCGAAGTCCACCGGTGTCGAACCGGTCGGCAGCGGGATGACGTCACCCTTGGGGGTGAAGACGTACACCTCCTGGCTGGACAGGTCGAAGCGCAGCGCGTCCAGGAACTCGCTCGGGTCGGCCGCCTCCCGCTGCCAGTCCAGCAGCTGCCGCAGCCAGGTCATCTCGTCGATGTGCGCCGGCGGGCCGACAATCTGGGTGCCCTTGTGCTCCTTGTACTTCCAGTGCGCGGCGATGCCGAACTCGGCGGTGCGGTGCATCGCGTACGTGCGGATCTGCATCTCCACCGGCTTGCCGGTGGGCCCGATGACAGTCGTGTGCAACGACTGGTACATGTTGAACTTGGGCATCGCGATGTAGTCCTTGAACCGGCCCGGCACCGGCTGCCAGTTGGCGTGGATGACCCCCAGCGCCGCGTAGCAGTCGCGAACCGTGTCGACCAGGATGCGCACACCGACCAGGTCGTAGATGTCGTTGAAGTCGCGACCCCGCACGATCATCTTCTGGTAGATCGAGTAGAGGTGCTTCGGCCGACCTGTCGTCTCCGCCTTGATCTTGGCGGCCTTCAGGTCGGTCTGCACCTTCTGCGTCACCTGCCGCAGCAACGCCTCGCGCTGCGGCTGGTGCTCCCCGATCAGCCGGTTGATCTCCTCGTAGCGCTTCGGGAAGAGCGTGCCGAAGGACAGATCCTCCAGCTCCCACTTGATCGTGTTCATACCGAGCCGGTGCGCCAGCGGCGCGAGGATCTCCAGCGTCTCCTTGGCCTTCTGCTCCTGCTTGGGGCGGGGCAGGAAGGTCAGGGTACGCATGTTGTGCAGCCGGTCGGCCAGCTTGATCACCAGCACCCGCGGGTCCTTGGCCATCGCCACGACCATCTTGCGGATCGTCTCGGCCTTGGCCGCGTCGCCCAGCTTGACCTTGTCGAGCTTGGTGACGCCGTCGACCAGCAGGGCGACCTCGCCGCCGAAGTCGGCGCGCATCTGGTCGAGGGTGTACTCGGTGTCCTCGATGGTGTCGTGCAGCAGCGCGGCGACCAGGGTGGTGGTGTCCATCCCCAGGTTGCCGAGGATCGTCGCCACGGCGAGGGGGTGGGTGATGTACGGGTCACCGGACTTGCGGTACTGCCCGGAGTGCCACCGGGCGGCCGTGTCGAAGGCGCGCTGGAGCAGCCGGGCGTCCGCCTTGGGGTGGTTGTCCCGGTGGCTCGCGATGAGCGGCTCCAGCACCTCGCTGACCTGAGAGGTCTGCCAGGGCGCGTTGAACCGGGCCAGCCGGGCCCGGACCCGCCGGCCGGTGGGCGCGTTGGACAGCCCGAAGCCACCGCTGGGCGACGGGTCGATGCCGGCGTCGCTCGGGAACGGCACCACGACACCGTCGGCGCCGGGAGACGCCTCGGCGCTCGGCGGGCCGCTGGTCGGACGCACCGGGCTCTCGCCGGAAGCCCTGCCGGAGCCGTTGCCGGTGCCCGTCACCCGGGCCGGCGCGTCGCCTGTCCGGTCAGTCACCGAGCCGTCAGCGTCGCCTGTCGGGTGCACCGTGCCCTCCGCCGGAGGGACGACATCGTGGGACACCGGCCTCCTCACCGCTCGCCGGAAACACGCCGGCCGAAGATCGGCCGACCTGGTCTCGCCCGCCGGACGGGGTACCGCCGGCGTCAGCAAAGGGCAATGCTACCCGCACGGACGGTCCCCTGCCGCTCCGCCGGACGGTCGGCGCCGGGTCCATCCGACAGGTCCGGGATCAAACGGTCAGCCGGGTACCGACCGGCTCAAACAGTCAACAGGGCGTGGACGGGACGCGGCGCCAGTCGCTCACGTCCACCCAGGAAACCGAGCTCCAGCAGCACG
Source organism: Micromonospora parva (assembly GCF_000718515.1). Classification (GTDB taxonomy): domain Bacteria; phylum Actinomycetota; class Actinomycetes; order Mycobacteriales; family Micromonosporaceae; genus Micromonospora; species Micromonospora parva. The sequence goes on along the minus strand of NZ_JNZS01000026.1, from coordinate 61,006 downwards.
GTGAAGCCGGCGACGGTCCCACCGGCCCGCTCGACCAGGTCCAGCGTCGCCTCGGCGGTGCCACCGGTGGCCAGCACGTCGTCGACCACCAACACCCGGTGCCCGGCGGTGAAGGCGTCCTCGTGCACTTCCAACGTCGCCTCGCCGTACTCCAGCGCGTAGGAGACCGAGTGCGCGGGGCGGGGCAGCTTGCCGGCCTTGCGTACCGGCACCACGCCCACCCCCGTCGCGTACGCGATGGCCGCCGCGACCACGAACCCACGCGCCTCGATGCCGACCACCACGTCGAAGGCTTCCCGCCCGTGGTACGAGACGATCCCGTCGATCACCTCACGGAAGACCTTGCCGTCGGCGAACAGTGGCATCAGGTCCTTGAACAAGACGCCCGGCTTGGGAAAGTCGGGCACGTCCAGCACCCGGCTGGCGACCAGTCGGGCGGCCTCCGGGCCACTGTCCCCGCGCGCTGCGGTGCTGTGGGTCTCCGTCACGGCTGTTTCGCTCTCCTTCGACGACGAACGGCGTCCGGCAACAGCATGCCGGACGCCGTTCGGGTGTTTCCTGTCGGGTCAGCGCCGCTTGGCGCCACCCGGCCGGTTGCCGCCGCCACCCGGGCGACCGCCCCGGGCACCGGTCGGGCGCTTGCCCGCCGGCCGAGCGCCCACCTTGGGGGCGGCACCGGCCAGCGCGGCGGCGTCCTGGTCGACCGGCTCGTCGGACGCGACGGCCTGGGCGGCCGGGCTCGCGGCGCCCTTACCGGGGACCTCGCCGCGGGCGACAGCGCCCCGCCGGCTCAGGACGCGCTTGTTGTGCGCCTGGATCCGCGGGTCGTAGTTCTTCAGCAGCGCCAGCAGCGGGGTGGCCACCAGGATGGAGGTCAGGAACGCCACCGCCATACCGACGAACAGCACCAGACCGAGGTCCTTCAACGTGCCGGCGCCGAGCAGGCCGGCACCGATGAAGAGCAGACCGCCGACCGGCAGCAGAGCGACGACGGAGGTGTTCAACGACCGCATCAGGCTCTGGTTGATAGCCAGGTTGGACGCCTCGCCGTACGTCTGGTTGTTGTTGGCGGTGATGCCCCGGGTGTTCTCCTGGACCTTGTCGAAGACCACCACCACGTCGTAGAGCGCGAAGCCCAGGATGGTGAGGAAACCGATGATCGTCGACGGGGTGACCTCGAAACCGACAAGCGAGTAGATGCCGGCGGTGAGGATCAGGTTCGTGATCAGCGAGGCGACCGCGGCCACGGCCATCCGCCACTCGAAGCGCAGGATCAGGTAGACCATCACCAGCGCGATGAAGATGACCAGACCGAGCACGGCCCGCTCGGTGACCTGGCTGCCCCACGCCTCACTGACCTGGTTGCTGCTGATCTGGTCGGCGTTGATGCCGAGGTCCTCGGCGATCTGGGCCTTGACCGCGGTGGCCTGCTCGGCGGTGAGCTGCGGCGTGCGCAGCTCGTACGAGTCGCCGCCCGGGCCGCCGACCTTCTGCGTGGTCGCCACCGTGACACCGGTGTTCTCGGCGGCCAGGGCCGAGTTGACCTCCCGCTCGGCGTCGTCCAGGGTGCCGACGCTGGCCGGCACCTGGAACGAGTTGCCGCCGGCGAACTCGATGCCCAGGCTGAACCCGCGGATCGAGAAGCTGAGGATCGCGATCAGGATCAGAACCCCGGCGACGCCGAACCAGAGCTTGCGCCGGCCGACGATGTTGAGACCGGCCTCGCCGTTGTAGAGGCGGCTCGCCAGACCGTTTTCAGCCATCTCAGGCCTCCTTGGCGCGCGGGTTGCGGGGCTGAGTCGGCTGGTTGCGGGCCGGAAGCGCCCGGCCCAGACCGCTGACCCGCGGGGACAGGAACGCCCGGGTCCGGGCGAACATCGTCATGATCGGGTGACGGAAGAGGAACACCACCACCAGGTCCAGAACGGTGGCCAGGCCGAGCGCGAACGCGAAGCCCTTGACCGTGCCGACCGAGACCACGTAGAGCACCACCGCCGAGAGCAGGGTGATCGCGTTGGCCGAGATGATCGTGCGACGGGCCCGGATCCAGGCACGCGGCACCGCGCTCCGCGGGCTGCGCCCCTCCCGGATCTCGTCCTTCAATCGTTCGAAGTAGATGACGAACGAGTCCGCCGCCACACCGAGCGAGACGATCATGCCGGCGATGCCGGCGAGGGTGAGCGTGAAGCCGATCTGCCGGCCGAGCACCACCAGCGCGCCGAAGACCAGCAGCGCGGAGAGGATCAGGCTCAGGAAGATGACCGAGCCGAGCAGCCGGTAGTAGAAGAACGCGTAGATGATGACCAGCAGCATGCCGATGCCGGCCGCGAGCAGACCAGCGCGCAGGTGGCTGGCGCCCAGGGTGGCGGTGACGTTCTGCGCCTCCTGCTGCTCGAAGGTCACCGGCAGCGCGCCGTAGCGGAGCTGGCCGGCGAGGGTGCTGGCGTCCTTCTGGGTGAACTGGCCGGTGATCTGCGAGTTGCCGGTGAGCACACCCTGGATCTCCGGGGAGGACACGATCTCGTTGTCCAGCACCACGGCGACCCGGCACTTGCCGTCCTGGCCCAGCGCGGTCGCGTCACAGGCCTGGCCCTCGTTGTTGAACGCCTCACGGGTCAGCGAGGTCCACTTGCCCTGACCGTCGCCGGTGAAGTCCAGGCTGACCACCCAGGCGTTGGTCTGGTCGAGCACCGCATCGGCGTCGGAGACGTCGGTGCCCAGCACCTTGGCCTGGTCGAGCAGGTACTTCGAAGCGCCGTCCTCGCAGGAGACCACCTGCTGCTTCGGGTCGGAGATCGACGCCGGGGGGCGCTGGTCGAGCTGCGCGCAGCCGATCGTCGGCACGTTGAACTGCATCTGCGCCGGCAGCACCGCGACCTCCTGCGGAGACAGCGTGCCGAACGGCTTGAGCTTCTCGGCCAGCGACGGGTCGGCGGTCAGGTCGGCCGGGGCCTGCAGCCCGTTCGCGGCCTGCCACGCGGCGGCGCCGACCTTCTGCTCGACGGCCTTGCGCTGCTCCTCCACGCTGGCCGGCACCGGCTCCGAACTGGCGGTGGGCGCGGCGGCGCTCGGCGAGGCCGAGGCGGACGCGGAAGGAGTCGGCGTGGCACTGGGCGACGCCGGGGCCATCCCGCCCTGACCACCGCTGGGCGACGAGGTCACCTTCGGCGAGGCGCTGCCCGTGGGGGTCGGGGTCGCGGCGCCGGACGGGGTCGCGCTGCCGGTCGGGGCGGCGCTGCCGGACGGGGTCGGCGTGGCGGCGGGCGGCGCCTCGGCCACACCGCTGCCGGAGGCGGCCTTGAGCACCTTGCGGAAGCGCAGCTCGGCGGCTTCGCCCACGTCGTCGAGGTTGCGGTTCTCACCGGGCAGGGAGATGACGATGTTGCGGTTGCCCTCGGTGACCACCTCGGCCTCGGCCACGCCGAACGCGTTGACCCGGCTCTCGATGATCTCGCGGGCCTCCTCGAGGTTCTCCGCCGTCGGGGGCTTGCCGTCGACGCTGTTGGTCGCCTCCAGTGTCACCCGCGTGCCGCCGATGAGGTCCAGGCCGAGCTTGGGCTCGAGCCGGTCCTTCCAACTGCCGCTGGCGCCGGCGAAGAACACCAAAAGATAGAGGACCACGAAGATGAACCCGAGCACGGCGAGCTGCCGCCCGGGGCGCATCTGTCCCTGAGGTGGTGCCACGGCTGTCCTGTCTCCCTGTACGGTCGCGCCGCTGTCGCAGCGGCGGCGGTGTCGGGCCGGGGGTCCCGCCCGACGGGTCTGCCTTGAGTCGACGAGATGTCGACACGAGAACCGGGCCCCCCGGCGCGGAACGCCGACGGCCACCGGAACGTGTCGACGCCCGACGTCGACCCAACTATCCAGTTTTCACGTCTCGCCCGCTGCCCCGTCGGGGCGCGACGACCCGGAAGCCGGGTCGACCGGCCGTACGCCGGACTCGCCGCTCCCGGGGGGAGGGGTCAGTCCTTGGCGGTGTCCGCGTCCTCGGTGACCGGTTCGCTCGGCAGCTCGGCGCGGGTGACCACCCGCGCGATGGCCGGGCGGGCGTAGCGGGTCTGCACGCCCGGGGCGACCTCGATCAGGACGGTGTCGTCCTCGATGCCGGTGACCGTGCCGTAGAGCCCGCCGATGGTCACGACCTCGTCGCCGGGGCCGAGATTGGACTGCATCGCCTCCGCCTCTTTGCGGCGCTTCTGCTGGGGTCGGATCATCATGAAGTACATGACGCCGAAGAGCAGGGCGATCATCAGGATCGGCGTGAAACCGCCGGCCCCGCCACCCGCTGCTGCCAATTGCACGGTTACTGACCTTCCCATTGGCCGCCTGCCCGGCACCGTGGGTGCCGGAGCGGAGGCGGATTCTCACGTCCTGTACAGACCGCGGCGAAGTCTAAACCCTGCACCTGAGAACGCCGAATGCGGCACAGATCACGTTCACATCACGGCTGTTCGGCATCCAGCGAGAACAGATCGGGCACAGGTGGACTATCTACACCAAATGTACCATTCGGTGGTGTGCGCCCCAGATGCCGCCAGGCGGCCTCGGTCGCCACCCGCCCCCTGGGCGTACGCGCCAACAGCCCGGCCCGCACCAGGAACGGCTCGCAGACCTCCTCGACCGTGTCCGGCTGCTCCCCCACCGCCACCGCCAGGGTGGACAACCCGACCGGGCCACCCCGGAACGAGTCGACCAACGCGGTCAGCACCGCCCGGTCCAACCGGTCCAGGCCCAGCGCGTCCACGTCGTACACGATCAGGGCGGCGCGGGCCGTGTCGAGATCGACCACCCCGTCCGCGCGGACCTCGGCGTAGTCGCGGACCCGGCGCAGCAACCGGTTGGCGATCCGCGGCGTACCCCGGGACCGACCGGCGATCTCGGTCGCGCCCTCCGGGGTGATCGGCACCCCCAGGATCCGCGCCGAACGGTGCAGCAGCGTCTCCAGATCCGCCGGCGAGTAGAAGTCGAGGTGCGCGACGAAACCGAACCGGTCCCGCATCGGCCCGGTCAGCAGGCCCGACCGGGTCGTCGCGCCGACCAGGGTGAACGGCTCGACGTCCAGTGGGATCGCCGTCGCCCCCGGACCCTTGCCCACCACCACGTCGACCCGGAAGTCCTCCATCGCGCTGTACAGCAACTCCTCCGCCGGCCGCGCGATCCGGTGGATCTCGTCGATGAAGAGCACGTCGCCCTCGGCGAGGCTGGTCAGGATCGCCGCCAGATCACCCGACCGCTCGATCGCCGGACCGCTGGTCACCCGGATGCCCGCGCCCAACTCGGCGGCGACGATGTTGGCCAGACTCGTCTTACCCAATCCGGGTGGGCCGGAGAGCAGAATGTGGTCCGGCGGCGAACCCCGCCGCATGGCGCCCTGCAACAACAGGTCCAGCTGGTCGCGGACCCGGTCCTGGGCGATGAACTCGGCCAACCGCCTCGGCCGTACCGTGGCCTCCGCGTCCCGGTCGGCGTCGTTGACGTACGCCGAGACGAGCCCCTCGGTCTCGCTCATCGGGCCGTCTTCAATCGCGACTGCGGGGCTCGCAAACCCGGCTCACTCCTCGCGCTCATCGGGCCGTCTTCAATCGCGACTGCGGGGCTCGCAAACCCGGCTCACTCCTCGCGCTCATCGGGTCCGACCCAGCAGCCGGATGGCCTGCTTGAGCAGCACCGGCACCGGCGGGGTCTCACCCTCGATCGACTCCGCCACCGCGGCCACCGCCTGATCGGCCTGGCCGGCCGTCCAACCCAACCCCACCAGGGCCTGCCGGACCTGCTCCGGCCAACTGCCACGGGTCACCCCGGCCGACCCGTCGGCGCCGATCGGCACCGGGCCGATCCGGTCGCGCAGCTCCAGCACCAGGCGTTCCGCGCCCTTCTTGCCGATACCGGGCACCCGGGTCAGGGCGGCGGTGTCGGCGTTGGCGATCGCCTTGCGGACCGCGTCCGGGGTGTGCACCGCCAGCACCGCCTGGGCCAGTCGCGGGCCCACCCCACTGGCGGTCTGCAACAGCTCGAACAGCGACTTGGCGTCGTCGTCGGCGAAGCCGTACAGGGTCAGCGAGTCTTCCCGCACGATCAGGCTGGTGGCGAGCCGGGCGACCTGGCCGACCCGCAGCTCCGCGAGGGTCCCCGGGGCGCAGTGCACGGCGAGCCCGACCCCACCGACCTCGATCACGGCCTGGTCCGGACCCGTCGCGGTCACCGTGCCGCGCACGCTGGCGATCATCGTGCTCCTCCTCGTCGTGCCCGGTCGGCCGCGGCGGCCAGCTTGGAGCGGGTCCCGCCGCGCCACACGTGGCATATGGCCAGGGCCAGCGCATCGGCGGCGTCGGCCGGCTTCGGCGGCTCGGCCAACCGCAACAGCCGGGTCACCATGGCGGTCATCTGCGCCTTGTCGGCCTGACCGGACCCGGTCACGGCCGCCTTCACCTCGCTCGGGGTGTACGTCTGCACCGGCAGCCCGGCCCGCGCCCCGGCCAGCACGGCGATGCCGCTGGCCTGCGCGGTGCCCATCACCGTGCGGACGTTGTGCTGGCTGAACACCCGCTCGACGGCGACGCTCTCCGGTTGGTGCTCGGCCACCAACTCGGTCAGCGACCGGTCCAGGTGCAACAGGCGCAGCGCCAGGTCGTCGGCCGGGTCGGTGTAGACCACGTAGTAGGCGACCAGGGTGCAGGGCCGGCCGGGCACACCCTCGACCACACCCACCCCGCACCGGGTCAGACCCGGGTCGACACCGAGCACGCGCACGCCGCCCCCTCCCCAACCGTCAGCAGTACGTGTGTTCGACACCCTAACCGGCGCCCTTCCCACCAGCCCCACGGGACACGCCCCCCGCGCCCCACACCCCACGCCTCGCACCCCACGCCCGCCCGCACCCCGCACTCACGCCCCGGGCGTCCCACACCCACACCCACACCCACGCCTGCACCCCGCACTCACGCCGCCGCGAGCCCGCACCCCGCACCGCGCGCGCCACGCGCCACGCGCCACGCGCCACGCGCCACGCGCCACGCGCCAAGATCCGAGCAACCTCCCGGATGTCGCTGCCTCAGACGCTCCGGCGGCCGATCGGGCGCGAATCGCAACGTCGACGCCGGCAAGGTCACGCTCGATCCAGGATGTAGTGGCAACGGAACGCCGGGATGCCCACTACATCCTGGATATTGCGCGATCTTGCGCGGCGCGGCGCGGCGGCGGCGCAGCGCAGCGCAGGCGCAGGCGCAGCCTGGCGCGGAGCGGCGCAACCGGCCCGGCGCGGCGCAGCCTGGCGCAGCGCAGCGGCCCGGCGCGGCACGGCCCGGCACGGCACGGCCCGGCGCGGCACGGCCCGGCGCGGCGCGGCACGGCGCAGCCTGGCGCGGTGCGGCGCGACGAGGGCGGTGGGCGCGTGTGGGTCGGGAGGGGCGGGCGAGCCACACAGCTTCGGTGCGGAGTATGTGTCGCCGGCCCATGTGCCGGGGGGCACACAGCTCGTAACTTCTTGCGCCATGACGGCAGAACCCGTGGTGGTCCCCCACGTCGTACAGGTCGACCTCACCGGTCGGACCGCCCTGGTCACCGGGGGCGGCGGCGGCATCGGGCGGGCGTGTGCCCTGCGGCTCGGCGCGGCCGGCGCCACGGTGCTCGTGGTGGACCGCAACCTGGAGGCGGCGAAGGCGGTGGCCGCCGAGGCCGGGGGCCGGGCGGAGGGGGTCGACCTGTCCGACGCCGCGGCGGTGGACTCCCTCGACGCGGACGTGGACATCGTGGTGAACAACGCCGGGCTCCAGCACGTGGCGCCGTTGCAGGACTTCCCCGTCGAGCGCTTCGAGTACATCCAGCGGGTGATGGTGGAGGCGCCGTTCCTGCTGATCCGCCGGGCGCTGCCGCACATGTACGCCCAGGGCTGGGGGCGGGTCATCAACATCTCCTCGGTGCACGGGCTGCGGGCCTCGCCCTACAAGGCCGCGTACGTCTCGGCCAAGCACGCCCTCGAAGGGCTGTCGAAGGTGGTCGCGCTGGAGGGCGCCGCGCACGGGGTCACCGCCAACTGCATCAACCCGGCGTACGTGCGCACCGCACTGGTGGAGAGCCAGATCGCCGATCAGGCGGCCAGTCACGGCATCGACGAGACCGAGGTGGTCGAGAAGATCATGCTGGCCCGGGCCGCGATCAAGCGGTTGATCGAGCCGGAGGAGGTGGCCGAACTGCTGGCGTACCTCTGCTCGCCGCCGGCGGCGTTCATCAGCGGAGCGTCGATCGCCCTCGACGGGGGCTGGACGGCCAACTAGTGGGGCTGAGCACAATGTCGACCATGTCATCGCCGGTGGAGTTCCTGGAGCTGCTCGCCCGAGAGGCCGCGGCCGTCGAGTTCGAGGGACCACTGGTGGCCGCGCGGGCGGCCGGGCTGCCGCCGGAGCGCCTGGCCGAGCTGGAGCAGGCCAGGGCTGTGGCGTTGCGGGTCCGCGCGCTGCTGGAGCGCCGCCGCCGCCGGGAGAGCGAGCTGTCCGGCCTGTACGACACGGTCAGCGACCTGGCCGGGCTGCGCGACCTGGACGACGTGTTGCGGGCGATCGTGCACCGGGCCCGTCACCTGCTCGGCGCGGACGTGGCGTACATGACGCTCAACGACGACGAACGCGGCGACACCTACATGCGGGTGACCGACGGGTCGGTCTCGGCCCGTTTCCAGCGGCTGCGCCTGCCGATGGGTGCCGGCCTCGGTGGCCTGGTGGCCCAGTCGGGCGCCCCGTACGTCACCGCGAACTACGGCGAGGACGCCCGCTTCCACCACACCGGCGAGATCGACGCGGGGGTGGGCGAGGAGGGTCTGGTGGCGATCCTCGGGGTGCCGCTGCGACTCGGCTCCACCTCGATCGGGGTGCTCTACGCGGCCAACCGTTCGGCCCGGCCGTTCGTCCGGGAGGAGGTGACGCTGCTGGTGTCGCTGGCCGCGCACGCCGCGGTGGCGATCGACACCGCCCGGCTGCTGGCCGAGACCCGTTCGGCGTTGGCCGAGTTGTCGGCGGCGAACACCACCATCCGGGCGCACAGCAGCTCGGTGGAGCGGGCGGCGGCGGCCCACGACCGGATGACCGCGTTGGTGCTGCGCGGCGGTGGGGTGGAGGACGTGGCGGCGGCGGTGACCGAGGTGCTGGGCGGCGCGCTGCTGGCGTTGGACGCCGAGGGCCGCCTGCTGGCCCGGGTGGGTGAGATCGAGGAGCCGGACCGCGCGGACATCGTGGAGGCGGTGGCCGCGTCCCGGACCGAGGGGCGCAGCGTCCGCCGGGGCCCGCTCTGGTACGCCGCCGTGGTGGCCGGCGCGGAGAACCTGGGCGCCCTGGTGCTGCGCCCGGACGACGAGTTGGTCGACGCCGACCAGCGCATCCTGGAGCGGGCCGCGTTGGTGACCGCGCTGCTGCTGTTGTTCCGCCGGACGGTCGCGGAGGCGGAGGGGCGGGTGCGGGGCGAGCTGCTGGACGACCTGATCGCCCGCCCGCTGCGCGACACCGACGCGTTGCGCAGCCGGGCCCGTCGGCTCGGCGTGGACCTGGACGCGCCGCACGTGCTGGTGGCGGTGGGTGACGACGCGATCGCCGCGACCGGTTCGGCTCGGCAGCGGGTGCTCTCCTGGGCCACCACGTACGCCTCGGCGCGCGGCGGACTGGCGGCGGCCCGCGACGGCCGGGTGGTGCTGATGTTGCCGGGCTCGGACGCGGGCGGCAGTGCCCGCGCGGTGGCCCGGGACCTGTCCCGGGTGACCGGCCGCCCGGTGACCGCCGGGGCGAGTGGCCCGGCGAACACGCCGGCGGCGCTGGCGGTGACGTTTCAGGAGGCGGACCGGTGCCTGACGGCGTTGGGTGCGTTGGGCCGTGCCGGGCAGGGCGCGAGCACCGTGGAGTTGGGCTTCGTCGGGTTGTTGCTGGGCACTGTCGGTGACCGCGGTGAGAAGGACGTGACGGAGTTCCTCACCGCCACGGTCGGCCCGGTGCTCGACTACGACGCCCGCCGCGGCACGGCGCTGGTGAAGACGCTGGAGGCGTACTTCGGGGTGGGTGGCAGCCTGGCCCGGGCCGCCGAGCAACTGCACGTGCACGTCAACACGGTGACCCAGCGGTTGGAGCGGGTCGGGCAGTTGCTCGGCGTCGACTGGCAGCGCCCCGAGCGGGCGCTGGAGGTGCAGCTCGCGCTGCGTCTGCACCGCCTGCGCGCGCCGGCCGGCTGACCGCACCGCCGCGCCGCCGCGCCGCCCGGACCGCCGGGCCGCCGGGCCGCCGTGCCGACGGCATCGTGCCGTCAACGCCTGGTCAGCGGGCACCCCGCTGACCGCCACCCGGCCGGCGGGCACCGGGGCCGCCGACGTCAGCGGGCCCGGATGCCCTCCAGCACCGCGTCGACGACCCGTTCGGGCAGGGTCTGCTCGTCCAGGTCCGGATTCCACTGCAGCACCCGCTGGATCAGCATCGGGCCGGTGAGCAGCGCCATCGTCACCTCGACGTCGATGTCGGCGCGGAGCGCGCCCTCGTCGATGCCGCGTCGCAGCACCTCGCGCATCAGCTTTCGCCGGGGCGCGATGATGTTCTGGTAGAGCTGGTACTGGTCCGCGCTGCGGTTCACGGCGGGCACCAGACAGGGCATGATCTTCGCCGCGCGTGGGTCGACGTTCTTGCCGATCGCGCCGACCAGCAGCACCAGGTCGTCGCGGACCGAGTGCCCGGCCGGCTGGGCCAGGACGCCCTTGAGTCGCCGCAACGCGTCCAGCAGCAACGCGTCCTTGCCGGCCCAGCGGCGGTAGATGGTGGCCTTGCCGACCCCGGCGCGGGCGGCGATCGCCTCGATCGAGAGCGCCTCGATGGTGCTGCCCTCGGCGAGCAGGTCGAGGGTCGCCTCGATGATCGCCTCGTCGGCGCGGATGCTCCGCGGTCGCCCGGGCGACCGCGGAGCATCAGCAGTGGACGTCATGTCCGCCATTCTTCCCGCACCTAGGCCGTGCCGGCCAATTCGGGCTCGGCGACCGGCGTCACCGGGGCGACACTGGTCTCCTCCTTGCCCGGCATCCAGCGCAGCACCACGATGATCCCGAGCGCGGCGATCACCGCGGAGAGCCCGGCCGCCCAGTGCATGGCGGTGACGAAGGCGTCGTTGGCCGCCGAGATCAGCCCCGGCGCCGCCGGGCCGAGCTGGCCCGCCGCCGCGTACGCCCCGGAGATCGACTCGTTGGCCGCGTCCTGGGCCTGCGTGGGCAGGCCGGTCAGCGCGTCACCGATGTCGCTGCGGTAGACAGCGGAGAGCACCGAGCCGAGGACGGCAACGCCGAGCGCGCCGGCCACCTGGCGGATGGTGTTGCTGACCGCGGAGCCCACCCCGGCCTTCTCCCGGGGCAGCGCCGACATGATCGACTCGGTGGCCGGCGGCATGATGTTGGCCATCCCGGCGCCCTGGATGAGGAAGACGAGCAGCACGATCCAGATCGGGGTGGAGGCGCCGATGAAGACGAAGGCGCCGAGTGACACAGCGGTCAGCACCAACCCGACGGCGGCGACGGCCTTCCCGCCGTAGCGGCGGACCATCGTGGCGCTGCGCGGCGCGAAGACCAGCTGGGCGCCGGCGAAGGGCAGGAAGAGCAGACCGGTCTGCAACGGGCTGTAGTCACGCACGAGCTGCAGGTAGAACGATCCGAAGAACATCGAGCCCATCGCGGCGAAGAACACCAGGCCGACGATGGCGACCGGAGCGGCGAACCGGGGCACCTTGAACAGCCGGACGTCCAGCGACGGGTGGTCGCTGCGCCGCTCGTGCTGCACGAACCAGGCCAGCACCGCGACGCCGACCAGGATCGAGCCCCAGGCCAGCGGGCGGCCGAAGCCGTGCTCGCCGCCGTCGATGATGCCGTAGGAGAGGGCGACCAGGCCGACCACGGAGAGCAGAACGCCGAGCACGTCGATGCGGCCCGGGCGCGGGTCACGCGACTCGGGGACGAGCAGCGCCACCAGCACCACGCCCGCGGCGACCACCGGCACGTTGATCAGGAAGACCGAACCCCACCAGAAGTGCTCCAGCAGCGCGCCGCCGAGGATCGGGCCGATCGCCACGGCGAGGCCGACAGCGCCGGCCCAGACCCCGATGGCCCGACCGCGCTCACGCGGGTCGAAGACGTTGGAGATGATCGACAGTGTCACCGGCATGATGGCCGCGCCGCCGACCCCCATCAGGGCGCGGGCCGCGATGAGCTGTCCGGGGCTCTGGGCGTACGCGGAGAGCAGCGACGCCAGGCCGAACACCAACAGACCGATCATCAGGAAGCGCTTGCGGCCGGCGCGGTCGCCGAGCACGCCGAAGGTGAACAGCAGCCCGGCGAAGACGAGGGTGTAGGAGTTGATGGACCACTCCAGCTCACCCTGGCTGGCGCCGAGGCCGTGCACCGGGTCGGCCAGGGTGCGCAGGGCGACGTTGAGGATCGTGTTGTCGAGGACGACCACGAGGAGGCTGATCACCAGCACCCCCAGGATCGCCCACCGCCTCGGGTGTCCGGTGTTGTTCTGCAGTTCCATTCCTGGCTTTCCCCCCACGCTGGTCACCCGCGACGAAATACGATACGGGTCAGACTCGTAACGCGAGTCAGCCTACGACGCGCATTAACGATACGGGACCGATCCGTATCGTATGTGGTGGGCGTCACGTCCCGGCGCGACAGCCAGGCAGGCGGCGACGGCGTCCGCCAACGTGCCGAGCCGCACGGCCGGCTTGCCGAGCGGCTCGATCCAGCCCGGCCCCGCGCCGTACGCCCGAAGGCGCGGGAAGTCCCGGGCGAAGCGCAGCAGGCGGTACGCGCGGCCGGTGAGCGGCGTCTGCGACCAGAGCACGACGGTGCGGGGTCGGGCCCGGTGCGCCGCACTGGCCAGCGCACCCCAGGGCAGCGCGGGGCCGAGATTCAGACAGCCGCGACCCTGCTCGCGCAGCGCGGCGGCGAGGGCGTGCAGCCCGAGGCAGTGCGCCTCCTGCTCGGCGCCGGCCAGCAACACCCCGCCCGCGGGCAGGGACCGGCCGGGCTCCCGGCGGTACACGTCCATCCCGACCCGGACACCCTCGCTCAGGGCGTGCTCGACGGCGATCTCGGCGGCGGTCCGCCCCGGCATCCGGGCCAGCAGCGGCCCGCAGACCTGCTCCCAGAGCGCCTCGACGCCCCACGCGTGCGCCATCTCCAGCAGCACAGTGGCGACACGGTTACTGTCCAGGTCCTCAGCCGCCAGACAGACGCGCTTGTACGCGACCTCCACGGCATCCGCCGGCATCGAAGCGCTCAGCACCACACGTACCCCCGGGTAGACGTTTCCTACCCGATGGTTCGCTGAAACGGCGCGCGGTGGATGCGCTGTCGTGGGATTCGCCGGCGACGGGCATCCGGCCGGAGGGATATCGGCCGCGTCGCCCCGCGACGGCGGCACGGCGAGGCCGGTCACCAGGCCGGTCCCCCCGGACCACCGGCTTGACCTGCCCTCGTACGTTGATGATCCACACAGCTCAGCGGAAGGTCCTCACCCCATGCCTGTCGGCTTCACCATGGCGATCGTCTTCGCCGTCGCCCTGGCGGTCAGCGCCGTCGTCGCCCTCGTCGCTTCGGCCAAGCCGCTGAAGCGGACGGCCGCCCTCGCGGCGCTCGGCCTTCTCGCCCTCACCCTGGTGGTCGGCATCGCCTCCAGCGCCCACTCGGTGCCCATCCGCTCGGTCGGCATCGTCACCAGCTTCGGCAAGCCCACCGGCGAGGTGACCGGATCGGGCCTGAAGTGGGTGGCGCCCTGGCAGAAGGTCGGCGAGTGGGACGCGGGCCGGCAGAAGTACGACCACATCGGCGGCAACAACTGCGTACGCGTGCGCACCGGCACCCTCGCCGACGCCTGCGTCGAGGTGCTCGTCGAATGGCAGGTCAAGCCGGAGAACGCGCCGAAGCAGTTCATGGACTACAAGGGCGACTTCGGCAGCTTCCGCGGTCAGCGGGTGGGAGTGCAGCTCGACAGCGCGGTGAACGACGCCTTCGCCGCGTACAACCCGCTGGAGAAGATCGACGCCCAGACCGGTGACCTCAACGTCGACCTGAAGCCGTTCGCCGCGAACATCAAGACCAGCGCGGAGACCCGCCTCGCCAGCGACGTGGACATCCTCTCGGTGACCATCACCCGGGTCAACCACGACGACAAGACCGAGGGCAACATCAAGGCGTTCCAGGACAAGCTGGCCCAGACCCGCAACCTGGAGCAGGACCGCAAGAACGCCGAGATCTCCAAGCAGATCACCGAGACCAACGCGAAGGTGGACAAGGTGACCCGCTGCCTGGAGATCGCGGAGAAGAACGGCGCGAACCCGGGGCTGTGCATCAACCCGGGCATCGTCACCGGCAAGTGACAGCGGGCCGGCCCACCCGTGGCGGGAGGGCCGGCCCCGGTTCGCGGCTGGTCGCTCGCCGACTAGGCGAAGCCGAACAGCGGCGGAAACACCAGCACCACGATCCAGGCCCACGCCGCGTACACCGGCAGGTAACCGGTCTGCCACCGTTCGAGCGCCGCGAACGGCGTACGCCGGCGAATGAAGGTCAGCAGGAGCCACGCCGACCACGCGAGGTTGACCAGCAGGATCACGTTCTCGCCGAGCGCTGCCGCCCGGTTGGGCGTGCCGCCGTAGTCGTCGGTGATGCGCCCGGTGATCTCTATCAGCACCAGCACGTCGATGGCCAACGCGCTGACCACGAGCGCGAGTTGGAGTTTGTCGAACGGGCCGGGCGGGGCCGACGGATCGCGGGCCGACAGTGAGTAGAGCAGCAGCCCCAGCACCACGACCAGCAGGAGGTCGAAGAGGAGCAGCGCCTCACGCTCGACGTCGATGCCGTGGCTGGTCCAGACGACAGCGACGAGGAAGGCGAGCAGGGCGGCAGTGAAGAGCGGGGTGAACAACCGGGTGAGCACCGGCGCGATGTTCTCGACGACGCTCTGCTTGGCCTCGACGAGCCACCCGGCCACCACGACGGCGGCCGCGGCGCCACCGGGCAGCAGCCACTGCGAGACGAACTCCTGCGGGACGATGCCGATGGCCGCGAAGGTGTTGAACAGGAACGCGGCGAGCACGCCGCCGCCGAGCGCCATCAGCACCAGGTAGATGAACCACTCGCCGGTGAACCGGATGAAGTCCATGCGCCGACGCGACGAGCGCCAGTCGTCGGCGACGTAGGCCAGGCCGACCACCAGCCACAGGGCGATGGGAAGGTGGACGCTGGTGACGACCACTGACTGCGAGTCGTCCGCCAGGGGGTAGGCGTTGGCCGCCACCGCGCCGAGAGCGAAGAGGACCGCGAGTGCCGCGATCACCGGCCGTCGGGCGCTGCGACGCCAGGCCAGGTACGCCGCCAGCCAGGGCAACGCGAACAGTGTGAAGTTCCGCGCGTAGAACGCGCCGTCCTCGCCGAAGCTCAGCCCGAACAGCACCGGCACCTTGACCGACACCAGCGCGCCCGCCGCGCAGGCGAGCATCACCCACAGGTCCCGCCGGGCGCGGGGGCCGTCGGCCGGGCCGGCGGAGTCGCCGGTCAGCACCAACTGCTTCCACAACCGTTCCGAGTGTTCCCGGGCGAACTCGCGGGAGAGTTCGTCGAGGCTGCCCATCCGTTTCACCGCGACCAGAAACGCCTCGTCGGGGCTCAGGCCGGCGGCGACGAGTTCGTCGACGGAGCCGCGCAGGTGGTCTTCCAACTCGTCGGCGTCCACCGCCTGCAACTCCCGGCGGCGGAGCACGTACTGGCGCCACTGGGCGAACTGCGCTTCCAACTCCTGCGGGCCGTCGGGTGCCGTCATGCCAGGCCCCCCAACGGGGGCACCGTCAGCGGCGCGCGGTCCTGCCAGATCTCCTTGAGCGCGCCCACCACCGTGTCCCACTGCCGGCGCTGCTCGGCCAGCTCGGCCAGGCCGCTGTCGGTGATGCGGTAGTACTTGCGCTTGCGCTCACCGGCGACCGACTGCCAGCTCGACTCCAGATAGGAGAGGCGCTCAAGTCGGTGCAGCAACGGATACAGCAGCCCTTCGGTCCAGTCCAGCTCACCCCCGGACAGCTCGTTGATCCGCCGGAGGATGGCGTAGCCGTAGCTCTCGCCCTCGGCCAGGATGCCGAGCACCATCGGGGTCGCCGAGGCGGCGACCAGGTCCTTGGCGACCTTCATGAAACCTCCCGCCCCAAACCTAGAAGTACGATGCATAGTACTGCTAGGCATAGCGCCTGACGCAACCTCAGCGCCGGCGCGGACCCTCCGGCCAGTCGCACGACTCTCGTCACCGCGGTCGCCGGGTCGGCCCCGGGCACCTGGCCACCACCGCCTCCCGTGGAAAATCAGTCGAATCCCGATGGTCGGGTCACCACAATGGCCGGTGTGCCGGAGGTCAAGGTGGTCGTAGCCCATCAGGAACGCGCCACCCTGCGCATCGGCGACGTGTTCCTGAAGATCGACGCCGATTCGGGGCGCACCGACGTCGAGGTCGAGGCGATGGCCATCGCGCCGGTCCCGACTCCCGAGGTCCTCTGGCGCCAGCCGCCAGTGCTCGCGCTCGCCGCCCTGCCCGGTACGGCACTCGGCCGCCTCGGCGAGCCGTCGACCGCGTCGCCGGCGGCGTGGACCGCAGTGGGCGCCGCCGTTCGAAAGCTGCACGACGCGCCACTACCGCCGTGGCCCGGTCGCGACCGCGCCGAGTTGACATCACAGCTCGACGCCGAGTGCGAGTGGCTCGTCCGCGACGGCGTCCTCCCCACCGACCTGGTCGCCCGCAACCGCCAGGTCGCCGAGGCGGCGCTCCGACCGTGGACCCCGGTGTTCACGCACGGCGACCTGCAGATCACCCACGTGTTCGTCGACGGCGACGAGATCACCGGTGTGATCGACTGGTCCGAGGCGGGCCGGGGCGACGCCCTCTTCGACCTCGCCACCCTGACGCTCGGGCACGAGGAACGCCTCGCCGACGTCCTCGCCGGCTACCGCGCCGACGTCGACCTCGACGTCATCCGCGGCTGGTGGTCAGCGCGCAGCCTGCTGGCGATCCGCTGGCTCGTCGCGCACGGCTTCGACCCGTTCGCACCAGGCTGCGAGGTCGACGTCCTGAAATCCCGGCTGTGACCGGCGTCAGCTGAGGGTGACCACCCAGCGGGCGCCCTCGCCCCGGGCCAGCCGGTCGAACGCCGTGGGCGCCTCGTCCAAGGGGATCGTGCCGCTGACCAGCACCCCCAGATCCAGTGCGCCGTCGGCCAGCTCGGCAGCCAGCATCGGCACCTCCCGATCCGGGTCGGACGATCCGTACACCGAGGAGCGCAGCGTGCGCGCCGAGTGGAAGATGTCCAGCGCGCCGAGGCTGACCATGTCGTCCTTCGCGCCCATCCCGACCACTGTCACCGCTCCGCCGCGCCGGGTGAGCCGCCAGGCGGCACGGATGGTGGCCGCCCGGCCGACGCACTCGAAGGCGTGGTCGACGCCACGGCTCTCGGTGCGCGCCCGTACCTCCTTGGAGAGCCGATCGTCGGAGAGCAGGAAGTCGGTGGCCCCGGCGGCCAGCGCCAGATCCCGCTTCGCCTCCGCGACGTCGACGGCCAGGATCGTGGTGGCACCGGCCCGGCGGGCCGCGCTGAGCACGGCGAGCCCGACGCCACCGAGCCCGACGACCGCCACCGACTCGCCGGGCGTCACCCGGGCGGTGTTCCGGACCGCACCCACGCCGGTGAGCACCGCGCAGCCGAGCAGTGCGGCCTGTTCGGGTGGCAGCCCGGCCGGGATCGGGATGACGGCACGCTCGGGTACCACCACCGCCTCGGCGAGAGCGCCGAGGCCGAGGGTCAGGTGCAGCGGGACCCCGTCGTCGGTCTCGCCACGCGCCACCGTCGGGGCCGTGGTGGCGGCGCAGAGCCACGGCTCGCCGCGCCGACACCACCAGCAGGCCCGGCACGCCGGTGCCCAGTTGAGCACCACCGGGGTGCCGACGGCCACCTGCACGCCCGGCCCGGTCTCGGCCACCACACCGGTCGCCTCGTGCCCGAGCACCAGCGGGAACCTCGCCGCGAGGGTGCCGTTGACCATGGACAGGTCGGAGTGGCAGACACCGGCCGCCGTGATCGTCACCCGCACCTCGCCGGGGCCGGGCGCGGGCAGGCGTACCCGCTCGACCCGCAGCTCGGCACCCGACCCGCGCGCGACCAGCGCGCGAACCGTGACCGGCGCGGACGCCGCTTCGGTGCCGCCGCCCGGCGCGGCCGGGGACAGCTCGCCGCCGGTCATCGCTGGATCGCCTTCAGCTCGCAGAACTCGGCCAGCCCGTGCACGCCCAACTCCCGGCCCAGGCCGGACTGCTTGTAGCCACCGAACGGGGCGAGCGGGTTGAACGGGGCACCGTTGATGTCGACGGCGCCGGTGCGCAGTCGCCGGGCCACCGCCAGCGCCGCGTCCGTGTCAGCGGACCAGACCGCGCCGGCCAGCCCGTACTTCGAGTTGTTGGCGATGGCGACCGCCTCGTCGGTGTCGGCGAACGGGATGACGGCGAGCACCGGCCCGAAGACCTCCTCCTGGGCGAGCGCGCTGTCGGGGTGCACGTCGGTGAAGACGGTGGGGGCGACGAAGTGCCCCCGGGCCGGCACCGGCGCGTCCGGTCCACCGGCGACCAGCCGGGCGCCGTCGGCGACGGCCCGGTCGATGTGGCCGCGCACCCGCTGCGCCTGGGCGGCGGAGACCAACGGGCCGAGCCGGGTCGCCGGGTCGAACGGGTCACCGAGCCGGTAGCCGGCCACCGCCGTGGCGATCAGGTGGAGGGCTTCGTCGTACCGGTCGCGGTGCACCAGCATCCTGGTCCACGCGGTGCAGGTCTGACCCGAGTTGAGCAGGGCGTTGCCGACGCCCACCTTGACGGCGGTGGCCAGGTCGGCGTCCGGGAGGATCACGTTGGCGGACTTGCCGCCCAGCTCCAGCGCGACCCGGGCGATCCGGTCGGCGGCGAGCCGCATGATCCGCGCGCCGGTGGCGGTGGAGCCGGTGAACGAGACCAGGTCGACGTCGGGGTGCCCGGCGAGAGCTTCGCCGACCACCGGCCCGGTGCCGCTGACCAGGTTCAGCACCCCCGGCGGCAGACCGGCCTCGGTGACCGCGTCGAAGAGCAGGTACGCGGTCAACGGGGTCAGCTCGCTGGGCTTGAGCACCACAGTGCAACCGGCGGCCAGGGCCGGGGCGAGCTTCGCCATCACCTGGTGCAGCGGGTAGTTCCACGGCGTGATCGCGCCGACCACGCCGATCGGCTCGCGGACGACGAGGGAGTTGCCGATGTGCTCCTCGACCGGCTCCCGGGCGGCGAGCGCCACATGGTCGCGCAGCACTGTCAATGGGAGCCCGACCTGCACCCGGGTGGCGAGCTTGAGCGGCGCGCCCAGCTCCCCGGCGATGGTGTGGGCGAGATCGTCGGCCCGGGCGGCGAGCGCCGTGTGCAGCCGGTCGAGGTGAGCGGAGCGCTGCGCGGGGGCGGCGGCCGACCAGCCGGGAAACGCGGCGCGGGCCGCAGCCACGGCGCGGTCCACGTCGGCCGGGGTGCCGGCCGGCACCTGCCCGATCAGCCCCCCGGTGCTCGGGTTCTCCACGTCGATCAGGTCGGTGCCGGCGGGCGACGTCCACTCCCCGTCGACGTGCAGGTGGGGCCGCAGGCGCAGGGGGTCGGGCAACTGCGACGGCGGGGCGGCGGCGAGGTCCATGTCGTCCCTTCGAGGGTGGGCGATGGGCGATGAAACTAGCGCTGGGAGTTTGGACGCTACCCGGTGGGCCCGGCGGACTCCACCGGGTCGACGGTGCGGGCGTACTCGGCGGCCAGCCCGTGCAGCAGGGAGTCCAGGCCCAGGGCGAAGGCGCCCTCGTCGACGCTCTGCTGATGCTCGGCGAGCCGGTGCGCCTGGCGCAGGTGCGGGTAGTGCGCCGCGTACAACTCCGGGTCCTCGACGAAACCGCGGGCGAACGAGCCGAGCGCCGACCCGGCCACGAAGTAGCGCAACGCCGCGCCGATGTGGGTGGCGCGGGCCGGCGGCCAGCCGGCCCGGACCAGCCCGCCGTAGACCGCGTCGGCCATCGCGAGGGCGGCCGGTCGACGACCCGGCCCCTGCGCGAGGTACGGCACGATGTTCGGGTGCGCGGTGAGCGCCCGCCGGTACGACCAGGCCCAGTCCCGCAGCGCGGTGACCCAGTCCCGGCTGACGAAGCCGCTGGTGTCGACAGCACCGGTGACCGTGTCGGCGACCGCGTCGAGGATCTCGTCCT
The DNA here is from genome assembly GCF_000718515.1 of Micromonospora parva. GTDB lineage: Bacteria > Actinomycetota > Actinomycetes > Mycobacteriales > Micromonosporaceae > Micromonospora > Micromonospora parva. The sequence continues at coordinate 40,719 of NZ_JNZS01000026.1, read as the reverse complement.
TGGTGGCGAAGTGGTTGTAGAGCGACGGCCCGCGTACGCCCAGTTCGGCGGCGAGCCGGCGGGTGGAGAAGGCGGGCAGGCCCTCGGCGTCGATGAGCGCGGTGGCGCTCTCGACGATCAGCTGCCGGGTGAGCCGGGGCTGGCGGGGTCGGGGCACTGCGCTCCTCGAGGGTCTCGGGTCGTGGGGTCTGGACGAATGAAAACTTACACCGCTAGTTTAGATGTGACCGCTGCGTCCCGCAGCGGCGCACCGCCACGCCGACCGAGGGGGAACCGTGGACTTCGCACTGTCCGACGAGGAACGCGCCGTCCGAGACACCGTGCGCGCGTTCATCACCCGCGAGGTGATGCCCCTGGAGGCGGAGGTGCTCCGCCGGGAACGGGCGCACCAGCCGGGCCTGGACCACTCCGAGGTGCGGGAACTGCAACTCAAGGCGCGCAAGTTCGGCTTCTGGGGCCTGGCCACACCGGAAGAGTACGGGGGGATGAACCTGCCGGCCGTCCTCCAGTCGTTGATCTGGACCGAACTGGGCCGCACGTTCGTGCCGTTCCGCTTCGGCGGCGAGGCGGACAACATCCTGTTCCACGCCACCGAGGAGCAGAAGCGGGAGTTCCTCATCCCGACCATCGAGGGTGAGCGCCGCTCCTGCTTCGCGATCACCGAACCGGGCGCCGGTTCCGACGCGGCCAACATCCGGCTGTCCGCCCGCCGCGACGGCGACGACTGGATCCTCGACGGCGAGAAGACCTTCATCACCGGCGGCCACGACGCCGACTTCGCCATCGTGGTCGCGGTGACCGACCGGGAGAAGGGCGCCCGCAACGGCGGCGCCACGGCGTTCCTGGTGGACCGGTCGATGGGCTGGCGTTCGGAGTTCATCCAGACCATGGGCGAGGGCGGGCCGGCGTCGCTGATCTTCGAGGGCGTCCGCGTGCCGCACCGCAACATCCTCGGCGAGATCGGGCAGGGCTTCACGCTCGGCATGGAGTGGATCGGCAAGGGCCGCTACACCATCCCGTCGCACGCCATCGGCATCGCCGAGCGGGTCCTGCAGATGGCCATCGACTACGCCAACACCCGGGAGACGTTCGGCGCGACGATCGGCACCAACCAGGCCATCCAGTGGATGATCGCCGACTCGGAGACCGAGTTGGAGGCGGCACGCTGGCTGGTGCTGCGCTCCGCGTGGACGGTCGACCAAGGGCTGGACCCCCGGCACGCCTCGTCGATGGGCAAGCTCTACGGCGCCGGCATGGTCAACCGGGTGGTCGACCGGGTGCTCCAGATCCACGGCGGCATGGGCTACACCCGGGAGCTGCCGATCGAACGCTGGTACCGGCAGGTCCGGCTCTACCGGATCTTCGAGGGCACCGACGAGATGCAACGGTTGATCATCTCCCGGGACCTGCTGCGCGGCTACACGAAGATCGGCGGCCACCTGGCCTGAGCCGGATGCCGTACGCCGTCGGGGACGGCCGGGTGCGCGCCCGGTCGTCCCCGACGGCGGATCTCAGCCGGTCAACGCCGTCAGAGCGGCGTCCACATCGGCCTCGGTGGAGTAGATGTGGAAGGAGGCCCGGACCCGGCCGGCGCGCACCGCCGCCCGGATGCCGGCCGCCGCGAGGCGCTGCTGCGCGTCGGGCACGTCCACGCTGACGATGGCGCTCTCCCCCGGTGGCCGACCCAACCCGGTCAGGAACCGGTTGGCCAGTGCCACGTTGTGCGCCCCGATCGCCGACACGCCGATCTCGGCGACCACCTCCAGGGCGGGCGCCGCGCCGACCCAGCTGAACCAGGCCGGTGAGATGTCGAACCGGCGGGCGTCGTCGGCCAACCGCAGCGGCGGACCGTAGTAGGAGGCGTGCGGGTCGCCGCCCGCGTACCAGCCGGCGGCGTCGGGGCGCAGCCGCTCCCGCAGCGCGGGCGCCAGATAGGCGAACCCGGTCCCCCGCGGATTCATCAGCCACTTGTAGCCGCCCACCGCCACCACGTCGGCCCGGCTGCCGTCGAACGGCAACCACCCGCACGCCTGCGTCGCGTCCACCGCCACCAGAGCGTCGTGCGCGCGGGCCGCGGCCACGATCTCGTCGTACGCCGCGACCGCCCCGTCGGCCGACTGCACCAGGCTGAACGCGACCAGGTCGGTGTCGGCGTCGATGGCGTCGACCAGCGAGTCCAGCGGCACCGTACGGACCGTGACACCCCGCTCCCGCTGCACCAGCCAGGGGAAGAGATTCGAGGTGAACTCGACCTCGGGGACCACCACCGTGGCACCGGCCGGTAGCGCCGCCGCGACCGGCGCGAGGAGTTGGGACACGGCCGCGCCGACCGCCACGTCACCGACCGGCACCCCGATCAGGCCGGCGAACGCTACCCGGGCCCGGTGCGTCGACTCGCCCCAGCCCTCCCACGACGTACGACCAACCCGCCAGGCGGTAAGGGCCTCCTGCATCGCCGCCCACGCCGGCTCCGGCGGCAGCCCGTAGCTGGCGGTGTTCAACCAGCCCGGCTCCGGCTGCCACAGCTTCTGCGCCTGCTCGATCTCCATGCCTCGACGCTATGTCGAGCCCGGCGCGACGGGGACTGCCAATCCGCGACCCGCGGCCTCACGGCTCCCGGCGGCGTCCGGCCGACTCGTCGGCGGTGGGCCGCTGGATGTGGCTGAGGCTGTCGGCGAGAGCGGCGAGCCACCGATCGACCTCCACCAGGTGCCGGACGGACTGCAGGTCGGCCCCGCGCAGCAGCGGACGGATCCGGTCCAGCTGGTCGACACAGGTCATCGAGACCGGTGCCGGGCCCGCTGTCCGGCCGTGGGCGACCTCGTCGGCGAGGGTGTCGTACGCCGAGCGCAGGCGGCCGGCGGAGTCCGCCAGCAGCGCCGCCGCCTCGGGCCAGCCGGCGAGGCAGCCGGGCGGGTTGCGGCGCAGCAGCGACTGTGCGCCGGGCAGGACGTGGTGCCCGGCGCTCAGGACGGCACCCCAGTTCACCTGCCGCCGGCGTGGATCGTGCCGCTCGGAGTGGTACTGCCAGTACGACGCGTCGACCAGGACCATCCGGCGGCGGACCCGGTCGAGCGCGGCGTCGGGTGGCGGCGAAGCGCCGAGCACCGCCTGGACCGTCTGATCGACGGCGTCAGCGTTGACCGCCAGGTAGCGGGCGGCGTTGTGCCGCAGGTCGTGGCCCGCGCCGCGCGGCCACATCGCCACCCCGGCGAGCACGCCGATCACCGTACCGAGCAGCACGTCGACGAGGCGGGCCTCGGCGAGCCGCCAGCCTTCCGGGCCGAGTTGGGCGAAGACGACAGTCAGCAGGACCGTGAACAGCGCCTGCTGCCACACCGGACCGAGCAGGCGGCCAACCCCCAGGGCCAGCAGCAGGGTGATCGGAAGGACGACGGCGTAGACGACCGGTTCGTCGACGACGAGCATCACCCCGCCGCTGACAACCGCCCCGATGATCGTGCCCAGCACGGCCGGCCGCAGTTCGGTGCGGGTGTCGGCGGCCGAGGTGCGCAGGACCGTGAGGGTGGCCAGCAGCACCCAGAAGCCGTGGTTCAGGTGCAACACCCCGGCCGCCACCCGGGCGATGGCCAGGGCCACGGCCAGCCTCAGTGAGCTGTGCAGGTGGGCCGAGCGCGGCGCCAGGTGGGAGCGGAACTGCCACCAGTACAGCGTCCACGGGCTGTGCCGGGCGTACTCGAACAGCCCCGAGGAGGCGTGCGGGTCGTCGAGCCGCGCCCCGGCGGCCACCCGGCAACCGACGGCGAAGACCCGCGCCTGGTCGGCGAGGGCCAGCGCCGTGGCGTCGCGGCACAACCGCTGCACGTCCGGCGTGTCGCGGACGCTGCCCGCTCCCACGGGGTACGCCGCCTCGGCCCGTGCGACCGCGACGTCCAGGTCGGCGAGGGTCACCGCCGGCGCACCCGGCGACAGGCTCCGGCCGGCGACGCGGGTCGTCTCCGCGCACGAGCGCAGCAGACGCGCCGCCGCCAGGTCCGGAATCGGCTCCGGCGGGGCGTCCGCCGCCAGCCGGTCCGCCTCGACGAGCGCCTCCCGCAGCGCGGCGGCGCAGATCCGCAACGCCCGGTCCTGCGCGCCCGCCGCGGTGGGCGCCCACGTCGCGGGGGTACGGCCCAGCTCGATCGCCGCCATCGCGTCGTACGCCCGCGCGCGCCGAGTGTCCCGGTCGGCCCCGGCGGTGTGCGGGTCGGTCAACGTGGCGGCGGTGTCGTCGAGGAAGGCGGCGAGGCCGTCCGCCGCCGCGGCGAGGCGCTGCCGGTAGGAGACCGGCACCGGGTCGGGCCAGAGGACGACCTCCGCCGCGGCGAGCAGCACGACGGCGAGCGTCACCCCGCCGAGTCGGGCCGGCAGGGTGCCCGGCTGGTACGGCGGGAACGACGCCAGGATGTAGAAGAGCTGGAACGCGCTCGCCAACCCCACCAGGCGCGGGTTGCCGACCCCGGCGAACGCCACCACGAACCCGACGACGAGCATGCCGCCGGCGGCCGCCCACGTGCTCCACGCCAGGAACGAGCCCACCGCGATCAGCGCCCACACCACCGGTAGTGACAGCACGAGGATCCGCGCCCGCTGCGGCGCCGGACCCGGCAGCTTCGCGAACGACCCGGCGGCGATCGTGCCGAACAACCCGTACGTGGCGAGGGTGGAGTTGCCCGCACCGTAGCGGCAGCCGAAGAAGACGACCGACGCGACGAGCGTCAGTCGTGCCGCGCGTCGCAGGATGACGTCACCCGGGTCACGGCGGCGAAGCCGGCCAAGGAGGCTGGTTCCGAGCACTACCGCTCCCCCGGTCCGTCGCAGCAGCCCTCCCCGGCCCACCATTCTCCACCGCGCCCCGCCACGGGCGGCGGGTTACCGGCGAATCATCGCCGGGAGCTGCCCAGCAGACCGAGCCGGAGAGCCCGCAACAGGGTGCCGGGGCGGCTCAGGGCGGCCGGATGGTCGAGCATGGTGGTGACCCGACCCAGCCGGGCGTTGAGCACCGGGTCGGTCAGCGACGCCCGGAAGAGCAGGTCCCCGAACCACTTGGTGACCTTGTAGCCGGGCGGGTACGGCCCGTCGACGTGCGGCAGCTCGATGTCGGCGGTGGTGGAGATCTGCCAGGCCGCGTCGACCACCACCCGGACCTGGTCGAAGTACGCCCGCGCCGGCTCGTCGTGCGGCCTCGGCCCGGATCGCAGGTACCTGGACAGGCAGGAGGCGTGCAGCGTCGCGGAGGTCATGCCCTGGCCGTACACCGGATTGAAGGACGCGACCGCGTCGCCCGCGGCGACCAGCCCGGCGGGGAGGCGGTCGAGCTTGTGGAAGTCGCGGCGTCGGCTGTCGGCCTGGTGGTACGTGACCACCCCGCCGAGCATCTCCCCGTGTTCGGCGATGTCACCGAACATCTGTGGGTAGTGCTCCCGGCAGCGGGCGGTGAAGTCGGCGACGTCGCGGCTGGGCCGGTCACCGTCGTAGCCGGCCACCAGCATGATCCAGCGGTCCCCCTCGACCGAGTTGATGCCACCGATCCGGGCGGTACGCCCCCTGCCCGCCATGGTGTGGAAGACCGCCACCCACGCGTCGCTGACCTTCTCGTCGCGCCTGAAGAGCGCCGTGGCGTAGTTCAGTTTGATCGGCATGCGCTGCATGGGCGGACGCGGCCACCCGTGCTCGGCCAGCCAGTCGCTCAACCGGCTGGACCGTCCCATCGCGTCGACCACCAGGTCGGCCGCCTCGACGACGGGCTCGGTGCCGCCCTCGGGCACGTACCGGACGCCGGTGACCCGCCGCTCGTCGAAGAGCAAGCCCTCCGCCCGGCCGTACACCATCCGGATGTTGTCGACGGCGAGGGTGCGCCGCCGGACCAGCGCCTCCAGGAACGGACGCGTGGTGATCAGCGCCGGCCCGGTGCCGGTCGCCGCGGGTGGCAGGCCCAACATGCCGTTCACGAAGACCTTCGCCGTGCCCGGGTCGCGCGGCGGCGGCGGAGCGCCGAGCGCGAGCGCCTCGTCGGCGATGCCGGGGAACCAACGCTCCAACTGGACCTGACCGGCGGGCAGCAACGCGTGCACCTGACTGCCCTGCGGCACCCCCGGCCGTGGCCCGGCGTCGACGTCGGACGGGTCCCGTTCGACGATCAGCACCTCCTCGGCGTGATCGCTGAGCACCCGGGCGGCCAGCAGCCCGGCCATGCTGCCACCGAGCACCACCGCACGTCGCATGACGACTCTGGTCTCGGCCGGTCGTTCGGCCGTCGCTATCTCCGCGAAGAGCCGGGACGGAGAGGGGGGCATGCGATCACTCCTCGGACGGTCGGGAAGGCGTGGCATCCACGACCGTAACCACCGGCGCCCCCGCCGTCAGCGCTCAGCTGGCCCGCCACTTCTGGTTGGCGTTGCCGGTGCACTGCCAGATCTGCAACCGGGCGCCGTTGTCCGGGTTCGAGTCGACCACGTCGACGCACCTGTCCGCCTTGGTGTTCACCAGGTCGTACGCCTTGTTGAGGGTGAACCTCTGCGACGACGCGCCGGAGCACTCGGCCAGGATGACGTGCGCCCCGTCCTGGGTGGAGTGGCCGGCGACATCAAGGCACATCCCCATCGAGCGGACGGTGCCGTCCGACGGGAACGTCCACAGTTGCTTGGCGGTCCGTCGACAGTCCCAGATCTGCGGTCGCGCGCCGGCGTAGGCGTTGCCCTCCGGAATGTCGATGCAGCGGTCACTGGCGAAGCTGGAGATCTGCTTGCCGGCGGGCGGGCTGCTCTTCGTCGGAGACGGTGGCGGAGCGGACGGCGGCGCCTGGTTACCCGGAGCGGTGGTCGTTCCGCTGCCCGTCCCCGGCGACGGCGGCGGCGCACTGGCCGACGGCGGCGCGCTGGCGGCTCGCGACGGCGGGGCACCCGCGACGGGTAGGCCCTGGAAACCATCCGTGATCAGCGCGAGGACGGCCTCGCTCGCGGACCATTCGGCCGCCGAGGTGGTCCAGTCGATCGAGTACGCGTGGCCGTTGTGGCCGACGAACACCCGGCTCGACGTGTGCATCGGCGTGCCGTCCTGGTCGGTGTACGTCCACGCCCACTCGGCGGCCCGCAGTTGGTAGCGCAGCGCGTCGAGCCGGACCTGCCGATACTCGGCGTACCGGCCGCGTTGTGCCGTCTCCCGCGCCCGCAGCTGCGCGAGCGGGTCCGCGGGGACGGACCGGAGTTCGTCGACGACGAGCACGCGACTGCCGTCCGGCTCGCGGAACACGGCGCGCTCACCGTCGCGCCGGGCCTGCCAGCCGTCCGGCACCGGTACGAGGAAGCGCGGATCGTCACGGTAGTAGCGCCAACCCGCCGGCGCCGGTGGCAGCACCCTGGACACCGGCGTCTCGACGACCGGCGACGGGTGCACGTCCGGCGCCGCCACGTCGCCGGCACCCGGGTCACCGAACAGCCCGCCCTTGAGCACTGACGCGGCCACCAGCAGGACGACCAGCAGCACGGCGGCCCCGATCGACCCGATCAGCCGCGCCCGACGCTGACGACCCTTCCCGGGCACCGGGGCGGCAGCGGGTGACGGGGGCACCGCCGGCGACATGGGCGCGGCAGCGACGGCGGGCGACGTTGGGGCGGCCCGCGCGGCGGGCGACGTTGGGGCAGCCGGCGCGGCGGGCGACGTTGGGGCAGCCCGCGCGGCATTGACAGTCGGTGCCGCGGGGGCGTCGGACGCGTCGGGAACGGCCGGCGACGCGGGCGGGCCGGGTTCGGCGGGGACGAACTCGGGCACGATCGTCGGACGGGGCAGGTCGGCCGTGGCGGTGGTGATCCGGGTCAGCGGTCCGCCGTCGGCCCCGCTCACCTCAGTCGCCGGCACATCCGGGGTGGCGGCCTGGCGCAGGAGCCGGTCCGCCTCCTCGGCGCTGATCCGTTGACCCGGCTCCCGGCGCAGCAGTCCCTCCAAGAGTGGGGTCAGCGGACCCGCCCGTCGCGCCGGCGGTGGTGGCTCGGTGGCCAGGGCCGCCAGCGTGGCGATCGGAGACGAGCGGTGGTACGGGGTACGTCCCTCGACGGCCGCGTAGAGGGTGGCGCCCAGCGACCACAGATCGGCCGCCGGCCCCACGTCGCCGTCGGTGGCCCGCTCGGGTGCGAGGAACGCCGGCGAGCCGAGCACCATTCCGGTCTGGGTCATCCGTGGGTCGCCGGGGAGGGTGGCCAGACCGAAGTCGGTCAGCACCACCCTGCCGTCGTCGGCGAGCAGCACGTTGGCCGGCTTGACGTCCCGGTGCAGCACACCGGCGCGGTGGGCGGCCCGCAGCGCGCCCAGGATGCCCAGCCCGATCCGGGCGGCGCGGTCCGCCGACATCGACCCCTCAGCTTCGAGCACCTGTTGCAGGGACCGGGACGGCACGAGCTCCATCACGATCCAGGGGTCGCCGCCGGAATGCAGCACGTCGAAGACGCGTACCACATTGGGGTGGCCCAGACGGGCGACGGCCCGCGCCTCACGCAGGGACCGTTCGCGCATCTCCCGACGTTCGTCGTCGTGCAGGCCGGGCGGTGCCACCAACTCCTTGATGGCGACGTCGCGCTGCAGCATCTCGTCGCGGGCCTGCCACACGCGGCCCATCCCGCCCTGGCCGAGCGGACGGACCAGCCGATAGCGATCGGCAATCAACTGTCGAGAGGCGTCTGGCACGACAGGAAGGTACCTGCCCTGGTTTACGTACCCAATTCTTCTGGCGGCTGGAAAAGCGACAGTTGGATATGTCACACGCAAGATCGACTGGTTACCGATCGTTCATTTCTGCTATTGGTACGAGCAGTGTCGCCCACCGCGATGTTACCAACGCGTATATCGGCCTCCTGCTATAAATATCGAATGAATTCGAATTCTGCGGAGCGCCGGACCGGACGCGCCGCGGCCGGGGTGGCCGGCCTGTGCCTGGCGGTGGTCCTGTCCGCCTGCACGTCGGCAGGTGACCCGCGCCAGCCCACCTCAGCGCCGGCCGACCGGGCGGCGCCGGCTGATCGGGCAACTCCGGCCGACCGGTCGGCGCCGGCCACCGGTGCCAGCGGTGCCGGGCTGCCGTGCACGCCATCGGTCGACGCGCTGCCGACGCCGCCGGCCGGCTACCGACTGGTGGGCGAGGACGTGGCGGTGCCTGACACCCCGGTGCTGTCGGCGGGCGATTCCGGGGAGGCCGATCCGGCGGCGCGACTGTTCGCCAAATGGGGGCTCGTCGTCCGCGCCGGCACCGTCGTCGACCTGCGGGTGGCACCGGGCTGGCAGGACAGGGCCCGGCTCGGGTGGGGCGGCACCGGCGCGCCCGCGGCGACCGTCACGGTGCACGCCTGCACTCCCGAGGGTGGGCAGGCGCAGTGGCTGGCCTTCGTCGGCGGCGCCTGGGTCGCGCAGGTCGCCTGCGTACCGCTGATCGTGACGTCGGACGGCCGGACCGACCGCGTCAACCTCGGCATCGGCACCCCCTGCGACACGACCGCCACGCCGCACCCCGTCACCTCATGAACCCCGAACGGCCCGGCGCTGCCTGCTGCCTCTCAGTCCGGTAGCGCTTGTGCGACTCGATCAAGCAGGTCTCGGGCACCGGCCTGAACATCCGGGTCGGGATCGTCCCGCAGACTCCGGAGCACGGCGCGAAAACGCATCCGGTCCTCCGGCTCCGCGCAGGCGAGCTCGAAGAAGGCGGCGCTCAGGCAACCGGTGAGATGATCCCCCTGCTCCGGCTCAGCGACATGCCACGCTGCCGCGATGAGACGCAGGCCGGCTGCGTCACGACGCCGCAGCAGTTCCTCGGCGGTGGCGTCGGTGACCGCGGTGTTCGCGCTGTCGAGGAGCAGGCTCCGCACCACGGTGTCCACCGGTTCCCGCCCAACGACAGCGCTCAGGTGACGCCCGGCGCGGGCCCGGTCCGACCACAACTGCGACCGGGCCAACCTCAGTGCCTCCCCAATCTCCACCCCCACATCATCCCCGCCCCCACCCGGATCGACGTCCACCGCCCTGGTGATCAAGAGCTTTCCGTCATCCATCCCGGTGTGTCGTGACGCAAACCTCTTGATCACCAGGGGTGACGGGTGGGGGGTGGGAGTGGGGGTGGACAGGGGTGTCTACTGTCTACAGCGGCTGGCGTCCGACTGTCGATGTCCTGGATGTTCTGTCGAGAGGGTCAACGACATGCTGAAGGCCGAGGATCTTCCCCCGTTTCAGCGCGCCGTGTCCGATGAGTCGCAGCGCGGCCAACGCGTGTACGCCACCCTTGTCGCGCTGCGGCTGTCCCTGCTCCTGGTGGCCGCTGTCGCGGGAGTCGCCACCTGGAAGCTCGACAATTTCGCCCTCGGCCCGGCGCTGGCGGCGGGCGCGTTCGCCGCCACCTCGATCGTCGAGGTCTTTCTCCTCACCAATCGTCCGAATGAACGGTGGTACGTCGGCAGGGCCCTCTCCGAATCCATCAAATCACTCACCTGGCGATTCACCGTCGCGGCTGACCCTTTTCCCCGATCGCAGAGCGAATCGGACAGCGTTCAGGAATTCACCAACCGATTGTTGGGCCTGACCGGGGACATGTCGGCCGCCGGGTTGGCGGCTCCCGCGGTGGCCGGGCAACAGATCACTGACGGAATGCGTGCGCTGCGCGCCACCCCCCTTGAGGAGCGCCGCGCCGCGTACCTGGTCGGCCGTCTCGAGGCCCAGCGGGCCTGGTACGCCGAACGGTCACTGGCGAACCGGGCGCGGGCGACCCGCTGGTCGGTGACCATGCTCGTGCTGGAGATCGTCGGGGTGACCCTGGCCGTGTCGAGGGCTGCCGGACTGACGGACCTCGACCTGCTCGGGGTGGCCGCCGCGGCGGTCGCGGCCGGCGCGGCCTGGACCCAGACGCGGCAACACGGCGCGGTGGCGACCGCCTACGCGCTGGCGAGTCAGGAGCTTGCCGCCATGGGGTCACTGGCCACCCGGATCAGTACGGAAGCCGAGCTGTCGCGGTTCGTGAATGACACGGAGACGGCGATTTCCCGGGAACACACGATGTGGCGCGCACGCCGACGCTGACACCGCCGCCATCCAGCCCTTGCCGCCCGCTCCCGCCGCTCGCCGCCTGGAGATCGCCGCCCGCCGCCCGGAGATCGACTCGGATTTCAGGAAAGCGCGGTGTCGGGGCCGTTCGGATACCCCGATATTCAGAAAGCGGAGTGGATCACGGCGCGGACCGAGATCACGACGTGGACCGAGATCACGACGTGGACCGAGATCACGGGGTGGACCGGCATCACGGGGTGGACCGCAGAACACGGCGCGGACCGGGATCACGGCGGCCGGGGCCACCGCGAAGCCCGGTCCACGTCCGTGCGTCAGGCCGACGCTCCGGCCGGCGCGGTCTCCCTCTCGTCGGGGCGCGGCGCCGCGTCGTCGTGCTCGTCGACCATGGTGGCCTCGTCGAACGGGTCGTTGCCGCTCAGCACCCCGACCGCCCGGTCCCGGTCGAACTCGCCGGTCCAGGTTCCCACCAGCACTGTCGCCACCGCGTTGCCGGCGAAGTTGGTCAGCGCCCGCGCCTCCGACATGAACCGGTCGATGCCGACGATCAGTCCGACCCCGTCGACGAGGTCCGGTCGGTGCGACTGGAGGCCGCCGGCCAGCGTGGCCAGCCCGGCGCCGGTGACTCCGGCGGCGCCCTTCGAGGCGATGATCATGAACAGCAGCAGCGAGATCTGCTCGCCGACAGCGAGTGGCTTGCCCAGCGCGTCGGCGATGAACAGCGACGCCATGGTCAGGTAGATCGCCGTACCGTCCAGGTTGAACGAGTAGCCGGTCGGCACCGTGATGCCGACGACCGGCTTGCTCACGCCGAAGTGTTCCATCTTGGCGATCAGCCGCGGCAGCGCCGACTCCGACGACGAGGTGGACAGGATCAGCAGGAACTCCCGGCCGAGATAACGCAGCAGCGAGAAGATCGAGATCCGGGCCACGAACCACAGCAGCGCGCCCAGGAAGACCAGCACGAAGATCAGACAGGTGACGTAGAAGCCCACCATGATCTGGGCGAGGCTCTTGAGGGCGTCCACGCCGGTCGCGCCGACCACGGCGGCCATCGCGCCGAACGCGCCGATCGGCGCCAGCCACATGATCATGGCGAGGACCTTGAAGACGACCCGCTGGACGACGGTGATGGCGCTGAGCACCGGCTCACCCCGCTGTCCCATGGCCTGGACGGCGAACCCGACCAGCAGGGCGACCAGCAGCGTCTGGAGCACCTTGCCCTCGGTGAGGGCGGAGAGCAGCGTCGTCGGGATGATCCCGAGCAGGAAGTCGGCGGTACCGGCGGCCTCGTCACCGGCGGCGGCCTTGCCCGAGCCGGCGAGGTCCGGGCCGAGGTTCAGGCCGGAGCCGGGGTGGATGAGGTTGCCGACGACCAGGCCGATGGCGAGCGCGACCGTCGACATGGTCAGGAAGTAGCCGAGGGCCAGGCCGCCGACCTTGCCAACCTTCGCGGCCTGCCGGACCGAGCCGACGCCGAGCACGATGGTGCAGAAGATGACCGGGCTGATCATCATCTTGATCAGGTTGACGAAGCCGGTGCCGATCGGCTTGAGTTCCTTGCCGAAATCGGGGGCGACCAGGCCGACCACGATGCCGGCGACGACGGCCACGATGACGGCCAGATACAGGTAACGGGTACGGTCCCGGCGGACCGCCGGCGCCGGGGTGGTGGCGGATGTGGTGGTGTCCATGTCGACAATGTGAAGCGCGTCTCACCCGTTGACAGCCTTGCGGTCATTCTGTTCACCGCGATGGCAGCAACGGCGGCGCGACGAGGAGGTGGTGGAGGTGGCCCGACGCCAGTGGAGCATCGCGGGGCAACTCTTCGCCCTCCAGGCGATGGTGGTGACGTTGCTGGTGCTGGCCGGCGCGGCGGGCGCCGTCTGGCTGGCCCGCAGCGACTCCCGCCAGGCCGCGCAGGAGGAGGTGCTCGCGGTGGCGCAGACGGTGGCGCGCTCCCCCGACGTCCGCGCCGCCCTCACCACCGCCGATCCGGCCAGCATCCTGCAGCCGTACGCCGAATCGACCCGGCTGGCCACGGGCACCGACTTCGTGGTGGTGATGGCCCCCGACCGCACCCGTTTCTCACACCCCACCCGCGAGCGCATCGGCCAGCCGTTCGTCGGCGAGATCGGGCCCGCCCTGGCCGGCCACCCCTTCACCACCACGAACGTCGGCACGCTCGGCGAGTCGGTGCGCGCTGTCGTTCCCGTGTACGACGAGCAGCGGCACCTCGTCGGTCTGGTCTCGGTGGGCATCACCACCCGGGCCATCGACCGTAAGCTGCTCGGCCAACTGCCGGTGCTGTTCGGGGTGGCCGCGCCGGCTCTGGCGCTCGCCGCGACGGGCTCCTGGCTGCTCAGCCGCCGGCTGCGTCGCCAGACGCACGGTCTGGGGCCGGCGCAGATGACCCGGATGTACGAGTACTACGACGCCGTTCTGCACTCGGTGCGCGAAGGTCTCGTCGTGCTGACCACCGATCGTCGGGTGGCGCTGGTGAACGACGAGGGCCGCCGACTGTTGGGGCTCGACGCGGACGCGCCGGTGATCGATCAGCCGGTGGCCGGGATCGACCTGCCGCCCGCGGCGGCCGAGTTGCTCGACTCCGGGCGCGACGCCCGCGACGAGCCGATCCTCGCCGGTGACCGGGTGCTCGTCGCCAACCAGCGGACCGCCCGTTTCGAGGGCGCGGCGCTCGGCACCGTGCTGACCCTGCGCGACCAGACCGAGCTGCGCACCCTGGCCAGTGAGCTGGATTCGGTGCGGGCGCTGACCGAGGCGTTGCAGGCGCAGACCCACGAGTCGGCCAACCGGCTGCACACCGTGCTGACCCTGGTCGAGCTGGGCCGCACCGAGGAGGCCGTCCGGCTCGGCACCCGCGACCTGGCCCTCGCCCAGCAGCTGACCGACCGGGTGGTCGGCGCGGTGACCGAACCGGCGCTCGCGGCCCTGCTGCTCGGCAAGTCCGCGCAGGCCGGCGAGCGCGGAGTGGACCTGATCGTCGAACCGGACTGCCGCCTCGACGACAGCCCGCTGCCGACCGCTGACCTGCTCACCGTGGTCGGCAACCTGGTCGACAACGCGCTCGAAGCGGTGGCCGGCACCCCGGCGCCCCGCCGCGTACGCGTCTTCGTCGGCGCGGCCGACGACGAACTGGTGGTCCGGGTCGCCGACAGCGGCCCCGGGCTGGCACCGGAGCGGGTCGCCGACGCGTTCCGGCGCGGCTGGTCCACCAAGAGCACCGGCCGCGGCCTCGGCCTGGCGTTGGTCGGGCAGGTGGTGCGCCGGCACGGCGGCAGCGCCGAGGTGGATCGCTCGGACGACGGCGGCAGCCGGTTCACCGTCCGGCTGCCGAGCCGGATCGAGCGGTCATGACCGACATCCGGGTGCTCGTCGTCGAGGACGAGCCGCTGCTGGCCGAGGCGCACGCCGCGTACACCGAACGGGTTCGGGGTTTTGTGGTGGTCGGGGTGGCGCACACCGCGCGGGCGGCGATGGCGGCCCTGCGCGCCGACCACGGCGGCGGCGTGGACCTCGTACTCCTGGATTTTCGGCTGCCCGACCTGCACGGCCTGGACGTGTGCCGGGCGCTGCGGGCGGCCGGCAGCAGCGTGGACGTGCTGGCCGTGACGTCCGCGCGGGACCTGGCGGTGGTGCGCACCGCCGTGTCCCTCGGGGTGACCCACTACCTGCTCAAACCGTTCACGTTCGCCGCGTTCCGCGACAAGCTGGAGCGCTACGCCGACTACCGCGCCCAGGCGCTCGCCGACGGCGAGGTCGCCGCCCAGCACGAGGTGGACCAGATGTTCGCCACCCTGCGCGGCACCGCCGGGCACAGCCTGCCGAAGGGGCTCGACGCGCAGACCCTTGATCGGGTACGCGCCGCCCTCACCGACGGCACCCGCGCGGCGGCCGGGCTGTCCGCGACCGAGGTGAGCGCGCTGACCGGCATCTCCCGGGTGACCGCCCGCCGCTATCTGGAGTACCTGGTGACCGTCGACCGGGCCGCGCGCACCCCCCGATACGGCACCCCCGGCCGCCCCGAGGTCGAATACCGACCCCGCTGAGCGCGGTACAGCTTGACTCCCCGACATCAACGCGAGATGCCGCCCATCGATGTCGGAGGTGGAAGAATTGGGCCGACCCGATGTGCAGGAGCGAGCCGTGACGTCGAGCAATGCCGAACAGATGCCCGAATGGCCGACGACTGACCACGTGCCGGCCGAGGAGTTGGCCCGTCGTCAGGGCGTCCAGCCGGTCGCCTCCGTGGACGACCTGGCCCGTCCGGGTCTCTTCGAGTCGGACGAGGAACTGGACGAGTTCCTCACCGACCTGTACACCTCTCGGCGGGCCGGCGCCGCATGAGCCTCGTCGTTCTGGACACCGACGTCGCGTCAGCAATCCTCCGCGGGCGACTACCTGAACGTCTCCGTGCCCGCCTGGCCGGTAAGACCCTCTGCATCACCTTCGTGACGCTCGGCGAGCTGACCAAGTGGACGGCACTGCGCAGCTGGGGTCCGCGCAAGCTGGCTGATCTCGCGCAGTGGCGTTCGGGAATCGTGCTGCTTCCCTTCGACGAGGCGGTGGCGGTCACCTGGGGTCACCTCCAAGCACGGGCTCAGCACCGAGGGCTCCCCCGACCGACCAACGACTCCTGGATCGCGGCTTGCTGCCTGGTCGACCGGCTGCCACTGGCGCCTTTCAACGGCAAAGATTTCGCCGACTTCGCCGAGTACGACGGGCTACGCCTCTTCGACGTTTCCTAGCGCCGGCTGCGCCGAAGTGGCTGTCCGATACCGCGAAGCGGCACCTGGCTGGTAACCCGGTGGCGGGGTGGAGATCCGTTGTTAGACTCGGCGGCGTTGGGTCAGTGGTACGACCAGGGAGACCAGACATGGCGGGTGACGACGACATCTCCGGGTGAGACCGGATGTGTTCGGCCATCGGTTCGGCGCGCGTAAGGCGCAGCCGCGATGGCCATGACGTCGTTCCACCGTTCCCGTTCGTCGTCGGGCGGCTTACGCACGCCCAGCCCACCCTCTGAGGTCACTCGCCATGTCTGATGCCTTCATCGTCTGCTCGAATCTGTCCTTCTCGTGGCCGGACGACACCCCGGTCTTCTCGGACCTGTCCTTCACGGTGCCGGGCGGTCGCACCGGCCTGGTCGCGCCCAACGGCGCCGGCAAGAGCACCCTGCTGCGGCTGATCGCCGGGGAGCTGCGGCCCAGCGGTGGCAGCGTCACCGTCGACGGCCTGCTCGGCTACCTCCCGCAGACGCTGCCCCTGGCCGGTGACCTGAGCGTGGCGCAGGTGCTGGGCGTGGCCGAGCGGGTCGCGGCGTTGCACGCCATCGAGGCCGGCGACGCGAGCGAGGAACACTTCGCCACCATCGGCGACGACTGGGACATCGAGGAGCGCACCCGCTCGGAGTTGGACCGGCTCGGCCTGGGTGAACTGTCGCTCGACCGGCGGCTGCACACCCTCAGCGGCGGTCAGGTGGTCTCCCTCGGCCTGGCGGCGCAACTGCTGCGCCGCCCGAACGTGCTGCTGCTCGACGAGCCGACGAACAACCTGGACCTGGACGCCCGGCACAAGCTCTACGACGTGCTCACCGGCTGGTCCGGGTGTCTGCTGCTGGTCAGCCACGACCGGGAACTGCTGGACCGGATGGACCGCATCGCCGAGCTGGACCGGGGCGAGATCCGCTGGTACGGGGGCAACTTCACCGCCTACACCGAGGCGGTGCAGGCGGCGCGGGAGGTCGCCGAGAGCAACCTGCGCAACGCCGAGCAGGAGGTCAAGCGGGAGAAGCGGGAGATGCAGCAGGCCCGGGAGCGCGCCGACCGGCGGGCCAGCAACGCCGCCAAGAACCTGAAGAACGCCGGTCTGGCCCGGATCGTGGCCGGCGGTCTCAAGCGCAGCGCGCAGGAGTCGGCGGGCAGGGCGCAGGAGACGCACGCCGGCCGGCTCGGGCAGGCCAAGGCCCGACTCGACGAGGCGGGGCGGGCGGTACGCGACGAGGACCGGATCACCGTCGATCTGCCGGACACCAGCGTCCCGGGCGGGCGCACGGTCTTCTCCGGCCAGGGGATGCGGGCCCGCTTCGACGACCGGGACCTGTTCGGCGGCGACGGCGCGGACCTGGTGATCCGGGGGCCGGAACGGATCGCGCTCACCGGGGCGAACGGCGTCGGCAAGTCCACCCTGCTGCGCCTGGTCACCGGCGACCTGGAGCCGGCCGGCGGCGACATCAAGCGGGCCGACGGGCGGATCGCGTACCTGTCGCAGCGGCTGGACCTGCTGGACCTCGACCGTACGGTGGCGGAGAACTTCGCCGCGTACGCGCCGAGCCTGCCGGACGCCAGGCGGATGAACCTGCTCGCCCGGTTTCTGTTCCGGGGCGCCCGGGTCAACCTGCCCGTCGGGGTGCTCTCCGGTGGCGAGCGGCTACGCGCCACCCTCGCCTGTGTGCTCTGCGCCGAACCGGCACCGCAACTGCTGCTGCTCGACGAACCGACGAACAACCTGGACCTGGTCAGCGTCGGTCAGTTGGAGAGCGCGCTCGCCGCGTACCAGGGGGCGTTCGTGGTGGTCAGCCACGACGAACGGTTCCTCGCGGAGATCGGCGTGCAGCGCTGGTTGCGGCTGGCCGACGGCCAACTGCGGGAGATCAGCGCCCCCGACCGGGGCTGAGCCCGGCGGTGTCCTCGGCCCGGTCGGACGAACGCCCGGCCGGGCCGAGGCCCCGGTCAGCTCACGCCGACGGGCCGGCCCGCTCAGCTCACGTTGGCCGGGCCGAGGACGCTCTTCAGGTCACCCATCAGGGCGGTCGTCGGCGCCACCCGGAACGGCCCCAGCCGCAGGGTGGTGGTACGCCCGCCGTTCTGCAGCTTGACGTGCACCTCGGTGTCGCCCGGGTGCAGCACCAGGGTCTCCTTGAGTTTCTCCACCAGCGGTGGTGTGCACCGGTGCACCGGGATGGTGAGGGTGACCGGCTTGTTGGTGGCGCTGGTGCTGACGTCCGGCATGGACATGTCCATCGCCATGATCCGTGGGGTGTCGTCGCGGCGGTCCACCCGACCCTTGACCACCACGATGGCGTCCTCGGCGATGTACTGCCCGATCACCTCGTAGGTGTTGGGGAAGAACAGCGTCTCCACCCCGCCGGCCAGGTCCTCCAGGGTGGCCGACGCCCAGGCCCGGCCCTGCTTGGTGACCCGGCGCTGCACCCCGGAGAGAATGCCGGCGAGGGTGACGACCGCCCCGTCGGGCACCCCGCCCTCCTCGGCCAGCGAGGCGATGGTGGTGTCGGCCGCCGCGTTGAGAATGTGCTCCAAACCGAACAGCGGGTGGTCGGAGACGTACAGGCCGAGCATCTCCCGTTCGAAGGCCAGCTTGTCGCGCTTGTCCCACTCGCTGTCACCGATGGTCGGCATCACTGTGGTGCTGCCGGTGTCGGCGTCACCGAAGCCGGCGCCGAACAGGTCGTACTGGCCGACGGCCTCCTTGCGCTTGACGTCGGCGTACGCGTCGATCGCGTCGGCGTGCACCGCGAGCAGCCCCTTGCGGGGGTGGTCCATCGAGTCGAACGCGCCCGCCTTGATCAGCGATTCGATGGTCTTCTTGTTGCAGACCACCGCGTCCACCTTGGACAGGAAGTCGTAGAAGTCGGTGTAGTCGCCCTTCTCCTCCCGGCAGCGCATGATCGAGGCGACCACGTTCGCCCCGACGTTGCGCACGGCGGCCAGGCCGAAGCGGATGTCCTTGCCGACCGGGGTGAACGGCCCGGCCGAGGTGTTCACGTCCGGTGGCAGCACCTGGATGCGCATCCGGCGACACTCGGCCAGGTAGAGCGCCATCTTGTCCTTGTCGTCGCCGACGCTGGTCAGCAGCCCGGCCATGTACTCGGCCGGGTAGTGCGCCTTCAGGTACGCGGTCCAGTAGGAGACCAGCCCGTACGCGGCGGAGTGCGCCTTGTTGAAGGCGTACCCGGCGAACGGGACCAGGACGTCCCACACCGCCTGGATCGCCTCGTCGGAGTAACCGCGCTCGCGGCAGCCGTCCCGGAACGGGATGAACTCCTTGTCGAGGATTTCCTTCTTCTTCTTACCCATCGCCCGGCGCAGCAGGTCCGCCTGACCGAGGCTGTAACCGGCGAGGATCTGCGCGGCCCGCTGCACCTGCTCCTGGTAGACGATCAGGCCGTGGGTGGGCGCCAGGATCTCCCGCAGCGGCTCCTCCAGCTCCGGGTGGATCGGGGTGATCTCCTGCAGGCCGTTCTTGCGCAGCGCGTAGTTGGTGTGCGAGTCGACACCCATCGGGCCGGGCCGGTACAGGGCCAGGACGGCGGAGATGTCCTCGAAGTTGTCCGGTTTCATCAACCGCAGCAGCGACCGCATCGGCCCACCGTCGAGCTGGAACACGCCGAGGGTGTCACCGCGGGCCAGCAGCTCGTACGCGGCCTTGTCGTCCAGCGGCAGGGCCAGCAGGTCGAGCTTGAGACCGTGGTTCAGCTCGATGTTCTTGACCGCGTCGTCGATGATCGTCAGGTTGCGCAGGCCGAGGAAGTCCATCTTCAGCAGCCCGAGCGACTCGCAGGTCGGGTAGTCGAACTGCGTGATGATCGCCCCGTCGGCGTCGCGGCGCATCAACGGGATGTGCTCGATGATCGGCTCGGCGGACATGATGACGCCGGCGGCGTGCACACCGGTCTGCCGGATCAGCCCCTCGATGCCCTTGGCGGTGTCGATCACCTTGCGGACGTCCGGGTCGGAGTCGTACAGGCCGCGGATCTCGCCCGCCTCGGCGTAGCGGGGGTGCTTGTTGTCGAAGATGCCGGTGAGCGGGATGTCCTTGCCCATCACCGCCGGCGGCATGGCCTTGGTGATCCGGTCGCCGACCGCGTACGGGAAGCCGAGGACCCGGGCCGAGTCCTTGATCGCGGCCTTCGCCTTGATCGTGCCGAAGGTCGCGATCTGGGCGACCTTGTCCTCGCCCCACTTGTCGGTGACGTACTTGATCACCTCACCGCGCCGGCGCTCGTCGAAGTCGATGTCGACATCCGGCATCGAGACCCGCTCGGGGTTCAGGAACCGCTCGAAGATCAGGCCGTGCTGGATCGGGTCCAGGTCGGTGATGCCCAGTGCGTACGCCACGAGCGAGCCGGCGGCCGAACCACGGCCCGGACCCACCGCGATGCCCTGGTTCTTCGCCCACTGGATGAAGTCGGCGACCACGAGGAAGTAGGACGGGAAGCCCATCTGGTTGATGACGCCCAGCTCGTACTCCGCCTGGACGACGTGCCCCTCCGGGATGCCGTTCGGGTAGCGGCGGCCCAGGCCGGCGAAGGTCTCCTTGCGGAACCAGGACTCCTCGGTCTCACCCTCGGGCACCGGGAAGCGCGGCATCAGGTTGTGGAACTCGAACATGCCCTTCGGGTCGACCTTCTCGGCGACCAGCAGGGTGTTGCGGCAGCCCTCCTGCCACAGCTCGGACGAGTCCACGGCGCGCATCTGGTCGGCACTCTTGATGAAGTAGCCGCCGCCCTCGAACCGGAACCGGTTGGGGTCGTCGATGTTGCTGCCGGTCTGCACGCAGAGCAGCACGTCGTGGGCGGTGGCCTGGGCCTCGTGGGTGTAGTGCGAGTCGTTGGTGACCACCGGCGGGATGTCCAGCTTGCGGGCGATCTCGGTGAGCCCCTCGCGGACCCGGCTCTCGATGGAGAGGCCGTGATCCATGATCTCCAGGAAGTAGTTCTCCTTGCCGAAGATGTCCTGGTAGCTGGCGGCGACCTTGAGCGCCTCGTCGAACTGACCCAGCCGCAGCCGGGTCTGCACCGCGCCGGACGGGCAGCCGGTGGTGGCCATGATCCCCTCGGCGTGCTCGGCGATCAGCTCCATGTCCATCCGGGGCCACTTGACGTAGTGCCCCTCCATGGAGGCGCGCGAGTTGAGGGTGAAGAGGTTCTTCAGGCCCTGCGCGTTCTTCGCCCACATCGTCTTGTGGGTGATCGCGCCGTTACCGGAGATGTCGTCGCTCTTCTGCTCCGGGCGACCCCACTTGACCCGCGCCTTGTGGTAGCGCGACTCCGGCGCCACGTACGCCTCGACGCCCAGGATCGGGGTGATCCCGGCGGCCATCGCCTGGTTGTAGAAGTCGTTCGCGCCGTGCATGTTGCCGTGGTCGGTGATCGCCACAGCGGGCATGCCCAGCCGCTTGGCCTCGGCGAACAGGTCCTTCAGTCGGGCCGCTCCGTCGAGCATCGAGTACTCGGTGTGCACGTGCAGATGCGCGAACGAATCAGCCATGCGTGGCGCCCCCCGGCGGTGTGGATCTTGTTGGTCGGAGCCGACCGGGACCTACCCTACCGAGGTGATCTCGGCGGCTCCACCGTCCGCGCCGAGGGTGGCCCTCGTCTCCTGATCGTCCCCGGATGGGCCTAGGCTCTCCAGGATGGCGAGGTACTACGACGTGCACCCGGAGAACCCGCAGCCCCGGGTCATCGGCCAGGTCGCCGACCTGATCCGCGGCGGTGGGCTGGTGGCCTACCCGACCGACTCCTGCTACGCGCTCGGCATCCAGCTGGGCAACCAGGACGGACTCGACCGCATCCGGCAGATCCGGCACCTCGACGACCGGCACCACTTCACCCTGGTCTGCCACGACTTCGCGCAGCTCGGCCAGTTCGTGCAGATCAGCAACTCGGTCTTCCGGCTGGTGAAGGCGTCCACCCCGGGCAGCTACACGTTCATCCTGCCGGCCACCCGCGAGGTGCCCCGCCGGATGCTGCACCCGAAGAAGCGAACCGTCGGCGTGCGGGTGCCAAGGCACGTCGTCACCCAGGCGCTGCTGGCCGAGCTGGCCGAGCCGCTGGTGTCCAGCACGCTGGTCCTGCCCGGCGACGAGGAGCCGATGACGCAGGGCTGGGAGATCAAGGAACGGCTCGACCACCAGCTCGACGCGGTGCTCGACGCCGGCGACTGCGGCATGGAGCCGACGACGGTGATCGACCTGTCCGGGCCCGAGCCGGAGATTCTGCGCCGGGGCGCCGGGGACGTGTCCCGCTTCGAGTAGGGCGCCGGTTCGCGTCGGGTGCCGGTTCGCGTCGGGTGCCGGACGGTACGGGGCCACTACGGCGGCGGCGGTCGTACGCTCCGGGGATCGGCACCGGCGAGCATTGGACACCCGGCATGCCCGACGCGGACGACATCGACGCGCTGGCCCGGTCCGCCGCGCACGGCGACCCGGCCGCGCTGAACGCCCTGCTGGTCGCGGTGCGCCCGGAGGTGCTGCGGCTGTGCGCCCGGTTCCTGCCCAACCGGGAGGACGCCGAGGAAGCCTGCCAGGACGCCCTGCTGGCGCTGGCCGGCAGCATCACCCGGTTCGAGGGGCGCTCCTCGTTCCGCACCTGGCTGCACCGGCTGACCGCCAACCGGGCCCGCTCCACGTACCGCACGCTGCGCCGCCGCTGCCGACTGGAGGCCGGCGGCGTGCCGCTGCCCGACCAGGCCGACCCCCGGCGGACCAGCGTGATCGCGGGCACCCGCCTCGACCTGCTCGACGCCTTCGACGCGGTCCACCCCGACCTCGCCGAGGTGGTCGCCCTGCGCGACGTCCTGGGGCTGAGCTACCCGGAGATCGCCGCCCTGCTCGACGTGCCGGTGGGCACCGTGAAGTCCCGGTTGCACCTGGCCCGGCGGCAGGTCCGCCAACGACTCGACGCCGAATGAACCCGCGATCGCTGCGCCGGCTCGTCGTGATCCTCACGGCCACGGTGGGGGTCGCCGCCTGCGGCACCGACGCCGTCTCGCCGCTGCCCGTCCAACCGCCCGCCCCGACCCGCTCGACGCCGACCCCCTCCCCGATCCCGGCGAGCACGGCGATCCCCGCGCCCACCGGGTCGCCGTCGCGACCGCCGCCGACCAGCACGCGCCCGGCCGCCGCACCGCCAACCCCCAGCAGGACCATGGGTACGCCCCGAACGACTCCCCCGCCGACCGACACGACGCCGGCCTGTCTGGGCGCGGTCCGCTACGACCTGCCGCTCGCCGAGACCGAGATCGAGCTGCTGAAGTCGCTCTGCTTCGCCACCGGCGCGGTGCTGCGGATCCAGGGCATCGGGCCGGGCCTCGTCACCGTGGACCGCCCGGAGTTGGTCTCCCAGCAGTACGAGGCGGGCGTGGTGGACATCCGCTTCGTCCGCCCCGGCACCGTCGCCGTGACGATCCCCAAAAACGACCGGGAGCACACCGTCACAGTGGTGGTCCGCTAGGGCGCGTTCGGCACCTACCGCAGGCGTACCCCGGCGAGCAGGGTGTCCACGAAGGTGGGTCCGCTCTGCGCTGGCGGGGTGAGCTGCACGTACACCAGGGCGGCCCGGCCGGGGTGCAGGGCGGCCGACTCGATGATCTGCGGCCGGTCCCGGTCGCAGCGGTACGCCACCACGATCCACTCGATGCCCGCCTGCCGGGTGGTCCGGGCCGGTGCCGGCGTGCAGTCGCCGTGCGTCCGCTCGGCCAGGAAACCGGCCGGCGTGGTGCGTGCCGCCGTGCTCGCGGAGAGGCCCACGAACGCGCCGGGCAGGCGAGGGTCGACGGCCCACCGGCGGGGTTGCGGCGACATCACCAGGGCTGGTTCGGGTTCGCCGTCGGCACCGTACTGACCGGCCCAGGTGGCACCCGTGGCGGACCAGCCGGGCGGCAACGCCACGGTCAGCGGCCCGGCCGTGTACGTGCCGCCGACCGGCCGAGCCGACCCGGTGCCACCCGACTCGGCGCCCACCGCGCCCACCGCGACGACGGCCACCATCGTGGCCCCGGCCAGCCGCAACCGGCGGCGGGCTCCCGGTCGCGGTGGCGGCTGCCGCGGTACGGGACGGGTCGCGATGGTCAGCCGCGCCGGGTCGCTCGCACGGGTCAACGCGGCGTGCAGGGTGGCGGCGTCGGGGTAGCGGTCGGCCGGGCGGTGGGCGGTGGCCTGGGCGAGCACCGCCGCGACCGCCGCGGGCACGTCGTGCCGCAGTCGGAGCCCCGGGGTGCGCCGGTGCGGATCGGGGCTGGTCGGGTTCGCTCCGGTCGGGTCGGCGGCCAGCAGCCGGATGCCGAGGCGGCCGAGCCCGTACACGTCGGCGCGGGTGTCGACCACCGCGCCTGGATCGTCCTGTTCGGGGGCCATGTATCCCGGGGTGCCGGCCCGGGCGGTCAGCCCGGAGGCGGCGGCGAGCGCCTTGGCGAGACCGAGGTCGGCGATCAGCACCTGTTCCGCGCCGTCGGGGCCGGCGCAGCGGAACAGGATGTTGCCGGGGGTGAGATCGCGGTGCACGACGCCGTGCCGGTGCAGCACGGCGACCCCGGCGCAGACCTCGCCGAGCAGCCGCAACGCCGCCGGCACGGGGATCTCGCCGGCGGCCAGCCGGTCCCGCAGGCTGCCCCCGTCCGCCCAGGCCAGGACCGCGTACGGCCGACCGTCGGGCAGTTCACCCAGGGCGTGCACCCGGATCAGCCGCTCGTGCTCCAACCGGCGCAGCAACCGGGCCTCGTCGAGGAAGCGTTCCCGGACGCGTAGGTCGTGGCTCCAGTTCTCGGCCAGCACCTTGATCGCCACGTGCGCGTCGAGCGCCCGGTCGTAACCCAGCCAGACCGTCGCGAACGAACCGACGCCGAGCAGTCGCTCGATGGCGTAGGGCCCGATCCGCAGTGGAGCCGTCACCGTCTCACCCCCGGCCAGCGCGGTCGGTCGGCGTTTCTCTGCACAGTAGACCGAGCGGTTCGCGATCTCGACGAACCGTTGGCCCGGGCGCGGTGACTAACAGGGCAGGAGACCCCGCACCGAAGGAGCCGTCATGAACCGTCCCGCGATCCTCCTCACCACCGCCGCGTTGGCGCTCGGCACGCTCGTCCCGGCGACGGTCGCCGGTCCGGCGACCGCCGCGCCCCCGGTCGGCGGCACCGCGCCCGCGTCGGCGCGCGGTCCGCTCGCCGCCGCCGTCGGACACAGCCACCCGCAGGTGCTCAGCGTGCGTGGCGCCGGCGTGTACCGCATCGGCGCCAGCCTGGCGGCGCTCACCGCGAACGGGCACATCGACTGGACCGCGTCGGGCTGCGGCCCGGTGGTGCACGCCGGAGCCACCGGTTCCTGGGCGGGTGTGCTCCTGCTGGCCTTCCGCGACGGGCGCCTGGTGGAGGTGGGTACGGCCACCAACCCGCCGCGATCTCCCGCCGGCGCCGGTGTCGGCATGTCGTTCGCCGAGTTGGAGGCGATCTACGGCCGACGGGGGTCGCTGATCCGCAACGACGCGGGGGACGCCGAGGCGTACCTGGTGCGGGTCGGGTCGCGGGTGGAGTTGTTCACCGGGCACCCGATCCGGCCGGGGGTGGGCTACTTCCAGGTCGGCCCGGCCAGCTTCGTCGAGCGGAACTTCCGGCAGGGCGGGTCCTGCTGATTCGACCCACCCGCGGGGCGTCCGGTGTCGACCGGCGCCCCGCGTCGCCGCTCGGCCCGATTCGGAGGTTGGGCGGACACGATGATGTCGGGCTAGACATTAGTGTGTGGCACACAGTATGGTGTGACACATGGTTAGCGAGGATGTTCTACGGACGCACCTGCAGGAGTTGCGTCGAGGCACCGTCGTGGTGGCCAGCCTGGTCGCGCTCCGCCGGCCGGACTACGGCTACGCACTGCTGCAACGGCTCACCGACCACGGCTTCCCGGTCGACGCCAACACGCTCTACCCGCTGCTGCGCCGCCTGGAGGACCAGGGGCTGCTGACCAGCGAGTGGAATACCGCGGAGAGCCGGCCGCGCAAGTTCTACCGGACCAGCGACGAGGGCGAGTCGATGCTGAGCCGGCTGCTCGACGACCTCGCCGCCGTGCAGACCTCCATCACCGGGCTGATCCAAGGAGTGGACCGATGAACACCCTGACCGACCGTTACCTCGCCGCCACCCTGCGCTCGGTGCCCGCCCAGCGCCGCGACGAGATCGCCAGCGAGCTGCGGGCCTCCATCGAGGACATGATCGAGGGTCGGACCGACGGCGGGCAGGACGCCACCACCGCCGAGCGGGAGGTGCTCACCGAGCTGGGCAACCCGGACGTGCTGGCCGCCCGGTACGCCGACCGTCGACTCCAGCTCATCGGCCCGACCTACTACCTGGTCTGGCTGCGGCTGCTGAAACTGCTGCTCAGCTTCATCCCGGCGCTCGTCGGCACGATCGTCACCATCGTCGAGGCGGCCGAGGGGAAAGGTTTCGGAGCCATCGGTCCGGGCCTCGTCGTCGCCCTGCAGGTGGCGGTGCAGATCGCCTTCTGGCTCACCCTGACCTTCGCCATCATCGAGCGCTCCCAAACGCCGGTGAACCTGCCGGACTGGACGGTCGACCAGCTGCCCGACGCCCCGGTGCACCGGGGCATCCCGCTCGCCGACACCATCGCCTCGGTGGTCATGCTGGTGGCGACCATCGCGTACCTGCCCATCCAGCACTTCCAGTCCTGGGTGCGCGGCACCGACGGCGAGAACATCGCGATCCTCGACCCGGCTCTCTGGTCGTTCTGGCTGCCGGCGCTGATCGTCGTGCTGGTCGCCAGCGTGATCTTCGAGATCGTCAAGTACCGGATCGGACGCTGGACCTGGCGTCTCTTCGGCACCAAGGTGCTGCTCAACCTGGCGTTCTCCGTGCCGCTGGTGTGGTTGGCGCTCTCCGACCGGCTGCTCAACCCGGCCCTGGGCGAGCGGCTGAGCTGGCTGGCGGATGCCGACAACCGAAACCTCCTCGGCGCGGCGATCGCGGTGGGAACGGCAGTGGTGGTGGTCTGGGACCTGATCGACACCGCGATCAAGACCCGACGCCAGACGGCGTGAGCGACACCCTCAGACGGCGGCCCGGCGCGTACCCCGCGCCGGGCCGCCCGCCCGTTGGCCGGCAGTGACCCGCCCGCCGACCCCGCCCGGGCGGGCACGTGGCATCGTTCTCGGATGACCGCCGCACCGCAGGGGGAATGGCACCGCCCCGGTCCAACGGCCGAGCAGCGCCGCAACGACCTGTGGCTCGGGTTGGGGATGACCGGGCTGGCCCTGGTGAGCCTCACCCTGGCCCGCAGCACTGGGGCGTTCCTGCTGGGCCCGCCGCCGTCCGGGCCGGAGCAACTGTTCTGGACCGTCGCGGTGACCCTGCCGCTGATCTGGCGACGACGGTGGCCGGCCGCCACCCTGCTGGTCGTCGCGGTGATGTTCATCGCCGCGCAGGCACGATCGGCACCCGAGACGCAGTTCTCCCCCTGGGCCCTGTTCTGCGCCATCTACACCGTCGGCGCCTGGGGGCAGGACCGCCAGCTGTCGCGCCGACTGCGAGTCGGGGTGATCGCCACGATGTTCGCCTGGCTCGGGGTCTACTACGCGGTGATGATCGACCACATTCCGGCGGATGCCTTCGCCGGTGCGGTCGGACCGGTGCCGCCGGTGCTCGCCGCGATGGTCACCGGCGTCCTGCTCAACGTGCTGGTGTTCGGTTTCGCGTACTTCTTCGGCGAGACCGCGTGGGTGGCCGCGCGGCGCGAACACGAACTGCGCACCCAGGCCGAGGACCTGCGCCGGTCGCAGGCCGAGGCCCGGGAGCGGGCGGTGCTCGGCGAACGGGTCCGGATCGCGCGGGAGCTGCACGACGTGGTGGCCCATCACGTGTCGGTGATGGGCGTGCAGGCATCCGCCTGCCGCCGGGTCTTCGACCGCGACCCGGGCAAGGCCCGCACGGCACTGACCGCCATCGAGCAGAGCGCCCGCACCGCCGTCGACGAGCTGCGTCGGATGCTCGGCGTGCTGCGGACCACCGCCGGGACCGACGCCGCGCCGCCGACGGCCGGCGGCCTGGAGCGGATCGACGAACTCGTCGAGCGGGCGCGCGCCGCCGGGCTGACGACCACCCTCGGGGTGTACGGCGACGCTGTCACGTTGCCCGCGTCCGTCTCGCAGGCGGCCTACCGGGTGACGCAGGAGGCGGTGACCAACACCCTGAAGCACGCCGGAGCGAACCTGTTGGACGTGCGGGTCCGCTACCTGGCCCGCGAGGTGGAGGTCGACGTGACCGACGACGGACGGGGCGGCGGCCGGGCCGACAGCGTCGGGTTGGGACTGATCGGGATGCGCGAACGGGTCGGCGCCCACGACGGCGACCTGGAGGCCGGGCCGCGGGCCGGCGGCGGTTGGCGGGTACGCGCCCGCTTCCCCCTGGCGGCCCCGATCAGCCCGCAGCCGAGGCCGAGCGACAGGCAGCAGGCGGCAGCCGGCGCGGGGCCGTCGGCATGAGCGCGGCGGCACACCACACACCGGACACCGGCCCGACGGTCCGGGTCCTGCTCGCCGACGACCAGCACCTGGTCCGTACCGGCTTCCGGGTCATCCTGGAGGTGGAGGACGACATCGAGGTGGTCGGTGAGGCCGCCGACGGCGAACGGGCCGTCGCGATGGCCCGGGCCACCCGCCCGGACGTCGTACTCATGGATGTGGAGATGCCCGGGATGGACGGCCTGGAGGCCACCCGGCAGATCACCGCCGACGGGCCCGGTGGGCCGGCCGTGCTGATCCTCACGACCTTCGACCGCGACGACTATCTCTTCGCCGCGCTGCGGGCCGGGGCCAGCGGCTTCCTGCTCAAGAACGGCACGCCGGAGGAGCTGGTCGAGGCGATCCGGGTGCTGGCCAGGGGCGACGGTCTGCTCGCTCCGGAGATCACCCGCCGGGTGATCTCCACCTTCGCCCGACCCGGCGACCCGACAGGCACCGCCCACCGGGGCCCGGACGCCGAGGCCGCGTTGGCCGAGCTGACCCCGCGCGAGCGGGAGGTGCTGATGCTGCTCGCCGCCGGGTCGAGCAACGCCGAGATCGCCACGACCATCCACCTGGGCGAGGCGACGGTGAAGACGCACGTGAGTCGGGTGCTGGCCAAACTCGGCCTGCGTGACCGGGTGCAGGCAGTGGTCTTCGCGTACGAGAACGGGGTGGTCCGCCCCGGCGGGTGACCGGCGTCCACCGCCCGGCGGACCCGCCCGCTCCGCCGCCGGGCGGACGGCGCAACGGCGTACTCGATCTAGCATCAGCGCGTGACCAGAACGCTTCGCCTCGACGGCGTCGACCGCAGCTTCGGCGACCGGCAGGTGCTCAACAACGTGTCCTTCGAGGTGGCTGCCGGGCGGATGACCGGCTTCGTGGGCGCCAACGGCGCCGGCAAGACCACCACCATGCGGATCATCCTGGGGGTGCTCTCCGCCGACGCGGGCGAGGTCAGTTGGGGTGGCACGGCGCTGACCCGGCAGGACCGCCGACGCTTCGGGTACATGCCGGAGGAGCGCGGCCTCTACCCGAAGATGACCACCCGGGAGCAGGTCGCCTACCTGGGCCGGCTGCACGGCCTGGACGCCGCCGCGGCACGCCGTGCCACCGACGCCCTGCTGGAGCGGGTCGGGCTCGGTGAACGCGGAAACGACCTGCTGGAGACGCTGTCGCTGGGCAACCAGCAACGCGCGCAGATCGCCGCCGCGCTGGTGCACGACCCCGAGGTGCTGGTGCTCGACGAGCCGTTCTCCGGGCTCGACCCGCTGGCCGTCGACACCGTCGTCGCCGTGCTGCGGGAACGGGCGTCGGCCGGCGCGCCCGTGCTCTTCTCCAGTCACCAGCTCGACGTCGTGGAGCGCCTCTGCGACGACCTGGTGATCATCGGGGACGGGGTGATCCGGGCCGCCGGCAGCCGGCAGCAGCTGCGCGACTCGTACACGGTGCCCCGCTACGAGCTGGTGGTCGCCGCCGACGCCGGTTGGGTACGCGACCACCCCGGGGTGACAGTGGTCGAGCTGGACGGCCCCCGGGTGGTCTTCGACCTGCCGGCCGGCGCCGACGAGCAGCCCGTCCTCCAGGCGGCTCTGGCCCGCGGCCCGGTCCGCGCCTTCCGCCCGGTCAGCCCCTCGCTCACCGAGATCTTCCGAGAGGTCACCCAGTGAACGTCACCCAGGCCACCCGGCTGGTCGCCGAACGCGAGATCCGCGTCAAGCTCCGCGACCGCACCTTCCTGTTCGGCACCCTCTTCTTCCTGCTGATCGCGGCGGCCGGCACCATCCTGCCGCCGTTGCTCGCCGGCGGGCCGTCCACCGTCGCGGCGACCGAGAGCGTGGCCGCGCCGCTGCGCGCCGCCGGGCTGGAGGTCCAGGTCGTCCCCGACGACCGGGCCGCCGAGCGGGCCGTCCGCGACGGCGACGTGGACGCAGCGGTGGTCGGCGGACCCGCCGTCGTGGCCATGGACGAGGCCCCCGACGACGTGGTGCGGGCCCTGAGCAGCCAGCCGACCGTACGCCTGCTCGACCCGGACGCGGTCAACCCCGTGGTGGCGTTCCTGGTGCCGTTCGTCTTCGCGTTCGTCTTCTTCATCACCTCGCAGACCTTCGGCCTGCAGATCGCGCAGAGCGTCACCGAGGAGAAGCAGACCCGGATCGTGGAGATCCTGGTGGCCGCCGTGCCGGTCCGGGCCCTGCTGGCCGGCAAGGTGGTGGCCGGCGCGATCCTGGCGTTCGCGCAGATCGCCTTGATCGCGGTGGTGGCGGTGATCGGGCTGCAGATGGGTGACAGCGGGGGCCTGCTCACCCTGCTCGCCCCGGCGATCGGCTGGTTCGTGCCGTTCTTCCTGCTCGGCTTCGTGCTGCTCGCCGCGATGTGGGCGGCGGCCGGCGCGCTGGCCAACCGGCAGGAGGACATCGCCGCCGTGTCGACACCGGTGCAGTTCGCCGTGATGCTGCCGTTCTTCGCGGTGATCTTCCTGAACGACAACGACACCGCGATGCGGGTGCTGTCCTACCTGCCGTTCTCGTCGCCCACGGCCATGCCGCTGCGACTGTTCACCGGTGACGCGGCCGGTTGGGAACCGATCGTCTCGCTGGTCATCCTGCTGCTCGCCGCCGGCGCGTTCGTGGTCGCCGGGGCCCGGGTGTACGAGGGGTCGCTGCTGCGCACCAACGGCCGAACCTCCCTGCGTACCGCCTGGCGGGAACGGGAGACCATCGGCTGAGCAGTACGGTTCGCCGGTGCGGGCGTCGGTGTCCTGATCGGATGCCGGCGCCCGTCGCCGTGCGACACCGGCCTGACCGGCCGGGCGGGCCGCTCAGTGCGCGGGTGGCACCCGGTCCCAGCCGGCGGGCAGCCGCGGGGCCGACCAGGCGGGGTCGGGCTGCCACCTGGCCCACGCCGGGTCCCACCAGCGCTCACCCGTGTCGAGCAGGGCGGCGATCCGGTCACCCTCGGCCTGGATGGCGTCCCCCATGCCCGGGTAGCGCCCCTCGACGAGGCGCTGGGCGAACATCTCCACGTCCTTCCAGACGTACCGGTCGGCGTCCGCGGCCCACCACAGGTCCAACTCGTGGTCCAGGGTGTCCACCCCGATCGGCGTACGCCGCACCGGGTCCTGAAGGTTGAAGTACCAGCCGGCGAAGTCGCGCCCCGGGCCCGACCAGAACACGTCGATCGAGTGCGCCTCACCGGGGCGTTGCAGCATCAGCTTGCCGTGCCCCGACCAGGAGTGGTGCCCGGCGGCCTCCCACGGGTGCCGCCCGCACGGGAACACCCCGTCGGCCGGGAAGCCGAACTCGGCCCCCGGCGGGAGATAGAGGACGAGCAGGTCGGCGGAGTCCTCGACGCAGATCGTCGGGCAGCCGAACCAGACCTCCCCGCGCAGCACCTCACGCCGGATGACCGTGTCGCCGGCCGCGAACCGCTGCACCACCACGGCACCTCCTCACCGCCCACCAACCCCACCGCGATCGTGCACTCTCGACCAGCGATCTGTCCTGTCCGGCCCGGTCGGGGCAGACAGTGCCCGATCGCGGCGGGCGGAGGCCGGGCTCAGGCGTCGACCGCCGCCATCACGTCGTCACTGACGTCGAAGTTGGCGTAGACGTTCTGGACGTCGTCGCAGTCCTCCAGCACGTCGATCAGCTTGAAGATCTTGCGCGCGCCCTCTTCGTCAAGTGGCACGTTGACGCTGGGGATCAGGGAGGACTCGGCCGACTCGTACTCGATGCCGGCATCCTGCAGGGCCGTCCGCACCGGGATCAGGTCGGTCGGCTCGGAGACCACCTCGTACGCCTCGCCGATGTCGTTGACCTCTTCGGCACCGGCGTCCAGGACGGCGAGCATCACGTCGTCCTCGGTGGTGCCCTCCTTGGGGACGATCACCACGCCCTTCCGGGAGAACATGTACGACACCGAACCGGCGTCGGCGAGCGAGCCGCCGTTGCGGGTCAGCGCGGTCCGTACCTCGGTGGCCGCCCGGTTGCGGTTGTCGGTGAGGCACTCGATGAGCATGGCCACGCCGTTCGGGCCGTACCCCTCATACATGATCGTCTGCCAGTCGGCGCCGCCGGCCTCCAGGCCGGAGCCGCGCTTGACGGCGCGATCGATGTTGTCGTTCGGCACCGAACTCTTCTTCGCCTTCTGGATGGCGTCGAAGAGCGTCGGGTTACCCGAGGGGTCACCGCCGCCGGTGCGCGCGGCCACCTCGACGTTCTTGATCAGCTTGGCGAACATCTTGCCGCGCTTGGCGTCGATGACGGCCTTCTTGTGCTTGGTCGTCGCCCACTTTGAGTGGCCGGACATCTTCTACCTCCGTCTGTCATTGCACGCCTGCGTCGACTGCCGCACCGATTCCGCGCCGCATCCGGCGATCCGGCGGCCGATCGGCCCCGCGGGAAGTGCCCGCGCCGGGCGACGGCCCTGCCGAACCGCGGCAATCTTACCGAGGCCACACCCCGCCATGTCACACCCGGGACTGCCCGGGGCACCCGGTGCGCCTCCAGCGGGGGATGACGACCGGTGCAGACCCCACGCCCAAGATCTTGCTCGAACCAGGAAGTAGTGGCCTCCCCGGCACGCCGACACCACTACATCCATGTTCAAGCACGATCTTGGGATGGGTGCCGGGCGCGCCGGGCGAGGATCCGCTCGGGTTCCGGGAAAGGGCGGGGAAGGGCCGCCGCCCCGGCCGCGCGGGTCGGCCGCTCAGGCGGTGCGCGCCAGCTCCACGAAGTACGCGTGCACGCGCGGGTCACCCGTCAGCTCGGGGTGGAACGAGGTGGCCAGCAGGTTGCCCTGCCGGACCGCCACGATCCGCTCGGCGGCCGGGCCACCGGTCACCGTGCCGATCACCTCGACGCCCGCGCCGACCCGTTCGACCCACGGCGCGCGAATGAACACCGCGTGGAATCCCCCGCCCGGCACGCCGGTGATCTCCACGGGCGCCTCGAACGAGTCGACCTGCCGGCCGAACGCGTTGCGCCGTACCGTCATGTCGATGCCGGCGAAACCGCGCTGGTCGGCGCGGCCGTCCAGCACCTCGGTGGCCAGCATGATCATGCCGGCGCACGAGCCGTAGACGGGCATGCCGTCGGCGATCCGCTTGTCGATCGGCTCGCGCAGCTCGAAGATGTCGACGAGCTTGCTGATGGTGGTGGACTCCCCGCCGGGGATGACCAGGCCGTCGACCGCGTCCAACTCGCCCGGACGGCGGACCGGGCGGGCGTCCGCGCCCGCCCCGGTCAGCGCCGCCAGATGCTCCCGGACGTCCCCCTGAAGGGCGAGGACACCGATGGTGGGCCGGCTCATCGGCACCGTTCCTTCCGTGGCTGTCGGGCTCGCGGGAGCGCGCTCACCAACCCGTCCTTCCCTCGCGACTGCGGGGCTCGCAAGAACGGCTCACTCCTCGCGCTCACCAACCGCGCTCGGCCAGGCGGTGCGGCTGCGGGATCTCGTCGACGTTGATGCCGACCATCGCCTCGCCGAGCCCCCGGGAGACCTTGGCCAGCACGTCCGGGTCGTCGTGGAAGGTGGTCGCCTTGACGATCGCGGCGGCCCGCTGGGCCGGGTTGCCGGCCTTGAAGATGCCGGAGCCGACGAAGACACCCTCCGCGCCGAGCTGCATCATCATCGCCGCGTCGGCCGGAGTGGCGATCCCGCCCGCGGTGAACAGCACCACCGGCAGCTTGCCGCTCTCGGCGACCTCCTTGACCAGCTCGTACGGGGCCTGCAGCTCCTTGGCCGCGACGTACAGCTCGTCGGCCGGCAGCGAGGAGAGCCGGCGGATCTCCTGGCGGATCTTCCGCATGTGGGTGGTGGCGTTGGAGACGTCACCGGTGCCCGCCTCGCCCTTGGAACGGATCATGGCCGCACCCTCGGTGATCCGGCGCAGCGCCTCGCCCAGGTTCGTCGCGCCACAGACGAAGGGCACCGTGAACGCCCACTTGTCGATGTGGTTCGCGTAGTCGGCCGGGGTCAGCACCTCGGACTCGTCGACGTAGTCCACACCCAGCGACTGGAGGATCTGCGCCTCCACGAAGTGACCGATGCGGGCCTTGGCCATCACCGGGATGGAGACCGCCTCGATGATCCCGTCGATCATGTCGGGGTCGCTCATCCGGGACACCCCGCCCTGCGCGCGGATGTCGGCGGGCACCCGCTCCAGGGCCATCACCGCCACGGCACCGGCGTCCTCAGCGATCTTGGCCTGCTCGGCGTTGACGACATCCATGATCACGCCGCCCTTGAGCATCTCGGCCATGCCGCGCTTCACGCGGGCGGTGCCGACGACGGGGGCGGAACCGGTGTTCGAGGCGGTGTTTTCGGGCACGGGTCATCGCTCCTTGGACCTGCGGTGGGGGTGGCAGCGAAAATGCTACGCGCGGTGCAACGCCGTACCGACAGCCAATCAGACCCCCGGTGGCCTGCACTGTGGCAGTGGTCACCGGGCCGTCGGGGAGCGGCCGACGCCCGCCGGGGATCAGGCGGCGGGGACGTCCGCCGGGACGACGAGGGTCGGGTCGTCGATGTCGAAGTAGCGCGGCCACTCCCGGCCCCGGCCCATCCGCAACAGGCGCACCAGCGGCCGGCTTCGCGCCGAGCGGGCGTCCCGGACCAGGTCGGTGTGCACCTGCCGGGACAACGCGAGCCGACGGCTGGCGGCGATGACCGCGGCGCAGCTCGGATCGTTCGGGTCCAACTGGACGCTCCGCAACTGCCGGGTGAGGTCGTTCTCCGCCGCCTCCCGCTCGTCCGGGCTGGCGTCCAGGGCGATCCGGGCCGCCGCGTACAGCTCGACCCCGAAACGCCGCTCAGCCAGGACCGCGGCTGCCGCCGCGCGGCGCAGCAGGTGGGCGTCGAGGGCCCGGGCCGCCAGCTCCGCCCGGCCCTGCAGCCGCTCGACCCGGCCGGCGGTCCAGATGAGGTACGCCGCGACCAGTCCCACGACCACGCTTCCGGCCACCACCCACCACATGTGCGGCATCGTAGTGCTGCTCCGTTTCGTCCGATTGGGCGCGGCCGGACCGGTCCCACCGGTCACCACCGCACCATCCGTCACACCGGCTCAGCCCAGCCCCACCCACTCCTGGTCGATGACCCGCCCGTCGGTTGCCTCGATCGCCGCTGCGTATACCTCCACAACGCGCCGAGCAACCACCGGCCAGTCGAAATTCGCGACCACCTGATCGCCGCAGGCACTCAGCGTGGCCCGCCCGGCCGGGTCGTCCAGCAGCTCACTCAGCACGTCACGCAGCCCCACCGGGTCGCCCGTGGGGAAGAGGCGACCGGCCCGCCCACCGTCGAGGACCCGCCGGAACGCGTCCAGGTCACTGGCGACCACAGTCGTACCCGCCGCGAGGGCCTCGGTGAGGATCATGCCGAACGACTCGCCGCCGGTGTTCGGTGCGACGTAGAGGTGCGCGCTGCGCAGCATCCGCGCCTTGTCCGCTTCGCTGACCAGGCCGAGGAACGTGATCCGCTCGTGCAGCTCGGCGGGGAACTGGTCGTACAGGTCGTCGGGGTCACCGGGACCGGCGACGAGCAACCGCAGGCCGGGCCGGGTGGCGGCCAACGCCACGAACGCGTCGCGCAGCACCGGGAAGCCCTTGCGAGCCTCGGTGAACCGGCCCAGGAAGCCGAGCGTGCCCCCGGTGCCGGCCGCGCACTCCCCCGGCCAGCCCGGCAACGGCTCGGCGTCGGCGAACTTGGCCACCGCCACCCCGTTGGGAATCTCCACCGCGCCGCCGTCCATGTGCTCGACCTGCACCTTGCGGGCCAACGCGCTCACCGCGATCCGGGCGGTGATCCGCTCCAACACGATCTGGAGCACGCCCTGC
This sequence comes from Micromonospora parva, assembly GCF_000718515.1. GTDB lineage: Bacteria > Actinomycetota > Actinomycetes > Mycobacteriales > Micromonosporaceae > Micromonospora > Micromonospora parva. The sequence goes on along the minus strand of NZ_JNZS01000026.1, from coordinate 4,521 downwards.
GCGGCGGCGAGCACCCGGGAACGGGTCATCGCGGTGTGGAACGTGGCCACCACCGGGCCACGGGCAGAGAGCACGGCCAGCAGCGACAGGCTCAGCGTGAGCGGCTCGTGCACGTGCAACACGTCGAAGTCACCGTTGGTGATCCACCGCCGCACCCGGGCGGTCGACACCGGGCCGAACGCGATCCGGGCCACCGAACCGTTGTACGGCAGCGGAACAGCACGCCCGGCGGACACCACGTACTCCGGCAGCGGCGAATCGTCGTCAGCCGGCGCGAGCACGCTGACCTCGTGGCCCAGCGCGATCAGCGCCTCGGCGAGGTCCATGACATGGTTCTGCACCCCACCGGGCACGTCGAAGGAGTACGGGCACACGATGCCGATCCGCATGTGTCAGCCCACCTCCTCAGGCCTGGCCGGAGGCCGACGAGGGCAGCGCCGCGCCCTCCCCCGACCTTCCCTGGTCCAGCCACATCCGCTGCAACATGTGCCAGTCTTCCGGATGCCGGGCGATACCCGCCGCCAGACGGTCAGCGATCAACTGGGTCAGCGACCGGACCCGCTGGTCCAGGGGACCCACCTCGGGCCCGGGCACCGGCAGCGGGCCATCCAGCGACGCACACGCGGCGTCCGGCTCGTACCACATCGAGGCCACGTAGAGCGGCGCGCCGGTGTGCAGCGCGAGCAGCGCCGGCCCGGCGGGCATCCGGGTCTTCCCGCCGAAGAAGTCCACCTCCACCCCCCGGGCGGAGAGGTCCCGGTCGGCCAGCAACGGCACCACCGCACCGGCGCGGAGCCGGTCCAGCAGCACGTCGAAGGCCGGGCGCGGCCCACCGTGGGTCGGCAGGATCTCCATCCCGAGGACCTTTCGGAAGGCCAGGAAACGCTTGTACACGCCCTCCGGCTTGAGCCGCTCCATCACCGTGGTGAGCGGCCAACCGGTGGCCGCCACCCAGGCGCCGGCGGCATCCCAGTTGCCGGCGTGCGGCAGCGCCACCACCGCGCCCCGGCCGGCCGCCACGTCGGCGGCGAGCAGTTCCGCGCCGTCCAGCCGGAAGGTGGACAGGATCTGCGACCGGCTCAGGCTGGGCAGCCGGAACGCCTCCATCCAGTACCTGGCGTACGAGCGCAGCCCGCGCTTGACGAGATCGTCCAGCTCGGCGTCGGGCAGCTCCGGGCCGACCACCCGGCGCAGGTTCGCGCGCAGTCGGGCCGTACCCCCGCCGCCGGCGCGGTGGGCGCGGTCCGCGCCCGCCTGGAACGCCGCCGCCACCAACGGCCGGGGTAGCGCGCGGATCACCCGCCAACCGGCGATGTAGCCCAGCTCGGTGAGGTTCACGCGACTCGGCCGCCGGTCTTCCGACGGCGGGTCGCCGGCAGGCCACTCACGCCTGACCGTCCGGCTGGAGCTGCTGGGCCTGGCGGTAGACGTGCGTCATCCGCTGGCCCACCGTGAAGATCGACACGGCGGCGAGCAGCCAGAGCGCGATCTCCAGCGCCGGCTTCACGTTCAGGCCGGTGAGGATCCCGCCGACGCCGACGATCAGCAGCCGCTCGGTGCGTTCGGCGATGCCCACGTTGCAGGTCATGCCCAGCCCCTCGGCGCGGGCCTTCACGTAGGAGACCAGGCTGCCGGCGGCCAGGCAGACCAACGCGGCGGCCACCCCGGAGTAGTTGCCCTGCGTGGCCAGCCAGTACGCGACAGCGCCGAAGACGGCGCTGTCGGCGACCCGGTCCATGCTTGAGTCGAGGAACGCGCCGAACCGGGTGGAGCCACCGCTCATCCGGGCCATCGTCCCGTCGAGCAGGTCGGTGAGCGCGAACAGGGTGACGATCAACGCGCCCGCGACCAGATGGCCGCGAGCACCGAAGCCGAGCGCGCCGACGAGCACACCAACGGTGCCCGCGACGGTGACGGCATTGGGGGTGACGCCCGCGCGCAGCAGGGCGCGGGCAATCGGCTCGACGACGCGGGTCATCCCCGCGCGGGCCGACACTTGGAAGATCTTCGCCATGGCGGTCCCCACGATAACGGTCCGCCCAGCTCTGCCGATACGGACGGTACCGCCGACCCGCCCGGGGGAGGCTTGTGCCTGTCCGGCAACGGGTGTGAGATCGAGCCGGGAGGTGAGCCAGCTCACCCGTCCGCCCGTTGAGTTCCCGCTGTGCAGCAGACCACCGGAGGATATCGCCGCGCACTCGCCCCGGGCCGCTTCCCGTCGCGCGGCGGTCGCCACCACCACCGGCTGAGGGAGGTGCGCCCCATGGCGCAGAAGAGTCACGACAAGGGTTCCACGGGCGGCACGCCGGTGGTGACCGAGCCCGAGCGGGTTCGCAACGTGGTGCTCGTCGGCCACTCCGGGGCGGGCAAGACCACCCTGGTCGAGGCGCTGCTCGCGGCGACCGGCACGATCGGTCGCGCCGGCACCGTGGTCGACGGCACCACGGTCGGCGACCACGACCCCGCCGCCGTACGCCAGCAGCGCTCGGTCAGCCTGTCCTGCGCGCCGCTGCTGCACAACGGCATCAAGGTCAACCTGCTGGACACGCCCGGGTACGCCGACTTCGTCGGTGAGCTGCGCGCCGGGCTGCGGGCCGCCGACGCCGCGCTGTTCGTGGTCTCCGCCGCGGGCGGCATGGACGCGGCCACCGTCGCCCTGTGGGAGGAGTGCGCCGCCGTCGACATGCCCCGGGCTGTCGCGGTGGCCCGACTGGACCAGCCCCGCGCCGACGTCGACGAGACGGTGGCGCTCTGCCAGCGCCTCTTCGGCGACAACGTGATGCCGCTCTACCTGCCGATGCTCGGCGACGACGGGGTGTCCACCGAAGGTCTGCTCGGCCTGATCACCCGCCGGGTCTTCGACTACAGCGCCGGGCTGCCCGCCGACGTCCGCGACCCGGACCCGGAGCACCAGCGGGCCATCGACGAGTCCCGCGACGAGCTGATCGAGGGGATCATCGCCGAGAGCGAGGACGAGACCCTGATGGACCGCTACCTCGACGGCGAGGAGATCAGCGACGAGGTGCTCATCGACGACCTGGAGAAGGCCGTCGCCCGGGGCCACTTCTACCCGGTGGTGCCGGTCTGCGCCCAGACCGGCGTCGGGCTGGACGTGCTGCTGGAGGTGCTGACCGCCGCGTTCCCCTCCCCGCTGGAGCACGAGCTGCCGGCGGTGACCGGCGTGGACGGCTCACCGCGTCCGCCGCTGAGCTGCGATCCGGCCGGGCCGCTCGTCGCCGAGGTCGTCAAGACCACCGTCGACCGCCACGTTGGTCGGGTCTCGCTGGTCCGGGTCTTCTCCGGCACGCTGCGCCCCGACCAGACGGTGCACGTCTCCGGCCACGGCCTGGCCGAACGCGGACACCCCGACCACGACGCCGACGAGCGGGTCGGGCACATCTACACCCCGCTGGGCGCCACCCTGCGGGAGGTGTCGTTCTGCGTGGCCGGTGACATCTGCGCGATCACCAAGTCGGGCAGCGCCGAGACCGGCGACACCATCTCCACCAGGGACGAGCCACTGCTGATCGCCCCCTGGGAGATGCCGGAGCCGCTGCTGCCGGTGGCGATCGTCGCCCGCAGCCGCGCCGACGAGGACGCCCTAGCCCGCAACCTCGCCCGACTGGTCGCCGGCGACCCCACCCTGCGGCTGGAGCGCAACCCGGAGACCCACCAGCTGGTGCTCTGGTGCATGGGCGAGGCACACGCGGACGTGGTGCTCGACCGGCTGCGTGCCGGCGGCGTCGAGCTGGACACCGAGCCGGTCAGGGTGTCGCTGCGCGAGACGCTGACAGTGCCCGCGAAGGGGCACGGCCGCCACGTCAAGCAGTCCGGCGGCCACGGCCAGTACGCGGTCTGCGACATCGAGGTCGAGCCGCTGCCGCGCGGCAGCGGCTTCGAGTTCGTCGACCGGGTCGTCGGCGGCGCGGTGCCGCACAACTACATCCCGTCGGTGGAGAAGGGCGTCCGTGCCCAGCTGGAGCGCGGGCTGGTCGCCGGCCACCCGGTGGTGGACCTGCGGGTGACACTGGTCGACGGCAAGGCACACAGCGTCGACTCCTCCGACGCGGCCTTCCAGACCGCCGGCGCGCTGGCGCTGCGCGACGCCGCCGAGCGTGGTCAGCCGGCCCTGCTGGAGCCGATCGACGAGGTGAGCATCCGGGTTCCGGACGGCTCGGTGGGCACGGTGCTGGGCGACCTGTCCGGTCGGCGCGGCCGGGTGCTCGGCACCGAACCGGACCCGGACGCCGAGGGCCGCACCCTCGTCCGCGCCGAGGTGCCGGCCACCGAACTGCTCCGCTACGCCGTCGAGCTGCGCTCCATGACGGCCGGCACCGGCACCTTCCGCCGGCACTTCGTCCGCCACGACCCCATGCCCACCCACCTGGCCGACCAGGTCCGCAAGGAACAACCCGCGTAACCCGACCCCGCCCCGCCCCGCCCCGCCCCGCCCTGCCCTGCCCTGCCCTGCGGCGATCTTGCGCTTTCTGTCGTCCTTATGTCGCTGTCGCGGCATATGTC